>NZ_LMJT01000010.1 GCF_001429395.1 Allobosea sp. Root381
TACAAGCCGCCAGCACCGCCCGCCGTGCTCTGGCCGGCTGCACAAACCCAACCCACTTCACGGGCCATCTCAACCGTGGCCGCCAAGCCCACCATGCATTAGATTAAAACTGGGCCACCTGATGGGGGCAGGCCATGGGCCTGATAGCCCGCGATGTGATAAGCTCGCCTAGCAGGTATGATCCCCCCACTGAATTGGTCCACCTTCAAGTATGTCTTGAGGCAAACAGAAGGACCAGAATGCCGAAGAAGCGTCATAAGCCCGAAGAGGTCGTCGCGAAGCTGCGGCAGGTCGATGTACTGATCTCGCAGGGCCAGCCCGTGGCGGACGCGATCCGCTCGGTCGGTGTGACGGAAGTTAGTTACTATCGCTGGCGCTGTGAGTTTGGCGGCCTGAAGACGGATCAGGTGAAGCGGATGACGGAGCTCGAGGCCGAGAATGCCCGGTTGTGCCGCGCTGTCGCCGACCTGACACTCGATAAGCTCATCCCGAAGGAAGCCGCGTCGGGAAACTGGTTCTCTAGTCGGGATCATAGGTTAACTCCCTTGCGTGCGCATCCTGGATCGGCGCGTGAACGGTCTGCGGAGCTCTTGCTTCTCTCCGAGGTCACTCGCTGAAGCGAAAAACGTCGTCGAAAGCTGGCGGCGGCACTTCAGCTCCTGCGCCTCATGGTTCGCTCGGCTACATGGCCACCAGCGCTGGAGTCCTTCGTGCCCGCTCTTACCGCGCGGGCGGCTGCGCAATCCAAGCCGGCCCCGCCGCCCGCGCTGGCGCCGAGGCCGATCTTTCACTATCAATCGGCTCCGACCTCTCGGTGGGGCGCATCAGATGGCGTCGGCGTGACGGATTAGCCCTGCGAAACCAGTACATCGGCCTGACGCAGCTTCGCGACGATCTCTTCGGGTTTATGACGCTTCTTCGGCATTGCGGTCCTCCTGCCGCCAAAAGACCTGCTTCAGGTGGACCAATTCAACGAGGGTGTTGGCGGGTATCGGCGAATGCTCCTTGATAAGAGGTGCTTTATGCCGCTTGCACAACCAAGATCGGGTCGATCGCTTTGCGCAGACCGTCACAGCAGTCAATCATAGAAATCTATCGGCGACCCTGAACCGGGAGCCAGAGAATCAGCCATTTTGCCCCGCTCTTAAAGCCTGTTTGGAAATTCATGGATGGGCGTTTCTTCGCATGAGGTTTGCGCCCATCGCGACGAGGATCATGGTTTTTGAGACGTCGATGCGCCGCTCGTAGTCTCGCACGAGGCGGCGCCAGCGGATCATCCACCCGAAGGTTCGCTCGACGACCCAGCGCCGGGGCAGGACCTCGAAGTCTTTGGCGCCGTCACGGCGACGGATGATCTCGACGACGAAGTCGAGCCATGCGGCCTTGTCCATCAGCTTGAGACGGTCGTAGCGGCATCGGCGACGAGATATTTCACCCAGAGGGCCAGCGGTTGCGGATCGCGTCGAGGATGGTCAGTGCGCCGGCCCTGTCGGAGATGTCGGCGGGCCTCAGATTGACCATCAGCAGGCGCCCATCGGTGTCGACCGCGATATGGCGCTTGCGCCCGACGGATCCTCTTGTTCGCGTCGTAACCCCTTGTCGCGGCGTGCGGAGCCTTGATCTACTGGCTGTCGATGGCCGCGGCTGTCGGGCTCGCCTCACGGCCGGCCCGCTCGCGATCCAGCATCAGTTCGATGTCGTGGATCGTCTGGAACAGGAAGCGCCGCGCAAGCTCCCGGAACCAGACATAGACCGTGCGCCAATGCCCGAAATGAACCGGCAGCATCCGCCAGCCACAGCCCGAACGAACCAGATAGCGTACAGCGTTGATCACCTCGCGGAGCTCGACCTCCGGCGGACGGCCACGCCGTCCGGGCTTCGGCATCAGCGGCGCCAGCCGATCCCATTCCTCGTCCGTCAGGTTAGACGGATAACGCTTCGTCTTTCGGGCGATCTCGGCCATCCGCCTGCGATGCTCTGCCGTCCACATCCACAGCTTGGATCACAGCCAGTCGATCCGAGGAATCCCAAAACTCGAATTTCCAAACAGGCTCTGACAAGCCAATGTTGGAATGAACGAGATTGTGTAGCACTTGACCGGATCGTCCTTTCATTTCATGCAATTCGTCGATTGCTGTGTCACGATTTCATTTTCCCCAGACAAGGACTGATCATATTCAGCAAGTGCTGTCTGAGCGATATTGAGTCCATCAATAAGAAGCGCTTCGGCGTCACTCCGCTCCACCGCTTCAACGTAAACACGTAATTCCGGCGCGTTGCCCGATGCGCGGAAATATACCGTCGTGCCGTCGCCGAGCGTGAGACGCAGCCCATCGCGTCTGTCGCGAGCAGCGACTCCACCACGTGCGGCGAAGACTGCATCGCGATAGGCCGAGTCTCCGGCGTCGAGCCTTGCGATCAGCGCCGCGGTCTTCTCCTGCGGCACCTCCTGCAAACGGTTCGACAGAGCGACGGCGAATTTCTGCTCGGCAGCGAGTTGGCTGAGCGGCTTTTTTGCGCGCACCGCGGATGTCAGTGTGGCCAGGATCGGCAGCATCGCGTCGCGCGTCGGCAGGGCAGCGAGCTTGCGCCCTTCCCGATTGACATCCGAGCCGAGCAGCACGCCGCCATTGGCCTCGAAGCCGACGACGAGCCGTGCACCCTCAGCCCTCGCCGCCGCCATGCCGGCAATGACATAGGGAGAACCGACCCTGGTGCGCACGACCTGCCGGAACAACCCAGGACGTTCCAGCGCCGAGTTCGAGGTCACGGGGGTCACGATCGCGTCTGCGCCCAGGAAGGCTGCCGTCAGCGCGCCGACGAGATCGCCGCGCAGGAACAGGCCCGACTCGTCCGCGACCAGCGGTCGGTCGGCGTCGCCATCGGTCGAAACGATGGCGTCCAGCGGCTGGCTGCTGGCCCAATCTCTTGCAAGCGTCGCGTCCTCCGGGCGCAGCGCCTCGGTGTCGACCGGAATGAAGCGTTCGGCACGCCCGAGCGCGACAGGCTGGGCACCGAGCGCGGCCAGCAGGTCGCAGATCACGTCGCGCCCGACCGAGGAATGCTGGTAAACGCCGACCGTCAGGCCGCGCAGCGCATCGGGGCCGAAGAAGTCGAGATAGCGCGCCCGATACGCCACCAGTGCATCATATACGCGCGCCGGGGCCGGTTCGGTGGGGAGGGCGGACAGAGCGAGGTTCTCATGCCAGGCAAGGATGCGCGCCTCGTCGGCTTTGTCGATCTCACCCTGGCTGCGATAGAATTTCAGCCCGTTGCGGTCGTCCGGGATGTGGCTGCCCGTAACCATGATGGCCGGCGCGGTCACCTGCACGGCGGCCAGGGCCAAGGCTGGCGTCGGCACGTCGCCGCAATCCACCGGGACGAGCCCGGCATCGGCGATGGCGCGGGCACATTGTGCAGCGATCAGGGGGCTCGACGAGCGCAGATCCTGCCCAATCAGCACCTCGCCGCCGGGTCCGGCTGCGCCATCTTCATCGATCATCGCGCAGAAGGCGCGAGCATGACTGTACACCGGCAGCCCGACCAGATCGGTCACGAGCCCGCGCAGGCCAGAGGTTCCAAATTTGAGACTTGTCATCTCATGACCGCCTGTAAATGTCTTCGATGCGGATGATGTCGTCCTCCCCCAGATAGGAGCCGACCTGAACCTCGATGATTTCGAGCGGAATCCTGCCGGGATTGGCCATGCGGTGGACACATCCGATCGGGAGATAGATCGACTCGTTCTCGTGCACGACGATGGTTTCCTCGTTGCGCGTCACCTCGGCGGTACCGCGGACCACGACCCAGTGCTCGGCGCGATGAAAATGCTTTTGGAGGGAGAGAACGCCGCCGGGCTTGACCGTGATACGCTTGACCTGATGGCGTATGCCAAGATCGATCGACAGGTATCTGCCCCAGGGTCGCTGGACCTCGCGGTGGGCTCCGGCTTCCGATTCGCCTTTGGCGGTGATGAGCGCGACCATGTCCTTGACCTTGTCGGCCTTGGACTTGGGCGTCACCAGCACGGCGTCGCGCGTCGAGATCACGGCGATATCGTCGAGGCCGATCACGGCCACGAGTGCTTCCTCCGAGCGGATGAGATTGTTGGAGCCATCGAGCACATAGCCGCGCCCGTCGATGGCGTTGCCGTTCTCCTTCTTGTCCGACAGATCCCAGACGGCGGCCCAGCCTCCGACATCGGACCAGCCGAAGTGGCCGGCGACGACGGCCGCTTTCTGCGTCCGTTCCATCACGGCATAGTCGATGGAGATCTTCTTCGCCGTGGCGAATGACTCAGCATCGAGAAGCAGGAAGTCGAGGTCCCGCTTGGCCTTCGCAACGGCCTCCGCCACGGGCGCGACGATCCCGGGCTCGAACGCTTCGAGCTCGGCGCGCATCGTCGCGGCGTCGAAGATGAAATTGCCGGAATTCCAGAGATAGCCATCGAGCAGATATTGGGCGGCGCGCACCGCGTCCGGCTTCTCGACGAAGGCAGCGACCTGCCGCGCTCCGTCGCCAAGGTCCATGCCCGGACGGATATAGCCATAGCCCGTGGCCGGATTGGTCGGCGGAATGCCGATGGTGACGATGCGCCCCTGCGCCGCGACCACGCCTGCCTGTCGGCACGTCTCGACGAAAAGCGCGCCGTCCTGGACCACTTGATCGGCGGCGAAGACGCCGACGATCGCGCCATCGTCGCGTGCAAGGGCCAGCTCCGTCGCCGTGGCGACCGCAGCCGCGGAATCGCGACGCGTGGGTTCGAGCACGATCTCCGCCGCGATCCCGATCGCCTGCAGCTGGTCCAGCACGGTGAAGCGATATTCGGCGTTGGTGACGACAATGGCATGGCCGAAAACGGATGCATCCGACAACAGTCGGATCGTGCGCTGGAAGGTCGACTCCTGCCTCAGCAACGGGATGAACTGCTTGGGCATCGTGTCGCGCGACACCGGCCACAGCCGCGTACCCGCACCGCCGCACATCACGACAGGGATGATCTTGGATGACATCGGTCAACGGCTCCTAGCCTCAGGGTTCTTAGGCTAACGATGCTGTTGAAAGCAACGGCCGGGGCGAAGCGGCTTCAACGGCGTGGCAAGCCCTTTTCGTTGCAAGAAGCCGGGATGACCGGTCCAAGCCCTTGCCACGGCCCAAAACTGAGTGTCACGGGTTCGGCTCCGGTGCCGCGGCTCGTGTTGTTCCAGCGCGCCTTACCATGTTGTCGTCGCGTCTTTGCCGCTGCGTTCTGCCGCGACCGACTGCAGACATATGCCCACCCTCCAAGCGAGATTACGATCTCGATTTTTCGCGAAACGGACTTGTCTGCACTGCATTACGGAGCTAATCGTCTACCTATTGAAGAATATGTATGTATAAATTCCCAAGAACAACTGCATCGATGGGATCAGATTTCGCTCAGTGTTCAAAAATTCACCTTCAAAGTATACATTCAGAACTCACTACTCGACCCGCACCAGGTTACGGCACCGCAATAAAATGATGCACCTTAGAACTGCACTCAAACTCGATACCTTCAGCATTTCCTCCCTGTCCGCCACCTCAGCCTTTGCAACCGGTGATCCCACTGCCCATTTTTAGGCTCTAACAGCCCCCTTTCGCCTTGGCTAAGCAGCCAAAACCACCCGCTTAGCCGCTCGTTTTGACACGCACAAACTGATTTCCCCCTCGCCCGGATCAGCCCGGAGCGAGATCGACGATGCGCGCCTGTTTTCCACCTTTGGCCTGACATGGAGAGACCAATGACGCGATTAGCCCGCAGCAACCGCCTGATTGAGGCGCCCTCGCCCATCCCGCCACCGGCACTGAGCTTGTTAAGCGCCGCATTGGCCCGCGGCGCCGATGGCGAGATGCTGGAGCGCCTGATCGGCTTCCACGAACGCTCGCAAGCTCTTGAGGCGCGCAAAGCCTTCGAGAAGGCGCTCGCTGCAGCCAAGGCCAAGATCCCGGTGATTGTCAAAAACCGCCAGGCGATGGTGGGCCGACAGCCCTATCGCCATGAGGATCTGGCCGAGATCGTCCGCACGATCACACCGATACTGGCCCGGAACGGGCTGTCCTATCGCTTCCGTTCGCAAACCACAGGCGCCCTCGTCACGGTGGTCTGCGTGATCTCGCATCGCGACGGCCATAGCGAAGAGAACAGCCTTTCAGCGAGCCCCGATGAGAGCGGCGAGAAGAATAGCATCCAGGCGATTGGCTCGGCCCTGACCTACCTGCAGCGGATGACGTTGAAGGCGGCCCTGGGTCTTGCCGCCTCCGATGACGATGATGGTCAGGCCGCAGGCTCATCCGCGCTGATCTCACGCCAGCAGGCGCGCGAACTGCTCGACCTGATCGAGGAAATCGGCGCCGACAAGAATGCCCTGCTGCAGTTCTTTCAGATCAAGGGCGTCACCGACCTGCCGGCAGCGCGGTTTCGGCAGGCGCTCACCATGCTCAACTCCAGGAGGAGCAACTGATGAGCAACCAGCTCGAGATCATCGCTTGCGAGCAAGGCTCGCCCGAATGGATCCAAAGCCGCCTCGGTATCGCGACGGCCTCCGAGTTCGCCACGATCCTGACTAAAGGACGCGGCGGCGCCGAGAGCAGGACCCGCCTCAGCTATCTCTACAAGCTCGCCGGCGAACGCCTCACCGGCGAGCCGATGGACACGATCAGCACCTTCCACATGGAACGCGGCAAGCTGATGGAGGATGAAGCCCGCAGCGTCTACGCTTTCGTCACCGGGGCGGTTTGTGAGCGTGTCGGCTTCCTGCGCCGCGGGCGTGCCGGCGCCTCCCCCGATGCGCTGATCGGCCACGACGGCTTGCTTGAGATCAAGACCAAGCTGCCGCATCTAATGATCGAGACCATCCTGCGCGGCGAGTTCCCGCCTGAGCATAAGGCGCAATGCCAGGCGCAACTCTGGATCGCGGGACGCGAATGGATCGACATCGCGGTCTATTGGCCTGGCCTGCCGATCTTCATCACCCGCGCCCACCGGGACGAGAGCTATATCCGCGAGCTGGCTGAGGCGGTCGACACCTTCAACGCCGAACTCGATCTAATCGTCGACAGGGTCAAATTCTATGGCCTGGCCAAGGCGGCATGATGCCGATCCGCTCGGGACCGATCCATCCATGCGGAGCGGGTCTGGACCCGAAGCGCTCCGCCACACGGCGCGAGCTCTCGCGTGCTCAGAAGGTTGCGATGATCAAGCGTGCCATGACCGGAGCAGGTCGGATCCTCTGCGAAGGCTGCGGGCTCAATATCACCGGCAAGGCGCTCGAGTTCGATCACATCATCCCGGAAGCCCTGATCCTCGAAGAGCGCGGAGCTCGACATCTCGGACGGCCGCGTCCTCGGGCGCGACTGTTGTCACCGCCGGCCCGGCGGCAAGACGGCCACCGACCTCGCCGACATCGCTGAGGCCAAGCGGCGGGAAGCGAAGCATTTGGGCATCCGCTCCAAGCCGCGGCTGACGGGGCCAAGCTTTGTCCTGTCAGAACCCCAGCGCTCCGCCTCCCGGCCACTTAGCAAGCCAGCGGCCTGGCGCCGCGACGATCTGTGACCCCCATTCTTCAGGAACCCATCACGATGACGACCTTCTATCCCGCCATGCCTTACAAAGCCTTCGCTCAGCGGTGGCGGCACGTTGTTGGCGCGGTTCTGTTGAGCGTGGCGATCCCCGCCTGCACGACGCGGTCCGTGATGAACTTCAACCGCTTCGATGGCCGCACCGATCAGGCGGCTGCGGCCCAGTTCCAGCAGGACGATGCGATCTGCAAGGGTGAAGTCGCCAAGGCGCAAGCCATGGCCGCGCCGATCTATATGGGACACAGTCTGGCGGACGCGATGGAAGCGGGCATGCTGGAAGGTCAACGCACCAATGCGCTGAGGCAGATCATGGTCGGCTGCATGGCGCAGCGCGGCTATTCGGTGACGATGGTGACGGTGCCCAGTTGAACGCCCCGCTGGACGACAGGATCGATGCTCATCGTCCACCTCCAGGCACCTCGTCCGGGCCGGCTACGCGCCGGCCCCCCGAAACCGCGACTGCGGCCGTACGATCTTCTGTGGCCTAACGGGAACCACCGGCGTGCGGGCAGTCAGATACTTCAGCGCCTGGCTGGTGGCATCGACCTGGTCATCATGGCGTCCCGTCGGAAAGGCCAGCAGCTCGGAAAGGTAATCGGCAAGCCATTCGGCCTCTTGCGGCAAGAACACCTGCCCGGCCTCGAACCGCGCCGCCTGTGCCAGCAACCGCGCCGTCTTGTCGAACCGTGCGCGCTGCAGCAGCGGATAGAGCTGATGGGTCCGGCGCAGGTCCTGCGACAGCGCCCGGCCGAGCTCGGTATCCTCGATCAGCGTCGCATCGACCTCATGCTCCTCGGCAACCGCGATCATCTTGCGCCTGAGCTCTGGGCTCTCCCAACGTCCGCGCACCACGTCCAACAGATAGTATTGCTGGCCTCGCGCGCCCCAGACGGTGCCGACCGACCAATCCGAGGTCTCCGCCAGCGTCGAGGCGGTATCCCAGGATGCGATCACCATCTCGAACCCTTCGGGCCGGTGCTCGTAAGAACGGATCCAGTCACGCTTGATCGCATTGCCTTCCGCCGGCAGCGGGTTCTGCTGGTACTGGGCTGAGAAGTTCAGGGTCCCTAAATTTCGTTTGGTCGCCTCTAACCAGGCGATGGATTCGCGCCCCGGATGCAGGATCTCGCCTGCCCTGCGACGATAGACCCCGTCCTGTCCCTCCCCGATGCGATAGCTCATATCCTCCATGGCGATCGCGGGGATCGACAGGACCTCCCACTCTTCCTTCTCCAGGACGTGACCGACGAGGTCGTCCTGGTGAAGCCGCTGCATCACGATGATGATGGCGCCGTTGATCCGGTCGTTCAGGCGCGAATACAGCGTCGCATCATAAAACTCGGTCACGCGGCGGCGCTCAGCCGCCGAGAGGACCGCGTCGAGTCCGTTGATGGGATCATCGATGACGATGAGATCGGCGCCGCGCCCGAGCACAGCGCCCCCGACCGAACCGGCAAAGCGCGAACCACGTTCGCTGGTCTCGATTTCGTTCTTGCGGCTGGTCTTGATTTTGAAGCCGGGAAAGAGCCGCCGGAACCAGGGGCTGATCACCACGCTGCGGAAATCCGCAGCGTGCTTGAGCGAGAGCTCGTTAGCATAGCTGACCGCCATGATCCGCTTGCGCGGATCATGGCCCATCACCCAGGCGGTATATGCGATCGTGACACAGATCGACTTGGCCGAGCGTGGCGGCACATTGATGATGAGCCGCTTGCACTCGCCGCGCCAGACCCGCATCAACTGATAGGCAATCGCATCGATATGCCAGTTCGGCAGATAGGGCGTTCCCGGATCCAGTGTCATGAAGCTGCGCGCAATGAAGCTCGACAGATCCTGACGCAGGATCGCATTAAGCAGCAGCCGGTCACGCATCCCAGCCTCCACCGGACCTGCGTTCGCGCGCGAGGAAGCGCGCGATCAGCTGTGCCTCCTCCTCGCTTGTGATCTCCGGCGTGGCTGCCTCGGAAACGGACGTCATCAAGCCGAGCAACTTGATGACATCCTTTCGCGCCGCTGCATCGCCCTTGAGTGCGGCCTCGGTCGTCTTCTGCAGGAAGGCTTCGAGGACCGAAACTGTCCGCAGTTTGCCCTTCTTCATCATCTGGATCGGTTCGGACATCAGCTTGGCGAACTCATCGGCCAAATTGAGTTGTGGCTTGACCTTACGGCGACCAGAGGGATTGCCGCTTCGGCCTTTCTGAAAACGGCTGTGCTGCGGCGGGTTCTTGTACCCGACAGGGGGCTGATCGTTGTTGCGAGACATATTCGCCTCCCACCATCACTGCCCGACCGCCGGCGAGCTGTGCCCACGCTGCATCGCCATCTCTGCAAAACTCTGTCCCGTCTCGGCGTGGCGCGCCTCGCGCTTGAACAGCTTCTCCCAGCGCCGGATCGCCACATCGACATAAAGCGGGTCGAGCTCCATCAAATAGCCCCGCCGCTTGGTTTTGGCCGCCGCGATCAGCGTCGTGCCGGAACCGCCGAACGGATCGAGCACGATACCTTTCAGCTTCGAACCATCCTTGATCGCATCCATGACCATGGTGCAGGGCTTGACCGTCGGGTGAGCGGCCAGGTCCTCCATCCGTCCCCGGCCAAAGCCATTGGCACCGGCATAGCTCCAAAGCGTGGTGCGGTACCGGCCGTGGCGGCCGAGCTCGATGTTGTTGATGTGCGGCACCTTACCCTTCTTCCAGAGCGGGATCAGCTCGGTCTGCGACCGATAGAGCGAGCCCATCCCTGCATTGGTCTTGGCCCAGGTGATCACCGCCTTCAGCTCGTCGAAAGCGGCGTATCCGGCGTTGAGCATCTCGTGGAGATGCGGGCCGTCGATGCAGGTGAAGATCAGAGCTCCGTCCTGGGAAGCGGCGGCAATTTCACCGCAGACGCCCGTCAGGAACCCCCCGTACTCGGGCTTGCTCATCTCGCCCGAGGCCATCGGGAACGGGCGGTGCTTGATCTTGCCGAGCCCGCTGACATGGCCATCGATCCGAACATTGTAGGGCGGATCCGTGAAGCTCATCTGGGCGAACTCGCCGCCCATCAGCCTCTCATAGTCGGCGCGTTCGCGGGCATCGCCGCAGAGGATCCGGTGGTCGCCGAGCAGCCAGAGATCACCACGCTGCGTCACCGCTTCCGCACCGGTCGGCCCGACCGCATCAGCCGGATCGGCCTTCGGAGCCAGCGCCTCATCCGCGCTCAGGATCAGGTCGATCTGGGGCGTCTCGAACCCGGTCAGATCGACCAGGAAATCGATCTCGATCAGCGCACCCAGCTCGATCCGGAGGATATCCTGATCCCAGCCCGCGAGCTCGGCCAGGCGGTTATCAGCCAACGCGAAAGCCCGAACCTGATTGGCGTCGAGGTGGTCCAGGGAAATCGTCGGAACCGCCGACAAGCCCAGGAGCTTGGCGGCTTCAAATCGCCCGTGGCCGGCCACAATGACGCTGTCCCTGTCGACCAGGACAGGTGTCACAAAGCCGAACGCGCTGATGCTCCCAGCGATCTGATGAATCTGCTTTTTGGAATGCGTGCGAGCGTTGCGCGGCGAAGGCGTCAGCTCGCCGAGCGGCCGCTCAACGATTTTTGCTGCGAAGCACGCCACAGCGCTCGTCAACTGGGCGGCCGAGCGCTGAACAACCGTCGAGGCGGGAGGTCGGCAGCGGTGACGCACTTGAGCCGGGATGGTGGAAGTAGCATTCGAGGTCATGATCGACTCCATCTGGAAATCGATCGGATCAACGAGCACCCGCGTTACTCCTCTCCCACAGCGCGGTACGCCGTAGGTTGGGGGAGCAACGAGGGCTGCTCACTGATGTGAAATGCCTCGTTAGATGCCTCGACCCGATCAGGGTTGGGGGCTGAAGTTCGCGACGAATCGCGAACAATCTACATTTAGAAGATGCGCGCGAAGATTGCAATGCGAGAATCAAGGTCGTAAACGGACGCTGTTTTTGTCAGCTGCCGCGTTCTTGCCCGAGCACAAGCCCTTGCTGGATGTTTCGCTGCCAGGCTCATCGATCCCTGTTTCCAAGGTCGAAATTCCCTGCCAATGCAAAATTCCTTCCCTGCTCAACGCAACAGAGTTAATGCAGCCTGAACAGCCGCGCCTTGGTTTAACTATGTGCAAACGCACAGAATGTTTGGCCCACGGCAGCGCGTCCGCCATGGGCGGATTGGGGAATTCCGCTGATCATTCCCTGATCAATCCCTGATACCAGGGATTGAGGAGCTTCCGCGTCGGAGGCCGCTATCCTGGCAGCTCACCTGTGAACCGCCAGCGCTTCATCCTGCGGAACGCCCCCCATCAAGCGTGGGTTGGAAATCATCTACTTTGCCAATCCGGGTGCCTACTCCGGTAAGTCCTATTGTCACCCGACTTGCTTGAGGTCGCACCGCACCGGCAGGCTCCCCTCTCTGCCGTATCATTCATTGCCGGGATGCAGACGGCATGTTGTGCCCGATCCGCCGGCGCTACGATGATGCAGCGCAGGCTCGGGCCGCGCGCGATATAGGCCAGAACAATGAGCGGCCCGCCCTGTCGCGCGACAGGCGCCGGTCGACAGTTACCGCTGTTTCTGGCCTTGCCGGTGAGCAGCTTGTAGGCATGACGCCTTCAAGGCCGCACGAACAGGCCATCGAGGGAGGATCGGGATTCTTGGCGACCGGACGCATCTTTACGACCGCACAAATGGCCGGCGCCGCCCGCAGGCGGCTGCCGCGGGCGATCTTCGACTTCATCGAGGGAGGGGCGGGGGCCGAGATCGCGATCGCGCGCAATCGGTCCCGCTTCGAGCAGATCGCGCTGATGCCGCAGGCGCTGCGCGACTGCGCGGCGGCGAGTGCCGAGGTGACGATCTTCGGCCGCCGCTATGCGGCGCCCTTCGGCGTCGCCCCGATGGGATTTGCCGATCTGGTTCGCCCCGGAACCGACTGCGCCCTGGCTCGCACAGCCAAGGCGCAGAACATTCCCTATGTCCTCTCCACGGCGGCGACGACATCGATCGAGACGATCCAGCCCATTGCGCAGGACAATCTCTGGTTCCAGCTCTACCCGGGAGCCGATGAAGCCATCGCCGCCGGCCTGATCGAGCGCGCGCTCAAGGCCGGCGTCACCACGCTGGTGGTGACCATCGACATCCCCGTTCCGGCCAAGCGCGTTCGCGATCTGAGCAACGGTCTCGCCATCCCCTTGCGGCCTTCGCTGCGCACGATCCTCGATGTCAGCCGGCATCCCGCCTGGCTTCTGCGGGCGGCTTTGGGCGGGCGGCCGGGCATGGCGAATTTCATCGGCGACAAGGGCTCGATGAGCGGCCTGGCCCATGCCGAGTTCGTCTCCCGGCAGCTCTCCTGCCCGGCGCTGGACTGGGGTCGGATCGAGCGCATCCGCAAGGCGTGGCCGCATCATCTGGTGATCAAGGGCATCCTCAATCCGAGCGACGCCCTGGCCGCAGCCCGGATCGGCGCTGACGGCATCGTCGTCTCCAATCATGGCGGCCGCCAGCTCGATGCGGCGCCCGCTCCGATCGAGGTCCTGCCCGTCATCCGTGAGGCCTGCGGCGATAGCCTGACGCTCCTGCTCGACAGCGGCGTGCGCACAGGCGACGACATCGCGCGCAGCCTCGCCAGCGGAGCCGATTTCGTGCTGCTGGGCCGGTCGTTCCTGTTTGCGGTTGCCGCCCTCGGCCTGTCGCAGGGGCCAACGGCGATCATCGACATGCTGAAGGCCGAGCTGGTCAACACCATGATCCATCTCGGCTGCTCCGATCCTGCCGAGCTTGGCCAGGATTTCCTGTGGCCGCAGCCGAGTCTGGGAGCAAACCGATGAAGATCGCAGTCATGGGAGCCGGTGCAGTCGGCTGCTATTACGGTGCCATGCTGGCGCGCGCCGGTCATCAGGTCACGCTCGTTGCGCGGCCGCCGCATGTGCAGGCAATCGCGGCCCGTGGCCTGGTCCTCGAGACGAAGGATTTCACCGAAACCCTGCCGGCGACGGCGACGCCCGATCCTTCGGGCGTGGCGGGAGCCGACCTCGTGCTGTTCTGCGTGAAGTCCGGCGATACCGCGGCGGCCGGCGCGGCCATCGCGCCGCATCTCGCATCGGGAGCCGCGATCCTGAGCCTTCAGAACGGCGTCGACAACGCCGAACGCCTGCAGGAGATCCTCGGGCGTCCGGTGATCGCGACGGCGGTCTATGTCGCGGCCGAGATGTCGCAGCCGGGCCATGTCAGGCATCACGGCCGCGGCGAGCTGGTTTTGGGCGCCAGCCCGGCGAGCCCGGCGCTCGTTGAGCTCTTCGCACAGGCCGGGATCGCAGCCGAGATTTCCGACAATGTCGTCGGCACGCTCTGGAACAAGCTGATCGTCAACTGCGCCTACAACGCGTTTTCGGCGATCCCACAGCTGCCCTATGGCCGGATGGTCGCGGTGGAGGGCGTCGAGGCCTGCATGAGAGATATTGTGGCCGAATGCCTCGCCGTCGCGAAGGCCAGCGCGGTCCGCGTCGACGAAGGCATCCTGGAGAAGGTCATGGCCCTGGCCTCGGCGATGCCGGATCAGTCCTCCTCGACCGCTCAGGATCTTGCGCGCGGCAAGCGTACCGAGATCGATCATCTCAACGGCTATGTCGTGAGGGCAGGCGCGAAGCTCGGCATCGCCACGCCCGCCAACCGCCTGCTGACGACGGTCGTCAAGCTGATGGAGGAGAGCAGCCGGCGCTGAGGAAAGGCGGAGTTCCCGCCTGCTGCCCGGTCCGCTTATGCGGCCCCGTGTTCCTTGTCCTGCCCGAACACCACGTGCCATCCTGTCCGCAAGCCGACCACGGTAACCAAGAAACGGGCAGGAAACGATTTCATGAAGCGCAGAGCATTCCTCAAGGGCGCCGGCGTCGGCGCGGCAGCCGGCATCGCCTCCCCGGCGATCGCCCAGAGCACGCCGTCCATCACCTGGCGCCTGGCTTCGAGCTATCCGAAGTCGCTCGATACGCTTTATGGCGCCTGCAGCTATCTGTCGGATGCCGTCTCGGCGGTGACGGACGGCAAGTTCAAGATCCAGGTCTTCGCCACCGGCGAGATCGTGCCGGCTCTCCAGGTTGCGGATGCGGTCACCACCGGGACCGTCGAGATGGGTCATTCCGGCTCGTATTTCTACACCGGCAAGGACACGGCCTTCGCCTTTGGAACGATCGTTCCCTGGGGGCCGAACAGCCGGCAGATGCAGGCCTGGCTGTTTCATGCCGGCGGGCTGGAGCTGCTCAACGAGTTCTATGCCAAGTTCAACATCTACAACCTGCCGGCCGGCAATACCGGCGCGCAGATGGGCGGCTGGTTCCGTAAGGAGCTGAAATCGGCAGCGGATCTGCAGGGCCTCAAGATGCGGATCGGCGGCCTCGGCGGCAACGTCCTGCAGAAGATGGGCGTGGTGCCGCAGCAGCTTGGAGCCGGCGACATCTACCCGGCGCTGGAGCGCGGCGTCCTCGATGCTGTGGAGTTCGTCGGGCCCTATGACGACGAGAAGCTCGGCTTCGCCAAGGTCGCTCCATATTACTATTATCCCGGCTTCTGGGATGGCAGCGCCGAACTCAGCTTCTTCATCAATCTGGAGAAATGGCAGAGCCTGCCGAAGGTCTACCAGCACGCGCTGAAGACCTGCGCCATGGCGGCGGGGCACGACATGCAGGCGAAATACGACGTCCTGAATCCGGCGTCCCTGAAGCGGCTCGTCGCCGGCGGCGCCCAGCTTCGACCCTTGCCCAACGACATCCTCAAGACCAGCTACAAGGTCACCAAGGACCTCTATGCCGAGATGTCGGCCGCCAATCCCAGCTTCAAGAAGATCTACGACCACCTCTGGGCCTTCCAGCAGGACAGCCTGCGCTACTGGGCGATCTCGGATCTTTCCTACGACTACATGTCGGTCACTGCGCTCCAACAGCGTTGGGCTGACGGCTGATCGACGCTCCTCCAGGCCACGGCCTGCGGCGCGGAGGCCGCTTTCGGCTGCGGTGCCGGCGCGCTATCATGGGTCCATGACGGAAGCGCCGGATCATCGCGATTTCGAGGCTCCGGCGCCATCGCGCCTGGGCATTGCCTTGCTCGCTGGTGGCGCCTCCCTGCTGCTGCTGACCGGCCTGCTGCTCTGGTGGCGCGAGGGCGACCGTCTCTTCACCGACGGCCTGATCGCCGCCATCGTCGCTTGCTTCTGAACATGCCAGCCGGCCTGTCCCCGCGCGAGCCGCAACCAGGACTCCTCCCGTGAACCGCCGCCTCATCCTGCCCGTCCTCGTCTTCCTCATCGGCGCGCTCGCGCTCGCCGCGGCAGCGATCCTGACCTTTGCGCCGGCCCGCCAGGGGCAGTCCGGCACGGCAAGCGTCGGCGGACCGTTCACGCTGACCACGCAGGACGGCAAGCCGCTGACCGACAAGGACCTTCGCGGTGCGCCCTTCCTCGTCTTCTTCGGCTTCACCCATTGCCCGGACATCTGTCCGACCAAGCTGTTCGAGATCTCGGAGGTGCTGCGCGCCGCCGGTCCGAAGGGCGAGAAGCTGCGCGCCCTCTTCGTGACGGTCGATCCCGAGCGCGACACGGCCGAGGTCATGAAGAGCTATATCGGCTCCTTCGACCCGCGCATCGTCGGCCTGACCGGTGACAGGGCCGCGATCGACGCCGTGGTCAAGGCCTATCGCGCCTATGCCCGCAAGGTGCCGCTGAAGGACGACGACTATACCATGGACCACACCGCGCTGGTCTATCTGATGGGCAAGGACGGCAGCTTCGTCGGCGCCTTCAATATCGAGCAGCCGCCGGCCCAGGCGGCGCAGGAATGGCTTCGGCATCTGTGAGGCCTGCCCCCGGGGCGTGCCCCGGGCGCTGCTGGGCTACGCCATGCGTCGTCTTGTTCCAGGAGAAGCGGCGCGCCCGATATTCGTGCAGCGCCATCCAGGCGGCGATGCAGACGAGCCCGTAATAGAGCGGCAGCCAGGGCAGCAGCCTGAGCAGGCGCGGCTGCCCACGCCGCAGTGCCCCGACCGCGGGCGGCAGGAACAGCGCGATCGCCCCGAATATCCATACGACCGCCGCCAGCGTCGAGGAGACGCTGAAGAAGCCGGTAGCAGCGAAGAGCGTGCCCTCGCAGCAGGCCAGGAAGGCGACGATCGCGAAGACGGGATAGGCCAGCGCACTGACCACCGTGCCGAAGCCGAGCGTCAGGAAGGTGAAGGTCGCTGGCAGCCCGGCCTCGCGGACCAGCCGGACCGGATGGCGTGAATGCGTCACCAGCGTCTGCATGTAGCCCTTGATCCAGCGCGAGCGCTGCTTCAGCCAGGCGCGCAGCGTCAGAGGCGCCTCCTCGTAGGTGTCCGACGGCAGGTCGCCCATGCGATAGCCGGCCCGCGCCAGCCGCAAGCCTAGATCGGCATCCTCGGTGACGTTCCAGGCGTCCCAGCCGCCGACCGCCCGCAAGGCATCGGTGCGGAAATGGTTGGAGGTGCCGCCCAGCATGATCGGCAAGCCGGACTGCAGCAGGCCGGGATTGAGCACGTCGAACAGCGCTGCATATTCGAGCGCGAACAGCGCCGGCAGCCGGCCTTCCGCGGCGTGGTCGATCACCAGCCTCGCCTGCAGGCAGACGAGGTCCTCGGGCTCCTTGAGGAAGTGCGCCGCGGCCATCCGCAATTGCTGCGGATCGGGGATGTCCTCCGCATCGAAGATCGTGAACAGCGAGCCGCGTGCCTCGGCCAAGGCGAGGTTGAGCGCTCGCGGCTTGGTGCGCGGTTGGCCGGGCGGCACGACCGTGACGGCGATATGGGCCGGCAGCGAGACCCGTGCCAGCGCGGCCTGGAGGCCAAGATCGTCGGCCTCGATCAGCAGGCGGATGTCGAGCTTGGCGGCGGGGTAGTCGAGGTTCGCGAGCGCGCCCAGCAATTGGTGGAGGACCGCCTCCTCGCGATAGAGCGGCACTGCGACGGTATAGACCGGCAGGCGGCTGTCATCGATCCGCCAGCGATGCTTGCGCCAGAGATCGGGCTCGGGTTGCTCGATCACGGCGGCGAGCCGCAGAAAGATCAGGCCGAGGAAGAGCGGGCCGAGCAGCAGTGCCATCGCGAAGAAGGTTTCCAGCGGCACAAAAATCCCGCCGGCCGCAGCGGCCGCCGCCGCACCCCCCGCCGTGATGCGCTGGCCACGGCTTGCCCCGGTGCGGGCGCTGTCGCGGGCGAGCCCCGCGGCGTCGAGATTGGCGGCATGAATGGCCAGGTCGACACCATTGGCGAGACGCAGTGCTGCACCGAAGCGCCGCGGCGTGACGACGCCGATGTCGTCGCGCTGCCGTGGCCCGGCTTCGAGCATCCGCCGCAATGCAGGCCCCTCCGGCGCCAGCATAAAGCGAAAGCGCCGGTCTGCATCGCCCGTCACCGGCGCGATGCCGCCGTTGAGGATCGCGCCGTAATCGCCGCCGGCCACGAACGCGAACGCGCCGGCATGGAAGGGCAGGCCCAGTTCTGCGGCCAAGGCGCGATAGAAACCCTCCTCGTCGATCAGCCCGCTGGCGAGGAGTTCCCGGGCGACTTCGGTACGCCGGCGCTCGGCGCGCCGCGCCACCCTCGTGAGCTCGGAGAGGGCGATGTCGTGGTGCGCAAGGAAAGCGATCTCGATCGGCAGGCCCGCATAGGCCTCGCCGCCGCCAGATCCGGATCTGTCGCTACCGCTGCCCCCCACTGGCCCGGC
Source organism: Allobosea sp. Root381 (assembly GCF_001429395.1). Taxonomy (GTDB): domain Bacteria; phylum Pseudomonadota; class Alphaproteobacteria; order Rhizobiales; family Beijerinckiaceae; genus Allobosea. The sequence goes on from NZ_LMJT01000010.1 coordinate 18,322, forward strand.
CCGCCCCACGCAACGCAAATTCCCGGGACGCTCGCCCGAGTTGACCTATGGTCATATATCTTGCGCGCGGAGTCGAGGGGGCGCAGCGGACCCAGAGGGCTGGCCTCCCGGCCGTCAGGCCTTGGCGAGGATTTCCGCCACCTGCGGGATGTCCTTGTCGCCGCGTCCCGAAAGATTGACCACCATCAGGTGATCCTTCGGCTTCTTCGGAGCGAGGTCGGCGATGCGGGCGAGCGCATGGGCGCTCTCGAGCGCGGGAATGATGCCCTCCAGCCGCGAGATCAGCTGGAAGGCTTCGAGCGCCTCGTCGTCGGTGGCAGAGAGATAGGTCGCACGGCCGGTCTCGTGTAGCCAGGAATGCTCCGGGCCAATGCCGGGATAGTCGAGCCCGGCCGAGATCGAATGCGCGTCGTTGATCTGGCCGTCCTCGTCCATCAGCAGATAGGTGCGGTTGCCGTGCAGAACGCCGGGGCGGCCGCCGGTCAGCGACGCCGCGTGCAGCCCGCTGGGAATGCCGTGCCCGGCCGCCTCGACACCGTAGATCTCGACCGACGGATCGTCGAGGAAGGGATGGAACAGTCCCATCGCGTTCGAGCCGCCGCCGATACAGGCGACGAGCGAATCCGGCAAACGACCTTCCAGCTCCTGCATCTGCTCGCGCGTCTCGTTGCCGATCACGCATTGGAAATCGCGGACCATCGCCGGGTAGGGGTGCGGCCCCGCGACCGTGCCGATGCAGTAGAAGGTGTTGGCGACGTTGGTGACCCAGTCGCGCAGCGCCTCGTTCATCGCATCCTTGAGCGTCTTGGTGCCGGATTCGACCGGCACGACCTTGGCGCCGAGCATCTGCATGCGGAAGACGTTGGGCGCCTGCCGGGCGACGTCGACCGCGCCCATATAGACGATGCATTCCAGCCCGTAGCGGGCGCAGAGCGTCGCGGTGGCGACGCCGTGCTGGCCGGCGCCGGTTTCGGCGATGATGCGCTTTTTCCCCATCCGCCGCGCCAGCAGGATCTGGCCGAGCACGTTGTTCACCTTGTGCGAGCCGGTGTGGTTCAGCTCCTCGCGCTTCAGGTAGATCTTGGCGCCGCTGAAGTGCTCGGTCAGGCGCTCGGCGAAATAGAGCGGCGAGGGCCGGCCGACATAATGCTTCAGCCCGTAGGCGGTCTCGGCGTGATAGGCCGGATCGGCCTTGGCCGCCTCATAGGCCTGTTCGAGCTCGAGGATCAGCGGCATCAGCGTCTCGGCGACGAAACGCCCGCCGAACAGCCCGAAGCGGCCGTTCTCGTCCGGCCCGCTGCGGTAGGTGTTGGGGGTCTGGGGCGCGTTCATGTCCGGCCTGCCTCTGTTGTCGCTGCCGCCGCCGCGGCCCGTGCCGCTGCGACGAAATCCCTGATCTTGCCGATGTCCTTGACGCCCGGCGCGCTTTCGACCCCGGAGGAGACGTCGACGCCCCAGGGCCGCGTTGCCGCGATCGCCTGGCCGACATTCGCCGGATCGAGGCCGCCCGATAGCATGAAGCCCAAAGCCGGGTCGAGCGCGGCCAGCAGGCTCCAGTCGAAGGCCTTGCCATGGCCGCCGGGATAGGCTGCGTCCTTCGGCGGCTTGGCGTCGAGCAGGATGCGGTCGGCGGCCTCAGAGTAGTCCGCGACTGCGGCCAGATCATGCGCCGCGGCGATGCCCAGCGCCTTGATGACGGGAAGGCCGGTCGCCGCCTTGAGGCTGCGGATCTGCTCGGGCGTCTCGCGCCCATGCAGTTGCAGCCAGTCCGGCTTCAGCCTTTCGGCCAGTTCGGCGGCCTGTTCCTGCGAGGGGTCGACGAGGAGCGCGACGATCGCTGTCCTGCCGCGCGCCATCGCAGCCAGCTCGGTGGCCCGCTCCAGGGTGACGAAGCGCGGGCTCCTGGGATGGAAGTTGAGGCCGATCATGTCGGCACCCGCGTCCAAGGCGGCCGCTACCGTTTCGGGCGTGGAGAGCCCGCAGATCTTGATCATCAGGGAGGGACCGGATCGTGACATGCCCCCGCCATACACGAAGACGCGCCGCGCCGCACTTGCGACATGATGCGGGACGAAGCAAAGCTAGTGAGATCAGGTAGCGGCCCGGGTCAGCGGGCCAGCGCTGCGGCGAGGCGGGCGGACGTAGGTTCGGCATGGGGCGGCGCGGTTTCACGATCCTGGCTGGGTTGCTGGCGATGTTCGGCATCACCGCGGCCGGGTTCTACGTCGCCAACCAGCCCCATACGCTGCGCCTCGCAGTCGGCCCGCTCGGCTCCGAGGACGCCCGCATGGCGGCCGGCTTCGTACAGGGGCTCAACCGCGAGAAGGCGCCGGTCAGGCTGAGGCTGATCCTCACCGAGGGCTCGCAGGAGAGCGCGCGCAAGGTCGACGATGGCGAGGCGGATCTGGCGATCCTGCGCCCCGACATCGCCTTGCCTGCAAAGGCGGATACGGCGCTGATCACCCGCCGCACCTTCCCGTTCTTCATCACCGGCAAGGAGACGGCGATCGGCCGGATCGCCGATCTGCGCGGCAAGCGGATCGGGGTGGTCCGCAATCCGCCCGGAAACATCCCCCTGCTCAGGCTCGTTCTCGAGCAATACGAGGTCAGGGCCGAGGATGTGACGATCGTCGGGCTGACGCCGGACGAGATCGTGCCGGCGGCGAGGGAGAAGCGCATCGACGCCTTCTTCTCGGTCAATGCCGTCGGCGCCCGTACCAGCGGCGACGGCACCGGCCGGCTGCGCTCGGCCTGGGGCGAGGATCCCGTGCTGATCCCGATCCGCGAGGCCGATGCGCTGGCAGCCCGCGTCCGCGCCATCGAGACCGGCGAGATCGTCAGGGGCGCGCTCGGCGGTGACCCGCCGCGGCCCTCCGAGAACCTGCCGACCATCGCGATCACCTCGCGGCTCTTTGCTGCCCAGGATCTCGACGAGGACGTCGTCGGCAGCCTCGTCAGCGCCCTGCTCGGGCTGCGTGTGACGCTGGCGGCCGAACTGCCGCAGATCCAGGGGTTGGAGGCGCCGGCGACCGACAAGGACGCGCCCTTGCCGGTGCATATCGGCGCGGCCGCCTTCATCGATGGCGAGCAGAAGACCTTCTTCGAGCGCTATGGCGACTGGTTCTATCTCGGCGTGATGGGGTTGTCCCTGCTCGGCACCGGCGCCGCCGGCGTGCTCGGCCGCGAGAGCGCGGTGCGGCGCAAGCGGGCGATGGCGGGGCTTGACCGGCTGCTGGCGCTGCTGCCGAAGATCCGCGCCACCTCGGACGTCGCGGCGCTCAATCTCTATCGTGCCGAGGCCGATGCGATCCTTCTCGAAGTGCTGGGCGATTTCGGCCAGGGCGATCTTGATTCATCCGCGATAGCTGCGTACCGCTTGGTCTTCGATCAGGTCAGCCGCGCTGTCGTCGAAGCGAAGATCAGGACGACCACCGCGAAGCTCTGAAAGGCATGGCGGAACGGTCGCCTGGACTGGCCGCGCCGGTCGGGATGGAATTCCGCGGGGGACGTTCTTGGCTCGGCACCATACTTTCTTGAACCGGCTCCTGGACCCGAAACCGCACGCGTTCACGCTCAGCAATGCCCTGCTCGGGTGGCATCCCGGTGTCAGGCGGCTCGCGGGCTTCTTCCCGGACTTCGTCTGGCCCGACCCGGGTCGCGTGAGAATGTTCGAGGACAGGCTCTGGAGGCACAGCCTGTCTGCTGCGGCGTATGACGATGTCCGGCCGCAAGTCTGCGATGACAATGTCGATACGCTGAATCCGCTCGATACGGCATGCGAAGCTGGTTTTTCCCGCACCGTCATCGCGGAGATTTCCGGCGTCGTCGTGCCCGGTCATACACTGACTGCCGTCGATGCCGCTTCGGGAAGCCAGATATCACTGGGTCAGCAAGGCAAGGCGCGCTGGTCGTTCGCCTATCCCGGTTTCGTTGCAATGAAGCGGATCACGGTCGACCAACCCTGCCTGGCAATCCCGCCGATCCGCCACTACGGTCATTTGATGACCGACGTGCTGATGCCGATCTGCGAGGCCATCCGGATCGGCGCGATCAGCGGGCGCGAGGAGCTTGTGATTTTCACCGGAGACCATCCGCCGCTGGTCTCTTCGTTCATTGAGGGCATCCGCGCTTCAGGGCTGCGCGTCCGGCAAATGCCGCTGAGCCCGACCGAACACGTCGTCACAGACCGCTACCTCTACGCACGCAGTCATTCGCCGAATATCGAGCAGATCTTTGGCGTGCCCGAGGCCTGCGGGACCGCGCTGGCGCTGTTTCAGGCGGCATATCGCGGAAAGCCCGCCATGGTCGCGCCGCGGCGGCTCTATCTCAAGAGAAAAGGTCACCGCCAGAGAGTCGTCGCTGGCGAGGACGAACTGGTTGCGCTGCTCCAGAAGGCTGGATTTGTGGTGCTGGAACCGGAGTGGGCCAACCACCCGGACCAGATCGCAGCGTGCTCGGGCGCTGACGTCATCGCGGCTGTTCACGGCGCTGCACTGGCCAGTGTGCTGTTTTGCAAGCCTGGCGCTACAGTGATCGAACTGATGGCGACCGATGGCCGTAAATCGACGGGGCTCCACTGGGCGGCGGCGGCAGGCGCGCGCTACGTCCCGGTGTTCGGTGGCAAGGAGGGCGGCAAGCAGTCTTTCGCCATTGATCCGGTCAAGACCGCTCGTGCGATCATCGCAGCGGCGGATAGCGCCCAGCCGCGATGATCGCAGGGATGACGATGAGACGCATTGGCGTTCCGGCGCGCGACCTCATTTGCATGGCGGCTTTCCAGAGCTTCCTTGTGTTCGCCTATTTCGTCAGCAAGAACACCTCGGCGAAGCTGATGATCGCCGCTCTGGTGGTCGTCGTCGCGACGGATGCGACGCTGTTTCGCGAGCGCTTGCCTCGGGCCGTAATGGCCGGCCTGATCGGGGTGGCCGCCTTCGGCCTGTGGTCGGTCGTCGGCCTGATCGTCAACGCGATCCCCTGGTCGCGCGCCGGCGAAACGATGGCGAGCTTCCTGCTGCTCGGGCTCGTCATCCTGGCCGGCCGCCGCCTCTTGGCCTGCTGCGATATGCGCCTGATCTACCTTTCGATCATTGCGATCGCCTGCCTGAGTGCGCTCGCCTCGGTGATGCTGCATCTTGCGGAAGGTCAGGGTTGGGGTGACAGGCTGGTTCCGCTGGGGCGCCCCGGCAACTCCATTCCCGGCGCCGCCGGGTTCTGCATCGCGTTGATCGCGGCGGCGGCGCTCATGCGGGGCGATTTCGCGCTGTCCCGCGTGCAGAAGGCCCTGCTCCTCACGGCACTGGTGCCGCTCCTGACGGCCGTCGTGATGACCCAGAGTCGAGGGCCTATGATCGCAGCGGCGGTCGCTCTTGCCGCGATGCTGGCGCCATGGAGGCTTTCCAGCGGCAGGCTGGCTGCTCTGGCACTGGCGAACTGGGCGCTCGTGACGGGCCTGGTCTTCGCGGATCCCTATCTGCGATCCTTGTTTTGCACAGATCAAGCCAGCTTCTGCCGGCCCTCCGAACGACTCCAGATCTGGGGCTGGGTCGTCGAGAATGTCGCCAAGCATCCGATCAGCGGGCTGACGCCGGTCTATCGCTTCACGGATTCCATTTTCAATCATCCCCATAACGGGCTGCTCGGCACGATGATGTTCTTCGGCGTTCCGGGGCTGGTGCTGTTGCTGGGGCTGGCGTTCGTCTACGGCCGCCACCTCTCCGGCCGCAGCGGCGAGATCGGCCTTTTTGCCTCGGGCGCACTGATCTTCAGCTTCGGCTATATGGGCTCGGACCTCTCGAACCCCTTCGCCTTCGCCAACATGCATTATCTGTTTCTCTGGCTGCCCATCGCCTTCGCCCTTGCGGCTCCGTCCGGGCACGCTTCGCAGACTGCGGGAGCCGCCGCCCGTCAGAGCATTGCGGGAAAAAGTGGGAACCGGTTTTTCGCATAAGCAATGCTCTAAACTTTATAGAGCCGATCACGTCGCACTCGGACGATTCCGTCTGAGTGCGACGTGATCGAGGGAAGTTGCCTTTGGGATTGCCTAATTCCGCCGTTGCGGTTGCCCAAACGGCCTCCAGCGTTTATGTGCAGCGCAACGAAATCCAGATCTCGATCCAATGGGCTGCGCCGACGGGGCTTCGATCCCCGCCGGCTTGTGGCCATGAAAAAGGCCCTGCCCGCATGTCCATGCGCAATATCGCCATCATCGCCCACGTCGACCATGGCAAGACCACGCTCGTCGACAAGCTGCTGCAGCAGTCCGGTTCGTTCCGCGAGAACCAGCGCGTCGCCGAGCGCGTGATGGATTCCAACGACCTTGAGAAGGAGCGCGGCATCACCATCCTGGCCAAGGCGACCTCGGTCGTCTGGAAGGACACGCGCATCAACATCGTCGACACCCCCGGCCACGCCGATTTCGGCGGCGAGGTCGAGCGCATCCTGAACATGGTCGATTCCGCCATCGTGCTGGTCGATGCGGCCGAAGGCCCGATGCCGCAGACCAAGTTCGTGGTCTCCAAGGCGCTGAAGCTCGGCCTTCGGCCGATCGTCGCGATCAACAAGGTCGACAAGCCCGACGCCCGCGTCCAGGAGGTCATCAACGAGGTCTTCGACCTCTTCGCCGCCCTCGACGCCAATGACGAGCAGCTCGATTTCCCGATCCTCTACGGCTCGGGCAAGCAGGGCTGGATGGCGCATGATCCCGCCGGCCCGCAGGATCAGGGCCTGGCCCCGATGTACGACCTCATCCTCAAGCATGTGCCGGAGCCCCGCATCGAGGAGGGGCCGTTCCGCATGATCGGCACCCTGCTCGAAGCCAACCCCTATCTCGGCCGCATCATCACCGGCCGCGTCGTCTCCGGCACGGCCAAGCCGAACCAGACGATCAAGGTGCTCGCCGGCGACGGCTCGACCGTCGAGACCGGTCGCATCACCAAGATCCTCGCCTTCCGCGGGCTCGAGCGCACGCCGATCGAGGAAGCGATTCCCGGCGACATCGTCTCGATCGCCGGTCTGGTGAAGGGCTCGGTCGCCGATACCTTCTGCGACCCGTCCGTGACAGAGCCGATCGAGGCCCAGCCGATCGACCCGCCGACCGTCTCGATGACCTTCATGGTCAATGATTCCCCGCTCGCCGGCACCGAAGGCGACAAGGTCACGACCCGCGTCATCCGCGACCGCCTGCTCAAGGAGGCGGAAGGCAATGTCGCGCTCAAGATCGAGGAGGCTTCCGACAAGGACAGCTACATCGTCTCGGGCCGCGGCGAACTGCAGCTGGCGATCCTGATCGAGACCATGCGCCGCGAGGGCTTCGAGCTCGGCGTCTCGCGTCCGCGTGTCGTGCTGAAGCGCGATGAGGGCGGGCAGCTGCTGGAGCCGATCGAGGAGGTCGTCATCGACGTCGACGAGGAGCATTCCGGCGTCGTCGTGCAGAAGATGTCCGAGCGCAAGGCCGACATGCTGGAGATGCGGCCGTCGGGCGGCAACCGCCTGCGCCTCGTCTTCCACGCCCCCACCCGCGGCCTGATCGGCTATCAGGGCGAGCTTTTGACCGATACGCGCGGCACGGCGATCATGAACCGCCTGTTCCACGACTATCTCCCCTACAAGGGCGAGATCGGCGGCCGCCGCAACGGCGTGCTGATCGCGATGGAGACCGGCGAGGCCGTGGCCTACGCGCTGTGGAACCTCGAGGATCGCGGCCCGATGATGATCGAGCCCGGCTGGAAGGTCTATCAGGGCATGATCGTCGGCGAGCATACCCGCGAGAACGATCTCGAGGTGAACGTGCTCAAGGGCAAGAAGCTCACCAACATCCGCACCACCTCGAAGGACGAGGCGGTGCGCCTGACCCCGCCGATCCGCATGACGCTGGAGCGTTCGCTGGCCTGGATCGACGACGACGAGCTCGTCGAGGTCACCCCGAAGTCGATCCGCCTGCGCAAGGGCGTGCTCGACCCCAACGAGCGCAAGCGTTCGCAGAAGCAGAAGGCCGAAGTGGCCTGAGCCTCTTTGGCTGACGATCGGGTAGAGATTCTCCTGATCACCGGCCCGGCCGGCATCGGAAAGTCGACGCTGTGCTGGGCGATCGGCGATCTGCTGGCCGCGTCGGGCATTCCGCATGCCGCGATCGAGACCGACGAGCTCGACCGCGTCTTCCCCAAGCCAGGCGCCGAGGACCTAGCGGTGTTGGCGCCGGGTGCGCGCGATGTCAGCCAGCTCAATCTGGCGGCGCTCTGGAGCATCTATCGCGCGCTGGGACACAGGCGCCTGCTGATGTCGGGCGTCATGGCTCATGCCGCCTTCGACAAGCGCTGGATTCTCGCGGCCATTCCCGATGCACTGATCACGATCGTTCGACTTCGCGCTGCCGACGAGACGCTGTTGGCACGCCTGGACCGGCGCGAGCACGGCGCCGGTCGCGACGCCCAGATCGAGCGCAGCCTCAGACAGTCGCAGCGGATGCGTCAGGAAGCCGGTGACGGCTTCATCATCGTCGATACCGATGGGCGCGCCCCGGCAGAGCTCGCGCGCAGCATCATCGCAGAGAGCGGCTGGCTCGAAGCGGGCAGCGCTCCCGCGCCATAAGCCCGGTCAGCGGCTCATCAGCAGCGGCAGCGGCGTCGACTGCAGCAGCGAATGCGTGACGCCGCCGAGCAGCCACTCGCGCAGGCGAGAGTGCTTGTAGGCGCCGCAGACGATGAGGTCGGCACCGAAATCGGCGGCGGCCTCGCGGATCACGCCGGCCACGCTGCTGGCCCCTGACAGGGCGACGTTGCGGACCGTGACGGCAGCGCCGTGCCGGGCCAGATGCGGCGCCAGCTCCGCGCCCGGAATCAAGCGCGAAAGCTCCTTCTCGCCGGTGACAGAGAGAATTTCGACCTCGGCGCCCGGCAGGAACGCCCGCGCTTCCGCGACGGTGCGTGCCGCGGGCGCACTGCCGTCCCAGGCGATCAGGAGGCGTTTGGCCGAGAAGGTCTCGGACCCCGGCGGCACGATGATCACTGGCCGGCCGCTGCTGAACAGGGCTGCTTCGATCAGCCCGCGGTCGCGTTCCGCCGCGTCCTGTTCCTGATCGATGATGCTGAGGTCGTGAACGCGGGCCTGGGCGAGCAGCCGATCGCTGAGTTCGGCATAGACCAGTTCCGGTGTCTCGATCGTGCTGTTGACGCCGGCGAGGTCGGCACTCGTCTTGGCGACCTGGGCGAAGCGCTCGGCCAGGGCGGTGATGCGCGCGTTCTCGCTGTTGACGAAGGCCGCTCCGAAATCGCCGACGACCGAGGCCGGCACGGTATAACGCATCGCGGCGGCCTGAATCGTCAGATGGGCGCCGGCCTGCTGGGCGAGCGACAGAGCATAGCCGAGTGCCGCGCTCAGCTCCCCCTGGCCTTCCTCGGTGAAGGCGGTGAAGACGCTCTTGATCGACGGGGTCATGGGATCTCCGTTGTTTGACGGTGGCCGAATGACGATCTTGCCAGACCATTGTGCCGGTGCGTTGCGCTGGGTCAAATCTCGGCCGCCGGAAGGCCTTGCCCATGACGGCTTGGCGATCTGCGCCTGACGCAGTGCGACGATGACGGCGGCCGCGCTTGCAGGTTTCAGCCCGCTCTGGTCCTGTGGGCGACGTCCGGAGGAAGATTACCGCCATGCAATTCCGAAATCTCGGCCGTTCCGGCCTGCGCGTCTCGCTCGTCGGTCTCGGCTGCAACAATTTCGGGGGGCGGATCGATCTGGAGGCGACGCGCAAGGTCGTCGATGCCGCCATCGAGCATGGCATCACCCTGTTCGACACGGCCGACATCTATGGCGAGAAGGCGGGTTCGGAGCTGGCGCTCGGCCAGCTCCTGGGTGCGCGCCGCAAGGACATCGTGCTCGCCACCAAGTTCGGCATGAAGATGTTCCATGGCGGGCAGGGCGGCTCGCGCCGCTACATCGTCAGCGCGCTCGAGGACTCGCTCACGCGGCTGAAGACCGACTGGATCGACCTCTATCAGTTCCACACGCCCGACCCGCTGACGCCGATCGACGAGACGCTGCGCGCCCTCGAGGATCTCGTGACCTCGGGCAAGGTCCGCTATATCGGCTGCTCCAACATGCCGGGCTGGCAGGTTGCGGATGCGCAGTGGACGGCGCGCGACCTCAGGATCGGCGGCTTCGCTTCCGCGCAGGACGAGTACAGCCTGCTCAAGCGCGGCGCCGAGAAGGACCTGATCCCGGCCATCGCCCATTACGGCATGGGGCTGCTGCCCTATTTCCCGCTCGCCAACGGCGCGCTCACCGGCAAGTACAAGCGCAACGCGCCGATGCCGGAAGGCGCGCGCCTGACGAAGCTGCCCGAGCGCGCCGGCCAGATCTTCAGCGAGGCGAACTGGACGAAGATCGAGGCGCTCACGGCCTTCTGCGAGGCGCGCGGCAAGACGCTGATCGAGCTCGCCTTCTCCTGGCTCGCGGCGCAGCCCGTCGTTTCCAGCGTCATCGCAGGTGCGACCAGGCCGGAACAGATCGCCGCCAACGTCAAGGCCGCCGAATGGGCGCTCACCACCGAAGAGCTGGCCGAGATCGACGCCATCACGAAATAGCAGACGCTCCGGGCCGGGTGGCGCCTCATGACATCGCGGCCCGCACGATGCTAGGTATCGCTCATACCGGCCGGGGAGCTCGATCTTGTCCGCATCACGCTCGATCCTGTTGATCATAGGCGGCGGCATCGCCGCCTATAAGTGCCTGGAGCTGATCCGTCGGCTCAAGGATCGCGGGATCGCCTCGCGCTGCATCCTGACCAAGGCCGGCGCGGAGTTCGTGACACCGCTCGCCGTCTCCTCGCTTGCCGGCGAGCGCTGCTTCACCGAGCTGTTCTCGCTGACGGACGAGGCCGATATCGGCCATATCGCGCTGTCGCGCTCGACCGATCTCATCGTCGTCGCGCCTGCGACGGCCGACCTGATCGCCAAGATGGCGACCGGGCTCGCCAATGATCTGGCCTCGACGGCGCTGCTCGCCACCGACAAGCGCATCCTGATCGCGCCGGCGATGAACCCACGGATGTGGCAGCATCCGGCGACGCGGCGGAACATGGCCCAGCTCGAGAAGGACGGCGTACTCGTCGTCGGCCCGAACGCGGGCGCCATGGCCGAGCGCGGCGAGAGCGGGCCCGGCCGCATGGCCGAGCCGCCCGAGATCATCGCCGCGATCGAGCTTGCGCTCGCGGGCGAGGTCACGCCGCCGCAGCGCGCCATCGGCTTCCTCGGCCGGCTGCCCGGCGCTTCCGGCGCGAATGGCGCGCTCGCGGGCCGCCATGTGCTGGTGACCTCGGGCCCGACCCATGAGGCGATCGATCCGGTGCGCTACATCGCCAACCGCTCCTCCGGAAAGCAGGGGCATGCCATCGCGGCCGCCGCGGCCGCCGCCGGCGCGCGGGTGACGCTGGTCTCCGGCCCCGTCTCGCTTCCCGATCCCGACGGGGTCGAGACGATCCATGTCGAGTCCGCCCGCGAGATGCTGGCGACCGTGGAGGCTGCGTTGCCGGCCGATATCGCGATCTTCACGGCCGCCGTCGCCGACTGGCGCGCCGCGGATGCGGCGCCCGAAAAGATGAAGAAGGACGGCGGTGCCCTGCCGCCGCTCGCTCTCGTCGAGAACCCCGACATCCTCGCGACGATCGCGCAGCGAAGGGCCGGACGCCCGGCGCTGGTCGTCGGTTTTGCGGCGGAGACCGAGAACGTCATCGCCTATGCCCAGGCCAAGCTCGCCAGGAAGGGTTGCGACCTGATCGTCGCCAATGACGTCGGCGGCACGGGCGTGATGGGCGGCGACGCCAACACCGTGCATCTGGTGACGCGCGACAAGGTCGAGAGCTGGCCGACGCTGGCCAAGCAGGAGGTGGCGGACCGCCTGATCGCGCATCTCGTCCAGCTGGCGGCGCCGGTCGGCGTTTGAACGCCATGCTGACTTTTCCCGGGAACACGACGTCATCCCGGGCAAGCTGCGCAGCAGCGCCGATCCGGGATCCGTCTTAGAGCTCCGGAGTCTACCCGTGGCGTAAGTTTCTGTCTTGATGTTTATGGTTTAGATTTAATATAACTTGCAGAAATAGACTTCTAGTCAATTTTTGAATTATAATAATATTAAAAGATATTATTAGTATCTCTACGGCAACTTGCGCTGGCGCAAATATCTCGGCCTCTTGATCCATTACATCCGGCCCTGTCGCGCCCCACTGCCGGGGGCGCCCGTGCCGGACGCCCAGATGGATATCGCCACCGACATCGGTCAGCACTTCGCCAAGATCGGTGTCGATCCGCTCAGGCGGGCCTTCCTGTCGCGCCGGGCCGTGATGCCGTTTCGGGGCAAGCGGCGGGTCGCGGCGGAGGACGTGCCGGAGCGCTGGCGGGCCCTGATGGCGGCGGCGAGCCCGCCGCGAAAGCGCCTCGTCTATCTCCACATCCCCTTCTGCGCCAATCACTGCCTCTTCTGCGGTTTCTACCGCAACGCCTACACCGCGCCGCGCGCCGCGGATTACGTCGAGATGGTCCTGGCCGAGATCGCGCGCGAGGCCGGGGCGCCTGCGATCGCCGGCAACCCCGTCCATGCGGTCTATTTCGGCGGCGGCACGCCGAGCGCGCTGACGGCTGACGAGCTCTCCCGGCTGCTGCGCAGCGTCCGTGGCAGCCTGCCGCTCGCGCCCGACTGCGAGATCACGGTCGAGGGGCGGATCGTCCATTTCGATCCGGAGAAGATCGATGCCTGCCTGGAAGCCGGCGCGAACCGTTTCTCGATCGGCGTGCAGAGCTTCGACAGCGAGGTCAGGCGCCGGCAGGGTCGACGCTCGACGAAGCAGGAGGCAATCCGCTTTCTCGAGGATCTGCGGGCGCGCGACCGTGCCGCGGTGGTGATCGACCTGATCTACGGCTTGCCGGGCCAGAGCCCCGAGATCTGGCGCCAGGACCTGGAAACCGCCGCGGCGCTCGAGCCCGACGGCATCGATCTCTACGGGCTGAACGTCATTCCCGGCACACCGCTGTTCACGGCCATCGCGGCCGGCAAATTCCCGACCGCCTCCCGCCTCGACGATCTCGGCCCCTTCTACGAAGCCGGCGCGGCCTTCTTCCGGCGCCGGAACTGGCGGCAGGTCAGCAACAACCACTGGGCGCGCACGACGCGCGAGCGGAACCTGTACAATCTCCTGATCAAGGACGGGGCGGATTGCCTGGCCTATGGCTCAGGCGCGGGCGGTTCGATCGGCCAGACCAGCTACGCGCTGTCGGGCGACATCGAGCTCTATGCCGCGGATATCGGCGCCGGCGCCAAGCCTATCGGGATGATGCTGGAATCCGACGGGCTCGAACTCCTGCGCAACCGCGTGACGGCGGGATTCGAGGTCGGCCATCTCGACCTCGCCGGGCTCGACAGCGCGGCATCGACGCCCGTCACGCCCCTCGTCGCGCCCCTGCTGGCGCAGTGGCAGAAGGCCGGCCTGCTGACCTTCGATGACGGCGTCGTCGAACTCAAGGTCGCCGGCCGCTTCTGGTACGGCAACCTGATCAGCGCCTTCCACGACATCCTGAACGACAGACTGCTCCCCAGGCGGGAAGCGGCCTGACGCCGTTCCAGCGACTTCATCACAACGGAAAACGAGACGAGACCATGCAGACTTCCGATCATGCCGCGAAACTCGATCGCGTCCGGCAGGCGCTGGCGCAGAAGCCCGACGGCATCCTCGAACAGGTGGCGGCGGAGCACGGCGTCCCGCTCCAGGCGGTGATCGAACGCGTCCCCGGAGATGGCACGTCGCAGATCGACGGCGCGCATTTCGTCGATGTGCTGACCGACATTGCCAGCTGGGGCGACATCACCTTCATCTGCCATTCGAAGGATGCGGTGGTCGAGTTCTCCGGCCCGGTGCCGAACGGCAAGATCGGGCACGGCATGTACAATCTTCACGGCGCCGGGGGAGGCCTCAGCGGCCATCTGCGTCACGAGAACTGCAAGGCGATCTTCTTCGTGCGGCGACCCTTCATGGGCGTGGACACGCTGTCCGTGCAGTTCTTCAACGCCGAGGGCGAGGCGATCTTCAAGATCTATGTCGGCCGCGACGCGCAGCGCCAGCTGAAGGCGGAGCAGGTCGAGCGCTTCGCCCGGCTCGAGCGCCGCTTTCCGGCGAGCGCGAAGGGCCTTTGAGATGCGACCGCTGCTGATCTTCGGCGCGACCAGGGGCGTCGGCCTCGAACTGGGGCGGCAGGAGCGCCAGGGTGGACGGCGGGTCTTCGCCTTTGTGCGGCCTGGGTCTGAAAGCGGGCCCCTGTCGGATCTCGGCGTCGAGATCGTTACCGGCGATGCGCTCGATCGCGAGACCGTCGCGGCGGCCTTCGGGCTCGTTCCGGAAGGCGCGGAAGTGGTCTCGACCATCGGCGGGCGGGCGGCGGACGGCCGGCGGGCCGATGACGAGGGCAATCTCAACCTGATCACCGAGGCGCAGCGCGCGGGAGGTATCGCGCGCTTCGTCCTCGTCACCTCGATCGGCTGCGGCGAGATGGCGCCGTTCCGCTCCGCGCGCGCGATCGCGGTCTTCGGCGAGGCGGTCGACGCCAAGACGAAGGCGGAGGAAGCCCTGCGCGCCAGCAGCCTCGCCTGGACGATCATCCGGCCCGGCGGGCTGCTCTCGGAGCCGGCGACGGGGCAGGGTATCCTCTCCACCGATGCGCGGATGCACGGCTTCATCCATCGCTCCGACGTGGCCGAGCTGATCCGCCGCGTGCTGCGCGACCCCGCCACGATCGGCGGCGCTTTCGCCGCCGTCGATGCCGGCAGCGCCCGCACCGTCAATCCCGTCGAGCCCTTTCCGCTGGCCGGCGCGCCGGCACGCTGACGAGGCGGCGACGCCGCCCCGGCCCATGCCGAGACCCACGAAGGGAACGATGCGATGAATGCTCAGATCCTGATGGTCGTGCTGACCACGATGTCCGGTGGCGGCCTCTCATCGGCCTTCGTCGGGACGGGAACCCTGACCGAGTGTCAGGAGCGGCTCGAGCGCGTGCGCCTGATCATAAACCAGGGCAGCGGGGCGGGTCCCTCCAGCCTCGCCAGATCGGGCTGCTTCTCGTCCGCGCAGTCCTTCGAGGATTTCAGCCACGGCCTGCCGGAGGACGCGCCATCCTACGTCTACCGGGTCGTGCTCTCGGGCGAGCGCGCGACCATGACGAAACATGACAGCGCGGCCGAATGCCTGCGGGCCGCCGCCTCCGGCGAAACCGGGGACCAGTACTGCACGCAGTCCAGGCAGAATTTCAGAGAGAACGCCCGATGAGATCGCGAAACCTGCCCCTCCTCGCCCTGCTGGCGAGCGTCTCGCCCTGCGCGCTCGCCCAGGCGGAGGAGGTGACCTTCCTAGACACCATCACCGTGCTTGGCACGCGTACCGCCATGCCCGTGCGCGACAATCCGCGCTCGGTCAGCGTCATCGACCAGGCCACGATCGAGCGCCGGGCGCCGGAGAGCATAGCCGAACTGCTGCGCGACGTGCCCGGCGTCCAGGTTGCGGATGAATCCGTCGCCGGCATGAAGCGCGTCCGGATCCGCGGCGAGTCCTCGCGGCGCGTGACGATCCTGGTCGACGGGCAGGAGATCACCGATCACAGCACGTATGGCACGCCTCTGCTGGTCGATCCGGCCGGGATCGAGCGTATCGAGGTGGTCCGTGGGCCGTCCTCCGTGCTCTTCGGCGCCAAGGCGATCGGCGGCGTGGTCAACATCGTGACCAAGCGAGGGGCCGACAAGCCGATCCAGTTCGAGACAGGCGGCAGCTACTATTCGGCGAGCGAGGGCTGGCAAGGTTTTGGAGCCGTTTCCGGCACGCTCGGCAATTTCGATTATCGCTTCTCCGGCGGCGCCGACCGCCATTCCGACCGCAGCGTGGCGAAGAGCCGCTGGGCGCCGACCGGCAAGCTCGAGGACACCGCGTTCCGGAACGACAATCTCTATGCCCATCTCGGCTACAGGTTCGGAGCCGACAACAACCACTACCTGGCAATGAAGCTGGAACGGCACCGGCTGGAGAGCGAGGGCTGGCCGGGCCGGTCGCCGGGCAGGACTTCAGGATCAACCTGCCCCGGCGCGACCGGACCAAGGTCGGGCTCTTCTACGATGTCGACAACATCAGCGCGACGATCGCGAAGATCCACGCCGACACCTATGTCCAGACCATCGATCGCCTGTTCGAGAACAGGGTGACGGTCCGCTCCGCGGGCGGCCGCAGCGTCGCGGTGAATTCGACCTCGGACGACCGCATCAGCAATATCGGCGGCAACTTCCAGATCGACCTGACGGCCTTCGACCAGCACCGCACGATTCTCGGGCTGCAGTTCCTTGCCGACAAGCTCGACACGAAGAAGGGCAGCACCACGGTGATGACGGGCTACGCGCCGCGCCCGGTCACGACCGCCGGCAGGAGCCGCGACAAGGCCAGCATCAACACGGCCTCTGTCTATGTCCAGGACGAATGGACGCTGCCCTATGACTTCAAGTTCACGGCGGGCGCGCGTCTCTATCACACCCGCACATCCCTCGACGAAACCACCGTCGCCGCCAGGGGCAACCTGCCGTCCAAGGACGATACGGCGGCGGTCAAGTCCTTCGGGCTGACCTGGTCGGGCCTCACCAATACCGTGCTGCGCGCCAGCTATTCGGAGGGTTACATCACGCCGACGCTGCTGCAGATGTTCAGCTCGACCACGGCGGGCGGCCAGGGCGTCACCTATGGCAACCCGGCGCTCAAGCCGGAGACGTCCCGCAATATCGAAGCCGGCGTCCGCTACGAGCATAACGGACTGGTTCTCGATGCCGCGGCCTTCCTGGCCAGGTCGAAGGACTATATCGGCACCACGCGCTGCCTTTCGGTCGGCGCGGCCTGCGTCACGGCCGCGACCGCCTCGAGCGCCGCAAGCTATTATGTCAACGCCGACCAGGCCACGAGCTACGGCCTGGAACTCGTGGCCGAATACAATATCACGGATACCGGCTTTACGCCCTATGCCTCGGCGGCGCTGATCCGCCGCGAGCTGGAATACGCGACCTTCTCGACCTTCAACTCCGATACGCCACTGCTGAGCGGCCGCTTCGGCCTGCGCTATGAGGGCAACTGGCAGTCGCTGCCGTTCTGGACCGACCTCTATGTGCGCGCCGCCAGCGGCAGCCGCCAAACCTATCAGGGGACGGCCGGGCTGGTGACGGATTCGGTCCCGAGCTGGGCCACGCTGAACCTGGCTCTGGGCACGAATTTCGGATCGAACGGCCGCTACTCGCTCGCCGTCGCGGTCAACAACATCCTCGATACGCCCTACAGGCCGACGCTGGGCGAGCTGCCCGGCCCCGGACGCAGCGTCGAGCTGACCGCGAAGATGACGTTCTGACGGAGGTGGAGGGTCCATAGCGCCCTCCTGCTCGGCTCAGGCCCCGCTTGCAGGCGGTGTCTGCCCGCCGTGGCCCGGCAGAGGGGCGATAGGCGCTTCCCGGCCCCCGGCGACAGGCATCGCAAATGTTATTGACGCGCCTTCCGTTGCACCATCACCGTCATGCCCAGGGGAAACGGGGCGGGCATGATGAAGAAGCGGTCGATGGCCTCTTACATGAGGCGCGCGAAACTTCGTGATCTCATCGCAAAAAGAAACCACGAACGGAAGATTGCCGACCGCCTGGCGAAACCAGCAAACGAAAATATCCGAGCGCGGCCGGCCGAGCGCGGATAGCCGCCGCGGGGCGGCTTAAAAGCCCGTCTGACCGAGCGTCCCCCGCCTCCCACGGATCAATGCCGCTTGCTCGTCGCGAGCTTTCGGTTCGCTGTTTCCGAGGCAGAAGCCGTTGCAGCTGCGCGAGATATTGGGGCTACCCCGCTTGCCCGAAGCAATGCCCCTTCGGGGTGCTGGACGGAAGCTCGGCAGCGGCAGCTATTCGATGTCCGGGGGCGGACGAGAACGGTCCGGACGGTCGTCATGGGAGCTTTCAGCCCGCTCATCGGATGCGAGGACTGCGGCGTGCTCGCCGTTCGAATCCGATACCTGGATGGGGCTGCGACGGTGGTGTGCCTGGGGTGTGGAAAGCCTCTGGGAACGGTCTTGGAACTGCGTACCATGCTTCGTGCGGCGCTGGTGGACAAGGAGCAGCAAAACCCCGACGAGCCCGGGCAGCCCATCCGGATTCCGGACCCGAAACCACGGGACGGCGGCTGAAACCAGCTGACTGGAGCCAGCCTGCCGACGAGAGCTGCTTCGGGGGCCGCTTGCACGTCGCGCGTGCACATCCCATGTCCGATAGCTGGGAGATGGGCTAATGGCGAGTGGCTGGGCTCCGGACGGAGCGGTGCAGGATCAGATCGACGTGTCTGTCGCCGATGCGGTGCAACTGGCGCGATCGCGGCTGCCGACCGGCCCAGGCGAGATCCACTGCCAGGAATGTGGCGAGGAGATCGCGGAGGGGCGGCGGAAAGCGATGCCGGGCGCCCGGCTGTGCATAACCTGTCAGTCGGGCCATGACCGGCCCGCATCGGCGTCGAGCTATAATCGCCGCGGCAGCAAGGACAGCCAGTTGCGTTAAGCCGAATGTTTCAAGGGGATTTCGTCTGGTTGGCGTCGGGCTCCGGCCGTGTCGCGCGCTGCTCGAGCAGGCAGTTGAGCAAGTCCTGTTGGTCGGAAAGCAGATTCGCCAGGCGCTCTTCGGCTGCCGCACCATTCGCAACCGCAGCCCTCTCCGTCAGCTCCGAGATGTTTCTCCGCGTCAGGGCGATCCGTTCTTCGAGGTTGTATTTGACGTCAGCCATCGCCTCTCCGTCCTTCCTCATGCTCAAGGCCGCCTGGACGAGCGCTCTTGCGACTGTGGCGCGTTGGACGGCCCCAGCATCATCCCACGGCGCTGGTATCGCGGTCTCGATCTCTTTGGGATGAGTGTCGGGATGGTCGATCGTCTGGAAGACTAGGGGCGCGGGTGCATCCACCTCTGCGCAGACTTCTGCGGGCATGATGCTGCCCATGGCCTTCGCTGCGCCGAGGCGAGCCTGCCTCAATGTGACCCCGATCACAGACGTTGCGCCTGCAAAACCGCACCAAGAGCGGACCACCGGCCGATCACGGCCGGGAATCGTCATCAGCCGGAGCGCAACATGCTCACTCCAATCCGCGGCTTCCTTGGTTTCATCCAACGCATCTGGTGCGCGCTGGCGCTCGGACAGATTCTGCGCGAAGAGTACATCTACGAGGTTCACGGCCCCTTCGTGGCCGTCGCACCGGCGCGACCCAAACGCTCATTCTTCGGGCGGCTGATCGCTCGGCTGGCGGCCTCGATCGGCGGCCTCGCCTTTTGGAGCAGTCGGCACCGCGGGGTTTCCAGCACACGCTGATGGGGTGACACGCGCCGCGATCGTCAGCTGGATGGTCGCCAGGCGGCGGGCCTCGCTCCGAGCGGGATCGTTCGGTCGCGGTTGCAGCGTTCCCCTCAGGGCAGGTTTTCTCGCAGCACGATCTCCGTCCGCGGCCGCTCGACCCCTTGCGAAGCGGGGCGCCCGGCGCGGAGATTGGCGAAGATCGAGACGCAGTCCATCATGGCCGCCTGCGGGTTCTGGGTGATCACCGCATCCATGGCGCCCTCGATCAGCAGGCTGCGCGTATCGGGCGTCAGGCCGTGTCCGACGACGACGACGTCATGCTGGCGCCCCGCCTCCTTCAGCGCCCGTGCGATGCCCTCCGGTCCGCCGCCGATATTGTAGATGCCGGCGAGGTCCGGGTGCTGCGCCAGCAATGTCTTGGTCTGGCGGTAGTTGCGCGCTTCCTCATCATGGCCCTCGCGCAGGCCAACCACCTGGATCATCGGAAAGAGGTCCTGAAACAGGTGGAGGAAGCCCATCTCCCGCTCCTCATGGGCGCGATAGCTCAGGCTTCCGGCGATCATCGCGACCTTGGCCGGCCGCGGCCCGATGAAGCGGGCGAGCAGATAGCCGGCCGTGCGCCCGGCCGAGCGGTTGTCGAGCCCGACATAGGCGACGCGCTTCGTGTTCGCGATGTCGGAGATCAGGGTCACTGCCGGCACGCCGCGCTCGGCCAGCCAGTCCACCGCCTCGCGCACCATGGGATGCTCCAGCGCCATGAAGGCGACGCCGTCGACATCGCGCCCGGCCTGCTTGAGGTGCTGCGCGAGCAGCTCCGGCTTGAAGCTCTCGATGTACTCGACGCGCGCGCGCATGTTGAAGGACGCGAGCTGCTCCTGCGAGCTGGCGATCAACCGGCCCAGCATGGTCAGGAACCGGTTTCTGCCGGCTGGCAGCAGGAAGGCCAGCCGCAGCGGCTTCAGCGCGCTCGCGGGCTGTGCGTCGTCAATGACATAGCCGATCTCCGAAGCGGCTTTCAGCACCCGCTGGACCGTGACGGCGCGCACGCCGGGACGGCGATTGAGCACCCGGTCCACGGTCGCCGTCGAGACGCCGGCACGTTCCGCCACATCGTCGATCCGCATCGAACGGCGACGCTTCGGCAAGTTCTCAGCTTCGCCCAGTGTCATTCAAAAACCATCAAAAGCCATCAAAAATTGAGTTTGCACCCATCATGGCTGCTTCCTATCGTTTGGGGAAGAACACCGCAAACAATCAGATCGCAGAGCGATCCAGGGAGGTAGAGATGACTGTTCTGACCCGTCGCACGGTGCTGCGTACCCTTGCGGCCACGCCGGCCGTCTCGCTGATCGGCATGCCGCACATCGCCCGCGCCGCCGAGTTCGAGCTGAAATACGGCAACAACCTGCCGCTCAGCCACCCGCTCAACATCCGCGCCCATGAGGCCGCCGAGCGCGTCGCCAAGGAAACCAACGGCCGGGTCGAGATCAAGATCTTCCCGAACAACCAGCTCGGTGGCGACACCGACATGCTGAGCCAGGTCCGCAATGGCGGCATCACCTTCTTCACGCCGTCCGCGCTGGTCATCGCGACGCTGGTGCCGGTCGCGGCGATCAACGCCGTCGGCTTCGCCTTCGCCGATTACGACCAGGTCTGGAAGGCGATGGACGGCAAGCTCGGCGCCCATGTCCGCGAGGCGATCTCCAAGGTGAATCTCTTCGCCTTCGAGAAGATGTGGGACAACGGCTTCCGCCAGATGACGACCTCGGGCAAGCCGATCGAGCAGGCCAAGGACATGTCCGGCCTCAAGATCCGCGTGCCGGTCTCACCCCTCTCGATCTCGATGTTCAAGGCGCTCGACGCTGCCCCCGCCAGCCTGCAGTTCTCGGAAGTCTATTCCGCGCTCCAAACCAAGGTGGTCGACGCACAGGAGAACCCGCTGCCGATCATCCAGGTCGCCAAGCTGTTCGAGGTGCAGAAAAACTGCGCCGTCTCGAACCATATCTGGGACGGCTTCTGGTTCATCGCCAACGGCCGCGCCTGGCGCGGCCTGCCGGCCGACATCCAGAAGATCGTCGGCGACGCCATCAACGATGCCGGCGTGAAGCAGCGCGGCGACATCAAGGCGCTGAACGAGACGGTCCAGGCCGATCTCCAGTCCAAGGGCCTGGCCTTCAACAAGACCAATCCGGAGACGTTCCGCGCCAAGCTGCGCGAAGCCGGCTTCTACAAGGAATGGCAGGAGCGCTTCGGTGCCGACGCCTGGTCCCTGCTCGAAGGCGCCGTCGGCAAGCTCGCCTGAGGGCTCTCCCGGGCCTGCACGGCGCAAAACGCATCACAGAAAGCGCCGTTGCCATGGCAGGCCACACCGCGATATCGCCCGACGCCCTGCCGATCCCGACCACCGGGATCGGCAGGATGGCTAACCGCCTCGACCACGTTGTCGGCACCGCCGTCGAGGCCATCGCCGCGACGCTCGTGCTGGTCGAGATCTGCATCCTCGCGGCGGGCGTCACCGCCCGCTACGTCTTCCACGCGCCGCTGGTCTGGTCGGACGAGCTGGCCTCGATCCTGTTTCTCTGGCTTTCGATGCTGGGCGCCGTGGTCGCGCTCAGGCGGGGCGAGCACATGCGCATGACCGGCCTCGTGTCGCGCGTATCGCCTCAGAGCCGCGCGCTGCTCGAGGTCCTGGCGATCACCGCTGCTATCGCCTTCCTGCTGCTCATCCTGCCGCATGCGCTCGAATATGCGGAGGATGAGGTGTTCATCGTCACCCCGGCGCTCGAGATCACCAATGCCTGGCGCGCGGCGGCGCTTCCTGTCGGCATCGGCCTGATGCTGCTGGCGGCTTCCTTCCGCCTGCTGCGCTGCGGCTCGCTGCGCCTGGCCCTGACGGCGATCGCCATCACGGCAGGGTTCGTGCTGCTGTTCTGGCTGGCGGGCCCCGTGCTCAAGCCGCTCGGCAAGCTCAACCTGATCGTCTTCTTCGTCGGCGTCGTCGCGCTCAACGTCTTCTCCGGCGTGCCGATCGCATTTTCCTTCGCGCTCGCCACCTTCGGCTATCTCGCCTGCACCACGACGACGCCGCTGGTGGTGATGGTCGGCCGCCTCGACGAGGGCATGAGCCACCTCATCCTGCTCGCCGTGCCGCTCTTCATCTTCTTGGGCGCGCTGATCGAGATGACCGGCATGGCCAAGGCGATGATCCAGTTCCTCGCCTCGCTGCTCGGCCATGTCCGCGGCGGGCTGTCCTATGTGCTGATCGGCGCGATGTATCTTGTTTCGGGCATTTCGGGCTCGAAGATCGCCGACATGGCGGCCATTGCCCCGATCCTGTTCCCCGAGATGACGAAGCGTGGCGCCGAACCCGGCGATCTCGTCGCCCTGCTCTCGGCCACCGGCGCGCAGACCGAGACGATTCCGCCCTCGATCGTGCTGATCACCATCGGCTCCGTCACCGGCGTCTCGATCGCGGCGCTGTTCACCGGCGGCATGCTGCCGGCGCTGGTACTCGGCATCGCGCTCTGCTTCGTCGTCTGGTGGCGCTATCGGGCTGAGGACCTCAGCCAGGCCGTGCGCTATTCCTGGCGCCAGATCGGCAGGCTCAGCCTGATCGCGCTACCGGCTATCGCCCTGCCTTTCGTCATTCGCGCCGCGGTGGTCGAGGGCGTGGCGACCGCGACCGAGGTCTCGACCATCGGCATCGCCTATTCAGTGCTGGCTGGCCTGCTGCTCTACCGCCAGTTCGACTGGCGCCGCCTGCCGCGCATGCTCGCCGATACGGCGTCGCTCACGGGCGCGATCATCTTCATCGTCGGCTGTGCGACCGCGATGGCCTGGGGCCTGACGCAATCCGGTTTCTCGCAGGACCTCGCCCGCGCCATGGCGGCGGTGCCGGGCGGCACCTGGGGTTTCCTCGCGATCTCGATCGTAGCCTTCATCATCCTTGGCAGCGTGCTCGAGGGCATTCCGGCGATCGTGCTGTTCGGCCCGCTGCTGTTCCCGATCGCCAAGCAGGTCGGCGTGCACGAGGTCCACTACGCGATGGTGGTGATCTTCGCGATGGGCATCGGCCTTTTCGCCCCGCCCTTTGGCGTCGGCTATTACGGCGCCTGCGCGATCAGCAAGGTCAATCCCGACGACGGCCTGAAACACATCGGCGGCTACATGCTCGCCTTGTTCCTGGGCCTGATCCTCGTCGCGGCCGTGCCATGGATCTCCATCGGCTTCCTGAAATCCTGACCTCTCAGCAACCGACAATCACAAGGGAATTCCCATGAGCCGCTTCTTCGGCCAGATCCGCCAGGCGGGCTATGTCGTCCCTGATATCGAGGAGGCGATGGATTATTGGAGCCGCGTGCTCGGCGTCGGCCCCTTCTTCTACAACCCGAAGGTCCCGATCAGGAACTATCGCTACAAGGGCGAGGCCTATGAGCCGCACAACTCGGTCGCGCTGGCCAATTCCGGCCCGCTGCAGATCGAGCTGATCCAGTGCCGTAACGCTGTGCCGTCTATGTACAAGGACTTCACCGATGCCGGCCTGACCGGCCTGCAGCACGTCGCCTACTGGACCTCGGACTACGACGCCGATCTCGAGCGCCTGACGAACCAGGGCTTCAAGGCGGTGATGTCGGGCGAGGTCGGCGAGCGCGGGCGCTTCGTCTATTTCGACACGCATTACCATCCGGGCACCGTGATCGAGCTCTCCGAGGTCGCCGGCCCCAAGGGCGAGATGTTCCGCCTGATCCGCGAGGCCGCCGAGACCTGGGACGGCAGCGACCCTGTGCGCCCCTTCCCGGACCTGAGCAAGCTCGTCGCCGCGGCGGGTTGAAACCACTGCATGCCGCGCGTCATGGTCGGGCTTACCCGACCATCTTTGACACCAGCGCCCTCTGGTCATCAGATTCTCGGGTCAAGCCCGAGAATGACGCTCCATGAACGGCCAGGATGACATCCGATGACCGCCGAACGCTTCGAAGCGACCTACCTGATCGAAACCCCGCTTGATCCGGCCAAGGTCGCCGAGATCATGGCCGGGGAACAGTCGAGCGGCACCTTCACCCGCGTCGCCGGCGAAACCGACGAACTGCGGTCGCGCACCCGTGCCGTGGTGACGGCCGTCGAGGAGCTTGAACCGGCGCAAGCGCCGAGCCTGCCCAATGCCTGGCTCGCCCGCCGGGGAACCGCCGGGCCGTGGCGCCGGGCGCGCGTCGCGATCTCCTTCCCCGTGGACAATGTCGGCGCGAATCTGGCGACGCTGGCTTCGATCGTCGCCGGCAATCTCTACGACCTCGGCGAGGTCACGGGTCTGCGGCTCGACACGATCTCCATTCCCGCTTCCTTCCGTCGCCGCTTCCAGATGCCGCGCCAGGGCATCAGTGGGACGCGCACGCTCACCGGCGTGATGGAAGGGCCGATGGTGGGCTCGATCATCAAGCCCAATGTCGGTCTGAGCCCGCAGGAGACCGCGGCCCTCGTCGGCAAGCTCTGCGAGGCCGGCCTCGATTTCATCAAGGACGACGAAATCTCCGCCGATCCGGTCCATGCCCCGCTGTCGAAGCGCGTGCCGGCGGTGATGGAGGTGGTGCGACGCCATCAGGACCGTACCGGCAAGGCCGTGATGGTGGCCTTCAACATCAC
Organism: Allobosea sp. Root381; assembly: GCF_001429395.1. Taxonomy (GTDB): domain Bacteria; phylum Pseudomonadota; class Alphaproteobacteria; order Rhizobiales; family Beijerinckiaceae; genus Allobosea. The sequence goes on from NZ_LMJT01000010.1 coordinate 43,328, forward strand.
CGACGAGACCGACGCGATGAAGTGCCATGCCGATCTGGTGGCTCGCGAGGGCGGCACCTGCGTCATGGCCAGCCTGAACTGGTGCGGCTTCTCCGCGGTCGAGACGCTGCGCCGGTCCACCGATCTCGCCTTGCACGGCCATCGCAATGGCTACGGCGCCTTGTCGCGTCATCCGCTGCTCGGGATTTCCTTCCAGGCCTACCAGACGCTCTGGCGGCTTGCCGGTGTCGACCACATGCATGTCCACGGGTTGCAAGGGAAATTCGCTCAGGAGGACGAAGAGGTCGTCTCCTCCGCCCGCGACTGCGTCACGCCGCTCGGCGTAGGCCTCGACGACCGCGTCCTGCCGGCCTTCTCTTCCGGGCAATGGGCCGGCACGGCACAGCCGACCTGGGACGCCATCGGCCATGCCGACCTGCTCTTCATGGCCGGCGGCGGCATCCTTGCCCATCCGGGCGGCCCGGCGGCCGGCGTCGCCAGCATCCGCCAGGCCTGGGAAGCGGTCGCCGCCGGTCAATCGCTCGCGGAGGCGGCCACGACGCATCCGGAGCTGCGGCAGGCGCTCGATTTCTTCGGCAAGCTCGCGAAGTGACTTCGGCCATGACAGCGGCCCGTCCGTCCTATGGTTGGTATGGCGACGACTTCACCGGCGCGACCGATACGCTGGCCTCGCTGGCGGAGCGCGACATCCGGGCGCTGCTCTTCCTGCGCATCCCGACAGCGGAGCAGCTGAGCGCCGCAGGCCCACTCGACGCGATCGGCATCGCGGGCGCGACGCGGTCCATGGCGCCGGAGGCCATGGCGACGGAACTGTCCGCTGCCGGCGGGTTCTTCGCCCAAACCGGCGTGCGCCTCCTCCACTACAAATGCTGCTCGACCTTCGACAGCGCCCCGCGTGTCGGCAGCCTCGGCGCGGCTGCGCAGTCGCTGCGGCCGCATTTCGCCAACCCCTTCCTGCCGATCGTCGGCGGGCAACCCAATCTCGGGCGCTACTGCCTGTTCGGCAATCTCTTCGCCGCCGCCGGCAGCGGCGGGCCGGTCCACCGGATCGACCGCCACCCGACCATGAGCGCCCATCCGGTCACCCCGATGGCCGAGGCCGATCTGCGTCGGCATCTGGCGGTGCAGGGTTTTGAGCACATCGAGCTCGTCGATTACCGCGGTTATGAGGGCACGGACCCGCAGGAGGCTCTCGCCGCGCGCCTCGGCTCCGATCCGGGCGCAGTCCTTTTCGATGTCTCCCGGATCGAGGACCTCGCCATCATCGGCAAGCTGATGCGGCGGCAGATGGACAAGGCACCGATGCTCGCCATCGGCCCGAGCAGCGTGGCGCAGGCTCTGGCGACAGCCTGGCCGGGCACCCGGCACGGCACCGCCATGCCGGAAGCGACGGCCCGGCGGTCCGGCCCGGTCCTCGCGCTCGTCGGCAGCCTTTCGCCGGTGACGCGGGCGCAGGTCGAGGCGTCATCGAGCTATGAGTGCATCGGCATCGACACGGCGAGCCTGCTTTCCGAGCCGGCCTATAGGCTGGCGCTCCAACAGGACGCCCTTGCAGGCCTCGCAGCAGGCAGCAACGTCATGCTCGTCACGGATCGGCCCTCACAGGCACCCGGCAATGCCGAAAGCGTCGCGCTGGCGACAGGCCGCCTTCTGCGGGACATCATGGGCGCGGCGGCCATCCGCCGCCTGATCGTCGCCGGCGGCGACACCTCGAGCCTCGCGGTCAAGTCGCTCGACATCTGGGGGCTGTCCTACCGCGCCGCGCTCGTCCCGGGCGCACCGCTCTGCCGCGCGCATAGCGAAGACCCGAACCTCGATGGGCTCGAGCTTGTGCTGAAGGGCGGGCAGATGGGCCCGGTCGGGTTCTTCGACGCGGTCGCTGCCTTGTAGCGCGTACGGCGCGGAGGAGCGCTGCGCGCGGTCCTCGTTTGACTCAATTCTGCGGCAGGGTACCGCGCAGGCCGCGCGAGTCGGGCATCAGCGCGGCAAGACGGGCGCCGCCCTGCGGCGGTGCGACGAAGGCGCGGAGCGGCTTCTTCGGCAGGTCGAGATCGAGCGGCCGGCTGGGCGGCAGCGGCGCATTGCTGACGAGATGCACGACCGAAGCTGCAGCCGGGCTGACAGTCGGCTTCGGAGCCGCTGGCGCGAAGGCGAGCGGCGCGGCGGCGAAGGAGGTCTGCACGGTGGAGGCGGCGGTGGCGAGAGGAGCTGGTGCAGGTGCGGAGACCGAAGCCAGCTGATAGCTAGGCTCCTCGATGCGACGCCGCTCGGGACGTTCGCCCTTCACATAGAAAGCGTTGCCGCCCGCCACCGTCACGTAATGCATGTTCTTGTAGGAGAACCGCAGCCCGGCCATGTGGAAGTGCTTGGCATTGGCGACGGCCTCGTGGCGCTTGCCGTCGAGGACGTTGTCCGCGATCGCCTCGATCTTCGGCAGGTCGCGCTGCGCCATCTGGCGAGTCAGCACACCGGGGGCGAATTGGCGCGGTGCGCCGACGACGCCGCAGATCGTCTCGGGATAGCGGGGTGATTCCACCCGGTTCATCACCACCGTGCCGACGCCGAGCAGGCCCGATTCGCTCGAGCGGTTCGATTCGAAATACATCGCGCGGACAAGGCATTCCCTCTCGCGCGGATCGGCCTTCGCCAGGGCGACGGCGCGCTTGCGAGCCTCGTGGGGCTGCTTTGCCGCGGGCGCGGCGGCCGAGGCAGTCGAGGCGGTCTCGACGGGCGACATGCTGCAGGCGCCGAGAGCCGGCGCAGCGAGTGCGATCAGAAGCGGGATCGCCTTGCGGCCGTAGCGGCTCTTATCGATGGAACGGACAGTTTTTGCAGCGATCACGGCCCGCTTCATGCGGCAATCTCCTGATTACGGGATCTGGGCTGCCGCAGACGGCGGACCGTAGTCACCGGAAAGGAATCCTGAATGTCTTACCAGAAAGTTAATTTCGGATGAAAGAGGCAAAGATGCGTGATCTCGGGTCGGCCATCGCTCGCGAGGCTGGAGGCCTGTTCCTGCTCATGCACGCATCTCGCGGTTGCCCCCGGGCAGGCCGGCTCCCGGACATGATCCTACGAAGTCGGCGGTCGGCGCAGGACGGAGCGCGGAGGAACGTCCCCATGTCCCTCCGTCCGGTCCCGGTAGAGGGCGGCGCGCGCAAGCAGCATCAGCGTGACCGGCGTCGTGACGCTGATGAAGACGCCGATGAGGATCTCCTGCACCACGGGGCGCGATTCGAGGACCGTGAAACAGATGATCGAGGCGAGCAGGATCGAACCTGTCCCCCAGCTCGTGCCGAGCGTCGGCGCATGCACCCGCTCGAAGAAACTGCGGAAGCGCAGCGTACCGATCGCCCCGAGCAGCGTCAGCCCCGCGCCAATGAGGACCAGAGCGGACGTCAGCAAGGCCGCCCAGGCGGGCAGGTTCTCGGCATGGCTCATTCGATCACCTCGCCGCGCATGAGGAACTTGGCGAGCGCGATGCTCGAGGCGAAGCCGAGCACGCTGATGATCAAGGCGGCCTCGAAATACAGGGAATTGCCGGAGCGGATGCCGATCGTCAGGATCAGCAGCATGGCGCTGACATACATGGCGTCCAGGCAGAGCACGCGGTCCTGCGCACGCGGCCCGCGGATCAGCCTGTAGGCGCTGCACCCCATCGCGCCGACCAGCATCGTCTGGGCGGCGGTCACCGACCACAACAGGATCGCCGCGGTCATTCGAAAATCTCCATGAGCGGCGCCTCATAGTGGTTCTTGATCAGGGAGACCCACTCGGCCTCGTCGACGAGGTCGAGCACATGCAGCAGCAGGACACCGGAATCCGGAGCGTATTCGACCCAAGCCGTGCCAGGCGTGCTGGTGACGATGCAGGACAATATGGCGAGGCCGGTCCGGTCGCGGAGCTCGATGGGTATGATGACGAAACCGGAGACACGGTCGGGGCGGTTTCTCCGGATGACGAGGCTGGCAACGGCGAAGTTCGATCTCAGGATGTCCAGCATCACCATTCCCAGCAGCTTGGGAATGGGCTGCCATCGCCGGATCCGTGGCTTCGCCGGCTGGAGCGCCGCCATGGCACGGGACGCTCCCATCGCGACGACGGTCCCGAGGAGGAACTGCCCGACCGAGAACGAGGTCAGCAGCAGCCACATCAGAAGCAGCGCGGCGGTCAGGAGCGGATAGGGCAGCACGCGGCTCATCGGGATGCGCCCTGCGGTTGGCCCGTGCCCATGACGCCCTGGATATAGGTCGAGGGGGCGTGCAGGGCATCGGCCGCGGCATTGGTGTAGCTGAGCATCGCGCCGCCCTGCACCGCAAGGTACATGCACAACGCCAGCAGTGCGAGGATCGGCGCGACCTCGACCACGAGCACGCGCGGAATGATCACCTCCAGCGGCGCCCAGAAGGTTCGGATACCGGTACGCATCATCGCGATCAGCGCGGCCAGGCCGGACAGGATGACCAGCGCGACCAGCAGCCAGATATGCCCCGGAATCGCGGCCTGCGCCCCGAGCCCCCCCGGATTCAGCATTCCCGTCAGCATGGAGAACTTGGCGATGAAGCCGGACAGCGGCGGAAGGCCCGCGAGCAGGATCGCGACGCAGCCGAACGAGATACCGAGCACGGCGAGCGCTCCCGGCATAGCGACGCCGACCTCCTCGTCCTCATGCTCCTCGCTCTCGTCGGCCTCGCCGCCATAGGCCTCCAGGGTGACGGCCAGCACGTCCGCCGCAGGTTCGCGGGCGCGCTCGACCAGCTCGATCAGCATGAAGAAGGCCGCGACGCTGAGGGTCGAGCTGACGAGGTAGAACAGGGCTCCGGACACGACCGCGCTGTTGCCGATGCCGACGGCCGCGAGCAAGGTCCCCGAAGAGATCAGCACGCTGTAGCCGGCGAGCCTGCCCATCGCCTGGGAGGCGAGCACCCCGAATGTCGCAAAGGCGATCGTGGCCATGCCGCCCCACAGCAAGACCGTGCCGCCGAAGCCGCCGGCATCCACCGTCGCGGGGCCGAACAGCAGGAGGGACAGGCGCAGCAGCACATAGGTCCCGACCTTGGTCAGCACGACGAAGATCGCGGCGACTGGGGCGGCCGCTGCCATATAGGCGGATGGGAGCCAGAAGCAGAGCGGCCACATCCCGGCCTTGACCAGGAAGGCGGTGCCGAGGATCGCGATGCCTGCGCGCAGCAGCGTCTGGTCCTCGGCGGGCACGGCCGGCAGGCGAACGGCCAGATCGGCCATGTTCAGCGTTCCGGCGGTGCCGTAGATCAGGCTGACGCCGATGAGGAAAAGCAGAGATGCGGCCAGGTTGATCGCAATATAATGCAGCCCGGCGCGAACCCGGAATGCGCCGGAACCGTGCAGCAGCAGGCCGTAGGACGCCGCCAGCGTGACCTCGAAGAACACGAAGAGGTTGAACAGGTCGCCCGTCAGGAAGGCGCCGCCCAGCCCCATCAGCATGAACTGCAGGAGCGTATGGAAATGCGGCCCGGCCGCGTGCCAGCGCGCCGTCGAGTAGACGAGCGAGGCCAGCGCCAGCACGGCCGTGAGCGCGAGCATCAGCGCCGACAGCCGGTCGAGCACGAGCACGATGGCGAATGGCGCGGGCCAGTCGGCAACGGCATAGGCGGTGGAAAGGGCCGGGCCGGCGTCCGGAGCCGCGTCCGCCATGCGCAGCAGAGCGACGGCCGTCAGCAGGAGCAGCACGGTCGAGGCCACGCTGAGCAGCGCCTTCAGCGTATGGCGCAGTTCGTCGATCAGCAGCAGAGCCGCCCCCGTGATCATCGGGAGCAGGATCGGGACGATGAGAAGGTGCTTCGTCCACTCCATCAGCTCGACTCGCGCCCATCGACATGGTCGTTGCGCGTCAGCCCGCGGGCGACGAGCAGCACGACCAAGAGAAGGGCGGTCGTGGCGAAGCCGATGACGATCGCAGTGAGCACGAGCGCCTGCGGAAGCGGGTCGGCATAATCCGCAGGGTTAGCTGCGCTGGCGCCGTCGAGCACCGGGGCCGCGCCGACGCGCAGCCGGCCCATGCTGAAGATGAAGAGGTTCACTGCATAGGAGAGCAGCGAGAGGCCGATGACCAGCTGATAGGTGCGCGGGCGCAGCACGAGCCAGACGCCCGATCCGGTCAGAACTCCGATGGCGATCGCAAGCGTCAGTTCCATCTCTGGCGCTCCTCCTCGAGGCGGGCCGCCACACGCAGGCGGCGGATGGATTGGTGGGCGATGGCGATCAGCATCAGCACCGTGGCGCCGACCACGAGGCTGAACACGCCGAGATCGAACAGGGCGGCGCTCGCCATCGGTACCTTCCCGACGAACGGCACCTCCACATATCGGAAATAGGAGGTGAGGAAGGGGTCTCCCAGCAGGATCGAGGCCGTTCCGGTGAAGGCCGCCAGCAGCAGACCGCCGCCGATCCAGGCCACCGGAAGGATGCGGAGCCTGTCCTCGACCCAAACCGTGCCCCCGGCCATGTACTGCAGGATGAACCCTGCCGCCATCGCGACGCCGGCCGCGAAACCGCCGCCCGGCGCGTCGTGGCCGCGCAGGAAGAGATAGGCGGCCAGCACGATGACGACTGGGAACATCCACTGCATGATCACGGACGGCACGTAGAGATACTCGGCCTTGGTCGCTCCGGCCTCCACCTCGGGCTCGGCTTCCTCGGTGGACCGCTGGACGCGCTGCTGCTCGGGCCGCTCGATGCTGTCGGGGGCCGGGCGGAAACGCCGCAGCAGCGCGAAGACGGTCAGCGCCACGATGCCAAGCACCGTGATCTCGCCCAGCGTGTCGAAGCCGCGGAAATCGACGAGAATGACGTTGACGACGTTGCGGCCGCCGCCTTCGGCATAGGCCTTTTCGACGAAGAAGTTCGCGATCGTCTCCGGCGGCGCGCGCGTCATCACGGCATAGGAGATCGCCGTCATGCCGAGCCCCGCGACGATGGCGATGGCGAGGTCGCGGAAGCGGCGCAGCCGCGGCATCCACCCCCCCGGTTCCGCGACGTCCTGCGAGCGCTTGGGCAGCCAGCGCAGGCCGAGCAGGATCAGCACCGTGGTGACGATCTCGACGACGAGCTGGGTCGCCGCGAGGTCCGGCGCCGACAGCCAGACGAAGGTCACGCAGGTGACGAGCCCCGTCGCGCCGAGCAGGGCGAGCGCCGCGAGGCGGTGGAACTTGGCCTGATAGGCGGCCGCGACCGCGCAGATCATCCCGACCGACCAGAGCCCGGTGAAGGCGAAATCCGTCGCGCCATTGCCGAAGGTGCCGAAGGTGAGGCCCGAGGCGAGCAGCGGCACCGTCCCTGCGGCGACCGCGGCTGCGATCACCAGGCGCATCTGCGGCTGGAGACGCCTCGTGCCGAAGACGTCCTCGATGAGATGCGCCCAGCGCCAGGAGATCGCGACCATGACCCGCTCGAAGATGCGCTGTCCCTGGATCCGGCCAAGAAGCAGAGGACGCTCCGAACGTGCGAGATAAGCGCCGGCGCAGAGATAGAGCAGAGCGCCGCCGGCGAGCGCGACCACGCTCATCGCCAGCGGCAGGTTGAAGCCGTGCCAGATCGCCAGGCTGTATTGCGGCGTTGCATCGCCCAGCACGGACGCGACGGCTACGTGAAGGAACGGGCCGATGGTCAGGGCGGGAATGATCCCGATGACGAGGCACGCGATGACCAGAAACATCACCGGAAACCGCATCCAGAACGGCGGCTCGTGCGGCTCGCGGGGGAGATCCTGGGGAGGCGCTCCCAGGAAGATCGAATGGATCAGCCGCAGCGAATAGGTGACGGCGAGCGCGCTGCCGAGCACGGCCGCGTAGGGGGCGGCCGTGTCCAGCCAGGAATCGGCGTGCGTCTCCACGGCTTCCGCGAAGAACATCTCCTTCGAGAGGAAGCCGTTCAGCAGCGGCACGCCCGCCATCGCGGCGCTCGCCACCATCGCCAGCGTTGCCGTGATCGGCATGTAGCGGAACAGGCCCGAGAGCTTGCGCAGGTCGCGCGTGCCGGTCTCGTGGTCGATGATGCCGGCCGCCATGAACAACGATGCCTTGAAGGTCGCATGGTTTAGCATGTGGAAAATCGCCGCCACCGCAGCGAGCGGGCTGCCGAGGCTGAGCAGCAGCGTGATCAGGCCGAGATGGCTGATCGTGGAGTAGGCGAGGAGCCCCTTCAGGTCGTGCTGGAACATGGCGAGATAGGCGCCGAGCACGAACGACGCCATGCCCGCGATGCCCAGGATCATGAACCATTCTGGCGTGCCGGAGAGCACCGGCCAGAGCCGCGCCATCAGGAACACGCCGGCCTTCACCATCGTGGCCGAATGCAGGAAGGCCGAGACCGGCGTGGGGGCCGCCATGGCGTTGGGCAGCCAGAAATGGAAGGGAAATTGCGCGCTCTTGGTGAGCGTGCCGAGGAGGATCAGTACGAGCGCCGGGACGTACAGCTCATGCGAGCGGATGAGGTTGCCCGACCGGAGGACGGCGTCGAGGTCGTAGCTTCCGACGATATGGCCGAGGATCAGCACGCCGCCGAGCAGGGCGAGGCCTCCCATGCCGGTGATCGTCATGGCCATGCGAGCGCCGTCGCGCGCCGCCTGGGTGTGGTGCCAGTAGCCGATCAGCAGGAAGGAGAAGATGCTGGTCAGTTCCCAGAACACGACCAGGAGGATCAGGTTGCCCGAGAGCACCACCCCCAGCATCGACCCGGTGAACGCCAGGAAGAACATGTAGAACCGGCGGACCGGATCCTCGGCCGAGATGTAGTACCTGGCATAGATGACGACCAGGAGCCCGACGCCACTGACGAGCAGCGCGAAGATCCACGCAAACCCGTCCATCCTCAGGGTGAAGTTCAGCCCGAGAGACGGAAGCCATTCGGCCTGGAGCCGGACCGCGTCCGTGGTGCTCACCGACGGATAGAGCGAGACGGCCAGGATCAGGCAGGCCAGCATGGTGAGCCCGGTGATCCAGGTTGCCGGCTCGCGCGAGCCGCCCGGGGACAAGACCACGGCCAGGCTGCCGATGAACGGCAATGCGAGGATCAGCAGTAGCAGGAAGGGCTCCATCGTTCTCCTTCGCCTGGGCGGCACTGTCCGTTCTTAGGCCATGCAATGCGATCCGCACAACGCCGAGTGGACGGTGAAAACCAGAGATTGCGCGATTTCGCGCGTCGCCGGCGGGCCGACCGCCTCAGCTTCGACCCATGGCACGCGCAGATGTCAGTTCCGCTTGCGCGTAACCGACCGCCGGTTAACAGCCCGCGTAACAAAATTCCACGAGGCGTGGCGACGCATGTGCCGCCCGGCGGCGCCGAGCTGGCCGGGGCGGACCCGTCAGGACGATTGCTGGCCGAGCCCCAGCATCCGCCGGGCCAACCCCGGGTCGCCGCCGCCGGCGAAATCGTCGAAGGCGGTCTCGGTGACGCGGATGATGTGGTCCGCGATGAAGCGCGCGCCCTCGCGGGCGCCGTCTTCCGGAGCCTTAAGCGCGCATTCCCATTCGAGCACGGCCCAACGGTCGTAGCCGTACTGCGCGAGCTTCGAGAAGATCGCCTTGAAATCGACCCGCCCGTCGCCGAGCGAGCGGAAACGCCCGGCCCGCTCGACCCAGGAAGCGAAGCCCGAATAGACGCCCTGCCGGCCGTTCGGCCGGAACTCGGCATCCTTCACATGGAAGGCGCTGATCCGTTCGTGATAGATGTCGATGAAGGCGAGATAGTCGAGCTGCTGCAGCAGGAAATGCGAGGGATCGTAGTTGATCCGGCAGCGCTTATGGCCACCCAGCCTGTCGAGGAAGAGCTCGAAGGTCGCGCCGTCGAACACGTCTTCGCCGGGATGAATCTCGAAGCCGACATCGACGCCATGCTCCTCATAGACGTCGAGGATCGGCCGCCAGCGTCTGGCCAGCTCGGTGAAGGCCTCGTCGACCAGCCCGGCCGGCCGCTGCGGCCAGGGATAGAGGAAGGGCCAGGCCAGCGCGCCGGTGAAGCTGACCGAGCCGTCGAGCCCGAGCCGGCGCGAGGCTTTCGCCGCTAGTTTCATCTGTGCCACCGCCCATTCCTGCCGCTCGGCCGGCTTGCCGCGCAGCTGCTCCGGCGCAAAAACGTCGAAGGCCGCGTCGTAGGCTGGATGCACCGCGACGAGCTGGCCCTGGATATGGGTCGAGAGCTCGGTGATGACGACGCCGTTCTCGTCCGCGATGCCGGCGATCTCGTCGCAGTAATCCTGCGAGGCTGCCGCCTTCTCGAGATCGAACAGGCGCCCGTCATTCGAGGGCAGCTGCACGCCGCGATAGCCGAGCTCCGCCGCCCAGCGGGTGATGGCCGGCCAGCTGTCGAACGGCGCCTTGTCTCCCGCAAACTGCGCGAGAAAGATCGCGGGGCCCTGCATCGTCTTCGGCATCTCGTCCTCCGGTTGGCCGGACGATGCCGCGATCGCCCCTGCTCGGTCCAGACCATGGCACTGCAATTTTGCTCAACATCTTCCGCTATTCTTCAGCCTGAATTAAGCCGAAGTTCGGTCTTGAGCGGGTCGATGCCTCGCGGCAAGCTCCGGGCTAACGACCGCGACAAGGTCGAACGAGGAAACACAGGAGGCCCGTTATCGCTCTGCCCTGGCACGCCTTGAGTCCCGATGAGCTCGCGCTGCTGGAAGCGGCGTTCTGGGCCGGCGGGGTGGCGCGCCATTCGCTTGCGGATACCTTGCAGTTTTCCCGCAGCAAGACCAATGCGCTCGCCGCCGGACTGCTCGATCAGGGCCTGCTCGACGAGGCCGGCGTGCAGCATTCCACCGGCGGCCGCCGCCCGGAAACCCTGCGCGTTCATGGCCGGATCGGCGTGCTGATCGGCGTCGATATCGGCGCGACCAGCCTCGACATCGCGCTGCTGCAGCCGGATCTGAGCGTGATCGCGCGCCATTCGCAGGAGGCCGACGTCCAGGCCGGGCCGGGGCCGATCATGGCGCGCCTGCGCGCGCTGTTGCCCGCCATGCTGGCGCAGAACGGCATCGCTCGCGAGAGCGTCCTGGCGGTCGGCATCGGCGTGCCCGGCCCGGTGAATTTCACGGCAGGCCAGCTCGTCAATCCGCCGCTGATGCCGGGCTGGGACAGTTACGCCATCCGCGACGACCTGCGCGAGATCCTCGACGCCCCGGTCTTCGTCGACAACGACGTGAACCTGATGGCGCTCGGCGTGCTCTGGCGCCAGCGCCGCCAGATCGAAAACTTCCTTGTCATCAAGGTCGGCACCGGCATCGGCTGCGGCATCGTCTGCCATGGCGAGCTCTATCGCGGCGCCAGCGGGTCGGCCGGTGATATCGGCCATATCTGCGTCGACCCGGAGGGCCCGCTCTGCCGCTGCGGCAATCGCGGCTGCGTCGAAGCGATGGCGGCCGCTCCCGCGATCGTCGCCATGGGCGTCGAGGCAGCCGGGTCGGGCCGCAGCGAGGTTCTCTCCCGCAAGCTCGCCGAGCAGGGCGCGCTGCATGCGGGCGACATCGGTGCGGCCTGCCGCGACGGCGATGCCGAGGCCGACGCGATCGTGCGCCGCTCGGGCCGGCTGATCGGCCAGGTGCTGGCGGCGCTGGTGAATTTCTACAACCCCTCGCATGTCTTCATCGGCGGCGGCGTCGCCGCGATCGGCCCGATGTTCCTCGCCGCCATCCGCCAGAGCGTGAACCAGCGCTCGCTTGCGCTCTCGACACGCCATCTCGAGATCACCTCCGCGCCGCTCGGCCCGGAGACGGGGCTGATCGGCGCCGGTGTGCTGGCGATGCGCGAGGCGCTGCGTACGGGGAGCCCGGCATGATCGCGAAAGAGCGGAGTCCGGGCGATCACGGCCTCGCCGTTGCCTTCGACGGCATCGTCAAGCGCTTCGGCCCGGTCGAGGTGCTGCACGGCGTCTCCTTTGCGCTCGAGCCCGGACGGGTCTACGGCCTGCTGGGCGAGAACGGCGCCGGCAAGTCGACGCTGATGAAGATCCTGGCAGGCTACGAGCAGCCGAGCGAGGGCCGCGTCCTGGTCGGCGGCGAGCCCGTTGCGTTCGCCGGTTCGCGCGACGCCGAGAAGCGCGGCATCGTCCTGATCCACCAGGAATTCAACCTGGCCGAGGATCTCTCGATCGCCGGCAACATCTTCCTCGGCCATGAACGGCGCAGCGGCTGGTTCCTCGACGAGGCTATGATGCGGCGCGAGGCTGCCGCGGCGCTGCAGCAGGTCGGGCTCGAGCGCGTTCCGGACACGCCGGTGCGCCAGCTCATCGTCGCGGAGAAGCAGCTCGTCGAGATCGCCAAGGCGCTCTCGCGCAAGGCGCGGCTGCTGATCATGGACGAGCCGACCGCGACGCTGACCCCCTCGGAGGTCTCGCGCCTGTTCTCGCTGATCGAGCGCATGCGCGCCGACGGCGTCACCGTCGTCTACATCTCGCACAAGCTCGACGAGGTCGAGCGCATCACCGACGAGGTGATCGTGATGCGCGACGGCAAGCTGGTCGGGCGCGCGCCGACCGCCTCGCTCAGCCGCCACGACATGGCGACGATGATGGTCGGCCGCGAGATCGCGGACCTGTTTCCCGTGAAGGAGGCTTTCGACGCGGCGGCGCCTCCCGCGCTCGCCGTCGAGAATTTCTCCGTGCCCGGCTGGGCGCAGGACATCTCCTTCGCCGTCCGTCCGGGTGAGATCCTCGGCTTCGCCGGGCTTGTGGGCGCGGGCCGGACCGAATTGTTCGAGGGCATTCTCGGCCTGCGGCCCGGCGGTGGCGCAGTCTCGCTGTCAGGGCGCCTCGTGACGTTGCGCTCGCTCGGCGAGGCCACCCGGCAGGGGCTGAGCTATCTGAGCGAGGACCGCAAGGGCAAGGGGCTGCATGTCGACTTCCCGCTCGCACCGAACCTGACCCTGATGGCGCTGGAACAATATGCCAGACCCTGGCTCGACCATGGCGCCGAGCGCAAGGCGCTGGCGCGCGCGGTCGACGAATTCGGCATCCGCACCGGCTCGCTTTCCGTCAAGGCAGCTGCCCTCTCCGGCGGCAACCAGCAGAAGCTCGCGCTTGCCAAGGTGCTGCATCCCAAACCGAGGGTTGTGGTGCTGGACGAACCGACGCGCGGCGTCGATGTCGGTGCCAAGCGCGAAATCTATTTCCTCATCCAGCGGCTGGCACGGCAGGGACTGGCCGTCGTCGTGATCTCCTCCGAACTGATCGAGCTCATCGGGCTGGCCCATCGGGTCGCGGTGATGCGCGGCGGTCGGCTGGTCGCGACCGTCGCTGGTGACGAACTGACGGAAGAGATCATGATCGCTCACGCCACGGGGAGCCGCCATGTCGCAGCCTGAGACCGCAGCGGCGCAAGCCGCCGACGCGCGCCGCGCCGAGGCCGGCCCCTCCTTCGCGGACCGGCTCGCCAGCTTCGGCCCGGTGATCGGCCTCGTGCTGCTCTGTGCTGCAGGCGCCGGGCTGAACAGCGATTTCGCGACGATGGACAATGCGCTGAACGTGCTCACCCGCACGGCGTTCATCGGCATCATCGCGGTCGGGATGTGCTTCGTCATCATCCTCGGCGGCATCGACCTCTCGGTCGGCTCGATGGCGGCCCTGATAGCCGGCTGCGTGATCATGTTCATCAACTGGGCGGCCGGCGCGGTGGGCTCGCCGCTGCTGGCGGTCATGCTCGGGGCCGGGCTCGCGATCCTGCTCGGCGGCGCCTTCGGCCTGATCCATGGCGTGCTGATCGCGAAGGGGCGGATCGAGCCCTTCATCGTCACGCTCGGCACGCTTGGCATCTACCGGGCGTACCTGACCTATTTCGCCGATGGCGGCGCGCTGACGCTGGAGAACAACCTCGCCGATCTCTATGCACCCGCCTATTACGGCAGCCTGCTCGGCGTGCCCGTGCCGGTGATCGCCTTCCTCGTCGTGGCCCTGATCGGTGCCGCGATCCTCAACAAGACGGCCTTCGGCCGGCATGTCCAGGCTATCGGTTCCAACGAGATGGTGGCGCGCTACGCGGCGGTTGACGTCGAGCGGGTCAAGATCCTGACCTATATGCTGCTCGGCATCTGCGTCGGCATCGCCACGCTGTTCTACGTGCCGCGGCTGGGCTCGGCCTCGCCGACGACCGGCCTGCTCTGGGAGCTGGAGGCCATTGCCGCGGTCATCGTCGGCGGCGCCGCGCTCAAGGGCGGCCAGGGCAGCATCATCGGCACCGTTGTCGGCGCGATCCTGCTCTCGGTCATCAGCAACATCCTCAACCTGACGAGCCTGATCAGCGTTTACCTCAACGCCGCCGTGCAGGGCTTCGTCATCATCACCGTCGCGTTTTTGCAGAAGGGCCGCCGCTGAAAGCGGGGCTGTAAAGGGAGAGAAGCCATGCTCAAGCAGACCAGACGCAGCCTCATGCTCGCCGCAGCGGGCCTCGCCTTCGCCGCAACCGGCGTCGCTGCCGAGCCGGTCAATCTCGGCGTCTCGATCCCGGCCGCGACGCACAGCTTCATGGGCGGCATCAACTACTGGGCGAACCAGGCGAAAAAGGAGCTTGAGGCCGCCCACAAAGACCTCAAGATCACGATCCGCACCGCCGCCAACGCGACCGAGCAGGCCAACCAGCTGCAGGATCTCAGCACGGTCAACAAGATCAACGCGCTCGTGGTCTTCCCCTTCGAGTCGGCGGCGCTGACGCGGCCGGTCGCCAATGTGAAGGCCAAGGGCACCTATGTCACCGTCGTCGACCGCGGCCTGACCGATACCGCGGCGCAGGATGCCTATGTCGCCGGCGACAACACCGCCTTCGGCAGGATTCCGGCCGAGTACATCGTCAAGACGCTCGGCGGCAAGGGCAATGTCGTGGCGCTGCGTGGCATCCCGACGACGCTCGACAACGAACGCATGGATGCCTTCAACGCCGTGCTCAAGGCCAATCCGGACGTCAAGCTGCTTGACGCGAAATACGCCAACTGGAACCGCGACGACGCCTACAAGGTGACGCAGGATTTCCTGACCCGCTTCAAGGACATCGATGCGATCTGGGCGGCCGATGACGACATGGCCTTCGGCGCCATCCGCGCCATCGACCAGGCAAACCGCAAGGACATCAAGGTGATCTTCGGCGGCGCCGGCGCCAAGGACATGGTCAAGCTGATCATCGACGGCAAGGATCCGCGCATCCAGGCCAATGTCAGCTATTCGCCGAAATTCATCTACGACGCGATCAAGCTCACGGCCGAGGCCCGCCTGAAGGGCGAGAAGCTGCCGTCGACGACGATCATCCCCTCGGTGCTGATCGACAAGAGCAACGCCAAGGACTTCCACTTCCCCGACTCGCCGTTCTGAACCGGCGCTGACAAGCGCCCGTCATTGCGAACGGAGCGAAGCAATCCAGCGTCGTAGAGCGCTACGTCCCCCTGGATTGCTTCGTCGGCTCACGCCTCCTCGCAATGACGGGCATCGACGCCTTCCCCGACATGGACCAGCCGATGACCGATGAAGCCCCGCAACGCCTGCGCTACGCCATGGTCGGTGGTGGACACGGTGCCTTCATCGGTGCGGTGCATCGCCATGCCATCGCGCTGGACGGCCTGGCCGAGCTGGCCGCCGGGGCGCTGTCCTCGACAGCCGAGAAGGCCCTCGCCTCGGGCCGCGCGCTCGGCCTCGCGGACGAGCATAATCATGGCAGCTGGCAGGCACTGCTCGACGCCGAGCTGAAGCGCGGGCCTGGCGAGCGCGTCGACGCCGTCGTGATCGTGACGCCGACCGACAGCCATTTTCCGATCGCCCAGGCCTTTGCGGAGGCGGGCTTCAGCGTCGTCTGCGACAAGCCGCTGGTTCATACCGGCCAGCAGGCGGACGCACTCGTCGCGACGGTGAAGGCGCAGGGCGGCGTCTTCGGCGTCACCTACAACTACACCGGCTACCCGATGGTGCGGCAGGCGCGCGAAATGGTGCGGTCCGGCGCGCTCGGCGCCATCCGCAAGGTCGTCGTCGAGTACAATCAGGGCTGGCTCGCCACCGCGCTGGAGACCACCGGCAACAAGCAGGCCGGCTGGCGCACCGATCCGGCCCGCAGCGGCATCGCCGGCGCGCTCGGCGATATCGGTTCTCATGCCGAGAATCTGGTCTCGAGCGTGACGGGGCTGGAGATCGAGGAACTCGTCGCCGATCTCGGAGCGCTGGTGCCGGGCCGCGCGCTCGACGACGACGCCAGCATGCTGCTGCGCTTCACCGGGGGCGCGCGCGGCGTGCTCGTTGCCTCGCAGATCAATGCCGGCATGGAGAACGACCTGCGCCTGCGTATCGCGGGCGAACTCGGCACGCTGGAATGGCGGCAGGAGGAGCCCAACCGTCTCGTCCACCATCGTCGCGACGGTGCGGCCGAGATTCTGACCCGCGGCTCGCCCTGGCTCGGCGAGGCGGCGCGGCGCGCCGTGCGCCTGCCCTCCGGCCACCCGGAAGGCTTCATCGAAGCCTTCGCCAATGTCTATCGCGGCATCTTCGCCGATATCCGCGCCCGGCGCGCTGGCAGCATGGCCGATCCCCTGGACGCCGATTACCCGCGCGTGACCGACGGAGCACGCGGCGTGCACTTCATCGAATGCGCCGTCGCATCCTCGGCGGCGCGACGCTGGACACGCTTCGAGCAGGCAAATTGAACCCGAGGCGCTTCCACCGCGACTAGTGGTGGAAGCCCGGAGGGAACCACATGTCATCGGCGCGTCCCCCTGATCGGAAAACGGTCCGCGAACCGCCCGGGACGCACAGGGGCAGTGACAGCGCGATGTCGCCCGATGAATCCGGCGGCTCGAACCCCAGGCCGATTTCAGTGATCGAAATCAGCCTGCTGGTGCTGGCGCTGGTTCTGCTCTGCGACGTCCTCAAGACCGCGACCGGGTGGTGATGGGGGCTCGCTCGGCCACGCGGATACTCCGTAGATCGACTGATCGAAGCTCCCGGCTGTGTGACCTGCATCACTGATGGGGGGCATGAATGGGCGCATATTCCCGACAGCCGGGGGGCGAAAGCTCGACGCAACCGTTCGGGAGGGTTCACCATGCCTGCATACGACCTGACGACACTGGCGGGCGGAAAGAAGACCATCGCGGCCCCGGTCATCGAAGCGCTCGCCTCGCAACTTCGCGGCAGCATCCTGGGCGCGAGTGACACGGATTACGACGGCGCACGCGCGATCTGGAATGGAATGATCGATCGCAGGCCCGGGCTGATCATACGCTGTCGGGACACAGGCGATGTCGTCGGCGCGGTTCGTTTCGCGAACGACAACGGGCTGCTCGTCTCGGTGCGTGGCGGTGGCCACGGCATTGCCGGAAATGCCGTCTGCGACGGCGGCGTGATGATCGATCTTTCGCAGATGAAATCGATCCGCGTCGATCCGGCCGCGCAGCGCGCTCGGGTCGAGCCGGGCGCGACGCTCGCCGATCTCGACAGGGAAACGCAGGCCGCCGGGCTGATCGTTCCGACGGGCGTCAACTCGACGACGGGTATCGCGGGGCTGACACTGGGGGGAGGCTTCGGCTGGATCACGCGGAAGTTCGGGCTGACGCTCGACAATCTGGTCTCGGTCGAGGTCGTGACCGCCGATGGCGAACTCCGGCGGGCGAGCGAGACCGAAGAACCCGATCTGTTCTGGGCCCTGCGCGGCGGCGGCGGCAATTTCGGGGTCGTGACGGCGTTCGAGTTCAGGCTTCACAAACTTGGGACGCAGGTGCTGGCGGGCCTGGTCGTGCATCCGCTCGAGGATGCCGAACGGGTTCTGAAGGAGTATCGCGAGGCGCTTGAGGCCGCTCCGGACGAGCTGACATGCTGGGCCGTGATGCGGCAGGCGCCGCCTCTGCCTTTCCTGCCGGAGGCGTGGCACGGTAAGGGCGTGCTGATCCTCGCCATGTGCCATTGCGGTGACCTTGCCGAAGGCGAGAAGGCGACGGCCAGGCTGCGCTCGATCGGCAAGCCGATCGCCGATGTGGTGGCGCCGGCCCCCTTCACCGCTTGGCAGCAGGCTTTCGATCCCCTGCTCACGGAGGGCGCCCGCAACTACTGGAAGAGCCACGACTTCACCGAGCTCTCCGATGCGGCCATCGCAGTCCTGATCGGCGCGGCGCGCCGTCTGCCGGGCCCCGAATGCGAAATCTTCATCGCCCATATCGGCGGTGCGGCGGGCCGCGTCCCGGCCGCTGCGACGGCATTCCCCCAGCGCAGCTCCCATTTCGTCATGAACGTCCATGCGCGTTGGCGCGAGCACGACATGGATCAGGCCTGCATCGGCTGGGCCCGGGAGGTGTTCTACAACGCAAGGCCCTATGCGGCCGGGACGGCCTATATCAACTTCATGCCGGCGGACGAGCTGGATCGTGTCCCGGAGGCCTATGGGGCCAGCTATCATCGCCTTGCCGCGCTGAAGCAGCGCTACGACCCGTCCAACCTGTTCCGCGTGAATCAGAATGTGATGCCGACGGCGAAGACAAGGGCCGCCTGAACCGCGTCGCGCGGGTCTATGGCAGATCGCGAATGACTGCCGATGCCGCAGGGTGGCGGACAAGCGCCCCCTGCGGCGGGGGGCAATTATCGGGAATCGTGGAACGCGGCGCTATTTGGGCACGCCGTTGATGACGAACAGGGCACGAATGAACTGATCCGGCGGGAAGCTGCCGAAACTGCGAGCATAAATCTCCTTCACGCGATCCGTGCGATAGAGCTCTGCCAGCGTGGCATCGACAAGCAGGCGCAGCTTCTCGTCGCCACGCGGCAGGGCCAGCGCATAGGTCTCGAAGGTGAAATACTGGTCGGAAAGCTTCATGCCGGAGCGGTTCTGGCTGCTGCGCAGATGATAGTTCAGGATCCCGCGGTCGGCGAAATAGGCGTCGATCTTTCCCGCGGACAGGTTCCGGACCCCGTCGGGATGGGCCTGCATCGGAATGATCTCGGCCGCGATCCCGAGTTGCGCCAAGGTCGTCTTCAGGACCTCCTCGGTCGTGGTGCCGCCGAGCACGCCGATCTTCCTGCCGCGCAGATCCTCGAGCCGGTTGAACTCATTGACCCGGTGCAGGACTCCGGCGCCATCGATGAAGGTCGGCAGCGAAAAATCGACGACGGCGCGACGCGACATCGTCATCGAGGTCGGATCGCAAAGGATGTCGATCTTCCCATCCCGCAGCGCTTCCAGCCGCGCGGTAGAGGGGACCTCGACATAGTCGATCTTGAGCGAAGCGAGCCCCTGCGCATTCTTCACGCCAGCGGCGACTTCCCGGCAAAGATCGACGATGTAGCCGGCCGGATCGCCGTTGGCCGTGCGGTAGGAATATGGCGGCGCATCGATCCGGAAGCCGAGCCGCAATGTCCCTGTCTCGCGGGCCCGTTCCAGAGTGTCGGCCGCCACGCTCGCCGTCGACATCGCTATGCCGAGAACCGCTATCAAAAAAGCTCGCATGGTCGCCTTCCGCCTTTAGGTCAGCGCGCACGATAGACCAGATGGATGAATCGAAAAACGTTGCCGCAATAGGCTAAGGCTTGCGGGCGCGGAAGGCGCACGGCTGGGATGAAGATTGATCAGGTCTGAGACCCTGGAACCGCCGGGGCTGCTTGCTCCTGCTCGTGCCCTGGGGAACAATCTCCGCCGGGCAGATTTGACCGAGGAAGACGAGGTTCGACGTTGGACGTACCGTTTGAAAATCCCCAATTCGAGATCAAGGTTCTGGACGGCCGCATATTTGATTGGGGGCTTCCCAGCTATCAGACCGACCTTTCAGCCGGAATCGACCTGTTCGCCTGTGTCGACACTCCGCTCGAAATCCAGCCGCAGGCTGCCGCCATTCTGATCCCATCCGGCATAGCCGTGCAGATGAACCATCCGAATATGGCGGCGTTCCTGCTGGCGCGCTCCGGGTTGGGCCACAAGAAGGGCTTGGTCCTGGGCCAGGGCGTCGGAACGATCGACGCCGACTATACCAATCAGATCTTCATCAGCGCCTGGCTGCGAAACGCGCCGGGCAGCGAACCGATCACGATCATGCCCGGAGACAGGATCGCGCAGCTCGTCTTCGTGCCGATCCTTCGTCCGACCTTCAAGGTCGTCGAGAGATTTTCGGCCTCGACCGGCCGCGGCGGCGGCGGTTTCGGCTCGACCGGCGTTTCCCACGGCGCATCGGGCGGCCCCGACACGACTCCAGAGGGAGCCAGCGCGTGATCCTACTCTCACGCCGCAGCCAGCTCGCCATCGCGGCGGTCGTCGATATCGCCCTCCATGCGAGGCCCTATCCCGTGGCGGCCAAGCTGCTGGCGGCGCGCCACCAACTGCCGCCGCGCCATCTCGAGACGCTGCTGCAGGCGCTGGTCCGGGCCGGCATCCTCAAGGGCGTCCGTGGCCCGCGCGGCGGTTATGAACTGGCGCGGGAACGGCGCCGCATCACCGCCGGCGACATCGCGCGCGCCGCTATGCAGGACGCCGGCGAGGAGGCGCTCGGCCCGGCGCCGCGCTCACGGCTTGTCGACGAGGTGATTGGGCCGGAGGTCATGCGGGCCTCCGAGGTTTTTCTCGCCGCGCTGGACGACGTCACGGTCGAGGAGCTTTGTAGGCGGGCGCAGCAGAGGAAGGTTCTGAGCGACACAGGGCTCGGTGCCGATTTTACAATATAGGTCGTGAATTATTCTATTCATCGACAGTGCTCGTGTATTGGCATAGCCTGATGGCCTGACGGCGGTGCGTGACCGTCGCTCCCAAGGAGGTTCCCATGGCAAAGGTGCCCGGCCGCGGCCGGATCTACGAGTCGATCACCGACACCATCGGCGATACGCCGCTGGTCAAGCTCAATCGCCTCCCGGCCGAGCGCGGTGTCAAGGCGACGATCCTGGCCAAGCTCGAATTCTTCAACCCGATCTCGAGCGTCAAGGACCGCATCGGCGTCAGCATGATCGACGCGCTCGAGGCTTCCGGGGCACTGAAGCCGGGCGGCACGCTGATCGAGCCGACCTCCGGGAACACAGGCATCGCGCTGGCCTTCGTCGCGGCCGCGCGCGGCTACCGGCTGATCCTTGTGATGCCCGAGACGATGTCGATCGAGCGGCGCAAGATGCTGGCCCTTCTCGGTGCCGAGCTGGTGCTGACGCCGGGCCCCGGCGGCATGCGCGGTGCCGTGGCCAAGGCCGAGGAACTCAAGAGCGAGATTCCGGGTGCGATCATCCCGCAGCAGTTCGAGAACCCGCATAACCCCGAGATCCACCGCAAGACCACCGCCGAGGAAATCTGGAACGACACGGAAGGCAAGGTCGACATCATCGTGTCCGGCGTCGGTACGGGCGGCACGATCACGGGCGTCGGGCAGGTCCTCAAGGCCCGCAAGCCCGGCCTGAAGATGATCGCGGTCGAGCCGGAGGATTCTCCGGTCCTGTCGGGCGGCGCACCCGGCCCGCACAAGATCCAGGGCATCGGCGCCGGCTTCGTCCCGGGCATCCTCGACCGCGCGGTGATCGACGAGGTCGTCACGGTCGGCAACCAGACCTCGTTTGAGACCGCGCGGGCCCTGGCGAAGAAGGAAGGCATTCCCGCCGGCATCTCGTCGGGCGCCGCGATCGCGGTGGCGCTCGAGGTGGGTGCACGACCGGAAAATGCCGGAAAGACGATCGTGGTGATCGTGCCCTCGTTCGCCGAGCGTTACATTTCCAGCGCTTTGTTCGAAGGGCTCTGAAGACTAAGCAGCCCCGGACCGGGCACGCCGAGATGAAGAAGGCCCGGTCCGCGCGACCGGGTCTTTTGCCATATCCGGCTCTTGCGCTCAGGCGCGCTTGGGGAAGATCAGCGTCACGCAGGTGCCGGGCCGGGCCGAATCCGGAGCGAGGGGCTTCGTGGTCATCGTCGCCTGCATGCTTCGCAGCAGGCTCGCGATCACGGTCTGGCCGAGCCCCTTGTTTTCGAGCTCGGCCGGCATCCCAATGCCGTCATCCTCCACGGAGAGGGCAAGGGCCGGCTCGCTCTCCAGGGGCGTCTCCTCGAAACGGATCACGATCTGGCCCTTCATCCCGTCCGGGAAGGCATGCTTGATCGCGTTCGTCACCAGCTCGTTGACGATCACGACGAAGGATACCGCGTCGCGCCCGGGCAGGCGGATCGAATCCATGGCGAGCTTCATGCCGATCGGGCGCCCTTCGGCGGCCTTGCCGATCTCTGCCAGCAGATCCTCCATATAGGGCCGTGCCTCGATCTCGTCGGTGTCGAGGTCGAGGCGCAGGCGGCGCTGCCCGGCGGCGATCGCCTGGATGCGCGCCTGTGCCTGCTGGAGGGCCAGGCGCACGGTGGGCTCGCGGCTCTGCCGACTCTGGACGTTAAGCAGCGCCGAGACCATGGCGAGATTGTTGCCGACGCGGTGGTTGACGTCGCGCAGCAGGGCCTCGATGCGCAGGTGTTCGTTCTCGAGTTCGCGGGTGCGCTCGCTGACGATCTGCTCCAGCTCGGCGTTGCTCATCGCCAGTGCCTGGCTGCGGCGGTGGCGGGTGCGCAGCTGCATCCAGGCCGCGAAGGCGAGCCCCGCCAGCGCCACGACGATGCCGACGCTCCCGAGCAGGCGCCGGCGCATCTCTCGGCGGTTCAGTGCGACGAGCCGAAGGTTCTCGGTCAGTTGGACCTGCTGGACCGCCTCGCGCAGCGCGTCCATGGCGCCGATGCCAGCGTCGTCGCGCATCGCGGCGAGCGCTTCCGCCGGGCGCCCGTCACGCACGAGTGCCACCATGGCATCGAGCTCTGCGAGCTTGCGCTCGGCCAGCGGCCGGAGCGCCGCGACCCGCTGCTGTTGCGGCGGATCGTTCTCGACCAGTCTTTCGAGCCTCTCGAGAGCCGGAAGGACGGCGTCGCGGCCGGTGGTGTAGGGGATCAGATAGCGCGCGGTATCGGTCAGCATGTATCCGCGCTGACCCGTCTCGGCATCGCGAAGATGCCCGAGGAAACGCTCGGCATTCTCGCGTACCGCGATTGCGCGCGAGACGCGCTCGGCCATTCGCTGCGCCTGGAGATTGATCCATGCCGCGAGCACGATGGCGACGGCGACGACGCCGATCGCGATGACGGTGGTCGTGGCCGAGCGGAGGCGCGCCCTGAGGGCCGGAATCATCGGGTACAGAAAGCGGTCCCGCGGCCTCACCCGACCTGGCATGAGGACCGTGTTGCAGGACGCGATCTCCGATCCGAGTGCGAAATGCGCGGCAGCCGCGATCTCGGGCTGACGCGTGCCCCAGTGCCGGACATCACGCGTCGCCCTCGCCGGTGTCGTCGTTGTTGAAGAACTGTCGGCCGAGCACGGCGCCAAGCACCACGACGCCGCCGATCAGCGCGACGCGCCAGCCCTTGCGCGAACCGGCGAGCTTGGCCGCCAATGGGGCCAGCAGCGGCGCTGCCATCATCGCGGTTGCTGCGACGGGAGGGCCCGGGCGACGGCGGTTCTTCAGGTAGAGTGCGATACCGAGCGCGACCAGCGCGACCAGTAGAAGCCCGCCGGCGATATAGAGGCTCGCCGCCACCGTGCCGTGCTGCAGCGCCAGATGCGAATGCAGTGCGTTGAGTGCATAGCCCGCAGCGCAGAACATCAGCAGCGCCGCAAAGCCCATCAGCACGTAGACGGTCACGTTCCGCCGGACGGCGCCGGAAATCTCCGACGCGATGAAGCCGCCGAGTCCCCCTGCCATCGATTCAGCGTGCCGACAGGAAGCCGACGAACAGGCCGACCGCAGCCGCAAGCCCGAGCGCACGCAGCGGCCGCTCCCGGATTTCCTCCTCGATCAGATGCTGAAGATCAGTCGCCTGTTCCTTGGCGACCTCGACCATGCGGTCTGTGTCGACGCCAGCCGAACGCAGGCGCTCGCCGACGGTTGCGACCAGGTCCTCTGCGCCGCGGGAGAGGCTGTCCTCGATCGCGCCGGCTTCGTGCTTGGTTGACGCCGCGACCCGGCGCGCTTCCGCCGCGATGTTCTCGCTGCCGGCGACAGCCTCGTCCTTTGCCCGCTTGGCGGACGCTGCGGCCTGGCGCTTTGCGGAACTGGTGGGGCTGGTGGCCATGTCGCTGATCCCTTGCCTGTATCGGTCTGTTGAACGGGTCCGAAAGGGCGCTACCACCCCTGCCGGACGAGCCTTGGGGCAACGCATCGAGGCCGCTCGGGTTCCGGAAGGCCCTATCCGGGTCGGCCGTCGCCACGGTGGCTGTCTCTGGATCGGCGCCCGCTCCGCCCGCATGGCAGCGGGCGACATCCTCTCGCACAGCATGGCCGCGAGCGGGGCCGAAGTCGAGAGGGGGCCGGTGTCGACAGGAACCCGGGCGACCCGATGCCCATGCGAAATCGAGAGCCGCGCCGAGCGGGACTGGCTGTTCTGCCTCGAGCCTAGTGCGCCTCGTCCCAGTTGCCGGCCGCGCGCGCCTCGACCTGGAGCGGTACGCGTAGCTGGACTGCCGGATGCGGCGCCTCGACCATGACCTTCGTGATCACGGGAAGGGCAGCCTCGACTTGGGCATCCGGCACCTCGAAGACCAGTTCGTCATGCACCTGCAGCAGCATGCGGACATCGAGCCTCGCCGCGGTCAGCGCATCTTCCATCCGGATCATCGCGCGGCGGATGATGTCGGCGGCCGAGCCCTGGATCGGTGCGTTGATCGCCTGGCGCTCGACGAAGGCGCGCTCGGACGGGTTTTTCGAGGCCACCGCCGGGAAATGGCAGACGCGGCCGAAGATCGTCTCGACATGGCCGTTGGTGCGCACGAAGGTCTTAGTCTGGTCCATATAGTCGCGGATGCCGGGGAAGCGCTCGAAATACTTCCGGATATAGGCGCTCGCCTCCTCGCGGCCGATGCCGAGCTGGTTCGCCAGGCCGAAGGCAGAGATGCCGTAGATGATGCCGAAATTGATCGCCTTTGCGCGGCGGCGCACCTCGCTCGGCATGCCCTCGACCGGGACGCCGAACATCTCCGACGCCGTCATTGCATGGATGTCGACCCCGTCGGCGAAGGCCTGCCGCAATTGCGGGATCTCGGCGATATGGGCGAGCAGCCGGAGCTCGATCTGGCTGTAATCGGCCGAGACCAGCTTGTATCCCTTTTCGGGAATGAAGGCCGTCCTGATCTTGCGTCCGGCCTCGGTGCGGATCGGGATGTTCTGCAGGTTCGGCTCGGAGGAGGAGAGCCGGCCCGTGGTCGTCGCCGCCAGGGCGTAGGAGGTGTGCACGCGCTGGGTCTGCTGGTTCACATAGGCCGGCAGCGAGTCGGTGTAGGTCGATTTCAGCTTGGCGAGTTGGCGCCATTCCAGGATTTTCGACGGCAGCGGATGCCCCTGCTCGGCCAGATCCTCGAGCACGCCCGCGCCCGTGGCCCATTGTCCGGTCGCCGTCTTCTTGGCACCGGCAAGGCCCATCTTGCCGAACAGGATGTCGCCGAGCTGTTTGGGTGAGCCGATCGTGAACTTCTCGCCGGCGAGCTCGTAGATCTCATCTTCGAGCCGGGCCAGCGACTGGGCGAAATCGCCGGAAAGCCGCGACAGGATCTGCCGGTCGATGGCGATGCCGCGCGCCTCCATCCGGGCGAGCACGGCGACCAGCGGACGCTCCAGCGTCTCATAGACCGTCATCTTGCTCTCGGCGGCGAGGCGCGGCTTCAGCGTGCGCCAGAGCCTGAGCGTCACGTCGGCATCCTCGGCGGCGTAGTCGGTCGCCTTGTCGAGCGCGACCTTGTCGAAGCTGACCTGCGCCTTGCCGGTGCCGGCGACCTGCCCGAACGTGATCGTCTCATGGCCGAGATGCAGCTCGGAGAGCTTGTCCATGCCGTGGCTGTTGTTGCCGGCATCGAGCGCATAGGAGATCAGCATCGTGTCCTCGATGGGCGCGACCTCGAGGCCGTAGCGCTTCAGCAGGACGAGATCGTATTTGAGGTTCTGGCCGATCTTCAGCACGCCCGGATCGGCGAGCAGCGGCTTGATCGCCGCGATCGCCTCGGCCAGCGGAATCTGGCCCTCGACCATGCCGCCGCCGAAGAGGTCGCTGCCGCCGCGATGCTGCAGCGGGACATAGCAGGCCCGCCCCGGCGCCACGGCCATCGAGATGCCGACGAGGTCCGCCTGCATCGGGTCGATGGCGCTGGTCTCGGTGTCGATCGCGACATGGCCGGCCTCATAGGCCCAGCCGATCCAGCGCATCAGCGAATCCAGGTCCCGGACGCATTCATAGGCGCTCCGGTCGATCTTCTGGGCGAGGACCTCGTTCTTGCGGGACGCGGCGAGATCGGCCGGTTGCATCCAGCCATCGCCGCCCGGCGCGGCGCCTGCCGGCTGCGCGGGTGCGAGCGGATCGAGCGTAGCGGGGACCGCCGGACCGTCCGTGGTCGCCTCCGCGCCGGCATAGAGCGCCTTGAGTTCCGCGGCGCGCGAGCCGCCGGGAGCGAGCGCCGGGTCGGCATCGATGGCGGCGACGTCGGCCTCGTAGGCTTCGGCGACGCGCTTGGTGATGGTGGTGAACTCCATCGCCTTGAGGAAGGCGATGAGCTTGCCGGGATCGGGTTGCGACAATGTCAGATGCGACAGCGGCGTCTCGACCTTGACGTCGTCGACGAGGCTGACGAGCTTGTGCGAGATGCGGATCTTCTCGACGATCTCGGGATTGGTCAGCGTCTCCCTACGCTTCGGCTGCTTGATCTCGCCGGCGCGGGCGAGCAGGGTTTCGAGATCGCCATATTCGCCGATGAGTTGGGCGGCCGTCTTGATGCCGATGCCGGGTGCGCCGGGAACATTGTCGGTGGCGTCGCCCGCCAGCGCCTGGACGTCGGTGACCTTGTCTGGCGTCACGCCGAAATACTCGACGACCTCGGGCTCGCCGATGCGGCGCTCGGGCCGGAAGCCGGCGCCCTTCTTCTGGTCGCCCGAGGCCGGATCGTACATGGCGACGCCGGGGCCGACGAGCTGCATCAGATCCTTGTCGGCCGAGACGATCAGCACCTCGGCGCCGGCCTCGCGGGCCTGCTTCGCATAGGTCGCGATCAGGTCGTCGGCCTCGTAGACGTCCTGCTCCACCGGCAGGAGCCCGAAGGCCCTGACCGCTTCGCGCATCAGCGGAAACTGCGGGATGAGATCGGGCGGCGGATCGGAGCGATTGCCCTTGTAGGCCGGATAGATCGCCTTGCGGAACGAGTTCTCCGACTTGTCGAAGACGATGGCGAGATGGGTCGGCCTGACGCCGAGCACGCCGTCGCGCACGAACTGGAACAGCTTGGTCGCGAACAACCGGACCGCGCCCGAGGGCAGTCCGTCCGAGCGGGCATTGTATTTCCGGTCCTGGTTGATCGACTGGAAATAGGCCCGGAAGATGAAGTTCGAGCCGTCGACCAGGAAGAGATGGTCGCCGGGCTTCAGGTCCGGGGCGGTGGGGGCTGTCTCGCTCATGGCGCGGACCATAAGCGGGCGGCGGCGGCCGGTCCATCGCGCGGATGGGGCGATTCGCAAGAAGCTGTCAGGAGCGGCGGCGCTCGCGCTGCATTGCCGGGAAGAATGCGGGTCTAGCGGAAAGGCGGCTCGTCGAAGCTGCGCAACTTGCGCGAATGGATCGTGCTGCCGGCTTCCTTGAGCTTTTCCAGCGCCGCGAGCCCAATCTTGAGATGCTCGCCGACGGCGCGCTCGTAGAAGGCATTCGCAGCACCGGGCAGCTTGATCTCGCCATGCAGCGGCTTGTCGGAGACGCAGAGCAGCGTGCCATAGGGCACGCGCAGGCGGTAGCCCTGCGCGGCGATGGTGCCGGATTCCATATCGACCGCGATCGCCCGCGACAGGTTGATCCGCCGGCGTTCCTTGGTCCAGCGCAGCTCCCAGTTGCGGTCGTCCTGCGTCACCACGGTGCCGGTGCGCAGGCGGTTCTTCAGCCGCTCGCCCTTCTCGCCGGTGACCTCGGCCGCAGCCTGCTGCAACGCGACTTGCACCTCCGCCAGCGCCGGGATCGGGATGTCCGGCGGCACCAACTCGTCGAGGATGCCGTCCTGCCGCAGATAGGCATGGGCGAGCACATAGTCGCCGATGATCTGCGTCTGCCGCAGCCCGCCGCAATGGCCGACCATCAGCCAGCAATTCGGCCGGAGCACGGCCAGATGGTCGGTGATGTTCTTCGCGTTCGAGGGGCCAACGCCGATGTTGACCAGCGTCACCCCGTCGCCGCTCTCGCGGAGCAGGTGGTAGGCGGGCATCTGGAAGCGATGCCAGGGCGCGGACATAACGCGCTCGGCGGCGCTGACGTCGATGCCGTCGCGGTCGATCCGGATGCCGCCCGGCGTGACCAGAGCCAGCGCCGTCCCGGCCTCGATCTCCGCCAGTGCCAGCCGCACGAACTGGTCGACATAGCGGTGGTAATTGGTCAGCAGCACCCAGGGCTGGACCGAACGCCAGTCAGTGCCGGTGTAGTGCACCAGCCGGCGCAGCGAATAATCGACCCGCACCGCGTCGAACAGCGAGAGCGGCCGCGGCTCGCCCTCGACGATGTCGAAGGTGCCGTCGGCGATCTCGTCACCGACGAGAGCCAGCAGCGGCGTCGGGAAGTGGCGCGCAAGCTCGACGGCCGTCACCTTGCCGCGACCGAATTCATCGCCGCCATCGAGCGCGTAGGGGTAGGGGATTTCCTGCGTGCTGACCCCGGTCTCGATCGTCGCGCCATAGTCGTCGACCAGCGGCTGCAATTGGTCGAGCAGGTAGCTGCGGAACTCGCCGGGCTGCGTCACCGTGGTCGAGTAGATGCCGGAAGCGGCGAATTTGGCGTAGCCCCGCCGCGTTGCCGCCGGAAGTTTCGAAGGCTCGTAGGTGACGCGAAGCAGCGGGTAGCGATAGCGCGCCCGCTCTTCCGGGGTTGGGGCCTGCCCCGTCTCGAAGAAGCGCTGCAAGTCATCGCGGAGCGCCGCCCACGCCTGGGCGTAGAGCGCCTTGAGCCGGTCGACGGCTGCGGCAGGGGAGGCGGCGGTCTCGAACGTCATGGGCGGGAGCGTCCTCTCGTTCGAACGAGCTTTAGAGCATCGGTCCGAAAAGTGGCATGCGGTTTTCGGGAGAAGCCGATGCGAGATCAAAGATCTAGAGCATCGGCCGGCAAAGTGGAACGCGATACCGAGAACAAAGCCGGTGTAAAAACAAGGCGCTAAGCCGATGCATCGGGGGGAGCGCTGCCATCGCCGTCATGCTGACCGCGCCTTCCGCGTGACAGCTGCCAGCTTCTGACGCCGCGCCTTGGTTGACTTAGGGGCGGCTCGCATTTACTAAACCAATAAGTTAACTGATTATGCGATCCCGGCGCCGAGGCGGCTGGATCAGGGAAGCAAGATGCTGAAGACCATTCTGGTTGCCGGGGCCGCCCTGGCCTTTGTCGCGATCGCCCTCGTGTTGATCCTGGCTGCGATGAAGCCGGACACTTTCCAGGTCCGGCGCTCGATCGCCATCGACGCCCCGCCCGAGCGCATCTATCCGCTGATCGCGGACTTCAAGGCCTGGGGCGCCTGGTCTCCCTGGGAGAAGAAGGACCCGGCGCTGAAGCGCAGCCTCAGTGGCGCCGAGAGCGGAGTGGGCGCGCGCTATGCTTGGGACGGCGACAAGAATGTCGGTCGCGGCAGCATGGAAATCGTCGAGGCGCAGCCATCGTCGAAGATCGCGCTCAAGCTCGATTTCATCGCACCCTTCGAGGCTCACAATGACGTCGTTTTCAGCCTTCAGCCTGAGGGCCGCGCGACGACGGTGACCTGGACCATGATCGGGCCGACGCCGTTTCTCGGCAAGGTCATCCATGTCTTCATGGACATGGACCGCATGGTCGGCGGCGATTTCGAGGCCGGCCTAGCCGCGATGAAGACGGCGGCCGAGCGGCCGGCCTGAACCGATTCAAGAAGCAACCGCAGGGAAAGGAAACGAGCGATGAAAGCCGAACCGCAGAAGGAACATGCCTGGCTCCAGCAACTCGTCGGCGAGTGGGAGAGCGAGATGACCTGCTCGATGGGCCCGGACCAGCCGTCTTCGACGACGAAGGGCAAGGAGAGCGTGCGTTCGCTCGGCGGACTCTGGACCGTCGGTGACGGCGGCGGCGAAGCTCCGGACGGCTCGCACTGCACGACGCTGATGACGCTCGGCTTCGATCCGGCAAAGGGGCGTTTCGTCGGCACCTTCGTCGCCTCGATGATGTCGATGATCTGGCACTATGAAGGTTCGCTCGAAGCCGACGGCAAGACCCTGACGCTGGAGACCGAGGGGCCAAGCATGGCGGGCGACGGTTCGATGTCGAAATATCGCGACATCATCACCTTCCTGAGCCCTGACCACCGAACGCTCACCTCGAAGATGCCGGGCGAGAACGGCGACTGGACCGAGTTCATGACCACCCATTACCGCCGCAAGGCCTGAGGCAACCGCAGAGCAGGAGGAAACGACGATGAAGCTCGCCACATATCTGCTGTTCGAGGGCAATTGCCGCGAGGCCTTCACACTTTACGAGAAGGTTCTCGGCGGCAAGCTGACCGCGATGATGGACCATCGCGGGACGCCGGCCGAGGAGCATGTCCGGGAGCAGTGGAAGGACAAGATCCTCCACGCCTGCCTCGAGATCGACGGCCAGATGCTGATGGCTTCCGACGCCCCGCCCGACCGCAGCGACGGCCCGATGCGTTCGGTTTCCGTCAGCGTGACCGTCAAGAGCCCCGAGGAGGCCGACCGTATCTTCAATGGCCTGGCCGACGGGGCCAAGATCAACATGCCGATGGCTGAGACGTTCTGGTCGCCGCGCTTCGGCATGTTGAAGGACCGCTTCGGGACCGACTGGATGGTCGGGGTCGAGATGCCCGCCGACCAGGCGAATTGCGGCTGACAAAGCCCGTCATTCTCGGGGGAGGCGCAGCTTCGACCCGAGAATGACGGGAGACTAGGGCTTTCCGAGCATGACGCATCCTTGGCGATGCGGAGCGCGCCAACGCGCATGGACTTGGACCTTGCCTGCCCGCTAAAGCTGTCCCGACAGAGAGCATCCGGGAGGCCGCCATGGCTTATGAGACCATTCTCGCCGAAACCAAGGACAGGGTAGGGCTTATCACCCTCAACCGTCCGCAGGCGCTGAACGCGCTGAACGGCCAGCTCATCGCCGAGATCAACATCGCGCTCGACGGCTTCGAGAAGGATCGCGAGGTCGGCTGCATCGTCCTGACCGGTTCGGAGAAGGCCTTCGCCGCCGGCGCCGATATCAAGGAGATGCAGGCCCGGACCTATCCGGAGACCTATCTCGACGACAAATTCGCCGATTGGGACCGCATCGGCCAGCGCCGCAAGCCGATCATCGCCGCGGTCGCGGGCTTCGCGCTGGGCGGTGGCTGCGAGCTTGCCATGATGTGCGACTTCATCATCGCCGCCGACAACGCCAAGTTCGGCCAGCCGGAGATCAATCTCGGCGTCATCCCGGGCGCCGGCGGCACGCAGCGCCTGACGCGGGCCATCGGCAAGGCCAAGGCGATGGACCTCTGCCTGACCGGCCGCATGATGGATGTGCAGGAGGCCGAGCGCGCCGGGCTCGTCGCCCGTATCGTCCCCCTTGCCGATCTGATGGCCGAGGTGATGAAGGCGGCCGACGCCATCGCCGCCAAGTCGCTCCCCTCGGTTCTGATGGCCAAGGAGACGGTCAACCGCGCCTTCGAGGTGACGCTGGCCGAGGGCGTGCGCTTCGAGCGCCGGCTGTTCTCCTCGCTCTTCGCCACAGCCGACCAGAAGGAAGGCATGGCCGCCTTCGCCGAGAAGCGGAAGCCCGATTTCAGGAATGCGTGAACCGGTGTGCGCCGGTCGGCTCCGCCCGCGCGCGCTACCGATCACACTCAACGCATGGCCGGGTCGTCGATCTTTGACTTGAACCCGGCCGCTCCCTGCTGACACGATGCGCCATCGCCAGCAGGATGAAGTTGATGACCGCCGCAGCCCGTATCGCCGCCCCAGAGGGCGTGACACTCCCGACCTATGCCGATGTCGAGCGCGCCGCAGAGCGTCTCAAGGGCGTCGCACATCATACCCCGGCGCTGAGCTCGGCCACGGCAAACCGGCGCACCGGCGCGAGCCTGGTCTTCAAGGCCGAGAACCTGCAGCGCATGGGCGCCTTCAAGTTCCGCGGCGGCTACAACGCCATTTCCGCGCTGACGCCCGAGCAGAAGAAGGCCGGGGTGCTGACCTTCTCCTCTGGCAACCATGCCCAGGCCATCGCCTATGCCGGCAAGCTGCTGGGCGTGCCGACCACCATCATCATGCCCGAAGACGCTCCGCAGGCGAAGGTCGAGGCCACCCAGGGCTATGGCGGCGAGATCATCCGCTACGACCGCTACACGCAGGACCGCCTCGAGATCGGCGGCCGCCTCGCCACCGAGCGCGGGCTGACGCTGATCCCGCCTTTCGACCATGCCGATGTCATCGCCGGGCAGGGCACGGCGACCAAGGAACTGATCGAGGATGCCGGTCCCTTCGACATGCTGTTCGTCTGCCTCGGCGGCGGCGGTCTGCTCGCCGGCGCGGCGCTGGCGGCCAAGGCCCTCAACCCGGAATGCCGGATCTTCGGTGTCGAGCCCGAGGCCGGCAATGACGGGCAGCAGTCGCTGCGCTCGGGCAAGATCGTCAGGATCGGCGTGCCGAAGACCATCGCGGACGGGGCGCAGACAGCCTTCCTGGGCGATCTGACCTTCCCGATCATCCAGGCGCTGGTCGACGACATCGTCACCGTCAGCGATGCCGAACTCATCGACACCATGCGGTTCTTCGCCGAGCGGATGAAGCTCGTCGTCGAGCCGACCGGCTGCCTTGCCGCGGCGGCGGCGCTGACCGGCAAGGTGCCGGTCGAGGGCAAGCGCGTCGGCGTGATCATCAGCGGCGGCAATGTCGATCTGGCGAGTTATGCCCGCTTTCTCGCCTCCGCCGAGTGAGGGCAGGCAGCGGCGGCGCGATTTCAAAGCGCTGCCTTTCGAATCTGCGTTGACGCGGGCGTAGCTTGAGATTATACGCCATCCACTCGCGACGGCCCGCGCAAGCATCGGCTGTCGCTCACGCATTTCCATTACGGTTGCGTTCGGTGCCCGCCAGGCCAATGCCAGGCGTCCGGTCGCGATGCAGCACACGAGGACGTACCGATGGCCAATACGACGTCGGCGAAAAAGGCGACGCGCAAGATCGAGCGCCGCACCGAGGTCAACAAGGCGCGCCGTTCGCGGATGCGCACCTTCCTCCGCAAAGTCGAGGAGGCGATCGCCTCCGGCGACAAGGGCGCCGCCTCCGAGGCTCTGAAGGCCGCCCAGCCGGAGATCATGCGCGCTGCCCAGAAGGGCATCGTTCACAAGAACACCGCCTCGCGGAAGGTCTCGCGTCTCGCGCATCGGGTTGGCGCTCTCGCCTCCTGATTGCAGTCTGCGACCCCGTGTGGGACACTGAAAAAGCCCGGCCTCGCGCCGGGCTTTTTTGTTGCCCGTAAGCCGGCTTGTTGCGATTCCGCAACAGCGCTCCAGCGACGAAAACTGAGGCCCCGAGGGGCTGATTCCGCAAGCTTTCCGCCGCTTTACGGGGTTGACTCCATGGAGCGTTTCAGGGCGGCAAACAGGCCGATCGGGGCCGTTTTGCCGCGCAGCGAAAGCGCTTATTTTTCATGAGTTTAGCGGGCAAAGGAATTCTCTTTCGGGAATCGTGGCGACTCTCGGGCACCCTGCCTGGCGCCTCCGAAAAAAAGATTCGGGCGCGGGGCTGGGCGGCCTTCGTGAAGAAAATCTTAAGTTCCCCAACCTATTGGCGGTCGGCCACCGGCAGGCCGCGAAGGCCTTCGCCGGGGCGGCCATCGGGGAGCTGATCGAGGGGGTATTGCAGCCCGTCGAGAGCGCCCTGTAAGGTCCTTTTCAACGCCGGTCGGACAGCGATGGCCGCCCGGCATTTCCACAAGATTATCGGTTCTGGCTCGCGACCTGGAGGTTGGAGGATGCGGCTCTTTGTCTTTTGAGTTGAGATGAAGTGCGGCGACGCCTTCCGGCGAGCCTTTCAAGCGTAATCGATCACCATCGGGCCGGAACACCGGCGAGCGCTCGCGTTCGCTGGAACCCTGGTCCTTTGACCGGACAAAACAGCGCCGGTGGGGCGGTCACTGCGGTGGCTCGCTTCTCCAGGCGCGCGAATGACTGAAGGAATGGGGCAGATGATGTTCGAACGGCGGCAGACAAGCGAGGGTGTCGAGGTTGTGGCGTCGTCGATGGTGGCAACACTTGCGGAGCCGGCCCGGCAGCCGGCAGCCGAGGTGCCCGCTCTGCAGGCCTCGCCGTCCGATGCCTGGGACCGTGTCCGGCGGCGCCTGCGGGCGGAGCTCGGCGAGGACGTGTTCTCGAGCTGGTTCGCGCGCGTCGAGCTCGGCGGCATCGTCGACGGTGTCGCTTATCTGACCGTGCCGACCCGTTTCCTGAAGAGCTGGCTCGAAGCGCATTACGCCGAGCGGCTGCGGGTCAACTGCATGGCCGAGCTGCCGGGCCTGAACGGGATCATGCTGTCCGTGCGCCAGGTCTCCCGCGACGCAACCCAGGCTCCGGCCGAGATCGTGCCGCTGCGCAGCCGGCCGGCTGCTGTAACCTCCCCCGAGGCCAGGCCGGCCCCGGCCGAGATCGCCGCGGAACCCTGCGAGCGCGATCTCGTCGATGCCTGTGGCACGATGCTCGACCGCCGCATGAACTTCCAGGCCTTCATCGTCGGCAAGTCGAACCAGCTTGCTTTTGCGGCGGCCGAGCGCATCGCCGCCGCCCCGGCCGGTACCGCGCCCTATAACCCGCTCTACATCCATGCCGGCGTCGGCCTCGGCAAAACGCATCTGCTCCAGGCGATCGCCCAGGAGGCGCGCGGCCAGGGCAAGCGCGTCGCCTATTTCACCGCCGACCGTTTCATGTACGGCTTCGTCGCCGCGCTGAAGTCGCAGACGGCACTCGCCTTCAAGGAGAAGCTGCGCGGCATCGACCTGCTGATCGTCGATGACGTCCAGTTCATCCAGGGCAAGTCGATCCAGCAGGAGTTTGGCCACACGATCAACGCGCTGATCGATGCCGGCAAGCAGATCGTCGTCGCCGGCGACCGTCTGGCCAATGATCTCGAGGCGCTGGACGAGCGCATCCGCTCGCGTCTTGGCGGTGGGCTCGTGGTCGAGGTCGGCGATCTCGACGAGGCGCTGCGGGCCAGGATCCTGGCGAGCCGGCTCGAGGCGCTGCACGCGGCCCATCCGAATTTCCACGTCAATCCCGATGTCGCCGCCTATGTCGCGCGCGTCGTCGCCACCAATGGCCGCGATCTCGACGGCGCCGCCAACCGGCTGCTCGCCCATGCCACGCTGTCCGGCCAGGCGGTCACGCTGGAGACGGCGGAAGCCGCGATCCGCGACCTGGTCCGGACCCGCGAGCCGCGCCGCGTCAAGATCGAGGACATCCAGAAGCTGGTCGCCACCCGCTACAATGTCAGCCGCGCCGACATCCTCTCCGAGCGCCGCACGGCCGCCGTGGTCAAGCCGCGCCAGATCGCGATGTATCTCTCCAAGGCACTGACGCCGCGCTCTTTGCCCGAGATCGGCCGGCGCTTCGGCGGCCGCGATCACACCACGGTGCTGCATGCCGTGCGCAAGATCGAGAAGGCGATCACGGAGGATCGCTCGCTCCATGACGAGGTCGATCTGCTGAAGCGCATGCTGCAGGAGTGAGAGCCGGCGCCGTTCGCCTTGCGGACGGCGCTTTGGCTCGCCCGCCCCGTTCCGGGCCGTGCCGCCTTTGGCTGTGATTGGGACGGTCGCTGCCCTTGCGCCTGTCGCCGCCGTCCGGCAATGTCGCGGGCCCCTTCCGTCGCCCGCACAACCGTGGCGGGCGCCAGCACGCCAGAAGATCCGAAGCCGATGAAGGTCACCGTCGAACGTTCCACGCTGCTCAAGTCGCTGGGCCACGTGCATCGCGTGGTCGAGCGCCGCAACACCATCCCGATCCTCTCGAACCTGCTGCTCAGCGGCACGGAAGCCGGGCTGAAGCTGAAGGCGACGGATCTCGACATCGAGGTGGTCGAGACCGTGGCGGCGGATATCGCCGAGCCCGGCGCGACGACCGTTCCGGCCCATACCCTCTACGACATCGTGCGCAAGCTCCCTGACGGTGCCCAGGTCTCGCTCGAGACGAGCGGCGATACCGGGCTCGTGCTGCGCTCGGGACGTTCGCGCTTCCAGCTGCAGACACTGCCTGAGAGCGATTTCCCCGACATCACCGCCGGCGAGATGGCGCATCGCTTCTCTCTGCCGGCCGGCGAGTTCAAGCGCCTGATCGACAAGACCCAGTTCGCGATCTCGACCGAGGAGACGCGCTACTACCTGAACGGCATCTATCTCCACACCATCGATGTCGATGGCCGCCCCGTGCTGCGCGCCGTCGCCACCGACGGCCACAGGCTTGCTCGCGTCGATACCGCGGCGCCCCAGGGCGCCGCCGGCATGCCGGGCGTGATCGTGCCGCGCAAGGCCGTCTCCGAGATCCAGAAGCTGCTGGAGGATGGCGAGAGCGAGGTCACGATCGAGCTTTCCGCGACCAAGATCCGCGTTGCCACTGCCGATGTCGTGCTGACCTCGAAGCTGATCGACGGCACCTTCCCCGACTATCAGCGCGTCATTCCCGCGGGCAACGACAAGCGCCTGACCGTCGACAAGGGCGATTTCGCGGCCTCGGTGGATCGCGTTTCGACGATCTCTTCGGAGCGAGGCCGGGCGGTGAAGCTCTCCATGGCCGATGGCCGGATGACGCTTTCCGTGACGAACCCGGATTCGGGCTCGGCGACCGAGGAGATCGAGGTCGATTACGATGCGAGCCCGCTCGATATCGGCTTCAACGCCCGCTACCTGATGGACATTGCCGCCCAGCTCGACGGCGACACGGCGTTGCTCAAGCTCGCCGATCCCGGCTCGCCGACGGTGATCCAGGATCGCGAGGGTGCGTCCGCGCTCTATGTGCTGATGCCGATGCGCGTCTGACGCGGCGGCCATGGCCGCCGTCGCGCGCCTGATCCTCCAGGATTTCCGCTCTTACAAGGCCCTCGATCTGGCGATCGGGGGCCAAATCGTTGCGCTGGTCGGCGAGAACGGGGCGGGCAAGACCAATATCCTCGAGGCTCTTTCACTGTTTTCGCCCGGCCGCGGCCTGCGCCGCGCCGATCTTGCCGACATGGCCCGCCTCGACGGCGACGGCTCCTTCGCTGTCTCGGTCGCCCTGGGTGATGACGGCTCGCGGCTCGGTGTCGGCCTGGGCCCCGCCGATGCCGAGGGCAAGCGGGCGCGGCTCGCCCGGATCGACGGGGCGCCGGCGGGCTCGGCGCTCGCCTTCAGCGAACACGCCCGGGTGGTCTGGCTGACGCCTGATCTCGACGGCTTGTTCCGGGGCGCCGCCGGCGACCGCCGCCGCTTCCTCGACCGGCTGGTCCTGGCGGTCGATCCGGCCCATGCGACGCGCTCGAACGCCCTCGAGCGGGCGCTGCGCTCGCGCAACCGCATCCTTGAGGAGAACCCCGGGCAGGCGCAATGGCTCGACGCGATCGAGCGCGAGATCGCCGAGCTCGGCGTTGCGGTCGCGGCGGCGCGGGCCGAGACGGTCGCCAGGCTGTCGGCGATCATCACCGAGACACGCGACGAGGGCTCGCCCTTTCCGCATGCCGGGATCGCGCTTTCGGGCGAGATCGATACGCTGGTGGCACGCGGCGCCGCGCTCGATGCCGAGGACGGCTACCGCGCCTTGCTACGCCAGGGCCGCGCCCGCGATCGTGCGGCGGGTCGCACGCTGACGGGACCGCAGGCCTCCGACCTCGAGGTGCGCCACGGCCCCAAGGGCATTCCCGCAGGACAGGGCTCGACCGGCGAGCAGAAGGCGCTGCTGATCGGGCTCGTCCTCGCCCATGCCCGACTGGTCGCCGCCATGAGCGGGCTCAAGCCCCTCGTCCTGCTCGACGAGATCGCCGCCCATCTCGATCCGCGCCGGCGTGCGGCGCTCTACGAGGTGCTGACGGGGCTCGGTTGCCAAGTCTGGATGACGGGTGCCGACCCGGCATTGTTCG
This sequence comes from Allobosea sp. Root381, assembly GCF_001429395.1. GTDB lineage: Bacteria > Pseudomonadota > Alphaproteobacteria > Rhizobiales > Beijerinckiaceae > Allobosea. Next base: position 81,407 of record NZ_LMJT01000010.1, read on the forward strand.
GTGACCTGCCGGCCGGATCGCAGCGGATCAGGGTCGAATCCGGGCGCGCACGGACGGAATAGGCTGGATTTGGGGCCGTCGCTGCGGCAAACCCTCAGCCATGTCGCATTCAGCCGAATCAGACGCCCGCGCCATCCTCAAATCGGTGTTCGGCTATGATGAATTCCGCCCCGGCCAGTGGGAGGTGATCGAGGCCGCGCTCGCCGGCCGCGACGTCTTCGCGGTGATGCCGACCGGCTCCGGCAAATCGATGTGCTACCAGCTTCCCGCGCTCGTGGCCGGCGGGCTGACGCTCGTCGTCTCGCCGCTGATCGCCCTGATGCGCGACCAGGTCGGCCAGCTGGTGCGCGCCGGGGTCGCCGCCGCCTCGCTGAACTCGATGAACAGCGAGAGCGAGGCCGCCGAGGCCTGGGATCGGCTCAACGCCGGCGATCTGCGCCTGCTCTTCGTGTCGCCCGAGCGGCTGGCCGGCGAGGGACTGGTCAACCGGCTGCGACGGCTCGGCGTCACCCGGCTCGCCATCGACGAGGCGCACTGCGTTTCGCAATGGGGCCATGACTTCCGGCCGGAATACCGCCTGCTGGCCAAGACGCGCGAGGCGCTGGGCGGTGTGCCGGTGACCGCGCTGACCGCGACGGCTGACCGGCAGACGCAGGCTGATATCGCCCAGCAGCTCTTCCCGCAGCCGCCCCATATGGTGGTGCATTCCTTCGATCGACCGAACCTCAAGCTCGCCTTCGCGCCGAAGGATCAGCCGCGCCGGCAGATCGACGAATTCCTGCGGCGCCACCGCGGCGGCTCGGGCATCGTCTACTGTTCCTCGCGCAACCGCACCGAGAAGCTGGCCGAAGGGCTGCGTGAGAAGGGCTGGAACGCGCTGGCCTATCACGCCGGCATGGAGCAGGGCCTGCGCAATCGCAACCAGGACATCTTCCTGCAGGAGGACGGCGTCGTCGTCTGCGCGACCATCGCCTTCGGCATGGGCATCAACAAGCCCGACGTCCGCTTCGTCGTCCATGCCGACATGCCGGGCTCGGTCGAGAGCTATTACCAGGAGATCGGCCGCGCCGGGCGCGACGGCCTTAGCGCCGATACGCTGACGCTCTTCGGCATCGACGACATGGTGCTGCGCTGCCGCCAGATCGACGAGAAGCCGATCGATGACGAGCGCCGCCGCATCGAGCACAAGCGCCTCAACGCCATGATCGACCTCTGCGAGAACGCACTGTGCCGCCGCAGCGCATTGCTCGCCTATTTCGGCGAGGCGACGCAGAGCTGCCGGCACGGCAATGTCCCGATCCGCTGTGATCTCTGCGGAGCCGATGCTCCCGAACTCAGCGATGCGACGCTGGATGCGCGAAAGCTGCTCTCGGCCGTGGCGCGTTCCGGCCAGCGCTACGGCGCCGCCCATCTCGCCGATATCCTGACCGGCAACGCGACCGAGGCCATCCGCCGCCAGAACCATGACGGGCTGAAGACCTTCGGCGTCGGCCAGGACAAGCCCAAAAATGCTTGGACCGCCTTGACCCGCAAGCTCTTCGCCGCCGGCGCCTTGGCCGAGGCCAGCACCGAGCATGGCGGGTTCTGCCTGACCGAAAAGGGCGAGGACATCCTCTTCGGCCGCGAGGCGATCGCGCTCAGGGCCGATCCTTTCGCGGCGCGCCGGACGCGTCGGGAGGGACGCGAATCCGCCCGCGCCGACGGGCTCGACGAGGGCACGGCCGGCCTGTTCGAGCATCTGCGCCAATTGCGCCTGTCGCTTGCCCGCGAGGAGGGCGTCGCCGCCTATATCATCTTCACCGACCGCACGCTGATCGCCATGGCTCGGGCGCGCCCCGCCGGCCTGGAGCAGATGCGGGCGATCGAGGGCGTCGGCGAGCGCAAGCTCAGCCAGTATGGCGAGGCCTTCGTCGAGGCGATCGCGAGCTTCGACGGCTGAGGCCTGCGCTCGGTCCTACCAGTTGGCCCACGCTCGCGAATGAGGCATGCTGGCGATCGGCCGGGGGGCCGATCCGGGAATTCGCGCGTTCATGGAGAGCATCGAAGCAGCCCTGTCCGGCCTGATCGGGCAGTCGCATGTGCTCGTCGCAGTTTACGACAGGACAGACCGCATCCGCTATGCCAACGACGCCTTCCGGCGCACCTTCGGGCTCGATCCCGAGGAGACGCCGAGCTGGGCGGAGATCATGCGCCGCAACCTGCCCCAGCTGAAAGGCACCGCGATCCGTTCGCCCGATTTCGAGGCCTGGCTGACCTCGACACAGTCGCGCCGCGGCAAGACCCCGTTCCGAGCCTATGAGACCGACCTGACCGATGGACGCTGGCTCTGGATGACCGAGACCGTCCAGCCCAATGGCTGGATGCTCTACATCGCCAGCGAGATCACCGATCTGCGTCCCGACGAGCGCCTGTTGCGGCAGGACCGCGACCTCGCGCTGCGCGCCGCGCAGACCGACGAATTGACCAGCACCGCCAATCGCCGCTTCGTCTTCGGCCGCCTCGAGGCGTTGCTGCTCACGACGGCAGCCACGCCCGGCAGCGAGCTCAGCGTCTGCGTGTTCGACATCGACCTGTTCAAGGGCATCAACGATCGCTTCGGCCATCAGGGCGGCGACATGGTGCTGCGCCATTTCGTCAACCTCGTCCATCAGCACATCGGCAGGACCGATTGCTTCGGCCGCATCGGCGGCGAGGAGTTCATGCTGGTGACGCCGGGCAGCGGCGTCGAGACCTGCCGCCTCTTCGTCGAGGCCTTGCTCGCGGAGGCGCGCGTCGCCTGTCCGCTGCCGGACCTGCCGGCGCTGGCCTACACCTGCTCCGCCGGCATCGCCGCTTATCGGCCGGGCGATACCGCGCCTGCGCTCTATGGCCGAGCCGACCGAGCGCTCTATCGGGCCAAGGAAGCCGGGCGCGATCGGGTCGTGCTCGCGGAGGAGCCGCTGTCGCCGGCTTCCGCCTGAGCGTCTCGCGCACGCACGTGCATGAGCGCGTTTGCGCGTGTCCATGCGTGCGAGCGCGTATGCGCGTGAAAAAGCCGCGTTCTGCCCCTATATTCTCCCGACGAATCAAGATGATCGCGGGCGCCTGCGCGCCGGCCGAAGGACCGACAGATGAGTGAAGCTGCCCGCGACCTCGAGGACGCCGCCTATGGCGCCGATTCCATCAAGGTTCTCAAAGGCCTGGATGCGGTGCGCAAGCGGCCGGGCATGTATATCGGCGACACCGATGACGGCTCGGGCCTGCACCACATGGTCTACGAGGTCGTCGACAACGCGATCGACGAGGCGCTGGCGGGCCATGCCGACATCGTCACCGTGACGCTGAATGCCGAGGGTTCGGTGACCGTGACCGACAATGGCCGCGGCATTCCCACCGATATCCACAGCGAGGAAGGCATCTCGGCGGCCGAGGTCATCATGACCCAGCTCCATGCCGGCGGTAAGTTCGACCAGAATTCCTACAAGGTCTCCGGCGGCCTTCACGGCGTCGGCGTCTCTGTGGTCAACGCGCTGTCCATCTCGCTGAAGCTGAGGATCTGGCGCGGCGGCAAAGAGCATTTCATGGAGTTCCGCCATGGCGACGCGGTCGCGCCGCTCGCGGTCGTCGGCCCGGCCGGCGACAAGCGCGGGACGGAGGTGACCTTCACCCCGTCCCAGGAAACCTTCACGATGATCGAGTTCGACTACAAGACGCTCGAACATCGCCTGCGTGAACTGGCCTTCCTCAATTCGGGCGTGCGCATCGTCCTGACCGATGCCCGCCATGCCGAGGTGGTGCGCGAGGAGCTGATGTACGAGGGCGGCGTCGAGGCCTTCGTGCGCTATCTCGACCGGGCCAAGACCCCGGTCATCGCCCAGCCGATCATGCTCTCCTCGGAGAAGGACGGCATCACCGTCGATGTCGCGCTGTGGTGGAACGACAGCTACCACGAGAACGTGCTCTGCTTCACCAACAACATCCCGCAGCGCGATGGCGGCACCCATCTCGCCGGGTTCCGCGCCGCGCTGACGCGGCAGGTCACCGGCTATGCCGAAAGCTCCGGGATCTCGAAGAAGGACAAGGTTTCGCTGACCGGCGACGATTGTCGCGAGGGCTTGACCGCGATCGTCTCGGTCAAGGTGCCGGACCCGAAATTCTCGTCGCAGACCAAGGACAAGCTGGTCTCCTCGGAGGTGCGCCCGGTCGTCGAGAATGTCGTCAACCAGGCGCTCTCGACCTGGCTGGAAGAGCACCCGAACGAGGCCAAGACCATCGTCGGCAAGGTCGCCGAGGCTGCCGCCGCCCGCGAGGCGGCCCGCAAGGCGCGCGATCTCACCCGCCGCAAGGGCGCGCTCGACATCGCCTCGCTCCCGGGGAAGCTGGCCGATTGCCAGGAGCGCGATCCGGCCAAGTCCGAACTCTTCATCGTCGAGGGTGACTCGGCCGGTGGCTCGGCCAAGCAGGGTCGGGCCCGGGAGTATCAGGCCGTCCTCCCGCTGCGCGGCAAGATCCTGAACGTCGAGCGCGCGCGCTTCGACAAGATGCTCTCCTCCGAGCAGGTCGGTACGCTGATCACGGCGCTCGGCGCCGGCATCGGGCGGGCCGAGGCCGAGCAGGGCGGCTTCAACCTCGCCAAGCTGCGCTACCACAAGATCATCATCATGACGGACGCGGACGTCGACGGCGCCCATATCCGGACCTTGCTGCTGACCTTCTTCTACCGCCAGATGCCGGAGCTGATCGATGCCGGCCATCTCTTCATCGCCCAGCCGCCGCTCTACAAGGCGGCGCGCGGCAAGTCGCAGACCTATCTGAAGGACGAGCGTGCGCTGGAGGAGTATCTGGTCGAGACCGCGCTGGATGGCGCCGTCTTCAGGACCAGCGAGGGCATCGAGCGCGGTGGCGCCGACCTGCGCGGGCTGATCGAAGAGGCCCGGGGCGTCCGCCACACGCTGTCGCAGCTGCATTCGCGCTACGACCGCCGCGTCGTCGAGCAGATGGCGATCGCCGGCGCGCTCCGTCCGATCTCGGAGGAGAACGAGGCGCAGGGCAACGAGGCGGCCGCCTATGTCGCGCGCCGGCTCGATGCGATCTCCGACGATCTGGAGCGTGGCTGGGAGGGTAAGGTCGCCGAGGGCGGCTACGTCTTCTCGCGCATGGTCCGCGGCGTGAAGCAGGCGGCGATGATCGATGCCGGCCTGCTCGCCAGCGCCGAGGCCCGCAAGCTCGACGCTTCGGCCGCCTCGCTGCAGGAGGCCTATGCCAAGCCCGGCACGCTGTCGCGCAAGGGCGACGACCATGTCGTCAACGGCCCGACCGACCTGTTCGAGGCCGTCTCCGCCATCGGCAAGAAGGGCGTCTCGCTGCAGCGCTACAAAGGTCTGGGCGAGATGAATCCCGACCAGCTCTGGGAGACGACGCTTGACCGCGACGTGCGCTCGCTGCTCCGGGTCAAGAACGACCAGAACGACGAGGCTGACGACCTCTTCGTCAAGCTGATGGGCGATGTCGTCGAGCCGCGGCGCGAGTTCATCCAAACCAACGCGCTGAACGCGACCGTCGATACCTGAGCGTCTTTTCGTGTTCACATCCTCGCACAGGCGTCGCTCCGGACGGATGCCGAAGCAGTACCCGACGTGCAGCATCCGGATCATCAGCTCCGGATCGATCGAGGGCCGCCCCATCTCGCTTTAGAACGGGCGAAGATGGGCGCGGATCTCTGACAGATCGACGGAACGGTCGATGGCGCGCACCCAGTGATCGGCTGGTACGTGATGCCCCCGGCTGAACTCGTAGAACAACGTCTCATGCGCTACATGCCGCTCGCCCATCATCGCGCCGCGCCCCGGCCAAGAACGACTGAATCAGGACTTTACAGCTGAGAAACATCGATTTTTAAACGGCACCGGCGCAAGTTCGAAGTCGAAAGCGCTGCACAAGCTAACTTCAGAACTATTGTGGCCATTATTCCGGGTCCAATAGTGCGGAAAGTATCCCCTTTGCCGAATTCAGGTCTGCGACGAAACGCGCCGTTTCTTTTTCCCTTTCCGCTTCGTCTGGAAGCCGCAGCAAATATGATGGATGAACGGTCGCAATCATCGGCGTGCCATCGTCAAGCGACGTAATCTGGCCGCGTAGCGATGAAATCGACGTTGCCTTGCCCAGCAGCGAGGTCAAGGCGGTCGCGCCCATGGCCACGATGAGCCTCGGCCTGACGAATTCACGCTCAAGGCCAAGCCAGAAGCGGCAAGCCTTGATCTCGCCTGCGTTCGGGCTCTGGTGAATCCGCCGCTTGCCGCGCACCGTGAATTTGAAATGCTTTACGGCGTTGGTGATATAGGCGCGATCGCGTTCGAGCCCTGCCTGCGCTATCGCCTTGTTGAAAATCTGCCCGGCGGGCCCGATGAAGGGCTCGCCAGCCAGATCCTCCTGGTCGCCCGGCTGCTCGCCGACGAACATCACGGCAGCGTCGAGCGGGCCTTTCCCGAAGACGGTCTGCGTCGCATCCCGGCACAGATCGCAACGGGCGCAACTGCGCGCTGCCGTCGCCGCCTGAACCCAGTCGGAGGGTATCCCGGCGGTCCCTCCGATCAGCTCGGCTTGCCTCGACTGCTGGCGAGCATGACGAATGGAGGGGCTCGTCGGTGCCGCCTTCACCATTGCGGACATACGCTGCGAGGCGCCGGCAATCAGCGGCGCGATCAATTCGGCCTCCGGCAAGTTGCGCCAGTATTTCTCCGGCATCTCGGCTTTCATGGCCTTGATCTTCAGTCGCGCCGGATTGAAGATATTGGCGTAATAGGTCCTCCAATAATCCTCCATGGCGTCGTCGTCGGGCGAATCGCGCTTGGCCGCGCCTTCCGCTATCTGCAGGGCCGTTCCATCCCAATGAAGGGAGGCCAGCGGCGTCAGGATCGACCACCTCATCGACGAGAACCGGTTCACGAAGAACGACGAAACCCGCCGCACGATGAAATGCTCGGGCTCGAACCAGGCGACGAACACCTCGCCTTCCGCGTTATCGCGAACCTGCCTGAACCTGACGAAGGCGGTCATCTTATGTAAGTCGCGCCTGACGGCGCGCGCCATCGTGTTGAGGCGGTGGACGTCGGGATCGGTCGCGACCTTGAGAAGATCGGGCTCCCGCTTCAGGCGCAGCAACAGCCGGTAGAGCAGGCCGAACCGCTCGGGATCGCGATGGCAGACGACCTGCTCGGCGAGATCGAGAAATTCGCGCGGCACGTTGAGTCGAAAAAGCGGATCGCACGCGAGATGGTTGACCGGCTGGTCGACGAACAGGGCCATCGGCTCATCGCCGACATGCCAGACAATGTCGCCCGGCGGAATCTCCCGCTGGGCCAGCACGCGGGCCTGCCGGCGCCAGCCCTCGAAATCCGCCGGCTCGGCGAGGTGCGCGCCGAACATTCAGAGCAGCGCCAGTTGTTGCGACTTCGGTGCGAGATGCAGTCTCAACCGCTCGCTGTCGAGCAAAGCGCCGGGCCGCCAGTCCTCTGCCAAAATGAAGTTGCGCAGCACCCGCAACGAGCGGGCCAGGCGTGCGACGTCATCGAGCCGCAGTCGGCGGAACCGTCGCATCTCCAGGATGCTCTTGACGCTGCGGGTTCCCAAGCCCGGCACGCGCAGCAGCGTCTCGCGATCGGCCCGGTTGACGTCGACCGGAAAGCGCGAGCGATGACGAAGCGCCCAGGCCAGCTTGGGATCGACCGTCAAGTCGAGCATATGTCCGGAACTATCGTCGAGGATCTCGCCGATTTCGAAACCATAGAACCGCGTCAGCCAGTCGGCCTGGTAAAGCCGGTGCTCGCGCATCAGCGGCGGATCGGAGAGCGGCAGCTGCGCTGAGGCGTCCGGGATCGGACTGAATGCCGAATAGTAGACGCGCTTTAATCCAAAGCTGCCGTAGAGCTGGGCGCTGCGTTGCAAGATGACGGCATCGCTGGCGTCGTCGGCGCCGACGATCAATTGCGTGCTCTGGCCTGCAGGCGAGAAGGCAGGCGCCTTGCGCGAGACCGCACGCTCCGCCTTGCTCTCGTCGATCCTGAGTTTCAGCGAGCCCATCGCCGCGCTGATGTCCCGCGATTGCTTCTCGGGAGCGAAACGCTTGAGCGAAGCTTCGCTCGGCAATTCGACATTGACTGAGACACGGTCGGCGTAGAGCCCGGCCTGTGCGACGAGATCCGGACTCGCGCTCGGGATCAGCTTGAGATGGATGTAGCCGCGGAAATCATGGAGCTCGCGCAGCATCTGCGCGACCCGCACCATCTCTGCCATGGTGTAGTCGGGCGAGCGGATGATGCCCGAAGACAGGAACAGCCCTTCGATATAATTGCGCTTGTAGAAATTCAGCGTGAGATCGACCACCTCCTCCACCGAGAAGCGCGCGCGGGTGACATTGCTGGACGAGCGATTGATACAGAAGATGCAATCGTAACTGCAGAAATTGGTTAGCAGGATCTTCAGCAGCGAGATGCAGCGGCCATCGGGCGCATAGGAATGGCAGATGCCCGAGCCTGTCGTTGATCCGATGCCTTTCCCACCGACCGAGTTGCGCTTCGTCGTGTTGCTGGACGCGCAGGATGCATCGTACTTCGCTGCGTCGCTTAGAATTTCCAGTTTCTGCATGACCGAAAACCGGGCCAAGGAAAACCTCCGATGTTCATGATATGTTCTTTAGCATGAAGTTTCGATTCCGCTGGCGATTTTCCGCCATGACCGATTGTCGCAGGGCTGTCTGGGCAGAGGCCGCAGCTGAACGTCTCCTTTCCGGCCGCTCGTGAATGTCCACTTTGGCACGCATCACTGGCGCTAGCCGCCCAAGCCTAGAGGCCCAAGGCTAGGGGCCTTGTCCTGCGCGAGGCGCGCCGGATGGCCGCCAGCTTCGGACGAAGATAGCGGCGCCGTCCGCCGTTTCGACCAACTCCCCAGGCTCGGGGCCAGAGATCGCATCAAGGTCCATCGGCGTGCCTCTCCAAATGATGCGGATTTCCTCAGCGGAAATCGGAATGGGTGATTGGGTCGCTGGCGGGAAACGTCTCGATCAGCGCCTCGTCGAGAAGCTCGTCGAGATGGGAGCGCTGGCCGAGTGAGGCCGCCGCCTCGAGCGCAGCTGTTCGGCAGGCCCCGAGAGCGGCCAGCAGCGCATGCGCGGCTTTATCAGGGGAGCCTGCTGCATCCCCGGTGATCAGGACGCCGTTTCCTGCACCGCCCGGATAGAGATCCATTGGGCTCGGGATCGTCGCCACCGCCTTGCCCGCCGAGAGAAACCGCGCCAGCAGAGGCGCGGCTGCGGCGGCCGGGTCGGGCGGCGCCGCAGCCTCCCAAAGCCGGCCGACGACCCCGACGCAGAAAGCGGCGTCGAAATCCTCCGGAAACACTTGCCCAATGGCCAGAGTATCCGTGATGACCTCGTGGAGGCGGGCATCGGCCTTGAAACGCTCGCCGAGCGCGACCGGCACGTCTTCGAGGCTGGACAGGCGGTCGAAGACGAACCCGCCCTCCGGCGAGGCGACGATGACTTCCGCCCCGGCCTCGAGGAACGTGTAGTACGGCGCAATGAAGCGCTCGAGGCGCAGATGCCCGGGCAGGTCCCGGTCCGGGACGAGAACCATGAGGATGCGCATGGCGTCAGCTCGGTTGCATGGCTCGAACTGGCGCGTTGCTTCAGCGCAGGCCCTTGATGAAGGCTAGGAGATCCGCGTTGATCTGCGCCGCATGGGTCGTCGGCATTCCGTGCGGCAGCCCCGGATAGGTCTTCAGCGTCGAACCCTTGACGAGCTGGTGCGAAAGGGGCGCGGAGTCCGCGTAGGGGACGATCTGGTCGTCGTCGCCGTGCATGATGAAGGTGGGGACGTCGATCTGCTTCAGATCCTCGCTGAAGTCGGTCTCCGAGAACGCCTTGATGCATTCGTACTGCGCCAGCGCCCCACCCATCATCCCCTGACGCCACCAGTTCTGGCGTACGCCTTCGGACTCTTTTACGCCCGGGCGATTGTAGCCGTAGAACGGGATCGTGATGTCGAGGTAGAACTGCGAGCGGTTGGTGGCGGTGCCCTCTCTGATCTCGTCGAATACGCCAAGCGGCAGGCCGCCCGGGTTCGCGTCGCTCTTCACCATCACCGGCGGGACAGCGCTGATCAGGACGGCGGCTGCGGCACGACCCGCACCATGCCTGGCGACGTAGCGGGTGACCTCGCCGCCGCCCGTCGAATGCCCGACATGGATCGCCTTGGTCAGGCCGAGCGCCGATACGAGCTCGGCCACGTCTGCCGCATAGGTATCCATCTCATTGCCGGTCGCTGTTTGGGTCGAGCGGCCGTGCCCGCGGCGGTCATGCGCGATGACGCGAAAGCCCTGGCGATAGAAGAACATCAGCTGAGCGTCCCAGTCGTCCGCGCTGAGGGGCCAGCCGTGATGGAAGACGATCGCGGGCGCCTCGCTGGAGCCCCAGTCCTTGTAGAAGAGCTCTGTTCCGTTCTTGGCCTGGATGATCGGCATCACTGCTGCTCCCTTGCTCGATCCGCATGTCTCTGGTGTCGAGCGCAGTGTTGCTGCTGGGGAACGCGGCCACCAGTTAAGCGGCGTAAATCGCTGCAGCGTGCCGTAAAGGCAGCTCGGATGCGTGCGGTCGTTAGACGATGACGGCGTGTCAGGCCGGGCTTGCCGCCGTGATCCCGGCGAGCACCGCCCTGGCTTCGATCTGGTCGGCCGTGTCGGCGCCCTCGCTGAAGCGTGTGAAGATCGTCGCGAGCAGGTTGTTCTGCTTCCCGCCGCAGGCGTCCGGATCGTGCTGCATGAGACTGATACCTGCCCGCAGTTCCCAGGCAGGCGCGCCGTGCCGGCGGGCAAGGTCGAGCGCGAGCCGCAGCGACGTGAGACCGGGGGCGCGCGCTCCCCGCCGAAGCAGGATCTCGCCCTTTACGCGATGGAGTTCGGGTAGGCACCAGGCCTCTCCGGACGCCTCGCAGCGCGCCAGCGCATCGTCGATCCATGCAAGGGCGGCGTCCGGTTGCCCGGCTTCGGACAGGGCCAGCGCAAGCGCCGTCACGAAACCGGACAGATAAAGGACAAAACCCGACGCCTGCATCTTCTCGGACGCCTGGAGCATCAGCCGCAGGCCGGAAGACCGCTCCCCGCGCCGCCACATCACCTCGCCGCGATAGGCCTGTGCATAGGTGTGCCAGACGTCGAGTGCATTGGCAGCCGTGAGTTCCAGCAGCATCGACGCATAGCGGTCCGCAAGATCGAGATCGCCGACGAGCAGGGCCAGCGGGCAGGCGCCATCCGACAACGCGTAGCAAAGGGTCAGCCCGTGATCGACCTGGAGCGCTCGCTCGATGTTGCCCTTCGCATCGAGCATCGCCTGCTCGGGATAGCCCTGAAGCCAGAGGATGCGCTGCCGTGTGACGCGGGCGATGACGCGCTGATCGTACTGGTATCGGGCTGTGTGCGCCCGGCGGAGAGGCGGATCATAGGTTGCCAGCATCCGGTCGATGCAGAGGCGCGCCTCGGCCTGGTTCCCCAGGATGTGGAGTGCCCGGGCGCGCATGCGCTCTCCGATCGCGACCTCGGCCGGCTCGGTCGCGCGGTGTGCGAGGTCGATGAACTCTTCGGCATAGGCCAGCGCCTCACGCGGCCAGCCACTATTGGTTCGGTCGAGCCAGAGCGCCCAGAGCGAGCGCAGCTGGTAGTCGACATTGTCGAGTTCCCTCGCGAGCCCCAGTGCCGACAGCCAGGCTGCCGAACCGGTTTCGCGGGATGCGAGCGGTCGCATCTGCGGCCAGCCGAGGACGGTGCAGAGGCGCATACGCCAGTGCCGCGTATCGCCGGGAAGATCATCGAGGATGTCGAGGGCGCGCTCGACGCGGGCCAGGCACTCGTCGACGAGCGAGAGCTGGAAGAGGAAGGGGACCGCGGCGACGGTGAGAGCGACGCCGAGTGCGGGATCCCCCCTGGTCGAAAGCGCCCAATCCAGCGCGCCCCGCAGGTTTCCGAGATCGGGCAGATAGGTCGCAAGCCATTCCGAAGTCAGCCGAGTATCCCACTCCCCCTCGGCCCGCTCGAAGAGCGAGCGCATATGGACCGCGTGGCGGCTCGCGACGATCTCGCTCTCCCCGGCTTCCGCAAGCTTGTCCCGTGCATAGGCGCGCGTGGTTTCAAGCAGCCGGTAGCGGGGTTCGTCCGTGCCGTGATCCGCGAACACCAGTGATTTCGCACAGAGGCTCTCGAGAAGCTCGACGACCACCGCCGCCGCATCGTCGGCAATCCCGGCCGCTGATATCGCCGAAAAGCCGGAGAAAACACCGAGGCGGCGCAGGAGTCTCTGCTCGTCCAGACTGAGCAGTTCGTAGCTCCAGTCCAGCGTGGCCCGAAGGGTCTGGTGCCGCGGCAAGGCGGTACGGCGGCCCCGCGTCAACACCCTGAAGCGGTTGTCCAGCGAGCGCGCGAGACCGTGCAGGCCCGACGAACCGATCCGAGCCGCCGCGAATTCGATGGCGAGCGCGATCCCGTCGAGGCGGCGGCAAATGTCGGAAATGACCGTTAGATCATCCGTTGTCGGGACGAACCCTCCAAGGCTCGCGGACGCACGTTCGACAAAAAGCTCGACGGCCGGAAACGACAGGGCAGCAGCGGCATCGCGTGCCGGAGATGGCGGCGGGCAATCCAGAGGATGCAGCCGGTGAACCCACTCGCCCGCCGCGCGGAGAGGCTCGCGGGTCGTCAGGAGCAGATCCGCCCGCGGTGCGGCCCGAAGGACCTCTTCGGCCAGGCCGGCAATGCCATCCAGCAGATGCTCGCAGTTGTCGAGCAGGATCAAGGCGTGCGCATCGACCAAGAGGGCGGCGAGGTCTTCGACGGAAGACCCCGGTCTCAGCGGCCGTCCCACAGCCTTGGCAACGGCGGCGGGGACGAGTTCCTGATCTTGAATGGAGGACAGGTCGACGAAAATGACGCCATCGCGGTAATGGCTCGCGAGCGCAGCTGCCACCATGAGGGCGACCGTCGTCTTGCCGATGCCGCCCGGCCCTACGATCGTGACAAGCCGCCGCTGAGGGACGATGTCGCACAGATGGCGGATGGCCTCGTCGCGGCCGATGACGCGCGTGACCGGGACTGGCAGTCGCGACGATGTGAGCGAGGGAGGCGCGGGCTCTGCAACCGCGCGAGCCATGATTACTTCGGTCGCCAGAGTGTAGCCGCGACCCGGTACGTTGGCAATGTATGGCGTGCCGAGCGAGGTCTTGCCGAGGGTCTTGCGAAGCCCAGCGATATGCACGCGCAGGTTCGCTTCTTCGACGAAGGTGTTCGGCCAGACGCGTCGAATGAGTTCTGCCTTTTCGACAACCTCGCCGGCATGGCTCGCCAGCACCGCGAGAATGTCGAATGCTCTACTGCTGATCGACACGATGACGTCGTCACGCGTCAACACGCGCTTGTCCGGGACCAATGCGAAGGGCCCGAAGATCAGCGCTCCGGGCTCTTTCGATCCTATCGAAGTCACTGATCTCTTCCTGTTGCAGGGTGATCCTACGGAAGGCAGATGTCGTACTCAAGGATTCGGATATCGCTACGTTACGTTATCCTGGGTGGCGCACGGGGCCGATGATCGGATCGCTTTTGGCGTGCTCAGGCGGTACCACTGATGCCATCGACCGCACGCAGACGAGCGATGGCAAAATCCGTGAAGGCTCTGATGACGGGCCTCATGTACCGGACCGATGGATAGACCAGGAACGCTTCCGTCGACCTGATGCTGAAGTCGGGCAGGACCCGAACCAGACGCCCCGCGGCGAGATCGTCGGCAACGAGAGGGTGCTGGACGGGTCCGACGCCTCGCCCGTCGCATAACGAGGCGATCAGCACCTGCGCATTGTTCGTCCGCAGTATCGGGCTCACGCACACGCTCAGTTCGCCATTGTCATGCTGAAGGCTGAGAATGTCGGACAGCGCGGGAATAGCGCTCGCCATGACGACATCGACCTCCGAGAGACGTAGAGGATCGTCCAATCCGCCGATCCGGGCCAGGTAGGACGGTGCCGCCACGAGAAAGCGTCGAATAAACCCGATGCGACGCACGATGACGTTCCGCGCCTCCGGTCGCCCGTAGCGCACGGCCAGGTCGAAGTCCTCATGCACGAGGTCGATCACCCGATCTTCCAGGACGAGCTCCATGCTTACGCCGGGATGAGCCGCCTGGAAGTCGTTCACGATCGGATGGATGTGCTTTGATCCGATGCAGCTCGGGACATGCAGGCGAATCCGCCCTTCTACGACGCCGGCCTCGCGTCGAGAATCCTCCAGTGCGGCGTCGATCGCGCCGAGGGCCGGCTGGGCGACCTCATAGAGCCGCTGGCCCTGGGGGGTCGGCCGCACGAGTCGGGCCGAACGCTCCAGCAGTCGCGCGCCGACATGAGCCTCCAAGTTACGCAGATGTTTGCTGACGGCGGGCTGGGAAACGGCGAGATCCCGTGCGGCAGCGGTCATCGAACCGCGCTCGACGGTCCGAACGAAGGCCCGAAGCGCAAGCGTGAGGTCCATCTATTCCATCCAGTTATGACCATTATCACTTCATAGCTGATGGACGTGGCGCTGGCGAGGCGCTTCTGTCCGGTGATCCCGAGTCGAGATCCGATTGCACCAATGCTTCTGACCCGTCGCGCCGTCCTCATCGGAGCTCCCGCCACCCTGGCTGGCTGCGTCACCAGACAGGCGGTCAATGAACCCCCCCTGCCTCCCCCGGTAGTCGATGCAAGCCAGTTGGCGATGTATGCCGCGCTCGATGGCGAGCCGTTCCCCGTCCCTGCAGTCGACATATCGGAGATGGATCCACGCTTCCTGAGGCAGGTCGTGCCATACGCGACGACACAACCACCCGGGACGGTCGTCGTCGATCTAGAGCAGCGATACGCTTATCTCGTCAGAGAGAACGGGCGCGCCTTACGCTACGGCATTGGGGTCGGAAAGCAGGAAGCGTTCAATTTCCAGGGTACAGCGCTGGTCGGCCGAAAGGCTCAATGGCCGCGCTGGACGCCGACGCCGAACATGATCAAGCGCGAGCCGGACCGCTATGGTCGGTTTGCCGCTGGGTTGGCCGGTGGACCGGACAACCCGCTCGGCCCGAGAGCGCTCTATCTCTACCGGGGCGGGACCGACACCCTCTACCGGCTGCACGGCACCGTCGAACCGTGGACGATCGGCACGATGGTCTCGTCAGGCTGCGTCAGGCTGATCAACCAGGACATTGTCGATCTCTATCGCCGCGTGCCGGTGGGGTCGAAGGTCGTCCTCCTGCCGACATGAAGCCGTCGGTTTGCTCCCCCCCACGATCCAGACAAGGCAAAGAGCCATGCAATGGGAATATCTGGTGGTCGAAAACACCCTGGATGCCGGTGCCCTTGGGAAGCTAGGGGCTGACGGATGGGAGCTTGTCGCGGTCGTCTCCCCGGCACACTTCGTGCTGCATTACTTCTTCAAGCGTGAGGCGCACGCCTGACAGATATCGATCCGTTGCCCCCTTCCAGCGATCCACAACAGGAGAAATCGGTATGGCCCAGCGTGAAGCCATTTTTCCGGCCGGTCGGCATGACCTCTACGCGTCACAGGCCTATTCCGCCGCGATCAGGTCCGACAATCTCCTGTTCGTGTCCGGTCAGGTCGGCAGCCGCAGCGATGGGTCGCCCGAGCCGGACTTCGAGGCTCAGGTCCGTCTGGCTTTCACCAATCTCGAGGCGACGCTGAAGGCGGGCGGATGCGCGCTTGACGATATCGTCGATGTGACGAGCTTTCATACCAACCCCGAACACCAGTTCGACACGATCATGAGGGTCAAGAGCGAAGTCTTTCCGGAGGCGCCTTATCCGAATTGGACCGCGATCGGCGTCAACTGGCTCGCGGGGTTCGACTTCGAGATCAAGGTCATCGCCCGTATTCCCGATCGAATAACAAGCGATTAGGCCGCCCATCCGGTACGCGGAACGGCACTGCGAGCGTCCGCTTCCCGGCAATCGCTCAACTTCCGCAATTGGCGCGACGCTGCGTGTCGATCTCGGAACGATTTGTACGCGCCGCGGGGGCTGGGCACCGACGACGCTCGCCTTCGCGGCTCTCGCGCTGGCCGGGCTGGTCGGCCTTGGCCTGATGCGGCTCGATCGCGGCCGGGCGCCATCGGGCACCGCCGCCTCGCCCTTTGCAAGCTTCGCGATGTTCAAGCGCCCGGAAATCAGGCGCCTTCTCGGGATGCTGCTGTTCATCGAGATCGGCTTGGTACTGCCCTATGGCATGAAGCCGGTGCTGCAGGTCGATGCGGGGCTGAGCATGGCGACGATCGGGCTGATAGGCGTGATAGGCGGCAATCTAGCCGGCATCGCCGGCGCAGGCCTGGCAAAGCCGTTGGTCGACCGTGTCGGCGCCTGGCGCGTGCTCGCCGTCATTCTCGCCCTCACCGCGGCGATGGATACCATCCTCGCATTCGCGCTCGTCAGGCCGACGCCTGCCGCCGCGATCGGCTTCGTCCTGGCGTCCTCGCTGCTGAGCTTCGGCTATTTCACGGCCAGCCGGACGCTGATCCTCGGCGTCTGCGATCCGCGCCAGGGCGCGACCGAACTCAGCACCTTCCTGTGCATCGGCAACGCCTTCGTGCTCGGCCTCGCATCGCTGGGGAATCTGATCGCCGGGCAAATCGGCACGCAATTCCTCTTCGCGACCGCCGCCATATTCGCAAGCCTTTCGCTCATGTTCGTGCTTTGAGACAGCAGGGCTTGCACGGAAGCCACCCGATAGAGGTGCGCATTCGGGCAGCTATCCAACCGGTAGGAGGCCTGACCTTGGAAGACGAGTGCCGTGACTGCGGCGACGAAACACAGAATGCTTCAGGCCGGCGCGCTGCCTGACAGGAAGGAGCGGTAGGCCGGATTGTCGGTCTCGTCCCAATAGGGATAGCCGAGCGCGTCCAGGCTCTGCCTGAGTTTCGCGCGCTCCGCCGCCGGAATCTGGATGCCGGCGAGCACGCGGCCATAGTCGGCGCCGTGGTTGCGGTAGTGAAACAACGAGATGTTCCAACTGCCCGACAGGCTGTTCAGGAACTTCAGCAGCGCACCCGGCCGCTCCGGGAACTGGAAGCGGAAGATCATCTCGTCGCCAAGGTCGCGGGCCTGCCCGCCGACCATGTAGCGCACATGCAGCTTGGCGAGCTCGTTGTCGCTCATGTCGAGCACCGCATAGCCGTGCTCCGCCAGCATGGCGAGGATCTGGCGCTTCTCCTGCTCGCCCTCGCTCAGCTGTACGCCGACGAAGATCCGCGCCTCGGCCGGGTCGCTGTAGCGGTAGTTGAACTCGGTGATTGCGCGCTTGCCGAGCAGCCGGATGAACTGGCGGTAGCTGCCGGGACGCTCCGGGATGGTCACCGCGATCAGGGCCTCGCGCTGCTCGCCGATCTCGGCCCGCTCGGCGATGTGGCGCAACCGGTCGAAATTCATGTTGGCGCCGCTGTTGATCGCGACCAGCGCGCGTCCCGCCGCCTTGCCGCGCGCGGCGTAGGCCTTGAGCCCGGCGAGGCTGACCGCGCCCGATGGCTCGGCGACGGCGCGCGTATCCTCGAAGATGTCCTTGATCGCGGCGCAGATCTCGTCGGTCGAGACCGTGATGACCTCGTCCAGCAATTCGCGACAGAGCCTGAAGGTCTCCTCGCCCGCCTGCCGCACCGCGACGCCGTCGGCGAAGAGGCCGACCTGGTCGAGCATCACGCGCTCACCTGCGGCGATGGCGCCGGCCATCGAGGCCGCCTCGATCGGTTCGACGCCGATGATCTTCGTCTCCGGCCGCAGGAATTTAGCATAGATGGCGACGCCGGCGGCGAGCCCGCCGCCGCCCACGGGCACGAAGATCGCCTCGATTGCGTCCGGATGCTGGCGCAGGATCTCCATGCCGACCGTGCCCTGGCCGGCGATCACCTCGGGATCGTCGTAAGGGTGGACGAAGGTCAGCCCCTTCTCGGCCTCGACATGGCGGGCATGTGCATAGGCATCGTCGAAGCTCTCGCCATGCAGGACGACATGGCCGCCGAGCGCCCGCACCGCCTGGACCTTGATGTCGGGCGTGGTGCGCGGCATCACGATGGTGGCCTTCAGCCCGAGCTTCCGCGCCGCCAGCGCCACGCCTTGCGCATGATTGCCCGCCGAGGCGCAGATCACGCCGCGCTCGGCGAGATGGGCCGGAAGGCCGGCGATCTTGTTGTAGGCACCGCGCAGCTTGAAGGAGAAGACCGGCTGCAGATCCTCGCGCTTCAGGCTGATCGCGGCACCGAGGCGGGCCGAGAGCCGCGGCATGGCATCGAGCGGGCTCTCGATCGCAACGTCATAGACGCGGGCGCCGAGGATCTTGCGGACATAGTCTTGCATGCGGACCGTTCCTGAGGGACAGCCCCGCGATAGTGGCGGCAGCAGCGAAGTTCAATCGCCGCGGCGCGAATCCCGGGCCGCGAAGCGCGATCGCTCAGCCGATGCCGTCATTGCCGGCGCCGCAGACCAGCGCGCAGACCCGCTCCCACGGCGCGAAAGCGACGCGGCCGGACTGCAGCGCGGCGAGCGCAGCCGCGCCCGACAGATCGGCGGCGATGCCGAACTCGAACCACAGCGCCTTCGCGGCCTTCTCCATTTCGTCGTCGCTCACCAGCACGATCTCGTCGACGTTGCGGCGCGCGATCTCGAAGATCGCCTGGTCGGTCTGCCGGCACGACATCGTCGCCACCTTGGTCTCGAGCTTGTCGAGCGCCACGAGCTTGTCGGCCGCGAGGCAGGCATGCAGCGTCGGCGAGCCGATCGGCTCGATGCCGATGATCCGCGTCGCCGGGCGCTTCGCCTTGATTGCGGTCGAGAGCCCGCTGATCAGCCCGCCGCCGCCGATCGCGACCAGGATCGCATCGACCTCGGGCATGTCGTCGAGGATGTCGAGGCCGAGCGTGCCCTGGCCCGCGACGACCACGGGATCGCTGAACGGATGGGCATAGGTCGCCCCCGTCCGCTCGGCATGGGCCAGCGCTGCGGCATTGGCATCGTCCCAGATCGCGCCGACGATCTCGACTTCGGCTCCCCACTGCTTCAGCTTGGCGACCTTGTCCTCCACCACATTGGACGGCAGGAAGATCTTGGCCCTGGCGCCGAGCACATGGGCCGAGCGGGCGATGGCGAGGCCGTGGTTGCCGCCCGACGCCGTGACGATGCCGCGCGCTCGCTGCTCGTCGCTCAGCGTCAGCAGCCGGTTCATCGCACCGCGTGCCTTGAACGATCCCGCGGCCTGCAGCAGCTCGAGCTTCAGCGTGACCTCCGGCCCCCCGGTGACGCGATCCTTCAGCTGCGCATAGGGCAGGGTTGGCGTCTTCCGGATATGCGGCGCGATGCGGTGGCGCGCATCCTCGATGGCGGCGAGATCGATCACGACAGGGTTCCCTTGTAGGGCGCGGCGACGATCAGGCAGCAATTGCCCGGCCTGACCCGGCCGGGCTGGCGGCGGCCATAGAGGATGCCGTCGGCCGCATAGTGCAGCGTCTCGGGCGGCCGCGTCGGGTCCCAGGTGCAATGGATGCGGCCCGCCGGCTGGCCGGCGCTGACGGTCTCGCCATTGGCGTGAAAGGGCTCGAAGACGCCGTCGGCGGTCGCGTAGACATAGGCTGCGGTGCCCGGCAGCTCGAGGATGACCCCGCCGCCGCGCCGCGGCTCGGGCTTCTCCTGCGCGACGATGCCGAGATGGTCGAGCACGTTGGCGACGCCGCGGCGGCAGACCTTGAGCGCCTCGAGCGAGACGGTGCCGGCGCCGGCCATCTCGGTGCCGACCGTTACGAGGTCTGCTCGGCAGGCGGCGGCGGTCGCGGTACGCGGCTCGCCGAGATTGCTGATCACCACCGTCATCGGCGCGTCGAAGGCTCGGACGGCGGCGACGTTGCGCTTGTGCAGGGCCGGGTCGTCGGTCGGTTCGACGATGGCGCTCGGGATGATGTCGAGCGAGGAGCCGCCGGAATGCAGGTCGAGGAATGCGTCGCCCAGCGGCAGGATGTGATCGGTGACAAAGGCCGAGATCTGCTGGGTAATCGTGCCGCGCGGGTCGCCTGGGAAGGTGCGGTTGAAGTTCAGCCCGTCGACCGGCGAGGTGCGCTTGCCGGCGATCACGGCGTGGACGTTGTTGGCTGGCATCAGGATCAGCCGGCCCTGGACGCGTCCGGGATCGAGATCGCGGATCAGGTCGCAGATCGCGATCGGCCCCTCATACTCGTCGCCGTGATTGCCGCCTTCGAGGATCGCGGTCGGTCCCGAGCCGTTCTTGATGATCGCGATGGGGATGCGCGTCGCTCCCCAGGCATCGTCGTCCGGCGAATGCGGGATCATCAGGAAGCCGACCTGCTTGCCGTCCCGCTCCGGATCGACCGTCAGGAAGGCGCTGGAGGGGCGGGGCGCCGGCTTCGGGCGGGTGCTGGTCATTGGGTGGCTCGTGAAGTGCGATGAGTCGAATGTGGGCGTGGGGAACCCCTCTCCTGGAAGGAGAGGGGTGAAGGAGGCGTCATGGTCGGGCTTGACCCGACCATCTCAGGACAAGAGGACGCCTTGTGCTGCGAGAGATTCTCGGATCTGCGCTTGGCTTCGCCCGAGAATGACGGCGGCTGCCTCACAGCGTCGGCAGCGGGTCCATCGGCATGTCGAGATACTTCTTGTGCAGCCGCTCGAGCTCGCCGTTCATCGTGTTGAACAGGATGAAGCCGTCGAGCCAGCGCACCAGATTGTGCTGGTCCATCTGCACGGCCATATGCGCCGGGCTGCGGCGGATCACGAAGCGGCGCTCGAACTCCTTGTTCGGATTCTGCTTGGCGAGCGCCTGCGCCACGATGCTGTTGGTGGCGATCAGGTCCGCTTGGCCCGTCATGTATGCAGCGGCCGCGGTCGCGTCGTCCTCGGTGCGCATCAGGTTGGCCTTGGGTGCCGCGGCGGTGATCGCGAGTTCCTGCGTCGTGCCCTTGGCGGCGGCGATGCGAGTCGAGCCCAGCGTCTCCGCGCTGGTCACGGGCGAGGATTTCGCGCCGTAGACGGCGAGGAACGTGTTGGCGTAGGGCGCGGTGAACTGCACCTGGCGGGCGCGCTCGGGCGTCATGCCCAGCACCGAGATCACGATGTCGACCTTGTCGGTCATCAGGAACGGGATGCGGTTCGCCCCGGTGATCTGCTGCATCTCGAGCTTCACGCCGAGTCCCTTGGCGACCATCTCGGCGAACTCGATGTCGAAGCCGACCGGGTTGCGGTTGGCGTCCTGCGAGCCGAAGGGCGGCGCGTCGAGCGGCACGCCGATGCGCACCACGCCCTTCTGCAGGATGTCCTGGAGCTTGTCTGCCTTGGCCTCGGCCGCGCCGAAGGCGGCGACGGCCAGAGCGGCGATGCCGGCGAAGATTGAGCGCATGTTCTGTTCTCCCCTGGTTGAGATGCGTGACGGGACGGCGACCTCAGTGCAGCACGGCGCTGAGGAAGGTCTGCAGTTCGGGCGTCTTCGGCTCGGCGAGCACCGCCGCGGCCTGGCCTTCTTCATGGATCCGGCCCTCATGCATGAAGACCACGCGCGAGCCGAAGCGCCGCGCGAAGCCCATCTCATGGGTGACGAGGATCATCGTCATGCCTTCCTGCGCGACGGATTCGAGCACTTTCAGCACCTCGCCGGTCAGCTCGGGGTCGAGCGCCGAGGTCACCTCGTCGAACAGCATCAGCTTCGGCTTCATGGCGAGCGAGCGGGCGATGGCGACGCGCTGCTGCTGCCCGCCCGAAAGCTGCGAGGGAAAGGAATCGAGCTTGTCCTCCAGCCCGACGCGGCGCAGCACCTCGCGCGCGACCTCTCGCGCCGCCTCCGGCGCCTGCTTCTTCACCACGCGCGGCGCCAGAGTGATGTTGTCGCAGACCGAGAGGTGCGGAAACAGGTTGAAGCTCTGGAAGACGATGCCGACCTCCTGGCGCAGCTTGCGCAGGTTCGTCTTGGGGTCGTTGACCCGAACGCCGTCGACGCTGATCGACCCGGCCTGGATCGGCTCGAGCCCGTTGACGCAGCGAAGCATCGTGCTCTTGCCCGAGCCGGAGCGCCCGATCACGGCGACGACCTCGCCCTTGGCGACGGAAAGCGAGACGTTCTTCAGCACCTCGACGGTGCCGTAGCTCTTGCTGATAGCAGCGATTTCAACGAGCGACATCGAGCTTCCGCTCGAGTGAGCGGCTCCATTGCGTGAGGGGGAAGCACATCGCGAAATAGATGCAGGCGACGGTGATGTAGACGGCGAAGGGCTTGTAGGTACCGGCGGCCGTGAGCTGGCCCTCGCGGGTGAGCTCGACCAGCCCGATCGTCGCCGCCAGCGACGTGTTCTTGATCAGCTGGACCAGGAACCCAACCGTCGGCGGGATCGCGACGCGGATCGATTGCGGCACGATGACGTGGCGCAGTTGCTCGTACATCGACAGGCCGAGCGAGGCGCCGGCCTCCCATTGCGTCCTGGCGATGGAGATCAGCGCACCTCGCCAGATCTCGCCGAGGAAGGCGCTGCCATAGATCGAGAAGGCGAGCGCCGCTGCGAGCCAGGGATTGACGCTGATGCCGACGAAGGGCAGCCCGAAGAAGATCAGGAACAGCCAGACCAGCAGCGGCGTGCCCTGGACGATGTGGATATAGGTCGCGGTGATCCAGCGCAGCGGCGCGATCGGCGAGATTCGGGCGATCGCGAGCAGGAGGCCGAGCACGGCCGAGCCGGCGAAGGCTGTCGCCGTCAGGGCCAGCGTCCAGCGCGCCGCCGCGATCAGATACATCACGTCGATATAGGAGAAGGTCCGGATCATCGCCTGACGAACGCCCAGTAGTAGATGCCGGCGAAGAGGCCGCGGAAGGCAAAGGCGAGCGCCAGGTAGAGAACGCCGATGACGGTGTAGACCTCGAAGTCGCGGAAGGTGCGCGACTGCACGATCGAGGCCGCATGGAACAGGTCCTCGACCGAGATCTGCGAGACGACGCTGGTCGCCAGCATCAGCAGCACGAACTGGCTCGCGAGCGCCGGGAACATCGACTTCAGCGCCGGGAACACCACGATGTAGCGGAAGACCTGCAGGCTGGAGAGGCCGAGCGAGTGGCCGGCCTCGATCTGCG
Source organism: Allobosea sp. Root381 (assembly GCF_001429395.1). Taxonomy (GTDB): domain Bacteria; phylum Pseudomonadota; class Alphaproteobacteria; order Rhizobiales; family Beijerinckiaceae; genus Allobosea. Next base: position 104,555 of record NZ_LMJT01000010.1, read on the forward strand.
CCTTCGGCACGGCCTGGAACCCGGCGCGGACAATCTCGGTGGTGTAGGCGCCGAGATTGATGACCAGCGCGATCAGCGCCGCCGTCATTCCGTCGAGCCGGACGCCGAAGCTCGGCAGGCCGAAGAAGATCAGGAAGAGCTGCACCAGCAGCGGCGTGTTGCGGATCACCTCGACATAGGCCGTGACGATGCGCTGCAGCCAGCCCGGCCCGTAGACCTTGGCCGCCGCGCAGGCGACGCCGACCGTAAGCCCGCCCAGCATCGTCCAGACCGAGAGCGTCAGCGTGACCAGAACGCCATCGAGGATGGATTCCCAGGCCGCGAAGATGTCGCGGAACTGCAGCCCATACTTCATCGCCGCGGCCGTCCAGACACCTGGCGGAATGGCTCGCAATGTTCGGCGCGTGGCATGGCCCGTTGCAGCATCTCATCCCCTTTTTTGAGAGGCTAGGTTGGCTTCTTATTTGATGTCAAGCTTCATATATGAAACAACGTACCATGACCGATTTCTCGGAAGCCGAAAGCGCAGATAAGACCTCCTACGCCGCGCCGGCGTTGGAGAAGGGTCTCGACATCCTCGAGCTGCTGGCGGAGGTCGGCGAGCCCCTGTCGACGCGCACCATCGCCGAGCGGCTGCAGCGCTCGAAGAGCGAGATCTTCCGTATGGTCTTCGTGCTGCTGCAGCGCGGCTATCTGGCGCGCGAGCCGGGTACGGACCGACTGCATCTGTCGCGGCGGCTGTTCGATCTCGGCATCAGGACGCCCGGCGGCCGGCAGCTGACCGCAGTCGTGCTGCCACTGATGGAGCGCTTCAGCGAGGCGAGCGGCCAGGCCGCGCATCTCGTCGTGCTGAGTCGGGCGCAGACCGTCGTACTCGCGACGACGTCCGGCCATCTCGATGCCAGCGTTATCGTACGGCCAGGCTATGGCCGTCTGGCGCTGGAAGCCAATTCCGGGTTGCTGATCCTCGCCTTCCAGTCGGAGGCGCGCCGCCGCTCGCTGATGCGCGATGCCGGCCCGGTCGAGCTCGGCAAGCTCGCCGAAGCCGAGCGGGCCGATGTCTTTGCCGGCATCCGTGCGCTCGGCCACCGGGTCGCGCCGAGCCGCGACATCATGGCCGTGACCGATATCGCCTGCCCGATTATCGGCCCTGCCGGCCATGCCGAGGCGGCGATTCTGGTGCCCCTGCTCCAGCGCCATGGCGTCGCGCTGGACGAGGAAGCAGTCGTGCAGGGCCTGAAAACGATCTGCCGCGAGGCGGGCGCACAGCTTTCGCTATAGGCCGGCGTCGCGGCTCCTACGCCGCGCGTCGACCGAAGGCTTCCTGCCCATAGCCGGACGAGGTCGCCCACGCCCCGCCCGCGCCCTGCTCCTGTCCGGTCCTGAAGGCGGCGACGAGGTCGTTGAGCTGGCCGATGCGGGAGGAGAGCGAGGCGGCCGACGCCGCGCTTTCTTCGGACAGCGCCGCGTTCTGCTGCGTCATCTCGTCG
>NZ_LMJT01000011.1 GCF_001429395.1 Allobosea sp. Root381
ACGATCGGATCGAGGGCGGTGACGGCGACGATGTCATCGACGCGGGCTCCGGCGACGACCTCGTGCTGGGCGGCGAAGGCAACGACGTGATCGACGGCGGCTCGGGTGCCGACCGCATCGAGGGCGGCGCCGGCGACGACATCCTGACCGGCGGTTCGGGCCACGACGCCTTCGTCTTCGCGCCGGGCTTCGGCCGCGACACGATCACCGACTTCAGGACGACGGGCTCGAGCGCGGACATGCTGGAGTTCGACACGGACGTCTTCGCCGATTTCGATGCGGCGATGGACGCGGCCGCGCAGGTCGGCAACGACACGGTGTTCACCGTCGATGCCGACACCACGCTGACGCTGAAGGGCATCCAGCTCGCAAGCCTCGCCCAGGACGACTTCCGCTTCGTCTGAGCGGAAAACAGGTCCAGACGACAACGAGGAAGGGCGCCGGAAACGGCGCCCTTCTTGGCTCCCCCCTTATGTCCCTCACGCAGCGAAGTAGCCGCATCAGCCTGACATCGAAGCCCTTGCTGAGGTTGGTTGATCACGCTGCCGACGCCACGACAGGCTGTCAGGACCTCTGCATCGGCGTTCGGTCGAACGAACCCGAAATCAAACCGAAACGAAAACGGCCCCGCATCACTGCGGAGCCGCCTTCCGTCGGGAGCTCATGGGAGCTCAACCTTGGATGCCGCACGTCCGACCAAGCAGGCCGGGAGCGAGCAGCTCAATCATCTTATGCCCTTCTCCTGCGTTGCGCCAATATTGGAGACGGTCTCGCGGCCGGAGGGCCGACCGTTCAAGCGTGCTCGGGACAGGCTTGACACCGCTACGAGCTAGGCTGGCATTCTGCCTCGCTTCGCGCCGAAGGTCCCGCACATGATCATCCGCCAGCTGATCTATCTCGATGCCCTCGCCCGCGAGCGGCATTTTCGGCGCGCGGCCGATGCCTGCCATGTCTCGCAGCCGACGCTGTCGACCGCGATCGCGCAGCTGGAGGAGGAGCTCGGCGTGCTGATCGTCGAGCGCGGGCGTCGCTTCCAGGGCTTGACCAAGGAGGGCGAGGTCGTGCTGGCGCATGCGCGGCGCATCCTCGCCGAGGCCGATCTGCTGAAGGAGTCGATCGCCGAGCTCAAGAACGGCGTCAGCGGGCGCATCCGGCTCGGTGCCATCCCGACGGCACTGCCGATGATCGCCCACATCACGGCCCCGTTCTCGAAGCGCTATCCGGCCGTGCAGCTCACCGTGCTGTCGATGACCTCGGGCGAGATCCAGGCGGGCATCGACAATTTCGATCTCGACGTCGGGCTCACCTACCTGGACAACGAACCGCTTCAAAGCGTTGTCTCGAAACCGATTTATCAGGAAGGCTATGTCCTGCTGACGCGCGAGGACGGCCCCCTCGGCGGCCGCGAAGCCATCACCTGGGCGGAGGCCGCCGGGTTGAAGCTGTGCCTGCTCACCGCAGACATGCAGAACCGGCGCATCATCGACGGCATTTTCCGCTCGGTCGGCGAGGCACCCCGCCCCGCCATCGAGACCAACTCGATTTTCAACCTGTGCTCGCATGCCGGCATCCAGGGCGTATCCAGCATCGTTTCGCTGCAACTGCTTGAGTTTTTCGGCATCCCGATCGGGACCAAGGCCCTACCGCTGGTGGAACCCGAAGCGCAGCGCACCATCGGGCTCATCGTCGCCGACCGCCAGCCCTTCGCGCCGCTGGCGCGCAAGCTCCTCACGATGACAGAACCTGTCGCGGAGGCCGTGCTGCCGCGCCAACCCGTCGGCCGATAGGTGTCGGCTATGGCAAGCGGCACATCACTTCGCTGCCGCCGCACTGGCGCGCGATAAGCTGCGGTTATCGCCGCTTTTCGCTGCGCAAGCGCATCTCCTGCACGGCTTTTGATAGTCAATCGCTATCACTTGGTTGAAACAATCAATTTGAAAACCTCTAAACGATGAGGCCTCCTTTCCGAAGCGAAAGTCGCATCGAAGTGCGTCGCGCGGGAGGAAAAATGGCCGGATACCGCCCCTGGGATCAGGATCACGCCCGTTTCATCGTCGCCGGTTTGGCCTCTCTGGAGGGCGCGACGCTGCCGATCCTTCACGCCCTGCAGGATGAGTTCGGCTATGTCGATCCGCAGGCCGTGCCGCTGATCGCCGATGCGCTGAACCTGTCGCGGGCCGAGGTGCACGGCACGATCTCGTTCTACCATGATTTCAGGACCGCGCCGCCGCCGCGGCGTGTCGTCAAGCTCTGCCGCGCGGAGGCCTGCCAGGCACTGGGCTGCGAGGCGCTGGTGTCAGGACTTGCGCGCGATCACGCCATCGCCGTCGATGACCAGTCGGGCTCCGGCGAGTTTGCGGTCGAGACCGTCTATTGCCTCGGCAACTGCGCGCTCGGCCCGTCGGCGCTGGCCGATGGCGAACTGATCGGCCGGGTCGACGGAGACCGGCTCGCCCAGCTCTGCGGCCTGACGGGAGCCCATGCATGAGCGCCGCTCCCATCCGCATCTTCGTGCCCGTCGATGCCGCGGCGCTCTCCGTCGGCGCCGAGGCGGTCGCGCAGGCGATCCTGCGCGAGGCGCAGGCGCGCGACATCCCGATCGAGCTGGTCCGCAACGGCTCGCGCGGCATGCTCTGGCTCGAACCGATGGTCGAGGTGGAGACGCCTGACGGCCGCATCGCCTATGGCCCGGTCGTGGCGAAGGATGTCGCGAGCCTGTTCGAGGCCGGCTTCCAGGCTGGCGCCGGGCACGCGCTGCATCGCGGCCCGACGGAAGAGCTCGGCTGGCTCAAGCGCCAGCAGCGCCTGACCTTCGCCCGCGTCGGCGTCACCGATCCGCTTTCGCTTGCCGCCTACCGCGCGCTGGACGGGTTCAAGGGGCTGGAGACGGCGCTGGAGCTCGGTGGCGCGGCCATCGTCGAGGAGGTCAAGGCCTCGGGCCTGCGCGGTCGTGGCGGCGCCGGCTTCCCGACCGGGATCAAATGGAAGACCGTTCACGACGCTTCCGCCGAGCAGAAATACATCGTCTGCAACGCCGACGAAGGCGACAGCGGCACCTTTGCCGACCGCATGCTGATGGAGGGCGATCCCTTCCTGCTGATCGAGGGCATGGCGATCGCCGCCGTCGCGGTCGGGGCGACCCGCGGCTACATCTATCTGCGGTCGGAGTATCCGCATGCCCATCGCACGCTCCAGCGCGCCATCCTGAAGGCGACGGATGCCGGCATCCTCGGCGATTCCGTTCTGGGCTCCGGCCACGCCTTCCATCTCGAAGTCCGGCTCGGCGCCGGCGCCTATATCTGCGGCGAGGAGACCTCGCTGCTGGAGAGCCTCGAAGGCAAGCGTGCGATCGTGCGGGCGAAGCCGCCGATCCCGGCGCTGCAGGGCCTGTTCGGCAAGCCGACCATCGTCAACAACGTGCTATCCTTCGCGGCCGTGCCCTGGATCCTCACGCATGGCGCGCAGGCTTATGCGGATTACGGCATGGGGCGCTCGCGCGGCACCCTGCCCGTCCAGCTCGGCGGCAATGTCCGGCGCGGCGGGCTGATCGAACTCGCCTTCGGCATTTCGCTGCGGGAGATCATCGAGGATATGGGCGGCGGCACCCTGTCGGGCCGGCCGATCCGCGCCGTGCAGGTCGGCGGGCCGCTCGGCGCCTATCTGACCGCGGCACAGCTCGACGTCGCCATGGATTACGAAGTGCTCGCCGCCATGAAGGCGATGCTCGGCCATGGCGGCATCGTCGTCTTCGACGACACCGTGGACATGGCGAAGCAGGCGCGCTTCGCCTTCGAATTCTGCGCCAAGGAGAGCTGCGGCAAGTGCACGCCCTGCCGCATCGGCGCGACCCGTGGCGTCGAGGTGATGGACCGCATCATCGCCGGCCAGGAGAGCCCGAAGAACATCGCCGTGCTGCGCGATCTCAACAAGCTCATGACCGACGCCTCGCTCTGCGCCATGGGCGGGCTGACGCCAATGCCGGTGATGAGCGCACTGAACCATTTTCCCGAGGATTTCGACCGTCCACCGCTGCCGCTGGCGGCGGAGTGAGGAGGCCGTCATGAGCCTGATCAAGGAAATCGACTTCGGCACGCCGATCCGCGTCGCGGAGAAGACGGTGACGCTGACGATCGACGGCGAGAGCGTCACCGTGCCGGCCGGCACCTCGGTGATGGCCGCCGCCGTGTCGCTGGGCACCAAGATCCCCAAACTCTGCGCGACCGACTCGCTGGAGCCTTTCGGTTCCTGCCGGCTCTGCCTCGTCGAGATCGAGGGCCGCCGCGGCACGCCAGCCTCCTGCACCACGCCGGCCGAGGACGGCATGGTCGTCCGTACCCAGTCCGAAAATCTGTCCGGCCTGCGCAAGGGCGTGATGGAGCTTTACATCTCCGATCATCCGCTCGACTGCCTGACCTGCTCGGCCAATGGCGACTGCGAATTGCAGGACATGGCCGGAGCCGTCGGCCTGCGCGAGGTGCGCTATGGCCATGACGGCGAGAATCACGTTTTCGCCCGCGACAAGGACGGCTTCGCCAACGAAAACTGGCTCGGCCTCGACACTTCCAACCCGTACTTCACCTATGATCCGAGCAAGTGCATCGTCTGCAATCGCTGCGTGCGGGCTTGCGCGGAGGTACAAGGCACCTTCGCCCTGACGATCACCGGGCGCGGCTTCGAATCGCGCGTCGCGGCCGGGCCGACCGATTTCCTCGGCTCGGAATGCGTCTCCTGCGGAGCCTGCGTGCAGGCCTGCCCGACGGCGACGCTGATGGAAAACACCGTCATCAAGATGGGCCAGCCGGAGCATTCCAAGGTCACGACCTGCGCCTATTGCGGCGTCGGCTGCGCCTTCAAGGCCGAGATGCAGGGCGACAAGGTCGTCCGCATGGTGCCCTACAAGGACGGCAAGGCGAATGAGGGCCATTCCTGCGTCAAGGGCCGCTTCGCCTGGGGCTATGCCACCCACAAGGACCGCATCACCAAGCCGATGATCCGCGACAGGATCACCGATCCGTGGCGCGAAGTGTCCTGGGAAGAGGCGATCGGCAAGGCAGCGTCCGAGTTCAAGCGCATCCAGGCGAAGTTCGGCCGCGAGTCGGTCGGTGCCATCACCTCCTCGCGCTGCACCAACGAAGAGGTCTTCCTCGTCCAGAAGCTGGTCCGCGCCGCATTCGGCAACAACAATGTCGATACCTGCGCCCGCGTCTGCCACTCGCCCACCGGCTACGGGCTGAAGACGACGCTCGGCACCTCGGCCGGCACGCAGGACTTCAAGTCGGTCGCCAAGTCCGACGTCATCCTGGTCATCGGCGCGAATCCGACCGACGGCCATCCCGTCTTCGCCTCGCGGATGAAGAAGCGCATCCGCGAGGGCGCGCGCCTGATCGTGGTCGATCCGCGCCGGATCGACCTCGTCAAGTCGCCGCATGTCAAGGCCGATTATTATCTGCAGCTCAAGCCCGGAACCAATGTCGCGCTGGTCAACGCCATCGCCCATGTCGTCGTGACGGAAGGGCTGATCGCCGAGGACTATGTCCGCGAGCGCTGCGACCTCGCCGATTTCGAGATCTGGGCCCGGTTCATCGCGCAGGCTCATAATTCGCCCGAGGCGACGGAGGAATTCACCGGCGTGCCGGCCGCCGACGTCCGGGCTGCGGCGCGGCTCTATGCCACCGGCGGCAACGGCGCGATCTTCTACGGGCTCGGCGTCACCGAGCACAGCCAGGGCTCGACCACCGTCATGGCGATGGCGAACCTCGCCATGGCCACCGGCAATATCGGGCGCGACGGCGTCGGCATCAACCCGCTGCGCGGGCAGAACAACGTCCAGGGCTCCTGCGACATGGGCTCCTTCCCGCACGAGCTTCCCGGCTACCGCCATGTCGACGACGACGCGACGCGTCAGGTCTTCGAGACGATGTGGGGCGTTGTTCTCGATGCCGAGCCCGGCCTGCGCATCCCCAACATGCTCGACGAGGCGGTCGGCGGCACTTTCAAGGGGCTTTACGTCCAGGGCGAGGACATCGCCCAGTCCGATCCCAACACCCAGCACGTCACGGCCGGGCTGGCCTCAATGGAATGCGTCGTCATCCAGGATATCTTCCTGAACGAGACGGCGAAATACGCCCATGTCTTCCTGCCGGGCTCCTCCTTCCTGGAGAAGGACGGGACCTTCACCAATGCGGAACGCCGCATCAACCGCGTCCGCAAAGTGATGGAGCCGCTTTCCGGCAAGGCGGAGTGGCAGGTGACGATCGATCTCGCCAACGCGCTGGGTTACCCGATGAGCTATGCGCATCCGCGCGATATCATGGACGAGATCGCGCAACTGACGCCGAGCTTCGCCGGCGTCTCCTACGCCAAGCTGGAGGAGCTCGGCTCGGTGCAGTGGCCGTGCAACGAGAAGGCCCCCACCGGCACGCCGCTGATGCATGTCGATCGCTTCGTGCGCGGCAAGGGCCGGTTCATGATCACCGAATTCGTGCCGACGGAGGAGCGCACCGGTGCCCGCTTCCCGCTGATCCTGACCACGGGGCGCATCCTCTCGCAGTACAATGTCGGCGCGCAGACTCGGCGCACCGAGAACGGCGCCTGGCATGACGAGGACGTGCTGGAGATCCACCCCTTCGATGCCGAGAACCGCGGCGTGAAGACGGGCGACCTCGTCGCGCTCGCCAGCCGCTCGGGCGACATCTCGCTGCGCGCCGAGGTCTCCGAGCGCATGCAGCCCGGCGTCGTCTACACCACCTTCCACCATGCCGAGACCGGCGCCAACGTCATCACCACCGACTATTCGGACTGGGCGACGAACTGCCCGGAGTACAAGGTCACGGCCGTCGAGGTGCGCCGGACCAACTATTATTCGCAGTGGCAGGAGCGCAACCGCGAGGAGGACGTCTCTCTGCGCCTGATCGCCGGGAGACTGCCCGATGCCGCGGAATAGCTCGCCCGCCCAGCCGCCGGCGAGCTGCGCCGTGGCCGCCCTGCCGGTGCGCTACGCCACCGGCCCCGGCGCGGCTGCCAGCGCCGAAATCGCGGTCGAGGCCCCGGTCAACATCGTCTATGGCAACCAGCCCTATGCGGTGATGATGGCGACGCCCTCCGATCTGGAGGACTTCGTCACCGGCTTCAGCCTGACCGAGGGCATCATCCGAGACGCCGGAGAGATCCGCGGCATCGCGGTCTCGCCGCAGCGCGACGGCATCGTCGTGACGGTCGATCTCGCGCCCGGCCGCTTCCGCGAGCATCTGGCCCGGCGCCGCAATCTTTCGGGCCGGACCTCCTGCGGGCTCTGCGGCGTGGAGACACTCGCCGAGATGCCGATGGCCGAGACGCGATCGCGCGACCGGCAGCCGATTTCCGCACGGGCGATCGCGACGGCGCTGGCAACGCTCGAACGGCATCAGCCGCTGCATCAGCTCACTCGGTCCGTCCATGCCGCCGCCTGGTGCGATGCGGAAGGTGCCATCCTGGCGGCGCGCGAGGATGTCGGGCGCCACAACGCGCTCGACAAGCTGATCGGCGCGCGACTTCGCGCCGGGCATCGCGCAGTCTCCGGCTTCGTGCTCGTCACCAGCCGCGCTTCCTTCGAGATGGTCGAGAAGACGGCGATCTATGGCGCCGGCACGCTGGTCTCGATCTCGGCGCCGACCTCGCTTGCCGTCGAGCGCGCGCAGGCGCTCGGCCTGACGCTCGTCTCCGTCGCACGCCAGGACGGCTGCATGGTCTTCACGGGCGCCCTCGCCCCCGAAATGGAAATCGCAGCATCATGACGCTCCTCGACGCCGCGCCGCATGATGCGGAGCACCACAAGGCCGCACAGCGCGAGACGCTTGCCCGCATGGCCAACCAGATCGCGGATTTCTTCAAGTCCTATCCGGACGAACAGGCCGTGCCGGCCATCGCCGACCACATCAACCAGTTCTGGAGCCGGCGCATGCGCGAGGATTTCGTCACTGCCTTCAATGGGCAGTCGGAGGGGATCCAGCCGCTGGTGCGGGCCGCCCTTCCCGCGATCAGGCGGGCCCCGGGCCAGAGAAGCGAGCCTTAGCACCCGCATCAGCGATCGGTCCGATAGCTGACACGAGGGAAAATTCGCCTCCCTCTCGCAAGTTGCAGAGCGAAAGCTATACTGGTTCGATGGCGCTGTCTGATGACGAGGAACGCGACAGCGCCCCCGAGATGCTGGCGAAAGAAACAATCACGCTGCTGATTGCAAGAGGAAACGAACCCGCGGCGGGATCACCAGAGACCTATCGGACCTGGAGGCATGACGATGAACTGCCTTTCAAAAGCAATCGTGCTCATCCTCGCCTGCATCGCGTTGACGGCTTGCCAGACGCCTCAATCCAGGCAGGCGGAGCTCAGCCAGATTTGCTCGGATCCCGCCAATCGGGAGCCTGGGAACTTCTACTTTTCCGAATGCCAGTCGGTCTATCCCTCTGGAAGTCAACAGCTTCAGAGGGACTATGTCATCGGCTCTCCGGCCGGCCGCTAAGGTTGCGCAGCGTCCGGTCGCCACAGTGCCATGACGCCCTGCGACGGCCTCGCTGCAGTCTCCAGTCTGTGCGTCGAAACAAGGGACGGCAACCGCAGGAGGAGCTATGCAACGTCGACCGAAATCGCTCCGGCGGTGTTTGCCGAGCGCCGCGGCAGGCCCGCTCGGCCTCGCCTTCCTCGCGACCGCAGCCATCGGCGCTGACCTGCCGCCAGCCCCGTTGTACGCGCCACGGCAGCCATCTGCATGGCAGTTCCAGGCGACGGGCTATGGCTGGGCCACTGCGATCGACGGCCAGGCCGGGGTGCGCAACCTGCCGCCGGTCAACGTCGATGTCAGCTTCGCCGACATCCTGAAGGACCTCAACGGCGCGCTAATGGGGTCGTTCCTCGCCAAGAAGGGCGAGTGGCTGATCATGACGGACCTCGTCTGGGCGGCCCTGTCGGACGATGCCGTCGTCAGGCTGCCGGGAGTTCGCCATCCCGCGCTTGCCACTCTTTCGCCTGGGACGCGGGTCGACTTCAAGATGCGGCAGTTGATCGCCTCGGCGGCCATCGGCTATCGCCTGCCGCTTGGTGGACCCGACCTCGACATCTACGCGACCGCGGGACTGCGCTATCAGCGCATGACCGTCGAGATCGACGCTCTGCCGGGCCTGATCCCGATAACGCTGAGTCGGAAGGGCACCGAGCAATGGGCCGACCCGACAGTGGGATTTTCCGCGCAATGGCGCATCAACGAGCGCTGGTTCGTCAACGTCCTCGCCGATGTCGGTGGGTTCGGTGTCGGCTCCCGGCTCACGACGCAGGGTTTCGCATCGGTCGGCTATCGCTGGACGGAGTCGATTTCCACGGCGCTCGGCTACCGCGCGATCTATACCGACTATCGTAATGGCGGCTTTACCTATCGCGCCACCCAGCATGGCGTGTTTTCGAGCATCGCCTATCACTTCTGACCGCCTCTCAGCCAAAGCATCGATGACCCCGACATGCTTCTGGTCGAGGAAGTACTGCATGTCGGAACTGAGCTGCCGACCGCTTCCGGCCCTCTACCGCATGAGCGGCAGCCATGAACAGGCGAATTTCATCATAGCTCGAAAGCTGCCGATATATCCCGCTCCCGCACGGTGTGATTCGGGCTCGAAGAGCCGCCGTTTGCACTTTCGGGCCGGCTGTCATGATCGGCAATGGAGTGGGCATGCGCCTGGGCGTGATCGCAGACATACACGGCAATCTCTTGGCTCTGGAGGCGGTGCTGGAGCGCCTCCAGAGCCACGCCGTCGACAGCGTCGTCAATCTCGGCGATTGCGCGTCGGGACCGTTATGGCCCGCTGAAACGGTGGCGCTTCTCAGGGCAACGACGATGCTCCACGTCCGCGGCAACCATGACCGCGCGCTCGGGGCGACCTCTCCCGAGCGCCTCGGCCAATCCGATCGCTTCGCATGGGAGCATCTCGCGCCGACCGATCGCGACTGGCTGTCTACCCTGCCCACAACGCAGGTCGTGGCGGGCGCGCATGGATTCCATGCCTCGCCAGGCGACGATGAGGCCTATCTGATGGAAAGCGTTGCCGATCGCCGCCTTCTGCCGGATGCCCCCGACACTGTTGAGGCGCGGCTTTTGGGCGTGGAGGGGCGTCTCCTGCTCTGCGGGCACAGCCATCTGCCCCGGCTGCTGCGGCTTTCCACCGGGGCGCTCGTCGTCAACCCCGGCAGCGTCGGGTGCCCGGCCTATCGTGACGACAAGCCCCCTGCCCACATTTCCGAAAGCGGAAGCCCCCATGCTCGTTTCGCAGTGGTGACGCTATCGCCTACGGTCACTGTCGAACACCACGCCATTGCCTATGACTGGAATCTGGCCGCAGCCCGGGCCAGCCAGAACGGGCGGGACGACTGGGCACATGCACTGGCGACCGGAACAGCGCGAGCGTGAGCCTGGAGATCAGGCATCGAGCAGGTCGCTTGCGGCTCTGCCGCTGCCTGATCTCACTGCGCGGTTGCGGTTTCGGCGTCCACGAGGGCCTGAACGGTCTCGAAGAAGCCGCGCACCAGCGGAATGCGCCGCCGCTCGGCGCGGCAGGCCGCATATTCGCCGACGGCAAAATCGGCGCCGGTGATGACCAGCCTTTTCAGCAGCGGATCGGGCCTGAACTCGGCATCGAAGATCACCCCGATGCCGAAGCCGGCGGCCACGGCCTCGCGTACCGCCTCGCGCGACTGAACCTCGAGCAGGTTAGCCGGCTTGATCCCGGCCTCAGAGAGACGCGCCTCGAAGGTCTCACGCGTGATCGAGCCGCGCTCCCGCAGCACGATGTCCTGGCCGGCGAAGGCCTCGATCGGGACGCTGTCATGCTGCGCCAATTGGTGCGCGTGCGAGACGAAGGCAACGAGGCGGTCCGAACGGAGCTTCACCGTGTGCAGGCGGGGGTCGGAGCTCTGGCGCGCCGTGATCGCGACATCGGCAGCGAAGTCCATGATCTGGTCGACCACTTCCGACGAGTTCCCGATCGTCAGTGAGAATGTCAGTCCCGGGTAGTTTTCGCGCATCCGCGCAAGCGCGGCCATGACATGGGTCGCGCTGTCGGCCGCGATGCGCAGATGCCCGCGCTGTAGCGTGCGGGTGCCGGCTAGCAGGGACTGTGCCTCGTCCTGCGCCGCGAACAGCCGGGCGGTGATCACGAACAGGCTCTGCCCGAGCGGCGTGAGCTTGATCTGCCGGCCCACCCGGTCGAACAGCCGCACGCCGTAGGCATCCTCGAGCCCGCGCACCTGCGCCGAGAGCGTCGGCTGGCTGACATGGCGTGCCTTGGCGGCGCCGGTGAAGCTCTCGGCTTCCGCCACTGCATGAAACGCCGAGAGGCCCGAATAGCTGATCGCCATACCATAGATACCTTCTATGGATGGCATGGATACGATGTATTGGAGCTATGTCAAATCGCGACCTACCGTCTGGTCAACCGCTGCAACGCAAAAGCGAGATCGACATGGCACAAGCCCGCCGCCAAGCCGCCTCCGAAACCGGCGATCCCCTGCTGCTGACGCCCGGCCCGCTGACCACCAGCAAGGCCATCAAGGAGGCCATGGTGCATGACTGGGGCTCCCGCGACGCCACCTTCGTCGGCATCAACAAGGCCGTGATGGACGAGTTGCCGAAGGTGATCCATGGCGACGGCAGCTTCGTCACCGTGCCGATGCAGGGCTCCGGAACCTTCGCTGTCGAGGCGATGCTGACGAGCTTCGTGCCGCGAGACGGCAAGGTGCTTCTGTTGATCAACGGCGCCTATGGCCAGCGCGCCAGGCGCATCCTCGAGATCGCCGGCCGTGGCGTCGTCATACACGAGACGGCGGAGGACACCCCGCCCGACCTCACCGAGGTCGATCGCATGCTGGTTGGCGACCGCGCCATCACCCATGTCTTCACCGTGCATTGCGAGACGACAAGCGGAATCCGCAACCCGGTCGAGGCGGTTGCGGCGCTGGTCAAGCGGCATGGCCGCCGCCTGCTGATCGACGCGATGAGCGCATTCGGCGCGCTGCCGCTCGACAGCCGCGAGGTCTATTTCGATGCGGTCGCCGCCTCCTCGAACAAATGCATCCAGGGCGTGCCGGGACTCGGCTTCGTCATCGCCCGCAAGAGCGCGCTTGAGGAAACCCAGGGCAACGCCACGACGCTCGTGCTCGACCTCTACGACCAGCACGCCGCCTTCGGGCGCACGGGCCAGTACCGTTTCACGCCGCCGATCCATGTCATCGTCGCCTTCCATGCCGCACTACAGGAGTTCTGGGCCGAGGGCGGCGTCGCGGGACGAGGCGAGCGCTACGCCGACAATGCCCGCATCCTGATCGAGGGCATGCAGGAACTGGGCTTCCGTACGCTGCTGCCGGCCGCGCGCCAGGCGCCGATCATCGTCACCTTCCACATGCCGGAAGACAAGAACTTCGTCTTCCAGCGCTTCTACGACACGCTGAAAGATGCCGGCTACGTCATCTACCCAGGCAAGCTGACCGTCGCCGACAGCTTCCGCATCGGCTGCATCGGAGCGCTGGGCGCGCAGGACATGAAGGCCTTCGTCGCAACCGTGTCCGAGGTCCTCGCCGAGATGGGCGTCGGCCTGAAGACGGCCGCGTAAAGGAGCTGATGATGAACATGCATTCGAAGGTCGGATCGGATGTCGTCGCGAACGGCCGGGCCTATGCCCGGCCGCAGCGCGCGACGGTGGTGATCTGCATGGACGGCTCGGAGCCGGCTTATATCGAGGCTGCGAGCGCCAAGGGCCTGACGCCGAACCTCGACCGCATCATGCGGGCGGGCACCAGCACCCACGCCTATTCTGTGATCCCGAGCTTCACCAACCCGAACAATCTCTCCATCATCACCGGCCGTCCGCCGGCCGTGCACGGCATCGCCGGCAACTTCTTCTACGACCGCGAGGCCAGGGAAGAGGTGATGATGAACGACGCCCGCTTCCTGCGCGCGCCGACCATTCTTGCCGAGTTCCAGAAGGCCGGCTTCAAGGTCGCGATGGTCACGGCCAAGGACAAGCTCAGGACGCTGCTCGGCAAGGGCCTCGACTTCACGAGTGGCACTGCGATCGCGTTCTCGTCCGAGAAGGCCGACAAGGCGAACAAGGCCGAGAACGGCATCGAAACGGTGCTCGACTTCGTCGGCATGCCGGTGCCGTCGGTCTATTCGGCGGACCTCTCCGAGTTCGTCTTCGCCGCCGGCGTCAAGCTGCTGGAGAGCTTCAAGCCCGACCTGATGTATCTCTCGACCACCGACTATGTGCAGCACAAGGCAGCGCCGGGCTCGGACGTCGCGGATGCGTTCTACGCCATGTTCGACAGCTACGTCGGCAAGCTCGATGGTCAGGGCTGCACGCTGGTGATCACGGCCGACCACGGCATGAACGACAAGCACCTAGCCAATGGCGAGCCGGACGTCGTCTATCTCCAGACGCTGGTGGACCAATGGTATGGCAAGGGCACGATGCGCGTGATCCTGCCGATCACAGACCCTTACGTGGTCCATCACGGCGCGCTCGGCTCCTTCGCTACGGTCTATCTGCCTGATGGAGCCGACCAGACCGAGGTCGCCGCCCGCATCTCCGGCATCGACGGCATCGCGCTGGCGGTGACCTCTGCGGAAGCCTGCGAGCGCTTCGAACTGCCGGCCGACCGGATCGGCGACGTCGTCGTGGTTTCGACGCGGCAGAAGGTCATCGGCACTTCGCCCGAGAGGCACGATCTCTCGGGCCTGACCGAGCCGCTGCGCTCGCATGGCGGTATCACCGAGCAGCGCGTGCCGATGATCGCCAACCGGCCGATCACAATCCCCGAGGGCCGCACGCTCCGAAATTTCGACGTCTTCGACGTCGCCCTGAACCTGGTGAACTGAGATGAACGCGACGGTGAAGCCGCCCGTGCGCCGCGAGACGATGCGCATCGCCGGCAAGTTCGTTTCGACCGACGACATGGTCGAGGTCCGCAACCCCTATGATAACAGCCTCGTCGGCCTGATCCCGGCAGCCCGGCCCGAGCATGTCCGCGAAGCCTTCGCCCAGGCGAAGGCGTTCAAACCGAAGCTGACCCGCTATGAGCGCCAGCAGATCCTGCAGAAGACGGCCGAGCTTTTGCGCGATCGCAAGGAGCTGTTCGCCAAGTTGATCACGGCCGAGGCCGGGCTGTGCTGGAAGGATTCGCTCTACGAGGCCAGCCGCGCCTATGACGTCTGGTCCTTCGCGGCCCAGCTCACCATCAAGGACGATGGCGAGATGTTCTCCTGCGACATCTCACCGAACGGCAAGGCGCGCAAGATCTTCACCACGCGCCAGCCGCTGCTCGGCGTGATCTCGGCGATCACCCCGTTCAACCACCCGCTCAACATGGTCAGCCACAAGCTGGCCCCGGCCATCGCGACCAACAACCGCCTCGTGCTGAAGCCGACGGAACTGACGCCGCTGACCGCGCTGGCGCTCGCCGACGTGCTCTACGAGGCAGGGCTGCCGCCCGAGATGCTCTCGGTCGTCACCGGCAATCCCTCGACCATGGGCGACGCGATGATCACCGATCCGGATGCGGATCTGGTGACCTTCACCGGCTCGGTCCGGGTCGGCAAGCACATCGCCGCACATGCCGGCTACAAGCGTATCGTTCTGGAACTCGGTGGCAACGACCCGCTGATCGTCATGGAGGATGCGGATCTCGACAAGGCGGCCGAGCTCGCCGTCACCGGCGCGACCAAGAACTCCGGTCAGCGCTGCACCGCGGTCAAGCGCATCCTCGTGGTCGAGAGCGTCGCCGACGCGTTCTCCAAGCTCGTCGTCGAGAAGGCGAAGAAGCTGAAATGCGGCGATCCGATGGATCCGCAGACCGATGTCGGCACCGTCATCAACGCCCGCTCGGCTTCGCTCTTCCAGGCCCGTATCGACGATGCGGTGAGCAAAGGCGCGGAGGTGCTCCACGGCAAGCGGGCGGAAGGCGCCCTGTTCCACCCGACCGTGGTCGACCACATCCCTTATGATTGCGAGCTGGTGCATGAGGAGACCTTCGGCCCGGTGATCCCGATCGTCCGCGTGCCGAACGACATCGCCGACGTCATCCGGATCTCGAACTCGACCGCCTATGGGCTGTCGTCGGGCGTCTGCACCAACCGCTTCGACTACATCCAGCGCTTCGTGGCGGAGCTCGAGGTCGGCACGGTCAATCTCTGGGAGGTTCCGGGCTACCGCATCGAGATGTCGCCCTTCGGCGGCATCAAGGATTCCGGGCTGGGCTACAAGGAAGGCGTGGTCGAGGCGATGAAGAGCTTCACCAACGTCAAGACATGGTCCCTGCCCTGGACCGCATAGACAGACCACTCTTTGCCGAGGGCCGGCGGCTCGATCCGCCGGCTGACAATCATATTGGGAACGACGCACCGAGAGAGTGCCAAACCGCATAACCAGGGGAAGAGAACATGAAGAGCTGGCTTGCAACTGCCCTTATTGGCGCGTTCGCCCTCGCGATACCGGGACACGCCAACGCCCAGAAAACGAAGGTCACCGTCTACACGGCGCTGGAAAACGATCTGCTCCCATCCTTCAAGGCCTCGATCGAGAAGGCCGTGCCCGAGGCCGACGTCTCGTGGGTACGCGACTCCACGGGCGTGATCACTGCCCGCTTCCTGGCGGAGAAGGACGCTCCGAAGGCGGACATGGTGATCGGGCTGGCGGCCTCGAGCCTGCTGATGTTCGACAAGGCCGGCCTGCTCGAAACCTATGAGCCGAAGGGCGCGGCCACGCTGAAGCCCGCCTTCCGCCCCAGCAAGGCGCCCTATACCTGGACCGGCACCGCAGCCTATCTCGGCGTGGTCTGCTTCAACACCGCCGAAGCCAAGGGCGTGCCGGTACCGGTCTCGTGGAATGACCTTCACAACCCTGCGCTCAAGGGCAAGATCGTGATGCCACACCCGGCCTCATCCGGCACCGGCTACCTGATGGTCGCGGGCTGGCTGCAGGGCATGGGCGAGGAAGCCGGCTGGAAGTTCATGGACGGGCTGCACGAGAATATCGGCGCCTATCTCCATTCCGGCTCGGCGCCGTGCGTGCAGGCGGCGCGCGGCGAGCGCACGGTGGGCCTCGCGCTCGACATGCGCGGCGCGTCCGAGAAGACCAAGGGCGCGCCGATCGAGGTCATCATCCCGAAGGAGGGCGTCGGCTGGGAGGTCGAGGCGAGCGCGGTCGTCAAGGGCAGCAAGGTCGCGCCGATTGCCAGGAAGATCGCCGACTGGGCAGCCAGCAAGGAAGCGAGCGAGCTCTACACCAAGGGTTACGCGATCGTCGCCTATCCCGGCATCGAGGCCTCCCCGAAGAACTATCCGGCCGATGCCGAGGCCAAGATGGTGAAGAACGACCTGGCCTGGATGGCCGAAAACCGCGAGCGCGTCCTCGCGGAATGGTCGAAGCGCTACGATTCGAAGGCAGCGCCGAAGAACTGACGCTTCCCGCGACCGCTTTCTCTACGGAAGCGATTGCGGCACAGCTTATGCTTAGCTGTCGATGCAAGCTGCCGGACCGTCCCGTCTCCCGAAAGGAAGCCGGGACGGCCCGGCTCAGCGCAGCGCGGCCCGCGCCGCCAGTCGGAAGGCAAGACGCCATGACCTCGCCCAGCTCTGCGCCCTTTTTGTCGATCCGCAACCTCGCGAAGAGCTTCGGCAGCTTCATCGCACTGCGCGGCATCGATCTCGATATCCGGCGCGGCGAATTCGTCTGCTTTCTCGGGCCGTCCGGTTGCGGCAAGACCACGCTGCTGAGGGCCATCGCCGGTCTCGACCTTCAGGATAGCGGCACGATCGAGATGGGCGGCCGCGACGTTTCACATGCGCCGCCTTCCGAGCGCGATTTCGGCATCGTCTTCCAGTCATACGCGCTGTTCCCGAACCTGACCGTGGCGGACAATGTCGGTTACGGCCTCGTCAACCGGCGAACCCCGGCGCGCGACATCGCCAGGCGGGTGGACGAACTTCTGGCGCTGGTCAGCCTGTCAGATCAGGCCCGGAAATTCCCGATCCAGCTATCGGGCGGTCAGCAGCAGCGCGTGGCGCTCGCCCGGGCGCTGGCGACCTCGCCGGAACTGCTGCTGCTCGACGAGCCGCTGTCCGCTCTGGATGCAAAGGTGCGCGTGCGCCTGCGCGACGAGATGCGCGCCCTGCAGCAGAGGCTCGGCGTCACCACGATCATGGTCACCCATGACCAGGAGGAAGCGCTCGCCATGGCCGACCGCATCGTCGTCATGAATGGCGGTGCGGTCGAGCAGGTCGGCTCGCCCGAAGAGATCTATCGCCGCCCCGCCACGCCCTTCGTCGCGGATTTCGTCGGCCACATGACCTTTTTCGACGCCGTTGTCACCGGCCCCGGCCGCGTGCGGGTGGACGAGCTCGATCTCCTCGTCGCCAATGCCGCCCCCTTCCCCGCCGGGACCCCGGTCCGGCTCGCGATGCGGCCGGAAGAGGTCCGCACACGCGGCGTGTCCGACGAGACCCCCAACAGCTTTGAGGCAACGATCGGAGACCTCGCCTTCCTGGGCTCCTTCTGTCGCGCCCATCTCGAGCCGACGCGGTCGCAGAAGACACGGATCGCGGCCGATTTCTCGGCGAATGCCATGCGCGACCTCGGCATCCAGCCCGGCCAGGTGCGGTCCATCGCCTTCCCGCCGGAATCGCTGCATGTCTTCGCCGGAGCGGCGCGATGACCGACAGCGTGCAGCCCATCGCCATCACGCCCGCACAGGCGAGGATCGGCTCGGTCCGCCTGAACGAGCGGCATGTCGCCGGCGCGCTGATCCTCGCGCTTTGCGCCGTCCTCGTGCTGATCATCGCCTTGCCGCTCTGGGCGCTTCTCTCGAAGAGCCTCGAGGATGTGAACGGGCGCTTCGTCGGCCTGGCGAACTTCATCGCCTACGCCACCACGCCGACGCTGATTTCCTCGCTTGGCAACAGCCTCTTCGTCGCCGGCGTGACCACGGCGATCGTGATCCCCGTCGCATTCCTCTATGCCTATGCGCTGCGCCGCAGCTGCATTCCCGGCAAGGGGCTGTTCTACGCTGCGGCGATGGTGCCGGTGTTTGCGCCTTCGCTGCTGTCGGGTCTCGCGCTGATCTACGTCTTCGGCAACCAGGGGCTGCTCAAATCCTGGATGATGGGCGCCTCGCTCTATGGGCCGATCGGCATCATCGCGGCCGAAGCGCTCTACAGCTTTCCCCATGCCGTGCTGATCCTCGTCACGGCGCTCGCCCTCTCGGATGGCCGACTGCGCGAGGCCGCCGAGGCCATGGGCACGACGCGCTGGCGCATGTTCCGCACGATCACCCTCCCCGGCGCCCGCTACGGGCTGATCAGCGCGACCTTCGTCGTCTTCACGCTGGTGATCACCGATTTCGGTATCCCCAAGGTGATCGGCGGGCAGTTCAGTGTGCTGGCGACGGACGCCTATCGCCAGGTCGTCGGGCAGCAGAATTTCCCGATGGGTGCGGTCGTCGGCATCATCCTGCTCGTGCCGGCCGTCCTCGCCTTTTTCGTCGACCGACTTGTGAAGCGGCGCCAGAGCGCGATGCTGTCCGCGCGGGCGGTTCCCTATGCGCCGAAGCCCGAGCCGGGCCGCGATATCGCGCTGCTCGGCTTCGTCATCCTCACCACGCTCGCGATCGTCGCCCCCTACGCCATCGCGGTGTGGGGCTCCTTCGTCACCTACTGGCCGTATAATCTGGCGCTGACGCTGAACAATTACGATTTCGCCGCCTTCGATCCAGCCGGGTGGGACGCCTATCGCAACTCCCTGCTCCTCGCTTCGCTGACGGCGGTCATCGGCACGACGCTGATCTTCACCGGCGCCTATCTCATCGAGAAATTGAAGCTGTTCCCGCGGATGCGCGCCTTCGCGCAGTTCCTGGCGATGCTGCCGATGGCGGTCCCCGGCCTCGTGCTGGGCCTGGGCTACGTTTTCTTCTTCAACGCCACCTGGAATCCGCTCGGCTTTCTCTATGGCACGCTCGCGATCCTCGTGATCAACACGATCGCCCATTTCTACACGGTCGGCCACATCACGGCCCTGACCAGCCTGAAGCAGATCGACGGCGAGTTCGAGGCGGTTTCGGCTTCGCTCAAGGTGCCGTTCTGGTCGACCTTCCGCCGGGTGACCGCGCCGATCTGCCTGCCGGCCAT
This sequence comes from Allobosea sp. Root381, assembly GCF_001429395.1. GTDB lineage: Bacteria > Pseudomonadota > Alphaproteobacteria > Rhizobiales > Beijerinckiaceae > Allobosea. The sequence continues at coordinate 19,193 of NZ_LMJT01000011.1, forward strand.
CCTCGACATCGGCGTCTATGTCTTCGTCAACGCGCTCACGACCGTTTCGGCCGTGATCTTCCTCTATGGCGCCGAGACCAAGCTCGCCTCGATCGCCATCGTGCACATGGACGAGGCCGGTGCGATCGCTTCCGCTGCTGGCATGGCGACCGTGATCATGCTGACGGCGATCGCGGTGAAGCTCGCCCATGTCGGGCTGGACCGTCTCGTATTCGGACGGCTCCAGCAGTGGCGGCAGCGGTAGGAGCGGCTGATTGATCTGGAATCAAGGGTCATTCCGGGGCAGGCCGAAAGCCTGAGCCCGGAACCCATTAACACCGGCGGGGCGCGGAAGAGACACGCCGATAGCAGCGGCTTGCCTGCCCGGACATTGTTCATGAGTTCCGGGCTCGCGGCTGCGCGGCGCTCCGGAATGACGGCGCAAGCCCGTCCAACCGTAGCAATCTCAAGCTCGCAAGACGGCTCCTTCAAGCGAAGGCGACGCTGCGGCGCTGGGCGCGCAGCCTCGGATCTTGCGACCTGATCTCGACCGGCCGCCCATCCAGAATCTCGAAGCAGCGCGCCAGCGTGTCCTTCGACAGGCGCCGCATCGCCTCTGCCGTGAAAAAGGTCAGGTGTGGGAAGAGGATGACATCGTCGCGGCCGAACAGCGGGCTCAGCAGATGCCCCTTCTTCGCGAGCGGCTCCGTCGAATAGACATCGAGTCCGACGGCGCCGAGACGATCCGCCAGCACGGCCTCGACGAGAGCCGCCTCGTCGATCAGCGCACCGCGCGAGACGTTGACGAGGATCGCCGACGGCTTGAGGCAGGCAAGCTCGGCCCGCCCGATCAGCCCGCGGGTCATGTCGTTCAATACGCAATGGAGCGAGACGAAGTCGCATTGGCGCAGCATGGCGTGCAGGTCGTCGACCTTCTCTATGCCGGCGGCCGCGAGCGCAGCCCGGTCGAGATGGGGGTCGTATCCGAGCACGCGGGCGCGAAATCCCTGCCCTGCCATCCGGGCCATGCTGCAGCCGATCCTGCCGGCTCCGACCAGCCCGAGCGTGGCGCCCGAGATGTCGCGCCCCAGCCAGCGCTGTTCGGGCCAGACCCAGCCTTCCGACGCCATGGCGCGGCCGATCTCGGGCAGGCGCTTGGCCAAAGCGATCATCAGCGCAAATGCGCCTTCGGCGACCGTCTCCTCGGCGTATTCAGGAACGTTGACGACCGGGATGCCGCGTTCGATCGCGGCGGAAATGTCGATCGCGTCGATGCCGACGCCGTATTTCACGATGCCCTTGAGCTTGGGCGCGGCGGCGATGACCCGTGCCGTGATCGGCGTGTAGCACATCAGCAGCAGGTCGGCCTCAGTGACCGCCGCGATCAATTCGGCCTCCGGAATGCCGTCAGGCAAGGTCACGAGCTCGACGCCGCGCGCCCTGAGACCGGCATCGATCTCAGGGCATTCGAGTTCGCTATCCGTGCGAACGGCTTTCATGTCGGTTCCTCTCAGTCGCTGGTCGGATCGCGACTTCTCAGCCGGCGGCGATGGCCGTCTCGACGATGTCGAGCGCCCGGTCGAGATCGGCCTTCGCGATGACCAGCGGAGGCGACAGCGTCAGCACGTTGCCCTGGCTGATCTTGAAGCTCAGCCCCGCTTCCAGGCAGCGATAATAGACCCGCTCGGCCAGCGCGTTGTCGGGCGCCATGTCGGCCTTGTCGGCGACGATCTCGACGCCGAACATCAACCCGCGCCCGCGCACGTCGCCGACATGCGGCGAGCCGTAGCCGAACGCCCGCAGGCGCTCCATCGCCGCCCCGCCGAGCTCGGCCGCCCGCTCCGGCAGCCCTTCCTCGCGGATGATCGCAATCGTAGTCAGCGCTGCGCGCGTCGTCACCGGGTTCTTCTCATGGGTGTAGTGGCCGATGGCATAGTCGCCGGCGACATCGAGATCGCGCCGCGCAATCGCGGCCGCGATCGGCAGGATGCCGCCGCCCAGCGCCTTGCCGATGACGAGGATGTCGGGCGTCACCTCATCATGCTCGCAGGTGAAGAAACGCCCGGTCTTGCCGAGCCCGGTCGGGATCTCATCGAAGATCAGCAGCGTGCCGTGCCGGTCGCAGGCCTCGCGCACCTGCTTCCAGAAGCCCGGCGCCGGCGGGTTCGGCGTCGCACGCATCGGCTCGGCAACGACGGCGGCGAAATCGCCCTCGCGGCCAACCACATAGGAGATCATGCTGGCGCAGGCGCGGGCCGAGGCCTCCAGGCTGTTGTGGCCATAGGCGCAGTGATGGGTTGCCCAGGGCGCGACATGCTCGGCCCCCGGCAGGAGCGGGCCGGCGATGCCGGAGCGGAAAGTTGCCTCGCCGCCAACGCTCGACGCGCCGAATCCCGCGCCGTGGAACGCATCCCAAAAGGACAGGGTCTTGAAGCGCCCGGTGGCGGCCCGCGCCAACCGCAGCGCCACCTCGACGGCATCGGAGCCGCCGGTCGTGAACAGCACCTTGCCGAGGTCGCCCGGGGCAAGCTGGCCGAGCGTCTCGGCCAGTTCGACCGCCGGCTCGCAGGTAAAGCGGCGCGGCGCGAAGCAGAGTTCGTCGAGCTGCCGCTTGATCGCCTCCTTCAGGCGGGGGTGGCCATAGCCGATATGGTGGACGCTGTTGCCATGGAAATCCATGTAGCGGCGCCCGGCCGTATCCTCGATCCAGATGCCCTCGGCCTTGGCGATCGCCGTGACGCAGGGGCTGGACAGGCTCTGGTGCAGAAAGGCGTCGGCATCGCGCTTCAGGAGGCTGCGCGTCCCGGCATCGTTGAGCCCGGCCGACCACGCGCCGCGCGCCGCCGAGGTGTTCGACTCGCCTTCGGTATGGACGATCTTGCCAGACAGGCCGGACATCCTGTTTCTCCCTTATGGCAGCGCGACTGCGGCTCCCTGCAGCGGGCTTCCGCACAGAGATAAGGCCCGCTTTGGATCGCGCCTCACGCGTCATAGTCGCCAAGTATGAGTCACCTTGGAAATCGTTGTTTTCGATCAACTCATAAGTAAAATCGTTTGATGGCGAGCGGCGGGTCGCAGCCACCGGGAAACGCCCATGCGCTACGTCCAGCTCCGCGCCTTCCATCAGGTTGCAATCTCCGGCGGCTTCTCGCGCGCCGCGAGCGAGCTGCACCTGACGCAACCGGCCATCTCGGATCAGGTACGGAAACTGGAAGAGGAATACGATTTGCTGCTGTTCAGTCGGCAGCATCGGCAGATCACCCTGACCACGATGGGTGAAAAGCTGCTCGCGGTGACGCGCCGCCTGTTCGATGCGGAGGAGCAGGCGCGGGAGCTGCTAAGCGAGTCCCGCAGCCTCCGGCTGGGGACGCTGCGACTGGCGGCGGATTCCGTCCATCATGTGTTGCATCTGCTGACCGCCTTCCGGCAGAGCTATCCTGGTGTCCAGGTAAGCGTCAGTGCCGGCAATACCGAGACCATCGTGGCGCAGTTGCGCAGCTACGAGGCCGATATCGGCGTGCTCGGTGACATGGCTCCGCACCGCGACTTCGAATTCGTTCCGCTGAATGCGACCCCGATCATCGGCGTCGTCGCGTCCGAGCATCCGCTGGCCTCGCACCGGACGCTCTCGCTGGCCGAGCTTGCCTCCGTGCCGCTGGTGATGCGCGAGAACGGCTCGCGGACGCGGCGCCTGCTGGAGCAGCGCGCGGCCGACGCCGGCATCAGGCTGCGCTACGCGATCGAGGTGGAAGGCCGCGAACCCGCGCTCGACATCGTTGCGGCCGGCGCAGGCATCGGCTTCGTCTCCGAGGCCGAACTGGGCGAAGGGCGTGGGCTCGCGCGGATCGCGATTGCGGGGCCGCCGATCCTGATGGAGGAGGCCCTGATCTGCCTGAGCGAGCGCCGGGAGAACAAGGCGATCAAGGCCTTCCTCGACATCGCACGCCGCTGAACGACCCGCCTTCGCCGGGAAACCGCGGCCGATAGGATGGACGGACGGCCGCGATCAGAATCGTGCAGCATCGGGCAAAATAACGACGCCGCCTTGCCCCGGAACGGCCTCAAGGAGGTAGCGCCGATGGAACTTACGGCGCTTCCGGACATTTCGATTCGAATAGGAGGCGGTCAAATGGACGAGCTCTTTGTATTCGGCAGCATGTTGGTCGTGGCAGCTGCGTCTTGGTACGCCTCGAAACGCTGGGACCTCTGATCCCGAAGCCCATGCGCCAGAGCAGATCCATGAACGCGCAACGCATCGAGCTGTGCCTGTGGATGGTCCTGATTGGGACCGTCCTCTTCCTTGCCTCATCCGCCTATCTGGCCCGGATGCCAGGGCACTTCGTGGCCTTGCCCTGAGGTGCCGCTTTTGGCACGGCGCCGCAAACGCAGGCTTCGCGCCCAGCTGCCGGCACTTCATTTAGTGGGAAAGGTCAGCGGCGAGTACTCCGTCACCGGCCGCTTCGCCCAATCATGCTGCGGGGCCGCTGCTTCCGTCCGCTTCTGCGCCTCGTGCAGGCGACGGGCCGCGGCGGGGTAGTCCATCGTCAGCACCGTCCCCTCGCGAACCACGAGGCGGCCATCGACATAAACCCGGTCGACCGCCCGTTCGGCTGCGGCGTAGACGAGGCTGCGGATAGGGTCTCGGCGCGGCTGCATCATCGGATGGGCGAGATCGACCAGGACGAGATCGGCCTTGCAACCGGCCTCCAGCCGGCCGATGTCGTCGCGGCCGAGCGCAGCGGCGCCCGCCGTCGTCGCGGCCTCGAACAGATCGGTCGTGGTCAGCGTGCGCGGGTTCTCCGCCATCAGCCGTGCGACATAGCCGGCATGGCGCATCTCCTCGAGCATGTTGTGCGGATAGGTGTCGGTGCCGAGGCCGATCCTGACGCCAGCCCGGCGGTACCGCCCGAAATCGTCGAGCGCGATGCCGCGGCGCATGAAGACCGTGGGGCAATGAGCCACTGTCGTGCCGGTCTCTGCAAGCAGAGAGAGATCGCGCCGGCTGTGCCAGGCGACGCGCGGATAGTCGTCGAGGAAGATCGCGTGTCCGATGATGCTGGTCTCGCCGAGCACGCCGAGCTTCTCCAGCCACTGGATCGGCGAGACGCCGTGGCGGCGGGTGATCTCGTGGAACTCGACCGTCGACTGCGCCGCGTGGATCTGCCAGCGCAGGCCGCGACGAGCCGCTTCGGCATGGCTCTCCTTGATGAGGCCCTCGCTGCACGTGTCGATCTGCGCCGGGCAGACCATGCCGAAGAGGCGGCCTGACGGATGTTTTTCCGCTTTCTCGATCACGTCGAGAGCCTGCGCCATGGCCTCGGCGCCGGCCTTCTCGTCCCATTCGTATTCGACCACATAGCCATTGCGCGTGTGCCAGCGGGCCGAGCGGAACATCGGCGACAGGCAGACGCGCAGGCCGCTGTCGGCCGCGAGATCGAGCCAGCCGGAATGGGCGACCGAGAGGTCGGCGAGCGTGGTGACGCCCGAAAGCAGAAGCTCGGAATAGGCGACCTGCACGCAGTCCGGCACCGCCTCGGCATCCGCCCGCAGGATCGGCATGAACTCATACAGCGATGAATTGTAGAGAGCCGGCGAGCCGAGCTCGTCGAGGAAGCCCTTGTTCAGCGGCTCGCTCGAGGGATGCGAGTGGATGTTGACGAGGCCCGGCATGACCATGCGGCCACGGCCGTCGACCGTTTCATCCACCAGCCCTTCGTAGCGGGCACCGACAAAGCGCAGCGTGCCGTCCTCGAAGGCGACATCGGCACCGTGCAGATAGACATGCCGGGAGGCATCGGCATCCCAGGCGACAACGACGTCGGCATTCTTGATGACCGTGATCGTCATGATGGTTCCTCCCTAGCAGTTCAGGCACAAAAAAGCGCCGCGCGGCTTGGCCGCGCGGCGCTCGTGAAGTCTCAGCGCTTCAGCTTGATGTCGAGGCCCTTGTAGAGGCCGGCGCCGTAGATGCCGTGAGCACGCACCCCCTCGAGCCGATCACCTGCAACGACCCAGAGCGGCTGCGAGGCCAGCGGCACCCAGACATTCGCCTCGGTGAGCTGGGTCTGCACCGCTCCGATCGCCTCCTTACGCTTGGCGGGATCGACGGCGGTCGCCGCCGCCCTGAGCAGTTCGTCGGTCTTCGGATCCTTCCAGTTCATCCGGTTCGGCGTCGGGATCTGGCGGCTGGCGAAGTAGAGGTTCAGCGCCTCGGTAGCCGTCACATAGGGATAGGCCATGTAGAAGGCGTCGAATTCTTGCGTCGCGAGCTTGCCCCAGGCGACGGTGGCGTCCCAGAGCTGGATCTTCATGTCGATGCCGACCTTGCGCAGATCGGCCTGCATCGCCTCGGAAATCCGGGGATTCACGTCGTTGCGGATGCCGTAGACGAGGAAGGTCGCCTTCTTGCCGTCCTTCTCGCGGATGCCGTCCGAACCGGGCTTCCAGCCGGCCTCATCGAGCAGCTTGGCTGCACCCGCGGGGTCGTGCTTCGGCATCTTCTCCGCCGAGCTCTTGTCGTAGTCGAGCACGGCCGGGTTCAGCAGCGACGGCAGCACCTGCCCCTTGCCGAAGAAGATCGCCTTGGCGATGGCCTGCTTGTCAACGGCCATGTTGACCGCCTCGCGGATTGCTTCGTCGCTCGACACGGGCTTGTCGACCTTGAAGCCCATGAAGATGTCGTAGATGTAGTTTTCCTGGCGCTGGACCGTCATGCCCGGAATGCGCTGCATCGTGTCGAGCGCGATATAAGGCATGTAGTAGGTCACGTCGGCCTGCTTGGCCTGGATCGCGGCCATCAGCGTGTTGGACTCGGGAATGACCTTCCAGACGATCTCGTCGATCTGCGGCTTGGGATCCTTGTAGATCGCCGGGCCCCAGTTGTAGTGGGGGTTCTTCTTCAGGACGAGTTCCTGTCGCGGGGTCCATTTAGACCAGCAATAGGGGCCGGTGGCGTTGAAGCCCTGGACGCCGAAATTCGCGCCGAGCTTCTCGACCATGTTCTTGTCGACCACCGAGGCGAAGGAGAGCGCCAGCTGGAACAGCAGGTCGCTATAGGGCTCCTTCAGCTCGTAGATCAGCGTCGAGTCGCCATCCGCGCGGATGTCCTTGACCGGACCGCCGCGGAAGGAGACGGGCGACTTGTTGGCCGGGTCGGTCCAGCGCTTCAGCGAGTAGACGACGTCATCGATCGTCATAGCCCGCCCGTCGCAGAACTTGACGTCCTTGCGCAGCTTGAAGGTGTAGGTCGTGCCGTCCGGCGAGACGGTCCAGCTCTCTGCGAGGGCCGGCTTGATCGTCTTCATGTCGAAGTCGACCGACACCAACGTGTCGGCCAGCATGTACATCACCTCGGCCGCGGCGGTCGCGGTCGAGCGGATCGGGTCGTAATTATCCGCATCGATGATGCGCAGGATCGTGAGCGGCGCCTTCTGCTGCGCCACGGCGGGGGCGGTTGCGAGCGTCGCAGCGGCAGCGCCGGCGAGAAGCAGGGTGGACAGTTTGATCATCGAGCAGTTCCCCATTTTTTGATGCGTTCTGGTTGATGCGCCGGTCGTCATTTGCGCAGCTTGGGATCGAGGGCGTCCCGCAGCACATCGCCCAGCACGTTGAATGCGAGCACGACCGCGAAGATCAAGAGGCTCGGCAGGACCGAGACATGCGGCGCGAAGAACAGGAAGTTGCGCCCGTCGGCCGCCATGGCTCCCAGCTCGGCCGTCGGCGGCTGAGCGCCGAGGCCAAGGAACGAGAGCGCCGCGCCGAGCAGGATGACCTGGCCGAAACGCAGGGTGACGAAGACGAACAGCGCCGAAAGGCAATTCGGCAGGACATAGCGCATGATGATGCGCAGATCGCTCAGGCCGAGCGAGCGGGCCGCCTCGATATAGCCCTGCTGCAGCACGACCAGCGCCGAGCCGCGCACGACGCGCGCCATCAGCGGCACCGTGGCGATGGAGAGCGCAATGATCACCGCCGTCAGCCCGGGGCCGAAGATCGCCGCGATGGCGAGGCCGAACAGGATCGCCGGGAACGAAAGCAGGACGTCCATCAGGCGCATCAGCACGCCGGAGACGATCGGATAGTAAGCGGCCGTGAAGCCGATGATGCCGCCGATCAGGCAGCCGACGAGCACCGACACAGAGCCCATCAGCAGGGTGGTGCGCAGGCCGAAGAGCAGGCGCGTTATCATGTTGCGACCCTGGCCGTCTGCACCGAGCAGGCCAGCCTCGCCGGGCGGCTTCAGCATATTCGCGAGGTCGTTGCCATAAGGATCGGTGGGGGCAAGCCAGGGCGCGAAAACCGCGGCGAAGACCGCGAGAACCACGATGGCGAGCGCGATGCAGGCGCCGACGTCCGACAGCAGCATCCTGAGCACGGATTTGCGGCGGGCGGGCGTGGCTGCGGCCACGCTCACAGCGGCTTCGACGGTCGCGGCACCGGGCTGGAACGGATTGGTGGAGGAACTCATCAGGCGCCCCTCACACGCGGATCGAGCACGGCGTAGAGGACATCCACCGCCAGATTGACCAGGATGAAGCCGAGCGAGAGCACGATGATCGTGCCCTGCGCCATCGGCAGGTCGCTCGAAAGGATGGAACCGACCGCGAGACGGCCGATGCCGGGCCAGCTGAACACGGTTTCTGTGACAACGGCGCCGCCGAGCAGGAAGCCGATCTGCAGGCCGATCAGCGTCACTACCGGAACGAGCGCATTGCGCAGCGTATGCCGCAGCACGACCTTGTGCTCGGCCAGGCCCTTGGCGCGGGCGGTGCGGACATGGTCGGCGCCAAGCTCGTCGAGGACCGAGGTTCGGGTCATGCGCGCGACCGGGCCCACGAAGACGCCGCCCAGCGTGATTGCGGGCAGGATGACGCCCTGCAGCCCCTCCCAGGTCCAGATCGGGCCGATACGGCCTGTGAAGGGAAGGATCGGATATTTGAAGCCGAAGAGCCAGATCAGCCCGAGGCCGAGAAAGAAGACAGGCAGCGAAACCCCGGCGACCGAGACGGACATGATCGCACGGTCGAGCAGCGAGCCGCGGTAATAGGCGCCGGCCGTGCCCAGCGCCATGCCGAGCGGGATCGCCCAGATCAGCGAGGCGAACATCAGTTCGAGCGTCGGGCCGATGGTGTTCCCGAGTTCCTGCGCGACGGGAACGTTGTTGATGATCGAGACGCCCAGGTCACCTTGCAGCAGGCGGCCGATATAGATGAAGAACTGCTTCCAGAGCGGCTCATCGAGGCCGAGTTCCGTGCGGATGGCGTCGACGACATCCTGTGTCGCCATGGGGCCGGCGCGCACCTGTGCCGGATCGGTCGGCACCACCTGCATCAGCAGGAATCCGATCAGCAGCACGCCGAGCATGACCGGCAGGACGAGCAGGAGCCTTTGCAGCGTGTGCCGCAGCATGAAGACGCCCCCCGCCTACTGCGCGGCTGCAGCGAACTGGCCGTGCCGGTCGAAAACGACCTCGCCGTCCAGCAGCGTCAGATCGCAACGCACATCGTTTTCGACCGCCTCGACGAGGACCGAGAAGATATCGTGAGACAGCACCGCGATGTCCGCGAACTGCCCGGGAACGAGCCGCCCTACCCTGTCCTCGGCAAACTGTGTGTAGGCGCCGAGCGCCGTGTAGGCGTGGACCGCCTCTTCCATGCTCAGCCGCTCGTCGCCACCGATCACTGAGTGCCTCTTGGTCTGGCGGGTGACCATCGTGAACAGGTTCTTGAACGGATCGGTGGCACAGACCGGCGCATCCGAGCTCGCTGCGGCGTTCAGGCCGGCATCAAGCCATTTGCGCATAGGATAGGAGGCGTCGGCGCGCTGCTGGCCGAGATTGGTCACGTAAAGATCACCGAATTCGTAGATGAAGGCCGGCTGCGGCACGGGATCGATGCCGGCTGCCGCCATTCGGGCAAGTTGGCCGTCGGTCAGGAAGCCGCAATGCTCGATGCGGTGGCGACGTCCGCGGATCGGGTGCTCGGCGCTGTCAGCCTTCTCGATACCGGAAAGCACCTGCTCGATCGCGGCATCGCCGATCGCGTGGATGGCGAGCTGGTAGCCGAGCTTGTGATAATGCGCGAGATAGCCGTGCATCTGCTCGTCGGGATAGATGAAGATGCCGCGATTATCGGGCTCGCCGACGAGATAGGGCTCGCTCATCGCAGCAGTCAGGCCGCCTGCGCTGCCGTCCCCGAACACCTTCATCGCGCCGTAGCGCAGCAGGCCGGTCTCGCGGCCGAAGCGATAGCCCGCCGCATGGGCCTCGTCGCCGATGCCGTCGGCATTGCCATAGATGCAGACCCAGGTCCGGACCGGCAGCGTGCCGGCACGCGCGACCTCCTCATAGGCCTCGATCTCGGCCATGCCGGCGAGCATGCCGACGCCGGCATCCATGACGCTGGTGAAGCCCTGCGCGAGCATGTAGTGCCCCGCCTTCTCGATGGCGGCCTTGAGTTCGGCGGCGCTCGGCTGCGGCATCGCCTGGACGATCAGGCGCATCGCGCTCTCGGCCAGCAGGCCGGTCAGCTTGTTGTCGCGGCGCTCAATCAGTCCGCCATCCGGGCTCGGCGTATTGTGGCCGATGCCGGCCGCCTGCATGGCCCGGCTGTTGACGACGCCGACATGGCCACAGGTCCGCTTCATGTAGACCGGATTGTCCGGAGCGACGCGGTCGAGTTCCTCTGCGGTCGGATGGCGGCCCTCGGCGAGCTCGTTATGGTCATAGCCGCGGCCGGTGACCCATTCTCCGGGCTTCTTGCCCTTCACGGCTGCAGCGACGCGCCGCAAAATCTCGTCGATGCTGTTGACGCCTTCCTCGGGGCGCAGATTGACCTCGCCCATGGCGAGGCCGAGCGGCAGAAGGTGCATATGCGCATCGTTGAGGCCAGGAATGGCGACGCGGCCGCCGAGATCCACGACCTTCGTGCCCGGTCCCTGCAACGTGGCAATCTCGGCTGCGGATCCCACCGCCAGAACCTTGCCTTCGACGATCGCCAGGCCTTCCGCGAAGCCTTCCGCCATGCCGCAGAAGATGCGACCATTCAACAAAACGGTATCGGCTTGCGTCATAGACCCTGCTCTATTCTGATCAAAATGATGAAGTAAGCCGTGGACACCCTACGGAATCAGTAATCGCCAAGCATCAGCCTCGCCGCGAAAACAGGCAATTGCCTCCGCGCACGCCAATCCGAACGGATCATTCGCCTCAGCGGCATGCTCTGACTGCGAAAACTAATCCACCTCGCCTGTTCCCCACGACACTATTTTCTTATTGGCTTTCAGTTAGCATTGCTCAGAATATTGAGCATGGCAAGAGGGAGGCAGGTTGCTCTCCTCTCATGACGCGCAGAAAAACCACGCGCGCTGGATCGGGACGGAGAAACGGCCATGAGCTTTGATGTCGGCGGCAGATTGAAGGAAATCAGGGTTGCAGCCGGGCTTTCCCAACGCGAACTTGCTGCCCGCTCGGGCGTGACGAACAGCCTGATCTCGCTGATCGAGCAGAATCGCAACAGCCCCTCGGTCGCATCGTTGCGCAAGATTCTCGACGGCATACCGATGAGCATGGTCAATTTTTTTGACGAAGCGCACACACCTGGAGACAAGGTGTTCTTCGACGCGTCGGACCTGCTCGACCTGACCTCGCGCCTGCACCAGGTCAATGGCGGCGAAAGCCGGGGCCGGATGTCCTTCCGGCAGGTGGGCGATGCCCATGCCCACGGCCTGCAGATCCTGCACGAATCCTACGAGCCCGGAGCGGATACCGGCGCCGCGATGCTGAAGCACGAATCCCACGAGGGCGGCGTGGTGCTGATGGGCGAACTCGAGATCACCGTCGGCGACCAGATCAAGGTGCTCGCTCCGGGCGATGCCTATCTTTTCGACAGCCGGACCCCGCACCGGTTCCGCAATATCGGCGTCGAGCGCTGCGTCGTGGTCAGCGCTTGCACGCCGCCCTATCTGTAGGCCGCCTCACGCGGCGGCCGCCTCGACGGCGCGCTACACGCCGGGGAGATCGTTCCAGTAGTCCCTGATATCTTGCTGACGGCTGCGATCCGGCGCGCCGCTCTCTCCTTCATGGAACTTCGCGGCCTCCCGGACCTGCGCCTCGGTGATCTCGGTGCGATAGCCCTCCAGCTCCTTGTCATAGGCCAGCATTTCCCAGGGTATCGTGATGTGGTGGCTGCCGATGCCGAGAAATCCGCCGAAGGTCACGTCGACGAAGACAACGCGGCCGCTCTGCTTCTCGATCAGGAGGCGCTTGATTGTGCCGATCTGCTCGAATTCGCGGTTGAAGACCGCCGTGCCTTCGACCCGATCGCTCTCGATGATTAGATGGGATGCCCCCGGACGTTCCACCGGCCCCCAGAGATAGAAGCCGTTCTCGATGATTCCGGCGGCCACGACTGCCCGGCTGACATTGGGCGTCCATTTTTCACCCGGTCCGATCTCCTGCACGAGACTCCACGGACCGAGGTCCGCAGGCAGGCTCGCGCCGGTGGGCTCTTCGGTGAAGCCACGCAGATCCGGCGAGTTCACGGCCTGGAACAAGCAGTAGGTTCTCATGAGCGCCTCCCATTGCTTAAGCCGATCCTAGGCGATGGGGGCGGCCGGGCCGCCCCCATACATCTTCCGTCAGTTCTTCTTGGGCGGCGTCGCCGGCCAGGACTTGATCAGCGTGTCGTAGTCGATCGTCTCGCCCTTCGGCTTCTCGTTCGCCAGCTTTGGCTGCGGCGCGATGTTGCCGTCGGCCTTCGACTTCGCGAACCAGGCCTCGGCGGTCTGCTTCGGATTGAGCTTCGGGCCGCAATCGCCCTGCACGCCGGAGCGCTCGAGCCGTTCGAGCACAGAATCCTGAGCCGCCGCGAGCGCATCCATCGCGGCTTGCGCGGTCTTGGCGCCCGATGAAGCATCGCCGATGTTCTGCCACCAGAGCTGCGCGAGGCGGGGATAGTCCGGCACATTGTTGCCGGTCGGCGTCCACTGCACCCGTGCAGGCGAACGGTAGAACTCGATCAGGCCACCGAGCTTCGGCGCGCGCTCGGTGAAGCTCTTGTCCCAGATGTCGCTCTCGCGGATGAAGGTCAGGCCGACATGGCTCTTCTTCAGGCTGACCGACTTGGACACGATGAACTGCAGGTAGAGCCAGGCCGCCTTGCGCTTTTCGAGCGGGGTGGATTCGAGCAGGGTCAGAGAGCCGGCATCCTGGTAGCCGAGCTTCATGCCCTCCTTCCAGTAAGAGCCCTTCGGCGAGGGCGCCATGCGCCATTTCGGCGTGCCGTCGGCGTTCACCACCGGCAGGCCGGGCTTGACCATGTCGGCCGTGAAGGCGGTGTACCAGAAGATCTGCTGGGCGATGGCGCCCTGAGCCGGCACCGGCCCGGACTCCGAGAAGGTCATGCCGCGCGCCTGAGGCGGCGCATATTTGTTGAGCCAGTCGACATATTTCTGCACCGCATAGACCGATGCGGGACCGTTGGTGTCGCCGCCGCGCTCGACCGAGGAGCCGACCGGCCGGCAGCCCTCCATGCGGATGCCCCATTCGTCGACCGGCTTGCCGTTCGGGATACCCTTGTCGCCATTGCCCGCCATCGAGAGCCAGGCGTCGGTGAAGCGCCAGCCGAGCGAGGGGTCCTTCTTGCCGTAGTCCATGTGGCCATAGATCCGGGCACCGTCGATCTCCTTGACGTCGTTGGTGAAGAACTCGGCGATGTCTTCATAGGCCGACCAGTTCACCGGCACGCCGAGTTCGTAGCCGTACTTGGCCTTGAATTTCTCCTTGAGATCCGGCCGCGTGAACCAGTCGTAGCGGAACCAGTAGAGGTTCGCGAATTGCTGGTCGGGCAGCTGGTAGAGCTTTCCGTCCGGCGCGGTGCCGAAGGATTTGCCGATGAAATCGTCGACATCGAGCATCGGGTTGGTGACGTCCTTGCCGGGGCCCGCCATCCAGTCGGTCAGGTTCGTCGTCTGCTTGTAGCGGAAATGCGTCCCGATCAGGTCGGAATCGTTGATCCAGCCGTCATAGACGTTGCGGCCGGACTGCATCTGCGTCTGCAGTTTCTCGACGACGTCGCCCTCCTGGATCAGGTCGTGCCTGAGCTTGATCCCGGTGATCTCGGTGAAGGCCCTGGCCAGCGTGCGGGCTTCGTATTCATGGGTGGTGATGGTCTCCGAGACGATGCTGACATCCATGCCGGCGAAGGGCTTGGCCGCATTGACGAACCATTCCATCTCCTTGAACTGCTCGTCCTTCGGGAGCGTCGAGGGCTGGAATTCGCTGTCTATCCAGCGTCGCGCGGTATCCATGTCGGCGAAGGCGGGAACGGCGCCGAGCAACAGGCTGAGCGCGGTCGCGACTAGCATCTGCTTTCTCATCGTTTCCTCCACTGGATGATTGCGTTTCTTTCGAGCCTTCCCGGCTTCTTGTTGCGAAGGCGGTGACGTCTCTCGCAGCCTCCGGATAGTCAGACGAAACGGAACACGAGCGCCGCATAGGCGAGCGACAGAAGCGACGCCCACCAGAGCTCGCCGCCGGCGAGCCCGAGCCAGCCGAGATGGATGAAGGCTGCGCCCAGCAGGCTGAGGAAGAGCCGGTCGCCGCGCGTCGTCGGGATGCCGAGCACGCCAATGCGCTCGACCTCGGGCCGCCGGAGCGCGAACATGGTCATGACAAACAGCAGGGCGAGGAGCGCGCCGAAGAACAGCCCGGTTTGAGGGGTCCACGCCATCCAGGCCAGATTGATCGTGGCGAAGTCGGGCATCACACCCTCCCCAGGGCAAAGCCCTTGGCGATGTAGTTGCGCACGAACCAGATCACGAGCGCTCCGGGGATCAGCGTCAGCACGCCTGCGGCCGCGAGCAGCCCCCAATCCATGCCGGCGGCCGAGACCGTGCGCGTCATCGTCGCGGCGATCGGCTTGGCATTCACCGTCGTCAGGGTACGCGCCAGCAGCAGTTCGACCCAGGAGAACATGAAGCAGAAGAAGGCGGTGACGCCGATGCCGTTGGCGATGATCGGCGCAAAGATCTTCACGAAGAAGCGCGGGAACGAATAGCCGTCGAGATAGGCGGTCTCGTCGATCTCGCGCGGCACGCCGGACATGAAGCCCTCGAGAATCCACACCGCCAGCGGCACGTTGAACAGGCAATGCGCCAGCGCCACCGCGAGCGGCGTGTCGAACAGCCCGATCGCCGAATAGAGGTTGAAGAAGGGCAGCGCGAAGATCGCGGGCGGCGCCATCCGGTTGGAGAGCAGCCAGAAGAAGAGGTGCTTGTCGCCGAGGAAGCGGTAGCGCGAGAAGGCATAGGCCGCCGGCAGCGCCAGGGTGATCGAGATCACCGTGTTCATGACCACATAGGTCAGCGAATTGATGTAGCCGGAGTACCAGGACGGGTCGGTGAAGATCGTCCGGTAGTTCGCGAACGTGATCTCGCGCGGCCAGAGCGTCATGCCGGAATTGATCTCGGCATTGGTCTTAAGGCTCATCACGACGAGCCAGTAGATCGGCAGGATCAGGAAGGCGAGGTAGAGGCCGAGCGTCAGCGCGCTGCCATTGAAGCGGAAGGCTGAGCGCGCCTTCGGCGTCGCCGTGGCGGCGGGGAGCGCGGCGGATGGGCTGAGGCTGTCCGTCGACATGGCTGCCCTCACCCTTCCGCCGGCGGGCGCCGGCGCTCGACATCGCGATTGGTCATCACCGTGTAGAAGACCCAGCAGACGGCGAGGATGATCAGGTTGTAGACGATCGACATCGCCGCCGCCTTGCCGAGGTCGAACTGGCCGAGCGCGAGCTTGACCAGCTCGATCGAGAGGAAGGTCGTCGAATTGCCCGGCCCGCCGCCGGTGACGACGAAGGGCTCGGTGTAGATCATGAAGGAGTCCATGAAGCGCAGCAGCACGGCGATGATCAGCACGCGCCGCATCTTCGGCAGCTGGATGAAGCGGAACACCGCCCAGCGGCTGGCGCCGTCGATGCGCGCCGCCTGGTAATAGGCGTCGGGGATCGATTTCAGCCCGGCATAGCAGAGCAGCGCGACCAGCGACGTCCAGTGCCAGACATCCATCGCGATGATGGTGACCCAGGCCGCAAGCGGATCGGCGACGTAGTTGTAGTCGATGCCGAGCCGGTTCACCGTGTAGCCGAGCAGCCCGATGTCGCCGCGCGCGAAGACCTGCCAGATTGTGCCGACGACGTTCCACGGTACCAGCAGCGGCATCGCCATCAGCACAAGCGTCGCCGCCACCTTCCAGCCCTCGCGCGGCATGGCGAGCGCGACCGCGATGCCGAGCGGCACCTCGATCGACAGGATGATCGCGGAGAAGACCAGGTTGCGCCACAGCGAGTCGCGCACGCGGCTGCCGAGGTCGCTCGACGGGTCGAGGAGCTCCTTGAACCAGCCGGTGCCGTTCCAGAAGAACTGGTTGTTCCCGAAGGTGTCCTGGACCGAATAATTGACCACTGTCATCAGCGGGATCACCGCCGAGAAGGCGACGATGGCGAGCACCGGCAGGACCAGGATCCAGGCGCGGTTGTCCAGGGGCTTGTCCATCACGCCCTGCCCTCCAGCCGTTCGCCATCGGCATAGACATGGATATGGGCGGGCCGGAGAATGAGCCCTGCGGTATCGCCGATGTCGCCGAGTCCGTGCGGCACGCCGGCGGCGACCGCCTGTCCCTGCAGCCTCAGGCGAGCCAGCCGCGAGCGGCCGAGATCGTCGATGCGCTCGACGGTCACGGGCAGCCCCTCGCCGGCCGGCGCCAATGTCGCGAATTCGGGCCTGACGCCGATCTCGATGCGCTTGCCCGGCGGAACGTCGTAGCTCCGCGGCAGCGCAATCGTCGCCCCCGCGATGAAGGCCCGGTTGCCTGACACGACGGCCGGGATCACGTTCATGCCGGGCGAGCCGATGAAGTAGCCGACGAAGGTATGGGCCGGCTTCTCGAACAGCTCCTCTGGCCGCCCGGCTTGCACGACCCGGCCGTCATGCATCACCACCACGGTATCGGCGAAGGTCAGCGCCTCGGTCTGGTCATGCGTCACATAGATCATGGTGAGGTCGAGCGCCCTGTGCAGCGCCTTCAGCTTGGAGCGCAGCTCCCATTTCAGCTGCGGGTCGATGACGGTCAGGGGTTCGTCGAAGAGGATCGCCGCCACATCGGGACGCACGAGGCCGCGACCGAGCGAGATCTTCTGCTTGGCGTCGGGCGTCAGCCCCCTCGCCTTGCGCTTGAGCTCGCCGGTCAGATCGAGCAGCGTCGCGATCTCGCGCACGCGGCCGTCGACCGCTCCCGCCGCCATGCCGCGGTTGCGCAGGGGAAACGCCAGGTTCTCGTAGACCGTCATCGTGTCGTAGACGACCGGGAACTGGAAGACCTGGGCGATGTTGCGCGCCTCCGTCGGCAGATGCGCGACATCGCGGCCATCGAACAGCACGCGCCCCTGCGAGGGGATGACCAGACCCGAGATGATGTTGAGCAAGGTGGTCTTGCCGCAGCCGGAGGGGCCGAGCAACGCATAGGCGCCGCCCTGGCGCCAGGTCAGCGTCATCGGCTTCAGCGCGAAATCGGCGGGTGCCGTGGCCCCCGGCTTGTAGGAATGCGCGAGATCGGAAAGCTCGATGCGCGCCATGAATCGCCTCCTCAGGCGGCCGAGAGGAAAGCCGGGGCGTGAGCGAGTCTCCCGCCGGAATCGAAGACGAAGACAGCCATGGGGTCGACACGGACCGAGATCGCGGCCCCCGGCTCGAACCGGTGCACGCCCGGCGCTAGCGCCACCCAGCGCTGCCCGGCGCATTCGACATGGACGAAGCTCTCGGACCCCGCGATCTCGACCACAAGCACGGTGCCGCCGAAGTGCAGGCCGGACCCGGACGCAGCGCGCAACTCCAGCTGATGCGCACGAAAGCCGAACCGATAATTGCCATCCGCCAGTCCTACGAACGCTCCAGGCGCAGGCACGCGCGCACCGCCGGGCAGGAGGATCTCCGCGGCGCTCTTGGTGAAGGGCAGAAGATTGAACGGCGGGTCCGAGAAGATCTGTGCCGTCGTCAGGTTATGCGGCCGGCGATACACGGCGGCGCTCGGGCCGTGTTGCGTCACCCTGCCCTGCCAGAGCGTGGCGGTCTGGTCGCCGAGCAGCAGGGCTTCCTGCGGGTCGGTGGTGGCGTAGACGACCGTCGCATTCGACAGGCGGACGATCTTCGGGAGTTCCTCGCGCAGTTCCTCGCGGAGCTTGTAGTCGAGATTGGCGAGCGGCTCGTCGAGCAGGATGAGATCGGCGCCTTTGATCAGCGCGCGGGCCATGGCGGTGCGCTGCTGCTGGCCGCCTGACAGGTTGAGCGGCATCCGCTCGAGAAAGGGCTCGATCTGCATCAGCCGCGCCATGGCGCGCACCTTGCTCTCGATCTCCGCCCTCGGCAGTCCCTTCACCCTGAGCGGCGAGGCGATGTTCTCGAAAACGTCGAGGTTCGGATAGTTGATGAACTGCTGGTAGACCATCGCGACCGAGCGCTCGCGCACGGCAACGCCGGTCACGTCCCTCTCCCGGCCGCCCTCCTCCACCAGGATGCGCCCCGATGTCGGCCTGTCGAGGCCGGCCATCAGCCGCATCAGCGAGGTCTTTCCCGCCAGCGTCGCGCCGAGCAGGACCGTCATCGTTCCGGGCTGGAGCCTCAGCGTCGTCTCGTGAACATGCGTCTGCGCTCCGACGTCGCGACGCACCTTGTCGAGAACAAGACCCACTGCAGTCTCCTTTCAATCCCTCCGGGCAACCGGAGTGTGAAAGATCCGAAGCATCAGTGCGTGGCGTATTCTCCGTCGTTCAGGCGGCAGGCGCAGTGTCGAACGCGTCCGGCAACGGGCCTGTCGCAGACCCTCATCTCACAGTTTCACACCCTGTGGTCGCCCGTCGCGCGCAAACGGAGAATAGCGCCAATTTCTCTCGTTCACGAGGGTTTCGCGAGCGGTTGCCGCAGAAACATCTGACCGTTTTCGCGCGGTTGGGCGATGGGCGCAGCGATGCGTCTCTGCGGCCATCACTGGCCTCATCGGGGACGCCGACTCGTCGTCGAAGATGGAACCCGTCCAGCAGTCCCGTCGTTGCATCACGGTCATCCAAGCGAAAAGGAGAGCCGAGTGCAGGGCGTCGAAGCGCAAGTCCATGGACGCCCCGCCCATCCTCCTCGCGACAGGAGAGCCGAAGCGGCGCCGCGAATCTATTACCTGCATCCATGGCTCGGCGGCGAGCTGACATGGCGCGCATCGGCACAGCAGGCCAAGCGGCTGGGCTTCAGCCACCTTCTGCTCGCCTGGCCCTTTTCGGCCTCGAACGACCTGTTTCTTACCCGCTCGGTGACGCATATCCGCGAGCACGAGGCCAAGCCGGTCTTGAACGAGCTGGCGCAGGATTGCGGCGAGCTCGGCCTGCAGCTCTGGATCGATCTCGCCGTGACGCGCGCCGAGGCGAGCGGCCCTCTCGCCGCCTCCCATACCGGCTGCTGGGCGCCGCTGCGGGGCGAGCCGCTCGATCCGCGAACCATCCATGCCGTCGATGCGGCCCAGCCGGCATTCTGGGACGAGCAGGCCAGCAAGCGCCTGATCGCGTTCTGGCAGGGCATCGTCGCCGGCTGGCAGGAGTTGGGCGTCTCCGGGCTGCGTTGCCACGATGCGAGGGCGCTGCCGATCGAGACCTGGGCGGAGCTCCTCGCTCCGGCCCGCGCCGCGGACCGCGATTTCAGGGCCATGGCCTGGATGCCCGGCACATCCTGGGAGGAGCGCTCCCGAGCGGGTGCCGCATTCGATTTCGTGCCCTCCTCGATTGCCTGGTGGGATGGCCGCGAGCCGTGGCTGATCGAAGAATACAATGCGATCTCGGCCGAGGCCGGGCTGATCGGCTTCCCGGAAGACCCGTTCTCGCCCCGGCGGCCGGCCCGGAGCCCGACGAGCCCAGAAAGGAGCAGCCGCTTCGCGCTGATGGCCTCGGCGGTGCTTGCCGATGGCTGGCTGATGCCGATGGGCTTCGAGCACGGCATGGAGACGCCGTTCCTTCACGCGAGGGCCGAGGATTTCGCAGCCGCGACCCGCGGAAGCACCGATCTCGAAGCCGCCGTTGTGGCCGCGAACGAGGCCGCCGCGGACCTATCGGGTGGTGGTGGCGGCAATGCGATGCGGCCGCTCGCTCTGAAAGAGACGCTCGATGCAGTCGCACGCAGAACGGCGGATGGAACGCGGCATCTCGTGCTGCTGAACCGCGACCTAATCAACGCCGCTTCGGTCGACGTCGATCTGCTGGCGGCCCGGCTGGGCGCCGTACCGGCGACCGGCCCCGCCGAGCTCGAACTCGCTCCCGCGACGGGAGCAGCGCTCCTGCTGGATGACAGACCCGGCGTCATGGACGCCGCTTCCGCCTTGCCCGGCCAGCGCGAGCAGCTGGAAGCGCAGCGCATCGCCATCGAGGCGGTCAGCCCGAGCGTCGATGGCGGTCGCTTTGCGGCCAAGCGCTGCGTCGGCGATATCGTCGAGGTGACGGCCGACATCTTCAGTGACGGCCATGAGGTTCTCGCCGCCGAACTGTTGTGGCGCGCGGCGGACGAGGCCGAATGGTCGCGCGCGCCGATGAAACTCGTCGTCAATGATCGTTGGCGGGCGCATTTTCCCTTGCGTCGCGTCGGCCGCCACCTCTTCGCCATCGAAGCTTGGTGGGACGATTTCGCCACCTTCCGTCGCGACCTCGTCAAGAAGCGCGATGCCGGCCTCGATATCGCGCTGGAGATATCGGAAGGCCGGCTGCTGCTGGAGCGGTTTGCCCGCGCGGCGGAGGCGCCCGATAGCAAGGTGATCGAGGAGCATCTGCGCCGCCTCGGCCCGTCGCAGGACGAAAGCGCCTCCGTGCTGCTGGCAGAGGCTCTGCTGCAGGCCATGGAGCGCGCCGATCCGCGGCCACACGCCACGCGCTCGGAGGCGACCTACCCCGTCGAGGCCGATCGCGAAGCCGCCTTCCATGCGAGCTGGTACGAGCTGTTTCCGCGCTCGGTAACCGACAGCCCCTCCCGTCACGGCACGTTCCGCGACGTGGTCGAACGCCTGCCCGCGATCAAGGCCATGGGCTTCGACGTCCTGTACTTCCCGCCGATCCACCCCGTCGGCAAGACGAACCGGAAGGGCCGCAACAACACCATGACGCCGGGTGCGGACGATCCCGGCAGCCCCTATGCTATCGGCGCCGCCGAAGGCGGACATGACGCGATCCATCCCGAGCTCGGCAGCCGCGAGGATTTCCGCGCTCTCGTGAAGCGGGCCGCCGAACACGGGCTCGAGATCGCGCTCGACTTCGCGATCCAGTGCTCGCCCGACCACCCCTGGCTGCGCGAGCATCCCGGCTGGTTCCAGTGGCGTCCCGACGGCTCGATGCGCTACGCCGAGAACCCGCCGAAGAAGTATCAGGACATCGTCAACGTCGATTTCTATGCCGGCGAAGCGATCCCCGATCTTTGGCTCGCACTTCGCGACGTCGTCCAGGGCTGGGTCGACGAGGGCGTCCGCCTTTTCCGCGTCGACAACCCGCACACCAAGCCCTTCCCCTTCTGGGAGTGGCTGATCGCGGATATCCGCTCGCGCGATCCCGGCGTCATCTTCCTGGCGGAAGCCTTCACCCGGCCGAAGGTGATGTATCGCCTCGGCAAGGTTGGCTTCTCGCAGTCCTATACCTACTTCACCTGGCGCAACACCAAGGCCGAGCTGACGGAGTATCTGACCGAGCTGAACCAGGCGCCGGCGCGGGACGTCTATCGCCCCCATTTTTTCGTCAACACGCCCGACATCAACCCGTTCTTCCTGCAGCAATCGGGCCGGCCAGGCTTCCTGATCCGGGCCGCGCTGGCTGCGACATTGTCCGGGCTATGGGGCGTCTATTCCGGTTTCGAGCTCTGCGAGGCGGCAGCGATTCCGGGCAAGGAAGAATATCTTGACAGCGAGAAATACGAGATCAAGCCGCGCGACTGGCAGGCCCCCGGCAACATCGTTGCCGAGATAACCCGCCTCAACCTGATCAGGCGCAGCCACCCGGCGCTGCAGAGCCATCTCGGCCTGACCTTCTACAACGCCACGAGCGACCAGATCATCTGCTTCGGCAAGCGCGCCGGCGGAACGGGCGAGATCATCCTCGTCGCCGTCAATCTCGATCCGTTCGCCTCCCACAGTGCCGATATCGAGGTCCCGCTCTGGGAGTTCGGCCTGCCCGACGATGCCTCCGTCGCGGTGGAAGATCTGATGCGCGGCCACCGCTTCGATTGGCACGGCAAGGTGCAGACGATCACCCTCGATCCTCACGAGCTACCATTCTCGATCTGGCGGCTTTCCGCCCCGGAAGGTGCCGCATGAACGCGCAAGAAGGCCTGATCACCCCAGACGCCCAGGCGACCGACCCGCAATGGTACAAGGACGCGGTCATCTACCAGCTGCACATGAAGTCGTTCTACGACGCCAATGGCGATGGCATCGGCGATTTCGCGGGGCTGATCTCGAAGCTCGACTACATCCAGGGGCTCGGCGTCAACGTCATCTGGCTGCTGCCTTTCTACCCGTCGCCGCGCCTCGACGACGGGTACGACATCTCCGAATACAAGGCCGTCCACCCCGACTACGGCACGATCGCGGATGTCCGGCGCTTCGTCCGTGCCGCCCATGAGCGCGGGCTGCGGATCATCACGGAACTGGTCATCAACCACACCTCCGACCAGCATCCCTGGTTCCAGAGGGCGCGGCTGGCCAAGCCGGGCTCGGCCCATCGCGACTTCTATGTCTGGTCGGACACCGACAAGCTCTACTCCGGCACTCGGATCATCTTTCTCGACACCGAGCGCTCGAACTGGACCTGGGACGAGACTGCGGGAGCCTATTTCTGGCATCGCTTCTACTCGCATCAGCCCGACTTGAACTTCGACAATCCGGCCGTTCTGAAGGCGGTTCTCGGCGTCATGCGTTTCTGGCTGGAACTCGGCATCGACGGGCTCAGGCTCGATGCCGTGCCTTATCTGATCGAGCGCGACGGAACCTCCAACGAGAATCTCCCCGAGACCCACTCTATCCTGAAGCGGATTCGTGCCGAGCTCGACGCCTCGTTCCCCGACCGCATGCTGCTGGCCGAGGCGAACATGTGGCCGGAGGACACCCAGGCCTATTTCGGCGAGGGCGACGAATGCCACATGGCGTTCCACTTCCCGCTGATGCCGCGGATGTACATGGCGATCGCCCAGGAGGACCGCTTCCCGATCACCGACATCATGAGGCAGACGCCGGACATCCCCGAGACCTGCCAATGGGCGATCTTCCTGCGCAACCATGACGAGCTGACGCTCGAGATGGTGACCGACAGCGAGCGCGACTATCTCTGGAACTTCTACGCCTCCGACCGGCGCGCCCGGATCAATCTCGGCATCCGCCGCCGGCTTGCTCCCCTGCTGGAGCGGGACCGCCGCCGCATCGAGCTGATGAACAGCCTGCTGCTCTCGATGCCGGGCACGCCGGTCATCTACTATGGCGACGAGATCGGGATGGGCGACAATATCTTCCTGGGCGATCGCGACGGCGTGCGGACCCCGATGCAATGGTCGCCGGACCGCAATGGCGGCTTCTCCAAGGCCGATCCCGCCAGCCTCGTCCTGCCGACGATCATGGATCCGCTCTACGGTTTCGAGGCGGTCAATGTCGAGGCGCAGGCGCGCGACTCCCATTCCCTGCTGAACTGGACGCGGCGAATCCTCGCCGTGCGCCGGGAGCATCAGGCCTTCGGCCGCGGAAGCTTGCGCTTTCTCTATCCGAAGAACCGCAAGGCCTTCGCCTATCTGCGCGAATATGGCGGCGAGACAATCCTGTGCGTCGCCAATCTCTCGCGCTCGGCGCAGGCCTTCGAGCTCGATCTCGCGGAATTCGCCGGCCGCCACCCGATCGAGATGCTCGGCAACTCGGTCTTCCCGGCCATCGGCCAGCTCACCTATCTCATGACTCTGCCGCCATACGGATTCTACTGGTTCGTCCTCGCCGAAAGCGCCGAGGCGCCGTCATGGCTGGCGCAACCGCCTGAGGCGATGCCGGAATACACGACCTTCGTCCTGCGCGGGGGGCCGGACGAGATGGTCACGCCGCAGTACCGACAGGAGTTCGAATCCAGCATCCTGCCGCCCTATCTCGCCAAGCGCCGCTGGTTCGCGGCCAAGGACCAGACCCTCGAAAGCGTCCGCGTCGCCTACACCGCCCGCTTCGGCGCAGCCCGCGAGATGGCGCTGGTCGCCGTCGAGGCGGTGCATGGCGGCGGAACGGAGCGCTATCTGCTGCCGCTTGGCATCGGCTGGGACGACGAGATCACGGCCGCGCTGCCGCAGCAGCTCGCTATTGCCCGCGTCCGGCGCGGCCGCCGCACCGGCTACCTGACGGACGCCTTCGCGCTTCCGGGCTTCATTCACGAGTTGCTCGCCCTGCTGCGGAGCGAAAAAACGCTTCCGACCACCGCCGGCCAGGTCTCCTTCAGGCCGACGCCCGCCATCGACAGCATCGAACTGACGGCCGACGCGCCGATCCGCTGGCTGTCGGCCGAACAGTCGAACTCGTCGGTGATCGTCGATCACAAGGTCATGCTGAAACTCTTCAGGAAACTGGCAAGCGGCCAGCATCCGGAAGCGGAGATGACGCGTGTCCTGACCCAGCGCGGCTATCGCAACAGCCCCGCCTTGCTGGGCGAGATCGTGCATGTGCCGCAGGAAGGCGACGAGGTCGTTATGTCTGTCGCACAGGCCTTCATCCCGGGCGAAGGCGATGCCTGGGAATGGACCGCCTCCTATCTCGGCCGCGTGCTCGACGAGATGATGCGGGCGGATTTCGACGTCGAGGATCAGCTTGCGAGCTATGCGAGCTTCGCCGCGACACTCGGCCGCCGGCTCGGCGAAATGCACGCCGTGCTGGACCAGCCCAGCGAGGACGATGCCTTCGACGTCGTCGCGGCCGGTCGGGATCAGATCACGCGCTGGCAGGCGCGGATCGGCGGGAGGGTCGAGGCCGCCTTGCAGAATCTCGACCGCGGCCGCGACGCCCTCGCTCCTGCCGAGCAGGCCTTGGCCGAGAGAGTTCTCAAGAGCCGCAAGGAACTCGGGCCGCTCGTGGAGCGACTCTGCCGATCCGGCGAGGGCAGCCGGCTGCACCGCATCCACGGCGATTTCCACCTGGGCCAGGTGCTGGTGGCGAGCGGCGACGTCATGATCATCGACTTTGAGGGCGAGCCCTCTCTGTCCCTGGCGGAACGTCGCGCCAAGGACTGCGGCTGGCGCGACGTTGCCGGCATATTGCGCTCGCTCGACTATGCCCTCGCGGCGGCGCGGCGGGGCGCGCCTTTGGCCGGGAAGGAGGAGCGGTGGGAGCAGCTGGCCGAATTCTTCCGCCAGCTCATGCCGGGAGCGCTGCTGCAGGCTTACCGCGAGGCGGTAGGCAATGCGGAAGGGGAGCTTGCCGGGCGCGACCGCGACCTGCTCGATCTCTTCATGCTGGAGAAGGCGGCCTACGAGGTCAATTACGAGGTGAGCAACCGCCCCGACTGGCTGGGCGTGCCGTTGCGTGGCCTGACCGAGCTAATCGAGCATCTGCTTCCGGAAACGACGACCGATGACTGACGCCGCCATTGCTCGCATCCCGGTGCTCGATCTGGCAACGGCGGCAGCCCTCGCGGCAGGCCGGCTTAGCGAGCCTTTCGCCGTTCTGGGCCCACGCCAGGGCCCCAGCGGGCGCTATCTGCGGGTCTTCCTCCCCGGAGCGTTGGCTGTCTCGGCCAGCCAAGGCGGTGTTATGCAGCAGCTCCATGCGTCGGAACCGCAAGGCCTTTTCGTCGGCGCGCTGGACGAAGGCCCCTATCTCCTGGCGATCCGGTGGCCCGGCGGTGAGCAGACGACCGAGGATCCCTATGCATTCGGTCCCCTGCTCGGCGAGCTCGACCTCCATCTCATCGGCGAGGGCCGGCATTTCGAGCTGGCTCACGCGCTCGGCTCGAACCTGGCAACTGTGGACGGGGTGCGCGGTGTCCGCTTCGCGGTATGGGCTCCAAACGCGCGCCGCGTGTCGATCGTCGGCACTTTCAACTCCTGGGACGGCCGACGCCACATGATGCGCCGGCGTGGCGAAAGCGGCGTTTGGGAACTTTTCGTCCCACGCCTCGGCAGCGGCGAGCTCTACAAATACGAAGTCGTCGACCGCGACGGCGGGGTGCTTCCGCAGAAGGCCGATCCGGTCGCGCGGGCGGCAGAGCTCCCGCCGGGTACCGCGTCCATCGTGCCGCGCGATGCCTCGCATCTCTGGGGCGACGCGGAGTGGATGGCGACACGCGCCGAGCGACAGAGCGTCGTAGCCCCCATATCGATTTATGAGATCCACCCCGGCTCCTGGGTGCGCGATACCGAAGGCGGCGTGCTGGACTGGCGCGGCCTGGCGGAGCGGCTCGTGCCCTATGCCAAGGCGATGGGCTTCACCCATGTCGAGATGATGCCGATCGCGGAGCATCCTTTCACCGGCTCATGGGGCTATCAGCCGCTCGGCCTCTTCGCCCCGTCGCGCCGCTTCGGCGAGCCCGAGGATTTCGCGCTCTTCGTCGATGCCTGCCATCGCGAAGGGATCGGCGTCATCGTCGACTGGGTTCCGGCGCATTTTCCCTCGGATGCGCACGGGCTGGGCCGGTTCGACGGCACGGCATTTTACGAGCACGAGGACCCGAGCGAAGGTTTCCACAAGGACTGGAACACGCTGATCTACAATTTCGGCCGACGGGAGGTCGCCAATTTCCTGATCGCCAGCGCGCTGCACTGGATCGAGCATTTCCATGTCGACGGGCTCCGCGTCGATGCAGTCGCCTCGATGCTGTACCGCGACTACAGCCGCGAGCCGGGCGAATGGCGCCCCAACATCCATGGCGGCCGGGAAAACCTCGAAGCGGTCGCCTTCGTGCGCCAGCTGAACGCAGTCGTCGGCGAGCGACAGCCCGACGTGATCACGATCGCGGAGGAATCCACCGCATGGCCCGGCGTCACGCGCCGCTCTGCCGAAGGCGGGCTGGGCTTCTCCTTCAAGTGGAACATGGGCTGGATGCACGACACGCTGCACTACCTGCAGCGCGATCCGCTCTATCGCAGCCACCACCATGACGAGATGACGTTCGGGCTCGTCTATGCCTTTTCCGAGAATTTCGTCCTGCCACTCTCCCATGACGAGGTCGTTCACGGCAAGGGTTCGCTGCTGGCGAAGATGCCGGGCGATGACTGGCAGAAATTCGCCGGGTTGCGCGCCTATTTCGCGTTCATGTGGACGCATCCCGGCAAGAAGCTGCTCTTCATGGGCGGCGAGATCGCCCAACGGCGCGAATGGGATCACGACGGCGAAATCGACTGGGATCTGCTCGCGGACGACCGGCACCACGGCATGCAGGCGCTCATTCGCGACCTGAACGGGATTTATCGCGAGCAACCGGTGCTCTACGCCACCGACGCCTCGCCCGACGGCTTTCGTTGGGTCATCCAGGACGATCGCCAGAACAGCGTCTATGCCTTCATCCGCTCTGCTCCCGGGCATGCCCCGGTGCTCGTCATCGCGAACATGACGCCAATGGCCCGGTCCAACTATCGCGTTGGCGTTCCCCATGCCGGGTACTGGCGCGAAATCCTCAACAGCGACGCGAGCCATTATGGTGGTTCGGGAATCGGGAACGAAGGCGGCGTCTCGGCTTTGGCAGAGGCCTATGGCGGCGAGCCGGCCTCACTCGAGGTCGTCCTGCCACCGCTCGCGGCTCTCGTTTTTCGGCTCGAGGGCTGAGACGGCCGCGTCGAGCAAACGGCTACGGGCGGCGACCACCCGAGAGCCAATCGCGCAGCCTGGGCGATTTGTAGATGACGAGGCCCGCGCATAGGGCGCCGGCTGCCGCCGACGCCAGGGCCGTCAACTCCTCCCGCGAATATGGCAGGCGGGTCGGCGGCGTGCCGTAGGAGGAGGATTTTGCGGCGCTCGCCGCAGGGCGTGGGCGTGCGCGCAGGAAAAGGGCTGCGGCAAAGGCTATCGCGGCAACGGCCGCGAGGATGCCCGCGACGATCAGGCTGCCGGCAAGAGGGCCATAGCGGAATGTCAGGACAGCGCGGAGCGCATCGAGAGCATAACCCCCGGCGAATACTGCAAGCAGGCCTCCCGCGGCCAGGATGGCGTAGACGACCGCCATTCGCTTCAACACGGCCGTCATTTGCGCCAGCAGATATGCGAAAAGGGCGCCCACGATGCACCTCCGGCTTTGGCGAACAGGCCGCCTCACGCAGGCGTCAACTCACGGTCCATCGGCGGAGTTCCTCCGAGCGGCCAATCGCGATGCGTGCCGTCCCCGCCACCCGACGCCGAACCCGCATGCGAGGAAGCGCCTTGTGATCCCGGCGCTTCACCCGATAGTGTCGCTGACGCGGATGGCGGCATGGTCGAGCGCGTTCCGGGGGGAGCCGATGATGAAGCCTTCCGACATCGTGAAGAGCTTTCGGATCAAGACCGGCCACAAGTTCCGGCTGGACGACCTCTCGCCGTCCGAAACGCTCGGCTTCGATATCGACAAGGATGAGGTCAAGGATCTGCTGGCGTCAGGCGTCAAGCGCCTGCGCGATCTCCAGGAAAAGCTCTACGCCGATGGGCAGCGATCGATCCTGATCGTTCTCCAGGCCATGGATGCGGCAGGCAAGGACAGCACCATCGAACACGTCATGTCCGGCGTGAACCCACAGGGTTGCGAGGTCACGTCCTTCAAGGTCCCGAGTCCCGAGGAACTGAAGCACGACTTTCTCTGGCGCACGACGGTCGCCCTCCCGCCACGCGGGCATATCGGCATCTTCAATCGTTCCTATTACGAGGAAGTGCTGGTCGCGCGGGTCCACCCGGATGTCCTGGCCAAGCAGAACCTGCCGCCGGAGCTCGTCACCAAGGACATCTGGAAGGAACGGTTCGAGGACATTCGCGCTTTCGAGCGTCACCTCGTCCGCAACGGAACGGTGATCCTCAAGTTCTTCCTGCATCTCTCGAAGGAGGAGCAGCGCAAGCGCTTCCTCGAACGGATAGAGGATCCCGACAAGCACTGGAAATTCTCCGCGGGCGACATCGCCGAGAGAGCGCGTTGGGACGAGTACATGGCGGCCTACGACTCGATGATCCGCCACACGGCGACGAAGGAAGCGCCCTGGCACGTCATCCCGGCGGACAACAAATGGTTTTCCCGGCTGGCGGTCGCCGCCACGATCGTCGAGCGCCTCGAAGGGCTGGACCTGAGCTTCCCGGTGCTCGCCCCCGACATGAGGGAGGCCATGATGGTGGCCGGGCGAAGCCTGCTCGAAGAGGGCACACCCGTTGCATCTTCGAAGCGGAAGGCCCGGAAAGCCAATGGGGGTTTGGCCGAAAGCCGAGCCGATCGCCAAGCCGATAGCAACGATCAAGCCATGGTGAACTATCGCTACTGGTAGGCACCGATCAGGGAGGACGCGATGAACGCTACACAATCCCTACTGGGCACGGCCGCGGCGCTGATGCTTTTGGCAACGCCTGCCGCCGCCCAGCAGCGGCAACTCGGTCCGCAAACCGGGTCGGTGCGGATCGAGCAGCTTCAAGTCGCCTTCATCGGGTCGGGCCAGGTCGGCGGCGGCACGCTCAATTTCCGCGGACGCTCATACGGCATCACGATCGGCGGGGTGGGATTCGGCGGCATCGGAGCGTCGAAACTGACTGCCCGCGGACGGGTCTACGGGCTGAAGCGTGTCGGCGATTTCGCCGGCGCCTATTTCCAGTTGCAGGAAGGCTGGGCGCTGGGGCGCGCGGGCCGCGGCAGCGTCTGGCTGCAGAACGCGAAGGGCGTCACGATGAACCTCGACACCCGCCGCCAGGGCCTGCAACTGTCACTCGGTGCGGACGGAATGCTGATCGGCTTCAAATGATCGCCGGGCCTCCGCGCCGGGATCGCGCTCATTTCCGGTGCTGCTGGCCCGGATAGATCAGGCTCTTCACCAGCCCCGGCTCGTTGGCGGCGTGGCGCCGAAATGCCTTCGGTGCTTCCTCGAGCGAAAATCGATGCGAGACGACGGCGTCGACATCGACCTTGCCCGTCGCGACGAGCTCGATGGCCCGGGGATAGACATGGCCCATGCGCCGCGAGAATTTGATCGTCAGGCCGCGCCGGCGCGCCTCGGCCGCCGGTATCACGTAGCTGTCGCCATCGGGGATGCCCACCAGCACGATTCGCCCGCCGATGCGCGCGGCGCGAATGGCGTCGCGGAAGCCCTCGGGCACGTTCGTCGCCTCGATGACCAGCGGCAGCCCCTCGCCTTTCGTCCATTCAGTGATATCGGCGACGCTCTCGCCGACCTTGCTGGCCCCGAGCTTCAGCGCAAGGGCGCGCCGATGCGGCTGCGGCTCGCAAGCCAGGATTTCGCCCACACCCATGGCCCGCAGCACCTGGAGGATCAGCAGGCCGATCGGCCCGCAACCGACCAGCGCCACACGTTCGAGCAGTCCCGGCCTGGCGAGATCGACCGCGTGGATCGCAACGCCGAGCGGTTCGAGCATCACCGCATCGCTCGGTGACAGGTTCTGTGGCACGGGGACAATCTGCGATTTCGGCACCCAGATCCGTTCGGTCATCGCCCCGTCATTCGGCGGTGCGCCGATGAAGACGACCTCGGGGCAGAGGTTGGGATGGCCGCGCTGGCAATGTTCGCAATGCCCACAAGCCTGATTGGGATCGACGGCGACCAGCATGCCGCGGGCGAGGCCGAGCTCCGGCAGATCCTCGGTCAGCCAGCCACTGAACTCATGCCCGGGCACGAAGGGCGCAGCGATCACGGCCGAGCCGATGCCGCCATCCTTGTAGTAGTGCAGGTCGCTGCCGCAGAGGCCCACAGCGGCCACATCGAGCAGGGTTTCGCCGGCACCCCCCTCCCGAAGGTTGAAGGGCGCGACGCGCGCATCGCCGGCGGCATGGAGAAAGACGGCGTGGGACATCTCGCAAAGGCGCTCCGGTAGAAAAGTTCTTCAACAAATGTATTTGTATATTTACATTAGTCACGGTCAAGGCGAATCCGTGTTCGGAAATGGCCAAGCACCTGCATTGTGGTGCCCTGCCAAAGCGATGTAGGCCAAGCGACGAAACAGCTCATCGGTCGCTTTCGAATCAAGCGGCCTCGCCCAGCCCCGCGATCAGGATGCCGAGATGCCGGAGGATGCCCAGACCGAGGTCAGAGCCGCCTGGCTTTACTACATGGAAGGCCTGACCCAGGCGGAGATCGCCGAGCGCCTGAAGATGACGCGGCTCAGGGTCAACCGTCTGCTGGTCGAGGCGCGCAGCAGCGGTCTCGTCAATATTACGATCAACTCGCGGCTGGAGAGCTGCGTCCGGCTGGAGCATGGGCTGGTCGAGGCCTTCGGCCTCAAACAGGCCATCGTCGTGCCCACGCCCGGCGATGCCGCGCAGCTCTCGGCGCAGATCGGCCGGGCGGCCGGCGAATTCGTTTCGCGCATCGTCGAGGAGCATCCTTCCGGCGTCTTCGGCGTCGGCTGGGGCGGGACGCTGCGGGAGACGATCCGGCACATCCGCCCGGGCCAGTATCGCGACCTCACCGTGACCTCGATGATGGGCGGGCTGACCTACGGCATCGAGCTCAACACCTTCGAGATCGCCAGCCGCTTCGCCAGGCTCTGGCAGGCCGAGTGCCACTACCTCGCCGCACCGATCTATGCCGGCACGCCGCAATCGCGCGACACCATCCTGGAGCAGGACGTGTTCGAAGCCGCTTTCTCGCGCATTCGCGCCACCGATGTCGCAATCCTCAGCGCCGGCGACCTGAGCGAGCGCTCGCTGCTCGTGCGCTACGGCCTCCCCCGCGATGTCGGCACGGAGGAACTGGCGGCGGCCGGCGCCGTCGGCGACCTGCTCGGACAGTTCATCGATGCACGGGGAGAAGCGATCGGCCATCCGATCAATCGCCGGGCCATCGCCCTGCCGCTGGAGGGCCTGCGTCGCATCCCGACCGTGATCCTGGCCTCCGGCGGCAGCAACAAGGCCGCGGTCATCACAGCTGCCCTGCGCGCTGGGCTGGTCTCGGTGCTAATCACCGACGAGGCTGCCGCGGCAGCGGCACTGGCGCTGCACAAGCAAGGGCGGCAATGACGCTCGTCCTCGGCATCGACCTCGGCACCTCGGGCGTGAAGTCCGTGCTGGTGGACGAGCACGACGCGGTCGTGGCCGAGGCGAGCGCTCCGATCCCCCTGTCGCTCCCACAACCGTTTTGGTCCGAGCAGGATCCGCGGGACTGGTGGGCAGCGGTCGCGGCGACGCTCGATGCGCTTCATGCCGCCGCGCCGCGCCGCATGGCGGCGGTCGGCGCGATCGGCCTTTCCGGCCAGATGCTCGGCGTCACCTGCCTCGATGCGTCGGATCAGGTGCTACGGCCGGCCATCCTCTGGAACGATGGCCGCGCCCGGGCCGAATGCGCCGAGATCGAGGCGGCGGTGCCGGATTTCGCCGGCCTCGTCGGCTGCCGCGCCATGGTCGGCTTTCCGGCGCCGAAACTGCTCTGGCTCGCCCGCCACGAGCCGGAGGTGCTGGCGAAGGCCCGGCGCATCCTGCTGCCCAAGGACTATGTCAGGCTGCGCCTGACCGGCGTCGCCGCCAGCGACCACGCCGATGCCAGCGCCACCCTGCTGATGGACACGTGCGCCGCCGCCTGGTCACCCGCGCTGCTCGCCGCCTGCGGCGTATCGGCCGAGCAGATGCCCGCCCTCACCGCTTCCCACGAGATCAGTAGCGCCGTGCTTCCGGAGCTTGCCGCACGCTGGGGCATGGCGGCGGGCACGCCCGTCGTCGGCGGCGCGGGCGACAACATGTGCGGCGGTGTCGGCGCGGGCATCGTCGCGCCGGGGGCAGCTTCGATCAGCCTTGGCACCTCGGGCGTGTATTTCCTGGCGAACGACACCTTCCTGCCGGCGCGCGGACAGGGAATGCACACGCATCGGCATGCGATCGACGGCCTTTTCGCGCAAAATGGCTGCATCCTCAGCGCCGGGGCCGCACTGGGCTGGGTCGCGCGGCTCGTGGGCGCCACCGACGCTCCTGCATTGGTCCGTGAGGTCGAGGCCGCGGCGCTACCGGTGCGAGAAACGCCGGTGTTCACCCCCTATCTGGCCGGCGAGCGCACGCCCCATGACGACGCCGGCCTGACGGGGAGCTTCTCGGGCCTGACCACGGCGACGACGCACCTGCACCTCGTCCAGGCGGTGCTCGAGGGCGTGGCGATGGCTCTCGCCGATTGCCACAATGCGCTGCTGTCGACGGGTGCGACTGTCGAACGCATCTCGCTGGTTGGCGGCGGAGCCAACAGCCGGCTCTGGGCCACCCTGGTCGCGAGCGCCACCGGCATGCCGCTGTCCCGGTCGCAGAGCGCGGCCGTCGGACCTGCGCTCGGCGCAGCGCGGCTGGCGCGCCTCGGCATCGGGGGACCGCTCCTGGCCGGCGGCGCCGGGAACGGCGATGGCGTGATCATGCCGGATCCGGCGATGGCGGAGGCGCTGGCAGCAAAGCGGACGCGCTTCGCTCAGCACCTCCTCCTGCAGTGAAGGCCTCAGGCGGCGCGGATCGCTTCCAGCAACTCGTCATGGATCAGGCCGTTCGAGACGACCTTCTCCAGATCCTCGTCGCGTGAAGCGATCCCGGCGACCGTCGTCACCTTGCCGCCTGCGACGCGCACCAGCGGCATCGCCGCGGCGTGGGAAACGATGTCGGCCTTGAGCCCGATGAAAGCGTCGAGGCGCCCCGCCGCCACGAGTGACATTTCCAGCCCGCCCGAGACGAGGACGCGGACGCCCCGGCAGAGGCCGGCCAAGCGACGGATGACATTGCTCGTCCGCTCGGAATCCTCCGGCGAATAATGCGAGGTCAGGCAGATCGAGACCACCGCATCGGCAAGGCTCGCCGTCTGCGACACCGCTGCTTGCCGTCCATCGACGGTCGCGATCCCACCCTCGGCATAGCGTGCGACCAGCCCGGCGAGCGGCGCATGCGTCAGGCCGAGCACGGTGCGGCCCCGCTCCTGATAGGCCAGGGTGACCGAGAACCAGGGCAGTCCGCCAGCATAGTTCACCGTGCCGTCGAGAGGGTCGATGATCCAGCGGGGCGCCTCGGAGGAGCCCGAGAAGCCCGCCTCCTCGGACAGGATCGCCGCATCCGGCGTCAGCCGCCGCAGCCCGTCGATGATCAGGCGCTCCGAGGCGAGATCGGCGGCGGTGACGACGTCGCGCAGCTCCTTGCGGGTGACGGAGAGCTGCTCGCCCTGCATCCGGACCAGCAGGTCGGCTGCCTCGCCTGCCAGCACACCGGCCTGATCGAGAAGGCCGTGAAGACGACGGTCAGACATAGGCGACCACGGCTTCCTGCTTGCCGGGATAGGCGGGGTCGAGCACGAACGGCCGGGAGGAGCCATAATCCCCGATCGGCTGGAGATGGCTGACGATCCCGGTCTCCGGCTTCCAGACATGGACGGCGAAGGCCGGCGGCTCCATGACGAGCCGGTTCTCCGTGCCGGGGCGCAGGTCGAGCGCGACCTGATGCGCCGTGCCGGGCGCGACATAGCCGATTGTGCCGGCGAAGCGACGCTGGATCGGACGATGGTAATGGCCGCAGACCACCCGCTCGATCTCCGGGTGGCGGGCGATCAGCGCGACGAAGCCGGGCGAGACTCTGGCTGGAATGCAATCCATTCCGTCGATGCCGACAGCGAAAGGCGGATGATGCATGAAGATCAGGGTCGGTCGCCCCTGCCCTTCCGCTAGACGCTCGGCGAGCCAGGCTTCGCGCTCGGCACAGATCTCGCCGCCGCTCTCGCCGGCGACCACCGTGTCGAGCCCGATCAGGCGGACCGGAAAATCCTCGACGGTGTAGTGCAGGAAGCCGTGTTTCGGCAGATAGGCGCTGTCCTGCCCCAGCGCCTCGGCGAAGACTTCGCGCCGGTCATGGTTGCCGGGAATGGCATAGACCGGCATCGGCAGCCGCTCGAGCTCCGCGCGCACGATCTCGTACTCTTCAGCCAGGCCGCAATCGCAGAGGTCGCCGGTGACGATCACGCAGTCCGGCCGGGGTTCCAGCGCCAGCACGGCATCGATCGCCTGCCGGGTCGCGGCATTGGTGTCGACGATGCCGTAGGCCGGCTGGCCGTGCGGGCGGACATGGAAGTCGCTGAGCTGGGCGATGATCATGAAAGGGCCTTTGGACTGAAGAGCGGCATGGAACCTCAGCCCTCATCCTGAGGAGCCGCAAAGCGGCGTCTCGACGGATTCGCCAGCAAGCGCGGGAGGCGCCTGGACCGTCTTTCGAAACGCGATCCTACCGATCGCTCCTCAGGAGGAGGGCTCAATGGGGGTGCCGCCCGGAGGCGAGGCCGGGCGGCGGGAGCAGACAGTCAGAGCCGATCGCTCACTTCATCAGGGCTTCGGTCTCGGAGACGATGCGCTCGATGCCGGTCTTGGGCTGGATCTCGCCCCGCATCACGCCGGAGACGACCTCGCGCTGCTGACGCCAGATTCGGACCGAATTGCCGCCCGGATAGCCCTCCCACGGCGCGGCGCGGGAGACCTGGCCGTTGATGGTGCGGAAGTTGGCATTGTCCTTGTAGAACGGGCCGAGGAAGGCATCCTCGCCGGCACGCAGATTGGTCGGCATGTAGCCGGCGGTCTCGACGACGATCTTCTGGGCTTCCGGTCCGGTGACGAACTTGATGAACTCCCAGGCCGCCTTCTGCTTGGCCGCGTCCCTGGCGGTGATCAGGGCCGCGTTGCCGCCGGTCGGCAGCTTGCCCTTGGCCTTGTCGTCGACCGGGAAGAGCGCGGTCTTCATCGTGAAGCGGTCGCCGATCAGGTCGGTGACCTGGCGCAGGCGGGCCGGCGTGTCGAAGAAGATGCCGATCTTGCCGGCGATGAACTGCTGGCGCGACTGGTCCCAGTCGATCAGCGGCATGCCGCCCTCGGTGACGAAGCTGCGCAGGGTGGCGAGCGTCTTCTCACCGACATCGCCGCCGAAGGCGACCTTCTTGCCGTCGGCCGCCAGCATCGAGTGGCCGCCCTGCAGGATCATGCCGCGCCAGAGCCAGTCATCCGGCCAGTCATGGATATTGTAGGCCATGCCGGCGGTGTCGCCGCTGCGGATATTCTTGGCGAGCGCGACGATGTCGGCCCAGTTGTCGGGCATCTTGTCGGGATCGCCGCCGGCCTTCTTCACCAGCTCGGCGTTGAAATACATCAGCGGTGTCGAGGCGTTGAAGGCAAGGCCGGCCTGCTTGCCGGCGACCTGGCCGAGCGAGAGCAGCGCGTCGGAATAATTTGCCTTGCGCCAGGCCTCAGGCTCGGCGTTCAGCAGCGGGCCGAGATCGACGACCTGCTTGCGCTTGTCGAGCGTCTCGACGAGCTCGGTGAGCAGATGAAAGCCGGAATAGTAGACGTCCGGCAGCTGGTTGGTGACCGACTGGCGCAGCATCGCCTGGTGTCCCTCGTCATAGCTCGCCGCCGGCGCCCGGAAATTCACCTTGATGTTCGGATGCTTCTTCGTGAATTCCGCAGCGATCGGCTCGTGGAACTTGGCGAAGGCCGGGAAGGCGTAGAGCACGTCGAGCGTGACGTCCTGGGCCCTCGCAGCCGTCGAGGCGACGAGGGCCAGCGCTGCTGCGGCAAGCACTTTGCCTAACGGTTTCATGCGGTGATCTCCTTGGCAGAGACAGCGGTGCTGTCGGGTTGGACGATGCTTCAGGCCTGAACTTTTTCCGGGTCGCGGTTCGGACGGCGCCTGCCATCGCGAGCCGGCTACTTCACCCCTGTCATGGTGATGCCGTCGATGAACCTGCGCCTGGCGACGAGGAACGCGATGACGAGCGGTGCCGTCAGGATCGTCGCTGCTGCGGTGAGCGCGCCGTAGTTCGATCCCGTCTCTGCATCGGCGAAGAACATCATCCCGAGCGGCGGCGGCGCGAGCTTCGCGTCGGAGATGACGATCAGCGGCCAGTAGAGGTCGTTCCAGTGCGCCACCGTCGAGAATACCGAGAAGGCAGCGATGGCCGGCCAGGCGCTCGGCGTCACGATGCGCCAGACGATCTCGAACTCGCTCATGCCGTCGAGGCGGGCGGCGTTGATGATGTCGTCCGGGAAGCTGCGGAAGAACTGGCGGAACAGGAAGATGGCGAAGACCGAGAGGAAGAACGGCACCATCATCGAGAAATAGGTGTTGAGCAGGCCGAGATGGGCGAGCGCGATGTAGAGCGGCATCGCCGGCACCTGGACCGGGATGCACAAGCCCAGAAGTACCAGGACGAACAGCGCGTTGCGCCCGGGAAAGTTCAGCTTCGCCAGCGCATAGGCGCAAGGGATCGCGACAAGCAACTGCACCATCAGGATGCCGGTGCAGATGATGACGCCGTTGAGCGCGAAGCGCAGCAGCGGCGCCTTCTCCATCGCGAAGCTGAAGTTCTCGATGCCGTAGAACTGCTTCGGCCAGAGCGAGATCTCGGCACTGAAGATCTCGGACGGCGGCTTGATCGAGGTCACCAGCATCCAGACGAAGGGCGCCAGCATGAAGATCGCCCCGGCGATCAGCACACCATGGACCAGGATGAGCGACAGGAAGCGGCGCAGTACAGAATGGACGGGCGTGACCGACACGGCTGCGGGAAGCGCGAGCTCGGCCATCAGTAGTGCACCTTCTTGTCGAGGGCGAAGGTCTGCGCAGCCGAGAAGACGAGGATGAAGGCCAGGAAGATGAAGGTCAGCGCCGCGGCATAGCCGGTGTGGAAGTACTGAAAGCCCTCGAGATAGATGTTGTAGAGCAGCACCTCGGTCGAGCCGACCGGACCGCCGCGCGTCATCACCGCGACCGTGTCGAAGATCTTGAAGGCCGTGATCATCGTCGTGACGAGGACGAACATCGTCGTCGGCCCGAGCAGCGGCCAGGTGATCGTCAGGAAGCGGTCGATCCCACTGGAGCAGCCGTCGATATCGGCCGCCTCGTAGAGATCGCGCGGGATCGCGGTCAGCCCGGCAAGGAACAGGATCATGTTGAAGCCGAGCAACTGCCAGATGCCGATCACGGCCAGCGTCGCCAAGGCGGTCGAAGGCTCGCTCAGGAACGCGATCGGGGCGAAGCCCAGCCATTTCAGCAGGCCGTTGACCGGGCCGAGCGACGGGTGGAGCAGGAACTGCCAGACCGTCGCCATGGCGATCAGCGTCGAGGTCACCGGCAGGAAGTAGATAACCTCGTAGAACGAACGGGTGCGGCTACGGCGATGCACCATGACAGCGATCAACAGCGCCCCGAACACGCCGCCCGGAACGACGATCGCGACATAGAGCAGCGTGTTGACGAGGGAGCGACGGATGATCGGATCGGCCAGCGCCTTCTGGAAGTTGGCGAGGCCGACCCAGTCCATGTCGACGCCGCCGAACTCGTAATTGGTGACGCTGAGCAGCAAAAGCACAGCGAGCGGCCCGAGGATCGTCAGCAGCAGCAGGATGAAGGCCGGCAGCGCGAAACCGAGCCCGGTAAAACGTTCGATCCGGAACCTGCGGCGGGCGGTGGGCGCGAACGCCGCCGGCGATGTGAGGGCAAGCGTCATGCTCCGGCCCTCAGCGGGACGACGGAGCCGATCGCTCCGGCCTGGCCGCGCGGCTCGATCCGGTCGCCATCGGCGCCGAAGACATGGGCAGCCGTCTCGTCGAAGCCGAGCATGACTTCGGCGCTCTCATTCACCCCGGCGGCCGTTGCGGGCGTCGCGCGCATCGTCACGCCCTGCGTATGGCCGGCAAGGTCGAAATGCAGGATGTATTCGGAGCCGAGATTCTCCTTGCGTCGGAGCCGCGCCGAGAACGAGGCACGCCCGGTCTCGCCATGGGCGAGCGACAGAGCTTCCGAGCGGATGCCGAGCGTCACCGTCTGCCCCTGCGCCGCGGGCACGGCCAGAGCCATCGGCCGCCCGAAGAATTCGAGGCGGCCGCCGGCCGCAACCGTCGCGGGCAGGAGGTTGATCGCCGGGCTGCCGATGAACTGCGCGACCTTGAGCGAAGCCGGCTTCTCATAGAGCTGCGATGGCGTGCCGAGCTGGAGGATGGCGCCTGAATCCATCATCGCGACGCGGTCGGACATCGTCATCGCCTCGACCTGGTCGTGCGTGACGTAGACGAAGGTGGCGCCGAGCCGCTTGTGCAGCTCCGCCAACTCCGTGCGCATGTGGACGCGCAGCTTGGCATCGAGATTCGAAAGCGGCTCGTCCATCAGGAAGACGTCGGGGCTGCGCACCATGGCGCGGCCGAGCGCGACGCGCTGGCGCTGGCCGCCGGAAAGCTGGGACGGCTTGCGATCGAGCAGATGGTCGAGCTGGAGTTGCGCCGCAACCGCGTCGACATCGGCCCCGATGCCGCGCATGACCTCGCGGCGCTGCCCGGAGAGCAGCTTGAGCAACGGCAAGCGCTGCCAGAGCTTCAGCCGCGACATCGTCAGCGGCAGGGCCATGTTCGCCCGTACGCTCATATGCGGGTAGAGCGCGTAGGACTGGAACACCATCGCAACGCGCCGCTCATGCGGGCGCAAGTGATCGACACGGTTGCCGCCTATGGCGACGCTGCCGCCGTCCTGATGCTCAAGCCCGGCGATGATCCGGATCAAGGTCGACTTGCCACAGCCGGACGGGCCGACGAGCGTCAGGAACTCGCCCTCGGCGATCTCGAGATCGACGCCGCCGAGCACCTTCGTGGACCCGAAGGATTTGGCGATGGAGGACAGCGCGACTGTTGCCATGTCGTTCGCCTCTTTCCTGTAAAGCTCGGATCGCAGAGTGGGCCGGATGCGGCGCGGGATACCGCCGACAGCGTCTCGTCAGGCCGCGCGGGGCGGATAGACCTCGTGGATCACATCGTCGATCCAGAGCGTCTTCAGCGCCGCGATCTCGTGGATCGTGGCCGCGAAATCCCTGCCGTCGAAATCATAGGTGACGGCGCCGAGCGTGGTCGAACCCGCCATGCCGGGCTGCAGCTCGGGACCAACGACGAAGCCGGAGGACGGCCCCCAGATGTAGCGGGTGCCGCCGACCGTGAAGTCGTGGGCGCGGTGCAGATGTCCGCTGGCGACGAAGGCGACATCGTGTCGGACGACGA
Organism: Allobosea sp. Root381; assembly: GCF_001429395.1. Classification (GTDB taxonomy): domain Bacteria; phylum Pseudomonadota; class Alphaproteobacteria; order Rhizobiales; family Beijerinckiaceae; genus Allobosea. The sequence continues at coordinate 59,385 of NZ_LMJT01000011.1, forward strand.
GATCAAGCAATTGCGCGCGCGGCCGCGGCGGCACGCTCCAATAGCCCTTGTCGCCTTCGTCCGGCGCCTCGACGAAGAGCGGGCGGTGCAGGAACCAGCCGAGGCGGCGCCCGCCTGCTTCGGCGATCTGGCCTTCGAGCCAGGCGAGCTGGCGTCGCTCCTCGGCTTCGTCGCTGCCGAACAACATCGAGTTGAGCCCAATCAACCGCCAATCTTCGAGGTCGCGGACCCAGAAATCCTCACCAAGATAGCGGCGCCAGCGGGCGAGGCGCTGATCGTTGACCGGCTGGTGCGGGTGATAGGCTTCTCCGACATCGTGGTTGCCCGGGATGCTCAGCACCGGCACGCCGATGGCATCGAGCAGCCCCCGGCAATGCGACATGTCCTCGTCGATATCTGCGCCATCGACGGTAACGTCTCCGGTATGGATCACGAGCGCCGGCCTCTCCGCCGCGAGCCAGGCGGTCAGCGGCTCCCAGTTGCAGGCGAAATGCGGCTTGTTCGGACTGAGATGAGTGTCCGAGATTTGCACGACACGGTGCATGGCGTCCCTCCAGACACGCGCCCCTCACGGGGTGCGGGCTGCCTCGTGGGCAGCGGTTTTGCCATGAACCATACAGATGAATGTTTGATGACACAAATGTATTTCAGGGGTACCAGGAACTCCCCGAAGCCCTGTCGCGATGCGAGTGTCCGCCGCGCCACACACGGCTTGCCGCTTAGTCCCGCTCGCCCAAGGAAGCGATCATTGCATAGCGGGACGCGCGCCGCCGCGATGACGGCGCGAGCCGGCCCTGCCCATCAAGCCGCCTTCTTCCGTTCCGCGATGCGTGCAAGGTCCGTCAGCAGGCGGCGCGTACCCTTGAGGCGTGCTTCCGCCGTCTCGAAATCATCGATGAAGACGACGCGCATGTCGGGGCGGACCTTGGCCAGCATGCCGATCTTCGCGACATAGGAGACGAGGCCTTCCGGGTTGGCGAACTCGTTGTCGCGGAAGGCGACGATGATGCCCTTCGGGCCGGCCTCGACCTTCTCGACATTGGCGCGCTTGCACAGCGCCTTGATCGCGACGATCTCCAGCAACTGCTGGACCTCCTCGGGCAGTGGCCCGAAACGATCGACCAGCTCCGCCCCGAAGGACTGGATGTCGCCGTCATCGTCCATGGTCGAGAGGCGCTTGTAGAGCGTCAGCCTGAGCGTCAGGTCGGCGATGTAGTGCTCGGGGATCATCACCGGCGCGCCGATCTGGATCGACGGCGACCACTGCGCCTCGCTCTCGAATTCGACGCCGGCCTTGAGCGCCGCGACGGCCTCCTCCAGCATCTGCTGGTAAAGCTCGTAGCCGACTTCCTTGATATGCCCGGACTGCTCGTCGCCGAGCAGGTTGCCGGCGCCACGGATGTCGAGATCGTGGCTCGCAAGCTGGAATCCGGCGCCCAGCGTGTCGAGCGACTGCAGCACCTTGAGCCGGCGCTCCGCCTGGTCGGTCAGCTTGCGGTTGGCCGGCATCGTGAAGAGCGCATAGGCGCGCACTTTCGAACGGCCCACGCGGCCGCGCAGCTGATAGAGCTGGGCCAGGCCGAACATGTCGGCGCGGTGCACGATCAGCGTGTTCGCGGTTGGGATATCGAGCCCGGATTCGACAATCGTGGTCGAGAGCAGGATGTCGTACTGGCCCTCGTAGAAGGCCGTCATCACGTCCTCGAGCTGGCCCGCTGCCATCTGGCCATGGGCGATGCCGACCTTGGCCTCCGGCACCTGCTTGTCGAGGAAGTCCTTCACATCGGCGATGTCCTCGATGCGCGGCACGACATAGAAACTGCGGCCACCCCGATAGCGCTCGCGCAGCAGCGCCTCGCGCACGATCAGCGGGTCGAAGGGCGTGACGAAGGTGCGCGTGGCAAGACGGTCGACCGGCGGCGTCGCGATGATCGAGAGCTCGCGCACGCCGGTCATGGCGAGCTGCAGCGTGCGCGGGATCGGCGTCGCCGAAAGCGTCAGCATATGCACCTCGGCACGAAACTCCTTGAGGCGTTCCTTATGGGCGACGCCGAAATGCTGCTCCTCGTCGACGATGACGAGGCCGAGATCCTTGAACTCGACGCCCTTGCCGAGCAGCGCATGGGTGCCGACGACGATATCGAGCGTGCCGTCCTTCGCACCCTGTTTCACCGCCTTGAGATCGGGAGCCGAGACGAAGCGCGAAGCCTGGCCGACCTGCACCGGCAGGCCGCTGAAGCGATCCGCGAAATTGCGGTAGTGCTGGCGCGCCAGCAATGTGGTCGGCACCACGACCGCAACCTGCTTGCCGTTGAGCGCGCAGGCGAAGGCGGCGCGCAGCGCCACCTCGGTCTTGCCGAAGCCGACATCGCCGCAGACCAGTCGGTCCATCGGCCGCCCCGCCGCCATGTCGTCGAGCACGGCGTCGATCGTCGCCTGCTGGTCCTCCGTCTCCTCGAAGGGGAAGCGGGCGCAGAACTCGTCGTAGAGCCCCTCCTGCGGGATCAGGCGCGGCGCCTCCTTCAAGGCGCGGGCGGCGGCGATCTGGATCAGCTTGCCCGCCATCTCGCGGATGCGCTGCTTCAGCTTGGCCTTGCGCGCCTGCCAACCGCCGCCGCCGAGCTTGTCGAGCTGGACCTCGGTATCCTCCGAGCCGTAGCGCGAGAGCAGCTCGATATTCTCGACCGGCAGGAAGAGTTTCGTGTCGCCGGCATAGTGGATCTCGCAGCAATCATGCGGCGCGCCCGCTGCGGTGATCGACTTCAGCCCGATGAAGCGGCCGATGCCGTGATCGACATGGACGACGAGATCACCCGGTGAGAGCGAGGACAGCTCCGCGATGAAATCCTGCGGGCGCTTCGCCTTGCGGCGCGGACGGACGAGCCGGTCGCCCAGGATGTCCTGCTCGCCGACGACCGCGAGCTTGCCGGCCTCAAAGCCGGTCTCGAAGCCCCAGACCGCGAGCGCCGTCGTGCCGGGCTTGAGGTCGAAGGCGGCGCGCAGCGAGCCGGTCATCTGCACGTTCTTCAGGCCGTGGTCGGCCAGCACATGCGCCAGGCGCTCGCGCGAGCCCTCCGACCAGGCGGAGAGAATGACGCGCTTGCCGTCCTTTTCGAGCGCCTTCACATGCGCCACGGCCGCATCGAAGACGCTGCCGGCATTGTCGGCGCGCTCGGCGGCGAAGCTTCTGCCCTGTCGCGCACCCAGGTCGATGATCAGCTTGCCGTCGCTGTCGGGCAGCTGAAACGGCGTCAGCGCCGCGACGCCGGACTGGTCGATGACGCCGCGCCAGTCGGCCGGCGAGAGATAAAGCGCATCCGGCTTCAGCGGCTTGTAGGGCATGCCGCCCGCGCTCGGCTGCTCCATCGCCGCCTTGCGGGCATCGTAATAATCCTTGATCAGGCTGATGCGCTCGCCGACGGCATCCTCGACCTGATGGTCGAGCACCAGCGGCACGTCGGGCAGATAGGTGAAGAGCGTATCCAGCCGCTCCGCCAGCAGCGGCAACCAGTGTTCGAGACCGGCCGGCCTGCGCCCCTCGCTGACCGCCTCGTAGAGCGTATCGTCGCGGCCGGGCGTGCCGAAGGTCGTGATGTAGCTCTGGCGAAAGCGCGTGATGCTCTCGCTCGTCATCTGCGCCTCGGACATCGGCACGAGGTCGAGCCCGCGCAACTGCCCGGTGGTGCGCTGCGTTTCGGGGTCGAAGGTCCGGATCGATTCCAGCGTGTCGCCAAAGAAGTCGAGCCGGATCGGCGCCGGCATGCCCGGCGGGAACAGGTCGACGATGCCGCCGCGCACGGCGAATTCGCCGGTCTCGCGCACGGTCGAGGTCCGCAGATAGCCGTTCATGTCGAGCCAGCGCGCGAGCTGCTCGATATCGACCATGTTGCCCGGCGCGGCCGAGAAGCTCTCGGAGGCGACCTTGGAGAAGGCCGGCACGCGCTGCAGCGCGGCATTGACCGTCGTCAGCAGCAGGCGCGGCCGGTCGCCCGACTTGGTCTTCGCCAGCCGCGACAGTGTCGTCATCCGGTGCGCCACGATGGCCGGCGCGGGCGAAACGCGGTCATAGGGCTGGCAGTCCCAGGCCGGGAACGACATCACCTCGAGATCGGGCGCCACGAATTGCAGCGCGTTCTCCAGCACCTGCAGGCGCTGCCCGTCGCGGGCGACGAAGACGAGCATCGCCGCGCCTTCGGCCTTCTTGGCGCGGGCGCGAGTGAGGTCCGCGAGGACGACGGCGTCGAAGCCGTCCGGCACGCTGGCCAGCGTCGGCTTGTCGCCGCGTTTCAGCGCGTCGAGGATGCGGTCGCTCTGCAGCTTGGCGATCTGGGAGGGAGGCGGAATGCTCATGGGGATAACGATCGTCAGGAGAACTTGGCGCGGGGAACCCCTCTCCCGAATGGGAGAGGGGCAGGGGTGAGGGCCTGCCCTCTGAAGCTTAGGCGGCCGCGGCGCCGTTGCGCCTATTGCGGAGCGGGCGGGCCCTCATCCGGCGCTACGCGCCACCTTCTCCCATCCGGGAGAAGGAAGGCGTCGCGAGTGTCCCGAGGAAGAGCGGCACTTAGAATCCATCAAACATGGATCGGCTTCTCGTGATGGTGGAAAGCCTTCAGGCGCCGGAACAGTTCCGTGTCGTAATTCTCCGGCACCTCCGCCTCGCCGGTGATCCAGCTCAGCAGGTCGCGGTCCAGCACCTCGATCAGCCGCTCGAACTCGTCGAGCTCGGCATCGGTTAGGCCGGCGATATGCGCGTCGGCGAAACCGCCCATGATCAGGTCGTTCTCGCGCATGCCGCGATGCCAGGAGCGGAACAGGATCTTGCGCCGGCGCGGGTCGAGATCGGCGCTGGTTCGGGTCGAGCCACTCATGGACACCTCGGAGACTGAAAGCACGGGATGGCGCAATGACGAACGGGCCGGCCCCGTCGCGGAGCCTGCCGATGCAGGCTATATAGCCATCGCATCCCGCGGAGTCAGCGGCCTTGCGGCCGCAAATCTTCGCGCTCCTGACAAGACCCGGTGACTGCTTGCGCCCCTCCCTGCTCGATCCCCTGTTCGCTCCGGTCACGACGCTGCCAGGCGTCGGCCCCAAGACGGCCAAGGCGCTCGACAAGCTGCTGGGCGACGAGACCCGGCCGGCGCGCGTCGTCGACCTGTTGTTCCATCTGCCGACAGGCGCGATCGACCGGCGCCCCAGTCCCTCGATCGCCGATGCACCGATCGGCGGGGTGGCGACCTTCGCCGCGCGCGTGACCGAGCATCGCCCCGCGCCCACCAGCAAGGGCAAGGCGCCCTATCGCATCCTCGTCGAGGACGAGAGCGGCGACGTCACGCTCGTCTTCTTCCATGCCGATGTCCGCCATCTGCTGCAGACCATGCCTGTGGGTGCCTATCGCATCATCTCCGGCAAGCTCGAACTCTGGGAGGGCATGCGCCAGATGGTGCACCCCGACCGCGTCCTCGACCCCGCCCAGGCCGCGACCCTGCCCGCGATCGAGCCGGTCTATGGCATGACCGAGGGCGTCGGACCGCGGGTGATGACACGGATCGCCGCGGCAGCGGCCGAGAAATGCCCAGACCTCGCCGAATGGCAGGACCTGCCCTTCCTGGCGAAGGCCGGCTTCGCGCCCTTCGCAGAGGCGATGCAGGCGCTGCATCATCCGCCCGATCTTAAGGCGGTCGAAGGCGATACGGTGATGCGCCGACGCGTCGCCTATGACGAGTTGCTGGCGAGCCAGATCGCGCTCGCTCTGGTGCGTCGCCAGCAGAAGAAGATCGCCGGCCGCGCCACCAGCGGCGACGGGCGGATCAGGCGGTCCATCGAAGGCGCCCTGCCCTTCACGCTGACCGATGGCCAGCGGCAGGCGCTCGCGGACATCCATACGGATATGGAAAAGCCCGAGCGCATGCTGCGCCTCCTTCAGGGGGATGTCGGCTCGGGCAAGACCGTGGTCGCGCTGATGGCGATGGCGGCCGCCGCCGAGGCCGGCCGCCAATCGGTGCTGATGGCGCCGACCGAGATCCTGGCCCGCCAGCACGCCGAACGCCTGGCGCCGCTCGCCGAGAAGGCCGGGCTCAAGCTCGCCCTCCTCACCGGGCGCGAGAAGGGCGCCGGCCGGGCGCGTGTGCTCGAAGGACTGGCCAATGGCGAGATCACCATCGCCGTCGGCACCCATGCTCTGTTCCAGGAGGGCGTCGCCTTCCAGGACCTCGCGCTCGCGATCGTCGACGAGCAGCATCGCTTCGGCGTCCACCAGCGTCTCCTGCTCGGCTCCAAGGGCGAGGCGGTCGACGTGCTGGTGATGACCGCGACGCCGATCCCGCGCACGCTCTCACTGACCTGGTTCGGCGACATGGACATATCGGTGCTGTCGGAGAAGCCGGCCGGCCGCAAGCCGATCGCGACCAAGGCGATCTCGTCCGAGCGGCATGGCGAAGTCGTTGGAGCGGTCGGGCGCGCCGTGCAGTCGGGCGCGCAGGTCTACTGGGTCTGCCCGCTGGTGCAGGAATCCGACACGCTCGACGTCGCCGCCGCGCAGGAACGCTACGAAGGCCTGCGCGAACTCTTCGGCGACAAGGTCGGCCTCCTTCACGGCCAGATGCCTGGGCGCGACAAGGACGCCGCCATGGCGGCGTTCCTCGCCGGAGAGACGCGCATCCTGGTCTCGACGACCGTGATCGAGGTCGGTGTCGACGTGCCGAATGCCAGCGTGATGGTGATCGAGCATGCCGAGCGCTTCGGCCTTGCCCAGCTTCACCAGCTCCGCGGCCGGATCGGCCGCGGCTCTGCGGCCTCGACCTGCCTCCTGCTTTACAAGGGCCCGCTCGGCCCTGTCGCCGAGGCGCGACTGACGATCATGCGCGAGACCGAGGACGGCTTCCGCATCGCCGAGGAGGATCTGCGCCTGCGCGGCGAGGGCGAGGTGCTCGGCACCAAGCAGTCAGGCTCGCCGGACTGGCGCATCGCCCGGCCGGAGGTCGATGGCGACCTGCTGGCGGCGGCGCGCGACGACGCGCGCCTCCTAATCGAGCGCGATCCGCATCTCGACGGCGAGCGTGGCAAAGCCGTCCGGACCCTTCTCTACCTGTTCGAACGCGACGTCGCGATCCGGCTTTTGCGGGCGGGCTGAAGCCACGCTCAGTGCTACGCGCCCGTGCGGTTTTAGGCCGCCTCCGGGATGCGGGCGATCACCTTGAGCTCGAAATCGAAGCCGGCCAGCCAGGTCACGCCGACCGCGGTCCAGGTCGGATAGGGCGGATCGCCGATCTCCTCGGCTCTGATGGCCATGACCGTGTCGAACTGCGTCTGCGGGTCGGTGTGGAAGGAGATGACGTCGATGACGTCGTCGAAACTGGCGCCTGCCGCCGCCAGGACGGCACGAAGATTTGCGAACGCCCGGCGAACCTGGTCTTCGAACACCGGCTCGGGCGATCCATCCTCGCGGCTGCCGACCTGTCCGGAAATGAAGAGCAGGTCGCCGGATCTGATAGCGGCCGAATACTGATGGAGATCATAGAGGGCATGTCGATCGGCGGGAAAGATCGCGTCGCGTTTGGCCATGTCGGCTCCTTTGCGGGTTTGAGGACGACGCGGCGAGCGCCGTCTCCTCTTGCCGGCTGGAGATAGGGCTGCGACATTGTTCGGATAATGCTCGATGACCGACATGGCTTGATGCAAAATTGCCATCAGTAACCCGCCCTTCGTTGAGCGACCTGACCGCGTTCGTGACCGTCGCGACGCGACGCAACTTCCGGCGTGCAGCCAACGATCTCGGCACGGCGCCATCGACCTTGAGCCATGCCATGCGGGGTCTCGAGGAGCGCCTGGGCGTGCGTCTGCTCAACCGCACGACACGCAGCGTTTCACCGACGGAAGCGGGCTTCGAACTGCTCGCCCGCCTTCAGCCGGCGTTGGCGACCTTGGACCAGGCGCTCGACAGCGTCGCCGGCTTTCGCGGCCGCCCCTCCGGGACCGTTCGGATCAACGCGCCGCGGCTTGCAGCGGCACTCCTGGTGCGCGACATCCTGCCGGTCATGGCGGAGCGCTTTCCGGACGTCGTCGTCGATCTGGTCGTTGAAGGGAAGCTGATCGACATCGTCTCGGCCGGGTTCGACGCCGGTGTTCGCCTCGTCGAATCGATTCCGAGGGACATGATCGCCGTGGTCTTCGCCGACGCGGTCAGCTTCTTCTGCGTCGCATCACCGGACTATCTCGAACGCTTCGGCGAGCCGATGACGCCCGATGAACTGACGAAGCATCGCTGCATCGGCCACCGCGTACCAAACGGCAAGCTCTACCCATGGGAATTCGATCGGGCCGGCCGGCCGTTGATGGTCGACACGAGCGGGCCGGTCATCCTCGACGACGAGGAATTGATGGTAGAGGCCGCCATCAAGGGGCTCGGCATTGCCTATGTCGCCAGTCCAGCCGCCGATGCCGCGCTGGCAGCGGGGCACCTGCGTCGGCTTCTACCGGCCTGGACGCCAGCTCCCGAGAAAATCGCGATCTACTATCCCGGACACCGGGCGGTGCCACCCGCGCTGCGGGCTTTGCTCGACGTCATCAAGGCGGCGCGGTAACACCCCCGAAGGGGCGGTCGAGAACGCGGCCCCAGGCTGCGCTATCTGCCGGCTTGAGGCACTATGCGCGCCGCCACCTCTCCCGGCTGGATCAGCCCAGCCGACATGATCAGCTTGGCGCCGTCCTCGACCGAGATCGACAGTTCCACGACCTCGCGGCGCGGCAGGTAGAAAAAGAAGCCGGTCGTCGGGTTCGGAGTGCAGGGCAGGAAGACGCCGAGTTGCTGGTCGCTATCCGGCAGCTTGCCGGCGATCTCGGGGGCAGCCTCCTGCGCGATGAAGACGATCGACCACATGCCCGGCTGCGGGAACTGCACCATCCCGACCTTGCGAAAGGATGTTCCCGACTGAGAGAAGATCGTCTCGAAGACCTGCTTGATGCCCTTGTAGAGGCTGCGCACGACGGGCATGCGGCCGAGGATCGCCTCGCCGGCATTGACCAGCGAGCGGCCGACCAGATTGGCCGTGAGGAAGCCGAGCAGCATCAGCCCGATGATCCCGATGACCAGGCCGATTCCGGGAATGGGAAAGGGCAGATAGGCATCCGGCAGGTAGGAGTTGGGGATCAGCGGCTTCACCCAGCCGTCGATCAGGTTGACGAACCACCAGGTCACCGAAGCCGTGATCGCGAGCGGCGCGGCCAGCACCAGACCGGTGAAGAAATAGCGCCGCAGCCTTGTGCCGAAGCTCGGTCTCAAGAGGTCGGGTTGGATGATCAGCCGGGGGTCGAGCGGGCTCTGATTCATTCGAAATGTCCGATCCGGCTGGCCTCGCGCGGCCGCTTCACGAGCGTGATGCGACAGACGTGCCAGTCGCCCCGGCAGAATTCAAGGATTGCGGGACCTTTCGCCGTCTTGCAGCTTGAATAGATACGGTGTTTCGCTGCCGCTGGTGCAAAATCCAACACGAATCGGCACGGCGATCCAGGCGATGACGCGCGGCGTTAGACTATTTCGCCGCCCGCTGCTTTTCGCGGCCGGCTGGATCCTCACCGCGATCGGCGTGGTCGGGTTGATCCTGCCGTTGATGCCGGGCACGATCTTCCTCATCGCTGCGGCGTGGTGCTTCTCGCAATCCTCGCCGCGCTTCGAGGCCTGGCTGCTCGGCCATCCTCGGCTCGGCCCGCAGGTTCTACGCTGGCGCGAGCGGGGCGCCATCGCACGCAGGGTCAAGTACATCGCCTGCGGCTCGATGGCGCTGAGCTTCGCGATCCTGACCCGGACCGATGCGCCGCCCATCGCCCTATGGCTGAGCGGCGCCTGCCTACTGGCGGCGGCCGGCTATGTCGCGAGCCGGCCGGAGGCGTAAGCGAGGCCCACGGCCTCACTCGACCGTGACGGACTTCGCCAGGTTGCGGGGCTGATCGACGTCCTTACCCATGAAGACGGCGGTCTGGTAGGCGATCATCTGGATCGGCAGCGCGTAGGCGATGGGTGCGAAGGTCGGGTCCATCTCCGGCATGATGATCGTCGCCTCCGGCACGATGCCGCATTCGGCAGCGCCCTTTGCGTCGGTGATCAGGATGATGCGGCCGCCGCGGGCTGCAACCTCCTGCATGTTGGAGGCGGTCTTCTCGAACAGGGTATCATGCGGCGCGACGACGATCACCGGCATGGATTCGTCGATCAGCGCGATCGGGCCGTGCTTGAGCTCGCCCGCCGGATAGCCCTCGGCGTGGATATAGCTGATTTCCTTGAGCTTCAGCGCTCCCTCCAGCGCCAGTGGGAAGGAGGTGCCTCGGCCGAGATAGAGCACGTCGCTCGCCTTGGAGAGCTCGCGGGCGAGCTTCTCGATCTGCGGCTCGAGTTCGAGCGCCTTGGCGATTAGGCCCGGCAAGGCTATCAGGCTCTGGACGTGGCGTGCCTCCTCCCCGGCAGAGAGCGTGCCGCGCCCACGCGCCGCGGCGAGGGCCAGGCAGGCGAGCGCGGTGAGCTGGCAGGTGAAGGCCTTAGTGGAGGCGACGCCGATCTCGGGGCCGGCGAGCGTTGGCGCAACGGCGTCGCTCTCGCGCGCGATCGTCGAGGTTGGAACGTTGACGATGGAGAGTACCTTCTGCCGCTCCTGCCGGGCATAGCGCAAGCAGGCGAGCGTGTCGGCCGTCTCGCCCGACTGCGAAACGAACAGGGCAAGCCCGTTCTCCGGCAGCGGCGCCTCGCGATAACGGAACTCGGAGGCGACATCGATCTCGACCGGCAGGCGGGCGAGCTTCTCGAACCAGTATTTTGCCGTCAACCCGGCGTAATAAGCGGTGCCGCAAGCGGAAACGGACAGGCGCGAGAGCGACTTCCAGTCGACCGTGCCCTCGAAGGGCAGGCGAACAGTGCCGGTAGCCATGTCGAGATATTGCGTCAGCGTATGGCCGACGACCTCGGGCTGCTCGTAGATCTCCTTCGCCATGAAGTGGCGGTGATTGCCTTTCTCCACCAGGAAGGCCCCGGCTGCGACGCGCTGGGCCCGGCGCTCGACCGTGTTGTTGGCCTTGTCGTAGAAGGTCGCGCCCTTCCGGTTGAGCACGACCCAGTCGCCCTCCTCCAGATAAGCGATGAGATTGGTGAAGGGCGCCAGCGCCAGCGCATCCGAGCCGAGATACATCTCGCCATCGCCCACGCCGACCGCGAGAGGTGAGCCCTTGCGGGCGCCGATCAGCAGGTCCTCCTCGCCTTCGAACAGGAAGGCGAGCGCGAAAGCACCGTGGAGGCGCGGCAGGCTCGCGCCGACCGCGTCGACCGGCGTCAGGCCGCGGTCGAGCTCGCGGGTGACGAGATAGGCGACAATCTCGGTGTCGGTCTCCGTCTCGAAGACATAGCCGTCCGCCTGCAGTTCGGCGCGCAGCTCGCGGAAATTCTCGATGATGCCGTTATGGACGACGGCGAGCTTGGCGGTCGCATGCGGATGCGCATTGGTCTCGTTGGGCTTGCCATGGGTGGCCCAGCGGGTGTGGCCGATGCCGATCAACCCTTCGAGAGGCTCGCTGGAGAGGCGCACCTCGAGATTCCTGAGCTTGCCTTCGGCACGGCGACGGGTGAGCTGGCCCCGCTCCAGCGTCGCGACGCCGGCGGAATCATAGCCGCGATATTCGAGCCGCCTGAGCGCCTCGACGACCTGGGTCGCGACCGCTTCCTTGCCCAGTATCCCGACGATGCCGCACATGCGAGAACCTCTTCAGACGTTGCCGTTGCGAGCCGGCATAGCGGGCCGGCTCGACGAAGCAAAATCACTCTAAATGTCGAACTATGAACGCGGGCCTGCGCGAACGGCGCGGTTTCAGGGCTTCTTGGCCGCGGCCTTCCGCGCCTGCGAGGCTTCGCGGAAGGCGTGCGCCCAGCCTTCCTTGGTGACCTGACGGCCGCGCCCAACCGCGAGCGAATCCGGCGCGACGTCCTCGGTGATGACCGAGCCGGAGCCGATGAAGGCACCGTCCCCGATCGTGACGGGCGCGACCAGCGAGGAATTCGAGCCGACGAAGGCGCCGGCCCCGATCATCGTGCGATACTTGAAGAAACCGTCGTAATTGCAGGTAATTGTTCCGGCTCCGATATTGGCGTTGGCACCCACGGTGGCATCGCCGATATAGGTCAGGTGATTGATCTTGGCGCCGGCGCCGATCTCGGCAGCCTTCACCTCGACGAAATTGCCGACCCGGGCCTTGGCGGCGAGCCGCGCGCCCGGTCGCAGACGGCCATAGGGCCCCACCGACGCCCCCGGGCCGATCTCGGCGCCCTCCAGATGCGAGAAGGCGTGAATCACAGCGCCATCGGCGACGCTGACGCCAGGACCAAAGACGACATGCGGCTCGATCACCACGTCGCGGCCGATAAGCGTATCGTGACTGAAGAAGACCGTCTCGGGCGCCGTCAGCGTCGCGCCTTCCGCCATAACGGCGAGACGCTTGCGCCGCTGGAACTCGGCTTCCGCCGAAGCGAGCTGGATGCGGTCGTTGATGCCCTGGACCTCGCTCTCCGGCGCTGTCAGCGCGCCTGTGGCCAGCCCGCGCGAGCGCGCGACCGCAACCGCGTCGGTCAGGTAGAACTCGGACTGGGCGTTGTCGTTGCCGATCGCATCCAGCAACGACAGCGCCTGCTTGCCATCGAGCGCCATCATGCCGGCATTGCAGAGGCGGATCTCGCGCTGTTCCGGCGTCGCATCCTTGTGTTCGACGATGGCCTCGAGTTCGCCGTCGCGCGTAACGAGCCGGCCATAGCCTGACGGGTCGCGGGCTTCGAAGCCGAGCGCGACGACGGCCTTGCCGCCGGAGAGCGCGGCACGCAGCGCGCCGAATGTCTCGGGGCGGAGCAGCGGCGTGTCGGCGAAGGCGAGGATGACATCGTCGTAGCCCACTGCCAGCGCCTCACGCGCCGCCAACGCCGCATGGGCTGTGCCGCGCCGCTCGGCCTGGATCGCGATCTGCGCATTTGGAAGCAGCGCCTGCGCCTCGCGCGCGACCTCCGGCCGATCGGGGCTGGTGACGACGACCACGGCATCCGCGCCGGCCTCGGACAGCGATGCCAGCGCATGCGCGAGCAGCGAGCGGCCACCGACCTCATGCAGAACCTTCGGCCGCCCGGATTTCATCCGTGTCCCCTCGCCCGCTGCGAGGAGAATCGCGAGGCAGGACCGGCCGGACTGCATTTCCGTCATGATTGTCGTTTCCTTTGCGGCGAATGGCTGGCCGCGCGGCGCCGAACGCGGGCGCTGGCGGTTGGTGCCGCGCGGAGCCTCGCAGGTGCCGTCGATAGACGATTCGGCCGGCATTCGCCAAAGTCAACATGGTAGCCGCCTCGTCCGGCTGAGACCAGCACAAGGAGACGAGCGATCCGCTACGAATTAGCGATACTGCCGCTTTTCAGATCACGGCGAAATGCTCTAGAAGCGCGAGTGGGCGAGGGTAGCGCCCGCTGATGTTGGATATGATGTCGAAACCCTTGAATCGTCGGCAGTTTCTCGAAGCCTCCGGCGGCGCGGCGGCAGCCTCGCTGATCGCGGCCGGCGCAGCCCATGCGCAGACGCTCTCGCCGACCGCAGCGATCAACCAAGCCTTCCTTTTCGAAGGGAAACAGTTCGACGCTTCGCTGGTGGTGGATGCTGCGCGCATCCTGGCGCAGCGCCCGGTCGTGCCGCAGGTCGCGACCGATCTGCCCGACGGCTATGCCACCCTGCCTTTCGACCAATATTCCGGCATCCGGGCGCAGCCGAACGCCCTGATCTGGGCTGGCGATAACCGCGGCTTCACGGTCGAGCCGCTGCATCGCGGTTATGTCTTCGCGAATCCGGTGAGCCTTTTCACGGTCGAGGACCAGACGGTGCGGCGTGTCGCCTTCGACCGCAGCAAGTTCGACTACGGGCGTGTGACGCCGCCGCCGGCCAATGTCGACCTGCAGTTCTCGGGCATGCGGATCGCCACCGGGCTGGAACGACCCTTCGAGGTCGCGACCTTCCAGGGCGCGACATTCTTCCGGTCGCTGGCGCGGGGGCAGAATTTCGGAGCGATCGCGCGCGCCCTGATCCTACGGCCGGGCGAAACGCGCGGCGAAGAGATCCCATTCTTCCGCGCCTTCTGGATCGAGCGGCCGACCCCCGCCTCCGGCCTGCTCGTGATTCACGCCCTGCTCGATTCCGAGAGCCTGACGGGCGCGGTCCGGATGACGCTGCGCCCGGGCGACGTCACGCTGATCGATGTCGAGATGACGCTGTTCGCGCGCCAGGCGCTCGACCATGTCGGCTTCGGCTGCACCATGGGCACCTTCCTTTCGGGCCCGCAAAGCCGGCGCACCTTCGACGATGTGCGGCCGGCCGTTCACGAGGTTTCCGGTGTGCAGATGCGCTCCGGCACCGGCGAATGGATCTACCGGCCGGTCAGCAACCCGGCGACCCTGCAGGTTTCCTCCTTCGTCGACAACAACCCCAAGGGCTTCGGCCTCGTCCAGCGCGAGCGCGACCCCACCGCCTTCATGGATGACGACCAGCGCTTCGAGCTGCGGCCGAGCGTCTGGATGGAACCGCTGGGCGAATGGGCAGCCGGTTCAGTTCAGCTCATCGAGATTCCCAGCGAATCCGACGCCAACGACAACATCATCATGTATTGGCGGCCGCGCCAGCCGCTCGCGGCCGGCAGCGAAACGGCGGTCGCCTATCGCCAGGCCTGGTGCTGGCAGCCGCCGGAGCGACCGGGCCTCGCCCTCACCACGCGCGTGCGCCAGGGACGGGGCACGCAGACGCGGCGGCGCCGCTTCATCGTGGACTTCACCGGCGACAAGCTGGCGGATCCCGCCATGGTCGCCTCGACCCGCGCCAACATCACGACGCAACCGGGCCAGATCCACAATGTCCGGCTCTGGCCCTTCCCCGAGCGCAAGCTGATGCGGGTCGGCTTCGAGGTCGATCCCGGCACGGAAACGCTTTGCGAGCTCAGGCTCGTGCTGGAGTCCGGCGGGCAGCCGGTTTCCGAAACCTGGTTGAACCGATGGACGTGGTAACCGCGATCCGCCCCGACGAGTCCGCACCGCGGACGCGATCCTCCATGGCGGCGCACGAACCTGCGACTCCGCCCGAAAGCCGGCTGGTCATGCCGGTGCAGTCGTTCCGAAGCTGGAGCGCGTCCGACCGGAGGAAGCCGGTCGCGCCGCAAAGCTGGACGACGCCCTGGCTGAAGCGGCTCTTCGTCTTCGGCGGCGGGCTGGTGCTGACGGCTTACGGCGCCTGGGAAATGTACAATGTCGTGTCGGTCAGCCGCACGACATCCCTCCAGTACGTGCTGCTCGTGCTGTTCACGATCAACTTCTCCTGGATCGCGCTCGCCTTCACCAGCGCGGTGCTCGGCTTCTTCGGGCTCCTGTTCGGCAAGAGCCGTTCGGAACGCGTCGAGGCGCTGAAGCACCGCACCGTCGTGGTCATGCCGATCTACAACGAGTCGACGGCGCGCACTTTCGCGGCGCTGGCGGCGATTCGCGAATCAGTCGAGGCAACCGGGCTCGGCGACCATTTCGACTACTTCATCGTGTCGGACACGACGAACCCGGATGTCTGGGTCGCCGAGGAGCGGGCCTTCCTGGCGCTGCGCGAGCGGCTCGGCCCGGATTCGCGGGTCTACTATCGGCATCGTCCCAAGAACCATCACCGCAAAGCCGGCAACATCGCCGATTTCGTGACGCGCTGGGGCGGCCATTACGAGCACATGGTCGTGCTCGACGCCGACAGCCTGATGACCGGCACCTGCATCGTGCGCCTTGCCGCGGCGATGGAGGCCGATCCCGATTCCGGCATCATCCAGTCGCTGCCGCTGATCATCAACCGCAACACCTTTTTCGCCCGACTGCAGCAGTTCGCGGCGAGGGTCTACGGGCCGGTGATCGCGACGGGGCTCGCGATGTGGTCCGGCCGCGACGGCAATTACTGGGGCCATAACGCGATCATCCGCACCAAGGCCTTCGCCGACCATTGCGGCCTGCCCGATCTCAAGGGCAAGCCGCCCTTCGGCGGCCATGTGCTCAGCCATGACTTCGTCGAGGCCGCGTTGATCCGGCGCGCCGGCTGGTCGGTCTACATGCTGCCGGACCTGATCGGGTCCTATGAGGAAAGCCCGCCCTCGCTGATCGACGTCTCGGTGCGCGACCGGCGCTGGTGCCAGGGCAACCTGCAGCATTCGCGGGTGATCGGCGCCAAGGGCTTCGTGATGCCGACGCGCCAGCATTTCGCGACGGGCATCATGGGCTATCTGGCCTCGCCCTTCTGGCTGCTGCAACTCGTCGTCGGTATCCTGATCGTGCTCCAGGTCAGCTATGCGCGGCCGGAGTACTTCACCCAGGAATTCACGCTGTTTCCGGTCTGGCCGCGCTTCGACCCCGAACGCGCCTTGAACCTGTTCGCGTTGACCATGGCGATTCTGCTCGCGCCCAAGCTCTTCGGGCTGCTGCTGACGCTGTTCAACGGCAAGCTGCGCCGGGCCGGAGGCGGCGCGATCCGCCTCGTGACCTCGGCCCTGATCGAGGTCCTGTTCTCGGCCTTCTTCGCGCCGATCATGATGCTCATCCAATCGGGATCGGTGTTCCAGATCCTGCTCGGGCGCGACACTGGCTGGAATCCGCAACGCCGCGACGATGGCTCGATTCCGCTGAAGGACATCATCCGCCGCCACCGTACCCATACCGTACTCGGGGTGGTGACGGGCCTGTCGGCCTTCATGATCGCGACCTCGCTGTTCGCCTGGATGTCGCCCACCATCGTCGGCCTCGTGCTCGCGATCCCGCTGTCATGGGCATCGGGCCAGCTTGCGATCGGGCTTTGGCTCAAGCGGCACAAGCTCCTGGTGACGCCCGAAGAAGGCGAGCCGCCGGCCGTGGCGCTACGCGCCAATGCCCTTCAGGCCGAGTTCGACGAGGCCGGCTTCGACGATGCCGACGGCCTGAGGGCCCTGCATGCCGATCCGGCACTGCGCGAGGCGCATGAAGCGATGCTGCCGGCGAATGCTCCACGCCGTCGCGGCGAGATCGAGCCCGACCGTGCCGTGGCACAGGCCAAGCTGGTCGACGCCGAGACCATCGACGACGCGGCTATCTGGCTGAAGCCGAAGGAGCGCATGGTCGTGCTGCACGACCGCGCCATGGTGGCGCTTCTGGCCTCCCTGCCCGGCCCGCGCGCCGCCGACTGAAGCCTACTGCGGACGCCCGGCGTTTTATTCAGAAACTCATCGCGGCGGCGTTGATCACGCCGGCCGCCAGCGAGGCCGCGCCGAGGAACAGCGCGGCGGCGAGTTCGCCAGCCGCGATTCGAGCCGAAAGATTGGGCAGGACCAGCCTGACCAGCGCATAGACGATCAATTGCACGACGATGGCGACCGCCCCCCAGATCACGAGATCGGGAATGGTGTTGGCGTGAACGACCGCGCTCGAGAGTGGCAGCGCGAAACCCGTCAGGCTTAGCCCGAGAGACAGCGCCGCCGCGATGTTGTTCTGCCGGATCAGGCCGAACTCGTTATGCGAGGTCGCCAGTGTGTAGACCAGCAGGTAGAGCCCGACCAGGACCAGAGATACCGAGAAGAACAGGAGGAAATCGGGTAGCTTGAGCAGCGCCTGCGCGATCATGGTCGTCTCGAATCCCCCTGAAGCATAGACCCGAAAAGCGCCGCGCGGTTTTCGGCAAATATCGAGGCAAGATCGAATATCCGGATCATCGCTCGATGATCCGGTCGATTGCGTCTACCCCGGCCCTCAACTCAGCTCGAAGGCAATGACGCAGCCATGCGCAGCCTCGGGCGGAACCACGATGCGCTCGTCGCCCTGCGCAAAGGATATGCCTGCCGCCTCGAGCCGTTGCGCCACGGCGTCGAGATCGGGCACGGCAACGCAGAAGCCCAGGAAGCGGGCCGGCGTCGTGTCGGGCTCGACATGGTAGATCGCCTGCGCGGCTTCCGGGTCCAGCACGTCGATGCGCCCGCGCGGCAGGGTCAGGACCAGATCGGCATTGCCCTCCAGCACCTCGGGAGAGCCGGCGAAGGTGGTCAGGAAGTCGCGATGGGCCGCTGGATCGCCGGTGACGATGATGGCCGATGCGAGGCCCGTCGCGCCGTTGCCATGCTGCTGGAACGCAGGATTCCAGAAATTTTGGGGCTCGTGCTGCTGGCAGACGAAGAAGCCGCACTCAGGCGCGAGCGGGTCGGCCGCGAAGGCAAGCGAAAAGGCGACACGCACCTCGCTGCCATCCGGGCGCCTGGCCTGGCGCTCGAAGAAGAACGGCTCGAAGTCCCCGATCCCCGCGCGCTGGAACGCGGCGGCATCGGCCGTCGCATCGGTGCTTTCCAGAACCAGCATGGAGAGCCCCTCGCCACGATCCAGCGCGTCGCGGACGAAGCTGCCGAATGAAAAGGTACGAGGCGTGGGCGGCAGGAGCGCCTTCTCGTCGCCGATCGTGATCAGCTCAAGGAAGGAGCCGGGGAACTGGACGATCCGGTTTTCGGTGCCCCAGGGGTGGCGATTGCGGGCGCCCACCTTGAAGCCGAGCTTTTCGTAGAACGCCCCTGCGGCATCGAGGTCGCGGACCCCGATGACCAGATGGTCGAGCCCGCGTGGGGCTGGCGCGTGGATCGGGGCGGTCTGGACGGTGTCGGGCATGGGTTCGCTCACTGCGGCAGGCTCGGAATCCCACCTCTAGCAGGTCGCCCGGCCCGGGTCAGCCCGGACCCGCCAAAGCCGGGCCGAACCGGCTCAGACGAGCCGGCTCTGCACCACCGCCGCCTCGATGAAGCTGGCGAAGAGCGGATGCGGTTCGAAGGGGCGAGATTTCAGTTCCGGATGGTACTGCACGCCGATGAACCAGGGATGGTCGGGGTATTCGATGGTCTCGGGCAGCAACCCGTCCGGCGACAGGCCCGCGAAGCGCATACCCTTGGCCTCCAGCCGCTCGCGATAGGCCATGTTGACCTCGTAGCGATGGCGATGGCGCTCGGAGATCTCCGTCGCCCCATAGATTTCCGCGATCTTGGAGCCGCTGCCCAGCGTCGAGGCATAGGCGCCGAGCCGCATCGTGCCACCGAGATTGCCGTCGGCGCCGCGCTGCTCGAGTTCGTTGCCGCGCATCCACTCGGTCATCAGGCCGACGACGGGTTCGGTCGTCGGGCCGAATTCGCTGGAATTGGCATTCTCGATGCCGGCGAGCGAACGCGCACCCTCGATCACCGCCATCTGCATGCCGAAGCAGATGCCGAAATACGGCACCTTGCGCTGCCTTGCGAAGGTTGCCGCCTTGATCTTGCCCTCGGCACCGCGATGGCCGAAGCCGCCGGGCACGAGGATGCCGTGGACATGCTCCAGGAACGGCGCCGGGTCCTCCTTCTCGAAGACCTCGGACTCGATCCAGTCGAGATTGACCTTGACCCGGTTGGCGATGCCGCCATGCATCAGCGCCTCGATCAGGGACTTATAGGCATCCTTCATCCCGGTGTACTTGCCGACCACCGCGATGGTGACCTCGCCTTCCGGGTTCTTCACGCGCTCGGAGATGCGGCGCCAGTTGGAGATTTCGGGCTCGGCCGAGGCGTCCATGCCGAAGGCGGCCAGCACCTCGTTGTCGAGGCCTTCCGCGTGGTAGGACAGCGGCACGTCGTAGATCGAAGCGACGTCGCGGGCCTCGATGACCGCGGTCTCCCTGACGTTACAAAATAGCGCCAGCTTGCGGCGCTCCTCGCGCGGGATCTCGCGGTCGGTCCGGCAGAGCAGGATATCCGGCTGGATGCCGATCGAGCGCAGTTCCGCGACCGAGTGCTGGGTCGGCTTGGTCTTCAGCTCGCCGGCGGTCGGGATATAGGGCAGCAGCGTCAGGTGGATGAAGATGCACTGCCCGCGTGGCAGCTGCTGGTTCACCTGCCTGATCGCCTCCAGGAAGGGCAGGCTCTCGATATCGCCGACCGTGCCGCCGATCTCGACCAGGGTGAAGTCATAATCCTCGTTGCCGTCGAGGATGAACTCCTTGATGGCGTTGGTGACATGCGGGACGACCTGGATGGTCGCGCCGAGATAGTCGCCCCGACGCTCCTTGGTCAGGATGTCCATGTAGATTCGGCCGGTGGTGATGTTGTCGCCCTTGTTGCAGGGCCGACCGGTAAAGCGCTCGTAATGGCCTAGATCGAGGTCGGTTTCCGCACCGTCATCGGTCACGAAGACCTCGCCATGCTGATAGGGGCTCATCGTGCCCGGATCGACATTGAGGTAGGGGTCGAGCTTGCGCAGGCGGACCGTATGGCCACGCGCCTGCAGGAGAGCGGCGAGCGCCGCCGCCGCCAGGCCTTTGCCGAGCGAGGACACCACGCCGCCGGTGATGAATACATACCGCGTCATGGGAGGTCACCTTTAACGCCAGGGTTTCGATTCGGTAAGCGCTTCGATGCAGGCCGCCCCCGCACGATACGCTTGTCCACAACGGAGAAGCGGGATCTGTTTTTTCGAAACAGTACCTGCCTCCCCAAAAGAGAGGGGCCGGTCGCCCGGCCCCTGCCCTCGTCCTTACTGCTGCGGCGCCGGAGGCGCCGGCGTCGGCGGTTGCGGCGCGCCGCTCGGCGCCTGCATCTGCCGGAGCTGGTCGAGAACGCCGCCGGCATTGGGCGCGCTCGGGCCGCCGGGTGTAACAGGCGCATTCGTCGCGGGCGCGCCGTCGATGATCGAGCGCTGGACACGGCCGCTGCTCGCCATCACGGCGAGCACGATCGAGGTCAGGAAGAAGGCGCCCGCGAGAATTGCGGTCGTCCGCGTCAGCGCGTTGGCTTGGCCGCGGCCGGTCATGAAGCCGCCGGCGCCAGCGCCGCCGCCCGAGCCCATGCCGAGCCCGCCGCCCTCGGAACGCTGCAGCAGGACCACGCCGACGAGCGCGACCACGATGATCAGGTGGATGACGATGATGACGTTCTGCATGTTCTCAACAGACTGAGACGGGCTCACGAAATGGGTATGGCGCGAGCCGCCGCCAAGGGCTGCCCGCACCTCCTGCCCGCCTCTCGCCGGGACCCGGCAGGCGAACTCGGCGCGGCACATAGCATGAGCCGGCGAAGCGCACCACCCCGGAAGAGCCGCCATGCGGGCATTCGCACGGCGTCATCCGAGCGGCGCGACTTGTCGGCCTCAGGCGCAGGCGCGGGCGATCGCCAGGAAGTCCCCGGCCTTGAGGCTGGCGCCGCCGACGAGCGCGCCATCGACATTGGCGACATTCATCAGCTCGGCGGCGTTCGACGGCTTGACCGATCCGCCGTAGAGCAGCCGGACACCGGCCGCGGCGGCCTTGCCGAGCAGCCGGGCGAGCTCGGTGCGGATAGCCTCATGCATTTCCGCGACATCGGCCGCAGTCGGCGTCAAACCAGTGCCGATCGCCCAGACCGGTTCATAGGCAACGACCAGCGTCGCCGCCGTCGAGCCCTCGGGCAACGAGCCGCGCAGCTGCTTCTTCACCATGGCGAGCGCCTTTCCGGCCTCGCGTTCATCCTTCGTCTCGCCGACGCAGACGATCGGCACGATCCGGGCCTTCTGCGCCGCCTCGGCCTTGGCCTTCACCGTCGCGTTGCTCTCGCCATGCAGCGTGCGCCGCTCGGAATGGCCGACGATCGCGAAGGTGCCCCCGGCATCCGCCAGCATCGCGGCCGAGATCTCGCCGGTGAAGGCGCCGCTTGCTTGCGTGCTGCAATCCTGGCCACCGGTGGCGATGCGCGAGCCGATCAGCGCGACGCTGGTGGGATAGAGCAGGCTGGCCGGCGGGCAAATGGCGAGGTCGACCGCTCCTGCGAACTCCGCGTCGTAGCCCTTGGCGACCTCGGCCGCGATGGCAAGATCGGCCTTGAGCCCGTTCATCTTCCAGTTGCCGGCCACAAGCGGCCTGATGCTGCGCGTCACGTCGGATCCTCCGTAAATTTGCCCAGCCGCTCTAGCAATGGCCGCCCGCCGCCGCAATCTCGGGCGGCGGGACGTGGCGAATCCGCGCTGGCGCGAATCTGCGCTGGCGATTGCGGCTTGGCGCTCCGGTTCCTATAAGCAGCCCGAACAAAACCGATGGCGGCGAGGTCGGCGCCGCACCAGGCCCAAGGAAAGATACATCCCAATGATGATGCAGGGCATCCGCAAGGCGGGCCAGAGCTTGGTCGGCAAGCTCATCATCTTCACGCTGTTCGGCTTCCTCATCTTCTCCTTCGCGATCTGGGGTATCGGCGACATCTTCCAGGGATATGGCCGCAATTCCGTGGCCCGCGTCGGCAAGGCCGAGATCGGCCTCGAGCAGTTGCGCACCGCCTACCAGAACGACGTGCAGAATCTGACGCGCCAGCAGCGCCGCCAGATCACGCCCGACATGGCCCGCGCCCTCGGCCTCGACCGGCAGGCGCTGTCGCGCCTGGTGACGGAATCGGTGTTCGACCAGACGACGCAGCGCATGGGGCTCGCCGTCTCCGACGAGACGATTCGCCAACTGATCTTCGCCGATCCCGCCTTCCGCGATGCCTCGGGCAATTTCTCCGCCGCCCGCTTCAACGAGCTGCTCCGCTCGAACGGCTTCACCGAGCAGGTCTATGTCCGCGAGCAGCGCGCCACGATCCTGCGCCAGCAGCTGGCCGAGATGGTCGTCGGCGCGGTCTCCGCGCCGGTCGCCCTGCAGGAGCTCGGCCACCGCCTGCGCAACGAGCGCCGCAGCGTGAGCTTCGCGCAGATGGCGCCC
Organism: Allobosea sp. Root381; assembly: GCF_001429395.1. Taxonomy (GTDB): domain Bacteria; phylum Pseudomonadota; class Alphaproteobacteria; order Rhizobiales; family Beijerinckiaceae; genus Allobosea. Next base: position 82,142 of record NZ_LMJT01000011.1, read on the forward strand.
AGCCTCGCCGGCGAGATTCCCGCGCCGACCGAAGCCCAGCTGAAATCCTTCTTCGACGAGCGCAAGGGCGCCTTCCGCGCCCCCGAGCAGCGCACCGCCGACATCCTCGCGATCACGGCCGAAACGCTGGCGGATGCCGGCACCGTTGCCGACGAGGATGCGAAGGCCCGCTACGAGGAGCTGAAGGCGCAGCGCTTCACCACGACCGAGACTCGCACGATCCAGCAGATCGCCTTCCCGAATGCCGAGGAGGCACAGGCTGCCAAGGCGCGTATCGACGCTGGCGAAACCTTCGAGGCAATCGCAGCCGCGCGCAATGTCGCCGACGCCGATCTGACGCTCGGCACCTTCACGCGGACGCAGATTTTCGACCCCGTGGTGCGGGAAGCCGCCTTCGCCCTCGCCGAGGGCGCGGTCAGCGCGCCGGCCGCCAGCGCCTTCGGGCCGGTGCTGCTGCGCGTTACCGTGGTCACGCCGGAAAACGTGCGCGCCTTCGAGGACGTCGCCGCCGAGGTCCGGGCCGAGGTTGCGACCAGCCGCGCCGCAAGCCGGATCAGCGAGATGCACGACAAGATCGAGGATCAGCGCGCCAGCGCCAAGCCGCTGGCGGAGATCGCCAAGGAATTCAACCTGCCGCTGCGCAGCGTCGGGCCCGTCGATTCCGGCCTGCGCCGGCCGGACGGTTCGGCTGAGCCGGCTCTGCCGGGTGGCGATGCGACCGCGCAGGCGATCTTCCGCTCCGACATCGGCGTCGATAGCGAGGCGATCAGGCTGCCGCGCGACGCCGGCTATGTCTGGTACGCGGTGACGAAGATCGATCCCGCGCGCGACCAGAGTTTCGAGGAGGTCAAGGCGCAGGTCGAGGCCCAGTGGCACGCCGACGAGGTGTCGACGCGGCTCTCCGCCAAGGCGCGCGAGCTGGTCGAGCGGCTCGACAAGGGCGAGGCCTTCGATGCGGTCGCGGCATCGGCCGGGCTGACCATCGAGCAAGCGCAGGACATCGGCCGCCAGGACCAGCGTCCGGACCTGCCGGCCAATGTCGTCAGCCTGATCTTCGGAACGGCGGCCGGCAAGAGCAACTCGGCTTCCGTCACCGATGGCGGGCGCATCCTGTTCCGGGTCGATACGGCGACGGTGCCGAGCTATGCCCGCACCACACAGGAGGCTGATAATTTTGCCCGGCAGCTCGGCGCGAGCATCAGCGAGGACATCCTGGCCCAGTACGTCGCCAAGCTGCAGAGCGATCTCGGCGTGACGGTCAACGAGACCGCCTTCCGGAACGCCACCGGCGGCACTCAGAACTGATCATGTCGACGGCGCAGGATCACGATGGTTTCGCGGCCGCCTACGAGGCCGGCACGCCGCAGTTGTTGCGGCAGGTTCTGGTCGGGGATTGCGAGACGCCGGTCGCCGCCTTCCTGAAGCTGCGCCACGCCACGGCGGGGCCGGCCTTCCTGCTCGAATCGGTCGAGGGCGGAGCCGTGCGCGGCCGCTACTCGATGATCGGGCTGGAGCCGGACCTGATCTGGCGCTGCCATCGCGGCGAGGCGGCGATCTGCCGCCCTGCATTGGGCGACGACTTCCTCGCCGATCCGCGGCCGGCCTTCGAGAGCCTGCGCGCCCTGCTCGAGGAGAGCGCCATTCCGGGAGCAGATGCGGAGAGCGACCTGCCACCGATGGCTGCTGGCGTCTTCGGCTATCTCGGCTACGACATGGTCCGCCTGATGGAGCGCTTGGCCGAGCCGAAGGAGACCGGGACCGGCGTCCCGGACGCGATCCTGACCCGGCCGACGCTGATGGTCGTGTTCGATTCGGTCCGTGACGAGATCCATGTGGTGACGCCCGTGCGCCACCAGCCCGGGGTGCCCGCACGGGCCGCCCATGAGCGCGCGCAGGACCGGCTCGACGCCGTCGTGCGGGCGCTCGAAGGCCCCCTGCCCGCGGAGGCTGCGATCGACATCGCCGCCCTGCCCGAGCCGGCGATCGTCTCGAACACCAGCGAAGACGAGTTCCACGCCATGGTGGCACGGGCGCAGGACTATGTCCGCGCCGGCGACATCTTCCAGGTCGTGCTGTCGCAGCGCTTCGAGGCGCCCTTCGCACTGCCGCCTTTCGCGCTCTACCGCGCGCTGCGGCGGGTCAACCCCGCGCCCTTCCTGTGCTATCTCGACTTCGCCGACTTCCAGATCGTCTGCTCGAGCCCCGAGATCCTGGTTCGGCTGCGCGAAGACACCGTCACCATCCGCCCCATCGCCGGCACGCGCCGGCGCGGCGCGACGGCGGCCGAGGACGACGCGCTGGCTCAGGAACTGCTGGCCGATCCGAAGGAGCGCGCCGAGCATCTGATGCTGCTCGATCTCGGGCGCAACGATGTCGGGCGCGTCGCGAAGATCGGTTCGGTGAAGGTCACCGACTCCTTCTTCATCGAGCGCTACAGCCAGGTCATGCACATCGTCTCGAATGTCGAAGGCGAGATCGACCCGCGCCATGACGGGCTGGCGGCGCTCTCCGCCGGTTTCCCGGCGGGCACGGTCTCCGGAGCGCCGAAGGTCCGGGCCATGGAGATCATCGACGAGCTCGAGCACGACGCGCGCGGCGCCTATGGCGGCTGCATCGGCTATTTCGGCGCCAGCGGCGAGATGGACACCTGCATCGTGCTGCGCACGGCTGTCGTCAAGGACGGGCGCATGCATGTCCAGGCCGGCGCCGGCATCGTCTACGATTCGGACCCGGCCTCCGAGCAGACGGAATGCGTCAACAAGGCGAAGGCGCTGTTCCGGGCCGCCGAGGAGGCGATCCGGTTCGCGGCACGGACCGGCCGGGGGCAATAGGGGCAAGGACATCCTCCTCGGGCTCGACCCGAGCATCGCCTGCCAGAGATTACCGGGCCTGCGCCTTGCTTAGCCCGGTAATGCCCTTTTCCTGTCAATGCGCCTTGCCTGGCGATACCGTCATCTTGTCCACCCAGGCGATGCCGATCGCCGAGAGGATGAAGACGACATGGATCATCGTCTGCAGCAGCACGCCAGTCTCGGTGTAGTCCGTCGTCCGAGTGGTGCCGCCAATATTGCCGGCCTCGATGAAGGTCCGCAGCAGATGGATCGACGAGATGCCGATGATCGCCATGGCGAGCTTGATCTTCAAAACGCTGGCGTTGACGTGGCTGAGCCATTCAGGCTGATCGGGGTGCCCCTCGAGTCGCAGGCGCGAGACGAAGGTCTCATAGCCGCCGACGATGACCATGATCAGCAGGTTCGAGATCATCACCACGTCGATCAGCCCCAGCACGACCAGCATGATCTGCTGCTCGCTGAAGGAGAACGAGTGGGTAACGAGGTGCACCAACTCCTTGAGAAACAGGAAGACGTAGACGCACTGCGCGACGATCAGCCCCATATAGAGCGGCAGTTGCAGCCAGCGTGAACCAAAGATGATGAAGGGCAATGGCCGCAGCGCCCTGGCCATGGTGGGATCGGCAGCCTTCGGGCCGGGATGCGACATCGGAGCTAAAGTCCTTCGAATGTATGGTGCGGCGCAAAATATGCCGAGGCTAGATGGGGCGCCAAGAGCGAACGTGCAACCGCCCGCGCAAAAAGTATCGTCTGCGCAAAAAATCTTCTGTCTGGCGACGAATTTTTGACGATATCGCGTGCAAGGCTTTCGCAAGACCAGCGTAGAAGCTACGCTTGGAGATCTCATTCAGAGGAATGCGCAAGCTTCCTGCCGAATCGGAGAGGAAAGGATTTCCAGTGATCAAGACCTTGACCATTGCTGCCGCTCTCGTCGGTGGAGCCCTGTTGGCGGCACCTGCGAGCGCGGCGCCCATCGGTGCCGCCGGGGCGCCGGCTCTGGCCGGCGGCGGTAGCGACCTCGTCGAGACGGTGCAGTATCGCCGCTACGGCCCGCGCTACGGATACGGACCGCGCTACGGTTATGGCCCGCGTTACGGCTATCGTGGCGGGTACTACCGTGGCGGCCGCGGCGCGGCCGTCGGCGCCGGAATTGCGGCCGGCGTAATCGGCGGAGCTCTGGCGGCGGGTGCGCTGGCCGGGCCGCGCTATGTCGAACCGGTGCCGGTCTATCCGGGGCCCGTCTACGGTGTCGAGGATGTCGACGCCGTGGCGTATTGCTCGCGCCGCTTCCGCACCTACAACCCGGAGACCGGAACCTACATCGCGACTGGCGGCGTGGTTCGTGCCTGCCCCTGACATCGCCTGACCACGCGGACAGGCAAGCCTCCCGGCAACGACGCCGGGAGGCTTTTTTGTCGCTGCGTTTTCCTTACGCCGTGAACGCGCCTATCCTCGCGACGTATTCCATCCACTCGGAGCCGGCCCTTGCGCATCGCCACCTGGAACGTCAATTCCGTCCGCCAGAGGCTCGGCCATCTGCTCGACTTCCTGAAGGAAGTGGAGCCCGACGCGCTATGCCTGCAGGAGATCAAGTGCCTCGACGGCGATTTCCCGCGCAGCGAGATCGAGGAAGCGGGCTGGCAGGTCGAGACGCTCGGGCAGAAGACCTTCAACGGCGTCGCCATCATCTCGCGGGCGAAACTCGAGGACGTCCGGCGTGGCCTGCCGGGAGATGAGGCTGACGAGCAGGCGCGCTATCTGGAAGGAGTATTGCCGCTCGGGAATGGCGTCGTGCGCCTCGCCTCGATCTACCTGCCCAACGGCAACCCGCCCAACACTGAGAAATATCCCTACAAGCTCGGCTGGATGAGGCGGCTGACCACCCATGCGCAGATGCTGCTCACCCATGAGGAGCCGCTGGTCCTGGCGGGCGACTACAACGTCATTCCCGAAGCAAGGGACGCACGCGACCCTGCGGCCTGGGTGTCCGACGCGTTGTTCCTGTCGCAGACGCGCGCCGCCTTCCGCGAGCTGATCAATCTGGGACTGACCGAGGCCCTGCGTGCCTCGACCGACGCCAGCGGGCTCTACACCTTCTGGGACTATCAGGCTGGTGCCTGGCAGCGCAACAACGGCATCCGCATCGACCATCTGCTGCTGTCGCCTCAGGCGGCCGACAGGCTGACCGGCGTCCAGATCGCCAAGCATGTGCGCGGTTGGGAAAAGCCGTCCGACCATGTCCCGGTCATGATCGAACTCCGGGCGGCCTAAGAACAGCCCGAGACCGACGGAAGCGCCTTGCCGTAGCGAGGGAGCGCCCTCAGCGCAGCGACCGCGCGCCCGCAACCTGCTGACGTTCGACCAGGGCCAGCGCTGCCGTCCGGTCGCCGGTGGAAGCCGCGGCAAAGGCGGCGTCATGGCGCTCGATGATCCAGCCCTCGCGGCTGGGGTCGACGCCCTCGCGGGCCAGTGCCAGCCACATCAGGCCGATGACCGGCTGGCGGGGCACGCCTTCGCCTCCGCGCAGCAGCATTTCGCCAAAGACGGCGCGGGCCGGCGCATAGCCCTTCTCGGCCGCCAGCTTCATCCAGCGTGCCGCCTGGCGTGCGTCCCGGCGGGTGCCCTGCCCGTTCATATAGAGCCGGCCTAGATTGTACTGGCCTTCCGGGTCGCCGAAATAGGAAGCGGCGTAGTGATACATGTCGAAGGCCCGGTCGGCATTGGGCCTGACATAGCTGCCCTTGATGCCGTCGGTGAAATAGCCTCCGAGCGCGACGAAGGCACCACCGACGATGCGGCCATCGGCCGTGCCCGGAATGGCGTCGGCATTCTCATCCGCGATCTTCGAGAAATACTCGAACGCCTTGAGATCATTGGCAGGAACGCCCTCGCCGCCGGCATACATCCGGCCGAGCTTGAACTGTGCCGTCAAATGCCCTTGGGCCGCGGCGTATTCCAGCGCACGCACGGCACCGGCCTGGTTTCCGGCGGTGGAATCGCGCATCCAGGCCCGGATCGCGTCGCGGGCGCTGCTGAAGGGCGCCATCGGCAGGGCGGTGTGAGCAGCCGGCCCGCTCGGCGCGGGCGCGATGGCCGGGACGTCGACGGCATCCTCAGGCCCGCTCTCGGGCTCGGGCAAGGCGATGCCCGGGATCGGGCGGGGCGGAACCAGCGCGCGACCGCTCGCGTCCCCCTGCGCCCAGGCAGTCGATTGACTGCCCAGGACCAGGAAGAGTGCTGCGATCGTGAGGTCAGATGTCCGCATAACAATGGGTCTCGGCCGCGCCGCCGGGGTGGGTTACGGCCCCCCCTTGGGCAGGGCCGACCGTCTGCGCGTATTTCCAGAGCGCGCCCGAGTTGTAGTCGGTCTTGCGCGGCTTCCAGCTCTTACGACGCTCCTGAAGTTCGGCATCAGAAAGGCGGACTGCGAGCTTTCCTGTGATGGCGTCGAGTTCGATGATGTCGCCGTCGCGGATCAGGCCGATCGGCCCGCCGACCGCGGCTTCCGGCCCGACATGGCCGACGCAGAAACCGCGGGTGGCGCCCGAGAAGCGGCCGTCGGTGATCAGCGCGACCTTGTCCCCCATGCCCTGCCCGTAGAGCGCTGCGGTGGTCGAGAGCATCTCGCGCATGCCCGGCCCACCCTTGGGACCCTCGTAGCGGATCACCAGAACGTCGCCTTCCTTGTAGCTACGCTCGGTTACGGCCTTGAAGGCATCCTCCTCGCAGTCGAAGCAGCGCGCCGGTCCGGTGAAAACGAGTTTGTCCTCGGGCATGCCGGCGATCTTCACGATTGCGCCCTCGGTTGCGAGATTGCCTGAGAGGCCGACGACGCCGCCGGTCGCCGTTATCGGCTTGTCGGTACGGTAGATCACATCCTGCTGGTCGTTCCACTTCACCGAGGCGAGGTTCTCGGCGATGGTGCGGCCGGTCACCGTCAGGCAGTCGCCATGGAGATAGCCGCCATCGAGCAGGCTCTTCATCACCAGCGGGATGCCGCCGACCTCGAACATGTCCTTGGCGACATATTTGCCGCCCGGCTTCAGGTCGGCGATGTAGGGCGTGCTCTTGAAGATCTCGGCAACGGTGAAGAGATCGAAGTCGATGCCGCATTCATGCGCGATCGCCGGCAGGTGCAGCGCGCCGTTGGTCGAGCCGCCAGTCGCGGCGACGACCATCGCCGCATTCTCGAGGGCCTTGCGGGTGACGATGTCGCGCGGACGGATATTGCGGGCGATCAGGTCCATGACCATCTCGCCGGCCGTGTAGCAGAAGGCGTCACGAACATCGTAGGGCGCCGGGGCGCCGCAGGAATAGGGCAAGGCGAGCCCGATCGCCTCGGCAACCGTCGCCATGGTGTTGGCGGTGAACTGCGCGCCACAGGAGCCCGATGACGGGCACGCCGCCTCTTCCAACTCTTGAAGATCCTCATCCGACATGGCGCCGACTGAGTGCTTGCCGACGGCCTCGAAGACGTCCTGCACCGTGACCGGCTTGCCCTTGAACGTGCCGGGCAGGATCGAGCCGCCATAGATGAAGATCGACGGCACGTTGAGGCGCACCATCGCCATCATCATGCCAGGCAGCGACTTGTCGCAGCCTGCAAGGCCGACGAGTCCGTCATAGCAATGGCCGCGCATGGTGAGCTCGACCGAGTCGGCGATGACCTCGCGCGAGGCCAGCGACGACTTCATGCCCTGGTGCCCCATGGCGATGCCGTCCGTCACGGTGATGGTGCAGAATTCCCGCGGCGTGCCGCTGGCGGAGGCAACACCCTTCTTGACCGCCTGGGCCTGGCGCATCAACGAGATGTTGCAGGGAGCGGCCTCGTTCCAGCAGGAGGCGACGCCAATGAAGGGCTGCGCGATCTGCTTCGCGGTCATGCCCATCGCGTAATAATAGGAACGGTGCGGAGCCTTCGCCGGGCCCACGCTCACATGGCGGCTCGGCAACCTCGACTTGTCGAACACAGGCGCATCCATAGCCACTCGTCCCGTTCCCCTGACCCAACACGGCGCAGAGATTTGCCACGCCACGCAAGCCTGGAGCAATCCGCGCCCCCGAAACCCGCGGTCCGCCCGGAACCTCGTCCGAACCCGCGCGTTTAGCTCCAATTTGAATAAATCTCAGGCGCTTAACGCCCTGTTTTGGTGAGCGTCGTTTGTGGCGGCTTCGCGGCACTTATGCTCTGGAGCCGGCGTCATAAGCCGTTCTCCTGCCGATGTTGCGCCGATGTCACAATATCCGGGTGCGGGTGACGCAGCGGCCGCTCAAAGGATGAGGGGCAGTACGAAGAAGCCGCCGACAACGACGACGAGCAGCGCCAGGGCCGTCATCGGCAGGTGCTTCTCGATGAAGATGCGGATGTCGTCGCCGTAGTAGCGCAACGCAACCGCGATCATCAGGAAGAAAGTAGCGCGAGAGACCACCATGCCGATGGTGAACTTCAAGAGGTCGAAGTGCAGGAAGCCGGACATGATCGTGACGATCTTGAACGGGATCGGCGTCAGGCCCTTGGTGACGAGCACCCAGAACCAGTAATCCTGCGAGCTGTTGATGAGGGTCGCCGCCTTGTCTTGCAGCCCGTAGAGGCTGATCAGCCACATGCCCAGCGAGTCATAGAGCAAGGCGCCGATCGCATAGCCGAGATAGCCACCGAGGACGGCGCCGAGCGAGCAGATGCCCGCGTAGAACCAGGCCCTGTCTGGGCGCGCGATGCACATCGGGATCAGCAAGGGGATCGGCGGCAGCGGGCTGACCGAACTCTCGACGAATGTGATGGCGAAAAGCAGCCACGGGGCCGCTGGATGAGATGCGTACGAAACGCACCAGTCATAGGCTCGCTTGAGCATCGTGACGAAACAACCGGTCCTGGGTTATTGGCATCGAGGCGCATGACAGGTTTGCACCCAACGCGCATCTAACCGTCTCGGCGGGAGAATGCCAGCCTTGTCTTACGCGAAGGTCAATTTGAAGACGGAGTCATGGCCGGATGCGGGCGCGGCTCAGGAGAGCCGTGCCAACGCCTCGGCGATCTTCAGCTTGCGCGCCTGCGCGGCGGCCTTGCGGTCGCGGTTCTCCTCGACGATCTCGTCCGGCGCGCGCGCCATGAAATCGGGGTTGCCGAGCTTCTTGTCGACGACCGCGATGTCCTGGTCGAGCTTGGCCATCTCCTTGGTCAGACGGACCCTTTCGACCTCCAGATCGATGATGCCGGCGAGCGGCAGGGCCGCGACCTCGCCCCGCACGATGATCTGCGCCGATTGCCCCGGCGAGGCGGTCTCGAAGGCAATGCCCGAGATGCGGGCGAGCCGCTCGATCATCGGCCGCCAACTCTCGATCGTGCCGCGCGTTGCCGCCGAGGCGTTGACGAGCACGAGCGGCGCCTGGGTGCCAGCCGGAACATTGACCTCGGAGCGCACCGAGCGGATGTCCGAGATCAAATCGACGACGAAGCCGATCTCGGCCTCCGCCGCCGCGTCCTTCAACGCCGAGAGGTCCGGCCACCGCGTCAGGCAGACGAGCGAGGCATCGCCCGCCATCAGTTCGCGGGGAGCCCCCTCGCCCGCCTTCTGGGCCCAGAGCTCCTCGGTGAGGAAGGGCATGAAGGGGTGCAGCAGCTGGCAGATCAGGTCGATAACGTAGGCGGTCGTCGCCTGCGTCTCGGCCTTTTCGGCCGGATCGACGCCCTCGCCCTGCAAAACCGGCTTGGCCAATTCCAGATACCAGTCGCAGAACTGGTTCCAGACGAAACGATAGGCGGCGCCGGCCGCCTCGTTAAAGCGGAAGGTAGGAATGCCGGCCGCGATCTCCTCGGCCGCGGTCGCCGCCTCGCTGAGGATCCAGCGGTTGAGCGGCTGCTTCACCGCTGCCGGATCGAAGCCCGCCGCGCGGGCGCAGCCGTTGAGTTCCGCGAAGCGGGCGGCGTTCCAGATTTTGGTCGCGAAGTTGCGGTAGCCCTCGACGCGCGAAGTCGCGAGCTTGATGTCGCGCCCCTGCGCCGCCATCGCGGAAAGCGTGAAGCGCAGAGCGTCCGCCCCGTACTGATCGACCAGCGTCAACGGGTCGATGACGTTGCCCTTGGACTTCGACATCTTCGCGCCCTTCTCGTCGCGAACGATGGCGTGGATATAGACGTCCCTGAACGGCACCTCGTCCATGAAGTTGAGGCCCATCATCATCATCCGGGCGACCCAGAAGAAGATGATGTCGAAAGCGGTAACGAGCGTCGCCGTCGGGTAGTAGCGCTTGAGCTCGGCCGTATCGTCCGGCCAGCCCAGAGTCGAGAACGGCCAGAGCGCCGAGGAAAACCAGGTGTCGAGCACGTCCTCGTCGCGGGTGAGCGCGACCGGCCCACCATAGTGGTTCACGGCCAGCGCCTGCGCCGCCGTCTCGGATTCGGCGACGAAACACTCGCCGTCCGGCCCGTACCAGGCCGGAATCTGATGTCCCCACCAGAGCTGGCGCGAGACGCACCAGGGCTCGATGTTCTCCAGCCAGTCGTAGTAGACCTTGGTCCAGCTTTCGGGCGTGAACTTCGTGCGCCCGTCCTGCACCGCCTTCAGCGCCCGGTTGGCGAGCGGCTTGACGTCGACATACCACTGGTCGGTCAGCCAGGGCTCGATCACGACGTCGGAGCGGTCGCCATGGGGAACCGTGTTCGTATTAGGCTCGACCTTGGCGAGCAACCCACGCTCGGCCATCAGGGCCACGACAGCCTTGCGCGCGGCAAAGCGGTCAAGGCCGTGCAGGGCAAGCGCCGCCTTCTCGGGCGTGCTGCCGGCCAGGAAATCCTCGTTCTCGTCGAGCAGGATGCGCGCCTCGCCGTCGAGGATGTTGATGACGGCGAGCTTGTGACGCTTGCCGACCTCGAAGTCGTTGAAGTCGTGCGCCGGGGTGATCTTGACCGCGCCGGTGCCCTTCTCGGGGTCGGCGTAGTCGTCAGGAACGATCGGGATGATGCGCCCGACCAGCGGCAGCAAGACGTTGCGACCGATCAATTGCCCGAGCGTCTCGTTCTCAGGATGCACGGCGACGCCCGTGTCGCCCAGCATCGTCTCCGGCCGCGTCGTCGCGACGGTGATGAAGGTCGAGGCATCGTCGGCGTCGTAGACGACGCCTTCGAGCGGATAGTTGAAATAATAAAGATGCCCGTTCGGATCCTTGTTCAGGACCTTGTCGAGCTTGGCGGCGTCGAAGGCCTCCTCGCCGCCGCGCTGCCATTTGAATGAGCCGGTTTTCTCGACCTGCAGGACTTCGAGGTCCGAGATCGCTGTCTGGAACTTCGGATCCCAGTTGACCAGCCGCTTGGCGCGGTAGATCAGCCCCTGCCGGTGAAGGCCGACGAAGACCTTCAGCACGGCGGCGCTCAGACCCTCATCCATCGTGAAGCGCTCGCGCGACCAGTCGCAGGAGGCACCGAGACGCCTGAGCTGATTGACGATTGTCCCGCCCGACTCTTCCTTCCAGCGCCAGACCTCGCCCAGGAAGGCCTCGCGGCCCATGCTGCGACGGTCGGTCTTGTTCTCGGCGGCAAGCCTGCGTTCGACGACCATCTGCGTCGCGATGCCGGCATGGTCGGTGCCCGGCTGCCAGAGCACGTCCTTGCCGCGCATGCGCTCGAAGCGGCAGAGCACGTCCTGCAGCGTGTTGTTGAGCGCATGCCCCATATGCAGAGAGCCCGTCACGTTCGGCGGCGGGATCACGATGCAATAGGGTTCCGCACCAGGCTGCGCACCACGCCCCGCGGCGAAGGCGTTGGCCTCTTCCCAGGCCTTGCTGATCCGCGCCTCGACGGCGGCCGGCTCGAATGTCTTGTCCATCATCGCTTCGCTCGAACGCAAAACGGCCGGGGGCGGGCCCCGGCCGTGAGATTTAAGGCCTGGAAGGTTGGAGGACTTAAGAACCCAAGCAACCCCCTCGCGTCAACCATGGCCCGTGGGGCCACGACACCGCGCGAAGGGCGTTACCCCTCACGCCGGGAGGTTCGACTGCAGGAACCAGAGCGCCTTGTCGAGCATGCGCGAATAACCGGTCAGCAGGTCAGCGGTGCCGGCATCGCCGGCCTCGTCGCTCGCATCGATAGCCTCGCGGACGAGGTTCGCTGCTTCGGCATAACGATCAATGAGCGCGTCGAGGTGATCTTTTACCGCGACGATATCGGTCGGGTAGGGCTTGAGCGAGCTCGATGCGGCGGTCGTCTGGGTCGTGCCGAAGGCGATGCCGCCGAGTTGCGCGATGCGCTCGGCGACCGTGTCGACATGAACGTCGAGTTCGCCGCGGAAAGTGTCCAGCATCTTGTGAATGCCGATGAAGCCCGGCCCCTTCAGGTTCCAATGCGCCTGCTTGGTCAGGAGCGCGAGATCGATCCCGTCGGCAAGCCGCGCATTGAGCAGCCCGGCGACCTGGCTCTTGGTATTCGAGGCGAGATCGACCTTGCTGCTCTTCACGATCTTCGAGCTCGCGGATCCGACCGCGGTCTTGTTCCCAGTCGTTGCCTTGCTACCGGCGGCTGCGGATGCGTGCTTCTTCATGGCGTACTCCCTGGACGGATAGGACGGGTTGCCGGGCAAGCTGATGCCGCGAGGGATACGCGCGAGTGCCATGCGCGTTCCATCCGGCCAGCCTTTAGGAGTTGCGCTGCTCGTTTCGAGAAGCGCGCTGAAGGAACCTGTCGTGCCGTCCGCCAGTTTGAGTCTCCAGACAAGCGAGGAGCTTAACCATGAGCCATCACAGCGACCAGGATCGCGTCTGGGACCTCATCGAAGATATCAAATTCGCGATGCTGGTCACCCATGACGGCGACGGCGACGAGCTGCGTGCCCGCCCGATGCATGCACACGGCCAACGCGAGGACGATTCGATCTATTTCCTGACCGACCGTCGCCATCACAAGGACGACGAGATCAATCTCAATGAGAATGTCTGCGTCGCCTTCGCGGACAATAGCGGCATGCGTTACGTCTCGGTCACCGGAACGGCCACGGTCCTCGACGACCGCGCCAAGGTTCACGCGCTGTGGGATCCCTCCAATAAGGCGTTCTGGGACAGCGAGGACGATCCGAACATTCGCGTCCTGCGCGTGCGCCCCTCGATGGCGGAGTTTTGGGACAGCCCGGGCAAGCTGGTCACGACCGTGAAGATGGCTGCCGCCGCCCTCACCGGCTCCAAGCCGGACCTCGGCATCAACAGGAAGGTGACGCTCTGATGAATCTGCTTGTTCACGCCGTCGGCGCCTGGATCGCCGCAGAAGCCGCCTCGGGCCGCTATCCGCGCCCGGTCGCCGTCGCGCTCTCGATGCTTGTATCGCGGCTCGGAGCGCCGACAGCGGCGATGACCCTGCTCGCTTTCGCCGTCAAGCAGTTGAACGATGCAGGAGCGTTCCGCGCCGTGAAGAGCACGCCGCCTCGGCGCTCGAGGCTGCCGCCCAAGCGCTGACCCACGTCTGGCGCCACGACGAAAGCCGCGTCAGCTCCGCCCGCCGCGCGCCACCCGCTCGATCTCGGCGCGAACGAGCCGTTCGACCATGGTCGGCAGGTTGTCGTCGAGCCAGGATTTGAGCATCGGCTTCAGCATGTCCTTGACGAGATCCTCGAGCGTGCGCGCGTTGTTCGTCAGGACGGTATGGGCGAGATGGCCGAAGGCACTGTTGACCGCCGAGCTGGTCTGGTCGGACAGCAACTGAGCCATGTCGAAGGATGGAGCGGCGTGCTGCGGCATCTCGACGGCAGCGACCGGCTCCCGGACCGGCTCGATCGGCGCCGGGGCGGGCTCTGGCGGTACGGGCTCGATGAAATCGACGTCGCCATCGGGCATGCGCGTCTCTGGCGCTGCCGCGGGCTCCGGCTCGGGCGCCGGAAGCAGAGCGGCCTCGGCTCCGAGATCGAGCACGTCCTCGTCGATGATATCGGCTGAGTTGTCGGCCGGCGCAGGCTGGACCACAGCAGCCTCCTCGGCTGCTCCTTCCGCCTCGGCGGGCTTGCCCTCGTCATCCGCGATGATCCGCCGGATGGAGGCGAGAATCTCCTCCATCGACGGTTCGTTGGGCTTCGGTTGCGCGCTCATCTGTTTCCGGACCACTCGACTCCGGGCGCATCGAACGAATCAAGGCAGCCCCGCCCGTCGAGTATTTCACCGGAGCGATGCCAGGCAAGCCGGCATGTCCTTCCGCCCACAAGGAAATTCTGGCTGTTGCGCTAATGTCGATGCAGGCTGGAGCGGCAGCGTCTCGCCTCCCCGCCTGGAGGCGGCGCAGGCAGACGGCCTGCGCCCTGGCCAGCTCAGCGTCCGTCGGGAGTCTGCGTGCCCCAGAGCAGGCCCTTGACCTGGTCGTAATGCTTGCGAGCGTCGTAGATCTGCGCCCTCAGCTTCAGGGTTTCCGCCGAGAGCCGACCGATGGCCGAAAGCACGGCATAAGAGGCCACGACGCGGTCGCGCTGAGCCGTCACCAGCGTCGAGCGCGCGATCACGAGCTCCTGCTGGGCGTTGAGGACGTCCAGTGTGGTGCGCTGGCCGACCTTGGCTTCCTCGCGGACGCCGGCCAACGCGGTTTCCGCAGCCTGGACCTGAGCCTGCGCGGCGATGATCTGGGCCTTTGCCGCATCATGCGCGCCCCAGGCGGAAACCACAGCGGCTCGGACGGTGTCGCGCTGCGTATCAACCTCGATCCGGCGTTGGCCGGCCGTTTCCTTGGCCTGCCGGGTGCGCGAATAGACTTGGCCACCTTCGTAGATCGGGATCGTGAGCGTGCCGACGATGCTGGCCGATGTGCGGTTGTCGCCGAACTGCTGGGTATCGTAGCGCTGCTGCACGAGGCCACGCACACCGAGCGTCGGGTAAAGATCGGCTTCCGTCACCTTGACCTGCAGCTCCGCCGCATCGACGCCGTGCAGCGATGCGACGATGGCGGGATGGCTGGAGAGAGCCGCGTTGAGGGCGGCCGGCAACGATCTCGGCAGGAACTTCTCGACCGGGCGGCCCGGCGCGAGCTGCCTCGGCTCCGTCCCGACATTCTGCCGATAACGCGCGATCGAGGTCTTGAGGTTCGATTCGGCGAGGATCGCCTGCGACTGCGCCTGCGACAGCCGCGCCTCGGCCTGAGCCACGTCCGTGCGCGTCACCTCGCCGACCTGGAAGCGGTCGCGCGTCTGGCGCAACTGCTCTTCCAGAACTTCGACGTTGTTGCGGTTGAGATCGAGGATCGCGGTGTCCCGCAGCACGTTCATATAGGAGGTAGCGGCGTCGAGCAGGACGTTTTGCTCGGTGTTCTGCAGGGTGGCGCGCGCTCCAAGCACCAGCGATTCGGCCTGGCTGACCGAGCTGCGCGTCTTGCCGCCATCGAAGATGTTCTGGTCGATCTGCACGCCGGCGCCGCGCGGGCCGAGCCGCGTGGTCGAGTTGCCGAGCGCGGGCAACCGGGTATCGGTGATGCTGGCGCCGATGTCGGCGGAAGCCGTGATCCGCGGCCGATAGCCGGACAGAGCCTGCGGCACGTTCTCGTTGGTGGCCCGAACCGAGGCGCGCTGTGCGTTCAGGGTAGGATTGCCGGCATAGGCTCGCGCCAGAGCTGCATCCATGGTCTGCGCCAGCGCTGTGGGCGCCACGCCGGCCGCGAGCGCAAAGCCGAGCGCCGCCGCGAAACCGAGCCCCGTGGTCTTCCCGATATTATGTCTTGTCACTGGACGCCTCATGTGCGGACTCGAGTCGCGCCCAGGCATCGCCCCAGCCTCGGCATACGTGTAGACTATTACATAACCTGACCGGGCATTTGCGCCAATGCGCAGATGGGGCAGGCCAAGCTTTGATTTGCCCAGTGCCGCAAAAATGCGACACTCGGATGAACTCAGAAGACAAAGGCCGGGGCCCGACGGAACTCCGATAAAGCCGGCGCAGCAGCGTCGAAAACCGGCCGCCCCGAGACGTTTCCGCCTGATTCCTGGTAAAGTTTGACCCTCGCCGAGCGGCCCAGCCCCTCGACGACGATGAGCCGCCCACCCTGGCGCAGCAGCGAAAAGAGCGTCTCCGGAGCCGTCTCGCAGGCGCCGCTGACCAGAATCGCATCGAAAGCAGCATCGGCGGGGCGATTCGCCGTGACCGACACGGCAACGCCAGCCTCGCGCAGAGCTGGCTCCGCCAGCGCATGAGCGGCCACGTCGGGCTCCCAGAGCGTGGCCTGCGTGCCCATGCGGGCCATCAGCGCGGCGCCATAGCCGGTTGCCCCGCCATATTCGAGAACGTCCTCACCCGGCTGCAGATCCAGAAGCTGGATCATGCGGGCGATCACCATCGGCGTCATCAGCGCCCGGCCCGTCCCGGGCAGCGGCACCGGCTGATCGAGATAGGCCAGATGGGCCAGCGTTTCGGGCAGGAAGGCCTCGCGCGGAACCTCGTCGGCCGCGGCCAGGACGGCGCGGTCCATCACGTCATAGGTCCGCAGTTGGCAGTCCACCATCATGCGGCGCAGTGCGGCGAAACTCTCCATGTCCCGAAATCTCCGTCCGCGGCTCTTTTGGGCATCGGCCCTGAAACCGACTGCCGGACAGACGCGGCAAAACGCCCGCCCTGCCGGCCCCGTGGCCGCCCGTGTGCTTTCTGTTCGAGTGCGCTGCAAAAGGCAAGCCGCCGCGGCCCGCGTCCACGCCGGCCCGCCGCCTGTTCAATCGAACTCTCTGGGAAAGAAAATTTGGAGGCCTCGCCCGGAATCGAACCGGGGTGCAAGGATTTGCAGTCCTCTGCGTAACCACTCCGCCACGAGGCCTTCCGCGGAGCCCACGTCTAAGCGGGCCACCGAGCGCCGCTATAACCACATGCCGCGGCCGGCTGCAACCGCCAACAGCACAGAATGATGACGGCCGGAACAATCGCGCGCTTTCCTCGGAAAAGGGGTTGCGCCGCAGCATGGGCGCCGCTATTACGCCGCCACCGATCCCGGATAGCTCAGCGGTAGAGCAATCGACTGTTAATCGATTGGTCGCAGGTTCGAATCCTGCTCCGGGAGCCAGCGTTTTGAAGGGTCTGGACGCGCAACGCGACCAGACCCTTTTGCTGTCCGCGCAAACTCCAATTACGCCCGAAAGAAGCATCGGTATCCCTGCCCTGAGCGTCGGCATGGCGATCCGCCTCCGCGCTTCGACCGCGGCGGGAATCACGGCCAGCCTTTTCCCCACCGGTCCAAGGATGGGGTGCGACGTGCCATCACCGCATAGAGCCGCTCGAATCAATCATGCAGATGGCCAGTGTTTCCGGCGAACCGGAGCTGTCGCGCCTTGAGATGAACGGCAGCGAACTGTTCGCTTCATGTGCCGTTGTGATCGGATCTGGTCTCTTCGACCGATACTGCCAACGGCAAGGAGACCGATATGCGTAGACTCATGTTAGCGGCTGCACTGGGCCTTGGCCTCGGAGCCCTGTCCGGCCCCGCCTCAGCCGCCCCCGCCTTCGGGCCGGAGCCGAACCTCGCCGAATCCGCTGGCCTGCTCGTTCAGGAGGTCCGCAATCACCGTGGATACCATCATGGCCGGCGCTACTATTCGAGCGGCCCGCGCTACTATGGCAGGCACGGACGCGGCTATGGACGCTATTACGGTGGCCCGCCGCCGCATGCGCGCGCATACGGCCGGCGCGGTCACTACTATGAAGATCGCCGGTGGGATCGCCGCTGGTGAGCTGACAAGCAACCGCCGGGCGCATCGCCCGGCGGTCAGGGGCTGACTGGATGCCTGCAACTTCCCTCCATTGGTTCCGCGACGATCTGCGGCTGGCGGACAACCCTGCTTTGACGGCTGCCGTCGCCGCCGGCCCGACGCTTTGCCTGTACGTTCTCGACGGGGGCGGCTCCCGCCGGCCTTTGGGGGGTGCCAGCCTTTGGTGGCTGTCGAAATCGCTCGCGGCGCTCGAATCAGCACTGGCGAAGAAGGGCGGGCGGCTCGTCGTGATGCGCGGCGATCCGGCGACAATCATCACGCGGCTCGTCACGCAATGCAGCATCGATCTCGTCACCTGGAATCGCCGCTATGACGGTGAAGCGGTGGCGCTGGACCGCCGCCTCAAGACCGAACTCACTGCAGCCGGCACGACGGTGGAGAGCTTCAACGCGGCCCTGCTGAACGAACCCTGGCAGGTGACCACCAAAACCGGCGATCCGATGAAGGTGTTCACCGCCTATTGGCGCGCGGCGCGCCAGCGCGGCGAACCGGCGGCCCCGCTGCCGCCACCCAAGCGAATCGAGCCGCTGAAGCTGCCGGCGGAGGTCGAAGCCCTGTCGATCACCGATCTCGCGCTCGAGCCGACCAAGCCGGACTGGGCGGGCGGACTGCGCGAAGCCTGGTTTCCGGGCGAGGCCGCGGCCGGCGAATGTCTCGGCGACTTCCTCTCCGGTCCGCTCGACGGCTATGGCGAGCAGCGCGACCGCCCCGACCGCGAGGGAACGTCACGGCTTTCGCCGTATCTGCGCTTCGGCGAGATCAGCCCGCGGCAGATCTGGCACGCGACCCGAACCGCGAGCGAGAGCGGCGAGGCGACGGGAAGCGCGGCCGATGCTGAAAAATTCCTGTCCGAGATCGGCTGGCGCGAATTCTCCTATCATCTGCTTTTCCACAACCCCGCCCTCGCGGCGGAGAACTACAACCGGCGCTTCGACGCCTTCCCCTGGCGGAAGGATTCCGCTGCGCTAAAAGCTTGGCAGCGAGGCCTGACCGGATATCCGATCGTCGATGCGGGAATGCGCCAGCTCTGGACCACAGGCTGGATGCACAACCGCGTCCGGATGATCGTCGCCTCGTTCCTGATCAAGCACCTGCTGATCGACTGGCGGCAGGGCGAGGAATGGTTCTGGGACACGCTCGTCGATGCCGATCCGGCCAACAACCCGGCGAGCTGGCAATGGGTCGCCGGCTCCGGCGCGGACGCCTCGCCCTATTACCGGATCTTCAACCCGGTGACGCAGGGGGTGAAATTCGATCCGAAGGGCGTTTACGTGCGCCGCTGGGTGCCCGAGATCGCAGGGCTGGACGATGCGGTAATCCACGAGCCTTGGAAGGCCCAGGATGCCGTGCTTCGAGATGCAGGCATTGAGCTCGGGGAAACCTATCCCCGGCCGATTGTCGAGCTCGATTTCGGCCGCAGGCGGGCACTGGAAGCGCTGCAGGTGATACGTTCCGCCTGAGCCGGGCTGCCGCTGCCCTGCGCTCTCGATCTCAAGGCGGAGTCGTTCCCTTCCGCCGACCGGCCTGGTCGAGCAGCCAGAAATAGGCCGGGCGAGGCAGCAGGTTCACGCCCTTCAGCAGCCATGACAGCCGGCGCGGAAAGGTGATCTCGAAGCCTGCCCGCGCAAAACCATCGACGATTCGCCGGGCCGCCTGCTCCTGCGGCATGATCAGCGGCATCGCCACGCTCTTGCTTCGGCTCAAAGGCGTGTCGACCCAGCCGGGATTGACGAGCTGCAGGCGGATGCCGTGCCTGTCGCATTCGAATTTCAGCGCCTCGCAGAGATGGATCACGGCGGCCTTGGAGACGCCATAGGCCGAACCGCCGGGCAGGCCGCCGAAACCGGCGATTGAGGCGTTAACGGCGATGTGCCCGCGGCCGCGCGCCGACATGCGCTCCATCACCACCGAGAGGCCGCGAGCGACCCCGACGAGGTTCACCGCGATCGTCTGCTCGAAGGCTCCCATGTCGAGAAGCCCCTTCGATGCCGGCGCGATTCCCGCATTCAGGAAGGCCAGGGCGATCGGCCCGTGAATGCTTTCGATTCCCTCGATCACGGCCGTCATCGAGCCCATGTCGGTGACGTCTCCGGCATGGGCGACAACACGGCCGGGCAGCCCCTGGGCGCGCTGCGCGACATTCTCGAGCAGTTCGAGGCGGCGCGCCGTGATCGCGACCGTCCAGCCCCGCCGCGCCAGTTCCAGCGCCACGGCCTCGCCGATCCCCGAGCTGCCGCCGGTGATCCAGGCGACGCCGTCCTGCGGCAGCATGCGCGGCAATGACATGGAACCTCACGGGTAGCTCGGGCAGCCGGAGCCTGTGTAGGGCCAGCTCTACCTTGGCGGAAGGGGCCGCACCGACACAGCCGCAGGACGCAGCCGCTGCCTCGGCCGGCCGAAACAGCTGTGGCATGCCCTGCCCGATCCGTGCAATCTCCGCTCCCTTTCCGGAGCCTGCGCGCCAGGCCGGCTCCCCGACAGCGAGCCCACGTATCATGCCGACCGACCTGCTCTTTCGCGAGAATGCCTATCTCACCGAGACGAAGGCGGCGGTCGAGGCCGTGAACGAACGCGGCGGCATCATTCTTGACCGCACCGTCTTCTATGCGACCGGCGGCGGGCAACCCGGCGATTCCGGGACGCTGCGGCGCGAGGACGGGAGCACGATCGCGATCGGCACTGCGATCTACGACCCCGAGGATAAGAGCCGCGTGATCCATGTGCCGCTCGAAGGGCAGCCGCTGCCTAGTCCGGGCGAGACGCTGACGGCCGTGCTCGACTGGGAAAAGCGGCTGAAGCGCATGCGCATCCACACCGCGCTGCATCTGCTCAGCGTCGTGCTGGCTTATCCTGTCACCGGCGGCTCGATCGCGGATGGCGACGGCCGGCTGGATTTCGACATTCCGGAGGGCGGCCTCGACAAGGCGGAGATCACTGACAAGCTCAACGCGCTGATCGCCCGCAATGCCGATGTCAGCGAACGCTGGATCACCGACGCCGAACTCGATGCGAATCCGGGCCTCGTCAAGACGATGTCGGTGAAGCCGCCGCGCGGCTCGGGCCGGGTCCGGCTTGTCGCGATCGGTGACATCGACCTGCAGCCTTGCGGCGGCACTCATGTCCGCAACACCGCCGAGATCGGCCTTGTCGCGGTCACCGATATCGAGAAAAAGGGCAAGCAGAACCGGCGGGTACGGATCGCGCTGGCGCTGGCCTGAATTAAATCAATTAGTTAGAGGGCATATGCTGAAACACATACCGGCCCTCCCCGCTTCCCATTGGACGTTGACCAAAAAGCACCGCCTCTGTGATATCATAACGAACAGCCTAACTGACAACGTGGCAAATACGGACAATAAGGCCAATAGGAAACCCGCCCCCATCTCTGAGGGCGGGCTATCGCGGCGCTGCTGCTGCGGGTTTCGCCTCGCGAATGATTCGCTGGTACTCGTTCGCTCGGTAGGCGTAGGATCGTTCGCGCAGGAGTCTCGCGATGCAAAATCAAGGATCGGGCCGCAACGACGTCCAGTATTTTTTTCTAATCTCGTCAGAGCACGGGTACCGAGAGGCGCTATCGCGCATCAGAGTACTGGACGGCGCCAAAGCGAAGAGCCCCGAAGAACACGAGCGCGACGCGCTGGAACTCGCCGTCTCCCGCTATTTGATGGGAGCCGAGCCGCGCACTCACTAGGCATTAGCGCAAGAAAGCCGGCCACCCTTACGAGTGACCGGCCTCGTTGCGGTGGCCTCTGGCGTTTCCGCAGGTTGCCTTCCGCTTTTCACGTAACACGAATAAGGTCGTGGTGCGCCGCATTTCGGCCCTACCCGGCGCGCCGTGTTGCTGGCCGTTGCGGCTTTGGTCGGGCGGTGGCGCCGGGTTATTCAAATTGCCCCCAAGCCTGAACGACCCGGCGTCCCTGAAAGGGGCCACGATTCTCAGGCAGCCTTCCGCTACCCGGTCGTCCTCACATCCGGGTAGCGGGGCTCGGGTGCTGGCTCGTCCCCGAACAGATATTCCTTGATATTATTCTCGAGTTCGCCCGTGTCCTTTCGGGCCTTGATGCCAATCTTCACGCGGAACGGGATAAAGTGGAGCTCCGCGGAATCCTCCGGCGCCAGCACTCCGGTCGCCCGCCGCAGGCCAGCGAATTCGCGCTGTCCGGTCTCCTGCGCCGTGTCGTTCTGGTTCTCGAGGTTGTATTTGATGTAGAACGGGCGGCCGTCGTGATCGCCGCCAACGACCTGGGCCTTGCAGGCCAGCAGCATGCCCGTGCCCTTAGACGTCGCCTTGTACTCGCTCTCCACGATCTCTAGCGTGTATTCACCAGCCGGGAGCGGCGTATATGTGTTTCGGCGTGCAAGTTTGACCCCTTGAGGCGGGGGATCGGCGTCCAACTTTGACCCCCTTGAGCCGGTTTCGGTGAGACTGCCCGTTCTGGTTTC
>NZ_LMJT01000012.1 GCF_001429395.1 Allobosea sp. Root381
GACACGGTCACCGACTTCAGGACGACGGGCTCGAGTTCGGACGTCCTCGAGTTCGACACGGACGTCTTCGCCGATTTCGCGGCGGCGATGGAAGCGGCTGCGCAGGTCGGCAACGACACGGTGTTCACCGTCGATGCCGACACCACGCTGACGCTGAAGGGCATCCAGCTCACCAGCCTAGCCCAGGACGACTTCCGCTTCGTCTGAGCGGCGGTCTCCTCAAATGTCACCGACGGCGCTACGGCGCCGTCGGCCGGCCAGAGCCGGAAATCTGACGCCATGGGCTGCCGGCTTGCGTGGAATGCCCAGGCTCCAGATGGCTGAGCGATGACGTCACTTGATTTCGCCGGATCAACTGCGTCTGGTTCCAAGGCTGTCTTTCTGGAGCGCTTCCGCGTTTCTCCGAATCGCGGAATCGCTCCAGCTATTTGTTTTGACGCATTTTCTTCACGCGAGCCGGGGCCCGCTTCGATCGAAAATGCTCTGGAACGGCGCTTGGACGATGGACATAGCACAACTGAAAACGCTGATTCATGTCGCCGAGCTGGGGAGCGTGAGCCGGGCCGCCGATCGGCTGAACATCGCGCAGCCGGCATTGAGCCGGCAAATCCGCCTGCTCGAGAAAGAGCTCGGCGTCTATCTGTTCGAGCGGCACGGCCGCGGCATGGAGATCACCGAGGTCGGCAGGGACGTCGTCGAGCATGCTGCGCGCATAATGGTGGAAATGGATGCGATCCGCGTCCTGGCTAATTCCGGTGCAAGCTCGCTACGCGGGACCGTGATGCTGGGCACGACACCGACCGTCGCGGAAATCGTGACTGTTCCCCTGGTCAGAAGGATCAGAGAGGCCCATCCTCAACTGGGAGTCCGTTTTTCATCGGCCTTCAGCGGTCATTTGCTCGACTGGCTCCAGCGCGGCGAACTCGAACTCGCAGTTTCCTACGACCCCGCACCGCTGCGCTCCCTGAAGGTCGTTCCAGTGATGATGGAGGAACTGCTTTTCGTCCACGCGGGTGAGACGCGGCGACCGGTTTCAGACCCGATGCCGTTTGCACAGCTCGCGAACGAGCCGCTGATTTTACCGAGTCCTCGTCATGGCCTTCGGGCAATCGTGGAAGAATGCGCGCGCCGCGCCGGAATCACCTTGCGAGCCCATGTCGAAGCCGATTCGTTCGGAGCGCAGATCGCCTTGGTCCGCAGCGGCTTCGGTGCAACGGTCCTGCCGCTGGCGCCGATCTACTCTCTGGTGCGGTCCAAGGAACTGCATGCCGTTCCGCTCACCGATCCGACGCCAAGTCGCAAGCTCGTCATTGCCTATCCGGCCGATCGGCCTGTCAGTGCCGCGGCACGCTTTGTCGGAGAGACCTTCATCGACATCGCCGGGGACCTGGTCGAGCGCGGGGTCTGGACCGGACATATGCTTGCGCCCCGCAAGGCGCGCCCGTAGCTGCGGCATTGCCCCGTCACATTCCAATCGCGGACCGATAGGCGGCGTTGTCGATCCTGCGCTGGCCGCGCCGAGGCCATCAGAACGACCTCGGCAGGCCGAGCACATGCTCGGCCACATAGGACAGGATCAGGTTCGTCGAGATCGGCGCGACCTGGTAGAGCCGGGTCTCGCGGAACTTGCGCTCGATATCGTATTCGCAGGCGAAGCCGAATCCGCCATGGAATTGCAGGCAGGCATTGGCCGCCTCCCAGCTCGCCTTGGCGGCTAGGTATTTGGCCATGTTGGCCTGGGTGCCGCAGGGCAGATGGGCGTCGTAGCGCCGGCAGGCCTCGTAGCGCATCAGGTTCGCCGCCTCGACCTCGATGAAACTCTCGGCGATCGGGAACTGCACGCCCTGATTCTGGCCGATCGGCCGGCCGAAGACGACGCGCTCCTTGGTGTATTCGGTGACCTTGTCGATGAACCAGTAGCCGTCGCCGATGCATTCGGCCGCGATCAGCGTGCGCTCCGCATTCAGACCGGTGAGGATGTACTTGAAGCCCTGGCCTTCCTCGCCGATCAGATTCTCGGTCGGGATCTCGAGATTGTCGAAGAAGAGCTCGTTGGTCTCGTGGTTGACCATGTTGAGGATCGGCCGGACCTCGAGCCCCTTGCCGATGGCCTCTTTCAGGTCGACGACGAAGATCGACATGCCTTCCGACTTCTTCTTCACCTGGTCGAGCGGGGTGGTGCGCGCGAGCAGGATCATCAGGTCGGAGTGCTGGATGCGGCTGATCCAGACCTTCTGGCCGTTGATGACGTAGCGGTCGCCCTTCCTGACCGCGGTCGTCTTGATCTTGGTGGTGTCGGTGCCGGTGGTCGGTTCGGTCACGCCCATTGATTGCAGGCGCAGCTCTCCGGTCGCGATCTTCGGCAGGTAGCGCTGGCGCTGCTCCTCCGAGCCGTGCCGGATCAGCGTGCCCATATTGTACATCTGGCCGTGGCAGGCGCCGGAATTGCCGCCGGCGCGGTTGATCTCCTCCATGATCACCGAAGCCTCGGTCAGCCCGAGCCCGGAGCCGCCATACTGCTCCGGGATCAGCGCCGCCATCCAGCCGGCCTTGGTCAGTGCGTCGACGAATTCCTCCGGGTAGCCGCGGGCCTCGTCGATCTTGCGGTGATACTCGGCGGGAAACGCGGCGCAAAGGTCGCGGATCGCGTCGCGGATCTCGTCGAAACCCTCTCCAGCGGTGGTCTGCATCGCTTGACGCTCCTCAGATCGGCGCGTGGCCGAGCGCGGCCCTGAAGCGGTTCTTGATATAGGCGCCGTCGCGGGGCGGCAGCACGCGCGGCGGGTTCTCGGGCCTGATCTTGACCGTGACGAACTTGGTGCCGTCGCGGGTCGAAAGCCGCGGCTTCAGGTCGTCGACCGCTGCCATGTCCTTGATCGCGCGCGTCCATGAGAAGCCGCAGATCTCCGCGACGCGCTCCAGATCGATGCCGCGGCCGGCATGGCTGATCTGCATGCCGGTCTCGCCGAAATGCCCGTTGTCGAGCACCACGATCGAGAGGTTCGCCGGCTTCTGCAAGGCGATGGTGGCGATGGCGCCGAAGCCCATCAGCATCTCGCCGTCGCCGGTGATGACGACCACCGACTTGTCCGGCTGGGCCCTTGCGAGGCCAAGGCCGACCATCGCGGCGCTGCCCATGGCCGCCCAGAGGTAATAGTTGTTGTCGTGGTCCCCGGCAGCCATGACGTCGTAGGAGGCCGAGCCGAGGCCGGTCACCACGAGCAGATCCTTGCGACCTTCCAGCAGCCTGGCGACCACCGCGCGGCGGTCGAGCGTTCCGCCCGTCACTTGAGCCATTTCTTCTCTCCGATCAGGCGCTGCCCCAGAAGCAGGGCGCAGGAGGAGTCGCCGTTGAATGCCATGGAGGCGGCGCCGTGGAGCAGGGGTTCGACCTCCGCGGGCTCGTCGGCACGCCAGGTCATCACGCCCATCAGGTTGAGCGCCTTCTCGGTCGCCTGGCCCATCGGGTTCTGCCAGCCGTTGAACTCGGCCCAGTCCCCGCGCATGGTTACGACCATCAGCAGCGGGAAGCGGGCCACGGCCGGCAGCGCCAAGGTGTTGATGCAGTTGCCGACGCCGCTCGACTGCATCAGCAGGGCGCCGCGCTCGCCGCCGAGCCAGGCGCCGGCGAGATAGCCGATGCCCTCTTCCTCAGTCGTCAGGACGACGGACTGGATCTCGTTATCGGCCTCGGCAAGCTTGATAGCTGTCGAATGGCCCGCATCCGGCACGTAGACGATATGCTTGACGCCATGGGCCTTGAGGACGCTGAACACGTTCTCCTGCCAACCGGCTTCGTATTCCGGCACCGTCTCTGCCACGCCCATATCGATCTCCCGAGGATCCGCGTTGGTTCGGTCTGCGGCCTTGCTATGCGCGTCGGATCGATAAAGCGAATAGCCATTTTGGCATTGAGATATGCCGATCTGCGATAGCGGCCGGGATGACAGAGCCGCCGAAGCCCGCAGCCGCGGCGCGCGCCTCGCGCATCGAAGGGGCGCGAGGGCTGTCAGGAAGCTGGAGCAGGCCTCTCGGTTATCGTCGCCGCGAGCCGTTGCGGCTTCAGAAATGTCCGGCCGAGCTCGAGGCGAGGCCTCGTCCAGGCCGTCGATCGTTTAGTATCAGACAATCTGTCAATCAGTTGACAGCTCAATTGTTTCAGAACACTGTCCCGGCAGCAAGCCCGCAGAAGGCAAGAGCTACCGGAGGAATCTGATGTCTGGATCGAAGAATTCGCAGTCGTCGCGCGGCATCGACCGCCGCAGCCTGATGCTTGCCGCAGCCGGCTCGGTCGCCGCGCCCTGTGTCATTCGCGACGCCGTCGCCCAGGGCAAGGCCGTCAATGTCGGCGTGATCATGCCGCTATCGGGCGCCAACGCGCAGTTCGGCATCAATTCGCGCCACGGCATCGAACTCGTCGCGGACGAGATCAATGCTGCGGGCGGCATCAAGGCGCTCGGCGGTGCCCGCATCAACCTCGTGGTGGCCGACTCGACCTCGACGCCCACGACCGCGGCGAACGTTGCGCAGCGCCTGCTGACCCAGAACGACGTCGTCGCCATCCTCGGCGCCTTCGCCTCCTCGCTCACCATCGCGATCTCCGAGGTCACGGAACGCCGCGGCGTCCCGCTCCTGACCATGTCCTTCTCGGACCAGATCACGGGCCGCGGTTTCGAGAACATCTTCCAGGTCGTCGCCAAGGCCTCGGTACTCGGCAAGGCGCAGTTCGACGGTACGGCCGCCATCGCCGCCGCTGCGGGCCAGAAGCTCGAGAAGGTCGCGATCATGTACGAGGACACCGCCTACGGCACCTCGCAGGCGGCGGGCCTGCGCGAGGGTGCCAAGGCGGCGGGCGTCCAGGTCGTGATGGACGATGCCTATCCGCTCGGCATCACCGACGTGACGCCGCTGATCAACAAGCTGCGCACCTCGGGGGCGCAGGCGGTGTTCCCGGTCTCCTATCTCAACGACTCGCTGCAGATCATCCGCGCGATGCGCCAGCAGCGCATCGCCATCCCGGCGATCGGCGGCGCCGCCGGCTACGTCATCCCCGATTTCGAGAAGGGTCTCGGTGAGTTCGCCGAGGGGGTGCTCTCGATCTCGCCGGCGAATTACGACCTGGCGCCGGAGCTGACCGAGCGCTTCCGCAAGCGCTACGGCTATTTCATGGTCCACGAGGCGCTCGAGCATGCCGTCTGCATGGATGTGCTCGCCCAGGCCATCGAGAAGGCCAAGTCGGTCAAGCCGGACGATCTGCGCAAGGCTCTCCAGGGCGCGCGCTTCGAGGGCGGCTGGACCAAGGCGATGACCGGCGGCGCCGTCCAGTTCGACAAGACCGGGCTCAATACGCTCTCCGTGCCGGTCATGGTGCAGTGGCGCAACAAGGAGCTGGTCTCCGTCTGGCCTTCCGACGTCGCCAAGGCGAAGGCGGTCTGGTCGAACTGAGGCGCAGGCCGGGCTGCTGGCTATGGGCGGAGAGTGACTGATATGGCGGTGGTGCAGGCCATCCTGGATGGGCTGATGATCGGCGGCGTCTATGCCGTGATCTCGATCGGATTGACCCTGGTGTTCGGCGTCATGGGCATCGTGAACTTCGCGCAGGCGGAGTTCCTGATGCTCGGCATGTTCGTCGCGTATTACGCCTGGGCCTGGCTGGGGCTGGACCCGCTGTTGGCGGCGCCGCTCGCCTTCGTCGTCGTCTTCCTGCTGGGGGCGGCGATGCAGCGCGTGCTGATCCGGCGGGTGCTGAAGGCGCCTGAAGTGGCGCAGATCTTCCTGACGGTCGGCCTGCTGATCGTGCTGGAGAACGCGGCGCTGCTGATGTTCGGATCGAGCTTCCGCTCGGTCTCGACGCCCTACCAGACCTCCTCGCTGCAGCTCGGCCCGCTCTTCGTCTCGGTGCCCTATCTCGCCGCCTTCGCCATGTCCGTCGCCTCGGGGCTGGCGCTCTGGATCTTCCTGAAGTCGAGCTGGTTCGGCCGGGCCATGCGCGCCACCGCCCAGGACCCGATGGCCGCGCGGTTGATGGGCATCAACGCCGATCGCATGCACATGCTCGCCTTCGCGCTCGGCGTCGGCCTCACCGCCTTCGGCGGCGCGGTGATCCTGCCCTATCTGACGGCCTCGCCGACGGTCGGCGCGCAGTTCGTCGTGCTGATGTTCACTGTCGTCGTGCTGGGCGGTCTCGGCTCGGTCGCAGGCGCCGTGGTCGGCGGGCTCGCGGTCGGCATCATCCAGTCCCTGTCGACGCTGGTCTTTCCGATACAGCTGCAGAACCTGGTGCTGTTCGTCGTCTTCATCGGGGTGCTCGCGTTCCGGCCCAAAGGCCTGCTGGGGGCAGCGCGATGAACCGCCTCTCCCCGACGCAGTGGCTCGGGCTCGCAGCGTTGGCCGCGCTCGCCATCGCGCTGCCCTTCGCCTTCGATCCGCGTGGCTACGGCATCCGCATCCTGTGCCTGGCCCTGCTTTTCGCCGCCATGGCGCAGGCCTGGAACATCGTCGCGGGGCTGGCCAACCAGATCTCGCTCGGCCATGCCGCCTTCTTCGGCATCGGCGCCTACACCTCGACGCTGCTGCTGATCCATTTCGGCGTCTCGCCCTGGCTCGGCATGGTCGCGGCGGCGGTGCTCGGTGGCATCGCGGCGCTGCTGATCAGCCTGCCGACGATGCGGCTGCGCGGGCACTATTTCGCGCTGGCGACGCTCGCCTTCGGCGAGGTGATGCGCGTGATCGGCAATAGCTGGGGCGGGTTGACCGGCGGGCCCGTCGGTATTTCGGTGCCGTTCTCACAGCCGAACTTCGTGCTGCTGCAGTTCCGCGAGACGCGCTCCTATTACTGGCTGATGCTGGCGGCGCTGATTCTCGTCACTCTCGTGTTCATCGCGATCAAGCGCAGCCGCCTCGGATACCGGCTGCGGGCGATCAAGGAGAATGCCGATGCTGCCGAGGTGATCGGCGTCGACACGACCCGGACCAAGATCATCGCGGCGGTGATCTCGGGCGCGCTGACCGCAAGCCTGGGCACGCTCTACGCGCAGTTCCAGTTCTTCTTCGACCCGGACACCGTGTTCGGCGTGGCGTCGGTCTCGGTGCGCATGGCCATGATCGCGATCGTCGGCGGCATCGGCACGGCGGCTGGCCCGGTGCTCGGAGCCTTTTTCGTGATCCCGCTCGAGGAGGTCGCCAACCAGGTCTTCTCGGCGCAGGCGGCGGGGCTTTCCCAGCTCGTCTTCGGCGTGCTGCTGATCCTCGTCATCCTGGTCGAGCCGCGCGGCTTCATGGCCATCGGCCCGCGGATCAAGCGCCTGCTCGGGAAGGGAGATCGCTGATGGCCACCCCTCTTCTCCAGGTCTCCGGCATCGGCAAGCGCTTCGGCGGCCTGCAGGCGCTATCCAATGTCTCGCTCACCGTCGGTACCGGCGAGATCGTCGGGCTGATCGGTCCCAACGGCGCCGGCAAGACGACGCTGTTCTCGACGCTGGTCGGGCTGTACAAGCCCGATAGCGGCTCGATCCGGCTCGACGGCCGTGATCTCGTCGGGCTGAAGCCCCACAGGATCGCCGCGGCGGGCATGGTCAAGACCTTCCAGAACGTGGCGCTCTTCCTCGATTCCTCGGTGCTGGACAATGTCCTGACCGGCGGGCTCATGCGGCATTCGGTCGAGGAGGCGCGTGCGCTCGCACGACGCTGCCTCGAACGCGTCGGCATCGGCGCGATCGCCGACAAACTCGCGCGCGATCTCTCCTTCCCGGAGCGGGCCCGCGTCGAGGTCGCCCGGGCGCTCTGCACCGAGCCGCGCATCCTGCTGCTCGACGAGGCGATGGCGGCGCTGAACCATGCCGAGATGGACGAGTTCATGACCCTGCTGCGCCAGCTGCGCGAGGAGGGGCTGACCCTGATCGTCGTCGAGCACCACATGCGCGCCATCATGTCGCTCTGCGAGCGCCTGGTGGTGCTGAACTTCGGGCAGATGATCGCGACCGGCACGCCGGCGGAGATCGCCCGCGATCCCGCCGTGGTCGAGGCCTATCTCGGCCGGTCGGCCGCGTGAGGGGGAGGAGGAGATCATGACGAGCGCATCTCCGCTCCTCGCGATAGAGGGACTCAATGCCGGCTACGGCGCGATCGACGTGCTGCACGACGTCTCGATCAGCGTTGGCGCGGGCGAATTCGTCTGCGTGATCGGCGCCAACACCGCAGGCAAGAGCGCGCTGTTGCGGACGATCTCGGGCCTGGTCGCTTCGCGCGGGAGCATCCGCTTCGACGGGACCGAACTGGTCGGGCGGCCCTCGCACCTGATTCCGGAGCTCGGCATCGCACATGTGCCGGAAGGCCGGCACGTCTTTCCGGAGATGACGGTCGAGGAGAACGTCATGCTCGGCGCCTATGCCGTGCGCTCCGCGAGCGATCTCGCCCAGCGCCGCGAGCAGGTGATGACGATGTTCCCCCGTCTGCGCGAGCGGCTGAGCCAGCTCGCGGGCACGCTGTCGGGCGGCGAGCAGCAGATGGTGGCGATCGGCCGCGCGCTGATGCTCAAGCCCCGCCTGCTGCTGCTCGACGAGCCGAGCCATGGGCTGGCGCCGAAGATCGTCGACGAGCTGCACGACACCTTCCTCGCCGTCAGCCGGACGGGGACGGCGATCCTGCTGGTCGAGCAGAACACGACGCTGGCGCTCTCGGTCGCGGGGCGCGGCTATGTGCTGGAATCCGGGCGGGTCGTGCTGTCGGGCACGAGCGCGGAGCTCTCCGGAAACGACGCCGTCAGGAGCGCCTATCTCGGGCTCTGACGGTTCCTGAAGATCGCATCACGAAAGGGCAGACAGATGTCGCACAGCGATCAGTTCAACAAGGGTCTCGAGGTTCGCCGCAAGGTGCTCGGCCCCGACTATGTCGATGGCAGCCTCGCCAAGGCCGACGATTTCATGATGGCCTTCCAGAACATCACCACCGAATGGTGCTGGGGCTATGCCTGGACGCGACCGGGCCTCGACCACAAGACCCGCTCGATGCTCAACCTCGCCATGCTGACGGCGCTCGGCAAGCCGGCCGAGCTGAAGCTCCACGTCAAGGGCGCGCTGACCAACGGCGTGACGGTCGACGAGATCAAGGAGATCCTGCTCCACGCCACGGTCTATTGCGGCATTCCGGCCGGCCTCGACGCCTTCAAGGCGGCGCATGAGGTCCTCAAGGCCGAGGGCGCCGTTCCTCCCGGCAAGTGAGCCGAGCAAGTGAGCCGAACCATGGCCTTCTGGGAGGTCTTCGCCCTGCGCTACGCCCTGCATGAGCGCAGGGCGTTCGAGAACTTCATTCGTGCGCCCGACCCGCATGACGCCCCCATGCCGATGGACTATTTCGTCTGGGTGGTGCGGCGGGGCGAGCGCGCGATCGTCGTCGACACGGGCTTCACCCCGGAAGGCGGGGCGCGGCGCGGGCGGGTCCTGGTCCGCCCCGTCGAGGTTGCGCTGCGGCAGCTCGGCGTCGCGCCGGAGGCGGTCGAGGACGTGGTGATCACGCATCTCCACTACGATCATGCCGGCAATCTCGATCTTTTCCCGAAGGCCAGGTTCCATCTCCAGGAGGCAGAGATGGGTTTCGCGACCGGCCGGCACATGTGCCAGGCCTGCCTGCGCTATCCCTTCGACGTCGAGGACGTGGTCAGGATGGTGCGCGCGGTCTATGCCGAGCGCGTCGTCTTCCATGACGGCGATGCCGAGCTTGCCGAGGGCGTCAGCCTCCACAAGGTCGGCGGCCACAGCGCCGGTCTGCAGATGCTGCGCGTCGAGACCGAGCGAGGCCCGGTGGTTCTGGCCAGCGACGCGGCGCATTTCCTCGCCAATATCGAGCGGCAGAACCCGTTCCCGATCTTCTTCGATCTCGGTGATCTCGCCCAGGGCTGGCGCGCGGCGCGGCGGCTGGCCGGCGGTGCCGACGAGCGCGTGATCCCGGGCCATGACCCGCTCGTGCGCGCGGTCTATCCCGCGGTGCCAGGCTCGGACGGCGAGACCGTCGCGCTCCACCTGCCGCCGCTAAGGTGAGTCCGCCTAGCTCGAGACGTGTTCCAGCG
This sequence comes from Allobosea sp. Root381, assembly GCF_001429395.1. Lineage (GTDB taxonomy): Bacteria > Pseudomonadota > Alphaproteobacteria > Rhizobiales > Beijerinckiaceae > Allobosea. Next base: position 10,064 of record NZ_LMJT01000012.1, read on the forward strand.
CCGCGACGAGATGCGGGCGGAACAGGTCGGGATGCTCGCACATCGGGAAGTGGCCGAGCCCGTCCATCACGCGCAACTGGGCGCCGGGGATGAGGGCTGCGAGCCGCGCGCCGTCCTCCGGCGTCGCCGAGTAGTCATAGGTACCGCAGAGCAGCGAGACCGGCATGCGTGCGGCGTCGATCCGTGGCGCGACCAGCGCCCCGTCGAACTCGTCCGAGTAGAAGGCAAGGTCCCCGGCATAGATCTCCGGCGCGCCTTGCGAATAGATCCAGGCGGCCCGGCGCCGGGCGTCGACCGGGCTGGTCGGGCTCATCAGCCCGCGCACGAAGGCGGCGTTGTGCAGGCCGGCATGCACGCCGACATGGTGCTGGAACGGGTTGCGCCGACCCGCCGAGCGGAAGGGCGGCTCGATCGCGATGACGCCTGCGACGAGATCGGGGCGCTCGGCCGCGATCAGCAGGGCGAGCGCGGCGCCCATCGAGCCGCCGGCGACGATCGCCTTCTCGCCGATGACCTGCTCGATGATCGCCGCGCACCAGCCGAGATAGCGCTCCCCGGTTAGGCGATAGGGTTCGCCCTGCCAGCCTTCGGGCGGCATCGAGCGACCGTGGAAGGGCAGGTCCGGCGCGATCATGCGCCAGTCGCGCGCCAGTTCGGTATCCGACAGCTGGCCGTGGAACTGGCGTGCATCCGCGCCGGCTGTGTGCAGGAGCAGCACGGGCCGGCCGCTGCCGGCCGTCTCGATATGCACTTCTGCCGCACCCTCGGGCAGGGTGAGGCGGTGATAGCGCCCGGCGATAAGGCTCATGTCGCGACCGACCGTCTCGGCCGGCGCGACCGGCGAGACCACGATCTGTTCGAATAGCCGCTCGATCACGGCGCGCGCCCGGGCGATCCGCAGCGGATCGCCCGAGAGCGTGAAGGCGGGGTTGGCGATGGCGAGCGCGGTGAAGGCCTGGAACCGCGGCGGTGGCGGCGTGCTCATCAGCCTGTGCCAGTCCTCGGACGCGGCCGAGAGCACGATGTCGGGCGCAGCCTCCATATCGAAACGGGGGATGCCGTCGTCGAGGCGCAGGACGATGTCCTTGCCGGCGCCCTCGATCCGGAGCACGGCGGTCAGGCCTGCGCCGAGCCTGCGGAGCTCGGCATCGGCCGCCGCGGCGGCGACCCGGGCGCGCAGGCTCATCGGGCGTTCTTGCCGGCCGCGCTCAACGCCTCGAGGTGGCGGTGGATCTTGGTGTGGTCGGCATCGGGCTCGAGGCCGGCCTTGGCCTCTTCCCAGAGGGTCGCGACGGACTGGATCTGCGGCAGCGGCAGGTCGAGATGATCGGCAAGGTCGGCGGCGATGCGCAAATCCTTGGCCATCAGCGCCAGCGAGAAGCCGGAATTGAACGCCTCGGTGATGACGAAGGGTTTCATCTTCACCTCGGTCGAGTTGTTGCGGCCGGTCGAGGCGTTGAGCACGTCGACGATCGTCTCGGGCGCGAGGCCGAACTTGCCACCGACGAGCAGCGCCTCGCAGGCCGCGATCAGGCCGGCGGCCGAAACATAGTTGTTCAGCGCCTTCATCGCATGGCCCGAGCCGACCGGCCCGGTCGCGAAGATCGACTTGCCCATCGCCGCCAGCACGGGGCGCGCCTGCTCGACGGCATCCGCAGGTCCGCCGGCCATGATCGCGAGCGAGCCGTCGATCGCGCGCTTGACGCCGCCGGAAACCGGCGCGTCGAGCAGCATCAGGCCGAGCGGCGCGAGATCGGCCGCGAGGGCGACCGTGTCGGTGGGCGCAGAGGAGCTCATGTCGATGATGAGCGTGCCCTTGGGCAGTCCATGCGCGGCGCCGCCGCTACCCAGCAGGACGTCGCGAACGACGCGGCCGTTCGGCAGCATGGTGATGACGGCAGCGGCACCCGTGACCGCCTCGGCTGCGCTGGCGAAGGCGGAGCCGCCGGCCTCGGTCAGCGCACGCCGCGCCGTCTCGGCGGGGTCGGCGCCGTGCAGCGTGAAGCCGGCTGCGATGAGACGCCGCGCCATCGGCATCCCCATCTGGCCGAGACCGATGAAGGCAATCGTGGCGGGGCCCGTGATCGGGTTCGACATGGCGGCTTCCTCCGATTTGACAGCGATGCGTGCGCTAGTCGCGGAAGTTCTGACCGCCGTCAGACAATCTGTCAATCAGCTCGACGACCGGCCGGTTGCGGGTCATGGGCCAGCACGGCGAGGGCGACCGTGGCGGCCATGGCGATGTGATGCTTGCAGGCCTGCTCGGCCCTCGCCCCGTCGCGCGCGGCGATGGCCTCGAAGATCGCCTCGATCTCCGCGACGCTGTCGTCGAGCCGGCCCTGCTGGGTCATCGAGGTGAAGCGGAGCAGGGTGATGCGGTTGTGCAGCATCGTCAGGGACTGCTTCACGAAGACATTGCCGGCCCCCTCCATCAGCACGCTGTAGAAGCGGGTCTTGGCTGCGACGAGCTGGGCGCGATCCCCGTTCTGGGCCGCCTGGCGAAAGCCGGCAACCGCCTGCTTCAGTTCGGCCATCGCCTCTTCGCTGCCCTGCTCGGCGAACGCCCGGCCGGCGAAGCCTTCCAGGAGCGCGCGCACCTCGTAAAGCTGCCTGGCCTCCTCGAAATTGATCGAGGAGACTTCCGGCCCCCGATGGGGGACTGTGATGACGAGGCCCTCGGCCTCGAGCTGCCGCAGAGCCTCGCGGACGGAGGTCCTGCCGACCCCGATCTGCTCGCAAAGCTCGCGCTCCACAAGACGCTGCCCGGGCTTGAAGTGGCCGGAGGCGATCGCCTCCCGGATGCGGTTCTCGACGAGAAGGCGAAGCGTGGCCGCCTGTCGCGGAATGCGAAGATTCATATCGGTCATGATGGGACACATTGCTGTGGCGAGCGCCGCCGTCAATCTCCATGCTTGACGCCAAGTCTGACTGATTGTCTGATAGCAGGCAATGACCAACAAGAAGCTCAACCTGGAGGAAGCAGTGAAGAAGATCGCGCTCACCGTTGCGGCAGTCGTCGCGCTCGCCGTCTCGCCGGCGGCGGCCCAGACCTATCCCGACCGCCCCGTGACCATGCTCGTGCCATTCGCGCCGGGCGGAACCACGGATGTGCTGGCCCGCATCGTCGCGGAGGCGATGGGCAAGGAACTGGGCCAGAACGTGATCGTGGAGAATGTCGGCGGTGCCGGCGGGCGCACCGGGACCGAGCGTGTCATCAAGGGAACGCCCGACGGCCAGACGATCCTGTTCGGCAATATGGGCCCCATGGCCGCCGGGAAGGCGCTGTTCAAGGACCAGCGCTATGACCCTAGGACCGACCTGAAGCCGATCGGCCTGGTCGCCGACGTGCCGATGGTCATCGCCGCCAGCAAGAAGAGCGGCATCACCGACCTGCAGTCCCTCGTCGCCAGGATCAAGGCGGAGGGGGACAAGGTGACCTTTGGCACCGCCGGTTTTGGCGCCACCTCGGATATGGCGCCGCACCTCCTCCTGCATCTGACCAAGCTCAAGGCGACCATCGTTCCGTACAAGGGGGCGGGGCCGGCAATCCAGGACCTGATGGGCGGCTTCGTCGACGGCGTCATCGACCAGACCGCGACCTTGCTGCCGCTGAGCAGCAGCGGCTCGGTGACGGCTCTCGCGGTGACCGGCGACAAGCGCCTGCCGCAGGCGCCCGACCTGCCGACCTTCGCCGAAGCCGGTGTTCCGGAATTCAACATGAAGGTCTGGAACGCGATCGCCGTCCATAAGGACACTCCGCCCGCCATCGCGGACCGCCTGGTCGCAGCCCTGGATGCAAGCCTGTCTTCCGAATTCGTGACGAAGCGCTTCGCGGATCTGGCCGTGCCGGTACCGCCGACCGAGATCCGTGGCCCGAAGCATCTCGGCAAGCTGGTGGAGACGGAGGTGGAGCGCTGGGGGAGCGTCTTCAAGGACGTGGCGAAGCCGTAAGGTCGATGGCGCCTGGATCGGCTTTGGCGGCGATGTGGCTTTGGCGTTGAAATTGCCGGCCGGCGACGCCACCTGCACGTCCCACGTATTCTTCGCTCCGAGGGCCGATGTCGCCGTTTCCAAAGAGGCGCGCCTTGCTGTTGCGCAATCCCAAGGCGCGGCGCGGGCAGGAGCCGATCGATCCCCTGCTTCGCCGCCTGGAGGCTGGCGGGCTCGATGTGACCGTCGAAACCTTCGAGGCCTTGCCCGAGCTGGCGCGCGATATCGTGCGGCTGAGGCATATCGCGGATCTTGTGATCGTTTGCGGTGGGGACGGCTCGATCTCGTCCTCGGCTCTCGCCGCGATGGAGAGCGGATTGCCGCTGGGCATCATTCCGATGGGCACCGCGAACGACCTCGCCCGCACCCTCGACATCCCGATGGAGCTCGTCGGGGCGGCCGACGTCATCGTGGAAGGCCAGGCACGGCTGGTCGATGTCGGCACCGTCAATGGCCACGCATTCTTCAATGTGGCCAGCATCGGCCTGAGCAGCGAGCTTGCACAGAGCCTCGACCCGGCGCTCAAGAAGCGTTTCGGACGCTTGGGCTATGCTGTGGCTGCGATGAAGGTCCTGACCCGCGCATCGCGATTCAGCGCGACCCTCACCGAGAAGGGGCGGGCGATCGACGTCGATACCTATCAGATCGCAGTCGGCAACGGCCGGCATTACGGCGGCGGCAACGTTGTCCAGGAGAGCGCCGAGATCGATGACGGCCATCTCGACCTGTACAGCCTCGAGATGAAGAACCTCTGGAAACTGGCGACGATGCTACGCTCGTTCCGATCCGGGACCCATGGCGCGTGGCGCGAGGTTCGGACGGCGCGATGCGTCGAGTTCGATATCGAGACCAAGGAGCCGATGCCGATCAACACGGACGGCGAGATCGTGACGGCCACGCCCGGCCATTTCAAGGTTCATCCGAAGGCGATCTCGATCTTCGCGCCGCCGGTCCTGGGGCCGCCGAAAGCGGCCATTCATCTCCCGATGTACCATCGCTGAGGCGCCCAAGATGCGGCCTGCCCCTGCAGGTCACGTCGCGGCAGCACCATTCGCGCGGGCGGGCCTTCCGTGCCCGGCCGCTCCGTGCGATGCGCATTCGACCAGGCTGTCGACCAAGAGCTGAACCGGCGGCCGGGGAGAAGCATCTCGCGTCACGATGACGAACTGGCGCAGCGCCCAATCATTGCTCAACGGTACGATGCTCAGCCCCAGTGCCTGCTGCATCGCCTGTGCCTCCTCGCGCGGCACGATCGCGACGGCGAGCTTGGCGGCTACGATACGGCAGGCGGCATCCACGGTCGAAACCTGGATGCGATAGCGCATCTGCTTTCCGCCTGTGGCCGCGGCACTTCGCTGGACAGCCTGCATGATGCTGCGTGCCGCGATGTCGACATGCTCGTAATCGATCGTCTCCTCGAAGGAGAGGCAGGTTCGGCCGGCGAGCGGATGGGTCGGGTGAGCCACCATGACGAGTTGGTCGCGATGATAGGGGCGCGTCGGCAGACCGCGCAGATCGACCGCATCCCAACAGACGCCGATATCGGCCCTGCCGTCTTCGACCGCGCGCACGACCTCCCAGATCTCGCGCTCTTCCAGGCTGACCCGCACATCCCGGTAACGCTGTGCGAACACGCCGACATCCTGCGGCAGGAACTGCGCGACGGCCGACTTGCTGCCGAAGACGCGAACATGACCCTGCACACCCTCGGCAAAGGCGGCGAGTTCTGCGCGCATCCGGTCAAGCAGCTGGAGCGACTCGCGCGCATAGCGCCAGAGCGTCTCACCCGCCGGGGTGATGGTCACGCCGCGCCGTCCGCGCTCCAGCAATGCGACGCCGGCCTCCTCCTCCATCAGGCTGATCCGCTTGCTCACCGCGGATGGCACGATCGCCTCGCGACGGGAGGCGGTGGCGATGTTCCGCTCCTCGCAGACGGCGATGAAGAGGCGAAGCGACACGGGGTCGAAGCTCCGCATGGCAAGCTCGCGGCCGGTCATCATGCCATCTCCAAATGGAACGGTTGCGGTGAAAAATTACCATTCCTGCGATGGCTGACAAGCGCCGCGCGTCGAATATCATCCAGTCCAACAATAACGCCGCCGAGGAACGATCGACCCGACAAGGCTACGCCCGCCGCCCTGGCCACGGCGCTCGAGAGCGAGGTCGCGCGATGGCGCCCCTCATCAATGCAGCCGGCCAAGACGCCGACTGACCGTCCCGCTGAACATCCCAAGGAGCTATCCTCCTCATGCGTATCGTCGACATCCGGGAGCGCACCGCTCCCATCGCTTCTCCCATCGCCAATGCCTTCATCGACTTCTCGAAGATGACGCTCAGCCTCGTCGCGGTCGTCACCGACGTCATCCGCGATGGCAAGCCGGTGATCGGCTACGGCTTCAACTCGAACGGCCGCTACGGCCAGGGCGGGCTGATCCGCGAGCGCTTCGCCCCGCGCGTGCTCCAGGCCGCGCCCGAAAGCCTGCTCGATGCGGAAGGTGGCAACATCGACCCGGGCAAGGTCTGGGCCGCGATGTTCACCAATGAGAAGCCGGGAGGCCATGGCGAGCGCTCGGTCGCCATGGGCACCATCGACATGGCGGTGTGGGATGCGGTCGCCAAGATCGCCGGCAAGCCGCTCTTCCGCCTGTTGGCCGAGCGTGCCGGCGTCGTCGCCGATCCGAAGGTCTTCGTCTATGCCGCCGGCGGCTACTACTATCCCGGCAAGGGGCTGGAGGGGTTGGCGGCCGAGATGCAGGGCTATCTCGACCGCGGCTACACCGTCGTGAAGATGAAGATCGGCGGGGCACCGCTCGCCGACGATCTCGAGCGCATCGAATCCGTGCTGAGGCTGCTGCCGGCCGGCTGCAAGCTCGCGGTCGACGCCAATGGCCGCTTCGACCTCGAGACCGCCATCGCCTATGCCAAGGCGCTGCGCCAATACGACCTGTTCTGGTACGAGGAAGCCGGCGACCCGCTCGATTACGAGCTTCAGGCCAGGCTCGCCGAGCATTATCCCGGCCCGATGGCGACTGGCGAGAACCTGTTCTCGATGCAGGACGCCCGCAACCTCATCCGCTATGGCGGGATGAGGCCCGATCGCGACTGGCTGCAATTCGACTGTGCGCTGAGCTACGGCCTGGTCGAATATCTGCGCACGCTCGACATGCTCAAGGAAAACGGCTGGTCCTGGCGCCGCTGCATTCCCCATGGCGGCCACCAGATGTCGCTGAACATCGCCGCCGGCCTCGGCCTCGGTGGCAACGAATCCTATCCGGACCTGTTCCAGCCCTATGGCGGCTTCCCCGACGGCGTGCGCGTCGAGGCCGGCCATATCGTCATGCCCGACCTGCCGGGGATCGGCTTCGAGGGCAAGTCGGACCTGATCAAGGAGATGCGAAGCCTGGCCTCGTGAGCGGGAGCGCCGATGGTCTGACCTGTCGGAGGCTCGGGGCGATCGCTTCGGCAGCGTGGCTCACATGCACCGTGGCGGCCGCCGCCGAGGCCGAGTAGCCTTGTGGAGAGGCCGCTGTTTCAGGCGGTCGGCAAGACTGCCCGGGAGCCCGGTGCGATTTCGAGGGCTCTGCCAGGCAGCGGGGGAGGCTCGACCATGAAGATCGTCAAGATCACCGAGCGGCTGTCCGTCGCCGCCCAGCCGGTGCCGGGGGATTTCGATGCATTCGCCGGGCAGGGCTACGGGGCGGTGGTCAATGTGCGGCCGGATGCGGAGGAGCCCGGCCAGATGGGCAGCGCAGCGGAAAGGGCGGCGGCCTGTAAGGCAGGGCTGTCCTACGGCTTCGTGCCCGTGACCGGTTCCACCATCACGGAGCCCGACATCCGAGCCTTCCAGCGGGCGCTCAGTGCGGCCGATGGGCCGGCCCTCGTCCATTGCCGGAGTGGCACCCGTGCGCTGACGCTCCATGCCCTCGGCGAGGTGCTGGACGGGCGGATGAAGCGCGAGGATCTCGCAGCCTTCGGCCGCGGGTTCGGTTTCGACCTCTCGGGCGCCGTGCGCTGGCTCGACAGCGAGGCTGCCCGCATCCCGCTGGTCAAGGGCTTCCACGAGGGCCGGACCGGCAGTGTCCAGTATGTCGTCACGGACCCGGCGACGAAGCGCTGCGCCATCATCGATCCGGTCCATGACTTCGACGAGAAGTCCGGATCGACGGCGACGACCCATGCCGATGCGATCCTCGCTTATGTCGCGGAGCAGGACCTGTCCGTCGCGTGGATCCTCGACACCCATCCCCATGCCGATCATTTCTCGGCCGCCCAATACCTCAAGCGGAAGACCGGCGCCCGGACCGCCACCGGCGCCCATATCGTCGATGTGCAGAAGCTCTGGAAGACGATCTACGACTGGCCGGAGCTCGAGACCGACGGCTCGCAATGGGACCGGCTCTTCGCCGAGGGCGACAGCTTCGAGCTCGGCGCGCTGACCGGCCGGGTGATGTACTCGCCCGGCCACACGCTCGCCTCGGTGACCTATGTCGTCGGCGACGCCGCCTTCATTCACGACACCGTCTTCATGCCGGATTCAGGCACGGCCCGTGCCGATTTCCCGGGGGGCAGCGCGAAGGCTCTGTGGAATTCCATCCAGCGAATCCTGGCGCTTCCCGACGAGACACGCCTCTTCACCGGCCATGATTACGAGCCGGGCGGGCGCCATCCGAAATGGGAGAGCACGGTGGCGGAGCAGAAACGCGGCAACGCGCATCTCGTCGACATGACGGGAGAGCGCTTCGTCGCTCTACGCGAGGCGCGCGACAGGAGCCTGCCGATGCCGAAGCTGATCCTGCATGCGTTGCAGGTGAATATCCGCGGAGGCCGCCTGCCCGAGCCCGACGGCAGCGGGAGGCGCTACCTCAAATTCCCGCTCGACGCCCTGCCGGGCGCCGCCTGGTGATAGCGCGTGAACCGGGTGGCGCCGTCCGGCCGCGCCTCTGCCCGTCCATTCTGGCGCCAGGCCCGGCCTGCGGAGCGCGCGGGGTGCGGCCCCGCGCGAAGTGGTTGCCGGGCTGGAACGTCACTGTCTAAGCTCCGCGTCTCGCCGCCATGTCGCGGCGAATAGCGGAGGCTAGCGATGAGCACGTCACGATTCGCCGATGGCGCAGCCTATGTCCGGGGCCGCTTCGTGCCGATGAGCGAGGCCACGCTGCCAGTGACCGACTGGGGCTTCACGCGCTCGGACGTGGTCTATGACGTCGTCCATGTCTTCAAGGGCGGCTTCTTCCGGCTGGAAGACCATCTCGATCGCTTCGAGTACGCCATGGCCGGGCGCCGCATCCGCCCGCCGGAGGATCGCGACGCGATCCGGGCGATCCTGCATCGCTGCGTCGCGCTGGCCGGCCTCTCCGACGCCTATGTGGCGATGGTCGCCTCGCGCGGGCGGCCGCGGGTGGCGGGCTCGCGCCGCCCGGCCGATTGCGACAACCACCTGATCTGCTACGCGATCCCCTGGATCGACGTGATCCCGAAGGACGTGCAGGAGCGCGGCGCGCATGTCTGGATCGCCTCGACGCCGCGCGTGCCGGACGCCTCCGTCGATCCAACGATGAAGAACTATCAGTGGAACGACCTGACCTCCGGCCTGCTGGAGGCTCATGACGAAGGTTTCGATACCGCGCTGCTCTGCGATGCCGAGGGTTTTCTCACCGAGGGGCCGGGCTTCAACGTCTTCATCGTCAAGGACGGGCGCGTCTCGACGCCCGATCGCGGCGCCCTGCACGGCATCACCCGCCGCTCGGTGCTGGAACTCTGCGAGGAACTCGGCATCGAGGCTGCCGTCGAGCCGATCCCGCGTGCGGCGCTCGAGGATTGCGACGAGGTCTTCCTGGCGACGACCGCCGGCGGCGTGATGCCGGCCTCGCGCATCGGCGGGCGCATCCTCGGCAACGACCGGCCGGGGCCGATCTCGGCACGGCTGAAGCAGGTCTATTGGGCGAAGCACGAGGAGGGGTGGCACCGCACGCCGGTGCTCCCGCTCGATGCGGACGAGAAGGCGGCGGCGGAACGGGCCGCCTGACCATGGCGCGCATCCTGGTCGGCCAGCTCTGGCATGAGGGCCATTCCTTCAACCCGGTCGTGACCGACCGTGACGAAGTCTCGATCCTGCGCGGCGACGAACTGCTCGCCCAGGCGCGGCAGTCCCAAACCGCCTTCAGCGGCATCGTCCGCGAGGCGGACAGGCTCGGCCACACCTGCGTGCCGGTGCTGGGTGCCCGCGCCCGTCCGGGCGGGCCGGTGGCGCAGGATCTGTTCGAGGAGATCGTCGCGGAGTTCGTCGCTGCGGCGCGCAAGGGCGATTACGACGCGATCTGCCTCGAACTGCACGGCGCCACCATCTCGCAGGATACCGTCGATACCGAGGGCGAGCTTCTGCAACGGCTGCGCGAGGCGGTCGGGCCGGAGATGCCGATCAGCGTCGCGCTCGATCTCCACGCCTATCTGACCGAGAGGATGGTCGCCAACGCCACGATCATCACCGGCTACCGCACCCAGCCGCATGCCGACATGGTCGAGACCGGCGAGCGCGCCATGGCGCTGCTCGACGCGCTGCTGAAGGGGACGCCGAGACCGACGGGGATGGTGACCTTCATCCCGTTCCTGATGCGCGGCAGCGACGAGACCGATGCCGAGCCGATGCGCGGCATCTGTGCGCAGGCCGATGAATGGCGCAGCCAGCCTGGCCTCGTCGATCTCTCGATCTTCAACATCCACCCCTTCATCGACGGGCCGCGCGCCGGGCAGGCGGTACTCGCCTATGACGATGGCGGCGATGCCGGCGAGCGCGCGTCGCGGGCGCTGTCCGAGACGCTGTGGCGGCTGCGGGACCGTTTCGTCGAGACGCTGCCGGGCGTGGCCGAAGTCCTGTCCAGAGCCGGCGAGAACAGCGGCCTGCCTTATGTCCTCGGCGATCAGGGCGACCGCGTGCTCGGTGCGGGACCGGGCGATTCCGTCGAGATCGCGCGGGTGGCGCTGGAGCAGTTCCCCAGGCTCGCGGTTGCGTTGCCGGTGTACGATCCGGAGGCGGTGGCCGCGGCGCAAGCGGCCGGCGCGGGCGCCACGCTGAGGCGCGCCATCGGGGCGTCCGTCAATCCGGCGCTGCATCCGCTGGAGGCGGAGTGGCAGGTCCGGCGTCTCGGCCGGGCCCGCTTCGTCAACAAGGGGCCGTACATGGCCGGCGTCGAGGCCGATTTCGGCGACTATGCCGTGCTCGCTGCGGGGGCACTCAGCGTCGTCGTGACCAGCCTGGTGCCCAATGCCCACGACCCGGCCTTCTACGACTGCGTCGGGCTGCCATTATCGTCGCAGCGGGCGGTGGTGGCGCGCTCGGCCAATCATTACAAATTGTCCTTCGCCGGGGTCGCGATACCGGTCACGGTGGATACCGCGGGGATGACCGCCTTCCGGCCCCAGGACCTGCCTTTCGACAAGATCAGGCCGGTTTATCCGCTCGACGAGGTCCACTGGGATTTCGAGGGCGGGTTCATGCGCCTGCCCGCATGAGCCCAAGGCCGATATTGCATTGGCGGTGACGCCATGATTGCCTGTCCGGCGAGGCTCTGGCGCGGCTCTTGCCTCGTCGGGAAACGAGGTCCGCCGAGGTGGGGCACTTGCACAATTCCGCGTCCCGTGACGCGATAGGGACAGATTGCCGAAGCGCAGAAGCGCACGGCAAGAGCAATGCTCGGAAGGCAGCTCGCGAGGGGCGGGAACCGGCCGGCAGACAGGGAGAAGAAGCGATGACTGCGATGCGCAACATCAAGCTGGCCGGGCTTGTCGCCGGCGTGCTCGGGCTGTCGATGACGGGTGCGATGGCCCGCGATCTCACCGTGGTGTCCTGGGGCGGCAATTACCAGGACGCCCAGCGCAAGATCTACTTCAAGCCGTTCTCGGATCTGTCGAAGAAGCCGGTCCTCGACGAATCCTGGGATGGCGGCATCGGCGTGCTGCAGGCCAAGGTCAAGGCCGGTGCGCCGAACTGGGACGCGGTGCAGGTCGAGGCCGAGGAGCTTGCGATCGGCTGCGCCGACGGGCTGTTCGAGAAGCTCGACTGGGCCAAGCTCGGCGGCAAGGACAAGTTCATCGACAGCGCGGTGAGCGAGTGCGGCGTCGGCGCGATCGTCTGGTCCACGCTGCTCTCCTACGATTCCGAGAAGCTCAAGACGGCGCCGACCTCCTGGGCGGATTTCTGGGACACGACGAAGTTTCCGGGCAAGCGCGGCCTGCGCCGCGGCCCGAAATACGCGCTCGAATTCGCGCTGATGGCAGACGGCGTGCCGGCCAAGGAGGTCTACAAGGTGCTGCGCGCGCCCGGCGGCGTCGACCGCGCCTTCAAGAAGCTCGACGCGATCAAGGGCGACATCCTGTTCTGGGAATCCGGCGCGCAGCCGCTGCAGCTGCTGAAGAGCGGCCAGGTGGTGATGACCTCGGCCTATAACGGCCGCATCTCGGCGATCAACAAGACCGAGGGCACCAAGTTCAAGACGGTCTGGCCCGGCAGCATCTATGCGATCGACAGCTGGACGATCCTGAAGGGCAGCCCGAACAAGGACCAGGCGATGGACTTCATCGCCTTCGCCAGCCTGCCGGAGAACCAGTCGAAGCTGCCGCAGGACATCGCCTACGGCTTGCCGAGCAAGGCCGCGGCCGCTGCCGTGCCGGCCGATCTCGCGGCAGACCTGCCGACCGCGCCGCAGAATTTCGAGGGCGCGATCGCGATCGATGTCGATTTCTGGAACGATAATATCGAGGAGCTGACCAAGCGCTTCAACGCCTGGCTCGGCAAGTAGCAACAGGCAAGTAGCAACAGGCAAGGATGGCCGCCCCCCGCAGGGCGGCCGTCCGCCCCAAGGCCGACCGGATGCAATCCTTCATTCATTTCGAGAGCGTCTCGAAGAACTTCGGCGCTGCAAAGGTCGTCGACGAGCTCGATTTCCATGTCGGCAAGGAAGAGTTCGTCAGCCTGCTCGGCCCGTCCGGATCGGGCAAGACGACGCTGCTGATGATGCTGGCCGGGTTCGAGCGGCCGTCGAGCGGCGCCATTCATCTCGATGGCCGGCGCATCGAGCATCTGCCGCCCTACAAGCGCGAGATGGGCGTGGTGTTCCAGAACTACGCGCTGTTCCCGCATATGACGATCGCCGAGAACGTCGCCTTCCCGCTGAAGATGCGCGGCGTCGGCGCGGCCGAGCGCGAGTCCCGGACATTGAAGGCGCTGGAGCTGGTCCAGCTGGCGCATCTGCGCGAGCGCAAGCCGTCGCAATTGTCGGGCGGGCAGCAGCAGCGCATCGCCCTGTCGCGGGCACTGGTCTACGAGCCCAAGGTCGTGCTGATGGACGAGCCGCTGAGCGCGCTCGACAAGCAGCTGCGCGAGCATATGCAGCTCGAGATCCGGGAGCTGCACCGCAAGCTCGGCCTGACCGTGATCTTCGTGACCCATGATCAAAGCGAGGCGCTGACGATGTCGGACCGCATCGCCGTGCTCAACCATGGCAAGATCGAGCAGTTCGATACGCCCACGGGCCTCTATGACCGGCCGCGGACGCGCTTCGTCGCCGAGTTCATCGGCGAGACGAACCTCCTGCCCGGTACCGTCGAATCCAGTCGCGATGGCGAGAAGACCATTCGCATGGCGGATGGAACCGGCCTGACCTGCCGGGACGCCTCCGATTTCAGCCCCGGCGCTTCCGTGATGGTCTCGGTGCGACCCGAAATGATGCATGTCGCTGGCGCTGCCGGCGAGAACCGGATCGAGGCGACGCTCGACGATTGCGTCTACCACGGCGACCATGTCCGCCTGCACATGCATCGCGGCGATATCAGGCTCGTCGCCAAGGCTCATCGCCGCGATGCGCAGGCCGCTATGGGCGGGGCGGTCGGCGTCAGCTTCCGCTCCGATGAATGCACGCTGGTCGCGCCATGATCAGGCAGCGCCTCAACGCCTGCCTGCTCGTCGCCCCGCTCGTCGTCTTCCTCGGCCTGTTCTTCATCTGGCCGCTCTGGGCCATGCTGGTCACCTCCGTCCAGGGCGGCACCGTGCGGGAGACCTTTCCGCAGACCGCCATCGCGCTCGCCGATTGGGATGGTGCCGGCGAGCCGCCGGCCGCCGCGGGGGATGCGATCGTCGCGGATCTGCGGCTCGAGGTTCCCACCGAGCGCTTTGGCGACAGCGTGCGGACGCTGAACAGCCAGTATCCCGGCTTCCGCACCCTGCTGCCGCGCACGGCGCGGGCGGTGCGCGAGGCTCCCGCCGGCGAGAAGGTCGATCTCGCCGGGATCGACCCGCGCTGGACGGACCGGGCGCTCTGGCTCGTCATGAAACGGGCGATGCCGGCCTATACCGACGCCAACCTGCTGGCGGCGCTCGACCTAAGGCGGGACGATGCCGGCGCGATCGCGGCGGTGCCGCCGGAGATGGCGGTCAACCGCGCGACGATGACCCGGACCTTCGTGATCTCGGCGCAGGTCACGCTGCTCTGCATCGCGATCGGGCTGCCCTTCGCGATGATCACGGCGAGCCTGACCGGGTGGAAGCGCAATCTGCTGCTGGTCGCGGTGCTGCTGCCGCTCTGGACTTCGCTCCTGGTCCGCACCGCCTCCTGGATGATCCTGCTGCAGGACAACGGCCTCATCAACCAGGCCCTGCTCGGCCTCGGCATCATCGACCGGCCGCTGGCGCTGATCTACAACCGCGCCGGCGTCCTGATCGCGATGACGCATGTGCTGCTGCCCTTCATGGTGCTGCCGATCTATGCCAGCCTGCTGGCGATCCCGAAGAACCTGCTGCCGGCCGCCGCAGCGCTCGGCGCGCGGCCGTGGCAGAGCTTCCTGCATGTGCTGCTGCCGCTGGCGATGCCGGGGCTGCTGGCCGGCTCGCTGCTCGTCTTCATGGTCGCGCTCGGCTACTACATCACCCCGGCCCTGACCGGCGGGGCCGGCGACCAGATGATCAGCTCGGTGATCGCCTTCTATGCGATCGGCACCGCGAACTGGGGCATGGCGGGCGCGCTTGGGCTCTTCCTGCTGATCCCGACGACGGCGCTCTATCTCGTCTATGGCCGTCTCTCGAAACCGGCGGGGGCGGCGTGATGCTCGGCGCGTTCAAGCTGGTCTTCGGCGCGCTGGTGGTCGGCTTCCTGCTGATCCCGCTGATGGCGATCCTGCCGCTGGCCTTCACCGACAGCGTCTTCCTGACCTATCCGATGAGCGGGCCTTCGCTGCGCTGGATGAACACGCTGGCCGAAAGCGATGCCTGGCGCCGCTCGATCGTCAATTCGCTCATCATCGGAACGGGCGCGACGATCGTCTCCACGCTGGTCGGCACGCTGGCTGCACTGGGTTTGCGGCGCGACCTCGTGCCCTTCGCCGGTGTGCTGCGCTCGGCCTTCCTGCTGCCGATGGTGGTGCCGGCGGTCGTGCTCGGCGTCGGCATGCAGATCCTCTATGCCCGTATGGGGCTGGCGAGCAGCTATACCGGCGTCATCATCGCCCATGCAGTCCTGTGCGTGCCCTTCGTGATGATCAACGTCTCGTCCTCGCTGGCCGCGATCGAGCCGGCGCTGGAGCGGGCGGCAGCGAGCCTCGGTGCCTCGCCGCGCCGGGTTTTCACGAACGTCACGTTGCCGCTTGCGATGCCCGGCGTGCTGACCGGGGCGGTCTTCGCCTTCGCGACGTCGCTGGACGAGGTGGTGATCACGCTCTTCGTGGCCGGGCCGAACCAGACCACGCTGGCGCGCCAGATGTTCTCCTCGCTGCGGGAGAACATCAGCCCCGCCATCGCGGCGGCGGCGCTGATCATCATGATCCTCACCTTCGTGCTGATCGGCGTCGCGAAGCTGATCCCGATGCTGAAGGCGCGGAAGGCCGCGGCGGAAGCCTGAGCCGGGCGTTCAGCCGTGCTCGATCTCGGCGATATAGGCGGCTTCGAGCATCTGGCGGCAGGCTGCGGCCTGCTCGCGCACGGCTTCCAGGGTGGAGTGCCTGCCGATATCGGCCAGATCGCGCAGCGCGAAGTCCACGGCCGAGAGCAGATCGAGCGCAAGCCCGGCGGGAAGATCGTCCCGCCTCGGCGGAAGTCGGAACTGCAGAACCTGACCCATGTCACTCTCACGGCTAGCGAATCGCCGGCAGTTTGCCGTGGGGCAGGTCAGGAATTGGTTAATGCGCAGCGGCCAGGTTCTGCGGCTCAGTTCTGGACGAAGTTCGTCGGCAGGGCGCGCACCGCCGGGCCGCTGAAGGAGCCGGTCTTGGCGTCGTTCGGCTCGGCATGGCTGAAGCCCAGCGCGGCGGCGGGGCTCGGGCCGGTGATCGGCGCGCTCGCCGGTGCGGTCGTCCTGGCGCGGGCGGTGGCCACGGTGACGCTGCGGCCGGCGGGCGCGGGCGGGCGCGTCACGGCGGCGAAGAGCGAGTCGAGGCCGGAGCGGTCGGCGTCGTATTGCTGCTCGATGGGCGTCGGGGCGCGGCGGGCCTGCGTCGAGGCCGCGACGGTGACGCCGCCGGCCTGCGGGCGGCTCGGCGGCAACGGGTGGCTCACCGCGACGAGCCGGCCTTCCGGGATCGCGGCCTGGGCTGCAGCGTCCGAGCCGCGCAGTTCCGTCGGGGCGAGCGGAACTGCCTGGCCGGCGAGCGCGAAACTGGTCAGTGCCGGCCGCGTGGGTGGCAGCGGGGCCTCCATCGGCTTGCCGGCGACGATGGTCTGCGCAAGCGGGGCGACCTCGCCCGGCCGGCGCGGCGGCAGGGCGGCGAGGACCAGCCTTTGGTCGGCCCCGGGGCCGGACGGGGGCGCGAAGGCCAGCGCACCGCCGCTGCCGGCGAGGGCTGCGACCTGGACCGCCGCGCCATCCTGGGCGGGCTGTTCCGGCACGGTCAGTCCGCGCGGGCGCGCGAGCGGGATCGGGGCGTCGACCAGCGCGGGCCTGCTGTCCTGCGCAGGCGCGGCGGCATTGACGGGTGCAACGGCTTGCGCTGCCGGTGCTTCGGCTGCGCGCGGGGCCAGCCGCTCGGCTCGCTCCTGGGCCAGCGAGCGCGCCGGGGGGGCCGCCGGGGCCATGGCGATGGGGAAACGACCGCCATCGGGCGAATTGTTGTCGGGGTAGGCGGTGTTGTTGGCATAGGCCATGACGGTCGGCTGTGGCTTCGGCGCGGCGCGGCGGCCACGCGTCGGGCGGGCATCCGCCTCTTCCTCGTCGCCGCCGAACAGCGCGGCCCAAAGGCTCTTGCGGCCCGAGGACAAGACGGCGCCTTCGTCGAGATCGGCAGCAGCATAGCCCGCGACGGCGCCGCCGCCCGACATGATCTCGGCCCTGGCAAGTTCGTAGCCACCGAGCGGCTGCCCGTCGGCCGGCAGGTGGACTGTCTTCTCGTCCGGGAACAGGCGCACCAGTTGGTCGCGCGTCATCCGCGGCCAGGAGCGCACGGAGCCGGCATCGAGATGGATGAAGGGGGTGTGGGCGCCGGGATAGAAGCCGACGCCGCCGCGCTGGAGCCGCATGCCGGCCTCGCGGATGCGGGCGGTCGGCGTGTCCGGCAGGTAGAAGTCCATCGCCTTGCCGAGGGTGTGCTGGCTGTGCTTGGCGACGGCGCGCGAGCGGCGCCGCAGCATCGAATTGGTGCCCGGCGAGCGATAGGCCGAGACGACATGGAAGGGCTGCTCCGAGCCGACCATGCGCTGGACTTCCCAGGCCACGTCGAAGAGCCGCGGATCCATGCGTATCGGCTCGTCGGTGCGCCAGTCGCGCAGCGCCCAGTTCAGCTTCTCGAGGGCCTCGGAGACATAGCGCCCGTCACGCCGGAAGGTGACGGTCGTCTCCTCCTTTGTGTGCATGTGCTTGATGGTGATCGTGCGGGTGTCGCCATTGGCGACGGCATCCTGCGTGCCGCGCACGCCGAGCAGAAGCGCGCCCGCGGCGACGCCCAGCGCCAGTGCCCGAGGAAGAATCGGCTTCGAACCCGACAGAAGCCGTCCCGAAAGCGTGGCGTTTGACCTGCCCAATCTGCCTGACCCGTCTCGATGCCCCGACTGAGCGGCGCGAATGAACGTGAACGAACAGTTGCGGAGAAGCGTTAACGACTCGTTAGCAAGCCGCGGCGAATCCGGCCATCATTTTCTGCGCCAAGCTGGCTAACCTTGGATCGTGGCGAAAAGGTGCCACGATCGCCACTTGGCCGTTTGTCAGCTCCGCTGCTCCAGCGCCTGCCGCACCAGACGGTGGAAGCCGTAGAGGTCTTCGAAGGTCGAAAGTTTGCCCTCCGCGTCGACGACATGGGTGTTGTAGACGAGGTGGACCGGCATCTTCTCGGTCAGCCGGATCGTGCGTTCGCCCTTGCCGATCAGGCCCTTCAGGCGCGCCTGCGTCCATTCCGGACCGAGCAACTGGTCGGCCAGCGCGAACGGGTTGTCGACGCGGACGCAGCCGGCGCTGTAGGCGCGCTTGTCCGTCGCGAAGAGGCGCCGGTTCGGCGTGTCGTGCAGATAGACGGCGTGGTCGTTCGGGAACATGAACTTGACCCAGCCCAGCGCGTTGCGCTCGCCCGGCGGCTGGCGCACCGAGATCGAGCCGTTCTTGCCGCGGGTCACGACGTAGCCACGCTTGGCGGCGTAGTCCGGATCGGCCGCGAGGCCCGGCAGCACGTCCTTGCGCAGGATCGAGGGTGGGATGTACCAGCTCGGATTGACGACGAGATGGTCCATCAGATGCGAGAAGACGGGCGTTGCGCTGGTGGGCTTGCCGACGATGGTACGCGCGTCGAGCGCGACCGAGCCGCCGCGATAGACCCGCATCCGGTATTCGGGGATGTTCACCCAGATATGGGCGGCCCCGAGATCGGCCGGCAGCCAGCGCCAGCGCTCCATCTGCGCGATCAGGTCCTGCTCGCCGCGGGCGGTCGCGGGTGTGCCCAGCGCGGCCAGCGTCTGCGCGCCGAGGATGCCGGTGGCCGGCAGACCGGCCCGCTTCTGGAAGGTGGCGATCGCGGTCGCGGTCGAGCGGTCGAAGACCGGCTCCTCGGTCGGTCCGAGGCCGAGCCGGGCGCGGACCAGCGGGACGCGTGCGTCACGCATGCCGAGCTTCAGCGCGGGGCCGGCGGGAATGCGCACCAGCGGCGTATCGTCGATACGCTTGCGCTGCTCGGCGAGCTTCGCCTTCAGCCGGCGATAGCTTTCATGCGGTGGGTTGTAGGCGGCGAGCGCCACACCGGCATCGCCCGCGCCGGCGAGCTCGGAAAGGACCTCGGTGGCGGAGGGCAGGTAGAGCGTCGGCGTCAGGTTTCGCGAGAGGCGGCGGGGATCGACACGCGCGCCGCGGGCGTCGCGGGCATAGAGCACGGCAAGCGCCGAGAGCCGGACGTCGGCCTCGGCGAGGCTGCCCTTGTCGCTCGCCTCGAAAACGGGGAGGGGGTAGTCGCTCGCCCGCAGCCCGTCCTCTTCGGCGCGGCCGATCTGGGCCACCAGGCGCCGGCCAGCCTCGCTCCAGCCCTTGTCCTTGATCCAGAGCGGGCGATTGCCGGTGGCCTCGTAGGCGGCGAGGATCTCGCCGCGCTCGCGCTCGGCCAGGCGCGGCAGGGCCAGCGCTTCGGCGGACCGCAGGGTGATCTCGCCGGCAAGCTCGGAACCCGGCGGCAGGTCGAGCACGAGCGCGGGCATCTCGGGCAGGGGGATATTCGGCTCGGCCGCCTGCACGGGGGCGGGCGCGGGCAGCGGCTGCGGAGCCAGCGCCGGCCGCAGCACGGGATCGATCGGCGGAAGCTCGATCTCGGGGATGTCGAGCGAAAGCGCCTCGTCCGGCTCATCGGCCGCATTCGCCGCGTCGGGCTCGAGCAGATTGCCCAGTGGCCGGGCGGAGGGCGTGACGGCGCCGGTCACCATGCCGGGCTCGTCCTTCGCGGCGGCCGACGGCACGGCATCGGGAAGCACGAGCGCGGGTTGTTCCGGCAGCGGAATGCCGAGCGTCGGGTCGGTCGCGCCGACGCCCTGGGCCGAAGCGGTCGCGCATCCCAGCGCAAGGGCCAGCGCCGAAACGCAGGCCAGTTTCGCCGTTTGGCGACGAGGCATGGTAGCTATTCCTGACTTGAGCCGAGCGCGGCCATTCCTGCGTGACTCGGTCTGTTTCGACAAGATGCGGCGGCGCAACAGCCAACCGCGTTCGAGAAAGGACGGCGAGCTTCCGATCGGCTAGGCCGCATCGGTGCTCTCGCCTGCGGCGTCGCCCTCGATCAGCCCGTAATCCTTGAGCTTGCGATAGAGGGTCGAGCGGCCGATGCCGAGCTTGCGCGAGATCTCGGACATGTGCCCGCGATAATGCGCCAGTGCGAACTTGATGATCTCGCGCTCGAGTTCGTCGAGGGTGCGCATGTCGGAGCCGGCGACGAGATCCAGCGCATTGGGGTCGCGGACCGGCATCTGGATGATGCGCGGCGTCTCGCTGCGCGCCTCGGCCGGGCCGAGCGGCGCCGGTGCCGGCGGGATGCGGACGTCGAAACCTTCCATCTGCGCCGCGATCTGCGGGAACTCGGCGATGGTCAGTTCGTCTCCATCGGCCAGGACCACGGCGCGGAACATCGCATTCTCGAGCTGGCGGACATTGCCCGGCCAGTCATAGCCACCGATCAGCGAGACCGCCTCGGCGCTGAGCCCGCGCAGCTTCTTGCCCTCCTCGGCGGCGAAGCGGGCGAGGAAGCCGCGGGCAAGGTCGGGAATGTCCTCGCGGCGCAGGCGCAAAGGCGGCAGCGTGATCGGGAAGACGTTGAGGCGGTAATACAGATCCTCGCGGAACTCGCCGCGCTTCACCTGGTCGAGCAGGCTCTTGTTGGTGGCCGAGATGATGCGGATGTCGACGCGGATCGATTTCTTGCCGCCGACGGGGTCGACCTCGCCCTCTTGGATGGCGCGCAGCAGCTTGACCTGCGCGTCGAGCGGCAATTCGCCGACCTCGTCGAGGAAGAGCGTGCCGCCATTGGCCTCGACGAACTTGCCGATATGGCGCTCGGTGGCGCCGGTAAAGGCGCCCTTCTCGTGGCCGAAGAGGATCGACTCGACGAGGTTGTGGGGGATCGCGCCGCAATTGACGGTGACGAACGGCTTGCCCTTCCGGTCGCTGGAGCCCTGGATCGCGCGGGCCAGCACCTCCTTGCCGACGCCGGACTCGCCTTCGATCAGGATCGGGATGTTCGACTTGGCGGCGCGCTCCGCGAGGCGCACGACGCGGGCCATGTCGGGACTCTTGGTGGCGAGGTCGCGGAAGCCCAGCGTTCCCGCGTTGCGGCGCTTGATGTGGCGCAGCTCGTGTTCGAGTGCGCCGAGCTTGAGCGCGTTCTTGAGCGAGATCTGCAGGCGCTCGGCACCGACCGGCTTGACCACGAAATCGATGGCGCCCGCGCGCATCGCCTGGACGACGGTCTCGATCGAGCCGTTCGCGGTCTGGACGATGACGGGCGTGTCGATGCTGCGCTCGCGCAGGGCGGCGAGCACGCCCATGCCGTCGAGCCGGGGCATGACGAGATCGAGGACGACCGCGTCGAAGCGCTCGCCTTCCGGGCCGGCCAGCAGCGCGACGGCGTCTTCGCCGGTCTCGGCGCTGGCGACGTCGTAGCCGAAGCGCTTGAGCATGGCGTCGAGCAGGCGGCGCTGGACGGGATCGTCGTCAACGACGAGGACGGTGGCGGTCATGTCACCTCGAAACCGGCAATGCGCTGCTGGAAAAATCGATGAAGCCGGAATCGCTGTTCCGTTCTGGGGCATCCTCGGCCAGAAGGGTTAAGCGGCGCTTAAGCCGGTGCGGCTCGGGCCATGCCGGTCGGAGGGCCGGGTGCTTATCGTGCCACGAGCCCATGCCTATGTGTTACGAGGTGCCGGCGAATCTGCGAGGTGATCCGGATATGACGATTGCGTTTGACGGGACGGTGCGGGCCAGCGCCGCAGCAACGGCAACGGCGAGGGCCGCAAAGGACAGCACGGCGAAAGCGCTCGGCACGCTGCCCGAATGGGATCTCGGCCACCTCTATCCGTCGATGGATTCGGCCGAGCTCAAGGCCGATTTCGACCGCGGCATGGCGGAAGCGCAGGCGTTCGCGGAGCTTTATCGCGGCAGGCTCGGCGCGCTGGCCGAGGGCGAGGATGCGAGCGAGCGCCTGGCCGAGGCGGTGCGCGGCTTCGAGGCCTTGTCCGACCTGCTCGGGCGGATCGGCGCCTATGCCGGGCTGATCTACGCCGGGGACACCACCGATCCGCAGCGCGCGAAATTCTACGGCGATTCGCAGGACCGGCTGAACGCAGCGGTTACCGAGCTCCTGTTCTTCGAGCTCGAACTCAACCGCATCGACCCCGAACTGATGGCGCGCATTGCGGCGGAAGGCCCGCTGGCGCATTGGAAGCCCTGGCTCGAAGACCTCGCCAAGGACAAGCCGCACCAGCTCGAGGACCGGATCGAGGCGCTGTTCCACGAGAAGTCGATGACCGGGCATTCCGCCTGGAACCGGCTGTTCGACGAGACCATCGCCTCGCTGCGCTTCAGGATGGGAGAGGAGGAGCTGACGCTCGAGCTGACGCTGAACAAGCTGCAGGATTCGGACGGCGCGGTGCGCAAGGCGGCGGCCGAGGCGTTGAGCGAGGTCTTCCGCGGCAATCTGCGGATCTTCTCGCTGATCACCAACACGCTGGCCAAGGACAAGGAGATTTCCGACCGCTGGCGCAAGTTCGAGGATGTCGCGGATTCGCGCCATCTCGCCAACAGGGTCGAGCGCGAGGTCGTCGATGCGCTGGTTTCGGCCGTGCGTGAAGCCTATCCGCGCCTGTCGCACCGCTACTACAAGCTGAAGGCGAAATGGTTCGGCCGCGAGGAGCTGGATTTCTGGGACCGCAACGCGCCGCTGCCGCAGGTCGAGCAGCGCACGATCCCCTGGAGCGAGGCGCGTGACACTGTGCTCGACGCCTATGGCGCCTTCTCGCCGGCCATGGCCGGCATCGCCCGGCGCTTCTTCGACGAGAACTGGATCGACGCTCCCGTGCGCCCGGGCAAGGCGCCGGGCGCCTTCGCCCATCCGACGGTGCCGTCCGTGCACCCCTATGTGCTGGTCAACTACCAGGGCAAGCCGCGCGACGTGATGACGCTCGCCCATGAGCTCGGCCATGGCGTGCATCAGGTGCTGGCGGCGCCGAACGGGGCGCTGATGGCGCCGACGCCGCTGACACTGGCCGAGACGGCCAGTGTCTTCGGGGAGATGCTGACCTTCCGCCGCTTGCTCGACGGCACGACCGATCCCAGGCAGCGCAAGGCGATGCTGGCGGCGAAGGTCGAGGACATGATCAATACGGTCGTGCGCCAGATCGCGTTCTATTCCTTCGAGCGAAAGGTGCATGAGGCGCGCAAGGGTGGCGAACTGACGGCCGAGGCCCTGTGCGAGCTCTGGATGAGCGTGCAGGCCGAGAGCCTGGGGCCGGCGATCCGGCTGGGGCCGGGCTACGAGCCGTTCTGGTGCTACATCCCGCACTTCATCCATTCGCCCTTCTATGTCTACGCCTATGCCTTCGGCGATTGCCTGGTGAACTCGCTCTACGGCGTCTACCAGAATGCAGCCGAGGGCTTCCAGGAACGCTATTTCGCCCTGCTCTCGGCGGGCGGCACAAAGCACCATGCCGAGCTGCTGAAGCCCTTCGGGCTCGATGCGCGCGACCCGGCCTTCTGGCAGATCGGCCTGACGATGATCGAAGGCATGATCATCGAGCTGGAGGGGATGGAGTAGGGGGCACAGCGTCATGGCCGGATCAAGCCCGGCCATCCCGGCTAACGGTCAGAACTGCACCCGCAGCCCCACCTGGGCGACGTTCGCTGTGTAGTCCGAGCCCGGCGCCGTCGAGTTCAGGCGCTCATGGGTGAAGCTAGCGCGCACGGCGAAGGTGCGCGTCAGCTTGTATTCGATCCGGGCGCCGAGGCTGGCATAATCCTCGCGCGGGTTCGGCCCCTCATATGCGGTGCGGCTGAAGACGCCGATGCCGGTGACGATCAGGTTGCGCCGCAGGGCATGGGCGATCTCGAGCGTGGCGCGGTGGACGCGGGTGCCCGAGGAGCCGGCGATGGTGGTGTCGCCGAGCTCGGAGGTCCCGCGCAGCGTCACGGTCGTCAGGGGCGTCGGCGCCCAGATGATAGCGGCATCGCCGACATAGCCCTTCATGTTGCGCAGGCGGTTGTCGTCGTATTTCCGGTTCTGGTAGCCGCCGGAGATCTCGCCGGTGAGCTGGCGGCTGATCTCGAAGCTGGTGCCGATGCGGCCGGTCGCGCCGTCCGAGGAGCGCCGGTAGCCGTTGGAGTCGACCGGCTCGTCGAACTGGCGCGTGTCGATCTCGCCCTGGATGAAGGGCTTGAAGCCCGGCGTCACCTCGTAGGCGGCACGCAGGCGCAGGCCGTACTGGGTCTGGTTGCGGTCTGCCTGGCTCAGCGTCGCGCCGTTGACCAGCGTCGCGTTTTCGTAGTCGCTGCGGTCGACCGAGCCGCGCAACGTCAGCTGCAGGCGGTTGAAATCGTGGCTCACCCCGGCCGAGCCGCCATATTGATAGACCAGCGGGCGGCCGACGACCGGCGCGTTGAGATCGGGCGAGCCCGGGCGCTGCGTGTCGAGCCTGAAGCGCGATTCGAGCAGGATGCGGGTGTCGCGGGAGGCGTCGAGCCTGAGGTCGAGATTGCCCTCGCCGTCCGGGCGCGAGGCCTCGTGATTGCGGAAATAGGAGCTGTAGCCGCCGCGCAGCCTGCCCTTGAGTTCGTGCACGTTCCAATCCGACTGGATTTCCAGTTCGCCGTCATGCCGGCTGAACGGCGAGGCGTTGCGATTGGGGCCGGAGGTGCGCTGCGGATTGGTGTCGTAGCCGATGCCGTTGGTGAGCGAGGGCTTCAGCACGATGCTGCCCAGCCGCAGGCCGAGCGCGGCGTAAGGGTCTTCCTCGGCCGCAGTGCGGCGACGCGGAGGGAGCAGTGGCTCGGGGGTGGCCGGCAAGCCGGTGACGGTCGGCTGCGGCGGGCGGAACTGGCGCTGCGTGACGCCGCGCACCGCGCCCGCGCGCACCGGCCGGCTCGCCTGCGGCGGTGCGCGGTTCGAGACCGTCGAGGGCTGGTCGCGGATTAGTGCGGCGGGATCGGGAACGCTCTCGGTCGAGGTCGGGCGGGTGCCCTGCGATTCAGGTGCCGGCTGCTGCGCGACATAGGCGGGAACCGTTGAGCGCAGGCCTGCGCGTGGAGCCTGCTGCGCCATGGCGACGGGCGTGGCGAGCGTCAGGCTCGCCACGGCGACGCCGGACAGCAGCAGGGTCGTGACGCGGCGGGACACGAGGCTTCGTCGCTCCAAGGCACAGGCCATGGCACGCCCGGGAGGACGCGCATGGTTAATGGAGTTAGAACGAACTGGGTTAACGGGGCGTCAATGCAGTGGCGGCAGCGGCGATACTGGCAAGCGCCGCTGGGTGTATGCTAGAGCGCGCGCCATGACAGCCGATATTCGCGCTTCCGCGCTTCGCACCATCGCCACCGAGCGGGCCGGCCTCGACACCCTGCACGCCGCCCTGGGCAACGGGCTGGGCGAGCCCTTCGCCGCTGCGGTCGCGATGATCCGGGCTGCCGGCGGGCGAGTCGTGGTGTCCGGGATGGGCAAGTCCGGCCATGTCGGGCGCAAGATCGCGGCGACGCTGGCCTCGACCGGCACGCCCGCCCATTTCGTCCATCCGGCCGAGGCGAGCCATGGCGACCTCGGCATGGTCCAGCCCGAGGACGTGGTGATTGCGCTGTCCTGGTCGGGCGAGACGGCGGAGCTTGCCGCCATCGTCGCCCATACAAGGCGTTTCCGGGTCGGGTTGATCGGTATCACCGCCAACGCCGAGAGCGCGCTCGGCCGCGAGGCAGATGTCACGCTGCTGCTGCCGAAGGCGCAGGAGGCCTGTCCGAACGGGCTCGCGCCGACTACCTCGACGACGATGCAGATGGCGCTCGGCGATGCGCTGGCGGTGGCGCTGCTGGAGGCGCGCGGCTTCTCGCGCCAGGACTTCTTCGTTTATCACCCGGGCGGCAAGCTCGGCGCGCAGCTCAAGACGGTCGCCAGCATCATGCATCGCGATGCCGGCCTGCCCGTGGTCGGGCTCGATGCGGTGGTGTCGGACGTGATCGAGATGATCTCGGCCAAGGGGTTCGGCTGCGCCATCGTGATCGACCCCGACGGCCGGCTCGCCGGCGTCGTCACCGACGGCGACCTGCGCCGCAAGCTGCTGGCTGGCGGCGGTCTCGCCCAGCGGGCCCGCGACGTGATGACGCCCAACCCGCGCCGCATCGCGCCCGACGCGCTGGCGGTCGAGGCGCTGGAGATGGTCAACCGGCTTCGCATCACCGCGCTGATCGTTGCGGATGCCGAGGAGCGACCGGTCGGCCTCGTGCATGTGCACGATCTGCTCTCGCTCGGGGTGGCGTGAACTCGCGCTGAATCGTGTTCTTTTTCCTCTGAATAACGCCCGTCACCCCGGAACTGCGCGGCTTCGCCGCTTGTCCGGGATTACGGGGTATTTCGGAGGTCGAGTGGTGTCGGAACAGTGCCCGCTTCAACCCTGCTGCGGATCGTTCGCCAGCAGGATCGGCTTGCCGTGGGGCGTCGCCTCCGCGGCGCGGGCCCAGGAGGCGGCCAACGCATCGATGCCGTCGTGCGAGGTAAGGCCCTTGGCGATGAGCAGATGCTCCAGCGCCTCGCACCAGCGCTCGTAATAGTCGGAACCGTCGCGGCAGCCGCCATTGGCGACCGCTTCCCGGATTTCGGCGCCCAGCGCCTGCGCCCATTCATCGGCGCTGAACACGCCTTTGTTCAGGAGCGCGACGGTGAGCGCGAAGGCCTGCGCCTGCCAGGGCTCGGCGAAGACCGGCCCTTCGGCATCGCGCGGGATCGGCGTGTCGGTGGCGAGCGCGGCCGCCAGATCGGTCTCAGGCCGGCTCAAGATAGCTCTCCCACGCCTCGATCGAGACGGTTGAGGTCGGGTCGGCGTCGCGGCCCCAGAGCTCGCGACCGGTGAAGACCACCGTATAGAGCCATTGCGCCACCTCGGGCTGCCGCTGCGCGCCGGTGTCCGGGAAGACATGGCAACCGGTGACGCGCTCGATGACGCCCTGCTTGCCGCGGGCATAGCGTGGCAACCGGGTGTGGTGCTGCGGATGCATCACGGCGGTGCGGACCCTGTCGCCGACGGCGAATTTCGCGGGACCGGGTGCCTCGCGCTCATAGGGAAAGCCGCGGCGTAGCACGGCCGGGACATCCTCGCCCTTGAGCACGCGCTTCGGCTCGCGGCGCTGTGGCACCGGCTTGCCCGAGGCGAGCTCTTCCTGTGTCAGGAAGCCGTGTTCGACGAGAATCCTGTCGAGGGCGGCGAGCCAGATCTCGTAATAGGTTGAAGAGAGGTACTGCGCCGGTGGCAGGCTCTCGCGGGCATGGCGGATCTCGTCGATGCTCCAGGCGCCCATGGCGCCGGCGGCGACGTTGATCGCGAGAACGCGCTTCTCCCAATCGCCATGGAAGACCGGCTCGCCGGGCTCGGGCAGGACCGGGCCGAAGGCCATCTGGCCGCCGAGGTCATGGGCGCTGTTCACGGCGCATCCTCCGGGCGGGGCAGGCCGGTGCCGATCATCGAGTCGCGGTTGACGATGGCGGCGAGCTTGTCCTCGCTCCAGCCCTCGGTGCCGGCCGGGCGCATCGGGATGACGATGAAGCGGGTCTCGGCAGTCGAGTCCCAGACGCGGACGCGCTGGCCCTCGGGCAGCGTCACGCCGAAATCGGCAAGCGTGCCGCGCGGGTCGATCACCGTCTTGGCGCGGTAGGGCGGCGATTTGTACCAGACCGGGGGCAGGCCCAGCACCGGCCAAGGGTAGCAGGAGCACAGCGTGCAGACGATCAGGTTGTGCTCATCGGGCGTATTGAAGCAGGCGACGATGTGCTCCCCGCCGCGCCCGCCATAGCCGAGTTCGGCGACGGCGGCCGTGCCGTCGGCCTTCAGCCGCTGCGCATAGTCCGGGTCAGTCCAGGCCCTGGCCACGACGCGGGCGCCGTTGCGCGGCCCGACCCTAGTCTCATAGGTCTCGACGATGGCGTCGAGCGCGGCAGGGTCGACATAGCCCTTCTCGACCATCAGCGATTCAAGCGCCTTCACCCGCGCCTCGATGGACGTGAAGTGGTTGTCGTGGTCGTGGTCGTGGTGATGACCGCTCATCGCTTCTCTCCCGTCCGGCCCTGATGGTATCACGCAATCCGGATGCGCGCCGCCCGTTCCAGCCGGACCGCGAAGGCGACGAGGGACTTGTCCGAGCCTTTGGGGCCGATCACGGAGAGGCCGAGCGGTGCGCCGTCGCGCCGCGTTACGGGGATCGAGATCTGCGGAAAGCCGGTCAGGCCGGCGAGGCAGAGCAGCCGGATCGCCCGGTTGCGGAAATCCTCGAGTTCGTCGTCGCTCGCGCTGGCGAGCGGGGCGATGTCGGGGACGCTCGGCAGCAGCAGCACGCCGTAGCTGCCCAGCAGCCTCGCGAGTTTGCCGCGGATGCGCTTGCGCACCGCATCCGCCTTGGCGACATCCTCGTCGCTGACAGCCTTGGAATAGGCGAAGCGCTGCGCGACGCCCGGGCCAAGCGGCATGCCGAAACGTTCGATCATCGCCCCGTCGGAGGCCCAGGCCTCGCGGCCCTGGATGCGGCGGACCGCCCAGTAGAGCGGATCGAGATCGCGGGCGATGCTGACGGTCTGCGGCTCGCCGAGTGCAGGCACGATGCGCTGGACCACATTGCGCAGCAGCGTTTCGGCCTCCGGCACGGCCTGGGCGAAGAGCTCGTCGGCGAGCAGCAGGCGCGGGGTTTCGGGAAGGGTGACCTTGTCGGCGCCGAGCAGGACGTCGCCGATGCGAGCGAAGACCTCGCCGTCACGCGCGAACCAGCCGGCGGTGTCGAGGCTTTCGGCCAAGGGCCAGACGCGCTTGAGCGAGAGGCGGCCGTGGCTCGGCCGGATACCGAAGAGCCCGCAATAGCTCGCCGGTGCGCGCACCGAGCCACCGGTATCGGAGCCGAGCGCGAAATCGGCCAGCCGCCCGGCGACCGCCGCGGCCGAGCCGGAAGAGGAGCCGCCGGTGATGCGCTCGGGTGCAGCCGGATTGATCGGCGCGCCGAAATGCGCGTTGTTGCCGTTCATCGAGAAGGCTAGCTCGTCGGTGTGGGTCTTGCCGACGAAGCGGGCGCCCGCGTCGAGCAGTGCCTTCACGATCGGGGCGGTCTTGGCCTTGATGCCGGACTGGGCCAGCACGAGCGGCGAGCCGGCGCCGGTCGGGTAGCCCTTGACGTCGAACAGGTCCTTGACCGCGAAGCTCAGGCCCGCGAGCGGGCCGGTGGCCGCATGCTTCACCGCCGCCTGCGGATAGGGAACGAAACAGCGGAACGGATCTTCGACGAGCATCTGGTTCGATCCCCCTAACAGCCTTTGGCATCACCGTCGGAGCGCGGATCATGCGTCGCTTCGACATGGCCCTTCGGATGCTTCACCAGCATGCCGGCATGGCCGAACTGGTCCGAATAGGCTTCCGAATATTCCTCGACCGGATGGCCGGCGCCTGTCAGGCGGGCGAGCAGCATCGGGTCGAAGCGGCTTTCGAGCTTCAGCGAGATCGACCCGGCGCCCCAGGTCCGGCCGAAGAGCCAGCGCGGCGCGTCGACGGCCTCCGCCGGGCTCTGGCCGAAGCGGTAGCGGCTCAGGATCTGCGCCTGGAATTGAGGCTGGCCGTCGCCGCCCATCGCGCCATAGGACATGACGCGGCCGTCGTCGAAGCGGGCCAGCGCCGGGTTCAGCGTGTGGAAGGGCTTGCGGCCGGGCTGCAGCGGGTTCACTGCCTTCGGATCGAGCGAGAAGGAGACGCCGCGGTTCTGCCAGTTGATCCCGGTGCCCGGCAGGATGCAGCCGGAACCGTATTCCCAGTAGATCGACTGGATATAGGAGACGGCGAGGCCGGACCCGTCGATCGCGCCCATCCAGACGGTGTCGCCGTCGCCCGTGCGGAAGGGCCAGGGCGCGGCGCGGCGCTTGTCGATCGCTGCGGCCTCGCGGGCGAAGACCTCCTCGGTGAGCACGCTCGCGGGATCGACGCTGGCGAAGGCCGGGTCGGTGACGATCCGGTCGCGGATCGCGAAGGCGCGCTTGGTCGCCTCGACGAGACCGTGATGGTGGTCGAAGCCCTCGGCGCGGGCGATGCCGAGCTTCTCGAAGATGCCGAGGATCAGGAGCGAGGCCAGCCCCTGCGTGGGCGGCGCGAAGTTGTAGGCGGTGAGGCCCGGCAGCTTGACCTGGAGCGGCTGGACGAGGCGCGCCTCGAAACGCTCGAGGTCGGCGCGGGTGACGGGGGCGCCGATCCGCTCGAGGTCGGCGGCAATCTCGCGGCCGACATCGCCGCGGTAGAAGTCGCCGAGCCCGGCATCTGCGAGCTGGCGGAAGGTGGCGCCGAGCGCCTCGGGCTTGCGGCGCGCACCGGCCTTGGGTTGCTCGCCGCCCGGCCAGAAGAAGTCGCTGAAGCCGACCGCCTGCTTCACGGCCTCGACCTCCTGCGGCCAGGTCCGCAATTCCGAGGGCGAGATTTCGTAACCCTCCCTGCAATGGCGGATCGCGTCGGAAAGCAGGTCCTTCAGCGGCATGCGGCCGCCGAGATTGGCTGAGAGTTCGAGCGCGGCCTCCCAGCCCCCGATCGCGCCCGCGACGGTGACCGCCGAGTCCGGCCCGCGCGAGGGAATGACGTCATGGCTCTTGTCGCGGTAGCGCGCGATGGTGGCAGCCGAACCGGCCGGGCCGCAGGCCTCGATGGCGTGCACCTTGCCACCGGGCTCGTGCACCAGCCAGAAGCCGTCGCCGCCGATCGCGTTCATATGCGGGTAGACGACGGCGATGGTCGCAGCCATCGCGACCATCGCCTCGATGGCGTTGCCGCCTTCGGCGAGAATGGCGCGTCCGGCTTCGGAGGCAAGGCGGTGAGGAGCGGCGGCGGCGGCCGCGCCGAAGACAGGCGTGTCGATCATCAGGTCTTTTCAAGCGTGGCGGCAGTGGCCATATCGGCCGGGCGGTTGCGATTTTGTTGCATGCCGCAGCCGGCTTCGCTAGAGCTTGCCCCCGAAATCGGGCGGCCTGCCGGAAGCAGGCAGACTTGCCGCAAGGACTTTGGGCCGCGCTTTGCGCAGCCCGCGACCGAGGATGGAGAGCATGGCCGGACGACACACCAACTGGCGCACCCTGATCATGGTGGTTTCGCTCGGAATCCTGATTGCGGTCGAGCTGTTCGGCGTGGCGCTCGCCTCGGGCTGGGCGCTGGCCGGCCTGTTCGAGCTCGGCCATATCGTCGGCTATGCGCTGATGGCGCTGTTTTCGGTGGCGGCGGGCTATGCGATGGTCAACCTGATGCGCCGCGTGCTCAAGGTCGAGCGCCTGACCGAAGGCGGCTGAGCCCAGGCTCTCGAGCCTCGTTTCAGGAGCGCCGCGCGGGCAACCGCCGCCAGCAGCGGCGAAAGCCGCGCGCATGCCGCATCTCGCCTTGCCGCCGCACCTGTTTTGCCATGTTTGACTGCCTATCTCGGAGACGCGCTCCGGTTGCCCTCCTTCGTGGGACAGGCTAGCCCGGCGCGCAGGACCGCAACATGCGAACCGGGACAGACATGCCAGACCGCGCCACGCACGGTGTATCCGTGCCTTCCTCCCTTGACCGCCGCAAACTGCTCGCTGCCGCGGGTGCCACCGCCGGCCTTGCCGCATTAGGCTTTTCTCCTGCGGCACTGGCGCAGCAGGGCTTGCGGCTCGGCGAGGCCGAGGCCTTCAGCTTCGAGGCGCTGAAGACACGGGCGCGCGACCTGGTTGCGAAGCCCTATCAGGCGCCGCCAAGCCCCCGCCCGGACGTGCTGGAGCGGATCGACTACGACGCCCATGGCAAGATCAGGTTCAAGCCGGAGATGGCGCTCTGGGCCGAGGGCCCTTCGCCCTGGCCGGTGACCTTCTTCCATCTCGGCCGCTACTTCCAGAAGCCCGTGCGCATGCACGTCTTCGACGGCGGCAAGGCGCGCGAGATCGTCTATGACGAAAGCTATTTCGAGATGCCGGCGGATTCGCCGGCGCGCGAGCTGCCGCGTGGCGCAGGCTTCGCCGGCTTCCGTTTCCAGGAAAGCCGCAGCGGCCATCCCGGTCGCAAGGGCGAGAAGCTGGAGTGGCAGAAGAACGACTGGGTCGCCTTCCTCGGCGCCTCCTATTTCCGCGCCATCGGCGAGCTCTACCAGTACGGGCTCTCGGCACGCGGGCTCGCCGTCGACCCGGCCGTCGCCGGCCGGTCCGAGGAGTTCCCCGACTTCACCCATATCTGGCTCGAGACGCCGCAGCCCGGCGCCGAGCATGTCGTCGTCTATGCGTTGCTCTCCGGCCCGAGCGTCGCCGGCGCTTATCGCTTCCGCATGCATCGCGGCAAGGGCGTGCTGATGGAGATCGAGACCGCGCTGTTCCTGCGCAAGGATGTCGAGCGGCTCGGCGTCGCGCCGCTGACCTCGATGTACTGGTATTCCGAGAAGGCCAAGGCGACGGCGGTCGACTGGCGCCCCGAGGTGCATGATTCCGACGGGCTTGCGCTGTGGACCGGCACGGGCGAGCGCGCCTGGCGGCCGCTCAACAATCCGGGCCATACCACCGTCTCCTCCTTCATCGACGAGGCGCCGCGCGGCTTCGGCCTGATGCAGCGCGACCGCGAGGTCGGCCATTATCTCGACGGCGTCTTCTACGAGCGCCGGCCGAGCCTCTGGGTCGAGACGCAGGGCGACTGGGGCAAGGGCGCGGTCCAGCTCATCGAGATCCCGACCGACGACGAGATCCACGACAACATCGTCGCCATGTGGGTGCCGGCGGGTCCGGCCAAGGCCGGCGCTTCCTACGCTTTCCGCTACCGGCTGCACTGGCTCGCGGACGAGCCCTTCCCGACCGAGCTCGGCCGCGTCGTCGCGACGCGGCTCGGCAATGGCGGCCAGCCCGGCACGACGCGCCCCAAGGGCGTGCGCAAGTTCATGATCGAGTTCAAGGGCCCGGCGCTGGAATCCATTTCCTTCGGCGTGAAGCCGGAGGTGGTGCTCTCGACCTCGCGCGGCAGCTTCTCCTACATTTTTGCGGAAGCGGTGCCCAACGACGTACCCGGCCATTGGCGCGCGCAGTTCGATCTCACGGTCGAGGGCAACGAGCCCGTCGAGATGCGCTGCTTCCTGAAGGCAGGCGACGTCGTGCTGACCGAGACCTGGCTCTATCAGTACCTGCCGTTCTGAGGCAGGTCGGCTTCCAGCCTGCGGTAGATATGGGCCCCCGCAATCGCGGCGCAGATCATGAACAGCTGCGCCGTGATTACGGCCAGCGCCGACCAATATGATCCGTTCAGCTCGGGGTCGGCGCCGCTCATAAATGCCAGCAGCATCAACGCCAGGGCCGTCGCGGCGAAGGCCGCGAGCGGGAGCAGCAGGATCGCCAGCAGACGCAACGTCTGGCCCGAGGTTTTTGCGATCGAGCGGGCGAAGCCGAGATCCAGCCTGCCGAGCGCGAGCGAGGTGAAGGTCAGCGTCGCCCTGAGCGAGAACAGGATCGAGCCGATCAGAAGAGCCGGTATCACCACCATCAGGAGAGGCGAATTTCCGTCGAGCAGCAGGATGGGCTCGGCCGCGAGCAGAAGTACGGCGTTGAACAGGGCGTAGCGCTGCGTTGCAGGCGAGGGCGGGCCATCGAGGCGCAGGGGCAGGGCGGTGCCTGAGACGACCTCGCGGACCGCGACGAGCCAGAGCGGCAGGCAGACGAGGAACTGCGCAAGCACGGACATGCAGGACTGCAACAGGCCGGCGAACGTCGCCGGGTCGTCGGTTTCGTCGAGCGGCAACCCCAGCCATCGATCCAGCAGGACGCAGCAGGCCATGGCGAGCAGCACCGCCAGCGGGTGCCGTATCAGGAAGCGCGCAAAATCACGCAACGCCGCCGTGACGACGGCGAAGACCGGCAGTTTCATCATCCTCGATCCCAGCTCAAGCGGGCGCCAGACAAGTCCATCGCGCGGGAAACCGCAACCGCGACATGTGGATCGTGCCTCGGCGATGTCGGCGGCAGCTTGCCGTTTTCTGGATGTAACAGTATATCATCCAACATGGTCCATGCGCACGCCCGTCACGTCTCCCATGCCGCCCCGGAGAATCCGGGCTGGTCGCTGCTGCGACTGTCGGCGGCGGGGCGGATCGGGCTTGCCGGAATCGTCGTGGCGCTGGTCTGGGCCGCGACGCTCGCCGTGATCCTGTGAGTGAGTTTTCGCCCGTGTCCGCCATCCGCCTCAACGACCTGACGCTCGGCTATGATCGCCACCCGGCGGTCCACCACCTCTCGGGCGAGATCGCGGCCGGCAGCCTGACGGCGATCGTCGGTCCCAACGGCGCCGGCAAGTCGACCCTGCTCAAGGGCATCGCGGGTGCGCTCGCGCCGCTCGGCGGCGACGTGAATGTGGCGCGCGGCCGGCGGCTCGCCTATCTGCCGCAATCGGCCGAGCTCGACCGCTCCTTCCCGATCCATGTCTACGATCTCGTCGCCATGGGTCTCTGGGGCAGTGCCGGCATCTTCGGGCGCATCGGCCGCGGTTCGGCCGGCAAGGTCGAGGCGGCGATCGCCGCCGTCGGGCTCGCCGGCTTCGAGCGCCGGCCGATCGCGGCGCTCTCCGGCGGTCAGATGCAGCGTGTGCTGTTCGCGCGGCTGCTGCTCCAGGACGCAGACATCATCCTGCTCGACGAGCCCTTCACCGCGATCGATGCGCGCACCACGGCCGATCTGCTGGCGCTGGTCCAGCGCTGGCATGGCGAGAGCCGCACCGTCATCGCCGTCCTGCACGACATCGAGACGGTGCGCCGCGCCTTCCCGCAGACTCTGCTGCTCGCGCGCGAGCCGGTCGCCTGGGGCGAGACGGCCGAGGTGCTGACGCCTGCGAACCTGCTGAAGGCGCGCCGCATGGTCGAGGCCTTCGACAGCCACGCCGCGCCCTGCGAGCGCGACGCGGCGTGACAAGCGGACCGATCAGCCTCGTTCCGTCATTGCGAGCGTAGCGAAGCAATCCAGGTCTTGGCGCCGAGCCCTCTGGATTGCTTCGCTACGCTCGCAATGACGAGTTGGCACCGCCGAAGCCGATCTTCTCCAGCCACGAAACGTGCCCGTGCTCCACGACCTCTTCATTGGCCCCTTCGTCGAATTCGACTTCATGCGGCGCGCCCTGGTCGGCATCGTCGCGCTGTCGGTATCGGGGGCGCCGATCGGCGTCTTCCTGATGCTGCGACGGATGAGCCTCACCGGCGACGCGATGGCGCATGCGATCCTGCCCGGCGCCGCGCTCGGCTATCTCGTCGCAGGCTTCTCGCTGCCGGCGATGACGCTGGGCGGGCTCGCGGCCGGCTTCGCGGTTGCGCTCGCCGCCGGCGCGGTGGCGCGGGTCACGGTGATCAAGGAGGATGCCTCGCTCGCGGCCTTCTACCTGATCTCGCTGGCGCTCGGCGTCACCATCGTCTCACTGCGCGGCTCGGCGGTCGATCTCTTCCATGTCCTGTTCGGCAATGTGCTGGCGCTCGACAACGAGGTGCTGGTCCTGCTCTCCTCGGTGGCGAGCATCTCGCTGCTGGCGCTGGCCGCGCTCTATCGCCCACTGGTGATGGAATGCGTCGACCCGGGCTTCCTGCGTTCGGTCAGCCGGTCCGGCGGCATCGTCCACCTGACCTTCCTCGGCCTCGTCGTGCTCAATCTCGTCGCCGGATTCCACGCGCTCGGCACCCTGCTCGCCGTCGGCCTGATGATGCTGCCGGCGGCGGCGGCGCGGTTCTGGACGGCCGACATCACCCGGCTGATCCTGCTCGCCAGCGGCTTCGCCATGGTCTCGGGCTATACCGGACTGGTCGTATCCTATTCGGCCGGCAGCAATCTCCCGGCCGGGCCGGCCATCATCCTCTCGGCGGGCGCACTCTATCTCGGCTCGCTCCTGCTCGGCTCGCAGGGCGGATTGCTGCGACGCCTCTTGCCTCGCGCCCATCTTCAGCGATAGTTATGTTATAGTGTTTCATTATCGCTGGAGTTTCCGATGCCCAACCGCCGCACCCTTCTCGCCGGGCTCGCCGCCGGCCTGATCTCCGCCGCGCTGCCCGGCGTCGCCGCTGCCCAGGAGAAGCTGCCGGTGCTGGCGAGCTTCTCGATCCTGGCCGATTTCGTCGGCCAAGTCGGCGGCGACCGCGTCGCGGTGACGACTTTGGTCGGCCGCGATGGCGACGCGCATGTCTATTCGCCGACGCCGGCCGACGCCAAGGCGATGGCGGCTGCGAAGCTCGTGGTGGTCAACGGCCTCGAATTCGAGGGCTGGTTGACGCGGCTGGTGAAATCCTCCGGGACCAAGGCGCCGGTGGTGGCGGCGACCGAAGGCATCACGCCGCTGAAGGGAGAAGACGATCACGGCAAGGGCGGCCATGGTCACGGCCACGCCCATGACGTCGATCCGCATGCCTGGCAGAGCGTCGCCAATGCCAAGCTCTATGTCGCCAATATCCGCGATGCGCTGGTCAAGGCCGACCCGGCCGGCAAGGACGCCTATTCGGCCAATGCGACGCGCTACCTCGCCGAACTCGATGCTCTGGAGGGCGAAATCCGGGCGGCGGTGGCACGGATTCCGGCCGAGAGGCGCAAGGCGATCACCTCGCATGACGCCTTCGGCTATTTCGCCAAGGCCTATGGCATCGCCTTCGTCTCGCCGCAGGGCGTCTCGACCGAGGCCGAGGCCTCGGCGAAGGATGTCGGCCGCATCATCCGGCAGGTGAAGGCGCAGAAGGTGCCGGCGGTCTTCCTCGAGAACGTCACCAATCCGCGGCTCGCCGAGCAGATCGCGCGCGAGAGCGGCGCGAAGATCGGCGGACGGATCTACTCGGATGCGCTTTCCGCGGCGGATGGCCCGGCCGGGACTTACATCGCGATGATGAAACACAATATAAGCGAGATCGAAAAGGCGCTTGCCGCCGGCCCGGCCTGATGGTCGCGCCTCCGCTCGCCCCCGCCACGCATCAGGTCAAGACCATGTCCGAGAAAATCCCCGTCACGGTGCTCACCGGCTATCTGGGCGCCGGCAAGACCACGCTCTTGAACCGCATCCTCACCGAGGATCACGGCAAGAAATTTGCCGTCATCGTCAACGAGTTCGGCGAGGCCGGAATCGATGGCGACCTCGTCGTCGGCGCCGACGAGGAAGTCTTCGAGATGAACAATGGCTGCATCTGCTGCACGGTGCGGGGCGACCTGATCCGCATCCTCGACGGGCTGATGAAGCGCAAGGGCAAGTTCGACGCGATCATCGTCGAGACCACGGGACTGGCCGATCCGGCCCCCGTCGCCCAGACCTTCTTCGTCGATCAAGATGTCGGCGACGCCACCAAGCTCGATGCCGTCGTGACCGTGACCGACGCGAAGTGGCTGCAGGAGCGGCTGAAGGACGCGCCCGAGGCGAAGAACCAGATCGCCTTCGCGGACGTCATCGTCCTCAACAAGGTCGATCTGGTGACGGCCGAGGAACTCGCAGACGTCGAGACCGCGATCCGCGCCATCAACCCCTATGCCAAGCTGCACAAGACGACGCGCTGCGAACTTCCGATCGAAAACCTGCTCGACCGCAACGCCTTCGATCTCGACCGCATCCTCGACATCGAGCCGGATTTCCTCGAATCCGGCCATCACCACCATCATTCCGACGATGTCCGCTCGATGTCGTTCACGATCCCCGGCGATGTCGATCCCGAGAAGTTCATGCCCTGGATCAACGACATCAGCCAGGCTCAGGGCCCGAACATCCTGCGTTCCAAGGGCATCCTCGCCTTCAAGGACGAGCCGCGCCGTTTCGTCTTCCAGGGCGTGCACATGATCCTCGACGGCGATCTCCAGCGCGACTGGAAGGCCGGCGAGAAGCGCGAGAGCCGCCTCGTCTTCATCGGGCGCGATCTCGATCCGAACGAACTGCGCAAGGGCTTCGAGGCCTGCGCGGCGTAACCACCTTGCCGTCATTCCGGGGCGCGGCGAAAGCCGCGAACCCGGAACCCACGACCGGGCGATGCCGTCAGCCGCTTGGTTCCGCTTCACCCAGTCATGGGTTCCGGGTTCATTGCTGCGCGATGCCCCGGAATGACAGCGGTTTGCGAAACACGCCGGCCGAGCTAAAGCGTTGCCCATGAACACGATCCCCAAGCCCGTCTCGCTGCGCGAGCATGTCGTTCCCGTCGAGGCGGGAGAACATGTTGTCGGTGCCCAGTGGTTGAAGCAGACGCTCGCGCTCGCTCTGTCGGATGGGCGCGTCCTGCGCTGGACCGATGGCCAGATCGACAGCGTCGAGGCGCATCGCGGTGGCTTGCTCTGCGCCACCGGCGACGGCGAGCGGCTGGTCAGCGGCGGCGATGACGGGCGCGTCGTCGCAACCTCGGCCGCAGGCGAGCCGGTCGAGGTCGCCGTCGATCCCAAGCGCCGCTGGATCGATGCAGTGGCGCTGTCGGCGTCCGGCAGCATCGCCTGGAACACCGGCAAGAGCGTTCATGCCCGCGACGACAAGGGCAAGGTCAAATCCTTCGACTTCGCCACCACCCCGCAGGGCCTCGTCTTCGCGCCGAAGGGCTACCGGCTCGCCATCGGCCAGATGAACGGCGTCTCGCTCTGGTATCCGAACACCGAGGCCGCGCCTGAATTCCTCGAATGGAAGGGCTCGCATCTCGACGTCGTCTGGTCCCAGGACGGGCGCTTCGTGGTCTCCTCGATGCAGGAGAACGCGTTGCATGGCTGGCGCCTCGGCGACAAGCCGAGCCATATGCGGATGACCGGCTATCCGGCCAAGCCGCGCTCGCTGTCCTGGTCGCATGACGGGCTCTGGCTGGCGTCGAGCGGCGCGGATGCCGCGATCGTCTGGCCGTTCCAGGGCGACGGGCCGCAGGGCAAGGCGCCGCGCGAATGCGGCGCACGCCACGCCAAGGTCACGCGCGTCGCCTTCCATCCCAAGGCGCTGGTGCTGGCGGTCGGCTATGACGACGGCTGCGTCCTGATGATCCGCCTGACCGACGCCTCGGAACTGCTGGTGCGCCCGCCCTTGCGCGGCAGCGGCATCACCGCCTTCGCCTGGGACAAGGGCGGCAAGCGCCTGGCCTTCGGGGCCGAGGACGGCGCGGCCGGCGTGCTGACGCTGCCGGCGGGCTGATGCGCTTCGGCCTCTTCGGCAGGAAGGACGATGCCGCGGGCAAGGCTGCGGCGGCACGGCTCAAGGACGATGTCCGCCGCCTGCTCGGCCTGCCCGAGGCGGCGGCGATCGCGGTCAACGAGATCATCTGCGCCGACCCCGCCTGCCCGGGCACGGAGACGGTGATCCTGGTGATGAACCCCGGCGAGAAGACCCGCGCGTTCAAGGTCCAGATGGCGATGGCCGAGGTCACGGAGGAGGCGCTGCGCGCGGCGCTGGGCGGCTAGGCCGACCTCACAGCATTTCCGGCTTGAAGGCCGAGCGGCGGCTGACCGCCCGACCGGCGACCATGAACTCGCCGTCGCCGCGATAATGGAAGGTCCGCGGATTCTTCGGAGAGGCTGCGACATGCGCCTTGACCACGCGCCAGATGAACAGGTTTTGCGCCGCGGCCAGGCTGTCGTCCTCCAGCTCGCATTCGAAGCTGGCATAGCACTCGCCGATCAGCGGCGCCGGGACCTTTTCCGCTTCGACCGCGGTCAACCCATAGGTCTCGAACTTGTCGATCTCGGCGCCGGTCGAGTTGCCGATCGCGACCGCGGTGTCGAGGAGCTCGAAGGTCGGCACGTTGATCACGCAGGCACGAGAGCGGGTGATCAGTTCGTGGCTGTGGTTATGGCTCCAGATGTAGCAGCCGAAGAGGGCGGGGGTGAAGCCGAGCATCATGTGCCAGCCCATCGTCATGATGTTGCTCCGGCCGTCATGGGCGCTGGAGACCAGCACGATCGGTCCGGGTTCGAGATGCCGGCGGATTTCGGAGAGCGGATAGTCCCGCTTGTCGTAGAGCTTCATCGCGCGCCTCCGCTGCCGTGTCATGTGACGAACGCAGAAGGGCAGGGCGGAGGTTCCGGGCTCGCATGCTCTCTCCTGCCGGCGCCTGTCAGCGGCTCGCGGGCGAGCGGCTTAACAGGAGGCGCCGGGCCGGCTAGCCTGCGTCGCGTGGCTGCCCGACGTTCCATCACGACACTCACCCCGGCGCAGGCCCGGGCGATCTGGCTCAGGGCCCAGCGGCTCGATGTCGCGGAGCCGTTCGGCGGCGGGCCGGCGGCGACGCGGGCGGCGGTCGAGCATCTCGGCTATGTCCAGATCGACACGATCAACGTCATCGAGCGCTGCCACCACCACATCCTGTTCAGCCGCATCCCGGCCTATGAGCGGGCGCATCTGGCGCAGGCGCAGTCGGCCGAGAGGAGCGTCTTCGAGTACTGGACGCATGCGCTCTCCTACGTGCCGGTGCGCGACATCCGCTTTTTCCTCGGGGCGATGAAGGCGCATCGCGAGGAGCCGAAGCGCTGGTCGGCGGTCGGGGGCGGCGAGGAGGCCCGCAAGCTGCTGCGCCGCATCCGGCGCGACGGCGCGCTGACGATCCGCGACATCGACACCGACGTGCTGGTCGAGAAGGCGCATCTCTGGGCGAGCAAGAAGCCGTCCAAGGGCCTGCTGGAGCGTGCCTTCTACGATGGCGAGCTCGTCATCGCGGCGCGTTCGGGCATGCTCAAGACCTACGAGCTGATGGAGCGGCATTTCGGCTGGGAGAAGCGGCCGGCGCCGGCGACCGAGCGCCAGGTGACGGCCTACAGGCTCGACCGGACCTTGCGGGCGCAGGGCGTGGTCAGCCTCGATTCGATCTGCCATCTCGATGCGCCGAGCAAGAAGACGATCGCCGAGCTGATCGAGGCGCGGGTGAAGCGGCGGGAACTTTTGCCGGTGCATGTCGCGGATTCGAAGGTGCCGCACTGGATGGCGCGGGACCTCGCCCCGCCCGAAAAGTCTCCTGACGAGGCGCTGGTCCATATCCTCTCGCCCTTCGACCCGCTGATCATCCAGCGCAGGCGGCTCAAGCTGTTCTTCGGCTACGACCACGTCTTCGAGGCCTATCTGCCGAAGGAGAAGCGCGTCTTCGGCTATTTCGGCCTGCCGGTGCTGATCGGCGACACGGTCGTCGCGGTGCTCGACCTCAAGACCGACCGCCAGGCCGGCAGGCTCCTGATCCAGCAATGGACCTGGCTCGACGGGCAGGAGAGCGCCGAACGCAAGGCGTGGATCGAGCAGGCGCTGCAGCGCTTCGAGCGGTTTCAGCTCGGCGCGGGCGAGCCGGCCGTTCCAGCCGATGTGCAGATCGGCTGAACGGGCTGAGGCCGAGACCTCACGCCCCCAGCAGGTCGATCAGGTGCGGGATCAGTGGCTCGTCGGCGGGCGGCATTTCGAGCTCGCGGAGCTTTGCCGGGCGGACCCATTTCAGCGCCTGGCCTTCATGCGAGGCGACCGTGCCCTCCCAGCGCCGGCAGATGTAGAGCGGCATCAGCAGGTGGAATTCGGGATAGGCGTAGCTCGCGAAGGTCAGCGGCGCGAGGCACTCCTCCTTCACCGTGATGCCGAGTTCCTCCGCCAGCTCGCGGATCAGCGCCGGCTCCGGCCTCTCGCCGGCCTCGAGCTTGCCGCCGGGAAACTCCCACATCCCCGCCAATGCCTTGCCCTCGGGGCGCTGGGCCACGAGGACGCGGTTGTCGGAATCGATCAGGGCGCAGGCGACGACGAGGAGCAGCTTCACGAAAGGAGACTCAGTGGCCGGAGAGGATGACGTGAACGGGTTCCGTTTCCTTGCCCGTCAGCGTGATGCTGTCATAGACCGAGCCGCCCTCACGCGTGAAGGCCGTCTCGTCGCCCCAGATCACCTGGGTGGTGACGAAATAGCTGCCGGGCGCGACCTTGTCGAAGGCGAAGCGGCCATTGGCCTCGGCCTTGGTCGTGCGGGTGTGCTCGGCATAGCCCGGGTCCGCCTTATCCTCGGCGGGATAGCTGGAATGCGGCACGTATTTGCGGGTGCCGTAGAAATTCGCGAAGCGCTCGCGCGCGAAGGCTGTCGCCGGGACCAGCCGCACCACCTCGCCCGCGGCATTGACGACCACGCCGCTCGGTTTGGTGCGGAAGGCATGACCGGTGACGACGCCGGTGCCGGGCTTTTTGATGTAGGCAGCTTCCTCGGCCGAGAAGGCGACCGTCGCCGGCTGTCTGGCCTGGCAGCCGGCCATGATCGCGCCGGCCAGCGCCGCCGCCGCAACAAACCCGATCCTCATGGTGCCCCCACCCTGCGCGGCGTCATGGTCACGAGGAAGACGCCCGCGAGGATGATGCAACCTGCCGCGACCTGCCGCAACTCCAGCGTTTCCCCGAGCACGGCGACTCCCATGATAGCCGCGACCGTCGGGACGAGGTAGCCGGTCATCGCGGCGCGCGTCGGCCCGACCGCGCGGATCAGGCGCATGAAGATGGTCATCGGCACGGCCGTGCAGGCGAGGCCGAGCATCAGCATGGCGGGCCAGCGATCTGCCAGGGCGAGCATGCTGGTCGGGCCGGCGACGGCGAGCGCGAGTAGCAGCGCGACGCCGCCGGAGCAGACCTGCTGGCCGAGCGCCAGCCGCATCGGATCGCCGGAGGAGGCCGGCACGGCCCGGACATAGAGATTGCCGGCGGCATAGCTCAGCATGGTCGCGACCATGGCCAGCACACTCAGCGTCGTGGCCCCGCCCTCGAACAGGCGCGGGCCGATCAGCAGGGCCACGCCCGCGAGCCCGATCAGGATGCCGGCGAGCCTGCGGCCGCCGAGACGCTCCTCGGCGAAGATCATATGCGCGACAAGGGCGGTGACCAGCGGGCCGGCGGCCTGGATCATCGCCGCCGGGCCGCTGGCGAGCTGGATCAGCGCATAGGCGACGAGGATGTTCGGCAGCCAGCCATTGGTCGCGCCGAGCACCAGCCAGTGGCGGATCTCGTGGCGGCGGGGCAGCGGGCTCTGCCCGAGCCAGCGTATCCAGAGCGCCAGCGAGGCGGCGCCGAGCAGGCCGCGTCCGGCCGCGATCGCGAAGGGCGAGACCTGCCCGCTCATCAGCTTGATGAAGAGATAGCTCGAGCCCCAGAAGAAGGAGCAGACAAGAAGGTTGACGACGATGAAGCTTCGGGTCGGTTCAGCCCGCCCATCCGCGGTTGCGGTCTCGGTCATGATGCAGGGCCATCGTCGGGGATTGTCGTCGCGGGGACGGAGATCGTCCCGAGGCGTATCCGGTGCCCGGGACGATCGCGAGACTCATCCTGCCGGATGCCGGGTCAACCGCCTGTCAGGAGCGATAATCGCCGTTGATCTCGACATAGGCCTTGGTCAGGTCGCAGGTCCAGACCGTCGCCTTGCCGCGTCCGATCCCGAGATCGGCCGTGATGACGATGTGCTCGCCGGTCATGTAGTTCGAGACCGCCGTCTCGTCATAGGACGGTGCGCGCGCGCCCTGATTCGCCACCATGATCTCGCCGAAGGAGATGTCGAGCCGGTCGCGGTCGGCGGGCTCGCCGGCCTTGCCGACCGCCATGACGACGCGGCCCCAATTGGCGTCCTCGCCGGCGATGGCCG
This sequence comes from Allobosea sp. Root381, assembly GCF_001429395.1. GTDB lineage: Bacteria > Pseudomonadota > Alphaproteobacteria > Rhizobiales > Beijerinckiaceae > Allobosea. Next base: position 53,758 of record NZ_LMJT01000012.1, read on the forward strand.
TCTTGACCAGCGGAGAATTCGCGATCGAGAGCGCAACACGCTTGGCCGAGCGGGCGGAGGCCGCGCCGGCGACTCGGACTTCCACGAATTTCCGCGCGCCCTCGCCATCCTTGCAGACGAGATGGGCGAGTTCGAGCAGCAGCGAATTCAGCGCGCGCTTGAAGCCGGAGAGGCGGGCATCGTTCAGCTCGGTGATCGCCGGTACGCCGCGGGTGGCCGCCTTGCCCGTCGCGAACAGCATCAGCGTGTCCGAGGTCGAGGTGTCGCTGTCGACCGTGACCGCGTTGAATGACCCCTTCACGCCCTTCGACAGCAGCGCCTGCAGCACCGGCGCGGCGATGGGGGCGTCGGTAAAGACGAAGGAGAGCATCGTCGCCATGTCAGGCGCGATCATGCCGGCGCCCTTGGCGATGCCGGCGAGCACGACCTCATGGCCGTCGATCTTCGCCTTGCGGGTCAGGGCCTTTGGGAAGGTGTCGGTGGTCATGATCGCGCGCGCCGCGTCGATCCAGGGACCGTCGGCGACGCGGCTGGCGCAATCCTGCAGCACGCCCTCGAACTTGGTGGCGTCGAGCGGCTCGCCGATCACGCCGGTCGAGGCGATGAAGACCTCTTCCGGCTTGCAGCCGGCAGCCTTGGCCGCGATCTTCGCGGTGAGCGCGACCGAATCGCGCCCCTTCAGCCCGGTGAAGGCGTTGGCGTTGCCGGAATTGACGACGATGGCGCGGGCGGAACCCTGCTTCAGGTTCTCGCGGCACCAGTCGACCGGGGCGGAGGGGCATTTCGAGCGGGTGAAGACGCCGGCGACCTGCGTGCCCTCGTCGAGCAGCGCGAACCAGACATCCTGGCGGCCCTTGTAGCGGATGCCGGCCTCGGCGGTGGCGAAGCGGACGCCCGGCACGGCCGGAACCTTGGGCTGGCGCTTCGGCGCGAGCGGGGAAACGGGAACATCCTTGCCGGCCATCGGGGCATCTCCTCCGGGCAACCGTACGAAAGGCGGCGAATCCCCTCGCCACCGGCCGGTGCCTCACATCCAGCTGCCTCTGCCGCAGTCGGATGACGAAAACAAGAAGGGCGGCCGCAGGGCCGCCCTTCCAAATTGAGGCTTCGTCATGCTCGGGCTTGGCCCGAGCATCTCCTGCAAGAAATTCTCGGGTCTGCGCTTCGCGTCGCCCGAGAACGACGGCTTGGGGAATCAGGGCTTCTTCGGCTCGGCCGGGGCGGGCGTCGCCGGGGCCGCAGGCTGGTCAAGGCGCTCGACCTTGGCCTTCTCGCGCAGCGCGACGATGATGTCCTGCTGGGCCTTGCGCTCGAGATACTGGTCGATCTGCGGCTTGACGGCCGCGAATTCCGGCACCGGCTTGGTGCGCTTGTCCTCGAGCTTGATGACGTGCCATCCGAACTGGCTCTTCACGGGGTCGGAGACCTGGCCCTTCTCGAGCTTGAAGGCGGCTTCGGCGAATTCCGGCACCATGCGGTCCTTGGTGAACCAGCCGAGCGAGCCGCCCTCCTTGCCCGAGCCCGGATCCTTGGAGAGCTCGCCCGCAACCTTGGCGAAGTCCTCGCCCTTCTTCAGGCGCTCGGCGACGGCCTTGGCCTGGGCCTCGTCCTCGACGAGGATGTGGCGGGCATTGACCTCCTCGTCGGGCGTCATCGCCTTGGTGGTCTCGTCATAGAGCTTCTGGGCGGCCTCCGGGCTGGCGGCCTTCTTGCCCTCGACGGTCAGGTACTGGTCGAGCAGCACCTTTTCGCGGAAATAGGCGAGGCGGGCGGCAAAATCCGGCCCCTCCGCGACCTTGGCGGCGGCGGCGGCCTTTGCGCCCAGCTTCAGGTCGACGAGATAGTTGATCACCTCGTCACGCTTGCGCTCGTCCGGCAGCTGGGCGAGGCGCTCGCCGAGGTCTTCCGTCGCCAGTGCGACCTCGCGCTCGGTGATGGCGATGCCGTCGACCTTGGCGACGACCTTGTCAGCCTGAGCGTAAACCGGCGACGCGACCAGGGCGAGGCCGAGCGAGAGCATGCCGAGACGGGACATTTTCATGGGAGCGCCCTTTCCGGAGTGGAGCCGAAAGCTGTGTTCGCGGCTGCACTGCCAGTTGAACGCGGCAAAGGCAAGGCGTGTTCAAGCCCTGTCCGGCGCCATCACGAAGCTTTGCGCGGCGCTCAGGGGCAGGGCGACGTTGCGTCGTGCAACTCCCTATTGCCGGCGGCCTTGGAAGAGGCGGGCGGAAACCTTACATCGGGCACCGTCCGCCGGATTGCGGCCGCGTGCCCGCACGAGGCGCAGCCGGAGTGCAAAGCGGCGCTGGACCCCGCACCCGCACGCGTCTAAACACGCGGTCGCATCGAGAATTCAGGGTTTCGGCTGGGCGCGGCATCGGCGCCGCGAGGCCGGAAGCCAATATCACCGAAAGGCCCAACATGCTTGGCGCGCTCGCAAAGAAACTCTTCGGCTCGTCGAACGACCGGCGCGTGAAGGGCTATGCCCCCCGGGTCGCCGCCATCAATGCGCTGGAGAAAGAGGTTGCCGCCCTCAGCGACGAGGCGCTGCAGGCGCGCACCGCCGAGTTCCGCCAGCAGCTCACCAATGGCGCCAAGCTCGACGATCTCCTGGTGCCGGCCTTTGCGACCGTGCGTGAGGCGGCCAAGCGCGTGCTCGGCCAGCGCCCCTACGACGTCCAGCTCATCGGCGGCATGGTGCTGCACGAGGGCGCCATCGCCGAGATGAAGACCGGCGAAGGCAAGACGCTGGTCGCGACCCTGCCGACCTATCTCAACGCGCTCGAAGGCAAGGGCGTCCACGTCGTCACGGTCAACGACTACCTCGCCCGGCGCGACGCCGAGTGGATGGCCAAGCTCTACAACTTCCTCGGCCTCTCCGTCGGCGTCATCGTCCACGGCATCGAGGACGAGGAGCGCCAGCGCGCCTATGCCAGCGACATCACCTACGGCACCAACAACGAGTTCGGCTTCGACTACCTGCGCGACAACATGAAGTATGAGGTCGCGCAGATGTCCCAGCGCGGCCATCATTTCGCGATCGTCGACGAGGTCGATTCGATCCTGGTCGACGAAGCCCGCACGCCGCTGATCATCTCCGGCCCGCTCGACGACAAGTCGGACCTCTATGTCACGATCGACAAGGTGCTGCCCGGCCTCGTACCGGCCGACTACGAGGTCGACGAGAAGCAGCGCACGGTTTCGCTGACGGAAGCCGGCAACGAGCATATCGAGGAGCTGCTTCGCGAGGCAGGCCTCCTCAAGGAGGGCGATCTCTACGACGCGCATAACGTCACCCTCGTCCACCACGTCAACCAGGCGCTGCGGGCGCATGCGCTCTTCACGCGCGACAAGGACTACATCGTTCGCGGCGACGAGGTCGTGATCATCGACGAGTTCACCGGCCGCATGATGCAGGGCCGGCGCTATTCGGAAGGGCTGCACCAGGCGCTCGAGGCCAAGGAGAATGTTACCGTCCAGCCCGAGAACGCGACGCTGGCCTCGATCACCTTCCAGAATTATTTCCGGCTCTATTCGAAGCTCGCGGGCATGACCGGCACGGCCGCGACCGAGGCCGACGAATTCTTCCAGATCTACAAGCTCGAGGTCCTCGAGATTCCGACCAACGTTCCCGTCTCGCGCAAGGACGAGGACGACGAGGTCTATCGCACCTTCGAGGAGAAGGTCCGCGGCGTGATCCGCGAAATCCAGGCGGCGCAGGAGAACGGCCAGCCGATCCTGGTCGGCACCACCTCGATCGAGCGCTCCGAGCTCGTCGCCGAGATGCTTGAGAAGGCGGGCTACAAGCTGCTCGACTTCACCGACCCGACGGCGCTCGAGCCGGTCTACCAGGCGGCGCGCGAGGGCAAGACGATCAAGGCCTTCGCCGTGCTGAACGCCCGCTTTCACGAGCAGGAAGCCTATATCGTCGCCCAGGCCGGCGTTCCCGGCGCGATCACCATCGCCACCAACATGGCTGGCCGCGGCACCGACATTCAGCTCGGCGGCAATGCCGAGATGCGGATCAACCACGATCTCGCCGGCATGGAGCCGGGCCCGGAGCGCGACGCGAAGGCGGCTGCGATCCGCGTCGAGGTCGCCTCGTTCAAGCAGCGCGTGCTCAAGGCCGGCGGGCTCTACATCGTCGGCACGGAGCGCCATGAGAGCCGGCGCATCGACAACCAGCTGCGCGGCCGTGCCGGCCGCCAGGGCGACCCCGGCCGCTCGAAATTCTTCCTGTCGCTGCAGGACGACCTGATGCGGATCTTCGGCTCCGACCGGATGGACGGCATGCTGACGAAGCTCGGTCTCAAGGAGGACGAGGCGATCGTCCATCCCTGGATCAACAAGGCGGTCGAGAAGGCGCAGGGCAAGGTCGAGGCGCGCAACTTCGACATCCGCAAGAACATCCTGAAATACGACGACGTCATGAACGACCAGCGCAAGGTCGTGTTCGAGCAGCGCCGCGACTTCATGAAGCAGGCGAGCGTGCGCGAGACCACCGACGACATGCGCCACGGCGTCTGCGAGGACCTCGTCGCGCGCCATATCCCAGCGGAAGCCTATCCGGAGCAGTGGGACACCGCCGCCCTGAAGGAAGGCGTCGTCCAGTATCTCAATCTCGACCTTCCGATCGAGGAGTGGGCCAAGGAAGAGGGTATCGCCGATAGCGAGCTGCGCGAGCGCATCCGCAAGCTCGCCGACGAAGACTATGCCGCCCGCATCGAGCGCAACACCGACGAGGTAATGATCTATGTCGAGAAGCAGGTTTTGCTGCAGACGCTCGACACGCTCTGGCGCGAGCACCTGGTCACGCTCGACCATCTGCGCCAGGTCATCGGCTGGCGCGGCTATGCCCAGCGCGACCCGTTGAACGAGTACAAGCAGGAAGCCTTCGAACTGTTCGACGGGCTGATCGGACGGCTGCGCGAACAGGTCACCGGCAATCTGATGCGCATCGAGGTCCGCTTCGACCAGCCGCAGGACGAGGCGCCGCAGGACGCGCTGCCGGCGCCCTTCGGCGACTACGGTTCGGGCGGCGTGCAGTTTGCGGCGCTGGAAAGCGATGCCGCGGTGCTCGAGCGCGATCCGGCGGACCCGGCGAGCTGGGGCCGGGTCGGCCGCAACGAACCCTGCCCCTGCGGCTCCGGCAAGAAGTTCAAGCACTGCCACGGGCAATACGTCTGAGGCGGCGGCGCCCCGGCCTTGCGCCGGGGCTGGACGGCTCGTAGCGGGGCATCGCACAATCGCTCACCGCAGCCGCGAGTGAGCCGATGCACGCAACCGCCAGCCAAGCCGCGACCAAGACCAGCACCGGGCGTTTCTTCGAGGATTTCCGCATCGGCGAGGTCATCGCCCATGCCCCGCCGCGGACGATCCGGGCCGGCGACGCCTCGCTCTATGCCGCGATCTACGGCTCGCGCTTCGCGGTCCAGTCCTCGGACACCTTCGCCCAGGCAGTGGGCTATCCGGCTGCGCCGATCGACGACCTGCTGGTCTTCCATGTCGTTTTCGGCAAGAGCGTGCCGGACATCTCGCTCAATGCCGTCGCCAATCTCGGCTATGCCGATGGCCGCTTCCTGAAGCCGGTCTTCGTCGGCGACACGCTGTCGGCAACCTCGGAGGTCATCGGACTGAAGCCGGTCTCGGCTGGCGATGCGGGCATCGTCTATGTCCGCTCGATCGGCCGCAACCAGCATGGCGAGATCGTGCTGAGCTATGCCCGCTGGGTGCTGGTGCGCAAGCGCCACCCGGGCACGCCGTCCGACGAGGCGCAGACGCCCGAGCTGCCGGTCGCGGTCCTGCCCGAGCAACTCGGCGAGGGCTGCCCGCCTCTGGCGCCGGCCGCCTATGACGACGCGCTGGCGGGCTCGCCCTTCCGCTGGCACGACTATGCCGTCGGCGAGCGCATCGACCATGTCGACGGCATGACCGTCGAGGAGGCGGAGCATCAGATCGCGACGCGGCTCTACCAGAACACCGCGCGCGTCCATTTCGACGCCCATGCCGCGCAGGGCAGCCGTTTCGGCAAGCGCCTGATCTATGGCGGCCATGTCATCAGCCTGGCGCGGGGCCTGTCGTTCAACGGGCTCGGCAACGCCTTCCACATCGCCGCGATCAATGGCGGGCGCCATGTCGCGCCGCTCTTCGCGGGCGACACCGTCTATGCCTGGAGCGAGGTTCTGGCATGCGCCGAGCTGCCGGGGCGCAGCGATGCCGGCGCATTGCGGTTGCGGCTGGTGGCGACGAAGAACCGCCCTTGCGCCGACTTTCCGCTCAAGGCCGGCGAAAACTACGACCCCAGCGTGATCCTCGATCTCGACTACTGGGCGCTACTGCCGCGCTGAGTTTTCGTCATCGAATGACGAATTCAGGAATCTGTAACTTCGCTTTGCGCATGTCGCATTGCAGCACCGTTCCGGTTTCGTTACAGAGCGGGGCACTCTAGAATGATCCCAAAGGGTCCGCCATGGGCGGGCCGCTTGATCGGAGAATGATTTTGGCCGAGGTCAAGCCCGCGGCGCGCCCGCTTTCGCCGCATCTGCAGATCTACCGCTGGTCCTGGACGATGGCGATGTCGATCGCCCACCGCGTCACCGGAACCGGGCTCTATCTCGGCACGGTGCTGATCGCTGCCTGGCTGGTCGCCGCTGCGTCGGGCCCCGCCGCCTACGACGCGGCCCAGGCCGTCGCCGGCTCGATCATCGGCCTCCTCGTGCTTTTCCTCTACAGCTTCGCGCTGCTGCACCACATGGTCGGAGGCCTGCGCCATTTCATCTGGGACATGGGCCACGGCTTCGATCCGCAGACGCGCACGAACCTCGCCAAATACAGCGTCTTCGTGTCCGGTGGGCTGACCCTGCTCGTCTGGATCGCTGCGCTGGCGCTGCGCTGAGGAGACAAGCCATGCAGTCCAATTCCTCGATGCGCACCCCGCTCGGCCGCGTTCGCGGCCTCGGCTCCGCCAAGTCCGGCACCGGCCATTTCTGGCTTCAGCGCGTCACCGCGGTCTCGAACCTGATCCTCGCGATCATCTTCGTCTTCGTGGTGATCTCGCTCGTCGGCAAGCCGTATCCGGCCGCGGTCGCGACGCTCGGCAACCCGTTCATCGCGATCCTCGCCCTGCTCTTCATCCTCTCGGCCTGCGTCCATATGCGGCTCGGCATGCAGGTGGTGATCGAGGATTACGTCCATACGGAGGGTCTCAAGATCCTCGCCGTGATAGCCAACACCTTCTTCGCCATCGCGATCGGCGCCGCCAGCGCCTTCGCGGTGCTGAAGCTGTCCTTTGGAGGTTGATCCGATGGCGATCACCAGATCCCGCCCGGTCCCGGCCTATACCGGCGCCGCCTACCAGATCACCGATCATACCTTCGACGTCGTCGTCGTCGGCGCTGGCGGCGCGGGGCTTCGCGCCACGGTCGGCTGCTCGCAGGCCGGGCTTCGCACCGCCTGCATCTCGAAGGTGTTCCCGACGCGCTCGCACACCGTCGCGGCCCAGGGCGGCGTCGCCGCCTCGCTCGGCAATATGGGCAAGGACACCTGGCAGTGGCACATGTACGACACCGTGAAGGGGTCGGACTGGCTCGGCGACCAGGATGCCATCGAGTATCTCGTGCGCAATGCGCCGGCTGCCGTCTACGAGCTCGAGCATTGGGGCGTGCCCTTCTCGCGCACCGAGGACGGACGCATCTACCAGCGCCCCTTCGGCGGCATGACCACGGAATTCGGCGAGGGCCCGCCGGCCCAGCGCACCTGCGCCGCGGCCGACCGCACCGGCCACGCCATGCTGCACACGCTCTACGGCCAGGCGCTGCGCTACAATACCGAGTTCTTCATCGAGTACTTTGCCATCGACCTGATCATGGACGATGACGGCCATTGCCGCGGCGTGATCGCGCTCAAGCTCGACGACGGCACGCTGCACCGCTTCCGCTCCCAGCAGACCATCCTGGCGACCGGCGGCTATGGGCGCTCCTATTTCTCCGCGACCTCGGCCCATACCTGCACCGGCGACGGCGGCGGCATGGTGCTGCGCGCCGGCCTGCCGCTGCAGGACATGGAGTTCGTGCAGTTCCATCCGACCGGCATCTACGGCTCGGGCTGCCTGATCACGGAAGGCGCGCGCGGCGAGGGCGGCTACCTGACCAATTCGGAGGGCGAGCGCTTCATGGAGCGCTATGCCCCCTCGGCCAAGGACCTCGCCTCGCGCGACGTCGTCTCGCGTTCGATGACGATGGAGATCCGGGCCGGCCGCGGCGTCGGCAAGAACAAGGACCACATTTACCTGCATCTCGACCATCTCGATCCGAAGATCCTGCACGAGCGCCTGCCCGGCATCTCGGAGAGCGCCAAGATCTTCGCCGGCGTGGACGTGACGCGCGAGCCGATCCCGGTGCTGCCGACGGTGCATTACAACATGGGCGGCATCCCCACGAACTTCCACGGCGAGGTTCTGACCAAGGTCGACGGCAACCCGGACACGGTGGTGCCCGGCCTGATGGCGATCGGCGAGGCGGCCTGCGTCTCGGTGCACGGCGCCAACCGCCTCGGCTCGAACTCGCTGATCGACCTCGTGGTGTTCGGCCGCGCGGCCGGGCTGCGCTGCGCCGAGACGGTGACGGCCGGCGAAAAGCAGCCCGAACTCGCCAAGGGTTCGGCCGACCTCGCGCTGACCCGCCTCGACAAGTACCGCAATGCGTCCGGCGGCACGCCCACCGCCGTGCTGCGCGACAAGATGCAGCGCACGATGCAGAACAACTGCGCCGTCTACCGCACCGGCGAGACGCTCGAGGAAGGCCACAAGCTGATCCACGAGATCTGGGACGGCATCACCGATATCGGCACGATCGACCGCTCGCTGATCTGGAACTCGGACCTGATCGAGACGCTGGAGTTCGACAACCTGATCACCCAGGCGGTCGTGACCATGGACTCGGCGCTGCAGCGCCCGGAGAGCCGCGGAGCCCATGCCCGCGAGGATTATCCGAACCGCGACGACAAGGACTGGATGAAGCACACCCTGTCCTGGATCGACGACGAGAAGCGGACCGTGACGCTCGACGACCGCCCGGTGCACACCTACACGCTCTCGAACGACATCGAGTACATCAAGCCCAAGGCGCGGGTGTACTGAGGACGATCTGACAGATGGCCGAATTCAACCTCCCGCAGAACTCCCGCCTCGTCGAGGGCAAGGCCTGGCCGAAGCCGGCCGGCGCCAAGAACGTCGCCGAGTTCAAGATCTATCGCTGGAACCCGGACGACACCGCCAATCCGCGCACCGACACCTATTATGTCGACCGCAACGATTGCGGGCCGATGGTCCTCGACGCGCTGATCTGGATCAAGAACAAGGTCGACCCGACGCTGACCTTCCGACGTTCCTGCCGCGAGGGCATCTGCGGTTCCTGCGCCATGAACATGGACGGCAAGAACGGGCTCGCCTGCACCACCGGCATCGACGAATGCGGTTCGAAGGGCAAGGTCGCGATCTACCCGCTGCCGCATATGCCGGTCATCAAGGACCTGGTGCCGGACCTGACGCGCTTCTACGCCCAGCACGCCTCGATCGAGCCCTGGCTCAAGACGACGACGCCGGCTCCCGAGAAGGAGTGGCGCCAGGCCAAGGATGATCGCGAGAAGCTCGACGGGCTCTACGAGTGCATCCTGTGCGCCTGCTGCTCGACCTCATGCCCGAGCTACTGGTGGAACGGCGACCGCTATCTCGGCCCGGCCGCGCTGCTGCAGGCCTATCGCTGGCTGATCGACAGCCGCGACGAGGCGACCGGCGAGCGACTCGACGATCTGGAAGATCCCTTCCGGCTCTATCGCTGCCACACCATCATGAACTGCGCGAATGCCTGCCCGAAGGGCCTGAACCCGGCAAAGGCGATCGCGGAGGTGAAGAAGATGATGGTGGCGCGCCAGGTCTGAGCTGGCGCAACCTTCGGTGCTTCGATTCAAACGCCAGCCTTACCGGGCTGGCGTTTTTGTTTTCCGCTATCGACAAACACCGATGATGAAGGGCGCGGGGAACCCTTCTCCCGTGTGGGAGAAGGGCAGGGATGAGGGCCTGCCCTTTCAGGATCATACGCGCTGCTGAAGCTGGTTTGGCATCCCGATCAACTGGATGAGCGGCGGTCCCTCACCCCTGCCCCTCTCCCATCCGGAAGAGGGGTTTCCCGCGCTTGTCCGGTGAACGTCGCGGTCCGCGTCAGCGGATATACCGCCCCGGCCGGAACGGCGTCGGGTCGATCGGCGGCTTCTCCTCGCAGACCAGGGCTGCGATCAGTTCCCCGGTGATCGGGCCGGTCGAGAGGCCGAGATGCTGGTTGCCGAAGGCGAGCCAGAGGCCCGGATGGCGCGGCGCGGCGCCGATCATCGGCAGGGAATCCGGCAGCGTCGGGCGGGCGCCGCGCCAGGTCTCGCCGGCGAACGGCTCAAGCGGCAAGGCCTCGCGGGCGCTCTTCGTCACCATGTCGATCTGGCGGTGGTCGTCCGGCGCATCGCGTTGACTGAGATCGACGCCACTGGTGATGCGGTAGCCCTGTTCCATCGGCGCCATGAAGTAGCAGGCGTCGACGTCGTAGACCGGGCGCGACAGGCTCGCGCCCTTTTCGGCCTGGAGATGGCGGTGATAGCCACGCTCGACGTCTAGCTTCGTATCGAGACCTAGCGGCGCCAGAAGATCCATACTCCAGGGACCGAGCGCGACGACCGCGATCTCCGCCTCGAAGGGGCCCTTCGTCGTCTTCGCCTGCCAGCCGGCACCTGTCCGGCCCACCCCCTCGACCCCAGCCTGCTCGATCCGCCCGCCGCGCTGGACGAACAGCTCCGCATAGGCTTGCGTCACGGCGCCCGGCGAATCCACCGAGGCGTTCTCGAGGCAGAGCAGGCCGGCATGGAAGATCGGGTTGAGCGACGGCTCGATGCCGGAGATGCCCTGCCGGTCGAGCACCTGCGAGGCGACGCCATGTGCGGCCAGGAACGCCTGCTCGGCCTTCGCCGCGTCATGGCCTGCGTCGGTCCGCCAGACCTTGAGTGTGCCGGTCTCGCGCAGCCGGTGCGGGATGCCGGCCTCGGCCATCAGGGCGCGATGGCGCTCGACCGTGCTGGCGGTCAGGGATTCGAGCGCGGCGATGCGGGCCGCAGCTTGGGAGGGGCGGGCCTCCCAGAGGAAGCGCAGCAGCCAGCTGGGGCGGGTCATGGCCCGCTTCCAGTTCAGGTTCAGCGCCGCGTGCCGGTTGCCGAGATAGCTCGCCAGCTTGCCGAACAGGCCGGGATTGTTGAGCGGCACGATCGAGGATCGAGCAAGCACCCCGGCATTGCCATAAGAGGTTTCGCGGCCTGGCTCCCGCCGATCGATCAGCGTGACGTCGAAGCCGCGCTTCTGGAGGCTGAGCGCGCAGGAGACGCCGACCATGCCGGCGCCGAGGACGAGGGCGGAACGTGTCACGGGAGGTTTCAGCTTTCTGCGGGCGGTTTCAGCCAATGGTCGAGGAAGCGGTCGAGCCAGAGCCGGACCGCCGGATCGTGCTGGTACCAGCCCTCGAGATGCAGGTGCCGCAGCTGTGCACCCGGCATCAGGGTCCGTTCATGCCCGCGCACACCCCAGCGGCACATCATCGCCGGCGTCACCTCCGGGTGGAACTGGACGCCGTAGCCGCGCGAGCCGGCGCGGATCGCCTGCACCGGAAAGTCGCCGCCGGTCGCTAGGCATTCGGCGCCGGTCGGGCAGTCGAAGCCGTCGCGATGCCATTGATAGACCGTGCCCGGCCAGTCGAACCCCGCCTCGGTGGCGTGGTCGCGGCCGGCATCGGTCTGGTCGAGCCGGTAATAGCCGACCTCGGCGCGGCCCTCGCCATGGGTATAGACGCGCGCGCCGAGATGCTTCGCGAGCATCTGCGCGCCGAGGCAGATGCCGAGGAAGGGCGCATCCTCCTTCAGGCAGGTGCCAATCCAGTCGATCTCGGTCTTGATGAATTCGTCGGGATCGTTGGCGCCCATCGGCCCGCCGAAGATCACCGCCCCGGCATGGTCGCGCATCGTCTGCGGCAGCGGATCGCCATAGCGCGGCTTGCGGATGTCGAGGGCATGGCCGCGGGCTTGCAGCAAGCGGCCGACGCGGCCGGGCGTCGAGTGCTCCTGATGCAGCACGACCAGGACCGGTTTGAGCGGGAGCAGCTTGCCAGGGCGCGGATGCTTAGCGTGCGCGCGGCGAGGTCTGCGCAGCGCGCGAGCCAGAAATGCGTGGTCGTTCATCGCAGGATCAGGGTCGCCCGGAAGCGTTCTTGAAAAAGGGTGCTGCACGAGGTGTCGTGCATGTATGGGCCGAGAATGCGGTCGCAATGCGGGTCGGGCAAGCGATTATTGGGCCAATGTTGCATGGCGCGGCGGCATCGGCAGCGACTACCGCCGTTTTGTCGAGGCTGTGCTGTGGATCGTGCGGACAGCAAGCCCGTGGCGGGACCTGCCAGCGTCGTCTGGTAAGTGGATCACGGTTGTCTTGTGCTTCCGCGATTGGGGCAGGGCGGATGTTTTCGTCAGGTTTTTCTTCGACGGATTGATCGCCGACAATTCCTTCGAGCTCAAGCGCATGACCATGAGAGCCGGGCTCCTGCGGGCCGATGTTCGCGAGGCGCGTGGATTGGTTGTCGGACCCTAAGCAGACGCCTCATTGCCGTCCGGGTAGGTCGGTGACTGAGATTGCCAGGTTGCCAACGCGGTTCGACCAATCTCGGTCAAAGCGTAGACCCCGCGCTCGGAGCGCTCGAACCAGCCATAGACATTCCGGTGCAGGATCTTCTGGGCATCGGGAAAGGAAGGCTTGAGATCCCGCGGTCGTCGTGGCGCTATTGTCATCGCCGCTGCGCAGGCAAGTGCCTGCTGGCGATACGCTGTCATGATAGGTTTGCGTGTGCCTCCGCCCGGAACGGGGTCGCCCTGGCGTCGTTTGTGCTCCTCCACCAATCTTGAGCGTCGGCGAGGATTCTTCCGCGGCGCTGGCGCAATCGGAGACACGAGGATATCGACACGGCCGTTTTCGGAAACGCCAAGCAATCCAAAGCCGAGGCGTCGGCAGAGATTGCGGTATCTCGGATCGCTTTCGCGGCCCTTGCCCTTGGCGGAAAGTTGCGCCGCCAACCAGATCTCATCGCCGAGGCTCATTCGGTCCACGCCTTGCAGAATGAGTTCGAGATTGAACGTCAGCTTCAATTCGCCGATCACCACGACGGCTGGGTCATCGTCCCGAAGGCCGACAATATCGCAGTGCCCGATTTCTCCCTTCACAGAGTAGCCCAGGCCCTCGAGGAAGCGCTTGACGGGTAGATACAGAGACGTTTCCACAGCCCACCTCGGACGACAAACCGCATAGGTGACTGACAGTCGTTTCGGAAAGGCAAACGCCGCCGAGCGCTCGCCATTGCCCCATTCGTCTGGAAGTAGATTGCAGCCTGGATCAGGGGCACATCGTCGGATTTAACGTCCTCCGATGAGTCTGGAGCAAGCCTGGGGCGATGCGGTCGCGAGAGCGCACAACTGGCCGAGGAGCTCTCCCTGAGCGGGCAACCACCTCGGCTGGGAGTTGGCGTTTGCAGCGCTCCTCAATCGGCCTTCTTGCCGGCAGCGTCGAACTGCTTGAGATAGGCGATCAGATCCGCCATCCGCTTTTCGTCCTTCAGCCCGGCATAGATCATCTTGGTGCCCGGTATTTTCAGGCGCGGATTCTGGAGGTAGGCGGCTAAGGTCGCCTCGTCCCAGGTCACGGCGGAATCCTTCATCGCGGCGCTATAGCTATAGCCCTCACGCATCGCCGCCTTCTGGCCGATCACGCCGTTGAGCACGGGGCCGACGGTATTCCTTGCCGTCTCTCCCACCTGATGGCAGGCGCGGCATTGCGCAAAGACCTTCTCGCCCGCGGCGGCATCCTGCGCATGACCGGGCTGAACGGCGGCCGCCAACATAGCGGCGCCGAGAATTATTGCAAGCTTCATATCGGATTGTCCTATGGCTTTGGAGCGAAGGGGTTGACCCAGCCGCCGCCCTGGCTCGGGGCCTTGGGCGGGAAGGCCTGCACGAGATAGTCGAGCAGGGTCTTGCGCATGTCCGGATCGGGCTCCGGCATGCTGTGCTTCTGGGTCATCCAGGTCAGGGTCTCGTCCCAGCGGGACCGCTCCATGCCCTGCCGGCTCACAACCTTCATCGAATGGCAGCCGATGCAATAACCGAAAGTCTCGTCGCGGCCGGGGAAGTCCGGAAGCTGCTCGGGCGTCTCGTCTTCCGCAAGACCGACCGAGGGGGCGAGGAGGATGGCCGCAAGCGCGGCCATCCGGAGGAAACGGCGGTTCGGCATCGTCAACCGACCAGGACCGCGACGCGATGCAGCGGATTGGAGCCGTACCCTTGCGGGTTCCAATTTGTCGCCACATGCGGCTGGGCAACGCCGCGCGAGTCGGTGGCGCGCACCCAGAGTTCGAAATAGCCGTCGCTCGGAAGCGCCGCCTTGCCGGTCCAGCGCACCCAATCGTAGCGGTTCTTCGGCTTGGCCAGCGTCATCGCATGCCAGCGCTGCCCGGCATCGAAGGAGACCTCGACCCTGGCGACCTCGTGATCGCCGGCCCAGGCGGCTCCACGAAGGGCGACCTCGCGGGTCGCGGCCGGCAGCCGCGTCCCGTTGGCCGGCGAGCTTATGATGGCCCGCAGCGGCATCGAGGTCATGTCTGTGAAGTTCGCCTTGCCATCGGCGTTTGTGCCCGGAACGATCGGTACCGTCGGGATGCGGTAGGAGGTGCCGCCCATGCCCTGTCCGTCATGCGGCGTCGCCCGCACCAGGATGCGGTTGAGCCATTTCGAGGACAGCGACGCCGGCCAGCCCGGGACGACCAGACGGAGCGGGCCACCATGGATATGCGGCAGCGGCTCGCCATTCATCGCCCAGACGATCAGCGAGTGCGGCTCGAGCGCCTTCTCGATCGGCATGCCGCGCGAGATCGCATCGCGGGTGGTATCGCCGGAGAGATGCGGGTCGGCGCCGAAATGGCCGGTGAACTTGGCGGTGTCCTTGAGGCCCGCCGCCTTGAGCACGTCGGCGAGGCGCACGCCGGTCCATTCGGCGCAGCCGGCACCGCCATTGGTCCACTGATTGCCGCGGGCCGCCGGCTGGTAGAAGGAACGGCCGTTGCCGCCGCATTCCAGAACCATCCGGAAGGTCTGGGGCGTGAAGCGGGATTTCAGCTCCGCAACGGTCAGGGTGAGCGGCTTGTCGACCTCGCCCTCGATCTTGAGCTGCCACGCCTCGGCATCCTTGATCGGCTCGGGGATCTGGCCGTTGTTGCGGATGAAGAACTTGCTGATCGGCGTGGTGTCGTCATCGAGCAGGCTTTCCGGCGTCTCGGCGACGAGCGGGCGGTCTCCGAGCAGGGTCAGCCCCTTGTCCTTGCCGGGGTAGTCGAAGGGCTGCGGGCCCTTGGGGGCGGCGGGAGCTGCCCCTTGCGCTGCCGCTGGCGACACGGCGAGGCGTGGCAGGCCGCCGAGCGCGAGACCGAGAGCGGCAAGGCTTGAGCCGAGCACGAGGCGCCTGGATCCGTTCAAGGTTGCAGCGGCATCGGTGGTGGAGGTTGCACGGGTTTCGTCCGCGGCATCCCGCGGCTGGACTTCTTTGAGCATGGCGTTTCTCCCGAGGACATATTCCTCGCTGGAGACGACGCGCGAGCGCTTCGATTTATTCCAAATCGATTGATCCAGATCAACCGATGCAGGCCGGGCGGCCGCTGCGTGCCTCGGCCAGGGCCGCGACCTGGTCGTTCGGGATGCTGTGCTCGCCACCGGTGATCCGGGCGACGAGCGCGGCGATGCCGTCGATCCGGGCCGTGTCGATGCCCTCGCCGAGCAAGGCATAGCTCGCTTTCCGGCCACGCCAGGCGCGGATCGTCAGGCCGTCGCGGTCGCGGATTGTGGGCTGCGTCGGCAAGGCATCGTCGACCGGCGCGATCCAGAGGCCGACGCGGCAGCCATTGGGCCCGACATAGCCGGCAAGAATGCCGCCTGCGCGCCCTGAGAGGTCGAGCGCGAGATGCGACAGGGTCAACGATGCGAGCGTGAGGTCCGGAAGATTGCCGAGATCGGCACCGGCCAGCGCCACATCAGCGCGCTGAGCCTGCTGCTGTGTGGGTTGGGACAGCCAGAGCCGATGCGCCGCGATCGCGTCGGACAAGGGCGGCTTCGGCGATTGCGTGTTCATCAGGCCGATCACGAGCGCGCCGATGCAGACCAGGACGAGCGCGGCAGCGGCCATGGCGGATCGGCGCAGGGGCCGCGGCCGAACCCGCGGCAGCACAAAGGGTGGGGCCTGCTCTCGCGGCTCCTCCACCCTGACGGCGGCGCGCAACCTTGTCAGCGTCGCGACCTGTGCCGCGGCCTCGCGATCGGCCACCAGGGCCGCTGCAACCTTAGCGGCGACCTCAGGCGTCAACTCGCCGTCGACATAGGCGTTGAGCATCGTCCAGGAGGTGATGTCGGGTTCCGGCACGTGATGCTAACTCGCTTGACGGCGCCGCGTTGCAAGCGCCCGGACATTTCCGCCTTCGATCGCCTCGAGGAGCGAGAGCCGCGCCCGGCTGAGACGGCTCATCACCGTTCCAACCGGCACGTCGAGGATCTCGGCGGCCTCGGCATAGCGGAATCCGGCAAGCTCGATAAGTTCGAGAATTTCGCGGTGGGGCGGCTCCAGCCGATCGAAGGCCTGTCGTACCGTGATCTCGGCGATCAGGCGGTTGTCGTAACGCCAGCGGCCGTCATCCGGCTCGTTCGGCCCCAGCTCGGCCGAAACCTGGCTGCGGCGGTACTCGTCGATCCAGATATTGCGCAAAATCGCGAACAGCCACGCCCGTATCCGCGTCTCCTCCGCAGGCGGTGCGACGGACAGCGCCTTCAGGGCGCAGGACTGGAGCAAGTCGGCTGCGGCGTCGCGGCTGCCACTCAGGCGGCGCGCATAGGAGAAAAGGCGCTCCCAATTCTGGCACAAGGCTCGCTCGACTGCCTGCACGATCTCTTCCTTATGTGAACGATTGTTCGTCCATCCGTGCAAGCTAGCAGGATTTCATGCTGCATAATGCGTGGCGGCCTGCCGGATAACTCCGATGAACGCCTGGCCCGTGCGGGACAGTGCCACGTGATTGGCGTGAATGACGCGTGGAACAATTTTCACGACAGGCAAGAACTGCTTTTTGATCGCAAGCGGGAACATCTCCGATACGCCCATCGGCTCGACAATGGCGACGCCGCAGCCTTTCATCGCAAGGGCGCAAGCACTGATCGTGTAATTGCTGCCGATCATGACGTGCTGATTGAGATCGATCGCTCGAAACGCCTGTCCGAGCAGTTCATGAATCGGCTCGCTTTGGATATTCGTGATGATCGCCTCGCCCGCCAGGTCGCTCGGCCGAATGACGGCGCGGTCTGCAAGCGGGTGATCGGGGGCCATGACGCAGACCAGTGCGGTTTCGAACAGGGGAAGCGTCGTGACGCCCGCGTGGTCGCCCGGGGTGAAGATGATGCCGAGATCGATTTGCCCGCTGGCCGCCATCGCCAGGATTTCCTTCGTCTTGGCGACCTGGAGCCAGACGCGGACGCCAGGGTGCCGTCGTCTGAACTGCGCGATCGCATCGGCGACGAAGCTGCAGGACAATGTCGGCGTGCAAGCCAACGTCAGAACGCCCGAGCGGCTCTCCTTGAGATCCCGCGCATATTTCTCGACCACGCCGACCGAGTGGAAGACCTTCTCCACCTCGCGATAGAGGTTGAGCGCCTCCGGGGTCGCCTGAACCCGGCCTCGACTGCGCTGGAACAAGGCAAACCCGACCAGGTCCTCCATCCGCCGGACGGCCTTCGAGATGGCGGGCTGCGACATCTGCAGATGCCGCCCGGCGGCGGTCAGGGTGCCTGCCATCATGACGGCACGGAACACTTCGAGTTGGCGCAGGCTGAACATGCGTCACCATAACTCGAGGTTATCGAATGCGCATCATCCAGCGCTCGACGTCGCGGTGAGGCTCGTCCAGTCTCGGTTCACGAACAGCGCCACAAGGCGCGGCAGGGAGGAGACATCGGGCGGCAGGCGGCATAGAGATGCCGTGCGTGCCAGCGCGTCCTCCCGCTTGAGGAGTTGACGGATGGCGCGATTTTCCACGCGAGCGATCGAAATCCACAGCGCCTATGCCTGGAATTTCGACTGGGTGCGCAAGGCGATCGAGTTCGCGCGTCGTCACGAGATGACGTCACTCGTTCTCCACCGCAACGACATCGTCGACATGGTGGTTTATCCCGGCAAGCTGTTTGGTGCTTCCGATGCGGGACGGAACATTTTCGAGCGCTATCGCGAGATTTTTCCGAAACTTTACAAGTATACGCCGACACGACGCAGCGGGCCGTATCAGCGCCGCGACTACCTGCGGCGTGTGATCGAGCTGGCGGGTCGCAACGGCATCGATGTCTGGTTCGAGAACAAGGAGTTGTCCTTCCCCGACATCCTGCTCGAGCTGAATCCACAGCTGGTCAAGAATGGCACGCTGTGCCCGAACGACCCGTTCTGGTGGGATTTCGTCGATACCAAGTACACCGAGCTGTTTCAGGACCTGC
Organism: Allobosea sp. Root381; assembly: GCF_001429395.1. Lineage (GTDB taxonomy): Bacteria > Pseudomonadota > Alphaproteobacteria > Rhizobiales > Beijerinckiaceae > Allobosea. The sequence goes on from NZ_LMJT01000012.1 coordinate 72,397, forward strand.
CGGAGATCCGCGGAATCATCACGGCGCCGGGGACCGGCGAAAGCCGGTTGGCGATCTCGTCGAACCGCTGCACCTGCGAGGCTTGCCGGGGCAGCACCCCGCAGGGCTGGTACCGCAAGCTGATCATGGCGATGCACGCTCCGATCCGCGCCGCGGGGCGGGAACTGGTCGTGCGCGACTTCGTCTTCGACCGGAAGGCGCAGACCGAACTGGCCGAGACGATAACCAGTCTGCCCTCAGATGTGATCGTCAGCCTCAAGAATACGCCGCACGACTACTATCCGACATTCCCCGACAATCCGCGCCTCGGCGATGTCGGCGACCATCGGCAATGGGTCGAGTTCGATACCATGGGCCAGTATTTCGGCTGGGGGATCGGGCCGGCGGTGATCACCGACGACTATCGTCGACGCATGGAGACGGCACTGCGCCATGGCGTCGAAGGCATGATCCTGCGTACGGACTGGGAAAGCCTGGACGGCCATTCCTGCTTCCATACGCCGAACCGGCTCAACCTCCATGCCGCGGCGGCGCTGGCGGTCGATGCCGATGTCTCCGACCGTGAGATTCACCGCTCATGGCTCACGGAGACGGGCATGACGGCCGACGGCACCGGGGATGAAGAACTCGACGCCGCGGCCGATTGGAGCGTGCGCCTTTTCGCGAGGTCGTGGGAGATCGTCTCGAAAAGCCTGTACGTCAACGATTGCGTCTTCTCGGACTCCAGCAACTATCCCGTTAGCCTCGACCATGCCTGGTGGCTGGCCGAGGAGAAGAACAGCCTGAAGGACTGGGACCCGTCGAAGGAAAATGCGCTCGAGACCTCGGAAGCCAATATCCGCCGCATCCTGGCCGAGAAAGACGAGGCGCTGAGGCTTGTCGGGCAGCAGCCCGGCCTTGCCGGCGAACGGCCGGCGGCTTTGACCGAAACGGCCCATCGCGATCTCGTCAGCCGCATGGAGACCTTCAGGCTTTACGTCGCCGGTTGGCGGGCGGCCGTCCGCGCCTGCATCTTCACGAAGTTTCTGCTCGACCATCCCGGAAGCGATGACGCGTTCGGCACCGAAATGCGTGACGCATCGGAGGAAGCGTTCGAACTGCTGCGGACGCTGGCCGATGAGATGAAGAGTTACGCCGCCGCCACGGACCAGCATTTCGCCGCCTACAACATGCTGGGGTGGGAACGGCTGTTGACGCTTCGCGACGATCTGTCAGGGCGTCTCGCCGCCTTGTCGCAGCGCGCCGCGGATCCTGTCCCAGCGGAGTAGATTCCTTGCAGAAGACCGATCGCTCCGGCCCGTCGCCGCGTCTCGTCCAGCTCGTGGTGGCGGTCGCCCTTTTCGCAGGTTGCTCGCTTTACCTGTATGCGGCGCTCGGGTTTTCCTTCGGGGCCTGGAGCAATCCGCGGGCCGGTTTCATGCCGACGATCGCCGGCTGCATCGGTGTCGCGCTGGCGTTGGGCAATCTCCTGCGCGTCTGGCGTGCCGGAGACGCGGCTTCCGCCGATCTCGGCTTGTCGCCGAGCCGTGCGCTGGCATTTCTCGCAATCCTGGCAGGCTATGCCGCGCTGCTCGGCCGCCTCGGCTTCCTGCCGGCGACGTTCGGCGCCGCGCTGGCTCTGCTGATGGTCAGCAGGGGCATGCGGGGACCCGTCGTCACGCTCTCGCTCGCGGCGGTGTTCTCGCTCGGCATCTGGCTCTTGTTCTCCCGCGCCCTCGATCTGCCGCTGCCATGACCTCGCTCGACGCGCTCATCCAGGGTTTCCAGCTTGCGGCTACCCCGACCAATCTGGTCGCGGCGGGGATCGGCGTCATGCTCGGGACCTTCGCCGGCATGCTTCCGGGTCTCGGGATCTCGGGCACGATCGCCCTGCTGATCCCGATCAGCTTCGGGCTCGATCCGCTGACCGCGCTGGTGATCTTCGGCGGCATCTACTACGGCGCCGCCTATGGCGGTTCGACCACGTCGATCCTCCTCAACGTGCCGGGCGAGGGCGCGTCTGTCGTGACCTGCGTCGAAGGCTATGCCATGGCCCGCCGCGGCCGCGCCGGGGCGGCGCTCTCGGTCGCGGCGCTCGGCTCGTTCTTCGCGGGCATGCTGGGACTCGTCGGCCTCGTCCTGTTCGCGCCGACCATCGCGGGCTGGGCGCTCGCATTCGGCCCGCAGGAATATTTCTGCATCGCGCTGCTCGCGCTCGTGGTGCTGTCGGGCATCAGCGGCCAGTCGATGGTGCAGTCCGGCCTGATGGTCGTCGTCGGCATCATGCTCGGCACGATCGGCATCGATCCGATGACGGGCGTCGAGCGGTTCACCCTGTCGAGCGACGTCCTGCTCGACGGCATTTCCTTCATCATCGTCGTCATGGGCGTCTACGGCATGGCGGAAGTGTTGCAGACGGCGGCCGATGGCGACGCCGCGGTCTCTGCGCCGCGCGTCGCCTTCCGGGATCTCTACCCGACGCGCGAGGAGCTGTCGCGCTCGATGCCCGCGATCGGCCGCGGCAGTCTCATCGGTCTTCTGATCGGCCTCGTTCCCGGCCCGTCGGGGACGATTTCGACCTTTCTGTCCTATGCGGTCGAGAAGCGTTTGAGCCGCGGTCGCGATCAGTTCGGCTCGGGCGCCATCGAGGGCGTGGCCGGGCCGGAAGCCGCCAATAACGGAGCCGATACCTCCACCCTGATCCCGCTGCTCTCGCTGGGCCTGCCGTTCAATGCCGGCGCGGCCCTTCTGCTCAGCGGCTTCCTGATCCACGGCATCACGCCCGGTCCGAATCTCGTGAACACGCGCCCCGATTTGTTCTGGGGCCTCGTGGCGAGCCTCTTCATCGGCAATCTCATGCTGCTGGTGATCAATCTGCCATTCGTCGGGTTGTTCGCCTCGCTGCTGCGCATACCGCTGGGCATCCTGATGCCGCTTGTGGCCGTCGTGGTGATGAGCGGGACCTATTTCATCAACAACAACCTGTCGGACCTTTGGCTGGCCGTCGCCTTCGGCCTGGTCGGCTGGCTTCTGAAAGGAACCGGGTACAGCGTCGCGCCGCTGATCATCGGACTGTTCCTGGGGCCGCTCATCGAAAAGGGCTTCATTCAGTCGATGGTGCTCGCCGATGGCAGCTTCCTGACGCTGATGTCGCGGCCGTTCAGCGGCCTCATGCTCGGCACTGCGGCCCTGTTCATCCTGGTTCGTATCGGTCTCGGGCTTCGCAGCCGCTTCGCCCGCGCGCCGCTCGCGCCCACTCCGCCTCGATGAACGGATGAACGATCACAACAACTGAAAATGGGGAGAGAAACCATGAATAGCGCTGCCACACGCCGCCTGGCGCTCGCCGCCTTCGGTCTCGCATCGGTCGCGATGACGTTGCCGGCCCTCGCTCAGGCCTATCCGCAACGGCCGATCCGCGTGATCGTGCCGTTCCCCGCCGGCGGCGCCACAGACGTGATGGGCCGGATCGTGACGAAGGCTGTGGAAGCTCGTCTGGGCAAACCCCTGATCATCGAGAACAAGCCCGGAGCGGGCACGATGACCGGATTGAACGAACTGGTCGGGGCCCGTCCCGACGGCTACACGATCGGCATGGTCACCAGCACCATGGTGCTCCAGCCGCTCTATGGCGGGTCGCGACACGATTATCCCAACGCCCTTCAGCCCATCGCGCAGATCACGGTCACGCCGCCCGTGCTCGTCACCGGCTCCGACACGCCCTGGAAGACGGCTCAGGCCCTGATCGACGACGCCAAGGCCAATCCCCGCAAGATCAAGTACGGTATCACCGGCTTCGGCAATTCGTCGCATATCGGCCCGACACAACTCGCTCGCGTTGCCGGGATCGAGATCGAGCCGGTCTCCTTCGACGGCGGCGGCACGCTGCTGACGGCGCTGCTCGGCGGCCACATCGCGGTCTCGGCGGGCAGCACCGTCGACTACAAGCCCCATATCGAGGCGGGCAAGTTGCGCCCGTTGCTGAATTTCGGGCCGGAGCGCAGCCAGGATCCGCTCTACAAGGACGTACCGACGGCGAAGGAGCTCGGCTACGACGCCGAGATCGTGTCCTGGACTGGCGTGGCCGCTCCCAAAGGCGTTTCCGCCGACGTCGCCACCAGGCTCAACGAGGCGTTCACGGCGGTGATGGCCGATCCCGAGGTCAAGGCCGCCATCGCCAAGCTCGGGTCAGAGCCTGTCCATCTCGATGCAGCCGGTTTCGGAGCGCGGTGGGCGTCCGAAACCACGAAGCTCCGCCAGGTCGTGACGGAGACCGGCATCCTCGAACTCGTGAAGAGCCAGAGGCGGTGAGCGCCATCATGGTCTTGCTGTATGGAGGCCGGCGCGGAAACCTGAGCACTCTCCCGCCCAGCTGCCGAGGGCATCGAGGCTGCTGCACTCGGCTTCCGCAAGGACGAAAACGACCAGATCAATCGCTTCGACAACGCGACAAGCGATGCCACCAGTCGAAAGCAATGATGGGGCGGATCACGTCGCGCAGCGGCTCTCATCACGCCCTGCTGCGATAGCGCGAACGTTCCCGATCATGCGCTTTGCGGATGGGATGATTGCGTAGCGGGAGATCCTGGCGAAGCAGGCATCGCGTCATAGGGCAGTGTAATAGCGTTATACCCCAGCCAGAGCCTGGGGCCGCGGGTCCCTTCTGCGCACGTTTCCACCAAAATTCTGTCTTTTGACTGAAGACTATTGCGTTCCGAAGGCCTTCCTGCTCTGCTGCGGCTAAGACGCCAAACAAAACGGCGCTTACTCAGAGGGAGAGAAACATGAACACCGATAAAACGGCTGGGGGATCACGTCGAAAATTCTTGAAGACCTCGCTGATTGCGTCGACCGCGACGTTAGCGGCCCCCGCGATCGCGCAGCAATCCGGGCCCATCGCTATGCGCTGGCAGAGCACCTGGCCATCCAAGGACATCTTCCACGAATACGCTCTCGACTTCGCCAAGAAGGTCAATGACATGACCGGTGGCGAATTGAAGATCGAGGTGCTGCCTGCAGGCGCGGTCGTCCCGGCATTTGGCCTGCTCGAGGCGGTGTCCAAGGGCACGCTCGACGGCGGCCATGGCGTCCTCGTCTATCATTACGGCAAGCAGACGGCGCTGGCGCTGTGGGGCTCCGGCCCGGCCTATGCAATGGATGCCAACATGCTGCTCGCCTGGCACAAATATGGCGGCGGCAAGGAACTGCTGGCCAAGCTCTACGCCTCGATCGGCGCCAATGTGCAATCGTTCTGCTATGGGCCGATGCCGACGCAGCCACTCGGCTGGTTCAAGAAGCCGGTGACCAAGCTCGAGGACCTGCAGGGGCTCAAGTTCCGCACCGTCGGCATCTCGATCGACATCTTCACCGGCATGGGCCTGGCCGTGAACGCGCTGCCGGGCGGCGAGATCGTCGCGGCGATGGATCGCGGCCTGCTCGATGCGGCCGAATTCAACAATGCCAGCTCCGACCGCGTCCTCGGCTTCTCTGACGTTTCCAAGGTCTGCATGCTGCAGAGCTACCATCAGAACGCCGAGCAGTTCGAGATCATGTTCAACAAGACCAAGTTCGACGCGCTGCCGGAGAAGATGAAAGCCATCATCGCCAATGCGGTCGAGGCCGGCTCGGCCGAGATGTCCTGGAAGGCGATCGATCGCTATTCGCAGGACTATCTCGACCTGCAGACGAAGGACAAGGTGCGCTTCTACAAGACTCCGGACGCAGTTCTGAAGCGCCAGCTCGAACTCTACGACGAGGTCGCGAAGAAGAAGGCGGCCGAGAACCCGCTCTTCGCCGAGATCCTGCAGTCGCAGCTTGCCTTTGCCAAGCGCGCGACGCGCTGGGAGCAGGACACGGTGGTCAACCGCAAGATGGTGTTCGACCATTACTGGGGTCCCAACGGCGTCGCGGCCAAGCTCTAAGCCCGAGTCAATGACATCGGCGACGACCCGCACCTTGCGTGCGGGCCATCGCTGCTGCCTGCGAGGTCCCGCATGAGCGTCGAAAAGCTTCTTCTCGCCTGCGACAGCATCAGCACGTTCTTCGGCAAGCTGGCTGCCTGGCTGATCATCGGGCTGATGCTTCTGGTCTGTGCCGAGGTCTTCAAGCGCTATGCGCTGAACGCCCCAACGGCCTGGATCTTCGACGCCAGCAACATGCTCTATGGCTCGCTGTTCATGCTGTGCGGCGCTTACACGCTCGCCCAGAACGGCCATGTCCGCGGCGATTTCCTCTATAGCTCGATGAAGCCGCGGACGCAGGCGTCGCTCGATCTCGCGCTCTACATCCTGTTCTTCCTGCCGGGCATCTGCGCGCTGGTTTATGCGGGCTATGACTATGCCGGCGATTCCTGGCGGATCAACGAACACTCGAACGTTACCGCAGACGGCCCGCCGGTCTATCATTTCAAGACCGTCATTCCCATCGCCGGCGCGCTCGTCCTGCTGCAGGGCGTGGCGGAAATCGTCCGCTGCATCGTCTGCCTGAAGACCGGCGTCTGGCCGAGCCGCCTCAAGGACGTCGCCGAGATCGACGTCGTCGGGGAGCAGCTCGCCGCCAGCGAGCACATCGACGAGGCGACGCGCCGCGCCGCGATCGAGCAGGCCCAGGCGATCGATGAAGCGGCTCGCCAGCGCGGCCTCGGCGGAGACAGGCAGCCATGAGCGATCCAGCCCTCGGCCTGAGCATGCTCGGCCTCATCGTCGTGGTCATCATTCTGGGTTTCCCGACGGCGTTCACCCTGATGGGGCTCGGGATGCTGTTCGGATATGCCGCGTTCTACGACCCGTCGCAGGCCTGGTACACGAACAAGATCTTCGATCTGATGGTCCAGCGCACCTACGGCGCGATGACGAACGACGTCCTGATCTCGATCCCGCTCTTCGTTCTGATGGGCTATGTGATGGAGCGCGGGGCGCTCGTCGACAAGATGTTCTATTCGGTGCAGCTCGCCTTCCGGAACGTGCCGGCGGCCCTGGCCGTCGCGACGCTGCTGGTATGCACCTTCTGGGGCATCGCGAGCGGGCTGGTGGGCGCGGTCGTCGTGCTGATGGGCGTGATCGCCTTCAACCCAATGCTGAAGGCCGGCTATGACGTGCGGCTCGCCGCCGGCGTCATCACCGCCGGCGGCACGCTCGGCATCCTCATCCCGCCCTCGGTGATGATCATCGTCTACGCGGCGGTCGCAGGCCAGTCGGTGGTCAAGCTCTATGCCGCCGCAATGTTTCCGGGTTTCTTCCTGGCCCTTCTCTACCTGCTCTACATCGTTGGCTGGGCGCTTCTGAATCCCCGGATCGCGCCGAAGCTTCCCGCTGAGAACACGCAGGTTCCGGTGCCTGAATGGACGGAAGCGCTGTGCGGGGCTTATGGCAAGCGCATCTTTCCGGCCTTGTTCCAGGCGCTCTTCGCCCCGGCGAAGGCGCGGCGGATCGTCAGCGACGGTAAGCCCGTCGGCTATGGCGATATCCTGCGGGCCTTCGCCTATGCGCTCGTGCCGCTGACCATCGTCGCGGTGACGCTGGCCGTGGTGTGGTGGTATGTCGTGATCCACCAGCAGTCGGGCGCCGCCGAGGCCGTGACGGCCGTCGAACAGCTCGGATCGCCGGATCTGCCGCCGGACGAGGCGAGCGATGCCTCCAACGGGCCGGCGCCCGCCTTCTACTGGTGGTTCGGAGCGATCGCCCTGGGCTTCGCTGCCCTGATGGTGCGTTACTATCGCCGGATGTCGCCGGAGCGGCTCGAGATCATTCGCCTGCTGACGGACTCGGTCGCGCCGCTCGGATTTCTGACGGCGATCGTTCTTGCCGTCATCCTGTTCGGCATCACGACAGCCACCGAATCCGCCGCTGTCGGCGCCGCAGGTGCATTCCTGCTCGCCTTCCATGCCAGGACCCTGAACTGGAAGCGCACCAAGGAAGCGGTGTTCCTCACCGCCAAGACCACATCGATGGTCTGCTGGCTGTTCGTCGGCTCAGCCATCTTCTCGGCGGTCTTCGCGCTGCTGGGCGGGCAGGCCCTGCTGGAGAGCTGGGTCCTGTCGCTGAACCTGTCTCCCCTGCAGTTCATGATCCTGTCGCAGGCGATCATCTTCATTCTGGGCTGGCCGCTCGAGTGGACCGAAATCCTGGTGATCTTCGTGCCGATCTTCCTGCCATTGCTGAAGCATTTCAGCATCGATCCCATTCTCTGGGGCGTGCTGGTCTTCGTGAACCTGCAGGCAGCGTTCCTGTCCCCGCCGGTCGCGATGTCGGCGTTCTACCTCAAGGGCGTCGCGCCCTCGCATGTCACGATCAACCAGATCTTTGCCGGCATGATGCCCTATATGCTGATCGTGATCCTCTGCATGGTACTGCTGTATCTTTGGCCGGGGCTGACCCTGTGGCTGCCGCAATATCTTTACGGCGGCTAAGCTTGCTCGGCGCAGGGCGTTCTCGCGAGATGCAGAGCGCCGATACAGCCAGGTGGGTGCGAACCCTGGCGGCTGGGCGGGCTTCTGTTTGCACGTGGCGGACTATCGGCTGACTCTCGGATCGATCAAGCTGTAGAGCACGTCCACGATCAGGTTCACGACGACGAAGGTCAGGGCCATGAACAGCACGATGCCCTGGATGACCGGATAGTCGCGCCGCGAAACGGCATTGATCAGCAGGCGCCCGACGCCGGGGATGTTGAAGACCATTTCGATGGCGATGGCGCCGCCCATGAGGACCGCGAAGGTGATGCCGATCGCCGTGAGTATGGGCATCAGGGCGTTTTTGAGCGCATGGCGAACGATGACGACGCGGCCGGCCAGGCCCTTGGCGCGGGCCGTGCGGATGAAGTCCTCGCCGAGGACGTCGAGCATGCTCGAGCGCGTGATGCGCGCGATGAAGGCCGCCTGGACGAGACCGACCGACAATGCGGGCAGGGTCAGCGACCAGAGGCATTGCCAGAGGCCGCGATCGAGGGGGATATAGCCCGCGACCGGGAACAGCCGAAGCTCGACGGCGAACAGCAGGATCAGCATCAGGCCAAACCAGAATTCGGGCATCGAAACCCCGAGCATCGCGATGCCCATCGCCACCTGGTCCGCCGGGCCGCCGCGATTTACCGCCGAGATCACGCCCGAAACCATGCCGATGCTGACGGCGATCACGAGCGCATAGAGCGTCAGGATCAATGTCGGCTCGACGCGCTGCAGGATCGCCTGCGTCACCGGCATGCGCAGGAAGATCGACTCGCCAAGATTGAACGTGGCCATCTGCTTCAGCCAGGAGACGAGCTGGATCAGGAAGGGCTCGTTCAGCCCGAGCCGCTCGCGCAGGGCTGCGACCTGGTCGGGCGAGGCATCGGCGCCGAGCATGACGGCTGCCGGATCGCCCGGCGCCAGATGCAGCAGGATGAAGACGAGGAACAGCGGAACCAGCAGGCTCGGCAGGAGCAGCACGAGGCGCTGCAGGATGAAGCGTGCCATCAGTGCAGGGCTCCCGGCCCGGTGATCTCCCGCAACGCCCCGGTGATGACGGTGGCGGGAGCGTCGGCCTCGACCCTGATCTCATGCACCGGCATCTGCCGGTAGATCGCAAACTGCTTGAAGCCGTGGCCGGTCACCATGCAGACGACGCGCTCGCCCGGCCTGATTTCGCCGCGCGCCATCAGCTTCTGCGCGGCTGCGAGCGAGCTCGCTCCGGTCGGCTCGGCGAAGATGCCGTTGCCGGCCGCCAGCACCTTCATGGCCTGGATGATCTCGTCGTCGCTGACGGCGATCGCCCGGCCGCCGCTTTCACGGACCAGCCGCAGCGTATAGGTGCCGTCCCGCGCATAGCCGATCAGCGGGTCCGAAATGCCCGAGGCGATCGTTTTTGGCTCGCCCCAGGGCTGGACCTCGGCGGCGCCCTCGTCGAAGGCCTTGACGATCGGCGCGCAGCCTTCCGCCTGGACCGCCACGATCTTCGGTGTCCGTCCGCCGCGGTCGGCGAAACCCTGAACGACCCCCTTCACCAGCGGACCGGAGCCGGTCGGCACGATCACCCAATCCGGGGCGGTTTCGCCGAGCTGGGCGTGGATCTCGTGCCCGACAAGGCGCAGCGCATCGGTGCCGTAAGGGTTGATGAACGTGGTGGTGACGTTGACGAAGCCGGTTTCCTCGGCCACCGCCAGCGCCATGGCGTAGGAGTTGCTGTAGTGGCCGGCCACGCGCACGAGCAGGGCGCCATAGGCCGCAATCTGGGCCATCTTTTCGGCCGGGGTCTGCTCGGGCACCAGGATGACGGCGGGAATGCCCGCCCGCGCGGCATAGGCGGCGGCCGAAGCTCCGGCATTACCGCTCGACGCGCAGACCAGCCCTTTCGACCCGAAGCCGAGGGCGGTCGTCAGCGCGGCGCTGACGAGGCGATCCTTGAAGGAGCCGCTCGGATTGCGGGTCTCGTCCTTGATCCAGATCGCGCCCTCGGCGGAGCCGGCGCGGGCCCGCAGAAGTGGTGTTCCGCCCTCGCCGAGCGTGACCTCCGGCGCGACCAGTGCGGCGGCGTCCGATGGCGGGCCGCCGGCATGGACGACTTCGAGAATGCCCCCGCATTCCTCGCAGGCATAGCGCAGCGTGGCTGTATATTCGGCGCGGCAGTCCACGCAGCTCAGCATCATCGTCGTCATCTCAACGCTCTCGCATCTTGGGGTCGAGCGCATCGCGCAGCCCGTCACCGAACAGATTCAGTCCGAGAACGGTGACCATGATCGCGACGCCGGGAAACACCGCCATCCACCACGCCATGACCACGAAGGTTCGCGACTCCGCCAGCATGTTGCCCCAGCTCGGCTGGGTCGGCGGGACGCCCGCGCCGAGAAAGCTCAGGGCGGCTTCACCCAGCACGGCATAGGAGAAGATGAACGAGGCCTGGACGATGATCGGGGACAGGACATTGGGCAGGACGTGGCGGAACAGCGCGTAGAGACGGCTGCCGCCGACGGCGATGCAGGCCTCGACATAGGGCAGCTCCCTGACGACGAGGACCGAGCTCCTGACCACCCGTGCCACGCGCGGCATGTAGACGGTGCCCAAGGCGATGACGACGGTCGAGCTGCTGGCGCCGAGCACGCCGGCCATCGCGATCGCCAGCACCAGTCCCGGAAACGACATCAGGCCGTCGAGGATGCGCGACAGCACCATGTCGATGCGGGAATAGAAGCCTGTGAGCAGGCCGAGCAGGCTGCCGATGCCGACCGCGACGAGAACGACCGCGCAGCCGATCACCAGCGAAGTCCGGGCGCCGTGCATCACGCGCGACAGCACATCGCGGCCGAACTCGTCCGTACCCATTAGATGGGTGGAGGAGGGCGGCTTCAGGCGGTTCTGCACCGCCAGCGCATTCGGATCGGCCGGGGCGAGCAGGTCGGCCGAGAAGGCGGTTGCGAGGACCAGGACGAGCAGGCCCGTTCCGATGATGACATTGGTGCGCGAAAACAGCTTGGCGAGGAAAGGTGCCTTGCGCGGCTCGGCCCAGGCTCCGGGCTCATGTGCGGCCATGCTCATGATGGGGCGTGCTCGCGCATGTCGAGATCGATCCTGTAGAGGGTTGATGGCCGGCCGTGGCCGATCGGGGTGCTTTCTCCGACCGGGATGGCGAGCCCCGCCTCGGTGAGTTTGGCCAGCACGCGGCGGGCGGTCCGCGAGGTGGCGTCGAGGATGTCGGCGAGCTCGACGGCGCTATAGGCGCGCGAACGCTCGTCGCCGATGGCTTCCAGCATGCGCGCCAGATTGGCAGCGGTGATGCCGGTGCGCTCGGCCAGCGCCACCAGCATGCTGTCCTCGACCCGGATCAGCCGCGTGCGGCCCTGGCCGAGAGGGCCGATCAGCCGATCGTCGTCGAAGACGATGTAGAGCCCGTCGCCATTCTTCAGCTCGGCCTGATGCAGCGCCTTGCGGGCGCCTTCCTCCGCGAGGGCGGCGCTGGTGCCGGTGCCGATGCCGATCTGCAGGGAGAAGCCCGGCAGCGGAACCGGCTCGAGCGCCGGCGCGACGGTGAAGTCCTGCGTCTGCTGCCGCAGAGCCCCATATGTCGTGTAGAACAGGTGCAGACCGCTGCCGATGTCCAACAGGTTCACCGACAGCCTGTCGGCGAAGGCGACGAGATAGGTCTCGACCGCGAGCGCATGACGGCGGGCATCGGCGATGGCGCCGTTGAATTGCGGCGTGTTGACCCGCAGCAGGCCGATGGCGATCTGGGAGCCGCGATAGCGCTGCTGGAGCACGTTGGAGACCAGCAGGTCCAGTGCCTTCAGGATCGTATGCTTGGTCCAGAACATGAAATGGCAGGGTATGCCCGCCTGCTCCAACTCGCGCTTGACGATCGAGCGGCAGGTCAGGGCATGGCGGACGCGACCCGCCCGATAATTCTCGATGTGGAAGCCGGCGAAATCGTCATGGATGCGCCCGTTCACCAGCGGCATGCTGGCGATCCGGCTCGGGTTGATCTGCAGTTCACGGCAGACATTGGCGATGGCGTCGTCCGACACCGTGTCGACGCTGATCGTCGCGGGATCGATCCCGGCCCGGACGAGATCGAAGAAGGCCTTCACCAGCGAGACTTCGTCGAACAGGACGTGCGAGACCGGCACCGTCAGTGGCCGCTCCGCCAGCGCGACGTGATACGGTACCGGGCCGGAGAAGAGGATCGCGTCGACGCTTCCCTCCAGCCCATAGGCGAGGTCGCGTGCCTCGTCCTGGTGATCGTAGAGGCGGATCTTGACGTCGAGATCCGGGCCGGCATCGCGGAGCGCGAGCTCGAGCGGCTCGCTGAACTCCGCATTGGCGATGATGCCGATTCGAATCCTGACTGCCATGAAACGCCCCTGCCGAACCCGTTGCTTACTGCTTCCAGGCGTTCCAGTAGAACGGGAACGGCGTCGCCGCGACATTCTTCAGCTCGGCGCTCTTGACGCCGAGGATGAAGAAATCCCCGAACTTGGCCATCGGCGCCTGCTGCCAGAAATGGTCCTGCAGCTCTTCCCAGACGCCGTAGCGCTTCTTGGTGTCCATCTCGGTGTTGAGCTGGCGGACGAGCTCGTCCTTGCGCGCATCGACCCAGAAACCCGGCCAGGCGGAATCGAAGCACGGCCAGACGCCGGGATCCGGCGTGAACGTCGTCGCCCCGCTGAAGATGTCGTAGGCTTCGGGGTTGTTTCGTTGCTGGACGATGGTCGCCCAGTCGACGACCTCGAGCTGAATGTTGAAGCCGACGGCCTTGAGTTGCTCGACCGCGACCAGTGCGTTCTTGTACATGAAGTCGTATTCGCGCGTCGTCAGCCACTTGATCGGCTGCCCGGCATAGCCCGATTCCTTGAGCAGCGCCGTTGCTCTGGCGACGTCGTGCTTGTTGTAGAGCCCGCCATCGGCCTTGCTCCACCACTGCTTCTGCTCCTGGAAGAGGATGCCCGGATCGAGCCGGTAGAACTCCTCCGAGGCGAAGGCCGCGCCCATCACGTCCTTGTTGGCGACGCCGAGCACGAAGGCCTGGCGGGCGCGCACGTCGTTGAACGGCGCGCGCTTCTTGTTGAACACCGCCATGGTCCACCAATAGGGCTTGGTCACCAGCGGCTCGACATTCGGATACATCTTGATCATCGGGAGCATGTCCTGGCTCACCTGATCCGCGATGTCGTAGATGCCGGTCTGGACGCCGTCGAGCCGCACCGAGACCTCAGGCGTCGGGACGAGGCGCAACTCGTCGAAATGGGCTTCGCGGCGCCCGCCCATACCGTCGGCCTCGCCCCCGATCGCGGCATATTTGTCGAAGCGGGCCAGGATCAGGTGGCGGTCCGGGACGTGCTCCTTGAAGCGGAACGGACCGGTGCCGATGTAGCTGCGGATCTCGTTGTCGCCGAACTTGTCGATGACGCTCTTCGGATAGATCGCGGCCTGCTGGTTCGGGAAGGCGAGCATCATCGGCACGACCGGCGAAGCTTCCTTGAGCGCGATCTCGACCGTCAGCCCGTCGACCTGCTTCAGCCCGCTGACATTGGTGAACATCATGCGCCCGTAATTCGACTTGCGGCCCCAGCGCTCGAGCGAGGCGACGACGTCGTCGGCACCGAGGATCGAGCCGTCATGGAACGGCACATTGGCGCGCAGCTTGATGACATAGGTCTTGCGGGCTTCGTCGAAGGCGACGCTCTCGGCCAGCATCGGGACGGCGTCGTACTTGGCGTCGAGCGTGAAGAGTCCTTCATAGATGTGCCAGCCGACCGACTGGGTGATGAAGGCCGTGGAATGATGCGCGTCGAGCGTCGGCGGCTCGCCGGTGATGGCGACGTTCAGGACGCCGCCCTTCTTGGCCTGTGCGAAGGCCGGCAGGCCTGCGGCTCCGAACGTGGCCGCGAGGCCGGCGACGGCTGCCCGGCGCGTGATCCTTCCAAACGTCATGGTCTTCCTCCCGTTTCTTCTCAATTGCAGGCGTAGGACGGCTGCGGCGTGCAGCAGGCACAGCGATGCCGGATCAGCTGCCCGGCGCGCTCCGCCGACGGAACGCCACCCTCGGCGGCGAGCCGCCCGTTGACGTAGATGGCGTCGAGGCCGACCGGATGACGCCGCGGATCCTCGAAGGTCGCCGTGTCGGCGATGGCCCCGTCGTCGAAGACGAGCAGGTCGGCAAAGGCGCCCTTGGCGATCACGCCGCGCTGCGCGAGCCCGAAGCGCGGAGCGGAGATCGAGGTCATCTTCCGCACGGCCTCCTCGACCGACATGATCCGCTCCTTGCGGACATAGTGGGCGATCATGCGGGGGAATGTGCCGTAATGGCGCGGATGGACCTTGCCGGTTTCGAGCGGAATGCCGTCCGAGCCAACCATGGCGAAATCGGAGCGCAGCACCGACTTCACATCCTCGTCCGACATCTGGTGCAGGATCATGGTCACGCGGCCGCTCTCTTCGAGCAGGATGTCGAGCATGCAGTCGATCGGGTGCTGGCCGCGCTCCGCCGCGATCGTCTCGATGTTGCGGCCCTCGAGGCCGCGGTTCGCCTCGGTATCGACGCCGGAGATCACCACCCGGTCCCAGCCCAACATGCCGGCGAAGTTGTCCCAGCCGGGGAGATTGCCGGCCATGTCGCGATGGATGCGCTCGCGCGCGGCCGGGTCGGCGAGGCGCGCCAGCACTTCGTTGCCGCCGCCGGCAGAGACCCAGGGCGGCAGGACCGAGAGCAGCGTACTGCTGCCTGCGGTGTAGGTGTAGATGTCGCAGGTAACGTCGAGCCCGCGTGCCCGGCGGCCGGCGATCAGGTCGAGCGCGCGGCCGATCGTGCCCCAGTTGTGCTTTCCGACGACCTTGAGATGGCTGACATGAAGCGGCGCGCCGGCCGCCTCGGCGATGTCCATCACCTCGTTGAGGGAGTCGAGCAGCGTGTCGCCCTCGGTGCGGATATGGCAGTTCAGGATGCCGCCCGCGCGTGCCGCCGTCGTCGCGACCGCGACCAACTCGCGCCGATCGGCGAAGCAGCCCGGCGCGTAGAGCAGGCCGAATGACAGGCCGATCGCGCCGGCCTCCATCGCTTCCCGTACCATCGCGCACATGCGCTCGACCTCCGCCGGCGTGGCGGGGCGGTTCTCGAAGCCCATGACCGCGATGCGCACCGCGCCATGCGCGACCTGGGAGACGGCATTGACGGAACTCGGCGCCGACGAGAGCGCGTCGAGATAGTCGCCGAACGCGTGCCAGGCACCGGCGCCGGGCATCGGGCCGAGCACGGGCGCGGCATAGCGGACGAGGTCGTCACGACGCTCCCGGGTCGACGGGCTGCCGCCGAAGCCGCAATTGCCGAGCACGACCGAGGTCACCCCCTGCAGCAGTTTGGGAGCATGGCTTGAATCGCGCAGCACCGCCAGATCGTCATGGGTGTGCACGTCGATGAAGCCCGGCGACAGGACGCGCCCGGCGACGTCGATGATCTCGCGGGCCTCGCCTTCGATGTTCCGGCCGACTTCGGCGATGCGCCCCTCGGCCACAGCGACCTCGCCGCGAAACCAGGGCGAGCCGGTGCCATCCATAATCCGGGCATTGATGAATTTACGCTCGAGCATCGATTTACAGAAATGTCCGTTAATGTCCCTAAAGCGATTATGCGAGGCGTTGCGGGAATGTCAAATGCCTATCGCCAAGAGGCAGTTTGGAAATGGTTCAGTGGGCGGCGCGGCGTAAGGTGAGGCTTCCCACGGCAAGCTGGAACATCGCCTCCGCAGACGGCGATGCGTGCCTCGTGGTCGCGGGCGAGGCGGCGCCAGCGTGGCATCCAGCCGAAGCTCGGTCCACTCAGCGCCGCGGCAGAGCCTTGAAGCCGACTCGCCGTCGATCTGACGGACGATCTCGATGACGAAGTCGAGGAATGCCGCCTTGTCCATCAGCTTGGCTGTGTCATAGGCGCTGTCGGCAAACGGATGGCTGAGCGAGTAGTCCGGACAATTCTTTCGAATCGAGCGCAACAATGATCGCTGGCGGCAGTTGGCTCGTCGTGACACTTGAAAGTCGGCCATGCCAAAACCTGTCGTGTTGATTGTTGAGGACGAGCCCATCCTCCGAATGGATGCGGCCGATTTTCTTGAGGATGCGGGCTTCGAGGTGATCGAGGCCGCCCATGCCGACGAGGCAATCGCCGTCCTGAACAGCCGCCACGACATCGCCGTCGTGTTCACGGACATCGAGATGCCTGGTTCCATGAACGGCATAGCCCTCGCGCACGCCGTGCGGCTCGGTTGGCCGCCTATCGTGATCGTCGTCGCAAGTGGGCGTGTCGCGCCGCGCGCGGGCGAGTTGCCGCCGAACGTTCGCTATTTCCAAAAGCCATATGGGGCAGCCGAGTTGATCGACGCCTTGAGGCCGACTGACTGAGCGGCCGGCCTGGGGCGTCCGTTGAAGTCATGCTCCCAAGTTGCTGCAGGGGTGATCTCGGTCGGCTCGGATCAGAAGGCACTCCGCCTGATGCCGGCCGCGCGCTCGAGCTCAGCCGTTTCAAAGCCCATCTGGACAAACAGGCAGCTCCATTGAGCAAGCCGTGCCTCGGGCTGGCGTCGATCGAGCTGCTCGGCTATGCCCGTCGGCTTGGTCCTTCTGGTTGATGAGAGTGTATATGAAACAGGTTCGTATGCCCGATCACTCGAAGAGGACCTTAGGCCTCGAGCCGCTTGTCACACTAGGCCTTGCCGGCGCGCTCGCGTTCTTCCTGATCAGCGGCGTCATTGCGTATTTCAATCTGCAAGCCCTGCGAGTGGGTAATGAACGGATCGCCCAGACACATCAGGTGATCATCGCGCTTGAGAGACTGCTGTCGAACACGCAAGACGCAGAGACCGGGCAGCGCGGCTTCCTATTGACGAACAACGAGAGATACCTTTCGCCTTACAACGCCGCGGTGCTGGCAATTCCGCAGCAACTCGATGAGATCGCTCAGCTAACAAGCGACAGCCCCGCGCAGAAGCTGAGGGTCGACGCGTTGCGGGGCCATGTCGGCGCCAAGCTCGCGGAGCTCAAGGAGACGATCGAACTGCAGAGAACCCAGGGCCCTGAAGCGGCGCTGGCAGTCGTGAATTCGGACCGCGGAAAAGCTGAAATGGACGCGATCCGTGCGCACGTGGCATCCGTTTCCCGGGTGGAGGCAGAAACCCGCGCTATCCGCCTCATCGAAATGAACGACGTCCAGAAGACCGCGCTGGCCACCAGCCTTCTCTCGGGGCTTCTCGGCCTTCTTCTCACGGCAACGATCGGCGTTTTGATCCGCAGAGCCACTCTCGCGCGCCGGCGGGAGGAATGGATTCAGGCGGGCCAGACTGGATTGGCTACCGCGGTGTTGGGGAGCCAGCATGTAGAGGAACTCAGCAGCGGCATTCTCGAGTTCCTGGCGCGGTATCTGGGCGCTGTCGCCGGGGCGCTCTTCGTCGGGGGCGACAAGGGTTTTCGGCGCGCGTCGACCTACGGCGTTCCCGCTAATGCAGCAATCGCAGCGCAGTTCAAACTGAGAGAAGGCTTGCTGGGTCAGGCCGCCGCCGACAATCGTCCGATGCTCATTGGTGAGGTTCCCTCAGGTTATCTCGCATTCGGCTCGGCCTTGGGCCAGGATAAGCCGAAACACTTGGCCATTCTGCCCGGCAGTGTCGACGGTTCAGTCAATTCGGTCATCGAGTTGGGTTTTCTTCGTCCCGTCGACGAACGTGTCATGGCTCTGCTCCAGCTTGCCTCTGAAACGGTGGCAGTCGCGATCCGTTCGGCGGACTATCGCGACGAGCTTCAAAATCTCCTCGAGGAGACACAGCGTCAGTCGGAGGAGTTGCAGACCCAGAGCGAGGAATTGCGCGTTTCAAACGAAGAGCTGGAGGAGCAGAGCCGCGCGCTCAAGGAGTCCCAGGCGCGGCTCGAACAGCAGCAGGCCGAACTCGAACAGAACAATTCGCAGTTGGAGGAGCAAACCCTCCAATTGGAGAGGCAACGCGATGATCTGGAGCGGATCAATGCCGCCATGCAGCTCAAGGCGCGAGAAGTCGAGCAGGCAAGCCGGTACAAATCGGACTTTCTCGCCAACATGTCGCACGAGCTGCGAACGCCGCTCAACTCATCGCTTATCCTCGCCAAGCTCCTTGCTGATAATCCGGATGACAATCTCACGGACGAGCAAGTCAAGTATGCCAAGACCATCCAATCGTCCGGCAATGACTTGCTTAATCTAATCAATGATATCCTCGATCTTTCCAAAATCGAGGCCGGCCATGTGGACATCAGGTCGGAATCGGTCTCGATCGAGCGGCTGGCCGGGAATCTACGGCAGACATTTGAGCCTGTGGCTCAGGACAGGAAGCTGAATTTTGTTGTGGAGGTTGAGGCGGACTGCCCCTCTCACATCGAAACCGACCTGCAGCGGCTGGAACAGGTCCTGAAGAATCTCTTGTCGAACGCCTTCAAGTTTACCGAGCGCGGGCAGGTCGGCGTCTTGATCCGGAGAGCCGGCGACGGCCAACTGGCCCTGTCCGTTTCGGATACAGGCATTGGCATCGCCGACGACCAGCAGCGAAGCGTCTTCGAGGCATTTCACCAGGCCGATAGCACCATCAGTCGCAAGTTCGGCGGCACCGGTCTGGGCCTTTCGATCTCGCGACAGCTCGTCCGCTTGCTGGGCGGCTCGATCCATCTCGAGAGCCGTGAGGGCCAAGGTAGCACCTTCACCCTTACCATCCCCGAATCCTACGATCCGGCGAAGGTCGGTCCGCGGCTGCCACGCGAAGCCCCTTCAATCGCGCCTGCGCCATCAAACCAGGAAGCGCCCCGCGCAGCGGTGCCGGTTCGCCAGCGCAAGGTCGAGGATGACCGCGACGCGCCATCCGATGCCAAGCGCGTCCTCCTCGTCATTGAAGATGACGACTCCTTCGCCAGCATCCTGCGTGATCTCTCTCGGGAAATGGGTTTCCGATCCCTGGTCGCAGGCACGGCCCACGAGGCGCTCGGCCTGGCCAGGGAGTTCATGCCCAATGCGATCATTCTCGACGTCGGTTTGCCGGACCAGTCCGGGCTTTCCGTCCTCGATCGGCTCAAGCGTGACGTTCAAACCCGCCATATTCCCATTCACATCGTCTCAGCCGGAGACCACGCCGAAACCGCGTTCTCGCTGGGCGCCGTCGGCTATGTTACGAAGCCGGTCCAACGGGAGCAGCTGGTCGACGTTCTTGCGAAGCTCGAGAACAAACTGTCCCAGAAGATGCATCGCGTCCTCATCGTCGAGGATGATTCGGTGCAGCGCGAGGCCGTCGCAAGACTGCTGACGTCTCACGACGTCGAGACCGTGACTGCCGCTACCGCGGCCGAATGTCTCGAGCGGCTTAAAGAGCAGACATTCGACTGCATGGTGCTCGACCTGTCGCTTCCCGATGCGTCCGGCTACGCGCTCCTGGAGACGCTCAGCCAGCAAAGCGCCTACGCCTTTCCGCCGGTCATCGTTTACACCGGTCGCGAGCTTTCGGCGGATGACGAGCAGCGGCTGCGCCGCTATTCGAAGTCGATCATCATCAAGGGGGCAAAGTCGCCGGAACGCCTGCTCGATGAAGTCAGCCTCTTCCTGCATCAGGTCGTTTCCGAGTTGCCGGACGAGCAGCAGAGAATGATCCGCAAGGCGAGAAGCAGGGACGCTTTGCTGGAGGGACGGCGTATCCTCGTGGTTGAGGATGATGTTCGCAATGTCTACGCGCTGACCAACATTCTCGAGCCCCGTGGCGCGATCATCCAGATCGCTCGCAATGGCAAAGAGGCGCTGGCTGCTCTGGAGAAGTCCACGAACCAGCCAGGGCCCCGAATCGATCTCGTCCTCATGGATGTCATGATGCCGGTCATGGACGGGCTCACCGCCACCCGCGAGATCCGCAAGAACCCGCAGTGGACCAAACTGCCGATCATCACCCTGACCGCGAAAGCAATGCCCGACGATCAGCAGCGGTGCATCGAGGCCGGTGCGAACGACTACATGGCAAAGCCGCTGGATGTGGAGAAATTTCTGTCGCTAGTACGGGTCTGGATGCCCCGATGAAAGAGACTGTCGCTATCGAGAAGATCGAGGATATCGAGATCCGGCTGTTGCTTGAGGCGCTATACTCTCGATATCACTATGATTTTCGAAATTATGCGATGGCTTCGATCAAGCGCCGCCTCAAACAGGGGCGGGACCAGCTGGGATTTGCCAGTTTTTCTGCGTTGCAAGAAAGCTTGCTACACGATGCGGCCATGCTGCCGCGAATTCTCGGATACCTGACCGTTCAGGTCAGCGAGATGTTCCGTGATCCGACCTACTTTCGAGCCATCCGGGAGAAGGTCGTGCCACATCTGCGGACCTACCCCTCTCTCAAGGTTTGGGTCGCCGGTTGCAGCGGCGGAGAGGAACTATATTCCCTGGTCATCCTGTTCAGGGAGGAAGGTCTCGAGGAGAGGACGCTGTTCTATGCGACCGACATCAATCAGGACGCGCTTCGTTCGGCGGAGGCAGGCGTTTTCGCGATAGATCGGGTGCCACTTTTCACTGAGAACCATCGGAATTCCGGGGGGAAATCGTCGCTTTCCGACTATTATCATGCAGCCTACGGCAAAGTTTCGTTCGACAAAACTCTGCGCCGCAATGTCGTTTTTTCTGACCATAGTTTGGTGACGGATGCGGTTTTTGCCGAAATGCAGCTGATCTCGTGCCGGAACGTGCTGATCTATTTTGATCGCTCCTTCCAGGATCGCGCGCTCGGGCTCTTCAAGGACTCGCTCTCACGGAGCGGCTTCCTTGGATTGGGCGCGAAGGAAAGCTTGCGCTTCTCGCAGCATGCGGGAGCCTTCAAGGATTTCATCCGCGAAGAGAAGATCTATCAAAGGCGCGGCGCATGAACTCAAGGCAAGCCGAGGCCGTGGTGATCGGCGCGTCCGCAGGCGCGCTCGAAGCTTTGTCGGTGATCCTGCCCGCACTGCCTGTGGGATTCAGCCTCCCGGTGATCGTCGTCGTCCACGTGCCGCCGAACAAGCGAAGCATGTTGACCGAACTCTTTCAGGCCAAGTGCCAGGTTCCGGTTCGCGAAGTCGAAGACAAGGAACCGATCAGTGCGGGCACGGTCTTTTTCGCGCCCCCTGACTATCACCTCCTGATCGAGGTGGATAAGAGCCTGGCGCTCTCCAGCGACGAGGCCGTTCTTTTTTCCAGGCCGTCGATCGATGTCCTGTTCGAAAGTGCGGCTGATACCTACGGTTCAGCGTTGATCGGCATCATTTTGACCGGTGCCAATCAGGATGGAGCTAGGGGATTGAAGGCGATTGTCGAAGCCGGAGGTTTGGCGCTCGTCCAAAGTCCGGCTGGCGCCTTTGCATCGACCATGCCCGAAGCTGCCATCGCAGCCTGCCCCAGCGCGCAGGTCATGTCACTCGACGCGCTGGCAGCATGCCTGAAAAAGTTTGGAGGTTGACCTTGGGTCCCGTTTCTTTCTTGCTGGTCGACGACCTCGAGGAAAATCTGCTCTCACTCGAAGCCCTGTTGCGGCGCGACGGCCTTAAGCTTCTAACGGCGCGGTCCGGCGACGAGGCACTTGAGTTACTGCTTACGAACGATGTCGCACTGGCATTGGTCGACGTTCAGATGCCTGGCCTGGATGGCTTCGGATTGGCCGAGTTGATGCGCGGCAACGAGCGCACTCGACGCATCCCGATTATTTTCGTGACCGCTGGCAGCGCCGATCGTCAACGCCGCTTTCGCGGCTATGAAGCCGGCGCCGTCGATTTCATGCAAAAGCCCATCGAGCCCGACATTCTACGCAGCAAGGCCGACGTATTCTTTGAACTTTACCGGCAGCGGCAGCAGATCGCGGCCCAACGCGACGAGCTGGCGGCGCAGACCAAAATCCTCGAGGAAGCAGGGCAGCGCAAGGACGAATTCCTCCTCGCTCTGACGCAGGATATCAACCTGCATGAGAATGCGCGGGCGCAGCAAGACGTCCTCCTACGTGAGATCAATCATCGCATCAAAAATCTCTTCAGCGTAACGGCAGGACTGATCTCCCTCAGTGCCAAGACGGCGAAAAGCGCAGAGGAACTTGCGACCGATCTGAAATCGCGGCTGCAGGCGCTCGGACGTGCTCACGAGCTGACCTTGCCCGATCTGAGCCAAAACGGGACTTCGGAAAATGCAACGACCGTATTGGCCTTGACGCGCGCCATCCTGGCGCCCCACGAACATGAGCAGGGCTCGCGAATTGCGATCACTGGTTCTGACATTCAGCTCTCGGGCAATGTGTTGACGTCCCTCGCACTTCTGCTTCACGAGCTGACGACGAACGCCGCAAAATACGGCGCCCTTTCCACGCCCGCGGGTCGATTGACCATAGATGTCGATGCGGCAGGCGATCTTCTCCATGTGAAATGGGAGGAGCGCGGGCCGGCTCCCAAGTCCGGGTTGGGCTTGCCCGAGGGATTTGGATCGATCCTCGAAAAGGCGCTGCTGAAGGGTATGGGTGGGGCGATTTCACGAGATTGGAAAGCTGATGGGCTTTCCCTTACGCTTCAAATTCCACTGGCAAGGCTCGCGCACTGAAGCCGTGACGTCTCCTATCGAGGGGCCCTCATGGCTCTCCGGCGCCCCTGCCGGCATGAGCCCTAACCCCGGAAAATTCCAGCTCGCACTGGCCCAAAGTCGGGGGGCACCAATTGCGTGCTCCGCACTCCCCGGTTTCGGCTACCTAGCCAATGAGGCCATGCGCAGCGCCAGTTGCGCCTCGGCAAGCTCCTCGCACATGTCGTAAAAGTCCTCGCTTCACCAGCGGCGACAACCGCCTGACCTTCGTCAACGGCACGTCCGGCCTGACCGGCGGCATCGTCATCGATTCCGGCACGCTGCCTTCGCCCAGCCCACCGATGCCAATCTCGGCGACGCCTCCGGCGGGCTCGCCTTCGGCGGTGGCACGCTTCAGGTCAGCAGCAGCTTCAGCTCGGCGCGCAATGTGACGCTGGACGCCGGCGGCGGCACTTTCGCGGTCGATTTCGACCAGTCCCTGCTCATGACCGGCGACATCACCGGCACTGGCGGCCTGACCAAGAGCGCGACGGCATATTCGTGCTGCTCACTCGGACCGCCACGCTGCAGGTTGCTTGACATTCTAATTGAAATATCACGTCATACATCAGACCTGCCGTAGAGTGGGAAGAGAGAAATGCCAGGGAGAAATTCATGACCTCTAAAATGCTGCGTCTCGCTCTCGCGATGGTGGCCGCGGGCGCCGCGCTGGCCACTGCGGCTCACGCGGAAGGGTATCCGTCCCGCACGGTCACCATCATGGTCGGCGCCAATCCCGGCGGCGGCAGCGACGCGATCGGACGGCTGATCTCGCAGAAATTCTCGCAGTTGCTCGGCCGCTCGGTGGTTGTCGAGAACCGGCCGGGCGCCTCCAACACGATCGGCGCCGCGGCGACGACGAAGGCGAAGCCCGACGGGCACACGCTGTTCGTCGCGGCGAGCACGCCGGTCTCGATCGCGCCGCACCTGCTCAAGCTGGATTACGATACGCTCAAGGATCTGCAGCCCGTCGGCCTGATCACGCTCGTTCCCAACGTCCTCGTCATCAACAAGGACATGGGCGTCAACACGGTGGCCGAGCTCGTCGCGTACATGAAGGCGAACCCCGGCAAGGTGAAGTACGGCTCGTCCGGCTTCGGCACGACCCACGTCATCCTGGCCGAACAGTTCAACATGGCCGCCGACGTGAAATCCGTGCACGTGCCCTATCCGGGCGCCGCGCCGACGCAGGTCGACATCATCTCCGGTGTCATCCAGATGACCTTCGACACGGTCCCGGCCGCGACTGCCCAGATCAAGGCCGGCAATCTGAAGCCGATCGCAGTGACCTCGCCGGAGCGCCTGCCTGACATGCCCGATGTCCCGACGATCCGCGAGGCGGGCTATCCGCAGGTCGAGATGCAGACGATGTACGCGCTCTATACCACCGGCGGGACGCCGCGTCCGACCGTCGAGAAGCTCAACGCCACGCTCGCCAAGGCGCTCGAGGACCCCGATTTCAGGAAGCGCATCGAGGCGTTCGGCGGCACCGTCAAGGTGATGAACACCGCCGAGTTCGAGCGGTTCAACCGCGAGGAATACGACCGCTACGGCGAGATCATCCGCAAGGCCGGCCTAAAGGCCACCAACTGAGCCTCCATTGCCACAATCATGGCGGCCGGACGGCTCGCCATACTTCTCTCATCGAAGGAATGTCATGGTGTCGAAGACTTACAACATCGCCGTCGTGCCAGGCGACGGCATCGGCCCCGAGGTCTGCTCGGCAGCCGTCGAAACCATCTGCGCGGCGGCCGGCCGCGATCGCTTCAAGCTGACGGACTATCCCGCAGGCGCCGAGCACTTCCTCAAGACCGGCACAGCGCTGCCCGAAGAGACGTTCGAAGCTTGCAAGGCGGCCGATGCCATTCTGCACGGCGCCGCCGGCATTCCTGGGGTGGTCTATCCGGATGGCACCGAAGCCGGCATCGAGTTCGGCTTGCAGCTGCGTTTCCGCCTCGACCTCTACGCCAATGTCAGGCCGATCAAGCTTCATCCCGGCGTGAGTTCGCCCCTCAAGGACGTCGAGCCGAAGGATATCGACTACATTATTCTGCGGGAGAACACCGAAGGACTCTATGCGAGCCGTGGCGGCGGCGTGAGCGTACGCGGCGAGGTCGCCACCGACACGGTCGTAATGACCCGCAAAGGGGTCGAGCGGATCGCCCGCAAGGCCTTTGAGCTCGCCCGCAAGCGCAATGGTGCGCCGTTCGACGGCAAGAAGCGCGTCACGGTCTGTGACAAGGCGAACGTCCTGCGCAGCTATGCCTTCTTTCGGAAGGTCTGCACGGAGGTGGCGGCAGACTATCCTGATGTCGAACTCGACTTCGGTTATGCCGACGCCATGATGGTCCATATGGTACGCCGCCCGTCATTCTACGACGTCATCGTCACCGAGAACATGTTCGGCGACATTATCTCCGACCTCGGCGCGGTCACCGTCGGCAGCATGGGCATGTCGCCCTCCGCCGAGCTCGGAGACAGCCGCGGCTTCTTCCAGGCGGCTCACGGCTCGGCGCCCGACATCGCCGGGCAGGGCATCGCCAACCCGCTCGGCACGATCCTCGCCAGTGCGATGATGCTCGACTGGCTCGGCGAGCGGCACCAGGATCGGGCTCTGGTGGAAGCCGCGGTCCGGATCGACGCGGCCGTGCAGCAGGTGCTCTCCAGCGGGCAGATGCTGCCCCGCGATCTCGGTGGCCAGGCCGGCACCCGTTCGGTTACCGATGCGGTGCTGCACGCGCTCGACGGACATCGGGTCGCGGCGGCATAGAACAGCCACGCGAGGGAACGGGCAGATGTCGGTCGAGGCAACAGCAGGCGAAGTGGAATCGGGTTCGCTGGTCGACCGTGCCTACGGTTGGCTCAAGCGCTCGATCATCACCAATGAACTGCCCGCGGGCGCCTTCATTGACGATGCCAAGATCGCGCACGGGCTCGGCATGAGCCGTACGCCCGTGCGCGACGCCCTGCGGCTGCTGCAGGTTCAGGGCTATGTCGAAGTTCTGCCGCGAAAGGCGACACGCGTCGCCTTTCTGAACGTCGAGGATATGCGGCAGATCTACCAGATCATCACTGCCCTGGAGGTCCAGGCGGTGTCGCTTCTGGTCAATCGTCGCCTCGGCGCCGCAGACATCGAGCCGCTGTGGCTGGCCGTTGCCGGGATGCGCGATGCCGAGGGCGGCGAACTGCCGGAATGGCATTCGGCCGACGAGCGCTTCCATCGCGCACTGCTGCAGCTCTGCGGCAATGCCCGTCTCGCCACGGTCGCGTTCGAGCACCGGGATTTCGTGCAGCGGGCTCACCTCGTCGCGCTCCGGCTGCGCTCGGTCACGAAGCGTTCGACGGAAACGCATGCGGAACTGGTCGAACTGATCGCGGCCGGTGATGCGCCGGGCGCCTATACCAACCACCTCGGCCAGCGGACCCGCATGGAACACGATCTGATCGGCGCGGTCGAGCGCGCCGGTCTCCGCATGCTCTGACGATAACGCCCCTCCAGAGGGCGATGACGACGCCGGCGCGACGACGCGGCGTCCTGAGGGAGGATTCAAGGTGGCTTTCACGCTCAACAAGCGGGCGCTGTCGAGCCTGCTGTTCATCCTGATCGGCGGCGGCTTTGCAGCAATGTCCTGGTTCCAGCACCCGCTCGGTACGGCGGCGAGCATGGGACGCGGCTTTTTCCCGTTCTGGGTCGGGCTGACACTAGCGGCCCTGGGCAGCCTCGGCCTGGTCCGCTCACAAGCCCTGGAGGGAGACGGGGGGATCGCGATCGCCTGGCGGCCCTTCATCCACATCATCGGTGCGGTGCTGCTGTTCGCGATCCTGCTGCCCGAGGGCGGACTCTATCTGGCCACGCTGGCGGGCACCTTGCTCGCTTCGCGCGCCGACCGAGGCTTCCCCATCGGGGCGGCGCTGATGCTGGGGCTCGGCCTCGCCATCGCCGCGCATCTCGCCTTCGTCGCCGGACTGGGCTTGCCGGTCACGGCGTTCCCCTCCGCGCTATCGCTCTGGGGGAGGTGAACATGGATCTTCTCGCCAATCTCGTCCTCGGCTTCGAGGCAGCGCTGACGCTGCAGAATCTGGGCTATGCGACCTTGGGGGTCGTGCTCGGCACGGCCATCGGCGTGCTCCCCGGTCTGGGCCCGGTTCCGACCATCGCGATGCTGCTGCCGCTGACCTATGCCCTGCCGCCCGAGAGCGCGGTGATCATGCTCGCAGGCATCTTCTACGGTTCGCAATATGGCGGCTCGACCACATCGATCCTGGTCAACATTCCCGGCGAGTCCTCGTCGGTCGTGACCTGCCTCGACGGGCACAAGATGGCTCGGAACGGACAGGCCGGGCTTGCGCTCGCGACGGCGGCGCTGAGCTCATTCTTTGCCGGCTGCGTCGCGACCGTGCTGCTCGCGGCCTTCGCGCCGACGCTGGCTTCGGTGGCCTTCAAGTTCGGCCCGGCAGAGTATTTTTCGCTGATGGTCCTGGGTCTGCTCGGTGCCGTAGCGCTGGCGCATGGTTCGGTGTTGCACGCGATCTGCATGATCCTGTTCGGCATCCTGCTGGGACTCGTCGGCACCGACATCACCTCAGGGGGGCAGCGCTTCACCATGGGCTTCTCGGAGCTGTTCGACGGCATCGAGTTTGTCGCGCTCGCGATGGGGCTGTTCGGTCTCGCGGAAGTCATCAGCAATGCTGGCCGGCAGGACGACCGCCAGCTCGTCACGAAGAAGCTCTCAGGACTATGGCCCAGCCGGGCAGACCTTCGACGCATGACGGCTCCCGCCGTGCGGGGCACGGCCCTGGGTTCCCTGCTCGGACTGCTTCCCGGCGGTGGCGCCACGCTGTCGTCCTTCGCCGCCTACGCGCTGGAGAAGAAGGTCTCGAAGCGTCCGCGCGACTTCGGCACCGGCGTGCTCGAAGGCGTCGCCGCTCCGGAGGCCGCCAACAACGCCGCTGCCCAGACTTCGTTCATCCCGATGCTAACGCTGGGCATGCCGAGCAATGCGGTGATGGCCCTGATGATCGGAGCCCTCATGCTGCACAACATCCAACCCGGTCCGCAGGTGATCACGAACAACCCGCAGCTGTTCTGGGGCCTCGTTGCGTCGATGTGGATCGGTAACGTCATCCTCGTCGTGCTCAACTTGCCGATGATCTTCGTCTGGGTGAAGATGCTCAGCATTCCCTATCGCTACCTGTTTCCGTCGATCATCCTGATTTCCTGCGTCGGCGTGTTCAGCGTGACGAACGATGTCTTCGGAGTGTTTCTGATGGCTGCGTTCGGGGCGATCGGGTACATCCTGCTCAGGCTCGACTGCGAGGTCGCGCCGATGCTGCTCGGCTTTGTGCTGGGGCAGTCCCTCGAGGCCTATTTCCGGCGCGCGATGCTGATCAGCGACGGCAGCCTCTGGGTCTTCGTCGAGCGACCGCTTTCGGCGGCGATGCTGATCCTGGCAGCGACGATCGTCATGACGTTCTTCATCCCGACTTTGACGCGCAAGCGAACCGAGGTCTTCCGCGAGGCCGAATAGGGCGGCCCTGTCGACGGCGAGGCTGTCGCGATGGCACGTCCGGCCGCGGCAGCCGGCAGTTTCGCGCTGGCCGTTCGCTCCCCGCGCGGGGCGCGCGTCATGGCGTGTCCATGCCTTACCCCATCAGCCGATTCGGCTCGTATCACGGCCGATTCCAATCCGGTGCAGGAGACAATCATGAGTGGACTGGATGTGGCGAGCTCGCCCTTTCGCCTGGATGGCCAGGTCGCTGTGATCACCGGAGCTGCGCGAGGAATCGGCCGAAGGACGGCCGAGCTCTTCGTCGCGAGCGGCGCCCAGGTCGCTCTGCTCGATCGCGATGAGGCGGAGGCCGCGCGCACGGCCGAGGCGATCGGCCCGGCTGCATCCTTTCACATCGCGGATGTCGCGGACGAGAGCCAGGTCGATGCCGCATTCGCCGCCGTGGCGTCGCAGAAGGGCAGGATCGATATCCTGGTCAACAATGCTGGCCTTGCCGTCCGCCGGCCGACGACGGAGCTTTCGCTGGCCGACTGGCAGCGCGTCATCGACATCAACTTGACGGGTGTCTTCCTATGCTGTCGCACGGCCGGACGGTTGATGACCGCGCAGGGGTCCGGTGCCATCATCAACCTGGCCTCGATCATGGGCTTGTCGGGCGGCGGGCTCTATCCGAACATCTCCTACCAATCGAGCAAGGGCGCGATCGTGAACCTTACGCGCGCGCTTGCCGTCGAGTGGGCACGTAGCGGCGTACGGGTGAACGCGGTCGCGCCGACCTGGGTGGACACCGATTTCATCGCAACGCTGAAGGCGGATCCCGCCCTTATGGCCGAGGTTCAGCGGATGACCCCGATGGGGCAACTCGCTTCAACCGACGATGTCGCCAACGCTATCCTGTTTCTGGCGAGCTCGGCCGCGGGCATGGTGACCGGGCATACTCTCGCTGTCGATGGCGGCTTCTTGGCACAGTGAGAAATTACCATCCTCAAGCCCCACTCGCTTGAGCGCGCCAGGAGCGGACGTCCAGCTCGCACCTGACACGGGACGTCGTCGAATAGTTCACATTGGTAAAGCAGGCAAAACCTCCGGCGGGATCGGGCAGGTATAGGGTTCGCCATTGCGCCTTTCATCGAGCTCGGCCCGGGCTTGCCGAAGCAGCTCCGGATCGCCAAGCGCATGGAGGCCGGCAAGCGCGAGGGCGCGCGCTGCCTGCAGCATGCCCTTGTGGGCCGTCGCCAGCTTGCCCTGCGCAACCATCTGCCAGGAGTGATAGCTGGTCCCGATGGCGTAGCACGGACCCCAGACGCGCCCCGTGGGCGTCAACCAGCTCACATCGCCGACATCGGTCGAGACCGGCATACGCGTCGGTTTTCCGTCGAACGGGACGATGCCGTCATGAAGGCTGCGGCGGGCCGGAACGCCCCCACCGAAAGTCTTGATCGAATGGCGGATCTGATCGGCCGTGAAGGTCGCGGCAAAAGCGTCGGCGGCAACGAAGTCTTCGGTGCCGAAAGGCGTGGTGCCGATCTGCCGTATCTGTTCGTCGAGAAGCCGTTCCAGGACGGAATTCGGCAGCACGTTGGAAACGCCGGATTCGACGTTGATCTTCACCTGCGTGCCCGTCATCAGCGCGGCACCGCGGCCGACATCCTTGACGCGTTCGAAGAGGCTCATGACTTCGGTCAGGTTCGGCGCGCGGATGACGTAGGACAGAGCCGAGGAAGCCTGCACGACATTGGCGGCGATGCCGCCGACATCCCGGAAGGCATAGTGGACCCGCGCCTCCGGAAGCATGTGCTCGCGCAGGAAGTTGACGCCCACATTCATGAGCTCGGCGGCGTCGAGCGCGCTGCGCCCGAGATGGGGTGAGGCCGCAGCATGGGAGGATTGGCCGCTGAACGTAAAGATGGCGTGGATTACCGCGAGGGTGTCGCTCGCGTAGACGCCCCAGAACGAGCTCGGATGCCAGCTGAACGCGGCATCGAGATCATCGAAGGCGCCTGCCCTCGCCATGAAGACCTTGCCGGAACCGCCTTCTTCCGCCGGGCAGGCATAGTAACGTACCCGGCCCGGCAGGCCGTGCTCCTTGAGGGCGGCTGCCACGGAAGCCGCCGCCAGCGCAGAGCCTGTGCCCAGGAGATGATGGCCGCAGCCGTGACCGGGCTCATCCGCCGCCAAAGGCTTCTGCTCCGCAAGGCCCGGGAGCTGGCTTAGATTGGCGAGGGCGTCGAATTCGCCAAGGAATCCGATGACTGGGCCGCCTTCGCCGGCCTCGGCGACGAAAGCGGTCGGGATCGCCGCGATGTTCCGCGTGATCCGGAAGCCCTCGCCTTCGAGGGTCGAGATCTGGTCGGCCGCCGAGCGTGTCTCGGAGAATCCAAGCTCGGCATATTCCCAGATCCTGTCGGCGAGGCCGGCATAGTCCCCGGCGCGTGCGTCCAACTCCGCGAGCAGGTGCTCCGAGATGGCGGTGCGATTGCTGCGTTCGCTTGCCATGTGCTTCTCCGTGCCGCGGATCGAAAGCGGGCCAGAGCCGAACGCCCAGCCTCAGCTGCGCTCGTTTGAAGCAAGGACCGCTGCGTTCGTGCAATGGACGAAAACAGGATGCTCGATCCTGAAATTGGCCAGCCGCGGCGTGTTGACCCTCGAAACCCGCCATGCCCTCCTCGCGTCTTGCCCCAGCCATCATCGGGTTCAAGGCGGATGGAAGCCATGCAGCAAGACGAGCTCAACCGCCTCGTGGCGGACACGAAAGAAGGCCGGCTGTCGCGTCGCTCCTTCATCGGCAGACTGGCTGGGGTCGGCATTGCGGCGCCGTTCGCGAGCCGGATCCTCGCCTGGAACGACGTGGCCATGGCGAATGCGACGCTTGAATACAAGCCGAGCAAGGCCGGCGGCGGCGGCCCGCTAAAAATGCTGCTTTGGCAGGCCCCGACGTTGCTGAACCCCCATTTCGCCGCGGGTACCAAGGAGCAGGTCGCCTCCCGCGTCTTCTTCGAGCCGCTCGCAGGGTGGGACAAGGAGGGCAACCTCGTCCCGCAGCTCGCCGCCGTGGTTCCCAGCAAAGCCAATGGCGGCCTGTCAGAGGACGGCACGAGCGTCGTATGGACGCTGAAGCAGGGCGTAAAATGGCATGACGGCAGGCCGTTTACTGCCGATGACGTCGTCTTCACCTGGGAATATGCGAGGGATCCGGAAACCGCCGCGTACACCTCCGGCGCCTACAGGGATATCCAGGTCGAGAAGATCGACGATTTCACGGTGAAGGTGGTCTTCGCCAGGCCGACGCCGTTCTGGGCCGACCCCTTCGTCGGCGTCGCCGGCATGATCCTCCCGAAGCATCATTTTGGCGAGTACAAGGGCGCCAGATCGCGCGAGGCCCCGGCCAATCTCAAGCCTGTCGGCACCGGCCCCTACAAGTTCGCCGAGTTCAAGCCGGGCGACATCCTCACCGGTACGCGCAACGAGGACTACCACGTCCGAAACCAGCCGCATTTCGATAGCATCGAACTCAAGGGAGGCGGTGACGCGGTCTCGGCGGCGCGCGCCGTGCTGCAGACCGGCGAGTTCGACTATGCCTGGAACCTCCAGGTCGAGGACGAGGTCCTCAAACGCATGGAGAACGGGGGGCGGGGGCGCGTCATCGCATCGCCGGCGGGCGATCTGGAATTCATCACGCTCAACACAACCGACCCATGGACCGAGGTCGACGGCGAGCGCTCCAGCGTCAAGACCAAGCACCCGACGCTGAGCGATCCGGCCGTGCGCGCGGCGATCAACCTGCTGATCGACCGCGACTCCATCCAGAAGTTCATCTACGGACGCGGCGGCACCGCCACGGCGAGCTTCGTCAACGAGCCGAAGCAATTCAAATCGACGAAGCTCAAATACGAGTTCAACATCGACAAGGCCAACAAACTCCTCGACGACGCCGGCTGGAAGAAGGGCGCCGACGGCATCCGCGAGAAGGACGGCAAGAAGCTCAAATACGTCTTCCAAACCGCAATCAATGCCCCGCGCCAAAAGACGCAGGCGATCATCAAGCAGGCCTGCCAGAAGGCCGGCATCGATCTCGAACTGAAGTCGGTGACGCCTTCGGTGTTCTTTTCATCCGATCTCGCCAACCCGGATACGAACACGAAATTCTACTGCGACATGCAGATGTACACGACGTCTCAATCTCAGCCGGATCCGGAGCGGAGCCTCAACCAGTTCGTGTCGTGGGAGATCGCGACCAAGGAGAACAAGTGGCAGGGCCGGAATATCTCGCGCTATTCCGACCCTGCTGCCGACGAGGCTTATCGCGCATCCCAGAAGGAACTCGATCCGGTCAGGCGGGCCGAACTGCTGATCAAGGTCAACGAGATCTTCTGCGAGGCCAACGTCATTCTGCCTGTGCTGTCGCGCACGCGGCTGGTCGCCGCCGGCACGCGGTTGAACGTCGACCATTCGGGCTGGGATGCGGACACCTGGAATCTGGGGGCTTGGTATCGCGATACTGCCTGAACCCGAAGTGCAAGCGCCGCATCCCGCGCTTCGCATGACTAGGGTGCCCGTACGCGTTACGATGTGTCGCGCAGATGCTGCATCAGTTCGTCCAGGAACAGGCGCCCGGCCAACTGGAGAGAGTGGCGGCTGCGATAGATCGCATGCAGCGACACCGTTCGGGGCCGCCACCCGGGAAGCACATGGCGAAGCAGGCCACTGCGGAGATCGTCGCGGCATAGCGTGATCGGAATGCGCGCCATGCCGAGCCCCTGGAGTGCCGATTTATAGGCGACCGACAGGCTGTTGGTGATGAAGCGCCCGCGCACCCGGACATCGGCTTCCTCGCCTGTGTCGGAGACAAGCCGCAACTGCGCATGGCGTTCTCCAGCCCACCAGTCGATCGCGTCGAGATCGACCAGATCGGCCGGCTCGCGGATTTCCGGAGCGCGATCCAGCCAGGACGGCGCCGCGACCAGCACGTATTCGGCGTGCCGGATGCGGCGCGCGATCATGTCCGCGTCGGCTAGATCGCTGCCGGACGCGATGATCGCGATGTCGTAACTGTCCATCGAGGACGGCTTGGTGCCGTCCGACAGGTCGAGCGTGACGGTGACGAGTGGATAGCGGATGGCGAACGCGATGCAGAAGCCGGCGACCGCGCGCTCGGCCAGTGAAGAGGGGCAGGCGATCCTCAGCGATCCCGTGGGCTTCGAAAGGCTTTCCTGGACGGTCTGGAGCGCCCGGTCTCCCTCGGTCCGAATGGCGTCGCCGCGGCGCGCCAGCTCGATGCCGATCGGTGTTGCCGTGAAATGGCGCGACGATCGATCGATCAGGCGCACGCCCAGCCGCTTTTCCAGTTCGTCGATCCGGCGGCTCAAACGCGATTTTGGGATGCCGCTCCGATTGCTGGCGAGGGTGAAGCTGCCTGCCTCGATGACGAGCGAAAGAAGGGCCAGGTCGTCATGCATCAATGAAGCGGAAGCGGCCGGAGGGATACCAAATCCAATATGATGCCAAGCCTATGCCAGCGCAAATTATGTCGCGCGCGCAGGCGCTCGGCCACGCTTGCGCCACTTCCGGACCTTGAGGCCTTGCCCGAGAGCGGCCGTTCTGGAGACGCCTGACTTGGTCGCGAAAAGCCGTAGCTCGGATTTCAACGTGGCCTTATGATGCGGAAGCCCTGCAGGCGGTTGGCTAGAGTGCCATTATTGCGACCTGCGCAATTCAATAGGGCCAGTTCCGAGAATTCTCAGCAATGGTGATCATCGGTATCTAGCTTCGGGGCCATCACGCAGCCGGATAGAGGACCGATACGAATGCCCGATCAGATCAGACTCCTGCAGCGGGCCGGCTGCCCAACGGTGGCCGAGCCTAATGCACAAGGGTTGTTTTCGAAGAAGATCGGGCTGTTTCGGAATCCGCGGCGGCAACCATGAGCCAGCTGCATCCCTATCTGATCTCGCTCGTCGTCGGGCTAGGGGTCGGTGTGGCCTACGGCCTCGTTTCCGTCCGGTCACCGGCTCCGCCGATCATCGCTCTGCTCGGCCTGCTGGGCATGCTGGCCGGCGAAGCCGGCGTGCAGTGGCTGAAAGGCCATGCGAACGTCCTGCAGGCATGCCTTCACGAGAAATCCTTCGCCCTACGTCCATCCGACAAGGCGCCGAAGAACAACGACCTCGGCTGAGGTCTTCTGCATCAACTCCGATCAATCGAAAGGGAACGTATCCATGTCCGGCAAGCTCCAGGTCCTCACACCTCAGAACAGCCAGCTCATCTTCATCGACCAGCAGCCGCAGATGGCTTTCGGTGTCCAGTCGATCGACCGGCAGCTGCTGAAGAACAACGTCGTAGGCCTCGCCAAGGCGGCGAAAGTCTTCGGCATCCCGACGACCATCACCACCGTCGAGACGGAAAGCTTCTCGGGCCACACCTATCCGGAGCTGCTCGCGGTGTTCCCGGAGGCACCGGTGCTGGAGCGGACCTCGATGAACTCCTGGGACGACCTGAAGGTGCGTGAGGCATTGGGGGCCAACGCGGCCGGGGGGCGCAAGAAGATCGTCGTGTCTGGTCTCTGGACCGAGGTTTGCAACACGACCTTCGCGCTGTCCTGCCTCGCCGACACCGATTACGAGATCTATATGGTGGCCGACGCTTCAGGCGGCACCACTGCCGACGCGCACAAATACGCCATGGACCGCATGGTTCAGGTCGGCGTCGTACCTGTGACCTGGCAGCAGGTCCTCCTGGAGTGGCAGCGCGACTGGGCGCGGCGCGAGACCTACGACGCGCTCATCTCCATCGTGCAGGAGCATTCCGGCGCCTACGGCATGGGCGTCGATTACGCCTACACCATGGTGCACAAGGCGCCCGAGCGCGCGACGCACGGGCCGATCTTGGCACCCAAGCCGGCCGCCTGACGAGCTCCGCTCAACGGGTCGGTTTGGCGGTCCCGCCGCACCGGCCCGTCCACGCCTATCGCGGCACGGTCGAGGCTACGTATTTCCCCGGCTCACGGAATCATCTCCGGCAAAAGGGAGGAACCAAGGACCATGGTCGAAAACACCCGACGCCAGACCCTCATGGGCGCTGCGGCCGCCGCACTTCTCACATCGACCCGTTCGCATGCGAAGGAGAACGTCATGGCCAGCAAGGACATGATCATCGTCAACGCCAAGGTGACGACCCTCGACCGGCAGAATCCGACCGCCGATGCCGTCGCCATCCGCGACGGGCGCTTCCTGCTCGTCGGCTCCCAGGCCGAGGCCCGGGCCGCCGCACCGGAGGCGGAGATCGTCGACGCCAAGGGGCGCCGTGTGATCCCCGGCCTCATCGACAGCCATACCCACATCATCCGCGGCGGACTGAACTACAATATGGAGTTGCGCTGGGACGGCGTGCCGAGCCTGTCAGAGGCACTTGGGATGCTCAAGGCACAGGTCGCACGCACGCCAGCACCGCAATGGGTGCGCGTGGTCGGCGGATTCACCGAGCATCAGTTCGCGGAGAAGCGGCTGCCGACGCTGGACGAGATCAACGCCATCGCGCCCGACACGCCGGTCTTCATCCTGCATCTCTACGATCGGGCCCTGCTCAATGCCGCCGCGCTGCGCGTCGTCGGCTACACGAAGGCGACTCCGAACCCGCCCGGCGGCGAGATCGTCCGAGATGCCGCGGGCAACCCGACCGGCCTGCTGCTGGCGCAGCCTAACGCCACGATCCTCTACTCGACCCTGGCCAAGGGGCCGGCCTTGCCACCGGAGTACCAGGTCAACTCGACGCGCCACTTCATGCGCGAGCTCAATGCGCTCGGCGTCACCAGCGTGGTCGATGCCGGCGGTGGCTTCCAGAACTATCCCGACGATTACGAGATCATCGAGAAGCTGCACGCCGACGGCCAGATGACCGTGCGCATCAGCTACAACCTCTTCACGCAGAAGCCCAAGGATGAGCTCGCCGACTTCTCGTCCTGGGTGAAGCAAGTCTCGCCGGGACAGGGCGACGACGTCTACCGTCACAATGGTGCCGGTGAAATGCTGGTCTATTCCGCAGCGGATTTCGAGGATTTCCGCGTCGAACGGCCGGACATGCCGCCCAGCATGGAGGCCGATCTCGAGCCGGTGGTGCGTCTGCTGGCCGAGAACCGCTGGCCCTGGCGATTGCATGCCACATACGACCAAACGATCGACCGGGCGCTCGACGTGTTCGAGAAGGTCAACCGCGACGTGCCTCTCGCCGGCATCAACTGGTTCTTCGACCATGCCGAGACCATCAGCGACCGCAACATCGACCGGGTCGCGGCGCTGGGCGGCGGCATCGCCGTTCAGCACCGCATGACCTTCCAGGGCGAGTATTTCGTCGAGCGCTACGGGGCGAAGGCGGCGGAGCGCTCCCCGCCGATCCGCAGGATGATGGAGGCAGGCGTGCCCGTCGGCGCCGGCACCGATGCGACCCGTGTCGCCAGCTACAACCCGTGGCTCTCGCTGTCCTGGCTGGTGACGTCGAAGACGGTGGGAGGCCTGGCCCTCTACCCGCAGCACAACCGCCTCGACCGCGAGACCGCATTGCGGCTGTGGACGGAGGCGAACACCTGGTTTTCGAACGAGCAGGGCAAGAAGGGGCAGATCAAGGCCGGGCAGCTTGCCGATCTCGTGATGTTGTCGGACGACTATTTCTCGGTGCCGGAAAGCGACATCGTCCACCTGCGATCCGTCCTCACCGTGCTCGGAGGCAAGGTCGTGCATGGCGAGGGCGACCATGCGTCCCGCGCCCCCGGCCTCCCACCTCCGATGCCGGACTGGTCGCCGGTCGCGACGGTCGGAGGCTACTACAAGACCAAGGAAGCTCGCGCCAAGCTCGCGTTGAACTGCAGCTGCGTGAACGACTGCGCCGTGCACGCGCATGATCATGCGGCAGCTCTCGGCGCGCATGTTCCTGCCGCGGACGCCCGTAGCTTCTGGGGGGCTCTCGGCTGCGGATGCTGGGCCGTCTGACCTCGCGGCTGCCTGGCAGCGATCGAGTTTCGTCCGCGCCGCCAACCAAGCGGCGTGGCCGAAGCGGTTTCAATGAATTTGGCCCGCCGGAAGGCGGGCAAAAGGAGCGGGCATGACTGCGCTGCAACCGACGAAATCCACTGATGCGTCCGGGCCGCTGAGCTTTCCGGTCTTCCGGGCGCTGTGGATCGCGACGATCATCTCGAATGTCGGCACCTGGATGCACGATGTCGGCGCGGGCTGGCTGATGACTTCGCTGTCGCCGAACCCGCTGCTCGTCGCGCTGGTTCAGGCCGCGACCACGCTGCCGATGTTCCTGTTCGCCCTCCCGGCCGGGGCGATGGCCGATATCGTCGACCGGCGGAAAATGCTGCTGGCGGCCCAGACCCTCGGCCTGATCGCCGCGGCCATCCTGGCGGTCCTGACTGCCCAGGGTCTCACCACGCCCGAGGTTCTGCTGGCGGCGACCTTCGTCCTCGGCATCGCCGCGGCGCTGAGCGCGCCGGTGTTCCAGGCGATCGTGCCCGAACTGGTCGACAAGCCGGCCCTGCCGGACGCGATTGCGTTGAACAGCCTCGGCGTCAACATCTCGCGCGCGATCGGCCCGGCGCTCGGCGGCGTCATCGTCGCCTTTGCCGGGACGCCCGCCGTCTTCGCTTTGAATGCGATATCGGTTCTGGCCGTGCTTCTGGTGCTGTTCACCTGGAAGCGCCCCGAAACCGTTCGCGCCCTGCCAGCGGAACACTTCTTCGGCGCGCTGAAGGCCGGATATCGCTACACCCGGCACTCGCCCGCCATGCGGCTCGTGCTGGTCAGGGCGGTGGGCTTCTTCCTGTTCGGGAGCGGGCTATGGGCGATGCTGCCGCTCGTCGCTCGACGTGGACTGATGCTCGACGCGGCGGGCTATGGCGCGCTGCTGGGCTGCATGGGAGCCGGCGCCGTGCTGGGCGCGATCGCGCTGAAGCGATTGCGGAAGGCGATCTCCGCCAACACGATCTCTGTCGGGGCAACGCTGCTCTTCGCGCTGGCGACGCTGGCGCTGGCGCTTGTTCCCAATGCCTGGATCGCCGGAGCGGTGATGTTCGCGGCCGGCCTCGCCTGGATCGGCATGCTGACGGCGCTGAACGTCGCGGCGCAGATGGCCTCGGCGGGATGGGTGAAGGCGCGCGCGCTTGCTGTCTATCTGCTCGTCTTTCAGGGAGCGATGACAGGCGGCAGCATCCTGTGGGGCTCGCTGGCCGCCAGCACCAGCGTCGCTACGGCTCTGTCGGTGGCAGCCGTCGGGCAGGCGGCAGCGCTGGTCCTCGCCTTACGCTGGCGCCTGCCGCAGGATTCGACCACGGATCTCGCACCCTCGAACCATTGGGCGGAACCGGTGATCTCGGTGCAGCCGGCGGACGACCGAGGGCCCGTCCTGATCGAGATCGAGTATCGCGTGGAGCCGGCGCGGCTCGCTGAATTCGTGGACGCTTTGCGCAAATTCCGCTTCGTACGTCAGCGCGACGGCGCGATCCGCTGGGACGTCTGGGAGGATGTCGCCGAGCCCGGCCGTGTCGTCGAAGCCTTCATCGTGGAAAGCTGGCTGGAGCATCAGCGCCAGCATGCGCGCACGACCCGCACCGACCGGCTCAATCAGGAGGTTCTGACGGCCTTCCATCTCGGCGATCGGCCTCCTGCCGTCAGGCATATGCTCAGGCCGCTCTGAGCGGGCTGGCGTTCAGAAAGCCCACGCCGCCGCCGCCGATCCCGTTCAAGGGTTCAGATCGCGCGGGAGGTGCTCCTCGAAGAACTTCGAGAACGCCGCGATGCGCGGAGGCAGTTTCTGGAACGGGGGATAATAGAGGGTCAGCCAGAGCTCGGGTGGCGCCCACCCTTTGAAGACATGCACCAGGCGGCCGGCCCGCAGATGCTCGGCGATGTTGAAGCCGGGCAGGAGCGCTACGCCGAGGCCAGTGGCCGCCATGTCAGCGAGAACCTCGCCACTATTGGCGCCGAAAAAGCGCCCTGCCGACAGGCTGACCGTGGAGCCCCCGTCGGACAGCGACCATGTCTCGCGGCGGCTGTCGCCGCTATACGCCAGGCAGTCATCTGGCTTGAGTTCGCTCGGATGCTTCATCGCCACGAAACGGCTGCCGGGCGCGGCCACGAGTATCCTGGGAACGACGCAGATCTTCCGCCAGATCGTATACTTGTCCGATGGCTGAAGGGAGATGCGTATCGCCAGATCGTAATCGTCCTCGATGATGTTCACCAGCCCGTCCGAAAGGGAGACTTGAAAGCTCATCTTCGGATTGAGCTTCAGGAACCCCGCGATGATTTCGGGCAGGACGGCCTTCCCCAGCCAGACCGGGGCGCTGATCCTGAGGCGGCCTTCATCGACCTTGTTGGCGTTCATGACGTCACGGCGCGCCAGGTCGATAGTCTCGAGGGCCGGCTTGATCTGCGCGGCGTAGATCGCACCGTCAGTCGTGAGCGAGACCTGTCGCGTCGTTCGGACGAACAGCTGCACGCCGAGCTCCGCCTCCAGCGCGGCGATGGCGCGCGTGACGGCTGCGGGCGTCATGTCCAGCTCGCGCGCGACCTGGGCGAAGTTCTTCTTCTCGACGGCGAGGAGAAACGTCCTAAGGCTCCGGTAATGATCCATGAGATTATTTCGGTCCTGGCAATTCAATCGTGAATAATATTGCAATTTATGAATGCCTGCAATCGGCCTAGTAAAAAAGGGGCGGATCGGAACGGGCCTTTGGAGGGGCCGCTCACTTTCCCACGCATCGCCTCGTCTCTCGCGAGAATGGAGCGAGCGTCCCGGCGAGCGGCGGGCAAGCGCAGGGCGCAATCCGCTTCGGTCTGGCGCTGTCGCATTGCAGTCGAGGAGTTCATGGCAGGATTTGGCGAAAGACCCAGTGCGACGAGCCTCATCGCTCCTGTGCTGGAGCCGGTGGCGTTGTGCCTGGAAGTCTTCGGGATCGCCGTCATCGTCGCCGGCGTCGTAGTGGCTTCGGTTACGTATCTCAGGGATTGCTACGCGAATTCGGCCGAACTGGCCTATATCCGCTACCGAGCGAACCTTGGCCGCGGCATCTTGCTGGGCCTCGAGATCCTGATCGGCGCCGACATCATCGCGACGATCATATCCCCGCTGACCTGGGGAAGTGTCGGGCTCCTCGGCCTCGTCGTGCTCATTCGCACCTTCCTCAGTTTTTCGCTTGAAGCCGAAATCGACGGCGAGTGGCCGTGGCAGCGAAAATCCCGGCAAAGCCGCGCGATGCAGCCGGCCCCGGACTGAATGTCCAGATAGTCGACGCGGCGGAAACGCCTCACGAAAGGATCATCTCGATGAAGACAGAGCTCACCAGGAAAGTCGCGAACCACGGTGTCGCCTGGGAAAAGGCCTATGGCTATGTGCAGGCGATACAGGTCAAGGACACGATATACCTGTCCGGACAGTTGAGCCACGACAGCGAAGGCAATTTCGTCGCGCCAGCGGAACTGGACGATGCAGGAAAGCCGGTCGACTACTCTCAGATGGAAAACCAGTTCCGTCAGACATACGTCAACGCCAGGAAGATGCTCGCCGAATTCGGCGCCACACTGGACGACGTCGTGGAAGAAGGCGTGTTCGTTCTCGATCTGCCCGCCGGCTTTGCTGCCGCTGCCAAGGTTCGCAAGGAAATGTACGGTACGGATGTTCCGCAATGCGCCAGCAGCATCTACGGCGTGTCGGCGCTCGCTCAACCCGTACAACTCGTCGAAGTCACGTTCCGCGCGGTGGTCGACCGGCCCCTGGCTTGAGAGCCCGCGCGCAACATCTCTGCCCCCGCATTGAAATGGAAAAGAAGCAACCAGCCATGCCGACACTTTACTACGCCACAGGCGCCTGCTCGCTGGCGCCTCATATCGTCCTCGAATGGATCGGCGCGCCTTACG
Source organism: Allobosea sp. Root381 (assembly GCF_001429395.1). Classification (GTDB taxonomy): domain Bacteria; phylum Pseudomonadota; class Alphaproteobacteria; order Rhizobiales; family Beijerinckiaceae; genus Allobosea. Next base: position 113,860 of record NZ_LMJT01000012.1, read on the forward strand.
AGGCGGTCAGGATCCAGTATGGCTCGAAAGAGCTGCGCGCGATCAACCCCGCAGGCGCAGTGCCCACCTTGCGCGAAGACGATGGCTGGACCCTGACGCAGGCCGGCGCGATCCTCGACTATCTGGCACACAAGCATCCGGAGGCCGGGCTACGCGGCGGCGAGGGCCTCCGCGCGGAAGCGGAAGCGCGTCGCTGGTCGGCATTCTTCACATCGGACGTCCATGCTGCCTTCTGGCCGATCTTCATGCCCTATCGCTATACGACCGATGAAAGCGACGCCGCGAGGCAGGCCGTCGTCGAGGCCGGCCACAAGCTCGTCGCGAAGCAGTTTGCCTTCCTCGATCGCCATCTTGAAGGCCGGGAATACATCCTCGAGGGCGGGCGCTCCGTCATCGACGCCTACGCCTTCCCGATGATCCGCTGGGCGGCGAAGCTGCTGCCGGGCGGCCTGAGCGCGTATCCGCAGGTGAAGGCGCTGCACGACAGGATCGCGGCCGATCCCGCCGTGCAGACCGTCCTGGCCCGTGAGGAAGGCGGCTGAGTGTACGCGACGATTGTCGCCACCACCTGACTGTCGGCGCGTCGTCGCTTAACGGCGAAAAGATGGTGGACGCTCGAAGGTCGCGCGTTCACCAGCAACGCGTGAGCCGCTCTTGACCCAGCACGAGCCGCATGACGTGACCGTGCCGCCCTTTTCCGTAAGGGAGGTTGGCGCCTCTTGGTCAAGACGTTCGCAACTGCGGCCCTGAACTAGCGCCCAGGGCGCTCCGAAAAAGCGTCGATTGGCTGGACAGAAGCCGCCGCGTCGTCTTGGATCAAAGATCCGTCTGCTCCAAGAGAAGCAATGCATCATCAACTTCGATGCCGAGATATCTGACGCTGCTCTCGGGCGAGACGCTGGAAGCGTTGCTGATCATCGAGCGGCATCCTTGCCTCTGAGCGGACCTTCGCATCACGATGAGTCGAAGGCGAGATCGACCGTTATATCGCTGCAATCGCGCTAAGCGGGTCAACTGGCGGCTATGATTTGGCTGCGCTGTTAACTCGCAGGGTCACAGTAAGTGCTGTTGAGGGGGCCACGTTCCCTACTCAGGGCTTTTCGGCGCTGCTGGGAGGAAGTCCTCAAGCTGCGTCCAATAACCTGGCCGATACGGGGTTGGGAGAAACCGCTCGTGCAGAGTTCGTAGAGTTACATCCGGATCGAGATCAGCGAAGAGAGCTGGATGGAGCCAGCGTGCGATGCATTGCAGCGCGGCAAACTGATAGGGGCTGTTGTAGAACTGGTGCCAGATCGCATAGACGCGCTTTGCCGCGACCGCCTGCCCATGAGCGAAGGCAGGACGTTGTGCCAGAGCCGCAAGCTTGCGGCGGGCTTCGGCAAGATCGGCACCGGGGCCGAGCCCAACCCAGGCTCCTCCGGGCGCGAGCATATCCCAGTTGCCGCCGGTGACGATCACCACCTCGGGATCGCGCGCGACGATGGTCTCGGGATTGATGGTGCCGAAGGTCCCTGGCAGCAGCTCCGAGCCGAGATTGCGGCCACCGGCCATCTCGACCAGAAGCCCGAAATTCTCCTTGCCGAAGCTCATGCAGCACGCGTCGGAATAGCCGGGGATGCGGTCCAGCATCACGAGCGGACGCTTCAACCCCTGAGCGGCCGCGATCGGCCCCGTCACCTTGGCGATCTGCTCTTCGCGAAAGGCGATCAACTGCTCGGCGATAGCCTCGCGCCCGAGCAGGCGCCCGAGCAGGCGCAGCGACGGCTCGGTGTTGCGCAGCGGCGCATGCCGAAAATCGACATAGAGCACCGCAATGCCCACGGAGGCGAGCTTCTCGACGAGTTGCGTCTCGGCGCTCGCGCGCTCGGCCTCGTAGTTCAGGATCAGAACGTCCGGCTGTAGCGCGATCGCCTTCTCGAGGTCGAAGCCGCCCGCCGCCGCACTGCCGAATTTCGGAAGCGTGGCGATTTGCGGATAGCGTTCGGCATAGACGCGGTAGCTGTCCGGATCGGCCTTCTCCAGGTCGTCGCCCCAGCCCACGATGCGGGCGAAGGGGTTTTCCCGGTCCAGCGCCGCGATCGCATGGATTTGCCGCGCCTCGCCGAGCAGGATGCGCCGGACGGGAACCTCGACGGCAACCCGGCGGCCGAGTACATCGGTGATCGGCGCCGCTCCGGTCGCGCTGCCGCTCATCGCCGCAATGGGCAGCGTGGAGGCCAGAGCCGCTAGCACGGTGCGCCGGGATGGTCGGTAGCGCCGCGTCATCACAGGTCCACGGACATGGAGAGAAGATAGGTCCGCGGCGCCCCTTGCGTGAAGGTGCCGAAGGAGGCCGCACCCGCCCAGTATTTCGCGTCGGTCACGTTCATCACATTGGCGCGGAAGGTCGTCTTGCGGCCGCTGAACTCGGTCGCATAGCGCAGCCCGAGGTCGAGACGCGTCCAGTCCGGCAGCGCCTGCGTGTTGGCAGCATCGACGAATTGCTTGCCAGTGTGGATGATCGCGGCGTTGAGGGTGAGGCCCTTGACCCAAGGCATGTCCCATTCCGCGCCGAGATTGAGCTGGATGCGCGGCGCGCCGATCGGGGCGTTGCCGATATTGCCCGCCGCCGCCGTCCGGGTGAGCTCGCCGTCGAGCAGGGTCATCCCGCCTAACACGCGCAATTGCGATGTGAGCTGGCCGAAGGCACTGAATTCGAGGCCGCGGACGCGCTGTTCGCCGGTCTCGGCAAAATATCGGGCGGGGCTGAGCTCGCCGATCGGGCGGGTGATCTGGAAGGCGGCAATGGAGCCGCCGAAGCCGTCGAAGTCGAGCTTGACGCCGGCCTCGATCTGCCGGGCGACATAGGGCCGGAGAATCTCGCCAGCATTGGTCGCGGTCGCCGGCGCGATGTCGCCGCGGCTGAGGCCTTCGACATAGTTGCCGTAGAACGAGACGTTCTCCCAGGGACGGACAACGAGGCCGGCGAAGGGCGTCGTCGCGCTCTTGTCGTAGGCTGAGGACAGCGTCCCGACATTGGAGACGTAGTTGCGCGCCTCGATGTTCTGGCGCCGCGCGCCGAGCGTCAGCAGCACGCGTTCGTCGAAGGCGGACAGCGTGTCGGCTACGGAGAAGCCCGTGAGCGTGCTGTCCGACAGGCGGGCGCGCGATCCGAGACGCAGCGGCGCAATCTCTGGCACGCGGACCGGGTTGTAGATGTTCGACGCGTATGAGCCACGCGCGGCGGTGAACTCACGCGCCGTCTCCTCGCGATAGCGGGAGAGTTGCATCGTCAGGGCGTGACGGATGAAGCCGGTCTCGAACTTCGCCCTGATACCGCCTTCGAAGATCTGACGGTCGACGCCGAGATCATAGAATTGCGGCGCCGTCGTCGTGTCGCCGAGAGCGTTGTTGATGGTTGGCGCCGAGGCAAAATAGCGCTCGACGCTGGTGTGCGAACCACCGACGTTGCCGAACAGGGTGACGCCGTCGGTAACGTCGTACTCCATCCGCAGCAGGCCGCCCTGGTCCTGGACGTCCGAATACTCCCATGGCTGGGTGACATTGCGCCTTCCAGCGGGAGCCTTGGGCACGGGCACGCCCGCCCTCATGAAGAACGGACGCAGCGGCGCGTCGAACTTGTCCTTCTGCGCCACCGCATAGGCCCAAGCCCTGAAGCGCTCGCCCTGATAGTCCAGCGCCAGCGCGGCGACACCGCTCTGCTCGGATTGATGATCGACGGCCGTCTTGCCATCGTTCAGGTTGGTGACGACCCGCAAGCCCCATTCGCGATTGGCACCGAAGCGGCGGGCGAAATCGAGCTGCCCGCCGAAGCGCGCGGTCGAGCTGTAATCGAGCGTGACGCGGGTGAGATCCTCGCCGGCACGCTTGGGCACGATGTTGACGACGCCGCCGATGCCGCCATTGGGGGAGACCCCGCTGATCGCCGCCGACGGGCCCTTCAGCACCTCGATGCGCTCTGCGTAGTCCGAGAACACGCGCAGGCTCGGCGCAACGCCGTAGACGCCGTCGAACGCGACCTCTCCGCTCGTGCCCTCATTCACCGGGAAGCCGCGAATATAGAAGGAATCGAACGGCGCTCCCGTGCTTTGCGTGGCGCGCACGGACGGGTCTAGCGCGAGCGCCTCGGCCGCCGTCCTCGCCTGCCGGTCACGAATGAATTTGTCCGTGTAGCTGGTGACGCTGAAGGGCGATTTCCTGGTCTCGGTATTGCCGAGGATTCCGAGACGGGCGCCGGTCGCGACCTGGCCTCCGGCGAAAGCCGGCGGGACCTGCGAAGCGGCCACACCATCGACGACGATCTCGTCGAGCTGGACCGGGCTCTGGGCCGCGACAGGCGCGCAGGCCAGCGGAACGCTCGCGATGGCCAGGGCGGCCGAGCAGGCCTTGGCCGTCGCAGCCTTCGCGAGGCGGCGCCGCTTCGTCGTAATGAAGTTCTTCGGAAACGCATAAATCGTCATGGAATTTCAGGCCTTCGGTAAAATCGAAAGTGTCGATTGACCGATCTCTTGAATTCGACTGACGATGCGAGTCAATAATATTTTATGATGCTGGAATTATCAATCTGCCGTGTCGTTTATATGCAACGTGTAATTTGTAATTACTTTAATATGAGTTCCTGATGTTGATGTGACGAGGCCGCGCACTGCATCGGCGCGCCGTGCTTTGGCCAGACATCGTCCGACGATGCCGATAAGGCCCGGGATTCGTCGATGGCAATTTTCCGGGGGCAGCCTCTAAAAAACAGAAGCCTGGGGGTCAGGCGGCGTATCGATCGACCAGCGCGCGCGCGTCCTCGATTTCGCTGCGAATCCAGTCTTCGACGACGACGACCTCGCGTCGGCGGCGCATCTCCGGCGGCCGCACGAGATAATAGGAGAAGCCGGTCGGTACCGCCTTGCGCAGCGGCACGACCAGCCGGCCGGACTGGATCGCTTCATGCGCGAGGACGACGTCGGTCATGGCGACGCCCAGCCCGGCCTCTGCCGCGCTAAGAGCCATGTCCAGTGCATCGAAATCAAGACCGCTGCGCGCATCCAACGCGGTGTGGGACTTTTCCGACCAGGTCGCCCAGTCGCGTCGATCCGGCAGAGGGTGAAGCAGCGTGGCCGCGCTGAGATCGGTCTCGACGCCGCGCGCTTCGAGATAGCCGGGCGCGCAGACCGGCAGGATCCATTCCGGGTAGAGCTCGGTCGCGCAATCGGCAGGCCAGTTGCCAATGCCGTAGCGGATGCCGAGATCGGCATCGTTGTCATTGAGCGTCATGTCGTTCAGGCGCGTATGGACGTTGACCTTGATCAGCGGGTGCCGCTCCTGAAACGCTCGCAGCCGCGGCAGCAGCCAGCGCAGCGCGAATGTCGGCAGCACTTTGATGGTCACCGCATTGCGCTCGTTGCGGAACGGATCGATGGCGTTTGCGATGTGGTCGAAGGCTTCCTTGACGCTGAGCGCAAGGCGGCGCCCCTCATCGGTGATCTCAAGCCCGTTATGGCTGCGGATGAAGAGCACGGCGCCAAGCTGATCCTCCAGGATCTTGACCTGGCGGCTGACGGCACTCTCGCTGACGTTCAAAACGAGCGCTGCCTTCTTGATGCTGAGTTGCGCCGCCACGATCTCGAAGCAGCGCAGAGCATTGAGCGAAGGCAGTCTGCGGCTCATCTCGGCCTCCTCCTCAGGATTCTACGCATCCTTTCACTGCCCGTCCATTCTCGGATCGAGGGCGTCCCTTAGGCCATCGCCGACGAAGTTGAAGCTCGTGTGACGGCGAGGGTGATGGCGAGGCCGGGGATGATGGCGAGCCAGGGCGCGCTGGTCAGGTAGCTCTGGGCGCTTTCGAGCATGTTGCCCCAGCTCGGCGTCGGCGGCTGGATGCCGTAGCCGAGGAAGGAGATGTAGCTTTCGGCCAGGATCGCATGGGCGACGTTCAGCGTCGCCGCGACGACGATCGGTGCCACGGCGTTCGGCAGCAATTCGCGGATCATGATGCGCAGGTTGCTCGACCCCATCGCGACCGCGGCCTGCGCGAACTCGCGGGTCTTGAGCGAGCGGATCTGCGCCTCGACGACRCGSGCGACCTCCATCCAGGAGGTCATCGCGATCAGCATCACGATCGAGGGCACGGAGGGCTGGATCAGCGCCGAGATCGCCAGCAGCAGGAAGATCGAGGGGAAGCAGAGCATCGCRTCGACGAAGCGCATCAGCGCAGCCCCGATGACGCCCTCGTAGAAGCCGGCGATGAGCCCGACCATGATGCCGATCGCCATCGCGATCGCCATGGCCGAGAAGCCGACGGCGAGCGAGATCCGCCCGGCCATCAAGAGTCTTGCGAGGATGTCGCGCCCGAGCGGGTCGGTGCCGAGGATATGCGATCCGCCAAAGGGCGGCGCAAAGCGCTGGCGGATGTCCGCTGGCGGATGTCGATGAAGGTGTCGGTATAGGGCAGCAGCCAGGGCCCGACGATACAGGCCAGCGTCAGCAGGATGATGCTCGCCGCACCGAAGACGGCCAGCTTGTGGCGGCGGAAGCGGCGCATGCCGCGGCTGTTCCAGAACCCCTCCGGCCCCATCGGCAGCGCATCGACGGTCGGCTGCAGGCTCATCGGCCGCTCCTCGCGATACGGGGATCGGCGATGCCATAGAGCAGATCGGCGATCAGGCTGCCGAGCAGCACCAGCACGGCCGTGAACATCAGGATGCCCATCACCACGGGGTAGTCGCGATAGCTGATCGAATCGAGGAAGAGGCGCCCCATCCCCGGCCAGGTGAAGACGGTTTCGGTGACGAGCGCGCCCGAGAGCAGCGTCGGCACATGCAAGCCGGTGATGGTGATCATCGGCAGGAGCGCGTTGCGCAGGCTGTGCCGCAGCAGGATCTGCCGTTCCGGCACGCCCTTGGCGCGGGCGGTGCGGACGAAATCCTGGTTGATCACGTCCAGCATCGAGGAGCGCATGTAGCGGCTCCAGACGGCGGTCGAGACCAGCGCCAGCACGATGCAGGGCCCAATCAGGTGGTGGATGCGGTTGAGGAGCGAGGCGTCGCCGATGGTGTAGCGGTTGCCCGCCGGCAGCCAGCCGAGGCCGACCGAGAAGACGTAGATCACCACGAGCCCGAACCAGAAGGTCGGGATCGAGAGCGCGATCATCGCTCCGATGGTGGCGAGCGAGTCGAACACCGAATAGCGCCGGATCGCGCCGAGGATGCCGATCCAGGCGCCGAGCAGCATGGCGAGCAGCGTCGAACTCAGTGGTGGCGAGCGAGTCGAACACCGAATAGCGCCGGATCGCGCCGAGGATGCCGATCCAGGCGCCGAGCAGCATGGCGAGCAGCGTCGAACTCAGCATCAGCTCGAGCGTCGCTCCGATATGCGCGGCGATGATGTGCAGGACCGGCTGCTGGTCGCGGTAGGACACTCCCCAGTCGCCACGCAGCATGCGCCAGAGCCATTCGGCGTACTGCACCGGCAAAGGCCGGTTCAGGCCGAGCTGTTCCGCGATGCGGTCCAGATCGGCCTGGGTCATGTCGCCGCCGGCGGCGAACTGCGACAGCGGCCCGCCCGGCGCCAGATGCAGGATCGAGAAGCCGATCACCGAAACGATCAGCAGCAGGACGACGGCCTGCAGCAGNCCGCCGGCACGACGGTGCGGGATTGGCCCGGGGTCGGGGGGCCGCCAAGGGCCGGCGGCGAACTGCGACAGCGGCCCGCCCGGCGCCAGATGCAGGATCGAGAAGCCGATCACCGAAACGATCAGCAGCAGGACGACGGCCTGCAGCAGCCGTTGCAGGAGAAAGGAGCTCATGAGCGCTCAGGCCGCCCAGTACCAGTCACGCAGGTTCCAGCAGTTGGACGAGCAGTTGATGTTGGCTGCGAATCCGCTGAGCCCCTCCTTAACCCCTTCCACCATGACCGACTGGTAGACCGGCAGCAGCACGAGGTCGTCGCGGACGATGCGCTGGATTCGCCCATAGGTCTTCCTGCGCTCATGCTGGTCGAACTGGCTGGCCCCGAGTTCCAGGAGCCCGTCGAGCTCGGCGTTCTGGTACTGGTAGGTGTTGAGCCCGGCCCCCTGCTTCGCGGGGATCGACTTGCTGCCGAAACGCGGCGTCACGTCCGGATCGTTGCCCACCATGAAATTCGACCCGACGGTGACGGATTCAAATTTCGACTTCTGCCAGAACTCGCCCCAGATCACGGCCGCCGGCATATTGGCGATTTTCATCTCCGCGCCGATCTGCCCCCAATCCTGCTGGAGAAGCTGCTGCGACTGTTCGCGCGCCGGGTTGCCGGTGGTGGTGGAGTTGGAGAACGCCAGGCGCATCCCGTCCTTCTGCCGGACACCGTCCGAGCCACGCTTCCAACCTGCGGCGTCCAGCAGCGTGTTGGCCTTGGCCGGATCGTGGCGATGCACCGGCAGCTCCGGCTCGAAAGCCCATGATTGCCGCGGCAGGAAGGACTCCGTGGCGACCGGAAGGCCGTAATAGATCGCGTCGATGCGGGCCTGCTTGTCCATCGCAAGATAAAGCGCTTCCCGAACGGCCTTGTCGGCGAAGGGGCCGAACTCCAGGTTGAGCGCGATATGCTCGATGAAGGGCGTCGGCGAGCGGAACACCTTGCGCCCCTTCAGGCCCTCGGCCTCCTTGGCTGCATGCGGCGGGATGCCGCCGATACCGAGATAGTCGACCTGGCCGGTCCTGAACTGCGTGTAGAGCGCCGTCAGGTCGGGGATGTACTTGAACACGACACGCTCGAGATGCGGGCCGGCGCCGTGATAGGCCGGATTGGCCTGCACCAGCATCCTGTCACCGGCGACACGCTCGCCCCAGCGGAACGGCCCAGTTCCAACGGGAGCACTGTTGAAGGGGGCGGTATTCGGATCGCTCACCTGCCCGAGGAGGTGCTTGGGCACGATGAATGTCAGCGCCAGGATCGAGAGATAGGGCGAATAGGCGCGTTCCATCCGCCAGTGGATCTCGTCCGGCGCGACGACGGTGATATCCTTGACGAGGTCGTGGCCCACGCGGTTGCGAGCGCGGAAGCCGGGCGTGTTGATCAGGTCGAGCGTGAATTTGACGTCTTCGGCGGTGAAGGGCGTCCCGTCATGCCATTTGGCGTCCGTCCTGAGCCTGATCTTCCAGTTCAAACCGTCCGGCGAAATTCCGCCGTTGGCGACGCCGGGAACCTCGCGCGCGAGGTCGGGGACAGCGCGCCCTTCCGGATCGATGAACCAGAGCGGGCTGAAGACCTGCCACCAGACGCCTTGGTCGACCTCGCTGCCCGGCATCAGCGGGTTGAAGACCGTGGGTTCCTGCGAAATGCCGGCGACCACCTGGCCGCGTGGCTTGGACGGCGGGCCGGCAGGCCTGCCTTGGGCGCGAGCAGTGAAGGCCGGTGCGAGAAGCGAGCCGGCGCCGGCGGCGAGGCCCAGCGCCAGCACCGCGCGGCGGCGCAGATCCGTCCCCTTGAAATCATGGCCTGACATGGTGGTATCCCCTCTTTTGACGGGCTGTCTTCAGCCTCGTGTTCAAGGCAGCGATCGGCCGCCGACGTTTCAGTCCCCCGCGTCCAGGCTCTCGCGCTCCGGAGAGAGGTCGGCCTCGGCGACGCCCAGCTGCTTGATCGGATCGGGCAGCGGCTTACCGGCGACGAGGGCGGCGATGGCCTGCCCCATGGCGGGCGAGGTCAGGATGCCGCAACCGCCCTGGCCGGCGAGCCAGAAGAAGCCGGGCGCCTCTCGCCGCATGCCGGCGACCGGATTGCGGTCGCGGACGAAGCTGCGCAGCCCGGCCCATTGGCTGAGCGGCCGGCCGACGCGCAGCCTGGTGTCGCGCTCGATGTTCTCGATCGCCTGGGCGACGTCGATATCCTCTGGATAGGCGTCGAAGGGTGCGACCGGCACCGCATCGGCGAGGCTGCCCATCAGGCAACCCGGCTCGGGCTTGACGTACCAGTCGTAGTCGACGGTGCCGACATGCGGCCAATCGCGCGCGTCGAACTCCGTCTGGAGGGCGAAGGTGAAGGCCGTGCGCCGATGGGGAACCACGCCCAGCGGCGCGAGACCGGCCGTCGCCGCGACCGCGTCGGTCCAGCCGCCAGCCGCATTGACCAGCACCTCGGCTTCGATCTCCCCGCCGTTCCAGCTCAGCCGCCAGCGACCGTCCGCGCGCATGATCGTCTGGACATCGGCGCGGGTGAAGAGATGCGCGCCTGCAGCCCTGGCGCCACGCAGATAGCCCTGGAGCAGGACATCCACGTCGATATCCATTGCGTCCGGCTCGTAGACGCCGGCATCGATCCGCTCGGCCCGCAGCGCGGGAAACAGCGCCAGCGCTTCGTCCCGGCTGAGCCGGCGGGCCTGCGCGCCCACCGAGGCGAGATGCTCCTCGAGGCGGTGCAGCGTCGCGGCCTGCTCGCTGCGCCCGACGGTGAGGCAGCCGCGCGGCGTCAGGATCGGCTGCTCCGCGAAGCCCTCGGGAGGCGCCTCCAAAAAAGCGCGGCTCGCCTGCGCCATCCGCCGCATCGTCGGGGCGCCGATGCCGACCGTAAACTGCGCCGCCGTGCGGCCGGAGCTGTGATAGCTGAAATGCTGCTCGCGCTCGATCAACGCGACCGAGCCGTGCTTCGCCAGGAAATAGGCTGCGGAAGCCCCGGCGATCCCCCCTCCGACGATAGCGACGTCTACCCGCATCGGCTCAATGCCACTCCAGCTGCAGAACGGCCCGGCCACATTCGGCCTCGCCCTGCCTGACATCGGCACCGCGATGGCCGGATGTCGATTTCAATTTTGAGAAGCCGAGCCCTGAAAAACGACGGCCTACCCCGAATTCCTCGGCCACCACCTCGAATTTTTGAAATCGACAGCGCCCCCGCCGCCATTGCCTGTGACATGCGACGACAACCGCAGCGAAGGCGAGCCATGGCATTCACGATCATCGACAAACCCGGCCGGAGCCTGATCTTCTCGGGCAGCAGCTTCGAGGCGGCATACAGCTACAGCCGTGCCGTCGTCGTCGGGGCGCAGATCATGCTGTCGGGCACCACCGGCTACGATTACGCGACCGAGACCCTCGCCGAGGGGGCCGCCGAACAGACCCGGCAGCTGTTCCGCAATGCGGAGAAGGCCTTCGCCGAGGCCGGAGCGACGCTCGCCGACGTCGTGCGCGTCAGGATCTACATCGCCCGTGCCGAGGATTACGAGCCCGTGATGGCCGCCTTCGCCGAGGCGTTCCGTGGCGTGAACCCGGCCTGCACGACCGTCCAGGCCGGCCTCTTCGACCCCGATATCCGGGTCGAGATGGACATGGACGCCGTGCTCGATGTCCCTGCTTAGCCTGTCCGGGCACGTGCCGGACGACGTGCTCGCGCAGCTCGTTCCCACGCGCGCGGCCTTGCCGCGCCGAGCCGACGTCGTGGTGATCGGTGGCGGCATCGTCGGTTGTGCTTCCGCCTATTATCTCGCCGCCGCAGGATTCTCCGTTGCGCTCGTCGAGCGGGACACCGTGTCATCCCAGCAGTCGGGCCGGAACTGGGGCTTCGTGCGCACGCAGTATCGCGACCCGCTCGAACTGCCGCTTGCCGTGGAGGCGCTGTCGATCTGGCCGGAACTGGAGCGCGAGCTCGGCGAAGCGGTGGGCTGGCGCCGGACCGGTTGCGTCTTCGTCGCCGAGACCGAGGCCGAGCACGCCGCCTTCGCGCGCTGGCGGGATACGACCCGGGAGATTTCAAGCGAGGCGCGCATGCTCTCGCGGCAGGAGACGGAAGAGCTCCTGCCGCCCCTGTCGAAGCCCGTGAAGGGCGCACTCTTCACCGCCTCCGACGGGCAGGCCGAGCCTGCGCTTGCGACGATGGCCTTCGCCCGGGCGGCCACGCGGGCCGGAGTGCGGATCATCGAGGATTGCGGGGTCTTCGCGATCGAGCGTTCAGCCGGCCGCGTCAGCGGTGTCCTCACCGAGCACGGGCGGATCGAGGCCAACCTCGTCGTCTGCGCGGCCGGTGCGCAGAGCCATCGCCTGCTGGCACCGCTCGGCCTGACGCTGCCGCAGCAGAACGTCCGCAGCACGGTTTCGCTGACGGCGCCCTTGCCGCCGCTAAGCGAGCCCTGTTTCTGCGGCTATGGCATCGGGCTGCGCCAGCGTGCCGACGGTTCCTGCATCATCGCCGCCGATTCCTGTTCCGACATCGATCTCACGCTCGATTCCATGCGAGCGATGCGCTTCTTCCTGCCGGAGTTCCTCCGCCATCGCAGCGGTTTTTCCCTGCGCCTCGGGCGGCCCCTGCTCGACGATCTGCACGAACGGCTCGCCGTGCCTAAACCGGAGCGCGCAGCGGCCGGACGCAGGCCGCGGATTCCCGCCAATCGCGACCGCGCGGAACGAACCGGCGAGGTCGTTCGCGGGCTCTTCGCCGGATCAACCGGTCTCGCGATCGTCAAATCCTGGGCTGGCTATATCGACGTGTTGCCGGACGCGCTGCCGGTGCTGGATGCTCCGGGGGCGGTTTCGGGGCTCATCGTCGCGACAGGCTTCTCCGGTCATGGTTTCGGTCTCGGCCCCGCAGTCGGCCGCCATGTCGCGCACCTCGCCAAGGGCGAGCCGGCGGATCACGCCATCGCTCCCCTGAAACTGGAGCGTTTTGCGCGCGGCACCTATGCCCGCGCCCATGCTCCGCTCTGAACCGCTACAGCCCGGGACGAAACGCAACAGACTGAAGATGGCCGCCATGGCATGAGAAGAGCAGCGTGGCAGCTGTTCCCGTCAGGCCTCGAACAGACATCCCAAGGCGCCGATCCGGCGACTAAACGCGATCGATCTCTTACTTCAGCATCGACATCCTCGATGCGTCACAACAGGCGAACGACCATGGGCATCGACGAGACGAAACGCAGCCAGCTCATGCGGTTCTATGACGGCACGCTGCTTCCGGACGAGCTGGTGGCGACCATGTCTTCGGACCAGGGCTTGTTTCCCTCCCGGATGGTGCGGCGCGGCGGCGCGATCAAGCCGTTGAAGACCTCGGCATCCGCGCTGCCGAGGCTCGCGATCCGGGATCACGACCGAAGCTTCGATCTCTGCGACTATCTGTCGGTCAATCGCATCGCCGGCCTGCTGATCCTCAAGGACGGTGACGTCGTCACCGAGCATTACGGCCTCGGCATCGGCCCCGAGACGAAATGGAACTCCTGCTCGCTCGCCAAATCCGTCGCTGCGACGCTCGTCGGCATCGCGCTGAAGGAAGGCGCGATCGAAAGCCTCGACGATTCCGTCACCCGCTACATGCCGCTCGGCGGGGTCTATGAGAAGGTCTCCGTCCGGCAGCTGCTGCGGCTGAGTTCGGGAGTGCGCTGGCGCGAGGACTACACCGACCCGACCTCGGACCGCCGGCAATTGCTGGAGATTCAGTGCAGTTGGGAAAAGGGAGGCATCGCGAGGCACATGGCCTCACTGCCGGCGCACACCCCGCCGGGCGAATCTTGGACCTACAACACCGGCGAGTCCTATCTGATCGGATTGCTGATGCAGAATGCGACCGGGAAGAGCCTCGCCGACTACTGCAGCGAAAAGCTCTGGTCGCGGCTCGGCATGGAGGCCGATGCGAGCTGGTGGTCGGAGAGCCCGGACGGAATGACGATTTCCGGCAGCGGCATGCATGCGACCTTGCGCGATTATGGCCGGTTCGGCCAGTTCGTGCTCGATGAAGGCCGCATCGGCGGCGACAAGCTGCTGCCCGAAGCCTGGAACAGCGAGGCGGGAGCGCCCTTCAAGATCGGCGAGAAGAGCGTACCCTACGGATACATGTGGTGGATACCGGTACTGGAATCGCCGGCCCTCGCAGGCAGCTTCCAGGCTGAGGGCATCTACGGCCAGCACATCCACATCAATCCGCGACACGGGCTTGTCGTCGTGGTCCTCTGCGCCCGCTCGAAGCCAAGCTATCGCCAGCGCCTCGAGATCAGCGACGACGCATTTTTTGCGGCCCTTGCCGAAGCACTCTGAGATAATCGTGGCTTGGCGCCACTCCAGGACATTGGAATATTGCCTCCAGGCGGACGTTCGCGCACGGTGGGCGGCGCCGGTCGATCCCCTTCAACGCAAGCATCGCCATGACGTCGCGTAAGGGTATCCAGCGCACAGATCGCTGCGGGGAATCGGATATTCGGAAATGGAACTGATTTGGGGTGGCAATTTGGTCACCTCGAGAGCAGAATTTCTATCATACGTCTATTCCGGCTTGATGACGCGCAGGGATTTTTCTATCGCTCGTAGCTGGCGAGGAATCGCTGTGCGCGGCGGAGACGCTGGCTCGGCTCGGACCTCTCCCTGGATATTGGATTCTATCCGCCGTTCGTGAGGCGGGCTCGTCGTTCCTGATCGTTGCCGGGTATCAGGCGCGGGCATGGCGGGCATTGAGGAGATGCCTGTGCCTAAGCCTCTGCGTACCCTTTCCGGCACCACTTCGGCGCTGGCCATCTCGCTTGCCCTCGCCGCCACGCCTCTTCTCGCCGCGGACGGCGACGGCGGCCGCTTCAGCCCTGGGGCGGGCGGAGGCGGCGGCGCTTCCAATTACGGGAATGGCGGCGGCGGCGGCGGTTTTAACTACGCGGGAGGCGATGGCAGCCAGAGCGGTGGCGGCGCCGGCGGCGACTTCGTTTCCAACCCGGGTGGCGGCGGCGGCACGAGCAGTGGCGGTGGCGCCGGCGGCGGTGGCGGCGGAGCCGGCGGTAACGCCGGCAGCGCCGGCTCCAGCGGATCGGGCGGTGGCGGTGGCGGTGGCGAAGCTGGCAGCGGCGGTGGCGGCGGCTCCATCAGTGACATCGCCGGCGGCAACGGCGGCGGTGACAGCGGCGGTGTCGGTGGTTGGGGAGACACTGGTGGCGGCGGCGGCGGTGCGACCGGCGGCGGCGGCGGTGGCGGCGGGGCTTACGGTGCCGGTGGCGGCGGTGGTTACCGCGGCTTTTATGGTGATGCCTCCACTTTCGCCAACGGAGCGTATCAGGGCGGCGGCGGTGGCGGCGGCGGTGGTGCCGGAGGCGGCGGTGGCGGCGGCGCCGGTGTCGTCCTGGATGGCGGTGTCTTCGCCGGAATGGGTTCCGCGTCCGTCATCCGGGGCGGAGCGGGCGGCGGCGGCGGCGGCGACGGCATCACTGCTGCTGCTGGCGGCAATGGCGGCACCGGCCTCCTGCTCCTGAATCTTCCGACCGCGGACTTCTCGGTCGCCGGCACCATCATCGGTGGCGCTGGCGGCAACGGGGGCAACGGCTCTCTCGTCAACGGCACCGGCGGCACAGGCGGCAATGGTGCGCGCGGCATCGGAATCGAAGGCAATTCAGGGGCGCTGACGATTACCGTCGCCGGCACCGTCTTCGGCGGCAGGGGCGGCAGGGGCGGCGCCGGCAGCAATCCGTCTACGACCGGCAACGGCGGCGCAGCCATCGAGGGCGCGAACCTCGCCATCATGCTTGCGGATGGCAGCAACATCGCCGGCGGTCTGAGCGGTGATTTCACGACACGGGCGGCTGCGATCAGCTTCACCGGCGGCCAGAACAGCCTCGCCTTCGGATCCGGCGGAACCTGGGCGCTGACCGGCGCCATCGAACTGCAGGGCGCGTCGTCGGTCACGTTCAACCAGGCCTCGGACCTGACGCTTGCCAATGTCATTTCCGGGACCGGCAGCGTGGTGAAGGCCGGCGCCAACACGCTGACCCTGACCAGCGCGAATACCTACACCGGTGGCACCACGGTGTCGGCGGGCATCCTCGCGGCCGTCAACAGCGGCGCGCTGGGCGCCGGCAACATCACGGTCGCATCCGGCGCATCTCTCCAACTGAACAACGGCGTGACCATCGCCAACGCCATCTCGCTCGCGGGGACCGGCCCTTCGAACATCGGTGCGCTGCGGGTGGCTGCAGGCAGCGCCACGGTTTCGGGCGATGTGACCCTGACGGCCGCGAGCTCCATCGGCCTGTCGAGCGCGTCGACCTTGACGATCAGCGGTACCCTGGGGGGAGCCTTCACGCTCAACAGGACCAGCTCGGACGGTGGCACGCTGGTGCTGACCGGGAACAACAGCGGCTCCCAGACCAGCCTGAACATCGCCGAAGGCGCGCTCTCCATCGCGAACCAGACGAATCTGCCCGGCGGCACGCTGACGCTGAACACCGGCAACACGAACACGGACGGCCTGCGCGTCACCGGCAGCGACGTCACCATCTCCAAGAACATCACCGCGGGGTTCAGCGGCGCCCGGGTCACCAACGACAACACCGTGACGCTGAGCGGCGTCATCGGGGGTGGCGGCACCACCGCCACGCGCGCCATCTTCACCAAGGCGGGCTCCGGCAAGCTCATCCTGACGGGCACCAACACCTACGCCGTCTCTCCGACTGCGAACGCAGGGACGCAGGTGCTCGGCGGCATCCTCAGCATCACCGACGACAACAATCTGGGCGGCGGCGCGGTGCTGCTCAATGGCGGCGGGCTGGAGGTGACCGGCACCAGCGCCGCCATCGCCCGTAACATCACGCTGCAGCGGGCCAACAGCGCCATCAGCGCTACCAATTCCGCCACCGTGAGTGGTGTCATATCGGGCGTGGGCGGTCTTACCTCCGCCGGCGCGGGCACCCTGATCCTGACCGGTACCAACACCTATACCGACTCCACCACGATTTCGGCAGGCACGCTGGCTCTGTCAGGATCGGGCTCCATCGCATCGACCTCGAGCGTTGCCGTCGCCGGCACGTTCGACATTTCCGGTACGACCAGCGGCGCAAGCATCCAAGGCCTCTCGGGGGCCGGCCAGATCGCGTTGGGCGGCCAGACGCTGACCTTGGCCGGAAACAGCTCGGGTAGCTTTGAAGGCACGGTCACGGGTATTGGCGGCGGCCTCACCAAGACGGGGACCGGCACGTTCACCCTGTCCGGCGCCAGTGATTACACCGGCACCACAACCGTGTCGGCGGGTACGCTCGTGGCTGCCAGCAGTGGCGCCCTGGGCGGCAGCGCCGGCGGCACCACGGTTTCGTCCGGCGCGGCTCTCCAACTGAACAACGGCGTGACAATCGCCGACGCCATCTCGCTCGCGGGCGTCGGCTCGTCGAACATGGGCGCCCTTCAAGTGGCTGCCGGCAGCGCCACGGTTGCGGGCGATGTGACCCTGACGGCCGCCACCAGCATCGGCCTGGCGAACGCCTCGACCTTGACGATCAGCGGTACCCTGGGGGGAGCCTTCACGCTCAACCGGACCAGCTCGGACGGTGGCACGCTCGTGCTGACCGGGAACAACAGCGGCTCCCAGACCAGCCTGAACATCGCCGAAGGCGCGCTGTCCATCGCGAACCAGACGAATCTGCCCGGCGGCTCGCTGACGCTGAACACCGGCAACACGAACACGGACGGCCTGCGCGTCACCGGCAGCGACGTCACCATCTCCAAGAACATCAACGCCGGGTTCAGCGGCGCCCGGGTCACGAACGACAACACCGTGACGCTGAGCGGCGTCATCGGTGGTGGCGGCACCACCGCCACGCGCGTGATCTTCACCAAGGCGGGCTCCGGCAAGCTCATCCTGACGGGCAACAACACTTACGCCGTCTCTCCGTCCGCGATCGCGGGAACGCAGGTGCTCGGCGGCATCCTCAGCATCACCGACGACAACAATCTGGGCGGCGGTGCGGTGCTGCTCAATGCCGGCGGGCTGGAGGTGACGGGCAACGCCGCCACCATCGCCCGCAACATCAGGTTGCAGACCAACGGCGCCATCAGCGCCACCAGTTCCGCCACCGTGAGCGGCGTCATATCGGGCGCGGGCAGCCTGACCTCGGCCGGCGCGGGCACCCTGACCCTCACCGGCGTCAACACCTATACCGGCGGCACGACCTTCAGCGCCGGCACGCTGCAGATCGCCGCGGACACGGCCCTGGGCAGTGGCGGCGGGCTCACCTTTGCCGGAGGCGCGCTGGCGACCACCGCCGATATCGCCACGTCACGCAACATCGCCGTCGGCAGCAACGGCGGCACGCTCAGCACCGCGCAGGACACCACGCTGACGGTCAACGGCGTCGTTTCGGGCACCGGGACACTCACCAAGTCCGGGGCCGGCACCTTGGCGCTGGCAGGTGCCAGCACCTTCTCCGGCATCACCAATGTCGAGACCGGCACGCTCTCGATGGCGGCGGGCAGCACGCTGCCGGGGGCCGTGAACATCAAGACCGGCGCGACGCTGACCGGAAGCGGCGGCAACCTGACCGGAACGGTCACGGTGGAGAACGGCGGCATCCTGTCCGGCACTGCGGCCAATCGCCTGAGCGTGGGCGCGCTCACGCTCAGCGCCGGGGCCATTACCAATGTGACATTGGGCGCGGCCAGCCTGACACCGCTGTTCACCGCAGATGCGCTGACCGTGGACGGCACGCTCAACGTCACGGCCGACACCGGCTACGGGATCGGCATCTACCGCATCTTTTCGAGCACCGCCGCGTTGACCGACAACGGACTGGCCCTGGGCACCGCGCCTTCGGGCGGCCCGGCAGCCCAACTCCAGATCGGCTCCACGACCGTGGACGTGGCGGTCCTGGACACCAGCCTGCAGTATTGGAGCCCCGGCGGCGGCACCACGCAGGGCGGCGACGGCAACTGGACGTCCGCCGGCACGTCCTGGCTGAACGTCGACGATGCGCGCTCGGCCTGGGGCGGCCAGATGGGCGTGTTCGGGGGCACGGCCGGCACGGTGACGGTGTCGGGGACGCAGGGCTTCGGAACGCTGGAGTTCCTCACCTCGGGCTATAACATCGTCGGCGGTCTCCATGGCGCGCTCGACCTCGGCGGCGGCGGCCGGCTGTGGGCGGAGGGCGCGGACACCACCGCCACCGTCGGGCTGGAGATCACCGGCACCGGCGCCCTCACCAAGATCGGCGCGGGCACCATCGTGCTCGCAGGGAGCAACACCTATCAGGGCGGAACGGTCATCCAGGCCGGCACGCTGCAGATCTCGGACAACCACGCGCTCGGTGCCTCGGCCGGCGGCGTGACCTTCGAAGGCGGCACGCTCGCGGTCACCCAGGGCATGGCCTCCACCCGCGCCTTCGCCTTCGATGCCGGCGGCGGCACGATGAATATCGCCGAGGGCACCACCACGGCCCTCAGCGGGACCCTTTCCGGTGCGGGCGACGTCACCAAGGCCGGCGCAGGCACGCTCACGCTGTCCGGCGACAGCTCCGGCCTCTCCGGCAAGCTGTTCGTGCAGCAGGGCACGCTAGCCCTGTCCGGCACGTCCAGGCTCGACGGCATGCAAAGCGTCGTCGTGAACGGCGCGCTGGATATCCACGCGACCACCGGTCCCCAGGGTCTGAAGAACCTGTCCGGCGGCGGCTCCGGCCAGGTCGTGCTGGGCGCCCGGAATGTCGAGATCGTCCAGACGGCGGCCACTGCCTTCGCGGGAACGATCTCCGGGACGGGTGGCATCACAGTGGGCGGGAACAGCGTCCTGATCCTGACCGGCGCCAATACCTATACCGGCGGCACCACCATCCTGGACGATGCTACCCTCCAGATCGGTGACGGCGGGACCACAGGTTCGATCACAGGCCATGTCGCGAACGACGGCGCGCTCGTCTTCAACCGCTCCGGCAGCTACACCTTCGACGGCACCATCGCCGGCCCCGGCAGGGTGAGTTTCACCGGCGGCGGCACCGTGCTCTTCTCCAACCCCGACGCCTATAGCGGCGACATCGGGGTTGATGGCGGCAATGTGGTGCTGGCCAACGGCTCCTCCAGCAGCGCCAGCTACACGATCAACAACGGCGGCGTGCTTTCCGGCAACGGCACTGTTGGCGGCCTCGTGGTGAACAATGGCGGCGTGGCGTCGCCGGGCAATTCGCCTGGCACCATCAACGTTGCCGGCCCCGTCGCCTTCAACAGCGGCGGCGTCTACCGGGTCGACGTGACCCCCACGGGTCAGCACGACCGCATCACGGCCACCGGCGCGGTGACCATCGACAGCGGGGCGAATGTGCAGGTGCTGGCGGTGCCGGGCGCTTATGCGGCAAACGCCACCTATACGATCCTCTCGACCACCGCCGCCCGCACCGGCACCTTCGGCGGTGTCACCTCCGATTTCGCCTTCCTCAAGCCGGCGCTCGCCTATGACAGCCAGAACGTCTTCCTGACCCTGGCCTATGACGACGGCAGCAACGGCGGTGGCGGCGGGGGCAGCCCAGGCTTCGCCTCCTATGCCACCACCGCCAACGAGCTGGCCTCCTCGAATGCGGCGCAGACGCTCGGCATCGGCAACCCGCTGTTCGACGCCATCGTGACGCTGCCGGTATCCGGCGTGCCGGGCGTGTTCAACGCCATCTCCGGCGAGATCCACGCCTCGGCCAGGACGGCGCTGGTCGAGGAGAGCGGCGCGGTCCGTTCGGCCGCGGTCGACCGGCTGCGCTCGGCCTTCGGCGCCGTCGGCGGGGCGCCGATGCCGACCATGACCTACGGCTTCGCCGCCGACAGGGCGCCCGCCACCACCGGCTTGATGCCGGCGTTGCGCAGCGACCGCTTCGCCGTCTGGGGCCAGGGCTACGGCTCCTTCGGCCGCAGCGACGCGACGGCCAACGCCGCCAGGCTGACCCGCTCGACCGGCGGCTTCCTGCTCGGCGCCGATGTCGCCGCTTTCGACACGCTGCGCTTCGGCCTGCTCGCCGGCTACAGCCGCACCGAGTTCAAGGTGAACCGCCGGCTCTCCTCGGGCGAGAGCGACAATTACCATCTCGGCCTCTATGGCGGCGGGCAGTGGGGCGCGCTCGGGCTGCGTCTGGGCGCGAGCTACAGCTGGCACGATGTCGAGACACGCCGCACCGTCAGCTTCGCCGGCTTCGGCGACCGACTGACCAGCGACTACCGGGCCGGCACTGCCCAGATCTTCGGCGAGCTCGGCTACCGGATCGACCTCGCCCGGATCGCGCTCGAGCCCTTCGCCGGGCTCGCCTATGTCAACCTGCGCACGGATGGCTTCCGCGAGATCGGCGGGGCGGCAGCGCTCACCGCCCGGAGCCGGACTACCGGCGTCGGCTACACCACGCTGGGCCTGCGCGCCTCGAGCAATTTCGCGCTGTCCGGCATGGACCTGACGCTGCGCGGCGCGCTCGCCTGGCGCCATGCCTTCGGTGACGTCGACCCACAGGCGACGCTCGCCTTCGCCGGCAGCGCCCCGTTCAGCACCGCCGGCGTCCCGATCGCGAAGAATGCGGCGCTCCTCGAAGCCGGCGCTCGGCGTCTCCTACACCGGCCAGCTCGCAACCGACGCCCAGGACCACGCCTTCAAGGCAAACCTCGCCGTCAGGTTCTGAGGCGAGCCGATCCCGCTGTCGCGCGACGGTGCCGGGCGGCAGCGTCGTGCGATAGCGGGAGTGAGGCTGCGGCTGCCAAGCGGACATTCGGCAAGAGGCGTCACAGTTGCGGACAAGCATAGGCCGGTGACCGAAGTCACACGGGAGCATCCTGCTCTGCGGTGCGGCGACGGCTGCGGTCGGGCCGATCGGCTTCGTTGGGCTCGTGGTACCCCATATCGCTCGCATCCTGGGCGGCCCCGATCAGCGCTGGATCCTCATCCTGTCGGCCACCCTGGGGCCGATCCTGCTCCTCGGCGCCCATATCGTTTGCGTGCAGGCCTACTGTCGCTACGTTTCGACCGCTGCAACGCTTTGGCGACGCTGCTTCTGGCTGGTCCGACATGCGTCGTGGCGGTGGTGGCGCTAGGAAGCGGTGATCGCGCGATCGCTCCGAGCGATGGGTTGCTCGGGCTGATCGGCGAGGCTGATCAGCGCATCCGCATCCCCGTCGTCGAATGTCGCCTGCCGCGCGTCCAGCTCGGCGCCATGGCCGGGGCCGCGCTGGGTATCGGCGGGACGATCTTCCACTCGCTGTCGCGCAATCCGCTGGGCTCGCCGGACATCATCGGCATCTAGGCGACCGCGACTCGGTCATGCATCGACGGCCCGGCTCCGTCGAAGGCTTCATTGGGAAATAGCAGCGGCTGTCTCACCCTTCGGGCTCTCCCACCGGCACATGCACGACAATGGGTTCGCCGAGGAGCAGCGGCTCGAGCGGCGCCATGAAGCGCGCATGCGCCTCGCTCGGCTCGAAGCCTTCAGTGTGGGCCGCCAAGTCGCGGCAGTCCACCTCGATCAGATAGATCTCGGGGCTTTCAAGCGTCGGCATCAGGCGATAGCTCAAGCAGCCATCCGTCCCGGCGAGCAGCGGCGCGACGCTGGCGAATGCGCGCTCAAACGCAGGGGCGGCCCCCGGCAGGAGGCGAAGCATCGCAGCTTCTCTGATCATCGGTTTCTCCCTTTGTTTCGGACGGCCGGGAATCGTTCCCGACCGTCCGCGCGCCGGGTCAGGCGGCCCGCCCGGAGGGGGGCAGGGCGGCCGCGTCGCCCGAGACGTCGATCACGACCTTCCCACGCAACCCTCGTGCGGTGCCGTTCTCCAGCAGGTCGTGCGCCTCGGCCATGCGGGCGAGCGGCAGCGTCGCGCCGATCACGGGCTTGACCAGGCCGCGCTCGACGAGACTCGTGAGCGCGTCGAGCTTGCCGCGGTTCTGACGGGTGAAGACGAAGTGATAGGCCGCGTTCTTGCCCCAGGCCTCGATGAGGTTCTGCGGCTGCGCGATATCGACGAGGCTGACCACGCGTCCGGCATCCGCAAGGACGAGCGGGCTTCGTGTCAGGGCGTCACCGCCGATCGTGTCGAAAACGACGTTCACGCCCTCTCCCCCGGTCAGCCGGGCGACCGCCTCCACATAGTCTTCGGCTGTGAAGTCGATCGCCTCGTCCGCGCCGAGCGAGCGTACGAAGTCGTGGTCGCGGGCACGCGCCGTCGTGATCACCCGCGCGCCGATCGCCCTTGCCACCTGGATCGCAATCGTGCCGACGCCACCCGCGCCGCCGTGGATCAGGATCGTCTCGCCGGCCTGCAATTGCGCGCGCTGGACGAACGCCTCCCAGACCGTGCCGCCGACAAGCGTCAGGCTCGCCGCCTCGATGTGCGTGAGGTTTCGCGGCTTGCGGCCGACGAGCTCGACGTCGGCGACGTGCTGCTCGGCGTAGGAGCCGGCGGCGCCGAAGATCTTCGGTGTGTAGTAGACCTCATCGCCGACTGCGAACTCGCGAACGTCCGAGCCCAGCTCCTCGATAACGCCCGAGATGTCGTGACCGGTGATTGCGGGCAGCGGCACGTACTCCGCGTAGTCGCCGCGGCGGATCTGGTAATCGAGCGGATTGATGGCCGTGGCGTGCACCCGCACTCGCACTTGGCGCGGACCGACGTCCGGAACCGGCACTTCGCGCAGCTCGAACGCGTCCGGTCCGCCGAAGCGCGTGAGGACGGCTGCCTTCATGGTCTTGGTCATAACGACGTCCTTTCGACAGGAGAGGCAGAGCGGGCGCCATGACCTATGGTCCCGTTGCGATGCCAGTCCATATGACTTGTCGCGATTGCCCTCAGTAGCGGGGCTACCTAGGATCAGTTTCAATGAATCTTTGAAAGTAGCGCCATGGATGTGAACGACCTGAACCTGTTCGTGCGCATCGCTCAGCTCCGGAGCATCAGCTCTGCAGCCCGCGATCTGGGCCTCACTCCGGCGGGAGCGAGCGCCAGGTTGGCGGCATTCGAGAAAAAGCTCGGGGCGAGGCTTCTCCACCGAACGACGAGACAGGCGACGTTGACCGAGGATGGCCTCGCCTTCCTGCCGCATGCGGAGCACGTCGTGCTCGCAGCCGAGTCCGCCCGGGCGGCTCTCGGGCGGGGCCAGGCCGCGCCGCGCGGTACCTTGCGTGTGGCGGCGCCGGCCTCGTTCGCGCGCATGCATATCGTGCCAGGCCTGCCCGAATTCTGCAGGCGATATCCCGAATTGGCTCTCGACTTGCGGATATCGGACAGCGTCGTCGATCTTGTCGAGGGTGCCTTCGACGTGGCGGTTCGCTATGCCGAGCTCAATGACACGTCCTTCGTCGCGCGGCGGCTCGCTCCGGATAGACGAGTGCTGGTTGCATCGCCTGAGTATATCGAACGGCGCGGCCGGCCGAGCACGCCCGACGACCTCTCGGACCACGCATGCCTCGTTGTCGGTACGCTCGATCTCTGGACGTTCCGCGCGAAGGGTGGAGAACTGATCGAGCGGCGTATCACTCCCAGCCTACGCATCAATGACGGCGCCGCCGTGCGCGATGCGGCCTGTGCGGGGCTCGGCGTCGCTTGGATGGCTACCTGGTGCGCCGCGGACGAGCTTCGATCTGGAGCCCTCGTGCCAGCTCTTCCCGATTACCCGCTCATCTCGACCCAGACGCTCTGGGTGCTTTACCCAAGCTCGCGCGAGTTGGCACCGAAGGTGAGGGTCTTCATCGACTGGCTCGTCGAGCGATTTGGAGGGCAGCCTTACTGGGATCGCGGTCTGGAGTGGATCTTCGCGAACGATCAATAACGTGCGCTGCTGGCCGCTCAGCCTGCCGGGAGATTCCGGTGAAGCCATTCGGAAGCCTCGCCGACATCAACGTCGGTCAGTTCGTGGCCGGCTGCGAGCTCCCGGAACTCCACACGTGCGCCGCGGCTCGCGAGCGCCTCCGTCACGTCCGGCGCGTCGCGGGTGTAGGCATCGTCGCGCCCGTTGAGGACCAGCACATCGGTATCCGAGAGATCGACAGCCGGTTGCGCTTCAAGTGCTTGAATGCCCCGCAACAGCACCGCATGCCTTGCGATACCGGGATGCAGCTGGATCACCGCAGCGAGGAAGTTCGCGCCGTTGGAATAGCCGAGGAAGACGAGTCGCTCCCGGTCGAGCCCGTAACCGGCCACGGCGTCCTCGACGAAGGCCGCGAACGCTTCGGCTTCGCTGCGGATATCCGCCTGGTCGAAGGTCGTGGCATCAATCCGGCGGAACCAGCGATTGCTGCCCTCCTCCGTCGCCCGGCCGCGCACGCCGAGTAGCACGGCCCGGGGGGCAATGCGGCGTGCGATCGGCATCAGATCGGCCTCGCTCCCGCCGGTGCCATGCAGCAGGACCAGGGTCGTGCCGTCGGGCCTTTCCGGCCGGTTGAAGCGATGGATGAACGGAAGATCCCGAACCGGAAACCTCTCCTCGCCGGGCAGGGCAAACTGAGGAAGCATCGCCCTCAGGTCCTCGGCACGGCCTGCCTCATGCGGCGGCAGAAACAGGGTCCGGCCAAGTTCGCCGGGCGCTTCGTCGATCGACATCCCTGGCCCGTCTGTCGCGTGTTCCAGCAAGATGCCGGCCGGATCGCGGACATAGAGCGACAGGAAATACTTCCGGTCGTGGACCTCGGTCGGCCCGTACTCCTTCAGCGACAGGCGCATCGACCGGATGGCGTCGGCGTCCAGTGCGCGAAAAGCGACGTGATCGGGCACCCCAGCTCCCGGCACCGACGGTACGAAGCCTGACACTTGCCTGATGTCGACGACATCGGAATCGGAAACCATGCGCTGCGTCAGGCCGGCCTGCTCGCCATGCCCGTAGCCGAAACGCGCCACAAAACTCGCGGTTTCCGCCGCCCTGTCGGTCAGGAGCGTGACGCCCCGCAACCTGATCGGTGCGTCGGGCAGCGGAGCGGGCGTCGCCATGTCGACGCCCACCAGCTTCACGATCAGCCCGTCGGGATCCTTGAGGCGGAGGACCGACTCCCCGAACTCCCGGGAAGGCCCCTCGAGCGGGATGCTGGCGGCCAGCGCCTTGGTGAGCCACTCCCCCAGCGACGCCGGTGGCACCGCCAACGCCACTTCCGAGACCTGTCCGATACCGGTGCGGCCGCGGCCGGCCGCCTCCCAGACGAGGAAGGTCAGCAACGAGCCGGGGCTGCCGAGCCCATCCCCGTAGATGAGGTGCAACTGTTCGGCATCCGCAAAGCCGCCGGTTCGTTTCACGAGCCTGAGCCCCAGGAAGCCGACATAGAAATCGACGTTCGCCTGCACGTTGGCCGTGATGCCGGTGAAGTGGTGGATGCCGCTCGTCATTCTTGTGTTGTCCTTCGAGTGTCAGCCGCCCGCCTCGCGTGCGAGCACCTTCTGCACGCTGGGATCGGCCGCTAGCCGGTCATGCAGAGCCTGCACGTTCGGATATGGTTCCAGGCCACCCGGCAGGAGCTTCATCGCCCATCGGATCATCGGGAAGGAGTAGGCGTCAATGATAGAGCGCCCGCCGTCGAGAATATGTTCGCGCCCGTCGAGATGGCGGTCGAGGATGCCGAACTGCTTGGCGACGAGCCTGTGCCCCGCTTCCACCACCGCACGCCGCGCGCCTTCGCCTGGGTCGGTCGTGTAGCGCGCCGGCATGAAGACCGGCCAGAAAGCCGCGTGCACGTCCGAGGTCAGAAAGGCCGACCACCGATGCGCCTCGGCCTTGGCCCGCAGGCCGTCACTACCGGACAGACGGGCCTCGGGGTGCTTGCAGGCGAGATAGTCGAGGATCGCGCCAGCCTGCGTCAGAAGCCAGCCATCGTCCTCGCGAAGGGTCGGCACGGCGCCTGCAGGGTTCACGGCCAGAATCTCTTTCGAGCCATACTGGACCCTGACCGCTTCATACGGCTTTCCGATCCATTCGAGAGCAATGTGGGGCGCCAGCGAACAGGCGCCTACGGCAAAGTAAAGTGTCGGCATGGTTTCTCCCTGCTGGATCAGGCGCTGCGGATGGCTCGCTCTCGGCAGACTGCTACGAGCGGGCACGGAGGCCGCCCGTCATGGCTTCTGGAGATGGCGTGCCGCGGCCTCGGCGATCAGTTCCGCTACCGCTGCGGGCTGCGAGACCATCACGACATGCGACGCCCCCTTGAGCACGACCGTTCGCTTCGAGCCGGCGCGCTCTGCCATGAAACCGAGTGCCTGGGCCGGGATATTCTTGTCGCCGTCGCCATAGACGAAATAGGAAGGCAGCGATTTCCAGGCCGGCTCGCCGGATTTTTCGGTCAGGGCGGCTTCGGTGATGGGGCGCTGGCCGGCCGCCATCAGCGCGGTCGCCTCGGCCGGGACGTCGTGAGCGAACTGGTCACGGAATTTCACCTGATCGATGTAGAGATCGATGCCGCCGCCGGCGAGCTTGACCGGGGGCGCCAGTGCCTCGCCCAGCGTCCCGCCAGGGAACTTGCCGGCGAGATCTGCCGCCGCCTCGCCAACGTCCGGCGCGAAGGCCGCGACATAGACAAGCGACTTGACGTTGTCGTGCCCCTTGGCGGCATTCGAGATGACCTGGCCGCCATAGGAATGGCCGACCAGGACCACCGGACCCACGATGCTTCTGACGACGTCGGACACGAGCTGCGCGTCACCCGACACGCTGCGCAGCGGATTGGCGACGGCGACCGTCGCGTAACCATCCTTCTGGAGGTTCGCGATGACGCCGTTCCAACTCGACGAGTCGGCGAAGGCGCCATGGACGAGGACGATCGTGGGCTTGGCCGGCTGCGCCATGGCGACACCGGAGACAAGAGCGGTCGCGACAGCAACCGTCGCTGCGAGTTTGGGCATGATTTTTCCTCTCACAAGACGAAGACGCGCTCAGCGCGGGTGAAGATGAAGGCGTAGGCATTTGAGCGCTCGGCCTGCGTCTCGGCGAGCAGTCCCACCGCCGGGCGATAGTCCTGCGGGACAGCTGGGAACGGATGGTCTCCGTCGCGGACAACCTAGAAGACGTCCGGCGCAACTGCGTGGCAGATCCTGCTGCGAGGTCATCGATCCTGCGGTTTGATATGCCTCAGTTGCTTCGAGATCATCTGACGACATGGCTCCTCAGGCGACCAGCGGCCAAATCATCAGACAGCCGAACAGGATGAACAGCGCGCCTGTCAGCCGGCGCCCGACAGCCATATTGCCGCCACGGGCGAAAACCCGGCGAAGCTGACGTGCGGCGAGCGCGTAGCCGCCGAGCACAATGAGCTTCGTCGTGACGAAGGCGATCACGAGAAAAACCAGCGAGCCCGGGCCGCCATCGGCCGGGATGAACTGCGGAAACAGCGCCGCGAAGAACAGCACCGCCTTGGGATTGCTGATGCCGATCCAGAAGGATTGCAGCCACAGGCCGGCAGTGGCGCTGCGCGAGGAGCCCTCCGCGCCGGTACTCTGCTCAGATACGGCCGGCGACACCCGAAAATACTGGATGCCGAGCCAGAGCAGGTAGGCTGCACCGGCGATGCGCAGGACGGCGAACAGCGCCGTGTTGGCAGCCAGGAGCGCGCCGACGCCGGCGGCCGACAGCGAGGCCAGAATGACGATGGCGACCAGATCGCCACTCAGGGCCACGATGGCGCGGCGTGCGCCATAGGCGAGCGCATTGTTGAGCAGGAAGACCGTCGAAGGTCCCGGCGTCGCGACCTGGGCCGCGCTGATCAGCACGAAAGCGACGAAGGTCGTGAAGCTCATCCCAATCCCTGACAGGGCACGATCGCGAAGTGGAGTGTTTGACATCGACGCGAAACTCGGATCAATAAATTCATTGTTCCGAGAACAAGAATGAGCACGCCCAGCTATCTCGAGCACGCGAACCGGATCACGGCGGAGATCGTCGACGGGCTCCGCCCGCCGGGGCAGCGCCTGCCGACGATCAGGAGCTATGCCTACGAGAACGGGCTCGCCGTCTCGACGGTCGCGCGGACCTATGCCGAGCTGGTGCGCAGGGGGATGGTCTCGGGCGAGGTCGGCCGCGGCAGTTTCGTCCGCCTCGTGCCGCCTCAGGCGCGGTTGCGCGAGCCCGGCCAGGCACGGATCATCGATCTGGAGTTCAACTCGACGGCAGTGCAGCCGGAGGACGAGCGCGCGCTTGCCCATGCCATGATGCGCGCGGCGGAAGGGGATGGCCTCCCGTTCGCCTCGGCTTCAACCTCGGCCTACGGGGCGGAGCGGCTGGCCGTGGCGCTGGCGCGGCATCTCTCCTATGGCGGCTGGCAGCCGCGGCCCGAGCATCTCATCTTCGCCGGCGGCGCCCGACAGGCGATCGCCGCTGCGCTCGCCGCCTTTGCCAACACCGGCGAGGCAGTCGGCGTCGAGGCCATCAGCTACCCGATGGTGAAGGCGACCGCCCAGAGGCTGGGTCTGCGGCCGATCCCGATCGCGATGGACGAACAGGGCATGCGGCCGGATTCCCTGAAGGCCGTTGCCGCCTCGGACGGCGTTCGGCTGGTCTACACGCAGCCGACTTTGCACAATCCGCTGGGTCTCACCATGACGGCGGAGCGCCGGCGCGACATCGCCGCAGTGGTGGACCAGGGCGAGCTGACGCTGATCGAGGATGCGGTCTACAGTTTCCTTCATCCGCAAGCCCCGCACCCGATCGCCGCTCTCGTGCCGGACCGCGTCATCCTGATCGACAGCCTGTCGAAGCGCGGCTTCCCGGGCCTTCCGATCGGCCTGGTCACCCTTGCCGACGCCGACCGGCGGCAGCGGCTCGCCGAGTCGCTGCGGACGGGCGCATGGCTGAGCTCGCCTTTCAGCCTGGCGCTTCTGGCGACCTTGCTGGAGGATGGAACCCTGCCGGAGATCGAGGCGCGCAAGGGGTCCGACGCCGCAAAGCGGCATGCGATCATGCGCACCGGCCTCAAGAAGTGGTCGCCTCAAGGAGACGCGCGAAGCTTCCATCTGTGGCTGCCGCTGCCGCCGCCATGGCGCGCGGACGACTTCTGCGCTGCCGCGCTGCACGCCGGCATCGCGGTGACACCGGGCCGCAATTTCAGTCTTCAGCCGGGATATGCGCCAGACGCTGTGAGGATCGCCCTCGCCACGCCCGCCATGGACGAGCTTCGGCGAGCCGTCGGCATCATCGACCAATTGCTCGAGCTCGGTCCGGCTGCGGAGCCGGCCGAACACTCGACCGCTCAAGTGGCGTAGCGGGACGGATCGCGGACGGCCCTGCGATAGTCGCTCGGCGACATGTGCTTATGCTTGGAGAAGACTCGCGCGAGAATCTGGTTCGACGCGTATCCGACCTCGCTCGCGATCTCAGTGATGGGCAGCTCCGTCAGTTCGAGCAGATCGCAAGCCCTCTCCAGCCGCAATTGCGTCAGGTAGACGCGCGGCGGCACGCCGACGCTCTGCTTGAACATCCGCGCGAAATGAAAGGGCGAGAGTTGCGCTTCAGCGGCCAGTTCGTCGAGGCTGATGTCCTCGGACAGACGTTCCCGCATCAGCTCGAGACAGCGGCGCCGCGCCCAGGGGGCAAGGCCGCCTTTTGCCGGCGCAAGCGAGGCGCCGCTCAACCGGCAGAGTTCGGCGAGAATCTCGCATCCTGCGGCGCGCGCCAGCAGGCGCGACGGCGCGCCTTCCTCGTCGCTCAGGGCCCACAGGTTCCTGAGCGACGATTGGATGGCGGCGGAACGAAACGGCCCTCTGTAGAGCTGCAGGCTATCCAGCGAACATCCTCCGTCGGCCGCTTCGTCGAGCACAGCCTCCCATTGCGCCGTGGGGAACGACAGGCTGCGAATGCGGTGGTGCGCGGCGACGTTGATCGTATTGGCGAAGTTCGGCACGTCGAGATAGAGGTCGCCCTTCTGGCTTTTGACATCGAAATGCCCGCCTCCAGAGTCGCCGCGCGTACGGCAGCCGCCTTGAATATCCTGATACAGGACGAGTTCAGGCAAGGCCGGGCGATACATATCCCCGCCCGGTCGCGCCATTTCGAGCATGTCGAGGATCCCGCCGGCGATTTCCGCGTGCGCACATAGGATGCCGGCCGGCCCTCGCTGCACCATTGTGTGAAAGACGGATAGGCGGACAAGGTAATCCCTCCCCTCTGACGCCGCTGTGACCGCCTTTCGATCCGCGGACTCGGCCTTTGCGATACGGCCCGGCGCTCTGGCAGGCCCCGCTCATTTTCGCCCCGCATAGCTCGCGAGAGACGGCTTCCGCCATCACGGTGAAGCGTGTCCCGGTGCCGCGCGCGCGGCGCTCATAAACGTCGTAGCAATCGCACCGGGTCGATGGCCGTCACTCTCTATTATTGAGGAAGTGCAGATAAGGCGCAAGTGTATGAGCGGCTTCAATTGGAAGATGAATTTGCACAGACAAAAGAGTTGCCGGTCATCGGCGATGATATTGTGCCGATACAATATTGAAGGGCCTATCTGATTGATAATGCGTGGCCAATTTTTATCGGACGTCTGACAGCCTGGACGAGAGGCGGTCGATTTCGCCCTGCGCTTCAGCGGCATGTCGAGATCTGGTGCGGCGGCTGCTTGACTGCTTCGCTATCCCGAACGAGCCGACAGCACGCAGTTCAACCGCAAGATCGGCACCTTCGGCGCAGGGCCGGAAACGCGCCGCTTCCGCATCCCGGTAGATTGCTCGTCAGGCTCGGCGACGCTGCAGGTCGAGATCAGCCGCGGCGTTGCGGGTGGAGGTCAAGCAAACGATCTGCGGGACCGAGATACGGCTGAAGGCAAACGAGCGGGCATCGGAAGCGCGCGATTTCCTTCAAAGCCAGAAAACAACGATGGGAGAATGATCATGACTGACCTGATCGGCAAGCGCGCCCTCGTGACCGGAGGATCGCGAGGCATCGGCGCCGCGATCGCACAGGCGTTGGCCGAGAACGGCGCGGATGTCGCGATTACCTACAAGAGCGCGGCAGGCCGCGCGGACAACGTCGTCGCGGCGATCAGGACGCTGGGCCGACGTGGAATCGCCATCGAGGCGGACAGCGCCGATCCGGACGCCGTCAAGCGGGCCGTCACCGGCACCGTCGAAGCGCTTGGCGGCCTCGACATCCTCGTCAACAGCGCGGGCATTGCCATCTACGGCCCGGTTGCGGACGTCGACATCGCTGACTTCCAGGCCGTTATGAACGTCAATGTCCGAGGTCCATTCGTCGCGGCGCAGGCGGCAATACCACACCTTCCCAAAGGCGGCCGCATCATCTCGGTCGGATCGACCTTGGGAGAACGTGTGCCGTTTGCCGACGTGACGCCCTATGCCATGTCGAAGTCGGCGCTGCTCTCGTTCACGCGCGGCCTGTCCCGTGAGCTGGGACCGCGCGGGATCACGGTGAACCTTGTCTCGCCCGGATCGACCGACACCGAGGCGAACCCGGCCGATGGCGAGGGGGCGGCCTTCCAGCGCAGCCTCTCGTCGCTCGGGCGCTATGCGGAGCCACGCGAGATCGCGAATGTCGTCGCGTTCCTTGCAAGCCCGGCGGCGGCGATGGTCACGGGCACGGTGGTGACCGTCGACGGCGGCGCGAACGCGTAATCGGCCGGGCAGGCCGACGAACTCACCCGATCCGACCACCCGAACGAATGCGGAGTGCGGAGCCGTGCCGCGGCGCCGAGCCCATCCGGCTGCGCTTCGCCTCCGCTTTACGAAAGAGGACAGGACATGACCGACGCACGACCCATCGCAGGGAAGCTTCCGCAGGAACGGCCCGGGGCCGAGTTGATCGTCTTCAACGCAAACATCTTCACCGGCAATCTCGCGCAGCCCGAAGCGTCCGCGCTCGCGGTCACGAAGGGGCGCATCTACGCGGTCGGGAGCGATGCCGAGATCCTCGATCTTAAAAACTCGGGCACCCGGATCATCGATGCCGGCGGCCGTCGGCTGATCCCGGGGATCATCGACGCGCATATCCACCTGCTCAACGAGAGCAACTTCACCTTCACCGTGCGATGGGACGGCGTACCCACGCTTCGCCGGGCGCTGTCGATGCTGGCCGAACAGGGCGACCGGACGCCAGAGGGCCAGTGGGTCAAGGTGATCGGAGGCTGGACGCCCTACCAGTTCGAGGAGAATCGCTTCCCGACCATGGACGAGCTGCGCGAGGCGGTGCCCGACCGGCCGCTGATGGTGCAGTACGCCTACAACCGCGCCTTCATGAACGATCTGGCGATGGAGGCGATCGGTGCCGGCACAGATCGGTTCCCGGACTTCAAGGTCATCGAGTTCGAGACGGACGAGCGAGGCGACTTGCCATCTGGATCGAGGCATTCCAGCGAAATGACGGGCTCCGCGCCCTTCAAGCGCGCGATTTCCGCGTTGGCCGCTCTCAGCTCCTTGTCCTGCTTGCCCGGAAGCGGACGTTCCAGACATCGGCTAGGGGCAACCTTTGACCGTTGGATGGTTACTCATGGACCGTCAATTACCCTATTGAAAACGCCCGTGACCGGTCCGCTCAAACGGTCGGCGCGTCGAAATTTGGTGTCGAGTACCGATCCGGTCGAGGCCTGATTTTTTGTCTGCATCCAAGGACTCGACGCCGAGGGAAAGCTCTTAAGGGGGTTGCCCGTGGCGCATCTGCTAGACCCGATAGACGCGGCTGACCCAGTTCAGAGCGGTTGAATTGCGGCGTTTGGCTGCAATTGAGGTAACACTATGGGTCATTTTTCATCAACGAAACCATGCCGTGCAAGCTTCGCCTTGACTTGGCCACAAGCACGGATCATGAGAATGAACGTTCATTCTCGTTGACAGGGTTGCGCGTGCTGAATCCCGTCGGTCTTCCTGCGCCCGAGCGCGCCCCGTCCGAGCGCCAGACCCGTATCCTCGATGCGGCGGAACTCGTTTTCGCGCGCGCCGGCTTCCACGCCGCGACGATGCAGGACGTGGCGGCCGAGGCCGGCATGAGCCCGGGCAATCTCTACCGCTACTTCGCCAACAAGGACGCGATCATCGCCGGTATGGCCGAGCGCGACCGCAGCCAGATCGCCGCCGATTTCGCCGATCTCGGCCCCGCCCGCGGCAGCGTGCTCGACCAGCTCGAGGCGCTTGGGCGCAAGCATCTGGTCGAGGAGCCGCGCGAGAAGGCCGTCATCTGCCTGCAGATCTGGGCCGAGGCCGCCCGTAATCCCGAGATGGCGAGGATGTGCGCCGCGATCGACGGAACCGTTGTCGGCGGACTCGCCGTCGCCATTGCCGGGGCAAAGGCGAGCGGCGAGCTGCCGGCCAATCTCGACGATGCCCGCTTCCTCCAGGCCATCTTCATGATGGCGGACGGCTTCTTCTGCCGCCGTGCCACTGATCCTTCCTTCGATCCCGCCATGATGGCCGAGACGCTGTTCACCGCGATGCGCGGTCTGGCGCAGGTGCTGCTGCTGCCCGAGGCGGAGGCCTCTTCGTCATGACCACCGCCATCGTCGCCGCGCATCCCGCCATCGCCCGGAAGGGTTTTCCGATGTCCTCCTTCGCCGTCGCTTTGCGCCTCCCGGGCCTGTCGCGCCTTCTGTGCCTCTCGCTTCTCGGCCTCGCGCTCGGCCCGGTCGCGGCTGCCCCGGTGCTGGCCCAGGCGGCCGCCTCGACGCAAGTCGTGCCCGCCGCCGGCCCCTCCGTGACGGTGACCACAGCGAAGGTCTCCGAGATCGTCCAGAGCGTCGTCGTCTCCGGCTCGATGGTGGCGCGCAACGAGGTGCTGGTGCAGCCCGAGGTCGACGGTCTCGCGATCGTCGAGATCCTGGCCGAGGAGGGCGATCGCGTCACGACCGGACAGGTGCTGGCGCGGCTCTCGCGCACCACGCTGGAGGTGCAGAAGGCGCAGAACGACGCCCAGATCGCCCGCGCCGAGGCGGGGGTCGCCCAGGCCAATGCGCAGATCGTCGAGGCCGAGGCCAATCTGGTGCAGGCCAACAACGCCTTCGACCGTACCAAGGCGCTGCGCGAGAGCGGCAATGCCAGCCTGGAAACCTTCGACCAGCGGGACGCTGCCGCACGGTCCGCGCGCGCCAGGGTCAACTCCTCGAAACAGGCTCTGGCCATCACGAGCGCCGACCTTGCCTTGGCCAACGCTCAAGGACGCGACATCGAGGTCAAGCTCGGCCGCACCGAGATCAAGGCGCCGCGGGGCGGCATCGTCAGCCGCCGCAGCGCCAAGCTGGGCGCGACCGCGAGCATGACGCCGGGCGCCGATCCGCTGTTCCGCATCATCGCCGAGGGTGCCGTCGAGCTGGAGGCCGAGGTCGCCGAGGTCGAACTGCCCGGGCTGAAGCTCGGCCAGCCGGTCGCGGTGACGCCGGCCGGTGCGGCGCAGGCGCTGGCGGGCACCATCCGCCTGATCGCGCCGGAGGTCGACAAGGCCTCCAGGCTCGGCCGGGTGCGCGTCGCGCTGACGGGCAATCCGCCGGTCGCGCTCGGCTCGTTCGCGCGCGGCGTGATCGAAACCGGCCGCAAGACCGTCGTGACCCTGCCGCTCTCGGCGATCACCTATGCCCGTTTGGGCGCGACGGTACAGAGCGTCACCGACGGCAAGGTCAAGACGAAGAGGGTCGAGCTCGGGCTCGCCGGCGACGGCCGCGCCGAGATCGTCTCGGGCATTACTGAGGGCGAGAGCGTGGTCGCGCGCGCCGGCACCTTCGTGCGCGACGGCGACGTCATCACCCCGGTCGCGACGAACTGACGGGAGTCGGCGTCCGTGAACATCAATTTCTCCGCCTGGTCGATCCGCAAGCCGGTCCCCGCGATCCTGCTCTTCTTTGTGCTCTGCGTGCTCGGGCTGCTTTCGTTCTCGAAGCTGCCGGTGACGCGCTTCCCGAATATCGACGTGCCGCTGGTCTCCGTGACGATCACGCAGTCCGGCGCAGCGCCGGCCGAGCTCGAAAGCCAGGTCAGCAAGCGCGTCGAGGACGCGGTCGCCAACATCACAGGCGTCAAGCATGTGATGTCGACGCTGACCGACGGGCTGTCCTCGACCATCATCGAGTTCCGGCTCGAAACCGATACCGACCGCGCCGTCAACGACGTCAAGGACGCCATCGCCAAGATCAGGGCCGACCTGCCGCGCACCATCGATGAGCCGGTGATCCAGCGGATCGATGTCGAGGGCCAGTCGATCCTGACCTATGGCGCCTCCTCGGCCGGCATGACGCTGGAACAGCTTTCCTGGCATGTCGACGATATCGTCGCGCGCGAATTGCAGGGGCTGAGGGGCGTCGGCCGGGTCGAGCGCTATGGCGGCGTCGACCGCGAAATCAGGATCTCGCTCGATCCCGACCGGCTGCTCGCGCTCGGCACCACGGCCGGCGAGGTCAACCGCCAGATCCGCGCGACCAATGTCGATCTCGCCGGTGGGCGTGGCGAGGTCGGCGGCCAGGAGCAGGCAATCCGCACGCTCGCCGGTGCGCGCACGGTTGCGGAGCTGGCCGAGAGTAAGATCATGCTGACCGGCGGCCGCGAGGTCCGGCTCAAAGAGCTCGGCCGCGTCGAGGATTCGAACTCCGAGCCGCGCGCCTTCGGCCGGCTCGACAAGAGCCCGGTGGTGTCCTTCGCCGTATTCCGCTCCAAGGGTTCGAGCGAGCTCTCGGTAAAGGATGTCGTCGCGGCGCGCATCGCCGATCTCAACAAGCGTTATCCGGACATAGCGCTGAAGCCGATCGACGACGCCGTTGCCTATACCTATGGCAACTACAAGGCGGCGATGGAGACGTTGATCGAGGGGGCGGCGCTCGCCGTCATCGTGGTCTTCCTGTTCCTGCGGAACTGGCGGGCGACGCTGATCACGGCCATTGCGCTTCCGCTCTCCGCCATCCCGACCTTCTGGGTGATGGAGATGATGGGCTTCTCGCTTAATCTGGTCAGCCTGCTCGGCATCACGCTGGTCACCGGCATCCTGGTCGACGACGCGATCGTCGAGATCGAGAACATCGTCCGGCACATGAAGATGGGAAAAACGCCCTATCGCGCCGCGATGGAGGCGGCCGACGAGATCGGGCTCGCGGTCATCGCGATCACGTTGACGATCGTCGCGATCTTCGCGCCGGTTTCGTTCATGGGCGGGGTGGCCGGCCAGTATTTCCGGCAGTTCGGCCTGACGGTCGCGGTCGCCGTGCTGTTCTCGCTTCTGGTCGCGCGATTGATCACGCCTATGATGGCGGCCTATCTGATGAAGCCCGTCGACCATGCCGAGCCGAAGGACGGCGCGGTGATGCGTGGTTATGTCGGCCTGCTCAA
This sequence comes from Allobosea sp. Root381, assembly GCF_001429395.1. GTDB lineage: Bacteria > Pseudomonadota > Alphaproteobacteria > Rhizobiales > Beijerinckiaceae > Allobosea. The sequence goes on from NZ_LMJT01000012.1 coordinate 150,756, forward strand.
GGCGACCACGGCCTCGCGGCGCCTGCCCGTATTCCCGCGCTTCGACGGCACCGGACGCTGGCGCTCGCTCTCCTTCAACATGTCGTATCTGACGCTGGTGCTGGGCTTCGCCTTCCTCTGGGGTTCGATCCACGCCACCGCGCTGTTGCCGACCGGCTTCATCCCGGACGAGGACACCGCGCGTGTCGTGGCCTCGGTGGAATTGCCGCCGGGCTCGACGCTGGAGGACACCCGCGTCACCACCGACAAGCTGGTCGATGCGCTCAGGACCATTCCCGAGGTCACCCAGGTCTTCGTGCTCGGCGGCTCCTCTCCGACAGGTCAGCGCGAGGTCAGGCGCGCTGCCGTGACCATCAAGCTCCTGCCGAAATCCGAGCGCAAGGCGCGCCAGAAGGACCTCAAGGTCGTCATCGCCGAGAAACTCGCCAGCGTGCCGGATGTCCGCGCATGGTACGTCAACGAGCGCGGCGAGCGCGAGATGGCCTTCTCGATCCTTTCCAAGGACGGGGCCGCGCTGGACGAGGCGGTGGCGCGGATCGAGGCGCGGATGCGCAAGGTCGACGGCTATATCAACGTCGCGACCATGGGCTCGCTGTCGCGGCCCGAATTGACGGTCCGGCCGAAGCTCGAGGCGGCGGCGAGCCTCGGCGTCACGCCGGAGGCGATCTCGGAAGCCGTGCGCGTCGCGACCATCGGCGATGTCGGCGCCAATCTCGCCAAGTTCAATGCCGGCGACCGGCTGGTGCCGATCCGCGTCCAGCTCGACGAGGCGGCACGGGCCGACATCCGCAACATCGCGGCCCTGCGCGTCACCAATGCCAGCGGCGTCTCGGTGCCGCTCACGGCGGTGGCCGAGATCGGGTTCGGCGAGGGGCCGAGCTCGATCGACCGCTACGACCGCGTCCGCCGCGCCTCGATCGGCGCGGACCTCAAGCGTGGCTTCGAGCTCGGCACCGCGCAGGAGACCTTCCACAAGATCGTGCAGGAGGTCGGGCTGCCGGAAGGCGTCTGGATCGCCGCGACAGGCGATGCCGAGATCCAGGGCGAGGTCGTCGCCGGCTTCGTCCAGGCGATGACGACCGGGCTGATGCTGGTGCTGGCGGTGCTGATCCTGCTGTTCGGCTCGGTCTTCCAGCCGATCACGATCCTGCTCTCGCTGCCGCTCTCCTTCGGCGGCGTAGTGATCGCGCTGCTGGCGACCGGCAATCCGGTCTCTATGCCGGTCTATATCGGCCTGCTCATGCTGATGGGCATCGTCACCAAGAACGCGATCATGCTGGTCGATTTCGCGGTCGAGGAGGAGGGGCGCGGCAGCGACCGCCGCACGGCCCTGCTCGAAGCCGGCCGCAAGCGAGCCCGGCCGATCGTCATGACCACCATCGCCATGGCGGCCGGCATGCTGCCCTCGGCCTATGGCGTCGGCGACGGCGGCGAGTTCCGCTCGCCGATGGCGATCGCGGTGATCGGCGGGCTGATCGTCTCGACAGTGCTCTCCCTCGTCTTCGTGCCGTCCTTCTATGCGGTGATGGACGATCTCTCGAAGCTGACGGGGCGGGTCTTCGGGCGCTTCTTCAGCAAGGCCGAGGACGAGAGCCTGTGGGAGGCGATCCACGAGGATCACACCCACAAGACGCCGGGCGAGGCCAGCGGCAAGGTTATGGGTAAGCTGCCGCCGCCGAGGCTGGCGGCGGAGTGAGGGTGAGAGGCGTAGCGCCCTTTACGCCGCGCTGCGCCTCGTCTCCGGCATGCCGGCGCGGACCTCGCCGATCGCCTCGGCGATGGAGGCGCGGACCGCCTCCCAGCTCAGCGAGAAGACGTGGAAGCCCTGGTCGGAGATGCGCTCCTCCGAAAAATCCTTCATCACCCGCTGGATCAGCAGGTTGAGGTCGGACCGGCAGCGATGCAGCGCCGCAATGTCTCCGACCTCCTGGGCCTCCTGCGTCCGCGAGGCGATCTCGATCAGCTTGTCGTTATAGGCGCTGACCCGGATCTTGCGGCGGTTGCGGATCTGCAGGCGGAGCATCATCAGGCCGGAATAGGCGATGGTCAGCATCGAGATGAGGAAGGTGATCTCGTCGCGATAGCGCACCAGCAGGAACGGCTTGGCGCCGTCGTAATAGACTTTTGCGCCGGGGTGGATCGGCAGCGACGGGCCACCCTGCGACGGCCTCGCGATGCCGGCGGCCAGCGGCGTCCTGAAGGCGAGGCGCAGCTGCTCGTCGAACAGGATGCGCGTGAGTTCCTCGACGGCGGCCTCGGGCACGTCCGCGCCTGCGACCAGGTTGATGCCGATCGCCAGCGTCGGCGTGTCCTGCTCGGGCACCGGCGGGAAGCCCTGATAGGTGCCCTGGCTGATGCTGCTCTCGGTGACATAAGGCTTCACCAGCCTGATCGCCGAGGCCTGCTCGACAGGCACGAAGACGAAGGCGTCGCCGCGCTGCTGCACGCGCCGCATGGCCTCGATCGTCGCCGGGTCGCGCAGCGCCCGCACGAAGGCGATCGCGTCGATGTCGCCGCGCTCCAGCGCCGCGAAATTGTCGTTGACCGGCCCGGCCGTAACCTTGATCTCGCCGAGCGGCAGGTCGTGATGCTGTGCCAGGGCGAAGAAATTTTGGTTGCCGGAAGTGCCCTCGGGCGGCAAGGCAAGGCGCTTGCCAGCGAGGTCGCGCAAGCTGCGAATTTGCGAGGATCGGCGCGCGATCAGCTGGAAATGCTCGCGCCCGACGACCGCGACCACCCGCACATTCGGCGCGGTCATGATGTCGGCCTGGACCGAGGCCATGGCGACCTTGCCCTCCGCGACCAGCCGGGCATTTGTCGCGGAGCCGTCGGTGTGGACGATGGCGAGCCGGATCGTGCGCGACTGGCTGGCGACGAGGTCGCTGACTTCGGTCATCAGCTGGTCGATATTGCCGCCGCGCCCGCCGACCGCGACGGTGAGCGTGACCGGCGGCGTCTCGCGGAAGACATACCAGCCGCTCGCGACCGCCGCCGCGACCGCGAGTGCGGCGAGCAGGGCGTAGGAGCCGACAACCAAGACAGACCGCCGAACCATGACATTCTCCCGTCCGGCCGGCCGGTGAGGCAGGAGCCTGCGCGCGCACGAGACGATTCCCGCACGTGATTCGAGGCCCGCAAATTCTGGGCGGCAGCGAGAAATGAGAGAATCGCGGCGGGCTGGCAAGCGGCTCGCCGTCGCCACGACCACAAGTTTGGCGTGCGTTGCCGAAAGGGCACCCTCGCGCCGGCCAATGCGCGTCGCGATCCGGTGGAAGTCTTCAGCGCTTGAAGACTTGGCCGCGCTGAAGACTTGGAACTATAGCGTCGGAGAGATCGCCGGCCTGCCGCCGCCCGATGGCGTGGATGGCTGCTGCTGGTTGCGCCGGTTGAGCATCTCGCCGCGCGATTTGACGACCTGCGCGACCACGACGTCCAGCACCTGCTGCTCTGCGACGCGGCGCACCGCGTTGCGGTCGACGGGACGCGCGGTCTCGAGCTCGCCGAGCTCGATCGTCGACTGGACCAGCGCGTCGACATCCGCCTTGCAGAAGATCATCGCGGCCTTGGCCACCACCTCGGCCTTCTCGTCGGTCGCCAGCATCGGGCCGCCCTCGCGGCCGATGCAGGTCATCATCTTCGTACGGATCAGGGTGCGGGTCTTCTCCAGCACCGCCTTCTTCTCGGCCCGCGCCTGGCTGTCGGCCTCGGAGGGACGGGCGGCGTCGCGGGCGGCGGCAGGGTTCACCGGCCCGCGGATATGACCGCTCTGCCGCGTGCATTCGACCAGCGCCGGTAGCATCTCGCGGGTCGAGGTCAGGGCGAAGGTGAAGCGCTGGTCGTTCGCGACCAGCTCGAGGAAATGGCCATGCCGGAAGGCGGTGATCAGGCCGGATTCGTTCGGCATCGTGATCGCGATCATATTCGTGGTCTTGGCCTCGGCGCTTACAGAGATCGGCGCGCCGCGATCGAAGATCAGCTGCAGCTGGAGCCGGGCGCCCGGCTGCAGCTTCCAGCGCTGATGGGCGAAGCCGAGCAGCCATTTGAGATCGGACGTCACCGAGGTGAACATCCGCGTGCCGTTCTTGTAGCTGGCGTTGACGGCGCAATGCGAGAAGGCGCCGGTGGTGTCGTTGGTGAAGGCGCCGCCCGACCAGTTGCCGACGACGATCTTACCGTAAGGTCCTGCGGCCAGAGCCGCCCCCGGCGCCGACAACAACGCCAGGGTAACGAGTAGTCCACGCATCATGCTCGCCTCGACAGACAGGGCGAGGATGGAGCCTCGCGCCGCCAATCGCAATCCCCGAAACGGGGCTGAGGTTCCCTAAGGTCCGTGACGGTTCATGCTGGGCATGGCGAGAATTCCCCTCCGGCGGGTGCCGCGGGGTGAGAGATGCGATCCGAAAGGGAATGCGCGGGGCCTGAAGGCGCGCGGTTCCCGCCGCGTGCCGAATGTCGATGTCGAGTGTCGATGTCGAAGCGGCGCAAACTACCGCCTCCCGACCCCGCGCGCGGTTCTCTGACGAAGCCCTCGGCCGAGCGGCGGTTCGAGTGACCGGCCTCGGCGAAGGCTCCTCCATGGCGACGGGCCCGCAACGGCCAACCCCATGAACACCGCCATTCCGCCCGGCCGCACGATGCCTCGCGACAGCCCCCTTGGTCGGGCGGAACGGGGGGAGGATAGCCACGGGCGAGAGACCGGGGATAAGTTTCGCGCAACCTGCCGCAGGGTGTCAAAGGAGGAAGCGCGGATGGCCAAGCTGATCGTTTGGAATCTCGTCACGCTGGACGGCTTCTTCGAGGGGCCGACGAAATGGGATCTCGGCTTCCACGGCGAGGTCTGGGGCGAAGAGCTTGCCGCGCTCAGCAAGGAATTCGGCGAGAAGGCCGGGCTTCTGGTCTTCGGCCGCGTCACCTATGAGGGGATGAAGGCCTATTGGACGACGGCTGACGAGGAGGAGGGCGAGGTCAAGACCTTCATGAACGCCCTGCCCAAGCTCGTCGCCTCCCGCAGCCTGACCCGGTCGGACTGGAACAACACCGAGGTCACCGCCGACATCGCAGGCGAGATCGGGCGGCGCCGCGCGGCGCTGGCCAAGGACATCTATGTCTTCGGCAGCGCCGAGCTGACCGATTCCCTGCTGCGCGAGGGGCTGGTCGACGAGATCATGCTCTGCCTCGCGCCGATCGTGCTCGGGGAAGGCACGCCCTTCTTCAAGCCGGGCAGCCCCGCCCGCAAGCTCGCGTTGACGCAGGCGCGCCCGCTCGCCAACGGCGCGGTGATCCTGAACTACGCCGTGCCGCGGTAGAACCGGGCCCGATCAGGTTGCTTTGTATCTGATCGGTGCGTGCTCTGAGCCTCAGCCCTTCCGCACCATCAGCACGGCGGCGAGGATCGCGACGCCGCCGAAGGCCTGGGCCGGGGAGGGCTGCTCGCCGAAGATCGCCCAGGCCGCGAGCACGCTGACCATGGACGGCCAGACCATGACGAGGGAGGCGGCGCCGGCGCCGTAGCTGCCGAGCGAAAGGGTGATCAGGCCCTGCCCGAGCGCATGCGAGACGAGGCCGAGCCCGATCACCGCGAGCCAGCCGGTCAGGCTGGCTGGGATGATGGTCTCGCCGAGCGTGAGCGCCGCGACAAGGCAGAAGACGGCGCAGGTCGCGCTCGAGATCAGGCTGATCCGGCCGGCCTCGGCGCGGTCGCGAGCGCGGCGCACGGCGATGATGTAGGCGGCATAGGAGAGGGCGGCCGCGATGGCGAGGCTGTCGCCCATCAGCGCGCCCGGCGACGGCGCGGCAGTGCCTGCGAATTTGGGCAGCACCAGCATGAGCGCGCCGCCAAGCGCCAGCGCCAGCGCGCCCAGCACGCGTCGGCTCGGCCGCTCGCCGAGCAGGAGCCAGCCGCCGAGCACGACCGCGACCGGCGAGAGATTGCCGAGCAGCGAGGCGTTGGCGATGGTCGTGAAGCCGAGCGAGGCATTGTAGAGCACGACGTCGATGCCGAAGAGGATGCCGGCCAGGACAATCGGGAACATGACCCCTGGCCCGGCCGCGGTCCCGCGCCGGGGCCGGCGCTGCTCCAGCCCCATCCATAGGGCGAGCACAGGCATGGCGAAGGCCATGCGCCAGAAGCCGGCGGAGGCCGGGCCGACATCGGCGAAGCGCACGAAGATGCCGGAGAAGCCGATGCAGGTCGCGCCCGCCAGCAAGGCGAGGAACATCGCGAGCGCGGGCGCGCTGGGCTGCGGCAGGGCGGCTGCCGGGGTCGAAAGGGCGGGGGCGGACATGGTGGCGGCCTTCGGGATGTTTGCTCCCGAACCTCCGCGTCATCCGAGGCTTGCCCCGGGATCCATCGAAAGGCCGATCCTTGTCACGGACGGCGCTCTAAGATGGATCCCGGAGCTGCGCGGCTTTGCCGCTTATTCGGGATGACCCGGTGTTTCGGGCGACTTGTCAGCATCCGTCTACGCCTCTTTCTTCAATCGAAAGAACGGATTATTCTGATTTAACCATTCTTAAAATCGATCGATGAGGTTGTGCCATGGCGGTGCATTTCGACCTCGCGGCGCTCGACATGCTGGTCGCGGTCGTCGAGAGCGGCGGCTTTACCGCCGCCAGCGCCCGGCTGGGGCGGACGCAGTCGGCGATCTCGGTCCGAATCCAGGACCTTGAAAGCCAGCTCGGCCACAGGCTGCTGGAGCGCTCGCGCCGCGGCGTGGTGCCGACCGATGCCGGCGAGCGGCTGATCGCCCATGCCAGGCGTATGCTCGCGATCCAGCGCGAGGCGCTCGACGATCTCGGCGGCAGCAGCGCCTCGGGCCGGCTGCGCATCGGTATCCCGGACGATTACGTCGATGCCTTCCTGCGCCCCCTGATCGCGCGCTTCGCGGCCGAGCATCCGCGGGTCGAACTCGAGCTGCATTGCGACCTCTCGAAGCAGATCGAGCCAGCGGTGGCGGCGGGGGCATTCGACCTCGCGGTGGTGACGCAGGATCCGAAGCGCCCGGTCGGGGAAGTGGTGCGGCGCGAGCCCGTGGTCTGGATCGCTGCGCGCGGCCACCGGCCGGAGCTGCAGGAGACGCTGCCGCTGGCGCTGTTCTCGGAAGGCTGCCGGGTGCGCCCGCGCCTGCTCGCGGCGCTGAACCAGGCCGGGAAGGACTATCGCCTTGTGTTCTCCTGCTCGCATACCTCCGGCATGCTCTCGGCGGTCGAGGCCGGTTTCTGCATCACGGCTGTTACGGAAAGCGCGGTGCCGCCGTCGATGCGCAGGCTCGGTCCGGCCGAGGGGCTGCCGCCCCTGTTCGAGCTCAGCGTCGGGCTCATCATGGGGCCGAAGCCCGGGCTGGCGGCGCGCCGCTTCGCGGCGGCACTGCGCGAGGAGATGGCCGCACCGCGGCTGGTGGCGTGAGGTTCCTGGGTCATTCCCGGCCGCAGCGAAGCGAAGAGCCGGGAATCTGCGGCAAGAGATGCTCGGGTCTGCACCCGAGCATGACGGCCTGCATTGCCCTTTGCCCTCGCGATCACTACTGAGACAGCATGAAATTCCTCGACCAGGCCAAGATCTATGTGAAGGCGGGTGACGGCGGCGCCGGCTGCGTCTCGTTCCGCCGCGAAAAATTCATCGAGTTCGGCGGGCCCAATGGCGGCGACGGCGGGCGCGGCGGTGACATCGTGATCGAATGCGTGCAGGGCCTCAACACGCTGATCGACTTCCGCTTCCAGCAGCATTTCAAGGCGAAGATCGGCGGGCACGGCATGGGCGCCGACCGGCACGGCGCCAATGGCGAGACCAAGGTGCTCAAGGTGCCGCCGGGAACGCAGGTCTTCGACGAGGATGGCGAGACCCTGATCGCCGATCTGACCGAGCCCGGCCAGCGCTTCGTCCTGTGCAAGGGCGGCAATGGCGGCTTCGGCAATGCCTATTTCAAGACCTCGACCAACCAGGCGCCGCGCCATGCCAATCCGGGCCTGATCGGCGAGGAGCGTTGGGTCTGGCTGCGGTTGAAGCTCATCGCCGATGCCGGGCTCGTCGGGCTGCCCAATGCCGGCAAGTCGACGTTCCTGGCGACGGTGACGGCCGCCAAGCCGAAGATCGCGGATTATCCCTTCACGACCCTGCATCCTGGGCTCGGCGTCGTGCGCGTCGATGGCCGCGAGATGGTGCTCGCGGATATTCCGGGCCTGATCGAGGGCGCGCATGAGGGCCATGGCCTTGGCGACCGCTTCCTCGGCCATGTCGAGCGCTGTCGCGTGCTGCTGCATCTCGTCGAGGGCACCAGCGAGCATGCCGGCAAGGCCTACAAGACCGTGCGGGCCGAATTGGAAGCCTATGGCGAGGGTCTGGCCGAGAAGCCCGAGATCGTGGCGCTGTCGAAGGTGGACGCGCTCTCGCCCGAGTTGTTGAAGGAGCAGGTCGCGCGGTTGAAGCGCGCCGCTAAGCGCATGCCTATCGTGCTGTCTTCCGCTTCGGGCGAAGGCGTGGAAGCGGCGCTGCGCGCGCTCTTCACCTATGTCGAGGAGGCCCGCAGGGAAGAAGCCCGCGACGCCGCCCCGACCGAGGAAACCGGCTGGCGGCCGTAAGCCGCGGTCTCATCAGCGCGTGGCGCGGCGGGTCGTGCGGACGACCGTCGGGGCGGTGATCGCGCCGGCGGCGCCGCCCACGACCGCACCCACCGGGCCGCCGACGACGGCTCCCGTACCCGCCCCCGCTGCGGCACCGCCGATGCGCTGTTCGGTGGTGTTGCAGGCTGCGAGTGTCAATGCGCCTGCCGCGAGCAGAGCCAAGGTCGACATCTTCATGGTGCACGTTCTCCGCGTTGCATCAGCCGGCAACGCCGGACCCAAGCGGGAGTTCCGAGCGCGAACGGGATGAGCGCCGCGGAACCGGGGATTGTTCAGCTTTCCTTCGCGCCAAACGCGCCTCGGCCCTTGCGATCGGCGGAAAAATCCGTATACAGCCCCCATCGCATCAGCCGCACCAATCGCGTGGTCGATGCGGGCCGGTCTCCGGTTCGCAGCGTTCGTTTCGTTTTGGCAGGCTTTGTTTTTCGACCGGTTCGTCCATCTGGGGCGGATCGATGGAGTTGAGACCATGAAGATCCGCAATTCGCTGAAGTCGCTGCGCGCCCGTCACCGCGACAACCAGCTCGTGCGCCGCAAGGGCCGCGTCTACATCATCAACAAGGTCCAGAAGCGCTTCAAGGCGCGCCAGGGCTGAGGTCGCGGCGGCCTTCTCGGCCGCCGGACTGCCTTGGGGACGGTATCGAATGGCGGGGCGCCTTGCGGCGTGTCCCGCCTTTTGGTGTTTCCGGTCTCTTTCTCGTGAGCCGGCCCGGCGGTCGATTGACCTGACCGCCGGGCCGGCTACATTTGTGGGCATGATCATCGTCCGCACGCTATCCGCCGGGCTGCTGCTGGCGCTGGCGGCTGCCCTTCCCGTCGCATGGGCGCAGGATGCCGTGCCGCCGCAGCGGCCGGGCGCCGTGGCTCCCGACGACCGGGATGACAGGCCGCAGGCGACTCCCAGCCCCATGCGCGGGCCCGCCGCGACGCTGGAGCGGCTGTTCGAGCGGCTGGCCGCCGCCAAGACCCCGGAAGAGGCCAAGGGCATCGCCAACCTGATCCAGCGTCGCTGGGCCCGTTCCGGCTCGCCCACCGCCGATCTGCTGATGACGCGCGCCCAGACGGCGATGAAAGGCAAGCAGATCGAGCTCGCGATCGAGCTCCTCGACCGCGTCATCACCCTGGAACCGGACTGGGCAGAGGGCTGGAACCAGCGTGCCAACGCGCTCTTCCTCGCCGGCGACCCGATCCGCTCGATCTATGACATCGGCGAGGCGCTGAAGCGCGAGCCGCGCCATTACGGCGCGATGATGGGGCTCGGCACCATCCTGCGCCAGCAGGGTGACGACAAGCGCGCCATGATCGCTTATCGCCGGGCGCTGGCGGTCTATCCGCAGCTCGAGGCGGTCAAGGACGCGGTCGAATCGCTCAAGACCGAGGTCGATGGCCGCGACGCCTGAACCATCGACGAAATCGCCGCCGCAGCTGAAGCGCGGCATGGTGATCCGCTGGCTTTTCGCCGCCGCCGTCGTGGCGATGGCAGGTCTCCTGTTCTGGTCGGAATGGCTCGGCGCGCAAGCTGCGCGGCGCTATCCGCCGCTGGGGAGCTTCGTGGCGGTCGCCGGCGGGCGGCTGCATTATCGCGAGAGCCGCCCTGCGACCGAGCCGCGCGGCACCGTCGTTCTGATCCATGGCGCCTCCGCGGGCCACGCCGACCTGCTGGCGACGCTCGGGCCCGAGCTCGGCCATTACCGCGTCATCGCGATCGACCGGCCGGGACAGGGCTGGAGCGACCGGCTGGCGGGGGATGCCATGGCCGATCCGGGACGGCAGGCCGAGGTGCTGATGCAGGCGCTCGATGCGGTCGCGCCCGAGCATGTCGTGCTGGTGGCGCATTCGCTGGCCGGGGCGGCCGCCGGCCGCATTGCGCTCGAGCGACCGGAGCGGCTGCGCGGGCTCGTGCTGCTGGGCGCGATCACCCACCCCTGGGACGGTCGCATCGGCTGGTATCAGCGTGTCGCCGCCTGGCCGCTGCTCGGTCCGGTCTTCGTCCGACTGGTCGGGGTGCCGGCTGCGAGCCTGCTTCTGGAGAAGGGCGCGGAGAGGGCCTTCGCGCCGCGCCCAATGCCGCGGGGCTATCTCGAAACCGGCGAGGTCGCGCTGACACTGCGGCCGGCGAGCTTCCGGGCCAATTCCCGGGACGTCGCCGTGGCCAACGCCTTCGTCGCGGCCCAGGCGCCGCACTATGGCGAGCTCAAGGTTCCTGTGGTCGCGATCACCGGAGACAGCGACACCATCGTTTCGCCGATGAACCATTCGGCGGCGATTGCGCGCCAGGCGCCGCAGGGCAGGTTCGTGCTGCTCCCGGGCGTCGGCCACATGCCGCATCATGCGGCGCCAGAGATCATCGTCGAGGCAATCGACCAGATGGTCGGGCCCCGGTCGGGGCTGGCGCTGAACTGAGAGGCGCCCTTCGCGCTTGGATCCGCGCCGTCACCCCGGGTCGGCGCCGCTGGGCGCGGTCTGTCCGGGATGACAGCGCGTTTCCACGAGAAAAGCAGCGGGCTCGATGGCGCGAGACGGCTCACGCCTTCTCGACATGCTCCTTCGCGATGAAGGCGATGCGGACCATGTTGGTGGCACCGGGCGTCCCGAAGGGCACGCCGGCGACGACGATGATGCGGTCGCCGAGCTTGGCGAAGTGTTCGCGCACGGCGAATTTGCAGGCGCGCGAGGCCATGTCGTCGATGTCGCTGGCATCCTTCGTCACCACCGCATGCACGCCCCAGACCAGGGTCAGGCGGCGCGCGGCGGCGCGGTTCGGCGTCAGGGCGATCACGGTCGAGTCCGGTCGCTCGCGGGCGAGGCGGAAAGCGGTCGAGCCCGAGGAGGTCCAGGCGGCGATGACCTTCAGCTTCAGCGTCGTGGCGATCTCGTGAGAGGCCTTGGCGATGGCGTCGGCGCCGGTCTGCTCCGGCTCGGTGCGCTGTGCCTCCAGGAGCGAGCGGTAGACCGACTCGTTCTCGACCTCCTCGGCGATGCGGTTCATCATCGAAACCGCCTCGATCGGGAACTGCCCGGCGGCGCTCTCGGCCGAGAGCATCACCGCGTCGGCGCCCTCGAAGACGGCGTTGGCAACGTCGGAGACCTCGGCGCGGGTCGGCACCGGGCTGGTGATCATGCTCTCCAGCATCTGCGTCGCGACGACGACCGGCTTGCCCATGCGGCGGCTGACCGCGATGATCCGCTTCTGCGTGCCGGGGACCTTCTCGAGCGGCATCTCGACGCCGAGATCGCCGCGCGCGACCATGAGCGCGTCGGACGCCTCGATGATCTCCTCGAGCCGGCCCAGCGCCTGCGGCTTCTCGATCTTGGCCATGGCGAGCGCGCGCCCGCGCACGATCTTGCGCAGGTCGGCCATGTCCTCGGGGCGCTGCACGAAGGAGAGCGCGATCCAGTCGACCCCGGCCTCGGCCGCGGCCTCGGCGTCGGAGCGGTCCTTCTCGGTCATGGCCGAGACGGCGATGATGGTGTCGGGCAGGCTGACGCCCTTGCGCGAGGACAGGCGCCCGCCGACGACGACGCGCGTCACCGCCTGCTTCTCGCTCGCCTTCTCGACGGTGAGCCGAAGCTTGCCGTCGTCGAGGATCAGGGTGTGGCCGGGCTCCAGCGCGGACAGGATTTCGGGATGGGGCAGGTGGACGCGCTTGGCCGTGCCGGGGGCGGGATCGGAATCGAAGGTGAAGCGCGCGCCGTTCTCCAGCGTGACCGCGCCGTCGCCCCCGAAGGCACCAACGCGGAGCTTCGGGCCCTGCAGGTCGGCGAGGATGCCGACCGGGCGGCGGAACTGCGTCTCCAGCGCGCGCAGCATCGCTACCCGCTCCGGCAGCGACTCGCGCTGGGTGTGGCTCATATTGATGCGGAAGACGTCGACGCCGGCCTCGAACAGCTTCGCGCACATCTCGGGCGTCGAGGAGGCGGGCCCCAGCGTGGCGATGATCTTGATGCTGCGCTCGCGTTTCATGGGGTATCCTTGGGCTGTCCTTCAGGGCCGCGCGGGGGCGCCGCCGGTGGTGTCGGTCAACTGGATCGTCCAGCTCTTCTGCTCGCCCGTATCGACCTCGAAGAAGCCGGCGCGGTCATAGCCGCGGGCCAGACAGTCTTCTATCCCGCGAATGGTGAATTCCTTGTTGCGGGTACACATCACGGATTTGCCGGTCCATTCGCCGCCGCGGTCATAATCGATGGCGTGGACGTAATAGAAGCGGGCGGCGAGCGTGCCGCGCAGCAGCGTCTCGCAGGCGCGCGGAGCGATGTTCCACCAGCCCTCGGTGATCCAGCCCTGCGCGTCGCGATAGCCGATCGCCACCCCGACGCGGCTGCTCGTCGTGTTGCACATGCGCAGGTCGGCGAAGGCGGGCGCTGCCCCGAAGAGCAGTCCGGCCATCGCCAGAGCGAGGCGCAGGAGCGGGCGTAGCGTTGGTTTCATTCTCAAGGTTCGATCAGAATCACGCGGCAATCATTCACGTTGGTCAGCGTCGGCCCGGTCCGCAGCAAATCACCCAGCGGCTCGAAGAAGCCGGTCGAATCGTTGTCGGCCAGACATTCGGCAGGAAAGAGGCCGAGGCCTGCGGCACGTGCCAGCGTGGTTGCGTCGATGATCGCGCCGGCCGGGTCGGTGGCCTCGCCGCCGCCGCCATCGGTGCCGTCCGTGTCGCCCGAGAGCGCGACGATGCCGGGCTCCGACCCGAGCGCGATGGCGAGCGCCAGCGCATATTCCTGGTTCGGCCCGCCCCGGCCCGTGCCGCGCAGCGTCACGGTCAGCTCTCCGCCCGAGAGGATCGCCGCGCGCCGGCCCTGCCGCCTGAGCGACAGCGCCAGCTCGGCATGCCGGGCGGCGACCTCGCGGGCCTCGCCTTCCAGGTCGGGGCCGAGGTCATGAACCTCGTAGCCCAGCGCGACAGCGGCCGCATGGGCGGCGGCGATGGAGTCGGCCGGGCGAGCGATGATGCGGAATTCGGTTCTGGCAAAGGCATCGTGGCCGGGTCTCGGCGTCTCGCTGGCGGCGTCCGCCAGCAGGGCTTCGGCGGCCGCTGGCAGGGCAAGTCCGTAGCGCGCCACGATTGCGCGGGCCTGATCGATTGTCGTCGGGTCGGCGACCGTCGGGCCCGAGGCGATGGCCGTCGGCTCGTCGCCCGGTACATCGGAGATCGCGAGCGTCAGCAGGCGCGCAGGCGCCGCGGCCAGGGCCAGCCGGCCGCCCTTGATGCGGGAGAGCCGCTTGCGGACGATGTTCATCTCGCCGATCGGCGCGCCGGAGCGCAGCAGCGCCTTGTTGACGGCCTGCTTCTCGGCGAGCGTCAGCGCGCCTGCAGGCGCGACCCAGTTGGCCGAGCCGCCACCCGAGAGCAGCACGAGCACGAGATCCTCGGCAGTGGCCGCGGACGCCAGTTCGAGCGCGCGCGTGGCGCTGTCGATGCTGCCCTGGTCCGGCACGGGATGGCCGGCCGCCACCATCGGGATGTGGCGCGTCCGCGCCTCATAGCCATGGCGCGCGACGGCGTGGCCGAGGAGGCGTTCGGGCGGAAAGCCCGAATCGAGATAGTGGGCTTCGGCCAGGGCCGTCATGCTGCCGGCGGCCTTGCCGGCGGCGAGCAGGATCAGGCGGCCGGCCTCGGGAGCGGGCGGGAGATGGGGCGGCAGGCAGCCGGCGGGATGGGCCCGCGCGACCGCAGCATCGAAGATGGCACGCGCGCTGGCGCGCATCCGGTCCGTCGCATCGCTGGATTGCTGCAAGGCTGCCCCGTTCCGCCATCGGCTGCCGCCGAGCGGGCCGAGCTTCCGTCGCGATTCTTTTAAGTGGCGTGGCTGCAGCCGTCACCCGCCTTTTGCCGATACAGTGATACTTCTTGCCGGGCCGGCCGATCGGTGGTGCTCCCGGGCCTGCTGCTTCACGCGACTGTTGAGAGTTTCCGCCTGCGTCCCGCTTGCGGCTTGACGGCAGGGTCTGCGCGGTGCGAACCCTCCGGCCAAATCCCCATCATCGAGAAGGACATCAGATGGACGATCCGGTTGCTGGCGACCAGCTGAAGAGCATCGTGGAGCGCATCGAGCGTCTCGAGGAAGAGAAGAAGACCATCGCCGACGACATCAAGGAGGTCTATGCCGAGGCCAAGGGCAACGGCTACGACGTCAAGGTGCTGCGCAAGGTCATCGCCATCCGCAAGCGCGACGCCAATGAGCGCGCCGAGGAGGAGGCGATCCTCGACCTTTATCTCCAGGCCGTCGGCGAGAGCGCCTGAGCGCTGGCCAAAGCTGAATCAAAACGCCCGCCCCGGGTTTCCGGGGCGGGCGTTTTTCTTTGCTGTGGCCGTTCGATCAGGTGGCGACCTCGGCGAATGGCGTCCATGCGCCATTGCGCCTGCTGGCACGCTTGCCGGAGAATAACCCTCCAGGCCGCCTGAGCCCGGGCTTCGCTCAGCCGTGGGTCCGGAAGCGGAGCTCGTCATCGATGAAGGTTTTCTCCGGAAAGGCCGCCTCATTGGAGCCGAAAGGCATCTGCGCGGTCAGCTTCCAGGACTCCGGAATGTTCCAGGCCTTGGCGACGTCCGCGTCGACGAGCGGATGATAGTGCTGAAGGCTCGCGCCGATATCGGCGTCGGCAAGCGTGGCCCATACCGCCATCTGCGCGATGCCGGTCGAGTGTTCCGACCAGATCGGGAAATTATGCGCGTAGAGAGGGAAGTTGGCCTGAAGCGCTTCAACAGGCTCCTGATCCTCGAAGAACAGGACGGTCCCGGCGCCGCTTGAGAAGCTGTCGATCTTCTTGCTCGTCGCCTCGAAATCGGCGGCCGGCACGATAGACTTCAGCGCGTCCCGGGTGATGTTCCAGAACTTGTCGCTCTCCTTGCCGAAGAGAATGACGGCGCGAGAGCTTTGCGAGTTGAAGCTGGACGGTGACAGGCGGATCGCCTCTCTGATCAGGGCATCCACCTGCGCCTCTGCGATAGGCAGATTTTTGCCAAGGGCATATTGCGTACGGCGCTTCCTAAGCTTGTCGAGCATGGCTTCCTCATATGTGAACGCGTGTCGCGCCGCGGGATCGATGAAGGCCGGGCGGCCTTTCTCTGAGCGCTTCCCAAGGCGCCCTCCCTGCGGGAGCGGGACTTGATAGTGGAGAGGTAGCGGTTCACTTCCTGCATCGGAATGCCCATATTGGGCACCAATCTGTTGCCTGTTGAGGAACACCTGCATGTCTGAGCTGGACGACATCCGCAGCTTCATCGCCGTCGCCGAGAGTGGCGGCTTCGGCCGCGCCGCAGACCATCTCGGCCTCGCCAAATCGGTCGTCAGCCGCAGGATCGCCCGGCTCGAGGCCGATCTCGGGACAAGGCTGCTCAGCCGCACGACGCGGGGCGTGGCGCCGACCGAGGCCGGCATCGAGTTCAAGGCGCGGGGTGAGCGGATTCTCGCCGACCTCGTCGAGGCCCGCGAGTCGGTGGCGATGGCCTCGGAAGGCGTCGCCGGGCGGTTGCGGCTGTCGATGCCGATGACCTTCGGCAACGCCCATGTCGCGCCGCTGCTCGGCGAACTTGCCGGCCGCCATCCGCGGCTCGAGATCGATGTCGAGGCGAGCGACCGCTATGTCGACCTGATCGGCGAGCGCTTCGACGCGGCGATCCGGATCGGCACGCTGAAGGATTCGAGCCTGATCGCGCGCCGGATCGCGCCGGTTCATGCCATCGTCGCGGGGAGCCCCGCCTATCTCGCGCAGAGGGGGCGGCCGAGCGCGCCGCAGGACCTGCTGCAGCATGAATGCCTGCTCTATACCGGCACGAATTCTCCGGACTGGAGCTTTCGCGCCGGCAAGCGAAGGCTGGCGATCCGCCCGGCGGGGCGGCTGCGCTCCGACAGCGGCGAGACCCTGCTCGCCTGGGCGAAGGCGGGGCTCGGCATCGCCCAACTGCCGACCTTCATCGCGAGCGAGGCGATCCGCAGCGGCGAGCTCGAACCGCTGCTGACGGCGTTCCCGATGCAGGAGCACGCGCTCTACGTGGTGCGTCCGCCGGGGGCCTATGTGCCGGGCAAGGTCAGGGTTCTGATCGACCTGCTGGTGGAGCGCTTCGGTGGCGTGCCCTATTGGGATCCCTGCCAGATCGCGGCGCGCGAACGCGGCATTACGCTGGGATTTGCCCCCGGCTCCGAGAACGGGGCGCATCAGCAGGCGTGATGCGCGGCATCACGCGATTTCGCGTGGCTTGCGGCGCGGTTGCCGGCAATCTTGCCCTAACCGCAACGGAGATGTCGGATGCTGCTCGTTGGAATGCTGGATAGCCCCTATGTCCGCCGCGCGGCGATCACGGGCACGCTGCTCGGGCTCGAATTCGAGCATCGCTCGGTCTCGGTCTTCCGTCATATGGAGGCGTTCCGGGCGATCAACCCGCTGATCAAGGCGCCGACGCTTGTCACGGATGACGGCACGGCGATCAGCGAATCCCTTTTGATCATTCAGCATTTCGAGGATGTTGCCGGCCGCTCGCTGCGGCCGGTGGAGGGTAGGGCGCGGGTGCGCGACCTGGCGCTGACCGGCATCGGCATCGTCGCCGCCGACAAGGCGGTCTCGGTTGAATACGAGCGCAAGCGGCCGGAGGCGCAGCGCTACGCCCCATGGCAGCAGCGCATCGTCACGCAGCTTCACACGGCGCTCGACCTGCTCGACCAGGCGGCGGCACGGGGCGAACTCGCCGCCGGGCCGGAACTGCTGCCGAGCGACATCGCGGCCGCGATCGCCTGGGGCTTCTGCCGCTTCGTGATCCCGGAATTCGCGCCCGAGGAACGCTGGCCGGCTCTCGCTGCCCAGGCGCAGGCCTGCGAGGCGCTCGAGGTGTTCAAGGCCTGGCCGATCGACCGCGAATAGCGCGCGGCCCCGGATCGGCGCTGCCTTTCGCTTCACTTCTGCTCAAAAATGCCGCAGGCGACTGCGCCGGTTTCCCTTGAAATCGGGCCATGGAAGCGCATTTTCCGGGGCGAGTTAGGGAAGATTCGCCTCCTGGGGGCAGCGCGCATTCGGCGCTGTTGGCAGGAGATGACAAATGGCTCGTTCCAGAAAGGCCGGCGCAACGACCGGCCAAGGTGAAATCCGCCGGCTCTGGCCCGCGGAACGCGACCTCTTCAAGGCGCATCTGCTGAGGCTCGACGGCGTGACCCGTCGCCAGCGCTTCGGCACGATCGTCGGTGACGATTTCCTCGAGAACTACGCTGTCACCACCTTCGGCATAGGCGGGCTGGTCTATGCCTATATCGAGGATGGCGAGGTGCGCGGTGCTGCCGAGCTGCGCGGGCTGGAGGAGATCGCGGCCCGGACCGGCGAGGCCGCCTTCAGCGTCGAGGTCGAGTGGCGGCGGCGCGGCATCGGCGGGGCGCTGTTCGGCCGCCTGATCACGGCTGCGCGCAACCGCGGGATCCGCACGCTCTACATGACCTGCCTGCCGGAGAACGCCGCGATGCGGCGCCTGGCGCGCAATTTCGAGGCGGATCTCGCCGGCGGCTATGCCGATATCGAGGGCGTGATCGCGACCGGCGGCCCGACGCCCTTCACCATCCTCGACGAGGCGCTCGACACGGCGCGCGGCTTTGCCTCGCTGGCGCTCTCGCTGCAGCGCCGGTTCTGGCGGCCGGCCTTGTTCGGACGGTCGATGGGGGCATGATCGGGGCGGCACCATGCATCGCCGTCATTGCTTCGCTCCGCTCGCAATGACGGGGAAGTGTTCCTACCGGCTCATCGACAGCGCGGCCCCGGACTTGGTCACCGCGCCGTCCATGCTGCCGCCGCTCGAGGCGCGCAGCCGCGCCACCACCGTGCCGCCCTGCTGGTAGAGATAGACCTCGCCGTTGCGGTAATCCCAGGCCGTGACCTTCTGCAGGTCGCGGTTCGAGCAGCCGGAGGCGTTGGCGCGGTAGAGGTCGAGCGCCGGCGAGCTGGAGAGCTGCACGCGGCATGAGCCGCCGGTCGCTTCGCGCGCGGTCCAACTGCCGATCACGCCGTCGCGCGAGGAGACGGCGGGGCGTGCGCTGCCCGCGCGGGCGTCGAGATTGGCGGTTTGGCCGCCGCTGCCGCGCAGGCCGGGCGCCTCGCCGAACTGGCCGCCCGTTTGCGGCGTGTCCTGCGGCATGCCAGGCGCGGTCGGATTGTAATAGGGGTCGCTCGACGGGGGCAGGGCGCTCGGCTGGCCGGGGGCGCCTGGATAGTCGCCCTGGGCAGAGGCTGCCGGATAACCGCCGCCGGGGTAGCCACCGGGATAGCCGCCCGGTGGCGGCAGCGGCTCGGAGGTCACCGGCGCGGAGCTGATGGGCGGGGCGGGCGGCAGGCCGGGCTGGCCATAGGCCTGCGAGGGACCGGGGCCACCGGTGAAGCGCTGGGAGCCGGCGCAGGCGGTCAGCGCCAGAAGCGGCAGCAGGCTCGCGGCCTTGAGAGTCATGGCCATAGTCGCGGTCTTGTTGGTCATGCGGCGTCGATTCCGATCGATCTTGCGTTAGGCCCGGAGAGCCGGTTGCGACTTGAGACTAGATCAGCCCGGTGAACGCGACATGAGCACCATCCACCAATGCGTGCATAGCCCATGCCGCTACGCTTGCGAACCCGTAGCCTCTGATCTGGTTCCCCTGCGTCTGGGGCGGCATAATGGCGCGATCTTCAGGAGATTCTCATGCTGACGCCGCTCGCACCCGCTTCCATCGCCAAGCCCTTCGCCCGCTACAGCCATGGCGTCGAGGTCCCGGCCGGTCACCGGCTGGTCGCCTGCTCGGGGCAGCTCGGCATCGCGGCCGACGGTACGATTCCCGACGATGCGCGGGCGCAGGGCGATCTCTGCTTCGCCAACATCGCCGCGATCCTCGCCGAGGCGGGAATGACGCTCGCCGACATCGTGCGGATCAATGCCTATGTCACCGATCGCGCCCATATGAAGGGCTATATGGAGTCGCGCGACGCCCATGTCGCGACGCCCCCGCCGGCCTCGACGCTGGTGATCGTCTCGGGCTTCACCCTGCCGGAATTCAAGGTCGAGATCGAGGTGCTCGCGGCGGCGGTGTAACGGCGCGTCGGGCGGGGCCCATTTCAGCCTGCCCGTCATGGTCGGGCTTGTCCCGACTATCCACGTCTTCTTCCGGCGAGAGCGGTGGTCAAGACGTCATGCTCGCCACAAGGGCGAGCATGACGTCGAGGGGATCGAGCGGGGCCTCACCCCGCCTTGCGCTTGTTCTGGCGGTTCTCGATCAGGTCGTCGACGACGGCGGGGTCGGCCAAGGTCGAGGTGTCGCCGAGCGCGCCGAACTCGTCCTCGGCGATCTTGCGCAGGATGCGGCGCATGATCTTGCCCGAGCGCGTCTTGGGCAGGCCGGGCGCGAACTGGATCAGGTCCGGCGAGGCGATCGGCCCGATCTCCTTGCGGACATAAGCGACGAGGTCCTTGCGCAGCGTCTCGCTCGGCTTCTCGCCAGTCATCAGCGTGACATAGGCGTAGATGCCCTGACCCTTGATGTCGTGCGGATAGCCGACGACCGCGGCCTCCGAGACCGACGGATGCGCGACCAGCGCCGATTCGACCTCGGCCGTGCCCATGCGGTGGCCGGAGACGTTGATGACGTCGTCGACGCGTCCCGTGATCCAGTAATAGCCGTCGGCGTCGCGCCGGCAGCCGTCGCCGGTGAAGTACTTGTTCGGATAGGTCGCGAAATAGGTTTCCTCGAAGCGCTTGTGGTCGCCATAGACCGTGCGCATCTGGCCGGGCCAGCTCTCGGCGATGACGAGGTTGCCCTCGCAGGCGCCCTCCAGCACCTTGCCTTCGGCATCGACGATCTCCGGCCTGACGCCGAAGAACGGCCGCGTCGCGGAGCCGGGCTTGAGCTTCGTCGCGCCCGGCAACGGCGTGATCAGGATGCCGCCGGTCTCGGTCTGCCACCAGGTGTCGACGATCGGGCAGCGGCGGTCGCCGACGACGCGGTGATACCACTCCCAGGCTTCCGGATTGATCGGCTCGCCCACCGAGCCGAGCAGGCGCAGCGACTTGCGCTTGGTCCTGGTCACCGGCTCCTCGCCCGCGCCCATCAGCGAGCGGATCGCGGTCGGGGCGGTGTAGAAGGTGTTGACCTTGTGCTTGTCGATGACCTCCCAGAAACGCGAGATCGTCGGATAGGTCGGGATGCCCTCGAACATCAGCGTGGTCGCGCCGTTGGCGAGCGGCCCGTAGAGGATGTAGCTGTGGCCGGTCACCCAGCCGACATCGGCGGTGCACCAGTAGATGTCGCCGTCATGATAGTCGAAGACATATTGGTGGGTGATCGCGGTGTAGACCAGATAGCCCGCCGTGGTGTGCAGCACGCCCTTCGGCTTGCCAGTGGAGCCCGAGGTGTAGAGCAGGAAAAGCGGGTCCTCCGCCTTCATCTCGACCGGGGGGCAGTGGCCCGAGGCTTTCGCCGCCTCGTCATGGTACCAGACGTCGCGGCCCTCCTGCATCGAGACGTTGCCGCCGGTGCGCTTCACCACCACCACCTTGCCGATGCCGCCCTTCACCTTGGCGTCGGCCGCGTCGACATTCTTCTTCAGTGGCACGGATCGGCCGCCGCGCAGGCCCTCATCGGCGGTGATGACGATCTTCGAATCGGAGTCCTCGATGCGGCTCGCCAGCGAATCCGGCGAGAAACCGCCGAAGACGACCGAATGGATCGCGCCGATGCGGGCGCAGGCCAGCATCGCATAGGCGGCCTCCGGGATCATCGGCAGGTAGATGGTGACGCGATCGCCCTTCTTGACGCCGTTGGCCTTGAGCACGTTCGCGAACTTGCAGACCTCGGTATAGAGCTGCCCGTAGGAGATCTTCTTCGACTCCGAGGGGTCGTCGCCTTCCCAGATGATCGCGGTCTGCTTGGCGCGGGTGGCGAGATGCCGATCGACGCAGTTGTAGGCGACGTTGGTCGTGCCGTCCTCATACCATTTGATCGCGACCTTGCCCGGCTTGTAGCTGGCGTTCTTGACCTTGGTGAAGGGCTTGAACCAGTCGATCCGCTTGCCCTGCTCGGCCCAGAACTTGTCCGGGTCCTTGATCGAGGCCGCGTACATCTTCTTGTACTTGGCGTCGTTCGCCCAGGCCTTCTTGGCCCAGGCGGCGGGCACGTCATGGATCGTGTCGGTCATGATAAGCGTCTCCCCAGACTTGGGCCGTCCCCTTGCGGGGCGTCTGCTTCGCGTTTCCCGGAGCCGGCCTGCACGGCGGCGTGCTTCAGTCCGCTTCCTTCGATTTGCGCGCATCATAAGGTGCGAACGCGGCGCGGCAAGCCGTGCTGCGTCGCACTTTCGTGGCAGGCGCAAGCAATCCCCGGCGGATTCCGTCCTGTGGTAGATTGTCCCTGCTGGAGGGGCGGCCATGGCGCGCAACATCTGCATCTTCTCGGACGGCACCGGCCAGGCCGGCGGCGCGAATCCGATCAACTGGACCAGCATCTACCGCCTGTTCATGGCGACCCGGGAGGCCGACCGCCAGGGACAGATCTGCTTCTACGATCCGGGGCTCGGCGCCAATCCCGACAGCGGCGAGCAGCGTAGCCTGTTCCGGCGCGTCAAGGACGCGCTCGCCCAGGCCACCGGCTACGGCATCACCGACAACATCGTCGACTGCTATGCCGCGCTGCTGGTGAGCCATGAGCCGGGCGACCGCATCTTCCTGTTCGGCTTCAGCCGGGGCGCCTACACGGTGCGCAGCCTCGGCGGGGTGCTCGCTCTCTGCGGCGTGCCGACCGGGCTGCCGAAGGTCGCGCATTGGGACGATTTCCCCGAGGCGATCGTCGATCCCGTGGTGCGCAGGCTGGCGACGCAGGCCGTCAGCGAAGTCTACATGGTGAAGGATGCCGCCGAGCGGGCGCGCGCGGCCGAGGCCTTCCGGCAGGAGCACGGCACTAGCCCGAACCCGCCCTTCTTCGTCGGCGTATGGGATACGGTCCGCGCGCTCGGCCTGCCGGCTATCGGCAGCATGCCCGGCCGGCACAAATTCCACGATCCGGTACTCAACCGACAGGTCGCCCATGGTCGCCAGGCGCTGGCGATCGACGAGAACCGCCTGGTCTTCGCGCCCGAGCTCTGGGACGAGACGCAGGCGCCGCCGGGCCAGATCAGGCAGCTCTGGTTCGCGGGCGTGCACACCGACATCGGCGGCGGCTACGGCCTGCAGATGGGGCTGACGGATCTGACGCTGTCCTGGATGATCGACGAGGCTCGCGCCACCGCGCATCCCCTTAAGGTCGAGCCGGGGTTGCTCGCCGAATTGCGACCCGATCCGAAGGGCGTGCAGCATGACGAGCGAGCGACCTCGCGGCTGCCCTGGCGGGAGGGGACGCGGGAGCATTTCGTCGTCGATCGCTTCCAGCCGCTGCCGGCGGCAATGGCCGGGGCGGTCGAGCCGCGGCTGCAGGCACCGACGGTTCCGATCCTGACGACGATGCTGCCCTATCGGCCGCGCGCGCTACGCCTTCACCCGCCCTTCGCGGATTATTACCTGAACTGAGAGCCGGCGCCGGAGGGCCTTACAACCCACCCATCTTGCAGACGATGTCCCATTCCTCGTCGCTTACCGGCTGGACCGAGAGGCGGAAGGAGGTCACCAGCGACATTTTTGCGAGTTTCGGCTCGGCCTTGACCTGCGCCAGCGTCACCGGTTTCGGCAGCGGCTTCACCGCCTTGAAATCGACCAGCACCCAGGGCTCACCGGGAATCCAGTTATAGGCTTCCTTGATCACCTCGACGATGCCGACGACCGCGAGGCCCTCGTTCGAGTGGTAGAAGAAGACCTGCTCGCCCTGCTTCATTGCCATCAAGGCGAGCTTGGCTGTGTGGTTCTTCACTCCATCCCAATGCGTGCCCTTGGGTCCGGCGGCGACCTGCTGCTCCCAGGACCATTTCGAGGGTTCGGATTTGACGAGCCAGTGGGCCATGGGATGTCCGGAACGGTGGAGAAGCGGAGGATTCGTCGATAGCGAATTGGAGCCGGGCTGCCTACCCGCCGGCGCGTGCCAGCGGCTCTATTCCCCGCCTGCCTCGCCTTCGGGTAGCGGCACCGGCGGCTTCGAAGCTTCCGGCCCCTGCTCGTTCCAGAAGCGCACCATCTCGCGCGTCAGGGCGGCATAGTCCTTCGGATCGAGCTCGACCCGGACCTCGGCCTCGCCGAAAGGCAGGATCAGCACGAAGCGATGCGTGCCCTCGGCGCGGCGGCGGCGATGCTGGATCACCGGCTCGGCGATGCGGCCGGCGAGCGGCACCGGCTGGCTCTCGGCGACGAGCTCCGAGCCCGTCGTCTTCCTGACCTCCTTGAGCCCGCGCGCCACCCGCTTCGTCAGATCCGACCAGTCGCCCGCCATTCCCGTCTCCGTTTCCTGCGTTACAATCTCAGCGCTCGGCGCGCAGCGGGCGGGCCAGCAGGCTGGTCACCGCGTCGCGGACCTCGCTGTCACCGGCGATGATCGCGGTCACGGCTTCGGCGATCGGCATCTCCACACCGCGCTGCCGCGCCATCTGGGCCAGGATCGAGGCAGTATAGGCCCCTTCTGCCAGCTTTCCGCCCGCCGCGTCCGCGACGCTTCGACCCTGGCCCAACGCCAGGCCGAAGGAGAAGTTGCGCGACTGTGCCGAGGCGCAGCTCAGCACCACGTCGCCGAGGCCCGAGAGACCCATCAGCGTCTCGCCCTGCGCATCATAGGCCTCACCGAAGCGGCGCAGCTCCGCAAAGCCGCGCGCCACCAACGCGGCACGCGCGCTCTCGCCATAGCCCAGCCCGATGGCGATGCCGGCTGCGATGGCGAGCACGTTCTTGGCGGCGCCGCCGATCTCGACGCCGCGAGGGTCGGTGCTGTGATAGATGCGGAATGCCGGCGAGCTCAGCGCCCCGGCCAGGGCCTGCGCCAGATCGGCGTCGCCCGCGGCGAGCGTCACCGCCGTCGGCAGGCTGCGGCCGATATCGGCGGCGAAGCTCGGCCCGGAGAGGATTGCCGGCAGCGCGCCGGGGAAGGCTTCCGCGATCACCTGTGTGGTGAACAGGCCGGTCTTCTGCTCGATGCCCTTGGCGGCGGAGATCACCGGGCGGCCGGCGGGCAGGGCGTCCGCGAGCCTGCCGCAGGCGTCTCGGAGGCTCTGCGTCGGCACCGTGACGAGCAGGGCATCGGCTGCGGCCAGCGCCGCCAGCGAGGCGGTGGGCAGCACGGCATCGGGAAGCGCGACATCGGGAAGGCGCGGGGCCCGGCGGGTCCGTTCGATCGCGTTGACGGTGGCTTCGTCCCGGGCCCAGAGCAGCACCTTTCTGCCGGCGCGGGCCGCGGCCAGCGCGAGCGCCGCGCCATAGGCGCCGGCGCCGATCACGCCGATGGTGCGGAAATCTGCGGCGCCGCTCATACTTTTTCCGCCGGCTCCTGGGCGGCCGCGGCCTGCGGCACGAGTTCGTCGAGTGGCCAGCGCGGGCGGGCAAGCGCGCTCATGTCGTCGACCATGCCGAGGCGCAGCCGCTCCAGCCCGGCCCAGGCAATCATCGCGCCATTGTCCCCGCAGAGCGGCAAAGGCGGCGCGATCATCGGCAGGCCGGCCTCGGTCGCGAGCCTGGCGAGGCCGCGCCGGATCGCCTGGTTGGCGGCGACGCCGCCCGCCACGACGAGCGAGGAGGGCTTGATGCCGGCGGCATGGCAGGCGCGGAGGCCTGCGCGGGTGCGGTCGACCAGGACATCCACGGTCGCCGCCTGGAAGGAGGCGCAGAGATCGGCGACGTCGCGGTCAGACAGAGGGGCGATGCGCTCGGCCACGAGGCGCACGGCGGTCTTGAGGCCCGACAGCGAGAAGTCCGGGTTCGGCCTGCCCTGCATCGGGCGCGGGAAGTCGAAGCGCTCGGGGTCGCCCTTCAGCGCCTCGCGTTCGACCGAGGGGCCACCGGGATAGGGCAGGCCGAGCATCTTGGCGATCTTGTCGAAGGCCTCGCCGACCGCGTCGTCGATGGTGCCGCCGAGCTTGAGATAGTCGCCGACGCCGCGCACCGCGAGAAGCTGGGTGTGCCCGCCGGAGACCAGCAGGAGCAGATAGGGGAAGGCGAGATCGTCGGTCAGCCGTGCCGTCAGCGCATGGGCCTCGAGATGGTTCACCGCGATGAAGGGGCGCCCCGTCACCAGCGCGATCGCCTTGGCGGTGGTCAGCCCGACCATGACGCCACCGACGAGGCCGGGGCCTGCGGCTGCGGCGACGGCGTCGATGTCGCCGGGTTTCAGCCCGGCGCTCTCGAAGGCGCGCTCGACGACGCGGTCGATCGCCTCGACATGGGCGCGCGCCGCGATCTCCGGCACGACGCCGCCATAGGCGGCATGGGCGGCGATCTGGCTCAGCACCTCGTTGGAGAGGATCTTGGTCTGGCCGGAACGCTCGACCGACACGATCGCAGCCGCGGTCTCGTCACAGGTCGTCTCTATCCCCAGAACGCGCATGATCGGTCGGAATGTCCCGGGAGTTGGTCGATGGCGCGGAAGCCGGCGGAAGACGGCCCGGCGACGCAGCGCCGGCTACCCTCCCTATAGTGTGCGAGCGTGCAGAAGGCCAAGGGGCGTTGGTGCGGCGTTGGTGCGGAGGCGGGGCGTGGTCGCCATCCTGTGTCCTGCTGACGCATCGGGGAGGCGCCGGCTTGCGCGTCGGTGCCGCAGGCGGGATTGATGCGGTCGAGACCGCCAGGCGAGAGGAGACCGCATGCGCATTTTCGTGTTTCGCCCGCCGACCGAGGCCGCGCTCACGGCCGCCGCGCTGCGCGCCCATGGCCATGAGCCGGTGCTCGCGCCGCTCTTCGCGGTATCGCGGCTGCCCGAGCCCGCGCCGAAAGGGCCTTTCGCCGCACTCGTGCTCACCAGCGGCAACGCCGTGCCGGCGCTGTCCGAGCTGCCGCCGGCCTGGCGGGATCTGCCGGTCTTCGCTGTCGGCGAGCGCACGGCTGCGAAGGTGCGCGAGGCCGGTTTCGCAGATGCGCGCAGTGCCCGCGGCAACCGCGACGACATGGTCGCGCTGATCCGCAACGACCTTCCGATGCCGGGACGGCTGCTGCTGATCGCCGCACGCGACCGGCACCAGGATGTCGCGGACAAGCTCGGGGATGCGGGCTTCGAGGCGGTGACCTGGGTGGCCTATGCGGCGCAGGCCGTCACGGCCTTCCCCGAGCCGGCGCGGGAGGCCTTGCTGCAGGGCAAGGTCGACGGCGCACTGCATTATTCGGCGCGTGGCGCGCGGACCTGCCTCGAACTGGCGCAGGGCGCAGGCGTAGCCGAGGCGCTGCTCGAACTCACCCATGTCGCGCTCTCCGCGGATGTCGCCGCGCCGCTGATCTCGGCCGGGGCGAGCACGGTTCTGGTCGCCGAATATCCCGAAGAGGCGGCGCTGCTGGCGGCGCTCGACCAAGTGTCCGCTCGCAATCGCGGCGATGGCGATGTTACAGAGGGCATGGTCGCGCCGGCAGGCGTCGAGACGGATAAGGATGCGATGAGCGATTCCGAGACGCCGAAGGATACGGGTGGTGGCAAATCCGGCAGCAGGTCGAGCCGGAAATCCGGCCGTACCCCGCCGACGATCCAGCTGACGGCGCGGGAAACGGAAAGCCGGGAAACCGAAGGCCAGGAAACCGAAAGCACAGCGGCCGAAGCCGCAACGGAGACTGCGCCGGCATCGGTGGCGAGCGAGATCGCGCCGGAGGCGGTGCTGCCGACCGAGGCGCTGCCGCGCGAGTACAAGCCGGGCGACGACAACTTGGCCAGGGCGGTTCCGGAGCCCGAGGCGGATTCCGTTCATTCGTCGCAGGAGCGCGGCGCCGATGAGCCGGCGCCCACAACGGTCGCGCCTGCGCCGGCAGAGCCACGCTCGCGCCTGCCCGCGCTCGCTCTTGCCGGGCTGGTCGGCGGCGTCGTTGGTGCCGGGCTCGTCACCTTCATAGCGAGCCGCAATGCGCCCTCGGTCACGCCTGAGCAGGTCGCCGCGCTGCAAGGCCGGATCGACAGCCTGCAGGGCGCGGCCGGCGAGCTGGAAAGCAAGGCTGCCGCCGCGTCGGAGGCCGCTACGAAGGCGGGCGCTGCCGCAGCCGCGGCGACGGCCCGTGCCAGCGAGGTCGCCGCCGCGCAGGCTCCAGACGCCGCCGCGATCGCGGCGCTGAATGCGCAGGCGCAGCGCGCCGAGGCAGCCGCCAGCACCGCCCGCCAGATGCTCGAACAGGCCTCGGCCCGGATCGGCAATGTCGAGACGCTGGCGAAGGCGGCCGCGGCGCCGAGCCCGCAGGCGCTGGCCGCGGCGCGGGTCGTGCTGGCCGAGCGGGTCCGGTCGGCGCTGGGCTCCGGGCGGCCCTTCGTGAGCGATGTCGCGGCGCTGGCCACGGGCGGCGGCGCGGCCGAGCAGCTCGCGGCGCTGAATGCGGTCGCGGCGACAGGAGCGCCGACGAAGGACGCGTTGCTGGCGCAGCTGCGCACGCATCGGGCGATGTTCGCCCGCGAGATCACGCCGGACACGGCCGGTTGGCAGGACCGGCTGCTCGGGCTCGCCAGCCGCATCGTCAGCATCCGGCCTGTCGGCGATACCGGCGCGAACGATCCGGCGACGCTGCCGATGCGGCTCGAGAACGCGATCGCGGCGGGCGACATCGTCGCCGCCGCCGGCCTTTGGGCGCAACTGCCCGAGCCGGCGCGGCGCGCCAGCACCGGTTTCGGCGAGGCGCTGCAGAAGCGGGCGGCGGCGGATGCGGCGATCGCCAAAATCGCGCAGGATGCAGTGGCTGCGCTCGGCGCGGCCGGCTGACGGAAGGATAGGGGTTCATGGTTCGCGTACTGCTCTATCTCGCCGTCTTCGCCGCTCTGGCCGTAGGCGCCGTCTGGCTCGCCGACCGGCCGGGCGAGGTCTCGGTGCTCTGGCAGGGCTATCGGATCGAGACGAGCGTCGCGATCGCCGCCGTCGGGGTGGTCGTGCTGGCCTTGCTGGCGATGCTGGGCTGGGGCCTGCTGCGGTTCGTGCTCGGCCTGCCCTCGGCCTTCAGCTTTGCCTCGCGGGCGCGGCGCCGCGCCAAGGGTTTCGAGGCGGTTTCGCGTGGCATGGTCGCGATCGGTGCGGGCGATCCCGTCGCCGCCGGCCGCCATGCCGTCGATGCGCGGCGCTTCGCGGGCGACGAGCCGCTGACCTTGCTGCTGGAGGCGCAGGCCGCCCAGCTCTCGGGCGATCGCGGCCGCGCCGAAGCGGCCTTCAAGACCATGCTCGACAAACCCGAAACGCGCGTGCTCGGCCTGCGCGGCCTGTTCGTCGAGGCCAAGCGCCGCGGCGACATGGCGGCGGCGCGCGCCTTCGCCGACGATGCGGTGCGGCGCTCGCCCTCGCTGGCCTGGGCCAATGACGCGCTGCTCGATTTCCACACCAATGCCGGGGACTGGCAGGCGGCCCGCACCGCCGTCGAGCGCCGCGCGGCGCTCAGACTTGCCGAGAAGGCCGAGGCCAAGCGCCAGCGCGCGGTTCTGCTCGCAGCCGAAGCCCAGGAGGCGCGAGGCAGCGAGCCGGAGAAAGCGCTCGCGGCCGCGCTCGAGGCGGTGAAGCTGGCGCCGGGCCTGACCCCGGCGGCGGCGCTCGCCGGCCGCATGCTGGCCGAGCGCGGCGATGTCCGCAAGGCTGCCAAGCTGCTGGAAGCGGCCTGGAAGGAGGCCCCGCACCCGGATATCGCCGCCGCCTATCTCGATGCCCGCCCCGGCGACAGCGCGCAGGACCGTCTCGCGCGCGCCGTTACGCTGACGAAGCTGCGCCCGTCCGACCCCGAGGGCGTGCTGGCATTGGCCGGCGCCGCGATCCATGCGCGCGATTTCGCCAAGGCCCGCGAGACGCTGAAGCCGCTCCTCGCCGGCGGCCCCACGGTGCGCTCCTGCCTGCTGATGGCCGAGCTCGAGGAGGCCGAGCACGGCGCGGCCGGGCGCGTGCGCGAATGGCTGTCGCGGGCGACGCGCGCCCCGCGCGATGCCGCCTGGGTGGCCGACGGGCTGGTCTCCGACACCTGGATGCCGGTCTCGCCGGTCTCGGGGCGGCTCGACGCCTTTGTCTGGACGATCCCGCCGGCGACGCTCGGCAGCCATGCGCCGGCGCTCGACGACGTGCTGGCCGATCTGGACGATTCGACGCCGCTGATCGAGGCGCGGGCCGAGACGGTCGAGCCGGTCGCCGTGCCGCCGCTGCCGCCGGTTCCGGTCGCTCCCCCGCCTCCGGCAGCGCCGGTGGCCGAGCCGCCGAAGCCGGAGCCGGTCGTGGAGAAGGTGCCCGAAACCGCGCCGCCGGCCCCAATTGCGCCCGAGCCTGTCGCCGTTGCCAAGGTCGCCGTTGCCAAGGCAGAGCCGAAGCCGGCTGTCGCCGAGCCCAAGCCGGATCAGAAGGCGGGCGCCGCGACGGATGCCCGCGCCAAGCCGGTGATCTTCCCGGTCGCGCACGCACCGGACGATCCCGGCCCGGAGGAGGCGCAGCCCGTCGAGGAGAAGAAGGGCAAGTTCCGCCTCTTCGGTTGAAGGCATTGGCAACACGCCAGGCGCCTTCTCTTATCCTCCCACGCCGTCATCCCGGGTCTGCAATTCGCTTCGCCCGGGAGGACCTGTTTCGTTTCGTCGAGGCCGGATAAGACCATCCGCGCGAAAAGGCGTGCGGGCCGCGCCTGCGCGCCCTATAGCGTCGGTCATGACATCCGAAATGAGCGAAGCGGTGCCGCCGGGCGCCGGAGTCACCCTGCATGTCGCCGCCGAGCAGGCCGGCGAACGGCTCGACAAGGCGCTGGCCCTGCTCGCCGGCGAGATTTCGCGGGCGAGGCTGCAGCAGGTGATCAAGGATGGCGGGGTCAGCCTCAACGGCACCGTCGCGACCGACGGCAAGCGCAAGGTCGCGGAAGGCGATGCGATCTCGCTGGTGATGCCGGCGGCGCGCCCACCCGACCCGGTCGGCCAGGACATCCCGCTCGACGTCGTCTACGAGGACGAACACCTGATCGTCATCGACAAGCCGGCTGGGCTCGTCGTCCATCCCGCCGGCGGGCATGAGGACGGCACGCTGGTCAATGCGCTGATCGCCCATTGCGGCGAGAGCCTCTCCGGCATCGGCGGCGTGCGCAGGCCGGGCATCGTGCATCGGCTCGACAAGGATACCAGCGGGCTGCTCGTCGTCGCCAAGAACGACCGCGCGCATCAGAAGCTCGCCAAGCAGTTCGCCGATCATGGCCGCACCGGGCCGCTGCAGCGCGCCTATCTCGCGATCGTCTGGGGCGCTCCGCGCCTGCGCGAGGGCACGATCGACGCCCCGATCGAGCGCTCGAACCGCAACCGCGAGAAGATGATGGTGGTGAAAGGGGAGCGCGGCCGTCAGGCGATCACCCATATCGAGCTGATCGAGCGCTATCCGCCGCTGCTGAAGGGGCTTGACGAGATCGAACCGCTCGCAAGTCTGGTCGAATGCCGGCTCGAAACCGGCCGCACCCACCAGATCCGTGTGCATATGAGCCATATCGGTCATCCGCTGCTGGGCGACCAGCTCTACGGCTCCGGCTTCGCCACCAAGGCCGCCCGCCTGCCAGAGACCGTGCGCGAGGCGCTGTCGGCGTTGGGACGGCAGGCGCTGCATGCCACGCTGCTGGGATTCGAGCATCCCGCGACAGGCGAAGAGATGCTGTTTGAGGCCGAGCCGCCGGCCGATTTTGCAAATCTGCAAGCTGCGCTCGCGATCCTGTGAGCGGATCTGGCTTGGCTGCCTAGTTTCCGCCAAGCTCTCTTGGCATATAGTGAGATGTCGGATGCGGATGGCCAAGGGGGCGCCGCGAATGGCTGGGGCAGGGGAGAACCCTTCGGGGGCTCACGCGTTACCGGACATGAGATCCGAGCCTGCGCGAAGGTTGATCGCGCGGTGGGTCTGCCGCTTGGCGGGGGCCCTGGAAGGAGAACGAGCATGGCGAGTGCTTCGCTGCCCGTCCTGTCCGCCGAGGGCGGACTTTCACGTTACCTCGACGAAATCCGCAAGTTCCCAATGCTGGAACCGAGCGAGGAATTCATGCTGGCCAAGCGCTGGCGCGAGCATGGCGACCGCGACGCGGCGCACAGGCTCGTGACGTCTCATCTGCGGCTCGTCGCCAAGATTGCCATGGGCTATCGCGGCTACGGCCTGCCGATCGGCGAGGTCGTGTCCGAAGGCAATGTCGGCCTGATGCAGGCCGTCAAGCGCTTCGAGCCCGACAAGGGCTTCCGCCTCGCCACCTACGCCATGTGGTGGATCAAGGCCTCGATTCAAGAGTACATCTTGCGCTCCTGGTCGCTCGTGAAGATGGGCACCACGGCGAACCAGAAGAAGCTGTTCTTCAACCTGCGCAAGGCCAAGAGCAAGATCTCGGCTCTGGGCGAGGGCGACCTGCGCCCCGACCAGGTCAAGCAGATCGCGACCAAGCTCGGCGTCAACGAGCAGGACGTCGTCGACATGAACCGCCGGCTCGGCGGCGACGCGTCGCTGAACACGCCTGTGCGCGAGGATGGCGAGGGCGAGTGGCAGGACTGGCTGGTCGACGACAGCGAGAGCCAGGAGCGGCGCCTCGCCGATTCCGAGGAAGCCGACAACCGCCATGCGGCGTTGCGCGAGGCGCTCGACGTGCTGAACCCACGCGAACGGCGCATCTTCGAGGCGCGCCGGCTGGCCGAGGACCCGATCACGCTGGAGCAGCTCTCCGAGGAATTCGGGGTGTCGCGCGAGCGCGTTCGCCAGATCGAAGTCAGGGCGTTCGAGAAGATCCAGGACGCCGTGAAGAAGGCGCTGACCCGGATCGAGGCGCCGCGCGCGGCGTTGCCGGCGGCGTAACGGTTTCGCCTTGCAAAACGACTTCAGGGGCGCGGGTTTCCGCGCCCTTTTTTGATGCGTTCGGCCAAGAGGTGATCTCGACAAGACAATGCGCTGGTCATCCCGAACAGGCGGCGAAGCCGCGCTGATCCGGGACCCATGCCTGAACCGTTCCGCCACGGATCCCGGGTATCCGCTTCGCTAGGCCCTGGATGGCGCGTTTGTGATCGCTCTCTCAATACAGCGCCGGCAGGGGCTGGAGCGGCAGGCGGATCGGGCCGAGATAGACGCGGCCCTCGCGCAGCACGATCGGGGGCAGGGCGGTCAGACCGGGCGCGGCGCCCGGCAGTTGTGCGCTCAGGCGCCCGCCGAGCAGGCTGCCCAGACCTGCTGCAAGACCCCCGACAGGGATGCCGGCGATCTGCTTCACGCCCGCGAGCGAGGCCTGGATCTGCCCGGCCGGGCGATGGGTCTGGTCGATCAGGAACTGGCCGGCAGCCTCGATACGGGTCTCGCCCTTCACCGAGACCAGCCGCGTCACCTCGATCTGGCCGCCGGCATTGCGCCAGGCCTCGAGCGCGTCCGGGTTGAGGCCGATGCGGAAGGCCTGGGTCTGGGTTGCTGTGGCCTGGATATCGACATCGCCGGGCTCGGTGGTGCCGAGCAAAGCGTCGAGCGCGGGCAGGACCGAACCCTTGACGGTGATCGCGAGGTCGACCGCCTGGTCGGCCGCAGGCCGCGTCGGGTTCTGGCGCAGATGCAGTTCGAGCGCCGATGCGCGCCAACTCTCGGTCGCCAGCCCAGGGGCGGTGAGGCTGGCGGTCGGCTCGGCCAGGACGAGGGCGACCCGCTCCGGATCGCCGTTGCGGTGGGCGAGGCTTGCTTCCAGCCGCTGCCAGCCGAGGTCGAGCTTGCGCCCTTCGGGCAGCGTCGCCTGCAGCGGGCCGGTGATCCGGGCGATGACGAGGTTCGGCGTGTAGATCTGGCCGACGGCCAGCGCCGGCCCGGTCTGGACGCGGACCTCCTCGCCCCAGCGGGCCGAGGCCAGCGACAGCGAGGCGCAGCGCAGCTCGACCCGGAAAGGGAATCCGGTGACGCTGCGGTCCGCGCAGGTCCAGCTGCGGCCGAGCCCCGCCTCGCGCGCCAGGGCCGTATCGACCGCGTCGACGACCCGGCTGCGGACGACCAGCCAGAAGCCGGACCAGGCGATGGCGACGATGGCGAGCAGCACGAAGGGAGCGTAGAGCCAGAAGCGGCTGCGGCGCCCGGAAGCGATATCGGTCATGCGGTGGCGATCCATTGCGCTGAAGCGGGGAGATTGTTAGCTCCCGTAGGACACGGGCACCAGCCCGCGCCAGGCATCAAGCAGGCCGGCGGGGCCAAATTATGGGCCGGCGCGGCGGAGGCGACATGACATCCGAATTCGGCGGGTCCGAGCTCTGGGTCTTCGGCTATGGCTCGCTGATCTGGCGGCCGGGCTTCGATTTCGAGGAGAGCGTCGCGGGGCGCCTCCACGGCTATCACCGCTCGTTGTGCATCTTCTCGCATGTCCATCGCGGCACGCCGGACCGGCCGGGCCTCGTGCTCGGGCTCGATCGTGGAGGCGTCTGCCGGGGGCTCGCCTTCCGCGTCGCGGCGGAGCGGGCGCAGGAGACGGTCGCCTATCTGCGCGCCCGCGAGCAGGCGACGTCGGTCTATGTCGAGCGGCAGATGCCGGTGCGGCTGGAGGATGGCCGCTCCATCAGGGCGCTGGTCTATGTCGCCGACCGCAAGCACCTGCAATATGCCGGGCGACTGCCGCGCGCGAAGCAGCTCGAACTGGTGCGGCATGGCCGCGGCTCTTCCGGCGTGAACCCGGACTATGTCTTGCTGACCGACGAGCACCTGCGCAAGATGGGCATCTTCGACCCCGTGCTGGCGGGGCTGGCCGAAGAGCTCTCGCCCGGGGCCGCGCCGCGGCCGCATCTGTAGAGCCGTCCAGCCTCCCCCGGGCATTGCCGAGGAGCTCAGGCGACGAAGCAATCCAGGGGCGTAGAGCGCTGCCGCCCCTGGATTGCTTCGCTGACGCTCGCAATGACGGCGGAGCTCACACCTCGGGCATCAGGTCGAGCAGGGCGGCGCGGCGGCTGATGCCGTCCTCAGCGAGGAGATGGACATGGATCTCGCTCGCGCCGGCCCGGGCCACGGCCTGTTGCCAGCGCGTCAGCGCCGCCTCGACGCCGAAGGGGCCGCTGTCGCGCGCCGCCAGGATGCGCCGATCCTCCGAAACCGCGAGCAGCACCGCATCGGTGAAGCCGAGCGCATGCTCGTCTCCCAGCGCGAAGACCGAGGCGACATAGCGCCGGCCGGAGCGGCCGCGCCAGGCTGTGAAGCGCCGCCCTACGAGCCCGGCCGTGCTGCGCATCGGCATTTCATGCGCCGTCGGCATCTGCCGGTCGGCGAAGAGGTCGCTCTGATCCTGGTGTCGATAGGCGAGGGCAGCCATATCGTTCCTCCTTTGTTCTAAAACAAAATGAGAACGAGCGGCCGGCCTGTCAAGGGGTATGCGCGGCGGGGATCAGCCCTGCTGCCGCGGGCTGTCAGCAGTATCGGCGAGCGGGTCCAGACCCAACCGCGCGAGCTCGGCGCGGCCCTGGGCCAGCAGGCGGTCGCTGGCAGTCTCGATCTGCTCCTGCAGCAGGGCCTGGAATTCGCGCTTGTCCAGCCCCGGGGCGATCGGCGGCAGGATTTCGAGCCGGATCGTTCCGGGACGGCGCAGGAACTTGCGCCGCGGCCAGTAGAGGCCGGCGTTCAGCGCCACGGGCAGGCAGGGCAGGCCGAGCTCGCCATAGAGCTGAGAGACGCCGAACTTGTAGGCCGGCGGGGCGCCGGGTGGCCGGCGCGTGCCTTCCGGGAAGATCAGCAGCTGGCGGCCGTTATCGCGCAGCTCGATCTTGGCACGGCGCATGACCTGAGCCAGCGCGCGCGCCTTGGCGCCACGATCGACCGGGATCATCCTAAATTTGTGCAGGCACCAGCCGAAGAACGGAATCCAGATCAGCTCGCGCTTGAGGATGAAGATCGGATCCTCGAAGAGCGTCATCATCACGAAGGTTTCCCAGAACGACTGGTGCTTCGCTGCGACGATCATGCCGCCCGGCGGGATGTGCTCGCGTCCGGTGATCTCGTAGTCCGTTCCGGCGACGACGCGCTGCAGCCAAAGCGCTGTATGAGCCCAGCCGACCGTGACCGCGAGCATGGCCCGCCGCGGCAGCAGGAGCGCCGGTAGGGCCGCGAAGACCAGCCACAGGCTCAGGTTCGCGTAGAACAGGATGTTGAAGGCGAGCGAGCGCAAAATCAGCATGGGGCGCAAAGAGCTTGCCGCCCCGCCGCCGTCAAGCGCCGCCGCTGCCGTCAGCCATCCTGTCGGGCGTTTTTCAGCTGGCTGCGTCTTTCCTGCTCTGTGCCAACCGGCTCCGTCGGCTGCGCCGAAATCGGCTTGCGGCCGCCGATGATGACGGAGAGCCGCGACGTTTCCGGGTCGCTCTCGACCATGCTGCGCAGGCGGGCCGCGAGATATTTTCCGTATTCGGGCACGAGGACCTTGGCGGTGCTCCAGCGATTCCACCAGCCCGAAATGTCGATCTGGTCGGTGACCACGGGATGGGGGACAAGGCGCAAGCGGGGCATCGCATGGGCGAACTCAGCCAGCACGCGCGGCATGTGGTAGTTCGAGGTCACGACCAGCAGCGAGCGGAAGCCGTGGGCGTTCGCCCAGCGGCGGGCTTCGATGGCGTTGCCGATGGTGTTGCGGGCGCGATAGTCGAGATCGACGCAGCAGGCGAGCAGATCACGCGCCGAAGGGTTGAGCCTCGCCAGCTCCTCGCGGTTGGTCTTCTCGTTCACGCCGCTGATCAGCAGGCGTGAACCGCGCTCGGCGCCGAGCAGGCCGATGGCGTCGTCGACGCGTTGCGAGCCGCCGGTGACGACGACGATGGCGTCGGTGCGGGGTACTGCGGCCGGCTCGCGGCCGGAGATGGCAGCAGCGAAGCGGGCATAGCCGAAGCCCAGTGTCGCAGTCGCGGCGACGAGCAGCGCAAGAGCCGTCCAGAGTACGACGAGCCAGAGCCGCACGCGCCGAGCGGCGGCGTCGGGGGCCGGGCTCGGCTCGCGCGCGGTATAGGCCAGTTGGTCGCGCCTGGTACCGATCATCGCCATGAAGCCCTGACAATACAGGGCCAATCGGGCATAACCGCGGCAGAGGGATGCGCCATCACGCCGCCCCCCATGCCAGCACGCGCAGATAGTGCCGGACGGTGAAGCGCGAGACGAGCCCCGAGATCGCCGCCACGACCATCGCGACCAGGATGACCGCGACGTAGCCGGACCAGCCGATCTCGAAGGCGCCGAACATCGCCTGGAGTTGCTCGGCCTCGGGCGCGGCGCTCCAGCGCGAGGACAGCCAGCCGAGCAAGGCGATGACGATGATCGCCGCGAACCCGCCGACCGCCCCGCCACGCAGGCCGAGCCGGATGAAGCGGCTCTGGAATTCACGCGCGATGAAAGCGTCGTCGGCCCCGACGAGATGCAGCACCTCGACGCTGTCGCGGCTGCCGGCCATGGCGCCGCGGGTGGCGAAGGCGACCGCCAGCGCCGCCGCCGCGAGCACCAGCAGAACGACCGCGGCGCCGGACAGGACGATGGTGCTCGCCATGGTCGAGAGCCGGCGGACCCAGAGGCGGTGATCGTCGAGGATCGCGCTCGGCACCTCGCGCCGCAGCGTCGCGCCGAAGGTGGCAAGGTCCGGTCCGTTGCCGGGGCGCAGCTTCAGGACGATCAGCCGCGGCACCGGCAGCTCGACGAGGTCGAGCCCCGCCCCGAGCCAGGGTTCGAGCAGCTTGTCGGATTCCGCCCGTGGCACGGCGCGCACCGATTCGATGCCGGCGACCCCCTGGGCCATTGCGACGGCGCGCGCGATGTCGGCCTCGATGTCGCGGCGCGAATCCGGCCTGATCTGGATCGTCATCTCGTCGGCGACGGCGCTGCGCCATTGCTCGGAGGCGCGGGCGGCGAGCACGGCGGCCCCCGCGCTCAGCGCCGCCAGGAAGGTCAGGATCGCGATGACCGCCATCAGCGCGCGCCCGGCGACCGAATCGACCGGGACGAGCGGCTGGTCGCGCCGCAGATTGCTCGGCAGCGTGCGCTCCTCGCGCTCGAACTCGCGGCTGCCGGACTCAGGCATCGACATGGAGATGGCCATCGGCGAGGACGAGGCGCGGGGCGTCGTAGAGTTCCATCAGGCCGAGGTCATGCGTTGCGATCACCACCGCCGTGCCGAGCGCCTGCAATTCCATGAAGAGGCGCAGCAGCCGGCGGCCGAGGCCGGGATCGACATTGCCCGTCGGCTCGTCGGCGAGCAGAAGCTCGGGCCTGCCGATCAGGGCACGGGCGATGGCGGCCCGCTGCTTCTCGCCGCCCGAGAGCACGGGCGGGACAGCATGCATGCGCTCGCCCAGGCCAACCCAGCGCAGCAGCTCTACGACCTCGGCGCGGTAGCTCGCCTCCTCCTTGCCGAGTACGCGCAACGGCAGGGCGACGTTCTCGTAGAGGGTGAGATGGTCGAGCAGGCGGAAATCCTGGAAGACCACGCCCATGCGGCGGCGGAAGGCGGTCAGCGTCGCCGCGTCGAGCCGCGAGACGTCCTGGCCGAACAGGTTGACGAGCCCGCGCGTCGGCTGCAGCGCCATCAGGATGAGGCGCATCAGGGTCGTCTTGCCGGCGCCCGAGGGCCCGGTCAGATACTGGAACGAACGCGGCTCGATGCTGAAGCTGATGTCCTTCAGCACCTCCGGGCCCATGCCATATCGCAGGCCGACATTCTCGAACCGAACCAAACCGTTTCCCCGAAGGCCAGCGAATCTCCGCCGCCGATCCTACACCGCTTGCACCGCCTTGCGGAAAGGCGACGCGAGAGCGCAGCATGGCCGAGAGTTCTTCACGCGACGTTAACCATGAGGCGCGCCAATGAGGGACGCGCGCGGCGTCGCGGCAGCGCCCGCATCGATAGGGCTCGCGCCCGCCAAGCACAGGAGCCGCCCGGCGAACGCCATGCTGATCGTCTGCCCTTCCTGCGCCAGCCGCTACGAACTCGACGGGGCCAAGCTCGGCACGGAGGGCCGCAAGGTGCGCTGCGCCACTTGCCAGACCTTGTGGCATGTCATGCCCGAGCCGGAGCTGCAGGAGGTGCCGTCGGCGGAGGAGACGCAGGCGCTGCTGACCGAGGAGCTGGAGCAGGCCGCGGCGATCGAGGCACAGGTCTCGGCCCTCGCCGCCGAGCGGGACGAGGCTGTGGACGAGGAGCCGGTGGCGCCGCCGCCCCGCCGCGGCAGGCGCACCGCGCGCAAACCATCCCGCAAGGCCGGATCGCTGGCGGGACGAGCGCCGGGCAGGGCCGTCACGATCGCCGCGATGCTGTCGATCGCGGGGCTCGCCCTGTTCGGCGTCCTGCTATGGCAGCGCGAGCGGGCCGTGCGCGCCGCCCCGCAGCTCGCCTCCGTCTTCGAGACGCTCGGATTTGCGGTCAATGCCCGCGGCCTGCAGCTGAGCGCGATCGAGAGCGGGCTGATCGACGACGTGGCCGGCCGTTTCCTCATCGTCGAGGGCGACGTCATCAATATCACCCGCGGCAGCGCCAGGGTGCCGCCGATCGAGGTCGCGGTAAAGGATGCCGCCGGGCAGACGCTGTACAGCTGGAAGACTGAACCGTCGCGCAGCGAGCTGGAGCCTGCCGAGCTGATGCGCTTTCGGGCGCGGCTGGCTTCGCCGCCGGCGGCAGGGCAATCGGTGCAGGTGCGCTTCGTCGCCTCGGACCGGGGCGGCGCGGAGGCCGTGAACTGATATTGAGTTGCAGGCCTGCGATGTGCTGCTTTCGGATGACAGGCCTATCCAGGTCTCGTCGGGGGATTTAAACCTCGAAACAGCGGAAGAATCGCGCCGCTTCGCGGGCCATCGGCAGGCCCCGGCGACGCCTCATGAAGGACGATCAGGACCATGGCCGAGCCACGGCGCATCAGGGTGCTCTATGACGAGGCGACGATCGCGCGCCGCAACGAGGAGATGGCGGAAGCCATCGCCGCGACCGCGCCGCCGGACCTGCTCGTCGTCGCGGTGCTCAAGGGCAGCTTCATGTTCGTCGCGGACCTGATCCGCGCCATGCACCGCGCCGGCATGTCGCCGCAGGTCGAGTTCGTGCACCTGTCGAGCTACCGGGCCGCGACCGTGTCATCCGGCCAGGTCGAGATCCTGCGCGACGTGCAGAGCGATGTCCGCGGCCGCGAGGTGCTGCTGGTCGACGACATCCTCGAATCGGGCCGCACGCTCACCTTCGCCAAGGATTTGCTGGCGGCGCGCGGGGCCTCCAAGGTCTCCACGGTGGTGCTGCTGGAGAAGCCGGGCAAGCGGGCCGTCAACCTGACGCCGGACTATGTCGGTTTCGAATGCCCCGACTATTTCGTCGTGGGCTACGGCATGGATGTCGCGCATTCCTATCGGCAGCTGCCCTATGTCGGCGTGATCGAGACCGCCGACCAGGCCGGCCTGCCCGGGATCTGAGCCGATGTCGCGCATCCTGGTCGTCGACGATGAGGAGCCGCTGCGGGCGCTGGTGGCGCGCGGGCTTGCGATGGACGGCCATACCTGCCTGACGGCCGCGGACGGCGCCGAGGCGCTCGACGTGCTGATGGCCGAGCAGGGCCGTTTCGACCTGCTGCTCACCGATATCCGCATGCCGCTGATGGACGGCATCGCGCTGGCGCTTGCGGCCAAGCAGGCCTTCCCCGAGCTCACCATCATGCTGATGACCGGCTATGCCGAGCAGCGCGAGCGCGCCCGCAGCCTGGATGCGATCGTCGCGGAGGTCATGACCAAGCCCTTCACCATCGCCGAATTGCGGACGACGGTGATGAACGTGATCGAGCGCTCGATCGGCTGACGCCGGTCAGCGGTTCAGCCACCAGATCGAGACGTTGAGCAGCGTCGCGAAGGACACCCAGGCGGCATAGGGCCAGAGCAGCAGCGGCGCCGCTTTGTCGAGACGGCCGAAGGCCTTGATCGTCGCCAGGACCAGCGCGAGCAGCGGCAGGATGACGAGAATGCCACCGAGCGGGCTGTTCAGCCCGAAGAAGACGCAGGACCAGAGCAGGTTCAGCACCAGCTGCACATGGTAGAGCCATAACGCGGCGGCCCTGCCGGGCGATGCCGCGGGCAGGCGCAGGATGCGGAACACCGCATAGGCCATCATCCCGAAGAGCGTGGTCCAGACCGGCCCGAACACCCAGTTCGGCGGGTTGAAGGGCGGCTTGGCGAGGCCGGCATACCACTCCGGTATCTGCGGCACGGTGGCGGCGCTGCCGATCACTGAGGCGAGCACGACCGGGGCGATGGCGATCAGGATATCGCGCCAGAGCGGACTGTTCGCGGGTCGGTCGAAATCGGAGGCGCTCATCGTCGAATGATGCGGCCGTCCTGCCGGTACGACAAGCGCGCCGACACGTTGCCGCCCTGCGCGCCGATCATGGGACCTGTCGCGAGGTGCTCGAAGCGACCTAGCGCCAGATCGTCCTGGCCAGGGCGAGCAGCCGGGTGCGCTCGGCAAGCCCGTTGCTGCCGCCATTGACCAGCCGGGTTACGAGGGCGATGTCGTCTGCATCGGCTGCGGCTTCCATTCCGCGCTCGCGCCAATAGGCGAAGGCGATGGCGAGCGAGGCCGCCGGCTCCGCAGCCCGCTCCGGATCAGCTTCGAGGTCGATGCCGATAAGGGCGCCGAAGCGGCGGTAATTGAACCGTCCTGTCAGCTGGAAGATGCCGCGGCCATGGAAGCGTACACCGTCCCCAGGTTCCATGTTGCCGAGGTCGCGGCGGCCCTCATAGCGCGCGTACCAGGCGGGGCCGCCATATTCGTCCAGCGTGCGCAGGCCGTCCGTCTCATGCGCTGCCTGGGCGAGGAAATGGCAGATGCGCAGGCGGGTGCTGACGCCGGAACTCGTCGCCAGCCTGTCGAAGGATGCGG
Organism: Allobosea sp. Root381; assembly: GCF_001429395.1. GTDB lineage: Bacteria > Pseudomonadota > Alphaproteobacteria > Rhizobiales > Beijerinckiaceae > Allobosea. The sequence continues at coordinate 192,227 of NZ_LMJT01000012.1, forward strand.
CGATGCCGTCTACGATCACGCCCGTTCCGGCGGGCGCGAGACGCAGGAGGCGTTCACGCGTGACGGCGAGCGGCGGCGCAGTTGTGACGGGGAGCGGCCCCGTGCTGCCGGATGCACGCATGGACATGAATGGCCTCCTCGTCTGGGGAAGCCATCATCGCTGCGGGATGGGACGCGGGGATAAACTTTGCGGCAGCCCCGCGCGGCTGCGTCAGCCGCTCACGGCCGTGTATTCGGTCTCGATCGAGGAGGAATGGGTCTCGTGGTCGAAGCCGTAGATGTGGATCGAGATCGCCTCGCCCGGCCCGAGATTGCGCATGCGATGGATGTTCGGGCCGGATGGCAACATGCAGGCGACGTATCCGGCCGCACGATCCCGCTCATCGGTCGCGACTGCGCGTTTTGCGTCGATGGCACGATACCAGGTCTCGGTGACCGTGCCCGAGACCACGCCGAAGCAGCAGGAACAGTGATGATCATGGATCGAGGTCACTGCGCCTTCGGCCCAGACCATCGCCCAGACGCTGACCGCGTCGTCTCCGGCGAGCAGGTTGCGAGCGTAGCCGCCGGGCTTGCGCACGAGAGGCAGGCGCTGGACGAGGTCAGGCACCGCGACGAGCGCGTGCAGCACCTCATCGGCGGCGGCGAGATAGTCCCGGCACAGCGTCCCCTGATCGGCCCTGAGGCTGCGCAGGACGGTCCCGCGATGCTCTTCGTCCAGAAAACCCTGCATACCGGCGTGCCCCATCATTGTCGTCAAAGGATACGGGAGCGCGCTGGAACGGAGTTGCGTTGTCGGGAGGAAAGCTCGGAAATCCGGAAGCCTGTATCAATTCAACTGGGATATTGAGAAAATTTTTCCCCGAACTTAGGATCAGGCGGTTGCTTCGTTCTGCATTCCGGGGAGCCCATGGCCAAGCTCGACGCCTTCGACCTGCGCATCCTGGCGCGCCTGCAGGAGGATGCGACCCTGCCGCTCGCGGAGCTTGCCGAAGCTGTGGGCCTGTCCTCGACGCCATGCTGGCGGCGCGTACAGAAGCTCGAGGCGGCCGGATATATCCGCAAGCGCGTGGCCTTGCTCGATCGCGAGCGGCTGAAGGCCGGCGTCACGGTCTTCATCGCGGTGAAGACGGCACGGCATTCGATGGAGTGGCTGGAGCGCTTCCACGCGGCGGTCCACGACCTGCCGGAGATCGTCGACTTCTACCGGATGAGCGGCGAGATCGACTATCTGCTGAAGGCCTGTGTCAGCGACATCGCGGCCTATGACGCGCTCTACAAGAAGTTGATCTCGCGCATCGACCTCAACGACGTCACCTCGATGTTCGCGATGGAAGAGCTGAAGTCGACTACCGCGATCCCGCTCGGCTTCGTCGAGATCTGAGGTCTTCAGAAACAGGAAGGGGAGCGGCGGCACCGCTCCCCTTCCACCCCAGCCGAACCCTGCGAGAGGTGACGGTCGCTCAGAAACGATAGGTGACGCCGGTGCCGATCAGCCAGGGGTCGATCCTGACCTTGCCGGCGACGAGGCCGTTGTTCACCTTGACCTTGGGCTCGAGGAAAATCTTCTTCACGTCGAAGTTGATGCCCCAGTTCTTGTCGATCATGTAGTCGAAGCCGATCTGGAGCGCGACGCCGAACGAGTCCTTGAGGTCGAAGCGATCGAAGCCGCCCTTGGCCTTCTCGTTGAAGAAGACGGTGTAGTTCACGCCGACGCCGACATAGGGCTTGAAGGCGCCGAAATCGGTGAAGTGATATTGCAACATCAGGGTCGGCGGCAGCAGCCAGGCCGAACCGATGCGCGTCCCGGCGAGGGCGCCCGCGCCCTTCACATTGTGCGGGGTGACCCCGAGGATCAGCTCGACGGCGATGTTCTTGGTGAAGAAATAGCTGATGTCGAGTTCGGGGACGACCGAGTTCGAGATGTCGACGTCACCGCCGATGACGGGCGCGCCGCCGAGCCGGAGCTTGGCTTCCTCCTGCGGCACGACGACGAGGGCGCGGCCGCGGATCATCCACGGGCTCCACTGCGTGAACACGGGCGCGGCCGGGCCGGCCTTGGTGGAAGGCAGGTCGGCGGCAGCGGCCGGGCCCGACTGGGTCGAGGTCAGGGCGGTTGCGGCGAGCAGCGCGGCGCAGGCGGAATGGCGGATGAAGCGTGACATGGCGGAAGCCCCCAGGGATCGCGAGAGCGAATCGCAAGGCCGCGTCCGCAACTCGCCTTCCAGAAGCTCCCTCGGCCGGCGAAGCGGGTTGACCAGGATCAATCCGCACCCGTTGGCCGCCGGGCTGTGGCCATTCTGTCACATTTCCGGCAGGCCCAAGGTTCGGCGGCCTCAGGCCTTGGCCACCTTCTGATAGTCCTTCACATCCGAGAAGGTCACGTCCGGGGCGCGCTCGGCGTCGTATTTCAGCGTGAACTGGCTGGACGCCATGAAGACCGGGTCGCCGTCGAGATCGTCGGCCATGGCCGATGGCTTGAGCCCGACGAATTTCTGCAGCGCCGCCTTGTCTTCCGACGAGACCCAGCGCGCGATCGAGAACTGGCAAGGCTCGAAATCGACGGGGAGCGAATACTCGACATCCATGCGCTCCTTGAGCACGTCGAGCTGCAGCGCGCCGACGACGCCGACGATCGCGGGCGCGCCGTCATGCGGCAGGAAGATCTGGACGACGCCTTCCTCGGCCATCTGCTGCAGCGCCTCGCGCAGCTTCTTGGCCTTCATCGCGTCCTTCAATTTGACGCGGCGCAGGATTTCCGGGGCGAAGGAGGGCACGCCCTTGAAGACGACGTCCTCGCCCTCGGTCAACGTGTCGCCGATGCGCAGCGTGCCGTGGTTGGGCAGGCCGACGATGTCGCCGGCATAGGCCTCCTCGGCGATCGAGCGGTCGCGCGCGAAGAAGAACTGCGGCGCGTTCAGCGGCATCGGCTTGCCGGTGCGGACGAGCTTCGCTTTCATGCCGCGGGTGAGCTTGCCCGAGCAGACGCGCATGAAGGCGATGCGGTCGCGGTGGTTCGGATCCATGTTCGCCTGGATCTTGAAGACGAAGCCGGTCATCTTCGGCTCGCCCGCCTCGATCTCGCGCTTGTCGGCGACCTGGGCGCGCGGGCTCGGCGCATAGCGGCCGAGCGCATCGATCAGGTCGCGCACGCCGTAGTCGCGCAGCGCCGCGCCGAAATAGAGCGGCGTCAGATGCCCCTCGCGGAAGGCATCGAGGTCGAAGGGCTTCAGCCCCTCGCTGGCGAGGAAGACCTCCTCGCGCCAGGTCTCGGCCGTGCCGTTCGGCAGGAGTTCGTCGAAGAGCTTGTCGTCCCAGCCCGAGACCTTCTGGTCCTCGGCGGTCTCGTCGCCCTTCTGGTTACGGCGAAAGCTGTTGGCCTTGAGGTCGTAGGTGCCGACGAATTCGCGGCCGCGCCCGACCGGCCAGGTCATCGGCGCGACCTCGAGGGCGAGCGTGTTCTCGATCTCGTTGATCAGGTCGAAGGGATCGCGGGTCTCGCGATCGACCTTGTTGATGAAGGTCACGATCGGGATGTCGCGCAGGCGGCAGACCTCGAACAGCTTCTTCGTGCGATCCTCGATGCCCTTGGCGGCGTCGATGACCATGATGGCTGAGTCGACCGCCGTCAGCGTGCGATAGGTATCCTCCGAGAAGTCCTCGTGGCCCGGCGTGTCGAGCAGGTTGAAGACGTGCCCGCCATATTCGAAGGTCATCACCGAGGTCACGACCGAGATGCCGCGCTGGCGCTCGATCTTCATCCAGTCCGACGAGGTCTGGCGGCGGCCCTGCTTGGCGCGCACCTCGCCGGCGAGCTGAATCGCGCCGCCGAAATAGAGCAGCTTCTCGGTCAGCGTCGTCTTGCCCGCGTCTGGGTGCGAGATGATCGCGAAGGTGCGCCGGCGCGCATGCGGAGCGGCGGCGGTCGCCGGCGCCTCGGAGGTCTGGATGTCGGTCATGGCGGTTGTGAGAACAGGATGAGGCTGCCGAAGTCAATCACGACGGCTGCGTCCCTTACGCAGCCTTAACCAATCTTGCGCGATGCTGCGGCAACCGGAATGCCTGTGTGCGCCCGGTCCGACGAGCGAGAGACAGCTTTCAGCGATGGCCGCCCTGCGCAGGATCTCGAGCCAGATTTTCGCGAGCGTGGGCCTGCTCGCGCTGGCCGCGGCCGTCGCCATCGTCATGGGCATCCAGACGCTCTCCCGCTATGCGGAGATGAACGACCAGATGCAGACGAGTTCCGCCCGGATGCTGATGGCCGAGCGCATGAACGGCCTCGTCAATGCGGTGGTGATGGATACCCGCGGCATGATCATGAGCGAGGATGCCCGCGATGCCGAGCGTTTCGCCGTGCCGCTGCTCGCGACGCTTGCCGAGGTCCGCGCGGTCAAGGAGCAGTGGCGCGCCCTGGTGCCGCCGCAGCGCATGGCCGCTTTCGAGGACGTCGCGGCCGGGCTCGATGCCCTGGTGGCGTTCCGCGAGGAGGCCGTTCGCCGGGGCCGGGCGCACGGCCCTGCCGCCGTCGATGCATTCAGCAACAACGACGCTAATCGCAGCAACCGCCAGGCGCTCAACGCGTCACTGAGGCAGCTTGCTGCCGTCGACAGCTCGGCCGGCAGCATCATCGAGCATCAGCTGAAGCAGCTGCAGCAGGATGGCGTGCGCAACCAGCTCGCCGCCGCCGTGCTCGTGCTGTTCTTCGGCCTCGTGCTCACCGTCGTGGTCGTGCATCGTTGCGTGGTCAGGCCGCTGCGGATACTCGCCACGACCATGCGCGGCATGGCCGCTGCCGAGGCCGTCCAGGACGTGCCGCTGACGGCGCGGCGCGACGAGATCGGCGAGATGGCGCGTGCCGTCGTCGTGTTCCGCGACCATGCACGGGCGCGCGAGGCGCTCGAGGCCGAGGCTCGCGCCAAGGACGGCGCGCGGGCGCAGCGGCAGGCCAGGCGCGAGCATCTCATCGCGGACTTCAACGTGCGGATCGATTCCGTGCTCCAGACGGTCCGGGTCAGCGCCGAGGAGATGGAAAGCACCGCGCGCAGCCTGAACACGGTGGCGACGAGCGCGACCGCGCAGGCGAACGAGGCCCGCGCGGCGACGCTCGACGCGTCCGACAATGTCCGCGCCATCGCGGCGGCGTCGGAAGAGTTGTCGGAATCGATTGCCGACATCGCGGAGCGGATCGGCGAGACCGACAACGTGGTCAGGAGCGCGGCCAGCGACGCGGCGAGGGCGCGCATCAATGTCGCCAATCTGCGGGAAGCAGCCGACAGCATCGCCAAGGTGGTCGGGCTGATCAGCGAGATCGCCGCCCAGACCAACCTGCTCGCGCTCAACGCGACGATCGAGGCGGCGCGCGCCGGCGAGGCCGGGCGCGGCTTCGCGGTGGTCGCGTCAGAGGTCAAGCTGCTCGCGAGCCGCACGGCGCAGGCGACGGACGAGATCGCTCAACGCATCGCCGCCTTCGAGAGCGAAACGCAAGGGGCGGTGGCGGCGATCGAGACCATTGCCAGCGTGATGGGCGCCGTCGCCCGGCACACCGTCGCGATCGCCGGCTCGACGAGCCAGCAGATGGTCGCAACCTCCGAGATCGCCAGCAGCGCCCAGGCGACGGCCGTCGGCACCGCCGGCGTCGCCCGCCAGATGGAGGGCGTGGCCGCGACCTCGCAGGCCGCGATGCTCTCGGCCAACCAGGCGCTGGCGACCGCCGAGAACCTGACGCGCGAGGCGCAGGTCCTGCGTTCGGCGGTCGGCACGTTCTTCGCCGACATGAAGGCGTCCTGAGCGCCCGGCCGAGAAGCCTCTCAGCCCTTGTTCTGAGAGGTGCGCCTGAAATTCATTCAATTATTTCAAAATCTTGGCGCTGAATAATTTCCGCGCGTCAGTCCGGGCGACCGCAGAGAGCGCGGGATTCATGCCGGAACCGCTCCGGAATGGATCCCGGTCGGCGCCGCTGACGCGGCTTGTCCGGGATGACGGCGAGGGTAATCACAGGCATCAGAACGCCTTGATATCGCTCGATGCATATCACATCCTTCGAGAAAGTCCCTCGGACTTCCCTAAGGATGAGGATCGAATTCCGAGGCGGGCCGGGAGATGCGTGTGCTGCTACCCTTAGGTGGCCGTTGCCCGACCGGCTGACGTTTCCGTGACCAATGCGGACGTTATTGTGACCCCGGTTTGTCAGCCAAGTGCCGCATTTCTGCGTTCCGTTGTTCGGGCTACAAAAGAGGGGCAAAGAATGCAGCAGGCCAGCCAGGCGGATCCGCAACCGACGCTGTCGGTTTTCGATGCCGTCACCATCATGGTCGGTATCGTCGTCGGCATCGGGATCTTCAAGACGCCGGCTCTGGTGGCGGGCAATGTCGGCAGCGAAGCGGCCTTCCTGGGCGTCTGGGTCGCCGGCGGCCTGGTCACGCTGATCGGCGCGCTCTGCTATGCGGAACTCGCGGCAGCCTATCCGCATGCCGGGGGAGAGTATCACTTCCTGGCCCGGGCCTATGGCAAGCCGGTGGCCGTGCTGTTCGGCTGGGCCCGCGGCTCGGTGATCCAGACCGGCGCGATCGCGGCCGTCGCCTTCGTCCTCGGGGACTATGCGCAGCAGCTCCTGCCGCTCGGCCCCTATGGAACCGCGATCTATGCGGCGCTGTCGATCATCGTGCTGACCGGGCTCAACGTTGCCGGCACGGTGCAGAGCAAGACGCTCCAGATCGTCATAACCTTCGTCGAGGTCGGGCTGATCGTCGCGATCATCGTCTGCGGCTTCCTCGGCGGCACGGGCGAGGCCCCGCCGCCGGTCTCGACGGCGCCTGAATCCGCTGCGCTCGGCATGGCCATGATCTTCGTCCTGCTGACCTATGGCGGCTGGAACGAGGCCGCCTATCTCTCGGGCGAGTTGAAGAATCCCGGCCGGAACATGGTGCGGGTGCTGGTCATCGGCACGGCGATCCTGGTCGCGCTCTATCTGCTCGCCAATGCCGCGCTGCTCGCGATCCTCGGGCTTGAGGGCCTGCGAGGTTCGCAGGCGGTGGCGACAGACATGATGCGGCTCGTCGCCGGAGATGCGGGCGCCGCCATCGTCAGCGTCGCGATCGTCGTGGCGGCGCTGTCGACGCTCAACGCCACGATCTTCACCGGAGCGCGCGTCTATTTCGCGATGGCCCGCGACATCACCCTGCTGCCGCGCGTCGGCGAGTGGAACGAGCGCGGTCGGGCGCCGGCCAACGGGCTCCTCGCCCAGGGTGCCGTGGCGCTGCTGCTGGTGGCGCTCGGTGCCGCCAGCCGTGACGGTTTCCAGGCGATGGTCGACTACAGCGCGCCGGTGTTCTGGGCGTTCCTGTTCCTGGTGGGGCTGGCGCTGCCGATCCTGCGCCGGCGGGAGCCCTCGCAGGCGCGGCCGTTCCGCGTGCCGCTCTATCCGCTGACGCCGGTGCTGTTCTGCCTGAGCTGCCTCTACATGCTGTATGCGAGCCTGGCCTATACCGGCAACGGCGCCTTCATCGGGCTCGCCGTCGTGCTCGCCGGCCTGCCGCTGTTGCTGTTCCAGCGTCGGCGCGCGCCCGCCGCCGCCGTGCCCGGCGCGATGCAGCCTCAACCGATACTGGTTCAGCAAGGAGAGAGATGATGAAGACGTTCCGTACGCTCGCCGCAGCCTGCGCGGTTTCACTACTGGCGCTGGGCGCGGCGCATTCACAAGCAACCGCGCCCGCCGAGGCCGGGAAGGCGACGATACCTGCTCCGGCCTACGTGCCGCAGTCGGGGCAAGCCGGCAAGGACGTCATCTGGCTGCCGACCCAGGATGCGCTCGTGCAGCGCATGCTGGAGATGGCCAAGGTGACCAAGGAGGACAAGCTGGTCGATCTCGGCTCGGGCGACGGCCGCACGGTCATCGCCGCCGCCAAGCGCGGGCTGAACGCGCGCGGCATCGAGTACAACCCCGACCTGGTGACCGTGTCGCAGCGCGCCGCCGAGGCGGCGGGCGTCGCGGACAAGGCGCGCTTCGAGCAGGGCGACATCTTCGAGGCCGATTTCTCCGAAGCGACCGTCGTCACGCTCTTCCTTCTGCCGGAGCTGAACCTGCGGCTGCGTCCAACGCTGCTCAACATGAAGCCGGGCACGCGCATCGTCTCGAACAGCTTCACCATGGACGAGTGGCAGTCAGACGAGACGGCGGTCGTGGCCGAGAACTGCTCGAACTTCTGCCGCGCGCATTACTGGATGGTGCCGGCCAAGGTCGAGGGAACCTGGAAGCTGGACGACGGCGAGCTGAAGCTGACGCAGAAGTTCCAGATGCTTGAAGGCACGCTGACGCGCGGCGGCAAGGACACAGCGATTACGGATGCGAAGATGACCGGTGCGGCCATCAACTTCACCGCCGATGGCGTGCGCTATACCGGCACCGTCGACGGCACCCGCATCAGCGGCCGCAGCGAGGGCAACGGCGCAGCCCAGGACTGGCAGGCGACGCGCAGCGCCAGCTGATCTTCTCGACGGCTACCGCCTCAGTTCTTGAGGCGGTAGCCGGTGCGGAAGATCCAGCCGGTGACGGCGATGCAGATCGCGAGGAAGACGAGCGTCATGCCAAGGCTGACGCCGACGCCGACATCGGCGATGCCGAAGAAGCTCCATCGAAAACCGCTGATCAGGTAGACGACGGGATTGAACAGCGCGATCGCCTGCCAGGGCGAGGGCAGCATCTCGATCGAGTAGAACGACCCGCCAAGGAAGGCGAGCGGCGTCACCACCAGCAGGGGGATGACCTGCAGCTTCTCGAAGCCGTCGGCCCAGATGCCGATGATGAAGCCGAACAGGCTGAAGGTTGCTGCCGTCAGCACCAGGAAGAGCAGCATCCAGAGCGGATGCTCGATCCGGAGCGGCACGAAGAAGGTCGCCGTCAGCAGGATGATCAGGCCGATGATGACCGATTTGGTCGCCGCGGCGCCGACATAGCCGAGCACCACCTCCCACCAGGCGACCGGCGCGGAGAGGATCTCGTAGATCGTGCCGGTGAATTTCGGGAAGTAGATCGCGAAGGAGGCGTTGGCGATGCTCTGGGTGAGCAGCGTCAGCATGATCAGCCCGGGCACGATGAAGGCGCCATAGGCGACGCCGTCGATCTCCTGCATGCGCGAGCCGATGGCGGCGCCGAAGACGACGAAATAGAGCGAGGTCGAGAGCACCGGCGAGACGACGCTCTGCAGCGGCGTGCGCAGGGTGCGGGCCATCTCGAAGCGGTAGATCGCGCCGATGGCGTGCCAGTTGATGCCGGTCATGCTCATCTGCGATCCTTCACCAGGCTGACGAAGATGTCCTCGAGCGAGCTCTGGCTCGTCTGAAGGTCGTTGAAGCGGATGCCGGCCTCGCCGAGCGCCTGGAGCAGGGCGGTGATGCCGGTGCGCTCCGCCTTGGTGTCGTAGGTGTAGACGAGCTCCTCGCCGTCGGCCGCGAGCTCCAGATCATAGGCCGCGAGCGAGGGCGGGAGCGCCTGGAGCGGCTGCTGCAGGATCAAGGTGAGCTGCTTGCGGCCGAGCTTGCGCATCAGTTCGGTCTTCTCCTCGACCAGGATGATCTCGCCCTTGCTGATCACGCCGACACGGTCGGCCATCTCCTCGGCCTCCTCGATGTAATGCGTGGTCAGGATGATGGTGACGCCGCTGTCGCGCAGACGGCGCACGAGCTGCCACATGTCCTGCCGCAATTCAACATCGACGCCGGCCGTGGGTTCGTCGAGGAAGAGGATGCGCGGCTCATGCGCCAGCGCCTTGGCGATCATGACGCGGCGCTTCATGCCGCCGGACAGCCTGCGGATCTGCGTGTCGCGCTTGTCCCAGAGCGAGAGGTCCTTCAGCACCTGCTCGATCAGGGCCGGATCCTTGGGCTGGCCGAAGAGGCCACGGCTGAAGGCGACGGTGGCACGCACTGTCTCGAAGGCGTCGGTGGTCAGCTCCTGCGGCACGAGGCCGATCTTGGCGCGGGCGGTGCGATAGTCGGTGGCGATGTCGTGGCCGTCCGCCTTCACCGTGCCGGTGCTCGGCGTGACCAGCCCGCAGATGATGCTGATCAGCGTCGTCTTGCCGGCGCCGTTGGGGCCGAGCAGAGCGAAGATTTCGCCCTGGCGGATGTCGAGATTGACCGATTTCAGCGCCTGGAAGCCGGACGCATAGGTCTTGGAGAGGTCGGAGACCGAGATGATGGGAGACATGGGCGGCATATAGGGCAGTTCCGATGACGTTGCGATGGCGCGCCGGCGCAACGCTGCGATGCGTTTGCCCGATGAGAGAACGCGTATGACGCTTCGCTCTGCCAGCCCGTGTCGGCAGTGCGTCCCGGCCCCGAAACAAGAATGGCCGGGACGAGCCCGGCCATGTCGATCATGTCGATGCGCGAAGGTTCAGCGCATGAAGAACCAAAGCAGGATGATGATCGGAATCGGAACTCCGAGCAGCCAAAGAGCAATCGAACGCATTGCAGCACCCCCGGTTTTTCATGTGGCGATCTAATGCGGGGGCAACGCCGACGCGGCGGGAAATGTTCCGCGCGCCCGGAGGTGCTACTTGAAGGCGAGGCTGTCGAGCATCGTCTTCATCGCGCCGTCGTGTTTCTTGTGGCCTGCATGCGAGGCCCAGTAGGTCATCATGATGATCTTGCCGCTCGCAACCTTCGGGTTGATGCCGATATAGCGCACGATCGAAGGCTCGTCCGCGCTGGTCGCCTGCATCTCGGTGAACGACCAGGGCCGCCCGTTCACCTCCTGCGTGATGGTCTCCGTGGCGCTGGTGAACTTGACGCCTTCCTTGGCGAAGTAAGCGTCATGCTCCTTCTGCAGCGCCTCGATCTGGCCGGGCGGCACGAGTTCGAACCAGAGATAGATCTCTTCGTCCGGGGCCTTGATTTCCAGCCCCCGCTCGACCTTCGCATGCGTCCAGCTGTCCGGAATCGTGATCACGGCGACCGGATCGGCGCCGGTTATCTGGAGCGCGCCTGCTGCGGCCTGCGTCGGCAGCATCGGTGCGGCCAGCATCGCCGCGAGCGCGAATGCATGCAGAATCTTCTTCATAGTCCCCCCTCACTTTACGGCACGGACCCGTCTCCGCGCCGGCGGCAAAATGGGCGGCGGCGAACGTAAATCAAGCGTGGGAGCAGGCCAGTTCAAAAATGGTCAGCCTGTGTCGCTCGGCTGCGCGCTCGGGTGCCAGAGCGGCCGGAAGCCATGCGCGAGCGCCGCCAGAGACGCCGGAGGGGTCAGAACGGGCACGATCCCCGTCGGGCGCGGCCTGCGGGCGCCATAGCCGGCAGGATTCCAGACCAGCGCACTGCCCCCGCGGATCGCGAGCCAGCGCGCGCCATCGATGATCATCGCGCCATCGGGCAAGATGTTGGCGGGCATTTCATGGACGCGTTTACGCCGGCCCAAGCGTCGTTCCGTGTCGAGAATCCGGTCGATTTCGGGGAAGGATGGCGGGACGAGCAGCCCCGTCCCTAGCATCAGCGCGGCGCGATAGGCGAGCGCGTCCGCGCGGCGGCACTCCATGCAGGGGCGGTGACCGGCGGCGAGCGCGGTGACCTCGTCGCAGAAGAAGAGTTCGGTGTAGCCCTGGCCCCAGACCTGCCGGCGACGGCCCTTGAAGGCAAGCACGCAGCAGAGCCATTGCCGGCTGGCATAGGTTCGCTGCGGCAGCGTCCGCGCTTCCGGATCATGGAAGCGGCCGCCGCGATTGCCGAACAGCAGCCCGCGCGCCGGATCGGCGAAGAGGCTGCCATCGGGAGCGATGCGGTTCGGCAAGGACATCCGCGAAGCCTATCCTCGCCGCCGCCAGATCGCGACAGCAGGTGTGTTTCCAGGGCATCCGCTGGCCTCCAGTCCGGAACCCCCACCTTTCGACGATCGCATCAGCATCGTCTTAACGTTACGCCGAGGTAGGGGGCGCAGCGTAAGGCATTTGAAGTATTTTCCGCGCCATCCAGAGCGTGCAAGCCGGCACTGCGCCGGAAAGTTTCGGAAAAGCCCAAGCGCCGATGAATGCCTATATTCCCTTGATCTTGTTCACGGTGCTGACCAATGCGGCGGCGCAACTGATGCTCAAGCGCGGCATGACCGGCGTCGGGACGCTCGACGTTGCCGGCGACGGGTTGATCTGGACGGCGATCCGCGTCGTCTTCAATCCATTCGTCTTCGCGGGCCTGTGCACCTTCGTGATCAGCATGGCCTCGCATCTGATCGTGCTCTCGAAGGTGCAGATCTCCTACGCCTATCCCTTCCTGAGCCTCGCCTATGTCGTGGTCGCTGCCTACGCCTATTTCGTCTTCCACGAGGATCTGAGCGCGGCGCGCATCGGCGGTATCGCGCTCATCGTCGTCGGCACAATCTTCATCGCCCAAAGCTGAGGGAACACCATGGATCTCATTGTTCGCCTGTTCCTGAAGCTCGGCGCGCTATTCGCGGTGGAGCCTGCGCCGGCCCCCATCCCCGTGCCTGTGCGCAGCCAGCGCCCGCGCCTGCCTCGCTGAGCCGGAGAGCCCGCATGAAACACATCATCATCGGCGGTGACGGGTTCGTCGGTTCGCGTCTGGCGGCCGATCTGCTCGCCATGGGCGAGGAGGTGCTGGTCGCCGACATCGTCAAGAGCGACCATGCGCATTACGCCAAGGTGCCGTTCCACAAGATCGACGTGACCGATGCGACGAGCGTCGCGACGATCCCGCTCGCCCAGGACGACCTCGTCTACAACCTCTCGGCCAAGATGCTCTCGCCGATCGTGACGCGGGCCGAGCGGCACGCGTTCTTCTGGCCGGTGAATTATGACGGCACGCAGAACATCCTGAGCTGGATGGAGAAGGCGGGCGCAAACAAGCTCGTTCATTTCACCACCGACATGATCTACGGGCATTCGGTGTCGGTGCCGCAGGACGAGACCCATCCCGCGCACCCGCTCGGCGAATATGGCGAGAGCAAGCTCGCAACCGAGCGGCTCGCGGACGAGTATCGCGCCAAGGGCTTCCAGATCCCGATCTTTCGGCCGCGGCTGATCATCGGACCCGGGCGCCTCGGCATCCTGGTCAAGCTGTTCAAGCTGATCGACATGAACCTGCCGGTGCCGATGATCGGCTCGGGCAAGAATCCCTACCAGTTCATCTCGGTATTCGACTGCGCCAGCGCCTGCGTGGCGGCCTGGAAGGCGGGCTTCCCGAACGAAGCCTACAATCTGGGCTCCGACGATCCGCCGCCGGTGCGCAAGCTGCTCGGCGACCTGATCAAGCATGCCGGGTCGAAATCGATCCTGCTGCCGACGCCGGCCTCGCTGGTCAAACTGACGCTGGACGCGCTCGACGCCGTGAACATGCCGATCATGGATCCTGAGCAGTACAAGATCGCCGACGAGATCTGCATTCTCGACACGAGTAAAGCCAAGCGCGAGCTCGGCTGGAAGCCGCAATACCGCGACGAGGACATGCTGCTGGCCGCCTATACCGAATACCGGAAGGCGAAGGATCCGCAGTTCCAGGGGAGGATGGCAGCGTGAGCATGCCCGCATTCAAGGATACCGACACCACCGCCGCCCGGCCGAAGCTCTACAGCGTCGAGGAGGCAAAGCAACTCGATGCCGGCACGGTGAAGGACCTCTTCGCCGCCCATATCAATCCCGGCCAGCTGCATTTCCTCAAGTTGCTCGGCTTCGACAAGATCCTGGTCGATCGCGCCGAGGGGATGCACTACATCACCAAGGACGGCCGCAGGATCCTCGATTTCTTCGGCGGGTTCTGCTCGGTCGCCTTCGGCCACAACCATCCGCGCATCGTCGCCGCCCGGAAGAAATTCCAGGACGAGAACCGCCATGAGATCTGCATGGCGTTCATGTCGCAATATGCCGCGGCGCTGGCCGCCAACCTGGCCGCGATCGCGCCGGGCGATCTCGACATGGTCTTCCTCGGCTCGACCGGCTCGGAGGCGATGGAGGCGGCGGTGAAGGTCGCCGAGCAGGCGCAGGGGCCGGCGCGCTCCAAGATCCTGCACGCGGCGAACTCCTTCCACGGCAAGACCAAGGGCGTGCTCTCGATCACCGATTCCACCCTCTACCAGTCGCAGTTCAAGCTGGTCGACAACCGGGTCAAGGTGCCGTTCGGGGACATCAATGCGGTTCGCCTGGCGCTGGAGAGCGACCCTGCCATCGGCATCGTGGTGATGGAGACGGTCCAGGGCGGCGGCGGCATCGTCGAGGCGCCGGAGGGTTTCTGGCGCGAGCTGCGGGCGCTCTGCGACAAGCACGGCGTGCTCTGGATCGCCGACGAGGTGCAGTGCGGGCTCGGCCGCACCGGCCAGTTCTTCGCCTTCGAGCGCGATGGGGTGGTGCCGGACGTGACCGCGCTCGCCAAGGCGCTCGGCGGCTCGAAGGCCGCGGTCGGCGCGATGATCGCCCGGCGCGAAATCTACATGAAGGCCTATGGCAAGCCGAAATCCGCGCTGATCCATGCGCAGGCGACCTTCGGTGGCATGGGCGAGGCCTGCATCTCGGCGATCGAGGGGCTGAACGTGCTCTATGAGGAAGACCTCATGGGCAATGCACAGCGCCAGGGCGACTACCTGATCGCGCGGCTGAACGAGTTGCGCGTGAAGCATCCGAGCCTGCTCAAGGAGATCCGCGGGCGCGGGCTGATGATCGGCATCGAGTTCAACGACATCAGCGAGACCATGCCCTTCGGCGTGAAGCACATGGTCGCGCTGCTAGACGACAAGCTGAAGGGCTCGCTCTGCGGCTTCGTCGGGGCGCTCTTGCTGAAGGATTACGACGTGCTCGTCGCCTTCACCGAGTACAACCGCAACGTCATCCGCCTCGAGCCGCCGCTGATCGCGACGCGTGAGGATTGCGATACCTTCATCAACGCGCTGGACGACCTGCTCTCGCGCGGCATCACCCGCATCGTGACCGACTATCTGCGCAAGGTTGCGGTGGCGAAGGGCTGAGGAAGAAGCGGCAGTGCAATCGGGGAGGGCCGCTTCGGCGGCCCTTTTTCGTCGGCGCCCCGGCCAAGAAAAAGGGCTCCCGGCGCGAGCCGGGAGCCGAAGGGGAGGGACTCGGGCAATCCGTGAAGGCTGGCGGCGGCCCGCGAGTTCCAGGCCCGCAGCCGCCACCGCTCAGTAATAGCCGCAGACGCGGCGGTAGCCGACGATCTCGCCGTAGCGGTTGATGCGCTCGACCATGTCGCAGCGGCGGACGGGGCCGTAGTAGTAGCCGCCATAGGCAGGGCGGGTGGCCGCGGCGACAAGGGCACCGGCCGCGATCGCGCCGACGACGCCGGCTCCGACGCCCCAGCCGTAGCCGCGATGGCCCCAGTAGCGCGGGCGGGCTTCGGCGGCGGTGGCGGCCAGCGTGGTGGCGAGGGTGAGAGCGGCAAGGGTGGCGGTCGCGATCTTCCTGAAGCCGGTCATCGTCTCGATCTCCCTGAACGCCGGGGCGAACCATTCGCCCTTCGTGACCATTGGTCGCGGCGGGCGGCGGGGAGGTTCAAAAGCGAGCTATGTTTTTTCAGCGGCGGTTTTCGCCTGATGGCGAGGCTTTCCCTCAGCCCTCATCCTGAGGAGCCGCGAAGCGGCGTCTCGAACGATGCTCAAGTGTCTCCCGAGTTTCCTGAAACATCCTTCGAGACGCCATTCCTCGCGGAATAGCTCCTCAGGATGAGGAAGACAGGAGGGCTACGCCCGTCAACCGACGGTCACGCGCCGCCAGAAGCTCGAGGAGAAGCCGGCGTCGATATGCCCGGCGAAGTCGCGCCAATGCGGGAAGGAGGCCTCGAATGTCGCTGGCGACATGCGGGCGTCCTTGTAGGGGTTCACCCGGCCGCCGGCGGCGAGCGTGATGCGGTCGAGCTCGTCCAGCAGCTTTTCGGTGCGGGGGCCGCGGTTGGGGAAATCGAGCGTCAGGGTCGCGCCGGCCAGCGGGAAGGACATCATGCCGGGCGAGGGGACGTCTCCGAAGAGCTTCAGCACCGTCAGGAAGGAGGCCTCGCCGGCAGCAAGCGTCCGCCGCAGCATGTCCTCGACGGCAGGCTGAGCCTGCGCCATCGGGATCGCGCATTGGAACTGGCGCAGCCCCTTCGGGCCGTAGGCGCGGTTCCAGTTGCGGACGCGGTCGAGCGGGTAGAAGAACGGCCGGTAGGGGATGCGCCGCGGCTGGGGCGAGCGCGGCTGCGCGGCGCGATAGAGCGTGTTGAAGGCGCGCAGCGTCAGCCGGTTGATCAGCGGCACCGGCGGCTTGAGCGGGAAGGGCAGGCCGGGCTTCGGGCGGCTGGCCGGCGCCATCGAGGCCGGCGCGTGGTTGGCGCGGAAGAACACGCCGCGCCCCAGGTGTGGACCGCTCGCCAGCGCGTCGATCCAGGCGACGGTGTAGTCGTGCGAGGCGTCGGATTCCGCAGCGATTTCAAAGAAGCGGTCGAGCCCGTCGAAGTGGATCGCCTCCTGCTGCATCTCGGCAGAGGCGATCGGCATCAGCTGCAGCGTCACCTGCGTGATCAGGCCGGTCAGCCCCATGCCGCCGATGGTGGCGGCAAACAGCGCGCCGTTGATGTCGGGCGCGCAGGTCAGCTTCTGGCCGTCCGAGCGGATCAGTTCGAAGACGCGGACATGGCGACCGAAGGTGCCGGCGCGGTGATGGTTCTTGCCGTGGACGTCATTGGCCAGCGCCCCGCCGATGGTGACGAAGCAGGTGCCCGGCGTCACCGGCGGAAACCAGCCGGCCGGAACCACGAGCTCCAGCAGATCGTCGAGCAGCACGCCGGCCTCGCAGGTGACGAGGCCGTTCTCGCTATCGAAGGCGATGATCCGGTCGAGGCTGCGCCCGAGGATCAGCGGGCCGCCGTCGTTCAGGCAGGAATCGCCATAGGAGCGGCCATTGCCATAGCCGAGGACAGGCACGCGCTGCGGCGAAGTTCCGGCAATCCAGGCATCGGCCGTAAGCGCGGTGCTGCCCTGCGCCTCGAGTCCGCCCCAGGAGCGCAGCGTGGTATCAGGCTTGCTCATGGCAACAGGGACGCCGCGACCATGATCACGACCACGGCGAGGCCAGTGACCTGGCTGCGCCAGTCGCGGATCATGAAGACGAGCGGGTCGTCCGGCATCTGGCCGCGCCGCGCCAGAAACCAGATCCGTGCCATCTGGTAGAGGATGATCGGGCAAAGCAACCAGATCAGTTCGGGATGGCGGTAGAGTTCCTTAACGGCGGCGCTGTCGACATAGAGCGCCATGATCAGCGCGCAGGTGCAGCCCGAGGCCATGCCGAGCTGCGAGAGCGCCTCGATGTCTTCGGCATGATAGCCGCGCCCGGCCTTCTTCAGGCCGGACTGGTCCTGGGTGATGCGCAGCTCCGCATAGCGCTTCACCAGCGCCAGGCTGAGGAAGAGGAACATCGAGAAGGCGAGCAGCCAGGAAGAGAGGGGGATGTCGGCCGCGGCATTGCCCGCGAGGATGCGCAGCGTGTGCAGGGCCGCGAGGCCGAGCACATCGACCAGGAGCTTGCGCTTCAGCACGAAGAGATAGGCGAGCGCCAGCACCAGATAGGCGCCGAGCGCCAGCAGGAAGAGATCGGGCCGCGGCGCGAACCAGGCCAGCCCGAAGGAGACGACCATCAGGAACGGCACGGCGGCATAGGCCTGGCGCTCGGTGATCTCGCCGGCCGCCAGCGGCCGCTTGCACTTGGTCGGGTGGCGCCGGTCTGCCTCGACATCGACGATGTCGTTCAGAAGGTAGATCGCCGAGGCAAGCAGAGAGAAGGAAACGAAGGCCAGCAGGCCGTGGCCGAGCGCCCGGATGTCGAAGACGTCGTGGTTGAGCAGGATCGGGACGAAGACCAGCCCGTTCTTGAGCCAGTGATGCGGCCGCATCGCCCTGATCATCGCGGTCACAGACATCGTATCCCCGCCCTTTTTCCTCTCCGGCCATGTCGCGCCCGCCGGCGCCGCGGCCGGTGCGGGAATGCGATCTCGCCCGCGAGCCGTTCTGGCTCGGGGCTTTTCTCGCCGGAGAATCCTAAATCGGGGTGGATGAGGGGGCCGGGAACGTCGCAATCGGCCGGCATGATTAACAGCCGACTGCTATGATTCTCCACTCTTGGAGAGCGTGCAGCGCTCCGCACCGGGACGGACAGCCCGGTGCGGAGCCTTGGCGGGCCGGTGCCTCAGGCCTTCGCGGCGCTCGCGGCGAGGTCGATATTCGCGACGAGCTCGGTCTGGAGGCCGAGCGCAGTCGCGAGGCGGGCGAGGAATTCGGTCTCCTTGGGCGTGTCGGGATTGATGGCGAGGCGGGCCGCCGTATAGATCTGCGCCGCGACCTCCGGGCATGAGGCGGCCTGCACCAGCGACTCGACCGAGGCCGGGTTCGCCATCTCCTGCTCCAGCCATTCGTTGGCTTCCTGATCGAAGCCGCCCTCGCGCAGCCCGCCGAGAATGGCGGCGCGCTCCTCGGCATCGATCGCGCCGTCGGCCGCGGCGGCGGCGATCATCGCGCGGATGAAGACCAGCGCCGTCTCCTCGCTCGCGGCCTCCGGCTCGAAGCCGGTGCCGGCGGGGGCGGGCAGCAGCTCCGGATTGTTGCCGGTGGCGAGCATCGGCTTCCCGGCCTGGTAGTTCTGATAGGCCTTGTAGGCGAGGCCGCCGATCAGCGCCGCGCCGCCGAGCTTGGCGGCGGAGCCGACCACGGCACGGCCGGTCGAGGAGCCGAAGACGAGCGCGCCGAGGCCACCGAGCACCGCCGTCGCCACGGCCGGGTTCTTGTCGAACATCGCCTTGGCCTGGGCCAGCACGTCCTGCGCGGAGCGCCCGCCGCCGGCCTGGCCAAAGGCCTCGCCGGCCTTCTGCTGCACGCCGGTTTGGCGCGCCGCGTCGCCGACCCCTTGCGTCGCCTGCTTCAGGATCTGGCCCGCCATGCCGGCGAGACCGCCGACGCCGCCGTTCTTCTGCACCTGTCCCGCAAGGCCGCCGAGAACGGAGCCGAGCCCGCCCGCCTGGCCCTGGCCGCCAGGCTTGCCGGCCTGCGTACCGGCGCTGACGATCGCATCGAGAAGGGATTTGGCGTTGAACATCAGGTCATCCTCTGTTGGCGCCGCGGAGTGGGCCCGCTCCGCATCTAGGAACGGTCAGGCGCGAGCGCCAGCGATCGACCTCACGCAGATGTCCTGCTTAAGCCGCCGCGTCGCCCGGCAGGCGCCGTCCCGTGCGTCAGTCCGCGAGCTTGCGCAGCAGGAGCGGGGCGCCGACAGCGGGGTCCTTGCGCCATTGGCCGTCCTCGAAAACGAGCTCGATGCTGTGGCCCCTGCGGGCGACGAGCGCGAGCCGCCCCGCCGCATAGCGCCAGCCGACGGGGTCGAAGATCGTCAGCCCGGTATCCTGGCAGCTGCCTTCGAAGCGCGCCGGGGCATTGCCGGCGGCGCTTGCGCCCAGCATCAGAAGGCAGGCCTCGCGGCCGCTCTGGCGCATCATCGCATAGCGGCCGGGTAGGGTTTCGGCGGCGGGGGCGAGAGCCGGATCGACGGCGGTGCGGCGCTGGGCGGCGGTGGCGGCGAGTTCGGCCGGGCTCTGGACGGGGCGCCGCGCGGCGCGCGGATGGTTCTTGGCGTTCAGTTCATAAGCCTTGCCGTCCGTGCCCGTGCCGGTGAAGCCGCGCTCGGCCGTGCCGTCGCGGAAGTCGATCACCACCTGCCCGCGCGGGTCGAACAAACGCGGGCGCCCATTCGGTCCCGTGCCCCAATCCATCGCGTCGTTGAGGATCGGCAGCGCGCGCCGGCAGGTCGCGGGGAAGCGCAGGCGGTGTCCCGTGACCGCTGGCTCGACGGAGAAGGTGACGGTGCAGGCGCGCGAGGCGCCCGGCTGCTCGAGATCCCAGGCGCCGAGCAGCGGGCGCACCGCATCGGGCGCGCGTTCCACGCCGCGTGGCGGCGGCGCGGTCTGGGCATGGAGCGCGGTCGCGGAGGCGAGCAGGCCCGCCGTCAGGAGCGGCAGGACGGCCGGCGCCGCGATGCGCATCGGGGCGCTCAGCCCTTCTTCCAGGGGGTTTCGGCGACGGCGGTGAGCGGGCCCTTGCCGTCGAACCAGGAGCTAAGATTGTCGACCAGCAACTGGCCCATCGCCTCGCGGGTGTGGACCGAGGCCGAGCCGACATGGGGCAGGAGCACCGCATGCTCGATCGCGATCAACTCGGCCGGGACGCGGGGCTCGTCCTCGAAGACGTCGAGGCCGGCGGAGAGGATAGTCTTGTCCTGCAACGCCTTGATCAGCGCCTGCTCGTCGATCACGGTGCCGCGCCCGACATTGACGACGATGCCGTTGGGACCGAGCGCCTTCAGCACCTCGGCATTGATGATGTGATGGGTCGATTCACCGCCCGGCGCGACCGAGATCAGCGTGTCGACATCCTGGGCCATCTCGACCAGCGAGGGGTAGTAGCGATACGCCACGTCCGCCTGGCGCGAACGACCGTGATAGACGACCGGCAGGCCGAAGGCCTCGACGCGGCTCGCCACGGCCTTGCCGATGCGGCCGAGCCCGACGATGCCGACGGTCCGTCCGCGCAGCGAGGTGGTCAGCGGGTAGGCGGCCTTCAGCCACTTGCCTTCGCGCAGGTAGCGGTCGACCTGCGGCAGCTGCCGGACAGTCGCGATCAGCAGGCCGAGCGCGAGATCGGCGACCTCGTCCGTCAGGACATCAGGCGTGTTGGTGACGATGAGGCCGCGACGGCCGGCCTCGGCGGCATCGACATGGTCGTAGCCGACGCCGAAGCTGGAGACGACCTCGAGTTTTGGGAGCGCATCGAACAGCGCGCCGTCGACGCGGTTATGGCCACCGCCGGCGGCGACGCCGCGCACCCGGCCGCCGACCTCGCGCAGGAGCGCGGCCTTGTCCTCGGCCTTCCAGAGCTCGTGTACCGTGAAGCGGGCCTTCAACTGGTCGGCCGCATAGGCCATCAGCGGGCCGGTCATCAGGATTTCGGTGGCGTCGGAGCGTGTCATCGGGAGCGTTTCCGTAAGCTGGCGGTGAGGCTGCGCCCCTTGATTCGGCGCATATGAATCGATTAAATGACCGAAGCTGCGGTTTCGCGAAAGTCACGCAGGGCCGCAGGGATCGAGCATGAGCCATCCCATCACGCTAGGCGCGAACGGCAAAGCGCAGCTGGCGCATATATAGTATGACTTAATCATGCACTTTTCTGAACGATCGTCGCGGTGCCGGGCGCCAATATGGCGAGCGTCGCATTCAGGCTGTCGATCACCAGCGCCGCCATCCGCGTCGATGCGAGATCGCCATCGCGCTGGATGATCGCGTCCAGCACGCGTTCGTGGTCCACCAGCGAGGCGACGAAGAAATTGCGATCCTCGATCGATTTCAGGAGCAGCGACCATTGCACCGTGGCCGCGACGGCGCTCGCGAGGCACAGCAGCGTGGCGTTGTGCGAGGCGATGAAGACCGCCTCGTGGAAGGCGAGGTCGGCGCGGATCGCGGCGTCGGTGTAGGGCTGGTTCGCGCCCATCCCGCGATAGGCGGCCTCGATGCGGGCGATGTCGGCGGGGGTGCGCCGCTGCGCCGCCAGGCCGGCGGCGGCAGGCTCGGCGAAACGGCGCAACTCGAAGAGATCGCGGATGAATTTCTCGTTCGGATCGGCCTCGAAATGCCAGGCGAGGACGTCCGGATCGAGCAGGTTCCAGCTATCGCGCGGCGCGGCCCGCGTACCGCTCTTGGGCCTTGCCTCGACCAGCCCCTTGGCGGTGAGGACCTTCACGGCTTCGCGATAGGCGGTCCGCGAGACCGAGATGTCGGAACGCAGATCCTCCTCGTTCGGCAGCAGTTCACCGGCCTTTACGCCGCCGGTGATGATGGCGACGGCGAGTTTCTGGGCGACCTGGCCGAAGAGGCGGTCGGGATTGAGTGTCGTCGGTCGCGAATAGTCGCGCACCCGCATCGTCTGGCGCCTCTTCCGTTGCGGCGGAGGGCACGGCTGGAGCGCCGTTCCGCTGTGCGTCCAGTGCTTGACACGCCTGTCCGTATGGTATGACTTTATCGCAGATGAAGCCCGACGCAAGGCGCTGCCGCTGGATTCAGGGGGCGCTCTGAGTCGCAAACGGCTTTAAATTCGATCGGCCGACAGAAGCCGATTCAGGCGCGATGCGGACCCTGCCGGAATGGCAGGTCACCGTGTCCTCCCGGGGAAACGACGTTGAGGAGAGGGCCCAGATGGCCTCAGTCCAGATTGCCGATGTGCGCAAGGCCTATGGCTCGACGCAGGTCATCCATGGCGTCGACATCGACATCGACGACGGCGAGTTCGTGATCCTGGTCGGGCCTTCGGGCTGCGGAAAATCGACCCTGCTGCGCATGATCGCCGGTCTGGAGAACATCTCCGGCGGCGAAATCCGGATCGGTCCGCGCGTCGTCAACGACGTCCCGCCGAAGGAGCGCGACATCGCGATGGTGTTCCAGAACTATGCGCTCTATCCGCATATGACGGTCGCCGACAACATGGCCTTCTCGATGAAGCTCCGGAAGGCGCCGAAATCCGAGATCGACGCGCGCGTCGGCAAAGCCGCGGGCATCCTCGGCCTCGACAAGCTGCTCGACCGCTATCCGCGCCAGCTTTCGGGCGGCCAGCGCCAGCGCGTCGCGATGGGCCGCGCCATCGTGCGCGATCCGCAAGTCTTTCTGTTCGACGAGCCGCTTTCCAATCTCGACGCCAAGCTGCGCGTGCAGATGCGCACCGAGATCAAGGAGCTGCACCAGCGGCTCAAGACGACGACCGTCTACGTCACACACGACCAGATCGAGGCCATGACCATGGCCGACAAGATCGTCGTGATGCATGATGGCATCGTCGAGCAGATGGGCGCTCCGCTCGATCTCTACGACCGGCCGGTCAACCTGTTCGTGGCGGCCTTCATCGGATCGCCCTCGATGAACCTGCTGAAGGGCAAGATCACCGCTGCGGGCTTCGAGACCGAGGGCGGCGTGGTCTGGCCGATCGGCCAGCACCCGGCCGATTCCAACGGCAAGGCGGCTGTGTTCGGCATTCGCCCCGAGCATATCCAGCTCAATCCCAACGGGCTCGAGGCCGAGGTCGTGGTCGTCGAACCGATGGGCTCGGAGACGCAGGTCGTCGTCCGCTGCGGCGGCCAGAGCCTGACCTGCGTGTTCCGCGAGCGCATAACCGCCAAGGCCGGCGAGACGATCCGGATCACGCCCGACACCGCCGTGACCCATCTCTTCGACGCTGCCACGGGCAAGCGCATCTGACGCCGACGCCGCCGAGCCCCAAGGGCCGGCGGCGTTTTCGTAACCAGGGAAAAGCCGTGACGACGACCCGATGCAGGTCGCCGCACATCCAACGGAGGAGACACCCATGACGATTTCGAGACGTGACGTCCTTCTCGGCTCGGCCGGCCTCGCCGCGGGCGCGGCGCTGCCGATGCCGAGCATCGCGCAGGCGAACATCGAGAAGGGCGCGACGCTGCGCGTGCTGCGCCCGACCAAGTTCGTCGACCCCGACCAGACGATCTTCAACGAGAACACCGAGGCCTTCACCAAGGCGACCGGCGTGCAGGTCCGCGTCGACTATGCCGGCTGGGAGGATCTGCGCCCGCAGACTGCGGTGACCGCCAATACCGGCGCCGGGCCCGACATCGTCGTCGGCTGGGCCGATGATCCGCACATCTTCTCCGACAAGCTGATCGACCTGACACCGATCGCCGAGGATCTCGGCAAGAAGCATGGCGGCTGGTACCCGATCGCCGAGAAGTACGGCAAGAAGGACAAGACCAACCAGTGGATCTCGATCCCGATGGGCGCCTCCGGCGCGCCGGCGGTCTATCGCGAATCCTGGGTCAAGGAAGCGGGCTTCGACACCTTCCCGAAGGATCTCGACGGCTTCCTGCAGCTCTGCCGCAAGCTTAAGGAGACCGGGCACCCGGCCGGCTTCGCGCTCGGCAATGCGGTGGGTGACGGCAACGCCTTCTGCAACTGGCTCGTCTGGACCCATGGCGGCTACATGGTCGACGAGAACAACAAGGTCGCGATCAATTCGAAGGAGACCGTCGAGGCGCTGAAATACGCCAAGGCGCTCTACGAGACCTTCATTCCCGGCACGCTCTCCTGGCTCGACATCAGCAACAACAAGGCGCTGTCTGCCGGTGAAATCGGCCTTACGCAGAACGGTGTGTCGCTCTACTTCTCGATCAAGAACTCGAAGGACGAGAAGACCGCGGCGATCGGCAAGGACCTGAACCACGCCACGATGCCGGTCGGCCCGCTCGGCCGTCCGTCGGAGCCGGCGCTGGTGATCAACGCCATGGTGTTCAAGCACACCAAGTTCCCGAACGCGGCCAAGGAATATCTCCGCTTCATGATGGAGAAGGAGCAGTACGACAAGTGGCTGACCGGCTGCTACGGCTACTGGACCCAGCCGCTTAAGGCCTATGCCGCGAGCAAGGTCTGGGAGAGCGATCCCAAGATCGTCGTCTATCGCGACACGTGGGAGCGTGCGCTCTGGAGTGGTTACAAGGGCGCGATCAACGAGGCCGCGGGCACCGTCGCCGCCGAATACGTCACTGTCCAGATGGTCGCTTCCGTCTGCGCCGGGCAGGCGACGCCGGAAGAGGCCGCCAAGGAAGCCGAGCGCCGCGCCAAGCGCTATTATCGGACCTGACCCGTCTTCCCCAGTCGCCGTCCATGGTCGGCGGCTGGGGATACCGGTCCAAATCGCGAGCGCGCCATGGCCATTGTTGCTGCCGAAACGCGAACCTCGTACCAGCTCGACCAGAGCTGGCTGGTGCGACTGTTCGACAACAAGCCTTTCCTGATCTTCATCTGCCTGCTGCCCGCCATCGGCCTGCTGACGGTGTTCCTCAGCTATCCGCTGGGGCTGGGCATCTGGCTCGCCTTCACCGATACGCGCATCGGCCGGGCCGGTTCATTCATCGGCCTCGAGAATTTCGAGTCGCTTTGGCACGACCGGGTCTTCATCACCTCGGTCTGGAACACGCTGCTCTACACCAGCGTGGCGACGATCGGTAAGTTCGCGCTCGGGTTGTGGCTGGCGCTGCTGCTCAACAACCACCTGCCGATGAAGTCGCTGCTGCGCGCCATCATCCTCATTCCCTGGATCGTGCCGACGGTGCTCTCGGCGATCGCCTTCTGGTGGATCTACGATCCACAGTTCTCGATCATCTCCTATGTGCTGGTCGACGTCCTCGGCTGGCGCGACACCTATATCGATTTCCTCGGCCAGCCCTGGCCGGCGCGCTGGTCGCTGATCGCCGCCAATATCTGGCGCGGCATCCCGTTCGTCGCGATCAGCCTGCTGGCCGGTTTGCAGACGATCTCGCCCTCGCTCTACGAGGCGGCGATGCTCGACGGCGCCAATGCCTGGCAGCGCTTCCGGCATGTGACGTTCCCGATGCTGATGCCGATCCTGGCGGTGGTGCTGACCTTCTCGGTGCTGTTCACCTTCACCGATTTCCAGCTGGTCTACGCCATCACCCGCGGCGGCCCGGTCAATGCGACGCATCTGATGGCAACGCTGGCCTTCCAACGCGGCATCCCCGGCGGGCAGTTGGGCGAGGGCGCGGCAATCGCGGTGGCGATGATCCCGTTCCTCGTGATGGCGACGCTGTTCAGCTATTACGGCCTGTCCCGGCGCAAGTGGCAGCAGGGTGAAGACAATGACTGACCAGACCCTCGCCACGCGCCCGCCGCTGACGGAGAAGGAAAGCACCGGCGTCATCGACTGGTCCTCGGGGCCGCGGCGCTTCATCACGCTCTATCTGCCGTTGTCGCTCTTCGTGCTGATCCTGCTGTTCCCGTTCTACTGGATGGCGATCACGGCGATCAAACCGAACGCCGAGCTGCTCGACTACAAGAACCACAACCCGTTCTGGGTGCAGTCGCCGACGCTCGACAACATCAAGAAGCTGCTGTTCGAGACGGATTATCCGCAGTGGCTCTGGACCACGATGATGGTGGCGACGGTGGCGACGGCGCTGTCGCTGTTTGCCAGCGTGCTCGCCGCCTATGCGATCCAGCGGCTCAAGTTCAGGGGCTCGCAATATGTCGGCCTGGGCATCTATCTCGCCTATCTGGTGCCGCCATCGATCCTGTTCATCCCGATGGCGACCCTGATCTTCCAGCTCGGCCTGTTCGACTCGCCGATGGCGCTGATCCTGACCTATCCGACCTTCCTGATCCCGTTCTGCACCTGGCTCCTGATCGGCTATTTCAAGTCGATCCCCTACGAGCTCGAGGAATGCGCGATGATCGACGGGGCGACGCGACTGCAGACCCTGTGGATGATCACGCTGCCGCTCGCCATGCCGGGGCTGATCTCGGCCGGCATCTTCGCCTTCACCCTGTCCTGGAACGAGTTCATCTACGCGCTCGCCTTCATCCAGTCGGCGGAGAAGAAGACGGTTCCGGTCGCGGTGCTGACCCAGCTCGTCGAGGGCGACGTCTATCACTGGGGCTCGCTGATGGCCGGCGCGCTGCTAGGCTCCATTCCCGTCGCGCTGCTCTACTCCTTCTTTGTCGACTACTATGTCGCCTCACTGACGGGCGCGGTAAAGGAGTGATCCAGCCTTGGTGCCGGCCCTTCGAGGCCGGCCCCTTCCATCGCGGGCATGGCGCGAGCCGTGCCCGCTTTCGTTCCGAAAGTGC
This sequence comes from Allobosea sp. Root381, assembly GCF_001429395.1. Taxonomy (GTDB): domain Bacteria; phylum Pseudomonadota; class Alphaproteobacteria; order Rhizobiales; family Beijerinckiaceae; genus Allobosea. The sequence goes on from NZ_LMJT01000012.1 coordinate 218,903, forward strand.
CTGCTCGCATGCCCGATAACCCGATTTCCTCCGTCGCCTTCGTCGGGCTTGGCGCCATGGGCGCGCCGATGGCCGAAAACCTGATCAAGCGGCAGTTCCGCGTCACCGGCTTCGACATGCGCGCCGCGGCGCGCGAGGCGCTGGTCGCCGCCGGGGGTAACCAGGCCGAGAGCGCAAAGCAGGCTGCTGCGGGAGCGGATGCGCTGGTGCTGATGGTGGTCAATGCCGCTCAGGCGCGCGCGGTGCTGTTCGAGGCCGGGGCACTCGACGCGTTGGCTCCGGCTGCCAGCGTGATCCTGATGGCGACCTGCCCGCCGGGTGAGGCTGAGGCGATCGCAGCCGAGGTCACCAGATCGGGCCGCCATTTCATCGACGCGCCGGTCTCCGGCGGCGTCAACGGCGCGCGCAACGCGACGCTGACCATCATGGTCGGCGCTCCTTCCGAAAGCGTCGCCCGTGCCAAACCGGTGCTCGATGCGCTCGGCGACAAGGTCTTCCATGTCGGCGAGAAGGCCGGGCAGGGCGCGACGGTGAAGACCGTCAACCAGCTGCTCTGCGGGGTGCACATCGCGGTCGCGGCCGAGGCGCTCTCGCTCGCCGAGAAGGCGGGCATCGACGGCAAGCTGCTGTTCGAGATCATGGGGGGCTCGGCCGCCTCCTCCTGGATGCTCAGGGATCGCGGGCCGCGGATGCACGAGCCAGACCCGGCGGTCGCGAGCGCCGTCGACATCTTCGTCAAGGATCTCGGCATCGTGCTCGATGCCGGCCGCGCCGCGAAGGCCGCCCTGCCGCTGGCGGCGGCGGCTCACCAGATGTTCCTGGCCTCGTCCGGGCTCGGCCATGGCGGGCGCGACGATTCGCAGGTGGTCCGGGCCTATCGCGCCCTCAACGCCAAGCCTGCGAATGATGCCTGAAAGGTGGGCTGCTGCGTCAGAGCCGCGGCGGCGTGGTCGTGCCGCGGACGATGAGCGCCGGCGTCAGCAGCAGGCGGCGGCGCGGGGCGTCGGGCTCGGCGATGCGGCGGATCAGGAACTCAGCCGATTTGCTGCCCATCTCGTCCTGGAAATTCCGGATCGTCGTCAGGGCCGGATACCATTGCGACGCCTCCTGGACGTCGTCGCAGCCGACGATCGAGAAATCGATACCGGCCTCGCGACCGCGATGGCGCAGGCCCAGCATCGCCCCGAAGGCCGAGAGGTCGTTCATGCAGACGGCAGCCGTCGGCGGATCGGCCACGTCGAGCAGGGTCTGGACGCCCTTCGAGCCGTTCTCGCGCGTACCGAAACCAGGATAGACCAGATTCGGATCGACGCCGATTCCGTGCCGGGACAGCGCCTCGCAATAGCCGAGATAGCGGTTGCGCCCGGTCGAGATGTGCTGGCTCGCGCAGATGAAGGCGATGCGCCGGTGGCCGAGCCCGATCAGGTGCTCCATCGCCAGGAGGGTGCCGTGGCGATCGTCGGAGCCGACGAAATCAAGCTCCTCGCTGATTTCGCGGGAGAGCTGGACGATCGGCACGCCGGCGGCGACCAGATGGACGAAGGTCTCGGGCGTGCTGCCGCCGGCAGCGCAGAGGATCATGCCGTCCGGCCGGTATTCCTTGAGCGTGCTGAGCACGCGGTCCTGCCGCTCGAGATCCTCGCCATAGGTGCCGAGCAGGATCGAGCGGCCATTTGCCGTGGTGGTCTCCTCGATCGCGGCGAGAAGCTCGGCGAAATAGGGGTTGGTGATGTCGTGGAAGCCGACGCCGAGGATGTTGGTGCGGTCGGTGCGGAGCGAGGCTGCGCTGCGGTTGTAGCTGTAGCCCATCTCCCGGGCCATCTGCTGGACTCGGGCTCGTGTCGCCTCCGCCACCAGCGGCGAGCCGCGCAGCGCCAGCGAGACGGTCGCGGTCGAGACCGAGAGCCGGTCCGCGATGATCTGCAGCGTGACGCGGCTGCGCCCGGCCGCAACGGCTGGCGGCGGCCTGATCGCAGATTCGGCGCCGCTCGGCCCGCTGGTCATGATGCTCTTCTCCGGGGCCGGCATGCGACCTGGCGACCAGATCCTGGTCAGGCGTTCCATCACATCGATAGGCTGAGTCTCATATAAGCAGGGGAATTTGAAGATGACCGCAACCAAAGAATCGATCGGTTTCATCGGCGTCGGCCTGATGGGGCAGGGCATGGCCCGCAATCTGGTCGACAAGGGCTTTCCGCTCACCGTGATGGGCCATCGCAACCGCAAGCCGGTCGAGGAGCTCGTCGCCGCCGGAGCCAGGGAGGCGAAGACGCCGAAGGAACTGGCCGAGAACGCCACGATCATCTTCCTCTGCGTGACGGGCTCGGCCCAGGTCGAGGCGGTGGTCAACGGCCCGGACGGGATCGTCGCCGGCGCGAAGCCGGGGACGGTGGTGATCGACTGCTCGACCTCGGACCCGACCATAACGGTCCGGATCGCGCAGGAGCTGGAGGCCAAGGGCCTGCACATGGCGGATGCGCCGCTGGGCGGCACGCCGGCGCAGGCGGCGCTCGGCCAGCTCTCTTCCATGGTCGGTGCGGCGCCGGAGGTCTTTGCCCGCATCAGGCCGGCGATCGAGGCCTGGGCGCAGAAGGTCACGTATCTCGGGCCGGTCGGCGACGGTCACAAGATGAAGCTCCTGAACAACTTCCTCTCGATGGGCTATGCCGCGATCTATGCCGAGGCGCTGACCGTTGCGCAGAAGATCGGCATCACGCCCCAGACCTTCGACAGCGTCCTGCGCGGCAGCCGCATGGATTGCGGCTTCTACCAGACCTTCATGCAGTATGTGCTCGAGCGCGACCGGGACGCCCACAAGTTCACGCTGGTGAACGCGCTCAAGGATGTCCGCTATCTCGAGAGCGTCGCCAATGCGGCCGGCGTGCCGAACCCGGTTGGAAACGCCATCAAGAACGCGTTTGCCATGCCCGTGGCGGCCGGCAGGGGTGATGACTACGTGCCGATGCTATCGGACTGGGTGGCGTCGCAGAACGGCATCTCGCTGGATGGGAAGGGCTAGCGTTTCTCAACCGCATTGAAACGTCGATCTCGTCACTGCGGGGAGGCAACGCTGACGCTCCTCGCAATGACGGAAAGCAGGGCTGAAACCGACAAATTGACCAGCATTTCGCGCCGATGGGACGCTGCTCCTGCATCCGGCTTCAATGCGCGCGCTTGCGGGCCCTGCGCCGTTCAAGCCAGTTGAGGATCCGGTTCACGATCCTCGCCATCGGGCGCTGGAGAAAAGGGGCGTCGATCGCCAGGAGCAGCAGCCCGAGCGGCAGCATCCAGAGGCCGAGGATCGGCAGGAACGAGACGACGCCGCCGAGGATGAGCAGCAGCCCCGCGGGCACGCGGATCCAGCGCGAATCCGGATGGCGCAGCCAGCGCAGCAATGCGGCCAGCCGCGGTGGCAACTCGGCATCGAGGCGCCTGAAGGCCTGCCGAAGCTCTTGCTTTCCGGTTTTCATCCCGGTGGATGCTGGCTTGCGACTGCGGCGAGATTGCATCCGTGGCCGAAACTTGGAGAAGAATGCGGGCGGGGGCATGATGATGCCGGCGGCTATCGCATCGGCCCGAAAAGTGGAATGCACTTTCAGACAGAACCGATGCCGAAACAAGGAGATGGATCGAAACCTCGCGTCCGTTAGCGCGCGCGTCGATCCGGGCCGGGGAGGAAAGCGTCATGCGTCGCGGGTTGCTGTACGGATTGCTGGCGGTGTCTCTGCCGCTCCTGTTGCAGTCGATGCCGGCCGCAGCACAATTGGGGGGAACGCCGGGAACCGGACCGCTGACGCCGGATGGGCCCCGGCGCGGCCTCGGTCCGCCTTCGCTTTCGGACAATGTCCCCGATATCAGGTTGCATGCTCCGGGCGGCGGCATCCCAGGCGCCGGGCCGCCGATCGATTATGGCGGCGGCAGCGCGGGGCGGGTGCCGTTTCTGGGAGGCCCGGCCGGGTTCCGCCAGGAATCCGTTCAGGCGGATGGTCGCCATTGCCGCACGCCGCAGCGCATCTGCGTCCTGGCGACCACCGCGCCCGTCGGGACCGGATGCTCATGCCGCCTGCCGCAGCGAGCCCGGGCCCGCGGCCAGGTCGTCCCGTAGCGGCCTTCCCCGGTCTTCCGCGCCCCGATTGCCGGCGCGCGGAAGCTCCCGTTTCCCGTCAGCCCGGCGCAAGGCCACCCTCCGAAGGATGGTCCCGGGCGAGAAGGGCCGAAGGGTATTCGGGGTCATGAAGAGTGGTGGTTGGACTATGGGGGCGCCCAGCGCGCGACGCGGCTCGAGCGATGTGGTCGAGGTGACGGATGGCGTCAACCAAGCGCGGGCCTGGTGTTGCCTCGTCCGCAAGGGCGGGGTCGATGCGCCGGTCATCCCGGCCTGGTGCGACGAAGGCGGCGAGGCCCTCGGTTGGCAGCCGACGCATTGGCGCATCGCCGATCCACTGAGCGGACTGTGCGAGAGGTTCGAAGTCGAGTGACAAGCGCTTTTTCGATTCCGTTGAAACGCTGACCTTGTCATTGCGAGCCCTCGGGGTTTGCCGAAGGCAAGACCGGAGGGCTCGCAATGACGGCATCGGATTTGTGGGCCATGCGCGTTCGGCCGCCTTGAGCGAAGCAGGGCGTCAGGGCGTCGCCAGTTGCCGTTCGATGATGGAGCGAGCGGCGACGAAGGTTTTCGCGGCATGCGGCAGGCTCGCCTGCTGCTGCTCCAGAAGCAGCAGCGCGGTTTCGTAGACCTCGCGGATGTCGGCGGGCTGCAGGACACCCTTCTGCACGAGGCCACGCAGCAGCCCGGCCATCGTCGAGGACGAGACCAGATTGCTGGCGGCCACCGCATCCGCGGCCATCGGCGCGGCACTCATGACGTCGCCTGCTGTGTCGGTTCCGGCACGTCGTAGCCATCGGAGGCATAGCAGCCGATCTTGTTGCGCAGGGTGCGGATGGCGATCCCGAGCAGGTTGGCCGCATGGGTGCGGTTCCCGCCGGTTTCCCGCAGCGTTGCCAGGATCAGTTCTCGTTCGACATCGGCGACGGGTTGGCCGACCAGTTGATCCACGACGGTCGGCCCAGGGGTGAGGTCGTGCATGGTGACTGTCCTTTCCGAGCCCCCCAGGCCCCGTTGGACATTCCTAGGGGGCGCCCGTCATGGTTAATAAATGGTAAAGCCTAGGCGCAGGCGCGGACGTTCGGCCGGCTGATGCAGTCCGAACCATGACGATCAATCGAAGCTCTCGACCTCGTCCTCTTCGTCATCGTAGAGCATCTTGCCGAGCAGGACGTAGCGATTGACCGTGGCCATGGTCACGTCCCGCAAGCATCTCTCGCGTAACTTCAATGCTTCCGCGCGCACGATCGCCCGCAATTCCGGCGGATGGATCGAATAGGCTTCGTTCCAGGACAGCATTCCATTCAGGCTCCTGTCCCAAGCCAGGCAGGATTGCTGAATCCGGGGGAGCGGGCGGGTCTCCTGCGCCGCGGCGGGGACGAGACAACCCAGTAATACTGGACATATCGATAGCGCATGGGAAAGCCGCATCAGCACCCCCGTCGTTGCCCGAGAGGCTATTTAACCCGGCCGCCCCGGGGGCGCCATCGATTTGGGGCGGCGCGAAAGGGAGGCAGCCGCGCGGGCGTCGCAAAGCGCTGCCTTGCCATTGACCGTGATCGGGAAAGCCTGTTGGTGCCCCTGGCCGGGATCGAACCAGCACTCCTTGCGGAACTCGATTTTGAGTCGAGCGCGTCTACCAATTCCGCCACAGGGGCCCCTTGCGGGCCGGCGGACTATAGCGATCGGCCGGGCCCGGTCAATCGGCCGCTATGCCGCGCGAACGTGATTGCGAAGATGGCTGCGGAGGAGCCGGTCCTGCTGTACTTCAGCGTCAGGCCGGCGCCCGGTTCGGGCCGGTTCCTGTCCTGCCGAGGCTCACGCCCATGTTTACGGTCTGCCCATGACGTCGTTCCCCGCCTCCCTGCCGCGAGGCGTCTTCGCGCCGTCGCGCCTGATCCTGCTGATCGGGCTCTGCTGCCTCGCGCTGATCGCAGGGGCCTGGTTCTTCGAGCTCGTCTGGGGCCTGCGGCCCTGCAAGCTCTGCCTCGAGCAGCGCATGCCGCATTATGCCGCGATCGGGCTTGCCGCAGCCGCGGTCCTGCTGGCGCGGTCGGTGAGGCTGCAATGGCTCGTGCTGCTCGGGCTTGCCGGGCTGATGGTCTGGAGCACCGGGCTCGGGGTCTATCACGCCGGCGTCGAATGGGGCTGGTTCGCCGGCCCCAATGATTGCGGCGGCGCGGCAGCACCGGCGGCGGCAGGCGTCCAGGATTTCATGAAGCAGCTCCAGACCACGCGCGTCGTCGCCTGTTCGGAGGCGGCCTGGCGGTTTCTGGGGCTGTCGCTGGCGGGCTGGAACGCGCTGGCGTCGCTGGGACTGCTCGGGCTGGCCGTCGCGGGGCTGGTCAGGCGGCCACGCGGATAGGCTTGCAGCTCACGGCTCCAGCTCGGAATCCCAGTAGAGATAGTCGAGCCAGCTGTCGTGCAGATAGTTCGGCGGGAAGAGCTTGCCGTTGCGGTGCAGGTCGTTGACCGTCGGCGCGTAGGCCTTCTGCAGCGGGAACATGTCGACCACGGCGGGCATCTTGTCGCCCTTGCGCAGGTTGCAGGGCGAGCAGGCCGCGACGACGTTCTCCCAGGTGGTCAGGCCGCCCTTCGAGCGGGGGATGACATGGTCGAAGGTCAGTTCGTCGCGCGTGCCGCAATACTGGCAGGAGAAGCGATCGCGCAGGAAGACGTTGAAGCGCGTGAAGGCGGGCGTGCGGGACGGCTTGATATAGGTCTTCAGCGAGACCACCGAGGGCAGCCGCATGTCGAAGCGCGGGCTGCGCACCACCGTGTCGTATTCGGAGACGATGTTGACGCGGTCCATGAAGACCGCCTTGATCGCGTCCTGCCAGCTCCAGAGCGAAAGCGGATAATAGCTGAGCGGCCGAAAATCGGCATTGAGCACCAGCGCCGGACAACCGTCCGGGGACGCCATTGGATGCATCACATGCGCAGTCACCCCTATCGCGCCTCCGCTGCCTAAGCCGGCGAATCCGGTAACTCCTCAATGTAGGCCCGAGACGACAGGATTGTGAAGGGGATGCGGCGTAGCCTTGACGATTCTGCGCGGCAAGCCACGCGGCGGCGAGCCGCCACGTGTCCGCGCACGCGATGCAAGGGGGAGTTGGGTCGTCCGTCCCGGCTCAGCGGGTCGGGACCGGCTTCTCGCCGCGATAATCGTAGAAGCCGCGCTTGGTCTTGCGGCCGAGCCAGCCGGCCTCGACATATTTCACCAGCAGCGGGCAGGGGCGATACTTCGAATCCGCCAGCCCGTCATGGAGCACCTGCATCACCGAGAGGCAGGTGTCGAGGCCGATGAAGTCGGCGAGCTGGAGCGGGCCCATCGGGTGGTTGGCGCCGAGCTTCATGGCCGTGTCGATCGCCTCGACCGAGCCGACGCCCTCATAGAGCGTGTAGACCGCTTCGTTGATCATCGGCAGCAGGATGCGGTTGACGATGAAGGCCGGGAAATCCTCCGAGACCGAGACCGTCTTGTGCAGCTTGCCGACGAAATCCTTGGCGAGCTCGAAGGTCGTGTCGTCGGTGGCGATGCCGCGGATCAGCTCGACGAGCTGCATCAGCGGCACCGGGTTCATGAAATGGATGCCGATGAAGTGCTCGGGCCGGTCGGTCGCGGCGGCAAGCCGCGTGATCGAGATCGAGGAGGTGTTGGAGGCGAGGATCGCGTCCGGCTTGATGTGCTCGCAGGCCGCGTTGAAGATCTTGCGCTTGATCTCCTCGTTCTCGGTCGCGGCCTCGATGACGAGGTCGCAATCGGCGAGGCCCGAAAGGCTCGGGGCAGGTGTGATCTTCGCCATGGCGTCGCGGCGGACCTCGTCGCCGATGGCGCCCTTGGCGACCTGGCGCGCCATGTTGCCGTCGATGGTGGCAAGCGCCGCCTTGATGCGATCCTCGGCGAGGTCATGCAGCCTGACGTCGAAACCGGCCACGGCCGCCACATGGGCGATGCCGTTGCCCATCTGACCCGCGCCGATGATGCCGATCGTCCTGATCGCCTGAGCCGACATGGTCTGTTCCATCTCCGGTATCACCGCTTCGCCTGCCGAAGCGATGCGGGCCGCCAGTGCGGCAGCCCGGTTGTCGTTGCGGGGTCGTCGTCGACGGCCGCCTACTTGCCGATCTTGGCGAGTTCGGCGTCGAGCTCGGGCAGGATGGCGAAGAGATCGCCGACCAGGCCGTAATCGGCGACCTGGAAGATCGGCGCCTCCTCGTCCTTGTTGATCGCGACGATGACCTTCGAGTCCTTCATGCCGGCGAGATGCTGGATCGCGCCGGAGATGCCAACCGCGATATAGAGCTCCGGCGCCACGACCTTGCCGGTCTGGCCGACCTGCCAGTCGTTCGGCGCGTAGCCGGCATCGACCGCGGCGCGCGAGGCGCCCATGGCGGCGCCGAGACGGTCGGCGACGGGCTCGATCACCTTGGCGAAGTTCTCCGAGGAGGCCAGTGCGCGGCCACCCGAGATGATGATCTTGGCGGAAGCCAGCTCCGGACGATCGGACTTGGCGACCTCCTCGCCCTTGAAGGACGAGGTGCCGGGGTCCTGCGCCGCCGCGACGCTCTCGATCGGGGCCGAGGCGCTGCCGTCGGCGGTCGCCTGGAAGGAGGCGCCGCGCACGGTCAGGACCTTCTTGGCGTCGGTCGCCTGGACGGTCTGAATGGCGTTGCCGGCATAGATCGGGCGCTCGAAGGTGTCGGGCGAGACCACTTTGGTGATCTCCGATACCTGCATCACGTCGAGCAGGGCGGCGACGCGCGGCATCACGTTCTTGCCGGTCGTGGTGCCGGGCGCGACGAGCGCGTCATAGGCGCCGGCGAGCGAGACGATCAGGGCTGCCAGCGGCTCGGCCAGGCGATGCTCGTAAGCTCCATCCTCGGCATGCAGCACCTTCTCGACGCCGTCGAGCCTGGCGGCGGCCTCGGCCACGGCCTTGGCATTGTAGCCGGCAACGAGGACATGCACGGGCGCGCCGAGTTCCTTGGCGGCGGTCAGGGCCTTGCGGGTCGCCTCGTTGAGGCTCTTGTTGTCGTGCTTGGCGAGCAGCAGCGTCGTCATGATCTTAGAGAACTCCCGCTTCGTTCTTCAGCTTCGAGACCAGCTCGGCGACCGAGCCGACCTTGACACCGGCGGAGCGGCCGGCGGGCTCGACGGTCTTCAGCACCTTGAGGCGGGGCGCGATATCGACGCCGAGGGTCTCGGCCGTGGTCTCGTCGAGCGGCTTCTTCTTGGCTTTCATGATGTTCGGCAGCGAGGCGTAGCGCGGCTCGTTCAGGCGCAGATCGGTGGTGACGATCGCGGGCAGCTTGAGGCCGACGGTCTGCAGGCCGCCATCGACCTCGCGGGTGACGTCGACAGAGCCATCGCCGATCACGACCTTCGAGGCGAAGGTGCCCTGCGGCCAGTTGAGCAGCGCCGCCAGCATCTGGCCGGTCTGGTTCGAATCGTCGTCGATCGCCTGCTTGCCGAGGATGACGAGCTCAGGGGCCTCCTGCTCGACGACCTTCTTCAGGAGCTTTGCGACCGCAAGCGGCTCGACCGTGCCCTCGACCTTGACCAGGATGCCGCGGTCGGCGCCCATGGCGAGGCCGGTGCGGATGGTCTCGGCGGCCTGGGCCGGGCCGATCGAGACGACGACGACCTCGGTCGCCTTGCCGGCTTCCTTGAGGCGCAGCGCCTCCTCGACGGCGATCTCGTCGAAGGGGTTCATCGACATCTTGACGTTGGCCAGCTCCACCCCCGTCCCGTCACCCTTCACCCGGATCTTCACGTTGTAGTCGACGACCCGCTTCACGGGCACAAGGATCTTCATCGTCATCATCACCGTTCAGAAAGAGGCTGTCGCGGCCATTGCTGCCGATGGCAGGCTGGCGGCATCGCGGCTCTCGGCTGGAATGCGGTGGGACCTAACGACGCCCGTTTGCGCTTGTCAACGCCGTGGATCGCCCGGTGACGATGCCCTAACCGCGGCTGGATTGTCGTGCGTCCTATCGGATGCGAGGTGGCGATCCAGCTTTTTACTTCGGCATCGGACTTGACCGAAAAAGTCGAGTCCACTTTTTGGTCCGATGCTCTATCGCGCCTGCGCCGTGCGGCCAAACAGCGCGACGCCGCGATGGATGAAGAGCGGCGTCAGCACAGCGCCGGTGACGAGCCCGCCGAGATGCGCCCACCAGCCGACATGACCCGCCGGATCGAGCAGCGCCTGGACGAGCTGGAACAGGATCCAGGCCGCGATGGCATAGAGCGCGGTGATATGCAGCGGGATCCAGTTGAAGGCGAGGCCCCAGATCCGGACGCGCGGATAGAGCATCAGATAGGAGGCGATGACGCCGGAGATCGCGCCCGAGGCGCCGATCAGCGGCTGGTCCGAGCCCGGGTTCATCAGCGCATGCGCCAGCGAGCCGCCGAGCCCGCAGAGGAAGAAGAACAGCAGGAAGCGCAGATGGCCCATCGCGTCCTCGACATTGTCACCGAAGACCCAGAGGAAGAGCATGTTGCCGGCGAGATGGGCGAGGCTCGCATGCAGCAGGATGTTGCTCATCAGCGTGAGCCAGGGCGGGGCCTGCAGCAGTTCGGCTGGGAGCTGGGCTGCGCCGAAGAACACGGACGGGATGAAGCCGAAGCCCGCGGCGATCGCGATCTGGCCCTCTTCGTCCTGACGCAAGGTCACGAGCAGATAGAGCGCGATGCACGCCGCGATGAGGCCGTAGGTGACGTAGGGCGCGCGCATGAAACGAAGCGGGACGCCATCGTGAAGGGGGATGAACACGTTTCGTCCTAGCGGTTCTGGCCGGGAACCCAGAGCACGTCGCCGCCGGCCCTGGCGTTGAGGAAGCGCGAGGCCACGAAGAGGAAGTCCGAGAGGCGGTTGATGTATTTCAGCGCCGCGGTTGAAACCTGCTCGTCCGGTAGCTGGGCGAGCTCGGCCATCAGCCGCTCGGCCCTACGGCTCACCGTGCGCGCGAGGTGGAGATGCGTGGCTGCCGGCGTCCCGCCCGGCAGCACGAAGGAGCGCAGGGGTGCAAGCTCGGCGTTGAGTTCGTCGATCTCGCTCTCGAGGCGGTCGACCTGGGCCTGGACGATGCGCAGCGGCTCATAGCCGAGCGGCTTGCCGGTCTCGGGCGTGGATAGATCGGCGCCGAGATCGAACAGATCGTTGCTGATGCGGCCGAGCATGGCGTCGACGCCGGCATCCTCGCTCGCGGCATGGAGCCTCGCGATGCCGACGCAGGCATTGGTCTCGTCGACGGTGCCATAGGCCACGACGCGCAGGTCGAATTTCGGCCGGCGCGGGCCGGCTGCGAGCCCGGTCGTACCGTCGTCGCCGGTACGCGTGTAGATTCGGTTGAGCTTGACCATACCGCGTTATAGCGCGGCCAGTGCCGGACGGAAGCGGATCGTGGTCCGGCGTTAAGAGGGGTCGGACGAACCGTCAGAAGCTGTAGCCGAGGCGGGCGCCGAAATTGGCGGGGCCGCGCGGCTGGTCGCGGTCCGAGCAGCCGGTGGTGCTGAAATGCTCCAGCGTCGCGACGAGGCTCCAGCGGTCGTTGAGGCGCACGCCGAGCGCGGCGGCCTCGCGCGTGCCGGCGTTGCAGCCGACCTTCAGCCGATTCTCGGGGATGACGGAGCCGGTCTTGCCGTCGTTGAGCGCGGCGCCCAGGCTCGCCTCTACGAACACCTTGTCGGTCAGGTCCACCGTCCAGGTCGCGCCGGCATAGGCGTAGCGCGTGCCGTTGAAATTTGCGCTGGCGCCGAGATGGAAGCGTGGGACGAAGGCGTTGGCGAAGCGGTCCGGCAGGGTGAAGGGGCGTGGCGACAGCACCTCGCCGCCGACATTGAGCAGGCCGCCCTCGCGTCCGCCGGGATTGGCGACACCGGCCCCGATTCGGGCTTCCCAGGGGAGGCTGGTCGAGGGCGTGGTCGTCGGCGCGTAGCTCGAGGCTCCGGCCGGAAGATCCTGGGCCTGCGCCGCCTGAGGCGAGGCTGCCAGAAAACCTGCGAGGAGCAGCAACGCGACGCGACCCATGGGTGACTTGTACTTCTTGCCGGAACGATGATGCCCAGAAAGCACAGAAGCTCGTGTCGGGAATAGGGCAGGATTGTGCGGAACGGCCGATCGTTGCGGCGGCAAGGGAAAATTTAACCTTTCTATACAGGGGTTTGCAGAAAGCTGTGGGTTTCTCGAGGCCGGAGCCGAGCAGATCTGTTGCGCGCGCTCTGCGGAGGAGGCCTCAGCCGCTGCGCCACCACAGCACCAGCAGGATCGCGATGATCGCCACGAACTGCAGGATCACGCGCAGGCGCATCAGCTTCTGCGAGGTGTCGGCACTGCCGCCGCGCAGCATGTTCGCTAACCCCAGCAGCAGGACGACGGCGACGGCACCGACCGCGATGGAAACAAGGGAGCCTGGCAATGTCATGCGACAGCCCATAATGCGCCGCCCACGGCTTGGCCAGTGGGCTGACCGGGCCAGAGCGCCGCAGGCCCAGATCATCGGACCGAATATGATATTCGGTCCGATGATCTGGGCGTTTGATCTTGCATCGGCTTTTTCCGAAAACCGCATCCCACTTTTCGGACCGATGCTTTGGAGCTTCAGCGGTAGCGCCGCTGAACGATGAGATGGGCCGCGACCGTCAGCAGGATCGTCGCGGTCATCAGGATGAAGGCGATCGCACCGCCGAAGGGCCAGTTGTTCTGCTGGGCGAACTGGCCGTAGACCAGCGGGCCCATGGTCTGGAATTTCGGGCCGCCGAGCAGCACCGGCGTCGCATAGGCGTTCATCGCCAGGATGAAGGTCAGGATCGTGCCGGCCAGGACGCCGGGCAGGGCAAGGGGCCAGAGCACGCGGCGGAACATCGCGGAAGGTCCTGCGCCGAGGCTGAAGGCGGCTTCCTCGACATTGCGCGGAATGCCCTCGATCACGCTCTGCAGCGTCAGCACCATGAAGGGCAGATTGACGGCGATGATGCCGATCACCACCGCGGTCTCGGTGAACATGATCTCGAGCGGCTGGTCGATCAGGCCGATGCCCATCAGCGAGGCGTTGAGGGCGCCCTTGCTGCCGAAGGCGGTCATCCAGCCGGCGGCGCGCACCGCATTGCCGACGAAGAGCGGCAGGATCACCGAGATGATCAGCAGGTTCTTGAAGCGGCTCTGGGTCCGGGCGAGCACATAGGCCAGCGGAAAGCCCATGATCAGGCAGACGATCGTGCAGACCACGGCGACGCGCACCGTGCGCAGCAGCACGTTGAGATAATAGGCGTCGGTGAAGAACTTGACATAGTTCTCGATCGTCAGCCCGTCGACCATGAACTGGCCGGGAATGAACTGGTTCAGCGAGTATCGGAACAGGATCGCGATCGGGCCGAGCAGCCCGAGTGCGACGAAGAGCGTCGCCGGCACGACGAGCAGGCCGGCGAGGCCGGTGCGGGCTCCGGCGACGGGTTCGGGGGCGGTGCTCATGCCGCAGTTCCTTCGCAGGCCGTGCCTGCATGGTTCGCCCGTTCGCCGGCGCGAGCCGAAGGGCCCGGCTTTCGAGAACCGGAGCGCAGCGGACCGATGTCCGTGAGCACCGGAAGCGCAGAAAGCCGGGTCATGCGGCCGCGATGGTAGGACGGGCGGGCCATGTCAGGACTTGAAGACCTTGTCCCACCATTCCTTCATGGCGTTGTCGTTCTTGGCGAGGAAGCCGTAGTCGAGGTCCTTGAGGCGCTTCTCCTCCTCGGGGGTGAAGCCGATGCGCTTCTGCAGCGCCGGATCGACGTTGAGGCCGGTGACGGTGCCGTTATAGCCCATATCGACCGCGAAGGCCTCCTGCGGCGCCTTCTCGAGCATGGCGTTCATATAGGCGTAGGCGTTGTCCTTGTTCGGCGCGTTCTTCTGGATGACGAAGCCGGAGACATAGGCCGGGATGCCCTCGACCGGCGAGACCGCCTCGCAGGGGATGCCGGCATTCTGCCACTGGACGACGCGCGCCTTCCAGATCGCGCTGATCCCGACTTCCTCGTTCTTCATCGCCTGGGCGAAGGCCTCGTTGGTCGGGTAGATGCGGGCGCCCGCCTTCTTCACGGCCATCAGGACTTCCTTGGCCTTGTCGAGGTCGTTCATGCTGGCGCCGTTGGTGCCGGCGAGCGAGGCGGCGATCATGATCGACTGGTACTGGATGTCGATGAAGCCGATCTTGTTGCCGTGCTTCGGGTCGAGCCAGTCCTTGAAGCCGGTCGGGGCGGGGCTGATGATCTTCGGGTTGTAGATCACCACGTTGCCCGAATAGATGTGCCCGACGCCGTAGGGATACTTCATCGTCGGCAGCAGGTTCTTGGCGTTCGGGATCTTCGCGTAGTCGATCGTCTCGACGACGCCGGCCTCGTTCATCTCGTACATGTTGGCGGCGGAGAGGCCCTGGATGTCGACCGTGCCGCGCGGCAGGCGGCGTTCGGCGACCATCTTGGCGCGGCGCGGCGCGTCGCCGGCCTGGTCCTGCACCACCTCCATGCCCTTCGGCTTGAGGATCGGGTCCTCGATGTTCTTGGTCAGCAGGCGGGCATAGTCGCCGCCCCAGGTGCCGACCACGACCCGGCCGCCGGACTGGGCGAAGGCCGGTGTACCAAGCGTGGCGGCGAGCGCCGTGGCGCCCGCACCCTTGAGCAGATCGCGTCTGTCGAATTTCGTCATGATGGCAACTCCCCTCTTTTTTGACGCCAGTCGAAGCCTGGATTCAGGCCTCGCGCGGGTAGACCAGCCCGGCGTCTTCGGCCCAGCCTATGGTGATGGTCTCGCCCGGCTTCGGCTCGGCGACGCCGGCCTTGTTCGGGATCTGCAGCAGCATCCGGTCGTGTTCCGAGAGGCTGACGTCGATGTCGAGGATCGCGCCGAGATAGGAGGCGTGCTCGACGCGGGCCTGGAAGCGGTTGGGCAGGGCCTCGGCCTCGCCGCCGACGGCGATGCGCTCGGGGCGCAGCGCCAGCGTCGCCGCGCCGCTGCCGGTCGCCGCCGCGCAGCCGATCTCGACCCCGCCTCTGGTGCGGAAGCGGCTAGGTGCCGTGATCTCGCCATCGAGGAAGGCGCTGCGGCCGATGAAGCCGGCGACGAAGCGGTCGGCCGGCTTCTCGTAGAGCTCGCGCTGGGTGCCGATCTGCCGGACCTTGCCCTTCTCCATCACGACCAGACGGTCGGCCATGGTCAGGGCCTCCTCTTGGTCATGCGTGACCATGATCGTGGTCAGGCCGAGCTTGCGCTGCAGGTCGCGGATCTCGACGCGGACCTCCTGGCGCAGCTTGGCGTCGAGATTGGAGAGCGGCTCGTCGAGCAGCAGCACGTCCGGCTCCATGGCCAGCGCGCGGGCGAGCGCGACGCGCTGCTGCTGGCCGCCGGAAAGCTGGCGCGGATAGCGCTCGTCGAAGCCGGCGAGTTGGACGAGCCGCAGCGCCTCGGCGACACGCGGCGCGCGGTCGGCCGGCGCGATCTTGCGCATCTCGAGCCCGAAGGCGACGTTCTCGGCAACGGTCATGTGCGGGAACAAAGCATAGCTCTGGAACACCAGCCCGCAATTGCGCTTCCAGGGCGGCAGGGTGGTGACGCTGCGCTCGCCGATGGTGATGCCACCGGCGGTGGGCGCGATGAAGCCGGCGACCATGCGCAGCGTCGTGGTCTTGCCGCAGCCGGAGGGGCCGAGCAGGACGAGGAATTCGCCATCGGCGATGTTGATCGCGACGTCGTCGACGACGGTCGTGTCGCCATAGGTCTTGCGCAGATGCTCGAGCGAGAGTCTTGCCATCGTGTCAGACCACCCGGCTCAGCTTGACGTAACGGTCGGTGACGATCATCGCCACGGCGATCAGGACGATCTGGATCAGGGATGCGGCTGCCACGGTCGGATCGATCTTCCATTCGAGATATTGCAGGATGGCGATCGGGAGCGTGGTGCGGCCCGGCCCGACCAGGAACAGGCTCATCTCCAGATTGCCGAAGGAGGTGACGAAGCCGAAGAGGGCGGCGGCGACGAGGCCGGGCCTGATGCTCGGCAGCGTCACCCGCCGGAAGGTGGTGAAAGGGCCGGCGCCGAGATTTTGCGCTGCTTCCTCGATGGTGCGGTCGAAGCCGACGAGGCTGGCTGTCACGAGACGTACCACCCAAGGAATGACCACGAGGGCATGGGCCATGATCAGCCCGCCGAGCGAGCCCATCACGGGCAGGCCGGTGGCGATCTCGGTCTCGATCTGGAAGACGTAGAGGGCGGTGCCGAGCACGATGCCGGGCATCACCAGCGGCAGCAGCAGCAGCGTGTTGAACATCGGGCCCAGCACGATGCGATGGCGCACCAGCGCGAGGCTTGCCGGCACGCCGATGACGAGCCCTATGAGGGTCGCGGCGACGGCTACCTGGAGGCTGAGCAGGAAGCCGTTGATGAAGGGCTGGTTGTTCGCTGCGGCGGCGAACCATTTCACCGAATAGCCTTCCGGCGGGAAGGATGGGATCTCCTGCCGGAAGAAGGCGAGCCAGGTCACGAAGATCAGCGGCAACAGGATGTAGACCAGCGCAATGCCGGCCGCGCCGTTGAGCGCAATGCGGCCGAGGCTCGGGCGGGAGGACGCGCTCACGCCCGGACTCCCAGATCCAAGGACCCGCGATTCAGGTCTCCGCGATGCGAAGGTGCGCTGCCGGCCGATTGCGATCCCCAGGCTCTGCTCAAAGGCACCGTCCCCGCTCTTGTGCGCTGCGGCCGAAGGCTGCGGAAGCGCCTCCGGTCCGTCAATGCAATTCTTCTCTATGCCTCGTATCGCCTTGCCCTATGCATCGACACGGAGCAGGCCCGGCGCTCAGTTCAGCGTGTTCTTGTGGAACGCGCCGCCCTTCATGATCATCGCCAGATGGCGGCCCTGGTCCTGGAAGAGCGCGAGATCTTCCAGCGGGTTGCCATCGACGAGGATCATGTCGGCATAGGCTCCAGCACGGAGCGTGCCAAGCTTGCCTTCCATGCGCAGGAGCTGCGCGCCGACCGTGGTCGCCGAGCGGATGATGTCGATGGCCGAGAGCACCTCGCGGCGCAGCAGGAACTCGCGCGACTGCTCGGCCTGGAGCTGCCCGAGCAGATCGCTGCCATAGGCGACGGGCACGCCGGCGCGCTTGCAGATCTCGAGCGAGCGCAGGCCACCATCGATGACGAGGTCGTTCTTGGCGAGCATGTCGCCATTCATGCCGAATTCCGCGGCACGCTCCTTCATCGCGTAATAGGCGACGAGGTTGGCGGTGAGGAACATGCCCTTCTCGGCCATCAGCTTGGCCGAGGCGTCATCGATCAGGTTGCCGTGCTCGATCGCGCGCACGCCGCAATTGGCGGCGCGGGTGATGGCCTCCGGCGTATAGGCATGGGCGCAGACATAGCGGCCGAAGGCGGCGGCCTCCTCGACGGCTGTACGGACCTCGTCGAGGCTGAACTGCAGGGAGTCGAGCGGGTCGTAAGGCGAGGCCACGCCGCCGGACATCATGATCTTGATGTGGTCCGCGCCCAGCCGCATCTGCTCGCGCACCGATTTGCGCACGGAGGAGACGCCGTCGGAGACGTTCATCGTATAGGCCATGGCGTTGCAGCAGTGGCAGCGCGTGCCGAAATCGGTGCGCCGGCGAGGGTCGCTGTGGCCGCCGGTCGGGCCGATCGCCTGGCCGGCGATGAACAGGCGCGGCGCGGCGACATGGCCGCCCTCGACCGCTTCCTTGATGCCCCAGTCGGCGCCGCCTGTGTCGCGCACCGAAGTGAAGCCGCGGTCGATCATGCCCTTCATCAGGCCGATGGCACGGGCGGTCATCAGCGTGAGCGGCATGCTCTCCATCGCGCGGATCACGACCTCGGACAGGAAGACGTGAACATGGCTGTCGATCAGGCCGGGCATCAGCGTGCGGCCGCCGCAATCGACCACATCGGCCTTGGCCGATTTGATCGGCTTTTCGGAGACCTCGCGGATGACGTCGCCCTCGACCAGCAACTCGTAGCCGGCGCGCAGCTCGCCGAATTCCGGCTCGAGCAGGGCGAAGTTCTTGAACAGCAGCGCGGCCATGAGAGATATCTCCTCCGTGGCCGCGGCGTGGCGCGCAGCCCATCTTCCGATCGCTGATATATTGGAAACTTTATTCCGCCTTGTCTATCGCCCTCCCGCCCCCGGAAGCGACTGCGGCGGTCAGCTCGTCACGGCCGCGCTGTGGCCGAACGCCCGCGTCCGGACCGGTATGGAGAGATTGTCGGCCAGTGCCCGGCTGACCGCGGGCAGGCCGTCGAGCAGGCTCGGCAGGAAGGCCTGGGAGGGCGGTGGCTGCTGCGGCAGGGCGTGCAGCGCGGCGGCCATCACCAACGGGTCGCGCTCGGTCGCGCCGAGCTGCGACGGGTCGTGCAGCACGGTGATCAGTTTCAGTTCCTCGGCCCGCCCGGCGCGGATCGCCTGCTCCAGCCGGGGCCGGACGCGCGGCACGATCAGGGCCGGCTTGTCGAAGGACAGCACCTCGCAGAAGGTGTTGTAGCCGCCCATCGCCACGACGCAGTGGGCGCGGTTCATCAGCAGCTCGAGCCGCGGCTCGAAGCCGAGGCTTTCGAGCTTGGGGATGCGGGCGATGCGCTCGGCGAAATCCTTGCGCCGCTCGCGCGACAAGAAGGGGCCGAAGACGATCAGCGCGGGCAGGGGGATGGTCGCATCGGCTTCATAGGCCGAGATCACCCAGTCGATCACGCCGGCGCCATCGCCGCCGCCGCCGGGGGTGACGAGGACGAAGGGGCCCTTGGTGATGCGCGGGAAGCGGCTCGGCGGCATCGGGCTCGGAACGGCCCGCTTCAGATAGCCGGTATAGCGGATCTTGTCGGCGAAGAGATGCTGGTTCGGCAGGCCGCCCAGCGGCCGATAGACGCTTTCCAGCCCGTAGACGAAGATGTCGTCGTAATGGTGTTCGAGCGCATGGAGGGCACCGTTATGGCGCCACTCCTCGAGCAGCTTCGCCGGCTCGTCGAGCACGTCGCGCAGGCCGAGCACGATGCGGGCGCCGCGCCGGCGCAAGATGTCGAGCGCCGGGGCGAATTCCCCACGCAGGCCGAGCGGCTCCTTGTCGACGATGACGACGTCAGGATCGAAGGTCAGCACCACCTGCTTGATGATGTCGCTGCGCAGGCGGATCGTGTCGGCGAGGTCGAGATTGAGATGGTGCGGGTCGTAGCCGCCGTCGCTGTGCTTCTCGATGCCGGGGATGCGGACATAGTCGACGCCGGCGCCGAACTGGAAGCTCGAAACTACGGAAGATCCCGAGACGATGATCACTGATATATGAGAGTAGCTGGCAACCAGCGCGTTCGCGATCGCGCGGCAGCGCCGGATATGGCCGAGGCCGAAAGTGTCGTGGCTGTAGATCAGGACCCGGGGCGCATGCGAACTGCGCGGGGGGCGCTCGGCCTCAGCAAAATCGACGACGTTTGAAGCCATGTCCGCGTCGCCTCCCCGCAGAAAGGTCAGACGACCTCGTGGCGAGGACGAACGCACCTGATACCCGATCCAATATAGCGTGTGGCGCCGGCCGATCCAAGCCGCTTTCGCGACGCGCCGGCGACCTGCAGCCTATTGCGGGAAGTGCTCGACATGGGTCTCGGCCGTGCGGCCGAAATAGAGAACCCTGCGGCCGAGGAAGGACACGATATAGCCGGCGCAGCCATGCGCCATGACGTTTCTGGAGAACGTCTTGTAATCATAGTCCGGCGGGTTGGCCTGGGCCCATTGCACCTGTGCCGCGACGCCGGCAGGGTCGAAACCCGCGGCGACCTCGCCATCAATTTCAGTGTTCTTCAGCACAATGTGATCGCCATCCGGCAGGAAATAGGTCGTCGTACGGGTGCGGTAATCTACGGTGTAGCCCTCGAAACCGGCCGCGATCAGCTTCCCGACGATCTCGGGGAAGGCGAGCGTCTTGTCATGGGCTGCTGCGAGGCAGCTTTCGGCAATGGCGATCCTCTGGGCGTCCATGGCGTCTTCCTTTGAATGTCGGCGGTTCTCGCTCGCGGTCAGTCTGTCGGCGGAGCGGTCAGCTTTCGGCTCGTCGCGATGCTGCGGAGCAGGGCTTCGAGGCTGCGGCGCTCCTCGGGCGGCAGGTTTCCGAAGAACTCGGCATCGTTTTCATCGGCCAGCCTTGCGAGGCGCGGCACCAGCTCGCGCCCTGCTGCGGCCAGGCTCAACGTCTGCCCACGCCCGCCCGCCGGATTGGCGGTGCGGATTACGAGGTCCTTGCCGACGAGGCGGTCGGTCAGCTTGGAGATTGCTCCCTTGGTCATGCCCATGCGCTCCGCGAGCGCGGAGGGAGCGATGCCCTCGGCATCGTGGAGGGCGCGCAGGAAGACCCATTCGGCCACGGTCACGCCTTCGGCCTCGACCCTGCGGGCGAAGCCTTGCGAAACCGCGTTGGACACCATGCGCAACCAATAACCGAGATGGGCGTCGAGGGGCGAAGGCGGGAGTGCGGTCGGCATTGGGTGTCTCGCTTGTTGACTAGGAAACTAAAGCTGTTGAGTTTCCTAGTCAACTATCTGTTTTGGAGAGCTCCGAGCCGTTGCGTCACTGCAGAGAGCGTGAGCGATGCTGCAATCCACTAACGGGCGAGGCCGAACAGGTCTCGCGGGTCGGTTCGGAGCACAGCCGGGTGGACGCCCGCCGACGCCAGGAAGCCGTCGAGGAAGTCCCAGACCGTCGCGTCATGGTCGCGATGGTGCAGGAGGAGGCCGAGGCTGTCGGCCGCTCCGCCGGGCCGCTCGCGCCGCACCGCGAGGAGGCGGCAGGCCTCGGCGACGAGATCCCCCGCAGCGCGGCCGACGCGGCCGCCGCTCCAGTCCATGATGTCGAGATCGGTGTTGGCGAGAATCGGGCCGCCCGCTTCGCCCAGCGCGAAGCCGCGGAAGCAGGACAGGCCGGCGAAGCCGAGCGCCGGCAGCAGCGCGGCATGAGCGGGATCGATCCGGTTCCAGGGCGGCACGAAGACCGGCAAACAGGCGTCACCGAACAGCCCTGCGAGGCGGGCTCGCGCCTCTCCGATCTCCTGCCTGATCTCAGCGGCCGGTCGCAGCGGGCCGAATTCGGTCTTTTTCGCACCTTTCGGGGCATGGTTGCGGTGCCGGCAGCCATGCTGGCATGGCAGCAGAAAGGGCATGTCGCGCAAGGCCGCTGCGAGGGCGGGCTCCGCCTGCATCGGGATGACCGCGAGCAACACCGGCAGCTCGAAGCGCCGGCCGAGAGCGGCAAGGCGGTCGAGCGCGGGCGTAGGCGCGACCGCGTCGTCGTCGCGCAGCCAGAGCCTGAGCTGCCGCCCGGCCTCGCTCCAGCGGTCGAGCTCGTCTTGAAGCGGCAGCCAGATCGGGTCGAGAGCGGCTGCGCTCATGAGGCGGTCACTTCCATGGCCGAGCGCGAGCGGGCGGTGCGGTTGGCGACGGCCAGCGCGAGCCCGCCCTTCAGGATCGCCGCGGCTTGTGCCGGGTTGCGCTCTTCCAGGGCGAAGCGGCGTGCCCGCACCCCCATGCCGCGGCGCAGTTCGGCGTCGTCGAGCAGGCGCCGCAGCGCCGCCGCCAGTGCTGCCTCGTCGCCTTCCGGCGCGAGCAGGGCGGTCTCGCCACTGCGGACGGTTGCGGAGACCCCGCCGCTGTCGAAGGCGACGATCGGGAGGCCGACGGCCTGTGCCTCTAGATAGACCAGCCCATAGGCCTCGCGGACGCCCGGCCAGATGAAGAGATCATGCGCCGCCATCTCCGCGACGACGCGATCATGCGGGATGGCGCCCCGCCAGCAAACGCGCCCCGCCGGCAGTCCGGCAAAGGCCTGCTCGATCTCGGCGCGCTTGCGGCCATCGCCGATGATCGTGAGCGTCCAGGGGCGGTCGGCGACGCCGGCGAGGATGCGGGCGAGCGTGAGGTAACTGTTCTGCTTGGTGCCCTCGCGCATCATCGCCACGGTGACGAGGCGCGGAACGGCGGCCTCGCCGGCTTGCCGCGGCGGCGCGGCGTCGAAGGCGATGAAGGGCGGCAATTCGAGGATGGCCGTGTGCCGGGACCGCCAGGGTTCGAGGCCCTGCCGGTCGCGGTCGGTGAAATGGAGATGCAGGTCGGCTGCGGCGAGGCCGTGCCGGACGATGCGCGTATGCTGCGCCCATTCGCCTGTCGCGCGGCGGGCGGCGTCGCTGGCCTCTGCGACGACGTAGGGAATGCCGAGGCGCTCGGTGATGCCGGGCCCGAGCAGATCGGGCGCCTTGTAGTAGTTGTGATAGGTGAACCAGAGCTCGGGCGGCGGTTCGCCGGTCTGCCAGCGCGCCAGCATGGCCTCGCTCAGGGCCGCCGCTTCGCCCTGGTGCCGGGCGAGCCTGTCCGCGTCCGAGGTCGGCATGAAGTCGCGGCCTGCCCGGACGGGTTCGACGACGTGGCCGAGCCCTTCGAGCACCGCGACGAGCTGGCGCGCCATGCGCCGGTCCCCGGAGATGCCGCCGTCGTCATAGGCGTTGAGCGGCGTGTGGAAGGCGATGCGCACCGGGTTCGGGCTCGCTGGTTGCGGTGCTCTCAGCGATAAGGATCGGCCGCGTCGCGCAGGCCGTCGCCGAGGAAGTTGAAGGCCAGGATGATCAGGATCACCGGCACGACCGGATAGAGCAACCAGGGATAGAGCGCCACCACGTTGATGTTCTGCGCCTCGTTCAGCATCACGCCCCAGCTGGTGATCGGCGGCCTGAGGCCGAGGCCCAGGAAGGAGAGCGCCGTCTCGCCCAGGATGGTCTTGGGGATGGTGATGGTCGCCGAGGCGATCAGGTGGCTCATGAAGCCCGGGATCAGGTGCAGGCCGATGATGCGGGCGGGCTTGGCTCCCATCAGCTGGGCGGCGACGACATAGTCCTCTTCGCGCAACGACAGCAGCTTCGAGCGCACGGCGCGCGCCAGACCGGTCCAGTCCATCAGGCCGAGGATGACGGTGATGCCGAAATAGACCAGCAGCGGGCTCCAGGACGGCGGCATGATCGAGGCGAGCGCCAGCCAGAGCGGGATATGCGGCAGCGACTGCACGATCTCGATCAGGCGCTGGACGAAGAGATCGACCTTGCCGCCGTAATAGCCGGCGATGCCGCCGATGATGACGCCGAGCACGAAGGAGACGGAGACGCCGAGCAGGCCGATCGAGAGCGAGATGCGCCCGCCATAGAGGATGCGCGAGAGCATGTCGCGGCCGAGCCTGTCGGAGCCGAGCAGGAAGAGCGTGCCGTCCTTGGGCGGGCAGACCAGGTGCAGATTGCCGGGGATCAGCCCCCAGAACATGTAGCCGTCGCCGCGGCAGAAGAAGCGCAGCGGCTGGGGGCGGGTGCGGTCGACCTCATATTCCCGCTTCAGGTTCTCCATGTTGATGTGCTGGACGTAAGGATAGACGAAGGGGCCGATGAACTGCCCTTCATGGAAGAGATGCACGGATTGCTGCGGCGCGCGGATGAAGTCGGTGTTGCGCGTCGTGTAGTGATAAGGCGCCAGGAATTCGGCGAAGGCCGCCATCGCATAGATCACGAGGATGACCACGCCCGAGATCACCGCGAGCTTGTGGCGGCGGAACTTCCACCACATCAGGCGCCATTGCGAGGCGAGATAGACGCGCTCCTGCTCCGGTGTCATCGCCTCGACGGCGTCGGGCTCGAAGGGCGCGGTCGAGGCCGAGTGCGGCAGGGCTGCGCCCTCGGGCGGCAGGGTCGTCGTCGAGGGGATCGATGTCGAGGACTGGCTCACTTGGTCGCCGCCCCCTGCAGGCGGATGCGCGGATCGAGCACCGCGAGCGCGATGTCCGAGATCAGCACGCCGATCACGGTCAGGAAGGAGAGGAACATCAGGAAGGAACCGGCAAGGTACATGTCCTGGCTCTGCAGGGCGCGGATCAGCAGCGGGCCGGTCGTCTGCAGCGACAGCACGATCGCGACAATCTCGGCGCCCGAGACGATCGAGGGCAGGATGTCTCCGATATCGGAGACGAAGAAGTTCAGCGACATGCGCAAGGGGTATTTGCGCAGCGCCTTGCCGGGCGGCAGTCCCTTGGCGCGGGCGGTGACGTAATACTGCTTCTGAAGCTCGTCGAGCAGGTTGGCGCGGACGGCGCGGATCATTCCCGCGGTGCCGCCGGCGCCGATGATGATCACGGGAATCCAGAGATGCTCCAGCACGGAGCGCACCTTGGCCCAGCTCCAGGGCTGGTTGAGGTATTGCGGATCGACCAGCCCGCCGATCGAGGTGCCGAACCAGACGTTGGCGAAATACATGAACACCAGCGCCAGCAGGAAATGCGGCACGGCGAGCCCGATCAGGCCGATGAAGGTCAGGCCGTAATCGCCCCAGCTATACTGGTGCGTCGCCGAATAGATACCGATCGGGAAGGCGACGACCCAGGTGAAGATGATGGTGAAGAAGGAGACGACGATGGTCAGCAGCAGCCGGTCTCCGACGATCTCGCGCACCGGGCGCTGATACTCGAACGAATAGCCCATATCGCCCTGGAGCAGGCCGGTGACCCACCAGAAATAGCGTTCGATCGGCGGCCGGTCGAAGCCGTACTCCTTCTTGAGGAACTCGATGCGCGAGAGATCGGCCTTCTCGCCCTGCGCCTGCATCTCGGCGGCGAGGGTCTCGAAATAATCGCCCTCGGGCAGGTTGATCACGGTGAAGATCAGCGCGCTGGTGATCAGCAGCGTCGGGATCATCACCAGGATGCGCTTGAGGATGTATTTCAGCAGCACGGTCAGCTCTTCGCCTTGTCCGGGGTCGCGGTCTTCGCCGTGTCGAACCAGAAGGTATCGGGCATGTAGCGGCCGAAGAAGGCGCCGGGCTCGAAGCTGTAGAGGCCCTTCTGCGGCACGTTGCGCAGATCGCGCGAAACCACGACCGGCTGCAGCGTGCCGTTGATCACGCCGATCGTGAAGAGTTCCTCCGCATTGATCGCGAGCATGCGCTGCCAGATCTGGCGGCGTTGCGCATGCGTCGTGCTGGCGCGCCATGCCTCGTAGAGCCGGACGAGCTCGCGCACCTTCGGCAGGTCGGGCTCCTCGCCCTGGAGGCCGCCGCTTTCCAGGAACTGCCCCCAGCGCGGCCAGTTGAACTGCGCGGAGTTGGTGGGCGCCAGCGCCTCGGGCTCCATGTCGGCCGAGACCAGCGCGTTGTCCATGCCGACCCAGGCCGACATCACGGTCTGGCCGGCGAGGATGCGGCGGCGGAAGACGTCGCGCTGGGTAGAGCGCGGATAGATCTTGATGCCGACGGCGAAGAGATCCTGCTTGATCAGGTCGAGGATGTCGGTCTCCTCGGTGCTCTCGCCGGCGGTCTCGATGGTGAACTCGAGCCGCCGTCCGTCCGACAGCAGGCGGACGCCGTCTGTGTCCCGCTTCGACAGGCCGGCCTCGTCGAGGAGCTGGTTCGCAAGGGCGGGGTCGTGCTGCGTCCACATGCTTGCATGTTCGGCATCGTAGAGCGGGCTTTCGGGCAACGCGCTGTTGCCGCTCTCCTGGGCGAGGCCGAAGAAGATGACCTTGTTGACGTCCCGGCGGTTGATCGCCACCGACAGAGTCCGGCGATAGCGGACATCGCGGTTCAGGTCGCGCCAGACCGGATCGATCGCGTTCAAGTTGGGCATCAACGCGAAATAGGAGCCTTCCGCCCGTTTCCAGAGCCGGACGTCGAAGTTCATCCGCTTCGAGGCTTCCTTCAGGAAGGTGTAGTTGTCGAAGCGCAGATAGCGCGCCTGCAGATCCGCCTCTCCGGCCGCCGCCTTGGCCGGCACGAGCGAGTTGGTGCCGACGGTGAGCGTGACCTCGTCGACATAAGGCAACTGCCGGCCGTTCTGGTCGATGCGGTGGAAATACGGGTTGCGCTGGAAGACGAAGAGCTCGGCCGGCAGCGGCGTGATGTTGCGCCAGGGCTCGAGCGTGGGGAGGTCGGGATTCTCCGGCCGGTACATGCGCGAGAGGCGTTCATGCAGGGCGCCCCAGTCGCGCACCCTGGCCTGCCTGACGCGCGAATGCAGCGTCACCGGGTCGGCATGGTCGATGTGGTACTGCTTCAGATAGCCCGAGGGCATGAAGATATAGGTCGGCTGCGCGGCGGCGAGCGAGGGCAGGAAGACGGGATTGGGCTTCGCCCAGCTGTAGCGGATCTCGGTTTCGCTCAGCACCTCGAAGCGCGGCGGCTCGCCGCCTGCCAGCAGGGCCTGGGGCGGCCCGCCGGGCGAGAGCCGCCTATTGTTGGCGACATGCTCCCACCAGTAGCGGAAATCCTCCGCGGTGAAGGGCGAGCCGTCGGACCAGCGGTGTCCCGGCCGCAGCCTCAATGTGAAGATGCGGCCCTCCTCGACGTCGAAGCTCTCCAGCACGTCCGGTGCGATCTCGAGATCCCAGTCATAGCCGACGAGGCGGGTGTAGCCGTAGAGGGTCATCATGCGGATGTCGCGCTGGTCGCCGATCAGCGAGCGTATCGTCCCGCCATGGCGCCCGGGCTCGCGGCCCTCGCCCGAAACCTCGACGATGCGGGGAGCCTGCGACACGCGCTGCGCGACGGCCGGCAGCTTTCCGGCGGCGACCATCTCGGCGAAGAATGGGCTGTCGATCAGCTCGGCCGGCATCGCGGTCGCCGCCCGCGAAAGCCGCGGTAGCCCTGCCGCGACCAAGGCGGCGGTGCCGAGCAGCAGGGCGCCGCGCCGCGTCGGGGAATGACGGGATGCGCTCATCAGGCGAACTCCCGGATGTCGGCACCCGGCCGGGCCAGGACGAAATGGCCGTCGCCGAGCGGCAGATGCGCCAGCGCCTCGCCCTCCGGATCGCGCTGGAAGACGGGCGACCACTGGCTGGCGTCGGAGGCGCCGCCCGGTGCGGCCAGCTTGAAGTCGAGCTTGCGGTCCAGGTCGGCGTAGGGAACCGAGCGCAGCAGCGCCCTGGTGTAGGGATGGACCGGCCGCGCGAACAGCGCGTGCCGCGGCGCGATCTCGACGATGCGTCCGTTCGCCATCACGGCGATGCGGTCCGCCATGTAGTTCACCACGGCGAGGTTGTGCGAGATGAACAGGAAGGTCAGGCCGCGCTCGGCCTGGAGGTCCTTGAGCAAATTGAGAATCTGCGCCTGGACCGAGACGTCGAGCGCCGAGACCGGCTCGTCGCAGATGATCAGGTCCGGATCGAGCGCGAGCGCGCGGGCGATGCCGATGCGCTGGCGCTGGCCGCCCGAGAAGGAATGCGGATAGCGGTTCAGGAAGCGGACATCGAGGCCGACATCCTGCATCAGCGCCTTGACCCGCGTGGTCTGGTCGCGGCCGCTGCCGCGGTCGTGGATGGCGAGCGGCTCGCGCAGGATGTTCATCACCGTCATGCGCGGCGAGAGCGAGGAAACCGGGTCCTGAAAGATCATCTGGACGCGCGGCCGGAAGGCGCGCAGCGCCTCGCCTTCGAGCGAGAGCACGTCGACCTTCTCGCGGCCGTCATCGAAGGTGATCCGGCCGGAATCCGGCGTGACCGCGCGCATGATGATCTTGCTGACGGTGGTCTTGCCGCAGCCGCTCTCGCCGACAAGGCCGAGGCACTCGCCGCGCCTGATGTCGAAGCTGACATCGTCCACGGCGAGGACGCTGCTAAGCGTGCCCTTGCCGAAGAAGCTGCGCGAGCCGGTGGTGTAGGTCTTGCGCAGATCGCGCACGCTGAGCAGGGGGGCGGCCTTGGCCGTTTCCGCGGCGGGCACCGGCGCGCGCACTGCCGCCGGCGGCCGGGGCCTCGCCTCGCGCAGCGCGACGAGGCGCTCGCCCTCCTCCATGTCGAAATGTGGCGAGGCCTTGAGCAGCGCCTTGAGATAGGGGTGGCGCGGGCGGCGGAAGATGTCCTCGACCGGGCCGCGCTCCATGATCTCGCCGTGGAAGATCACCACCACCTCGTCGGCCATGTTGGCGACGACGCCGAGATCATGGGTGATCAGCAGGATCGCCATGCCCATCTCTGCCTGGAGCTCGCGCATCAGGTCGAGCACCTGGGCCTGGATGGTGACGTCGAGCGCGGTGGTGGGCTCGTCCGCGATCAGCAGCGCCGGCTGGCAGATCAGCGCCATGGCGAGCATGGCGCGCTGGCGCAGGCCGCCCGAGAGCTCGAAGGAGTAGAGCCCGAAGGCACGAGCCGGGTCTTTGAAGCCGACGCGCCCGAGCATCGTCTCGATCAGCCCACGGGCCTCGCGCTTCGGCATCGGCCGGTGCAGCAGCAGCGCTTCCTCGATCTGGTTGCCGATGGTGTGGACCGGCGAGAGCGAGGACATCGGCTCCTGGAAGATCATGCCGATGCGGCCGCCGCGCAGCGCCCGGATCTCGCTGCCCTCGGAGGGCAGGGCGGCGATGTCGATCGTCGACTGCGGCGCGAGCGGATCGCGGAACAGGATCTCGCCGCCAGTGATCGCACCGGCGCGCGGCAGCAGCCCCATGATCGCCTGCGAGATCACCGACTTGCCGGAGCCGGATTCGCCGACGAGGGCGACGGTCTTGCCCGCGGGCACGCGCAGGCTGACCCCCTTCACGACCTCACGGGCCAGCCCGTGGATCGTGAAGCCGATACGCAAATCGCTGATCCGCAGGATATCCATCAGCCGCCTTCGCAAGGACGCCTCGCCCCGCGCCACAACTCACAACGTCAATAGACGCGGAAAGTGCCGCCTTGCCAACGCCTTTCGGCAGCCGGGCCTGCGTGGGAGGGAACCTGCCCGGGGCCGGTGACGCAAGCGTGACGATCCATGGAACCGTTGCGGTCGCCGGCGCATTGCGCTGGGGCCGAAGCTGGCACACATATGGACGCAACAGGCCAGAAGGCGGGCGGGTGCCCAGGCGCGTCGGACAGGATTGCCGTTGGAGACCAACCTCTTCCGCTATGTCTGGGAGAAGAGCCGCGGCGAGCAGATCATCGTCCTGCTGATCATCGTCGTCTCGATCCCGTTCAACTGGGCGTCCTTCGACGTGCCGAAGCGGATCGTCAACGATGCGATCCAGGGCGGGGCGTTCAGGGACGGCAAGCAGACCGCGACGCTGCTCGACTTCACGCTGCATATGCCGGGCTTCCTCGGCGGCGGCAGCTATATGGTCCATGAGGGCTTCCAGGTCGGCCAGGTCGGGCTGCTGATCGGGCTGAGCAGCTATTTCCTGTTCCTGGTCCTGATCAACGGCGCCTTCAAATACGTCATCAACGTCCGCAAGGGCATTCTCGGCGAGCGCATGCTCAGGCGGATGCGCTACGACCTGTTCAGCCAGCTCATGCGCTTCCGGCCGGAGGCGATGCGCGCGGTCAAGCCGGCCGAGGTCGCCAGCATGATCAAGGACGAGGTCGAGCCGATCGGCGGCTTCGTCGGCGACGCCTTCATCCAGCCGGTGTTCCTGTTGTCGCAGGCGCTCACGGCGCTCGCCTTCATCATGGTGCAGAGCGTCTGGCTCGGCTCGATCGCGCTGGTGATCGTGCTGGCGCAGGCGATCATCATCCCGATCCTGCGGCGCGAGCAGCTGCGGCTCGGGCGCGAGCGACAGATCGCCTCGCGTCAGCTCGCCGGCCGCATCGGCGAGATTGTCGATGCCGGGCCGACGATCCAGGGCCATGGCGCGACGAGCTATGTCCAGTCAGACATCGCCGGGCGGCTGGGGCGGCTGTTCGACATCCGCTATGCGCTTTACAAGCGCAAATTCGCGGTCAAGTTCCTGAACAACCTGCTGGCGCAGATCACGCCGTTCTTCTTCTACGCGATCGGTGGCTTCTTCGCCCTGCAGGGACGGCTCGACATCGGCCAGCTCGTGGCCGTCATCGCCGCCTATCGCGACCTGCCGCCGCCGATCAAGGAACTGATCGACTGGGACCAGCAGCGCAACGACGTCACCATCAAGTACGAGCAGGTGATCTCCCAGTTCAACACCGACGAGACGGTGGAACTCGACGAGGGGGAAGGCATCATCCGGCTGCCCGAGAAGGGCGCGATCAGGCTCGACAGCGTGCAGATGCTGGACAATCGCGGCCAGCCACTGCTGACGCCGCTCTCTCTACGGATTCCGCGGCCGGCAACGGTGGCGCTGATCGGGCCCCCGGGCAGCGGGCTCGATGTGCTCGGGCGCATCCTCGGCCGGCAGGCCATGAACTATTCCGGCCGGGTGCTGATCGACGGCACGCCCCTGGCGCGCCTTTCCGTCGAGCGGGCGAGCCATCTGATCGGCTATGCCGGCAACGAGACCGAGGTCATCGCGGGCACGATCCGCGACAACATCCTGCTGCCGCTGAGACGGCTCAGGCCCAGCCTGACGACCGACGAGAGGCTCACGCCGGCCGAGCACCGCCGCTTCGTCGAGGCGATCCGCTCCGGCAACACGCCCTTCTCGTTCGAGGCGGACTGGACGGATTATGACGGCGCCGGGGTGGCCGACGAGGCCGAGTTGGCCTTACGCGTGCGGGCCGTGCTCGATGTTCTCGGCTGCGCCGAGGACATCTATGAACTCGGCCTCGACGGCAAGGTCACAGCGGCGCTCGGGCCCGAGGCCAGAGCGCGGATCGTCGAGGCGCGCCGGGCCGTCGCCGAGGAACTCGCCCAAAGCAAGCTTGCCGGGCTGATCACGCCCTTCGACCCGCAGGGCTACAACGCCAACGCCACGATCGCGGAGAATCTGATCTTCGGCGCAAGGCTCACCCCGCGCTTCGCCAATGAGACCTTGCTGTTCGAGCCCTACGCCGTTGCGATCCTGCAGGCTGAATCGCTTGTCGAACCGCTCGTCGAGGTCGGTTCGCGCATCGCCGCCACGGTGGTCGAGATCTTTGCCGGCCTGCCGCAGGGCCATGCCCTGTTCGAGCGCTATTCCTTCGACGCCGCGCTCGATCTCGAGCGGCTGGGCGAGCTGGCGGCGTTGCTGAACAAGCACGACATGCGCGCGCCGCTCGACGAAGCCGCCAAACGCGACCTGGTGGCGCTGGCGCTGGGCTATATCGAGCCGAAGCACCGGCTCAACCTGCTTGACGAGCGCCTGCGGCGGCGCATCCTGCGGGCGCGGGCGAGCTTCAAGGCGCATCTGCCGGCGGACGCCGCCGAGGATGTCGATTTCTACGATCCCGGCAAGGTGATGCTCGGCGCCAGCCTGCGCGACAACCTGATGTTCGGCCGTATCGGCTTCGGCGTCGCCGATGCCCGCCGAAAGGTGGCTGCGATCGTGCGCGCCGCGCTCGCGCGGGCCGGGCTCGACGGCGAACTCTACCGCATCGGCCTCAACACCGATTGCGGTATCCGGGGCCGCTACCTGCCGGCGCGGCTGAAGCTGGCGGTGCCGCTGGCCCAGGCCCTGATCAAGGCACCGCAGATCGCTGTGCTCGATATCGGCGCCTTCCTGGCGCTGTCCGGCGAGGCAAAGGCGGTCGTCGATCGGCTGAGGGAGCATTGCGCCGGCATGACGCTGTTTCTCCTTGCCGGGGATGCTAGTCTCGTCGGCGACATTCCGCTGCGGATCGTCTTCATCGGACCGACAGGCACGGTCGAAAGCACGGCCGACGGAGAGGCGGACGCCGCGACGCCGAGGCGGTCCGGCGATATCGAACGGATGGAGGCGCGACCATGAGCCTTGATACCGATATCAGTTGCCTGCGCCGGCTGCCGCTGTTCGGCACCCTGCCGCCGCCGCGGCTCAAGCTCGTGGCGCTGATGGGCCAGAAGCTCGCATTCGCGGCGGGGGAACGGATCATCCATGCCGGTGACGAACCTGCTGGGGTGCATGTCGTGCTGGAGGGCGAGGTCGAGATCACGCAGGAGCATCCCGAAGGGGGCGGGCGGCGCATCACATTGGCGTCGGGAAGCCTGCTCGGGGACGTCCCGATCCTGTGCGGCCGGCGCTATCTCGGCGAGGTCACGGCCAAGACCGCGGTGAGCGCGCTCTGGCTGCCGAAGGACCTGTTCTTCGAACTCCTCGAGACGATCCCCGATTTCAGCCTGGCGCTGTCGCGCGATCTCGCCTCGCGACTCTACCGCCTGGCGGATGCCGCGCTTCACGAGGAGAAGATG
This sequence comes from Allobosea sp. Root381, assembly GCF_001429395.1. Classification (GTDB taxonomy): domain Bacteria; phylum Pseudomonadota; class Alphaproteobacteria; order Rhizobiales; family Beijerinckiaceae; genus Allobosea. Next base: position 251,070 of record NZ_LMJT01000012.1, read on the forward strand.
CATTGATGACGCGGGAGCGGGCATGAGCCTGGAGCAGGCAGCCGGCACGCGGCGCGCCGGGATGGGCGCCGGCATGAACCAGGTTTCGTCGTGGAGCCGGGACATCCGCTTCGCGTCGGGCATGGTGCTGCTCTTCTTCGCGGCGACGCATTTTCTCAACCACGCAGCCGGCATCGCCGGCGTCGCGGCGATGGAGCAGGTGCAGGAATGGCGCTACGGGCTCTGGCATTCCTGGATCGGGACGGTCGCGCTCTACGGGGCGCTGATCTCACACCCGCTCTTCGCGCTGATCCGGGTGGCGCAGCGGCGCACCTTCAAGATGCCACTGCGCGAGATGCTGCAGATCGCGCTGGGCCTCGCGATCCCGATTTTCCTGGTCGACCACATCGTCGGCACCCGTGTGATGGGCGCCTATTTCAATCTCGACGAGAGCTACAGCGCCGTCCTGCGGCGGCTCTGGCCGGGGTTGGCCGGCACGCAGTCGCTGCTTCTGCTCCTGGTCTGGACGCATGGCATGATCGGCCTGCATTTCACGCTGCGCTCGCGCGACAGCTACCGGCACTGGCGCGACCCGTTCCTGCTCGCCGCGATCCTGATCCCGGTGCTGGCTCTGATCGGCTTCGCTGTCGGCGGCCGGGAGGCCGGCGCCATGGCGCCGCCGCCCGAAGCGGCTTCCGACGCGCAGATCGTCATGTTCAACCAGCATGTGATGTGGGCGAAAACCGCGTTCTACGGTCTGGTCGGCGGTTTCGTCGCCTTCGTCGCCATACGTGAGATCAGGGTGCGTACGACGAGGCAGATCACGGTGCGTTTCGTCGGCCATGGCGTGCGCAAGCTCGCTCCGGGCGCGACCGTGCTCGAGATGTTCCGGCGCTTCGGCATTCCCCACGCGGCGCTCTGCGGCGGACGGGCGCGCTGCGCCACCTGCCGCGTGCTGGTGCTGGACGGGGCTGACGGGTTGCCGCCGCCTGGACCCAACGAGCGCAGGCTGCTGAGCCGGATCGCGGCGCCGGATCGCGTGCGCCTCGCCTGCCAGATCAGGCCGCGCGAGGACATCCAGGTCCAGATCCTGCTGGCTTCCCGGCTGAAGGCGACCGTGCCGGGCGATCTGGCGGTCGATCCCAGCATCGGCAAGCGCGGGCTGACCGTGATGGTGGCGGATCTGCGGGCGTTCTCGGCCCTGTCGGCGCGGCAGCTGCCACAGGAGCTGATCGGGCTGCTCAACCGCTTCTTCGACGAGATGTCGCAGGCCATCACCGCCCATGGCGGCCGCATCGACGCCTTCTATGGCGACGGCTTCATGGCGGTGTTCGGGCTGGAAGGGACGCCGGCCAAGGGGGCGCAGGCGGCGGTCAGCGCGGCCGGCGACATCGTGCGCGCCGTCGAGGCGCTGAACCGGGAGTTCGGCGCCGCGCTGCCGCTGCCGCTGCGGATCGGCATCGGCATCCATACCGGTCAGGCGATCACGGGCGCGGTGGAGAACGACAGCCTCGGCCGGCGCGAGATCACCGTCGGCGAGACCGTGGCGGTGGCGAGCCAGCTCGAGCTCGCGACGCGCCGGGTGCTGGCCGATATTCTCGTCTCGGAGGAAACCGTCCGCATCAGCGGGCGCTTCTATCGCGGCACGACGCCGCTCAAGATCACCATCCAGGGGCGGGAGACGCCGCTGAACGCGCTCGGCTTCGCCAGTGCCCCCGAGATCGCGAAGCCGGAGGAGGAGATGAATGCTCTTGCCGACTCCGACGCGGGGATGGAGGTCGCTGTGGCGGAGAGGGAGGTCGTAGACGCCGAGGGTGCTGTCGGCGTCGAGCTTGCTGCTCCGCCGGCGGAGGCTGCCTTGCGCGAGGAGGCTTCGCCGCGAGACGTGACGGATGGGGCCCGCCCTGCGCGGGGCGGGCGGCCACCCCGCAGGAAGGCTGCGGTCAAGAAGCCTGCAGCCAAGAAGGCCGCAGTTCCCGATGAGGCGGAGCCGTAACGCTCAGGCGGGGCCGAAGGCGAGAAAGCGCCTGCGGTCGAAGCCGGCCTTGCGCAGGCCCTCGTCATTGATCGTCAGGGCGAGATCGATCGTCGGCGGCGCGCTGCGCGTTCCCGTCAGCGCGCCGATCTGCCCCTGCGCCCGCTCCAGATCGAGCGCGTAGTCGATCACCAGGACATCGGCGCCGGCCGCGAGTGCGAGCAGTTCGGGCGGGGTCGCGCCACGCGCCCCGAAGGGCTTGAGCGACAGCCCGAGCAGAATGAGGGCGTAGGGCCCCGGCGGCGCGAGCTCGACCTGCTGCAGCTTGGCGGCGTGATGGCGCAGCCGGCAAGGGGCGCCGTTCAGCGTCGAGGCCAAAAAATCCGGGATCTTCGGGTCGATCACGGTCACGGTTTCGGGGCGATGGGTCAGGAAGCCGGTGATCGGCAGGCCGGCCCCGCCGATCTCGACGATATGGGCGCAGTTGCGTACGGCATGGGCAGCGAGTACCTGCCGCATGGCCGCCGCCGGTCCGGACAACTGGGGCAGAAGGGTGCCTCGTGGCGCCTCGGCGGCGTCGCTGGTCTTTGCTGCGGCGCTTGCATATGGTCTCGCCACCTTCACCCCTCCCGATACGGCATGACACGCGACACGCCTCCCGACGCCTTCTATGACATTCTGCGCGGCGTCGCAGCCCTCACCGGCAACGCCGTGGTGGCGGACCTCGCGCGTCTCGTCGCGGACGAGATGCCGCCCGATCTCTGGATCGCCTTCAATCACAAGCAGATCGGCTCGAAGCGCTGGCTGGTCGATGCGCTGGCGCAGGCGATGCCGCAGCCGCAGGGACCGGTCTGGATGCTGGGGGCCTGGTACGGCGTGCTGGGAGCACTGCTGCTCGCCGACGAGCGGCTGGCGATCCCGGCCGTCGTCAGCCTCGACCGGGACGCTACCTGCGCGCCGGTTGCCGAGCGCCTCAATCGCCGCCATGTCGCATCGGGACGTTTCCGGGCTATCACCGCCGACATGACGACGCTGGACTTCGCGGCGCAGCAGCCGCGGCCAGGCCTTGTCATCAATACGAGCTGCGAGCATCTCGACGATGTGCCGGGCTGGCTGGCGACGTTGCCGCCGGGACTTCCGCTGCTGCTGCAGTCCAACGACTATTTTCGCGAGCCGGACCATCGCAGCTGCGTCGGTTCGCTCGACGACTTCAAGGCGCAGGCCGGCCTGTCGGATCTGCTGTTCGCCGGCGCGCAGCCGACTAAGAACTATACCCGCTTCATGCTGATCGGGCGGCGATGAGCCTGGCGCAGGCGCAGCGATCCGACGGGCGGGAGGCATCGCCCTCGATCGCGTCGACAAGGGAGGCGCCGCCGCGCATCGCCGTCGCGATGAAGGGCTATCCGCGCCTGTCGGAGACCTTCATCGCGCAGGAACTGCTCGGCCTGCAGCAGCGCGGCCTGGCTTTCGCGATCTGGTCCTTGCGCCGGCCGACCGATGTGGCGCGGCACCTGATGCACAACCAGATCACCGCGCCGGTGAGCTACCTGCCGGAATATCTGCACGAGGAGCCGGGGCGGGTGCTGCGCGGCATGCTACGGGCGCTGACCCAGCCCGGCTTCACGCGGCTATTCGGCGTCGTCCTGCGCGATCTCGCCCGCGACCGGACGCGCAACCGCCTGCGCCGCTTCGGTCAGGCCTGCGTCATGGCTCGCGAGCTGCCGGACGAGACCACCCATCTGCATGTGCACTACCTGCACACGCCGGCCTCGGTGATCCGTTATGCGGCGCTGCTGCGCGGGATCTCCTGGTCCTTCTCGGCCCACGCCAAGGACATCTGGACGACGGCGGACTGGGAGAAGCGCGAGAAGATCGCCGCCGCGGCCTGGGGCGTCACTTGCACGCAGGACGGCCATTGCGAGCTGACGCGCCTCGCCGACCACGCGGAGAAGGTGGGCCTCGTCTATCACGGGCTCGACCTCGCGCGCTTTCCGGTGCCGTCGCCTCGGCCGCCGCGGGATGGCGGCGATGCCGCCGATCCGGTGCGCTTCGTCACGATCGGCCGTGCCGTCGAGAAGAAGGGTTTCGACGACCTGCTGGCAGCGCTGGCGAAACTGCCTCCTGGCCTCGGCTGGCGGCTGACCCATATCGGCGGCGGCGAGCGGTTGAAAGCGCTGCAGGCGCAGGCACTGGCGCTGGGCATCGCGGAGCGCGTCACCTGGGCCGGACCGAAGGCGCAAACCGAGGTCATCGGCGCGCTGCGCGAGGCCGATCTATTCGTGCTGCCCTCGCGGCAGGCCGGCGATGGCGACCGCGACGGCTTGCCCAATGTGGTGATGGAGGCGGCGAGCCAGGCCCTGCCCATCGTCGCCACGGATTTCGCCGGCATTCCCGAATTCGTGCGCGACGGCATCGAGGGGCTGCTGGTCCCGCCCGGCGATGTCGAGGCGCTGGCGAAAGCGCTGGCCGACCTTGCTGCGGACCCGGAACGGCGCGCACAGCTCGGGCACGCCGCCTTTGCGCGGCTGACCGGTTCCTTCTCCGCCGCTGCGGGGCTCGACGGCATCGCGGCGAAGCTGCGGGTTTCCGCCGGGCTTTCGACCGGAGTCGGTCTGGCATGACCACCGCCGTCCTGATCGCGGTGACGCATCTGCTCGGCAGCGGGCATCTGGTGCGGGCGGCGCATCTGGCGCGGGCTCTGGCGGAGCACGGCTTCGCCGTCACGCTCGCCAGCGGCGGCATGCCGTTGCGGGGGATGGCGGCCGAGCCCTTCGATTTCGTGCAACTGCCGCCGGTGAAGGTCGAGGGCGTCGATTTTCGCAACCTGCTCGATGAGGAGGGCCGCCCGGTCGATACGGAACGGCTGACGGCACGCAGGGCCATGCTGGACGGGCTGGCGGCGTCGCTCCGGCCCGGCGTCGTCATCACCGAGCATTTCCCCTTCGGCCGCCGGCAGTTGGCGGAGGAGTTTCTCGCCCTGATCGGCGCGGCAAAGGCCGCCGATCCCAGGGCGCTGGCCCTATCTTCGGTGCGGGACGTACTGGTGACGCCGCGCCCAGAGCGGATCGCGGAGGCCGAGCGGCGCCTCGCCGAATATTTCGACGGAGTGCTGGTTCACGGCGATCGCGATTTCCTGCCGTTGGAGGCCTCCTGGCCGGTGTCGCCGGAGCTGGTGCCCCGTCTGCATTACACGGGTTATGTCGCGGCGGCTCCCGCGAGCCCTCATCCTGAGGAGCGCCGTAGGCGGGCCTCGAAGGATGAAGGCTTGGAAGGGGAGGGCGAGATCCTGGCGTCGGGAGGCGGTTCGGGGGCGGCGCTGCCGCTGTTCCGGCTGTGCCTCGAGGCCGCGCGGCTGTCCAGGCGGCGCTGGCGCCTGCTCGCGGGCCGCGGCCTTGCCGAAGCCGATTTCGTCGCCCTCCGGGAAGCCGCCTCGCCGAATGTCACCGTCGAGCGGGCGCGCCCGGATTTCCCCGACCTGCTCGCCCGCTGCGCCCTCTCGATCAGCCAGGCCGGCTACAACACCGTGCTCGATCTGGTGGCGGCCGCCCGCCCGGCGATCGTCGTGCCCTTCGACGAGGGGGGCGAGACCGAGCAGGCGGTCCGGGCGCAGGCGATGGAGCGGGCGGGGCTGGCGCGATGTCTGCGGCTTTCGGACGAGGCCGCGGCGGCGCCGGCGGCCTTCGCGGCTGCGGTAGAAGCGGCGCTGAGGCGCCCGCCGCCGGCTGCCCTCGTAATCGACCGCGACGGGGCGGGCACGGTCGCGGGCATCGTGCAGCGGCTTCTGGCTGAGCGGGCTAAGTGAGCTGTGTTTTGACGGAGGCGTGCCGTCTTTCCTGGCTGCGGCCGACCCGAAACGATGCGCTGTTCCGTGAAAATGCAGCACGCTCCGGCGGCCTGGGGGCTTGCCGGCACGGCTCTTGCGTCATGTCTCCTGTCCTTTCGGCATGCCTCCGGCGAACGGCTGCCCCGGCGCTTTGCGAATTGCCGCTGCCGGGCTTTCGCTCTAATTAGGGTTTGATATGCCTCCCTCCTCGGTCGGCGCTGGGACAACCGGTCATTTACCCGGCCCTCGTTTCACGCCCGGAGACTAGATGATGACAACGACGACTGCCGCCGGCCTGCCCGACATGAAGCTGTCGGTGCGCCAGACATTCGGGATCGACACCGACCTGGAGGTGCCGGCCTATTCCACGACCGAGGCCCATGTCCCGGATTTCGACCCGGACTATCGCTTCGACCGCGACACCACGATCGCGATCCTCGCCGGCTTCGCGCATAACCGTCGCGTCATGATCTCGGGCTATCACGGCACCGGCAAGTCGACCCATATCGAGCAGGTCGCCGCCCGTCTCAACTGGCCCTGCGTCCGCGTCAACCTCGACAGCCATGTCTCCCGCCTCGATCTCGTCGGCAAGGACGCGATCGTGCTGAAGGAAGGCAAGCAGGTCACCGAGTTCCAGGACGGCATCCTGCCCTGGGCGCTGCAGAACAACATCGCGCTCGTCTTCGACGAATACGATGCCGGCCGCCCGGACGTGATGTTCGTGATCCAGCGCGTGCTCGAGCAGTCCGGCAAGCTGACGCTGCTCGACCAGAAGCGCGTCATCCGCCCGCATCCCGCCTTCCGCATGTTCGCCACAGCGAACACGGTCGGACTCGGCGACACGTCCGGCCTCTATCACGGCACCCAGCAGATCAACCAGGGCCAGATGGACCGCTGGTCGATCGTGACCACGCTGAACTACCTGCCGCATGACAACGAGGTCGCGATCGTCCTCGCCAAGGCCAAGCACTACCAGCAGACGCCGGACGGCAAGGACATCGTCAACAAGATGGTCCGCGTCGCCGACCTGACCCGCAACGCCTTCATGAACGGCGACCTCTCCACCGTGATGAGCCCGCGCACGGTCATCACCTGGGCCGAGAATGCCGCGATCTTCGGCGATATCGGCTTCGCCTTCCGGGTGACCTTCCTGAACAAGTGCGACGAGATGGAGCGCACGCTGGTGGCCGAGTTCTTCCAGCGCTCCTTCGGCAAGGAACTGCCGGAGAGCGCGGCAAACGTGGTCCTGAGCTGAGGAGCGGACGGCGATGGCGCGGTTCGAGGGCAGTTGCCATTGCGGGCGGGTCGCCTACGAGGTCGAGGCCGACCTCGACCGGACGGTCGTCTGCAACTGCTCCTGGTGCCAGCGCCGCGGCTCGATCCTGACCTTCGCGCCGGCGACGGCGTTCACGCTGAAGAAGGGCGAGGAGGCGCTGACCGAGTACCGCTTCCATACGCAGAAGATCCAGCATCTGTTCTGCGCGACCTGCGGCATCGAATCCTTCGCGCGCGGTGCGATGCCGGACGGCACGGCGACGGTCGCGGTCAATGTCCGCTGCCTGGCCGGCGTCGAGCCGACGGAGCTGACGCCGACTGTGTTCGACGGGCGTTCCCGCTAGGAGAGCCATGGCCACGATACAGCGCGAGACCGATGTCGCGGCGACGCGGGAGGCCGTCGTCGGCGGCCTCAGCGCCTTCAACGCAGCGGTCGTGGGAGCACGCAACAGCCAGCCTTTCGCGCTCAGCCTGCGTGATGACGCCGATGCGATCGTCGGCGGCCTGATCGGGGAGCTGAAATGGGAATGGCTCCATATCGACTTGCTCTGGATCGACGATGCGCATCGCGGCAAGGGGCATGGCGAGGCCCTCGTCGCCATGGCTGAGAATGCGGCGCGCGATCAAGGTGCGCGCGGCGTCTATCTGAGTACGATGAGCCTGCAGGCGCCGGATTTCTATCCGAAGCTGGGCTATCGCCAGTGCGGCCTGATGGAAGATTATCCCGTGGCCGGCCATCGGATCCACCATTTCGCGAAGGCGCTATGAGCATTTCCAATCGCAAGCCTGGAACGAGCAAGGAAGCGCCGGCCGAGCCGCTGAAGCGGGCCATTTCCTCGGCGATGAAGGCGATCGCGCGCAAGCCGGAGATGGAAATCGTCTTCGCGGCCGACAAGCCTGCACTCGTCGGCGAGCGGGCCCGCCTGCCCGAACCGCCGCGCAAATTGACGCTCGAGGATGTGGCGGTGCTGCGCGGCCATGCCGATTCGATGGCGCTCAGGCTCGCCTGTCACGATGCCGGCGTGCATCGCCGCGCCGCCCCCGAGGGCGATGCCGCCCGCGCTGTCTTCGACGCGATGGAGCAGGCGCGCGTCGAATCGATCGGCTCGCGGCGGATGGCCGGCATGGCCGGCAATATCGGCGCCATGCTCGAGGACCGCTATCACCGCGGCGGGCGCTACGAGGAGATCACCGACCGGGCCGATGCGCCGCTCGAGGATGCGCTGGCGCTGATGGTGCGCGAGCGCCTGACCGGCCTCAAGCCGCCGAAGGCGGCCGAGAAGCTGGTCGATCTCTGGCGCGAGCAGATCGAGGAGAAGGCCGGCGCCGATCTCGACCGGCTGTCGAAGGCAGTCGAGGACCAGCGCGTCTTCGCCCGGACCGTGCGCGACCTGCTCGCCTCGCTCGACATGGCCGAGCAGACCTCGCAGGGCGACGAATCGGATGAGGACGAGGACAGCCAGGACCAGTCCTCCGAGGAACAGCAGCAGCAGGACGGCGAGGCCGAGCAGGAAAGCGCCGGCGAGCGCTCCGAGGTCGAGGTCTCGGACGAGGCGACCGAGGAACTGCAGGAGGGGGCAAGCGAAGCCTCCGACGCACCCTCGGGCGACTGGGACGACGAGGACGAGAACTCGGAGGCCGAAGAAGCCGGCGAGGCACCGCGCCCGCGCGAATCCAAGAACGACGGCCGCCCACAGACGGACTACAAGGCCTATACGGTCAAGTTCGACGAGACGGTCACTGCCGAGGAGCTCTGCGACGCCGAGGAACTGACGCGCCTGCGCGCCTATCTCGACAAGCAGCTCGCCCATCTGCAAGGCGTCGTGGCGAGATTAGCAAACAGGTTGCAGCGGCGCCTGATGGCGCAGCAGAACCGCTCCTGGCAGTTCGACCTGGAGGAGGGCTCGCTCGACCCGGCGCGCCTGCCGCGAATCATCATCGACCCTTATCAGCCGCTGTCGTTCCGGCAGGAATCGGATGTCAATTTCCGCGATACGGTGGTGACGCTGCTGATCGACAATTCCGGCTCGATGCGCGGCCGGCCGATCACGGTCGCCGCCACCTGCGCCGACATCCTGGCCCGGACGCTGGAGCGCTGCGGCGTCAAGGTCGAGCTGCTCGGCTTCACGACGCGCGCCTGGAAGGGCGGGCTCTCGCGCGAATCCTGGCTGCAATCGGGCAAGCCGGCCAATCCCGGCCGCCTCAACGACCTGCGCCACATCATCTACAAGGCGGCCGACGCGCCCTGGCGGCGTGCGCGGAAGAATCTCGGGCTGATGATGCGCGAGGGGCTGCTCAAGGAGAACATCGACGGCGAGGCGCTGGACTGGGCCCATAAGCGCATCCTGGCGCGGCCCGAGCAGCGCAAGATCCTGATGGTGATCTCGGACGGCGCGCCGGTCGACGATTCGACGCTCTCGGTCAATGCTGGCAACTATCTCGAGCGGCATCTGCGCCATGTCATCGCCGAGATCGAGAGCCGCTCGCCGGTCGAGCTGATCGCGATCGGCATCGGCCACGACGTGACGCGCTATTATCGCCGCGCCGTCACCATCGTCGATGCCGAGGAGCTCGGCGGCGTGATGACGGAGAAGCTCGCCGAGTTGTTCGAGGAGGATGCCGGGCTGAATGCCCGTGGGTCGAACGGTTCGCGGCGCCTGCAGTGAGGCCAGCCTCTGTCGTACAGGATTTTTGCGCGGTTCCCCGCGCCTGCGGCATCGCGGCGCGCCCATGAGCCTGAGCCGCCGTGGCGTTCTGGCCGGCCTCGCCTCGACGGCGTTCGCCGTGCCGGGCGCTCTCGCCCAGGCCTCTGAAACCAGCCGCAACCCAGTCGCCATCGCGGCCCGGCCGATCACGGCCTTCGAACCGCGCAATCCGGAGAAGAGCCGCTTCGGCAAGCTCACCTTCCGCGGCGGACTGGTGCTGAGCGCCAGCGATTCGGCATTCGGCGGCTTCTCGGGGCTCTGGCGGAGCGCTCAGGGTGACGACCTCGTGGCGGTCTCCGACAAGGGCATGTGGCTGACGGCGAAGGTCGGCTCCCGCAATGGCCGCCTCGCCGGTCTCGCGGAGGCGGAGCTTGCGCCGATCCTCGGCAGCTCGGGCAGGCCGCTGCGTCGCTCGCGCTACTACGACACGGAAAGTCTCTGCATCGCCGACGGCGTCGCCTATCTCGGCGTCGAGCGGACGCATGACGTGCTGCGTTTCGACTGGGCCCGCGACGGCGTCCTGGCGCGGGCGCGGATCGTGCCGGTGCCGCGCGAAGCCAAGCGCCTGCCGAGCAACAAGGGGTTGGAGGCGATCGGCGTGGTGCCGCGTGGCCAGCCGCTGGCGGGCGCCATCGTCGCGATCGCGGAGCGCTCGGGAGCCGAGGACGAGCCGACGGCGGGTTTCATCATCGGCGGGCCGCAGCCCGGCCTGTTCAGGGTGGCGCGGCATGACGGCTTCGACATCACCGATCTCGCCTTCCTGCCCGATGGCGACCTGCTGCTGCTGGAGCGCTGGTACCGGCCGTTCAGGGGCGTCGGGATGCGCATCCGCCGGGTGGCGGGCGAGCGCCTGAAGCCGGGGGCGCTGCTCGATGGGCCCTATCTGATCGAAGCCGATCTCGGCCAGGAGATCGACAACATGGAGGGATTGTCCGTCCATCTGGAGCGCGGGCGCCCCGTGCTGACCCTGATCTCCGACGACAACTTCTCGTTCCTGCAGCGGACGCTGCTGCTGGAATTCGGGCTGGAGTAAGGGCGAGCTATGGCCGTCATGGTCGGGCTTGTCCCGACCATCCACGTCTTCGCTGGTCGAGTATCGTGTTCAAGACGTGGATGCTCGCCACAAGGGCGAGCAGGACGGCGGAGCCAAGCCCGAACGAAGAGATGCCCAAACGAAAAAAGCGGCCTTGCGGCCGCTTCATTCAGTCGCGAAGCGCGATCCGCTCAGGCGGTGGCGAGCTTCTTCTCGATGTCGCGCTTCAGCGTCAGGGCGCCGGTCGAGAGGTCGCCGGCCGGAGCCTTGATCAGGAAGGCGTCGAGGCCGCCACGATGATCGACCGTGCGGAGCGCGTTAGCCGAAATCCGCAGGCGCACGGCGCGGCCGAGCGTGTCGGACTGCAGCGTGACGTTCACAAGGTTCGGCCGGAAGACGGTCTTCGTCTTGCGGTTCGAGTGGCTGACGAGGTGGCCGGTCTGGGTGGCTTTCCCGGTCAGTTCGCAACGGCGCGCCATGGTGTCGTTCCTTACAGCAACCGGCTGGCTCAAACAAAAATGCCGACACGCGTCGTGCCGGACATGAGCACCGGAAGTCAAAATCAAGTCGCGGTTCCATAGCCAAGCGCGGCGGAGGCGTCAAGGAAAAGTCACGCGGCCGGCGCCACTATCGCCGATGTGATCCCGGACGCGCGAGGAGCTGCGCTTTGTGGCTCGCCAAAAGCGGCGAAAGGGGCCACGATTCGGACCGATTCGCAGCGCATGTCCCGATCAACGCCGAACGCCCGGAGGAAGTGGATGAAGCCCGCCATCGCATCGTCCCTGGCCGGGTTCGCCCTCGCCGTGGCCACTCTCGGTGCAACGAATCTCTCCGCGGCCTCGCTCGATGCACGCTACGACGTCTCGCTGCTCGGCCTGACGCTCGGCACGGCGAGCCTCAATGGCGGCATCGACGGCTCGAACTACAAGCTCGACGTCGCCGCCAAGCTGACCGGCCTGGTCGGCGGCTTCACCGGCGGGCGCGGCTCAGGCGCCGCGACCGGCAGCCTCAACGGTACCAGATTGTCGCCGGCGAGCTTCGCCGTCAGTTCGGCCAGCTCCAGCGAGAGCCGCACGGTGCGGATGGCACTCGACAGCAACAGCGTCTCGGCCGTCGAGATCGTGCCGCCGATCGACGCCAAGCCGGACCGCGTGCCGATCAAGGACGACCACCGGCGCAACATCGTCGATCCGCTCTCCGCCTTCCTGATGCCGGTGAACGGCAAGGGCCTCGCCTCTGCCTGCAACCGCACGCTGCAGATATTCGACGGCGCGGCGCGCTACGACATCAGGCTCAGCCAGACCGGCACGCGCGAGGTCAAGCTCGACGGCTATAGCGGGCCGGTCGCGGTCTGCCAGGTGCGCTATGTGCCGATCTCAGGCCATCGGGCGCTGCGGCCGAGCACCAAGTTCATGGTCGAGAACAAGGACATCAGCACCTGGCTGGCGCCAGTCGCGGGCACCAACCTGATGGTGCCCGTGCGCGTCTCGGTGAAGACGATGATCGGGACGGCGGTGCTGGAAGCGTCGAGCTTCAAGGTCGATCCTGGCCAGACCGCGACGAATTCCCGGCGGGAGTGAGCGGCCCGAGCGGGGCTCAGGCCGCCTTGGCGTTTTCCAGGAAACCCTTCATCCGCTCCAGCGCGCGCTCGATGTTATCAAGCGAGTTGGCGTAGGAGAGGCGGATATAGCCCTCGCCATGGACGCCGAAATCCGGGCCGCCGATGGTGGCGACGCCTGCCTCCTCCAGCAGCGCGGAGGCCAGCTTCTTGGCCTTCCAGCCGGTCTCAGAGACGTTCGGGAAGGCGTAGAAGGCCCCCTTCGGCACGATGCAGGAGATGCCGGGCAGGGCGTTCAGCCCCTCGACGACCGCCTTCCGACGCCGGTCGAATTCGGCCAGCATCGATGCCACTGCGTCCTGCGGGCCGGTTAGCGCCGCCAGCCCCGCCCATTGCGCCGGTGCGTTGACGCAGGAATGCGAGTTCACCGCGAGCTTGCGGGCATTGTCGTAGAGCGGCTTCGGCCAGACCGAATAGCCCAGGCGCCAGCCGGTCATGGCATAGGTCTTCGACCAGCCATTGAGCAGGATCAGCCGGTCGCGGATCTCGGGATAGCTCAGCAGGCAGACATGCTCCTCGCCGTCATAGAGCATCTGGTCGTAGATCTCGTCGGACATGATCGCGACATCTGGGAAATCGCTGAGGCCGGCCACGAGCTTGTCGACCTCGGCCTCGGGCGTGACGCCACCGGTCGGATTGGCGGGCGAGTTGACGATCAGCAGGCGCGTCTTCGGGGTGATCAGCGCCAGCGTCTCCTCGGCCGAGAAGGCGAAGCCGTTCTCCTCGCGGATCGGCACCGGGACGGGGGTCGCGCCGGTGTACTCGATCATCGAGCGATAGATCGGGAAGCCGGGGTCGGGATAGAGGATCTCGGCGCCGGGCTCGCCGAACATCAGGATCGCCATGAACATGGTGACCTTGCCGCCGGGCACGATCATCACGCTGTCCGGCGAGACCTCGACCTTGAAGCGCTTGTGCAGATCCGCCGAGACCGCCTCGCGCAGCGGCAGGATGCCGTTGGCCGGGGTGTAGCCGTGATGGCCGTCGCGCAGGGCCTTCACCGCCGCCTCGACGATGTGGTCGGGGGTCGGGAAGTCCGGCTGGCCGATGCCGAGATTGATGATGTCCTTGCCCTGGCGCTGCAGCTCGGTGGCGCGCGCCAGCACGGCGAAGGCATTCTCCTCGCCGATGCGGGCGAAGGACGGGACGACATGCAGCGTCATGACGGCGTTTCCTTGGGGCGTGCGGCTTCGATCGGGCCCGCTTACGCCGGGCTCTTGCGCTTGTCTTGGCGCCAAAATGCGCCGTGGCGCAAGTCCGCAGACCGGTGCGCGGGCGCTGCCACGGCAAGGCGGGGCTGCAGAAATAGTATGACTATCTCGCTTTTGCATCTTGCTCCGGCAGGGCCGATCGGCATGATGGCGTGATTACAATCGTTTCAAGAAACGACCGGCAAACGGCCGCCAGCGCCGTCCCGCGCGAGAGGAAGAACCAGGATGGCCAAGACCCCGGAAAGCAAGCGCCGCATCGACAAGAGCCAGCTGCGCTCGAAGGCCTGGTTCGACAATCCCGACAATGCCGACATGACGGCGCTCTATATCGAGCGCACGATGAATTTCGGCCTGTCGCGCGAGGAGCTGCAATCGGGCCGGCCGATCATCGGCATCGCCCAGACCGGCTCGGACATCGCGCCCTGCAACCGCCACCATCTCGAGCTCGCGCCGCGCATCCGCGACGGTATCCGCGAGATGGGCGGCGTGCCCTTCGAGTTCCCGATCCATCCGATCCAGGAAACCTGCAAGCGGCCGACCGCCTCGCTCGACCGCAATCTGCAATATCTCTCGCTGGTCGAGATCCTCTACGGCTATCCGCTCGACGGCGTCGTGCTGACGACCGGTTGCGACAAGACCACGCCGGCCCAGATCATGGCCGCGGCCACCGTCGACATCCCGGCGATCGCCCTGCCGGGCGGGCCGATGCTGAACGGCTCCTTCCGAGGCGAGCGCACCGGCTCCGGCACCATCGTCTGGAAGGCGCGCCAGATGATGGCAGCCGGCGAGATCGACTATCGCGGCTTCGTCGACCTGGTCGCATCGTCGGCGCCGTCGGCCGGCCACTGCAACACGATGGGCACCGCCTCGACGATGAACGCGCTGGCCGAGGCGATGGGCATGACGCTGCCGGGCGCGGCGGCGATTCCCGCGCCCTATCGCGACCGCTACGAGATGGCCTATCTCACCGGCCTTCGCATCGTGGAGATGGTCTGGGAGGACCTGAAGCCTTCCGACATCCTCACCCGCGAGGCCTTCGAGAACACCATCGTCATCAATTCGGCGATCGGCGGCTCGACCAATGCGCCGATCCACGTCAACGCCATCGCCAAGCATATCGGCGTCGCGCTCGACAACGAGGACTGGACCAAGATCGGCTACGACACTCCGCTGCTGGTCAACATGCAGCCGGCGGGCGAGTATCTCGGCGAGGATTACTACCGCGCCGGCGGCCTGCCCGCGGTCATCGCCGAGCTGCTCGATAAGGGCAAGCTCAAGCCGGCGATCACCGCCAATGGCCGCACCCATGAAGAGAACTGCAAGGGCTTCTTCTCGGGCGACCGCAAGGTCATCAAGGCCTATGACGAGCCGATGAAGGCCGAGGCCGGCTTCCTCAACATCTCCGGCAACCTGTTCGACTCGGCGATCATGAAGACCAGCGTGATCACGCCGGAGTTCCGCAAGCGCTATCTCGAGAACCCGAACGATCCGATGGCCTTCGAGGGCAAGGCGATCGTCTTCGACGGTCCGGAGGACTACCACCACCGCATCGACGACCCGTCGCTCGCGATCGACGAGCATTCGGTGCTGTTCATCCGCGGCGTCGGCCCGATCGGCTATCCGGGCGCGGCCGAGGTCGTGAACATGCGGCCGCCGGACTACCTGATCAAGAAGGGCGTCTCGGCGCTGGCCTGCATCGGCGACGGGCGCCAGTCCGGCACGTCGGGCTCGCCCTCGATCCTCAACGCCTCGCCGGAAGCCGCGACCGGCGGCGGGCTCGCTTTGCTCAAGACAGGCGACCGCGTGCGCATCGATCTCAAGAAGCGCACCGCCAACATCCTGATCTCTGACGAGGAGCTGGCCGAGCGTCGCAAAGCGCTGGAGGCGGCCGGCGGCTACAAATACCCGCCGAGCCAGACGCCATGGCAGGAGATCCAGCGCAACATCGTCGACGAACTCTCCGAGGGCATGGTCCTCAAGCCGGCGGTGAAGTACCAGAAGATCCACAAGACCTTCGGCGTGCCGCGCGACAACCACTGAGCGCTGCGGAGCGGGTGTCTCAACCGTCATGGTCGCCCTTGTGGCGACCATCCACGTCTTTCGCTGGTCGAAGCTCGTGTTCAAGACGTGGATGCTCGGGACAAGCCCGAGCGTGGCGGCATGGAGATGCTGGAAGGCCGGGCGCCATTCCACCCGCGCATTGGCGCCGATCCTGCTGCGCGCGCCTCCGGGGCTGACAAACGCCCCCGAGCCCGACACTATGCCGGCCCGCCGCCCGGTTCGTCTTGAAACGATTTAAAATGAGCCATTCCCCGCAGGTCGACGCTTTCCGCAAGCTGCACGAGGCGGGCTGCTTCGTGATGCCGAACCCGTGGGACTTCGGGTCGGCCCGTTGGCTGCGCGGGCAGGGGTTCAAGGCGCTGGCCTCGACCAGCGCGGGCTTCGCCTTCACGCAGGGCCGTGCCGACCAGGACGTGCCGCGCGACATGATGCTGGCGCATCTGGCCGAGCTGGTGAAGGCGGTGCCCGACCTGCCGGTCAATGCCGATTTCGAGAACGGTTATGCCGACACGCCGGACGGCGTCGCCGCGAACGTCAAGCTCTGCGTTGCGACCGGTGTGGCGGGGCTCTCGATCGAAGACGCGACCGGCCGCGACGAGGAGCCGCTCTACCCGTTCGAGCTCGCCGTCGAGCGCATCCGCGCCGCGCGCAAGGCGATCGACGACACCGGGAGCGGCGTGCTGCTCACCGCGCGGGCCGAATGCTTCCTGACCAGCCATCCCGACGCGCTGAACGAGTCGGTCCGGCGCATCGCGGCCTATGCCGAGGCGGGCGCCGACGTGCTCTACGCGCCCGGCCCGAAGACGCGGGATCAGATCGGCGCGATCGTCGCGGCGGCCGGGGACAAGCCGGTCAACACGCTGGTCTATGGCGATTTCGGCCTGACGGTCGCTGATATCGCGGCGCTGGGCACGCGCCGAATCTCGATCGGCGGGGCGCTGGCCCGCGCCGCCTGGGCCGCCTTCATCGAGGCGACGCGTTTGATCCGCGACGAGGGCAGCTTCGCGGGCTTTGCCGGCAACGGCGCCTCGGCGCCGCTCAACCCCTTCTTCAGCGAAGACCGGAAGGCGCACTCGTGAGCGGGACGCTGCTGATCGCGCCGGCATGGCTCGGCCGGAGCGGTCTCTGGACCGTCGATGCCAAGGGCCGGCGCAAGGCCGTCGACGCCGATGATGTCGGCCTGCCCGACGACCTCGCCGATCGGCTGGAAGCCTGGATGGATAGTTTCGACGCGATCTATGAGGAAGACGAGGAGGCGCGCTCGCGCTTTCCCAGCGCGGCCGAGCAGGCCGAATGGGAGGGCGAGGGGGCCGCGATCGCCGAGGCCATCGCCGCGGAACTCGGGCCCGGCTGGGCCGTCTCGACCGATCTGACCGGCTGGCGGGAGATGACCAAGCCATGACGAGCACCGCCGAAGCCGCCAATCCCGGGCTCGAAGGCTGGAAGGCGCCGCCCTTTCCGCCGGCGAAGGTGCTGGACGGCCGCTATTGCCGGCTGGAGCCGCTCGACGTCGCCCGCCATCTCGACGATATCTGGGCCGCCAATGGCGGGCAGGAGCAGGTCTGGGACTGGCTGCCGGCCGAACCGCCCAAGGACCGGGATGCCTATGGCGCCCTGCTCACCTCGATGGTCGCGCAGGCCGGCATCGTGCCTCTCGCCGTGATCGACAAGGCTGACGGCAAGGCCAAGGGCCATCTCTGGATCATGGAGATCAGGCCGGCGCATGGCGTCTTCGAGATCGGCTGGATCACTTATTCGCCAAGCCTGCAGCGCACGCGCGTGGCGACGGAGGCGGTCCATCTCGTCGGCGCCTATGGCTTCTCGCTCGGCTATCGACGCTATGAGTGGAAGTGCAACGACCTGAACGAACCCTCCAAGCGCGCGGCGCTTCGCTTCGGCTTCCGCTATGAGGGGCTGTTCCGGCAACACATGGTGGTGAAGGGCCGCAACCGCGACACCGCCTGGTTCTCGATCCTCGACAGCGAATGGCCGGGCGTGAACGCCGGTTTCGAGGCCTGGCTCGATCCGGCGAATTTCGATTCCGAGGGGCGCCAGCAGGCGCGCCTCGAAACTTTCAGGGCCGCTCAGGCCTGAATTGCAGCAGACAAGATCAGCGAAGGACAGATCATGGCAGGACGTTTGAAGGGCAAGGTCGCCGTCGTCACGGCGGCGGGCCAGGGCATCGGCCGGGCGATTGCGGAGGCCTTCGTCGCCGAAGGCGCGACCGTCTGGGCCACCGACAAGGACGTCGCCCTGCTCGAGGGGATTCCGAAGGCGAAGAAGCGCAAGCTCGACGTGCTGTCGAGCAAGGCGGTGGAAAGCTTCGCGGCCAAGGTCGGGACGATCGACATCCTCGTGAACGCCGCGGGCTTCGTGCATCACGGCACCGTGCTCGACACCGACGACAAGGCCTGGGATTTCTCCTTCGACCTGAACGTCACCTCGATGCACCGCACGATCAAGGCGTTCCTGCCCGGGATGCTGGCGAAGGGCGCCGGCTCGATCGTCAACATCGCCTCGGGCGCCGGCTCGGTCCGTGGCATCCCGAACCGCTACGCCTATGGCACCACCAAGGCTGCGGTGATCGGGCTGACCAAGGCGGTCGCGGCCGACTTCATCAAGAAGGGCATCCGCTCCAATGCGATCTGCCCGGGCACGATCCAGTCGCCCTCGCTCGACCAGCGGATCAAGGATCTCGCCAAGATCCAGAACGTCAGCGAAGCCGCCGCACGCCAGGCCTTCATCGACCGCCAGCCGATGGGCCGGCTCGGCACGGCCGAGGAGATCGCCCTGCTCGCGGTCTATCTGGGCTCCGACGAGGCCAGCTACACCACCGGCCAGATCCATCTCGCCGATGGCGGCTTCGCTCTCTGAGCGCCAGAAAAACAGGGAGGAAGCCCATGCATATTCTCGTTCTCGGCGGCGCCGGCATGGCCGGCCGCAAGTTCATCGAGCGGCTGGCGCGTGACGGCCAGC
This sequence comes from Allobosea sp. Root381, assembly GCF_001429395.1. Classification (GTDB taxonomy): domain Bacteria; phylum Pseudomonadota; class Alphaproteobacteria; order Rhizobiales; family Beijerinckiaceae; genus Allobosea. The sequence goes on from NZ_LMJT01000012.1 coordinate 269,726, forward strand.
TCGGCGGCAAGACCATCGCCAAAATCACGGCGCAGGATGTCGTCGCTGCCCAGGCGCCGGCGGGTGCGGCCTTCGCCTTCGAGGCGGTGGTCTCCGATCTCGCCGTGCCCGGCCAGGCGGAGGCGCTGATCGCCTCGCGTCCGGAACTGATCGTGCATCTGGCAGCCGTCGTTTCCGGCGAGGCCGAGGCCGATTTCGAGAAGGGCTACCGGATCAACCTCGACGGGACGCGCTTCCTGTTCGAGGCGATCCGGCTGGCGGGCGGCTACAAGCCTCGCCTTGTCTTCACATCCTCGGTCGCGGTCTTCGGTGCGCCGTTCCACGAGAAGATCGAGGACGAGTTCTTCACGACGCCGCTGACGAGCTACGGCACCCAGAAGGCAATCTGCGAACTGCTGCTGTCGGACTATTCCCGTCGCGGCTTCTTCGACGGCATCAGCATCCGCTTCCCGACGATCTGCGTGCGGCCCGGCACGCCGAACAAGGCGGCCTCCGGCTTCTTCTCGAATATCATCCGCGAGCCGCTGAACGGCATCGAGGCGGTGCTGCCGGTCTCCGACCAGGTTCGTCACTGGCATGCCTCGCCGCGCTCGGCCGTCAACTTCCTGATCCATGCCTCGACCATGGATCTCGGCGCGGTCGGGCCCCGCCGCGCGCTGACCATGCCGGGCTATTCCTGCACCGTTGCCGAGCAGATCGAGTCCCTGCGCAAGGTCGCCGGCGACAATGTCGTGGCGAGGATCAAACGCGTGCCCGATCCGGTCATCGACAAGATCGTCGAGGGCTGGCCACGCAACTTCGATCCGCAGCGCGCGCTTTCGCTCGGCTTCAAGGCCGAGTCGAGCTTCGACGAGATCATCCGCATCCATATCGAGGACGAACTCGGCGGCAATTTCGTGAAGTAAGCGGGCGGGCTTTCGGCCTGCCGGCGCGGGTCGGCTAGCGCCTGTCGTGTTAAGCTAAAGCTTGAAAACAAGACTGCCCGGCCATGAGGCCGGGCAGTCGTTGATATGGATCGCTCAGGCAGGGCAGGGCTCGCCCGTTGTCTCGACGCGCTTGATGCCGTCATGCTCCGGCGCATGAGCCCAGCCGCTGGCGCCCCAGCTCTTCAGCGCCGCCCAGGTCGAGCGGTCGAGCCGGTACTGCTCGCAGGGGAAGAGCCCGCCGCGCGCCGGCAGCGACTTCAGGAACGAGCCCTCCGCGCGGAAGCCGGACTTCTCCAGCACCCGCCGCGAAGCCGGGTTGATGACGCGCGTATCCGCCTCGATCGCCGGAATCTCGACCAGCGTGAAGAGCGAGTCGATCAGCGCCTGGACGGCCTCGGTGGCATAGCCCTTGTTCCAATGCTGGGCGCCGAGCCAGTAGCCGATGAAGGGCACGCCCTTCGCCTGCCGGTGCGCGCCAATCATCCCGATCAGCTCGTTCGGCCGCGAGCGCGGCGTCACCGCCAACACGAGATGGTCACCCAGCGCGTTGCCCTTGCGCATGGCGAAGATGAAAGGCTCGACCGCATCGACCGGGTAGGGATGCGGAATCGAAGCCGTCATCTCGGCCACGGCTTTCTCCCCGGCCTGGCGGAGGATGGCCGAGCCATCGGCCATGCGCGGCCAGCGCAGCCAGAGACGGCGGGTCTCGAGGCGGAAGACATCGTCGCGGGTCAGTTCGGGGAACATGGCGTCTCTCCGTCGGCGCAAACGAAAAAAGGGAGCTGGGACTTTGGTCCCATCTCCCCTTTCGCTTGACCTTCGGGAAACCCGTATTGGGCGGGAGCCCTTGATCCGATCGGTTCGATGGAACCGGCGGATCGAGAAATCTCCCTATCCGCCTCTTACTCTGCGGCCTCTTGGGCCGGGACTACGTTCACGAAAGCTCGCCCGAGTTTCGTCGTGAATCGGACTCGGCCGGCGGTCGTCGCAAAGAGGGTATGGTCTTTGCCCATGCCGACATTGACGCCGGCATGCCAACGCGTGCCACGCTGACGAATGATGATGTTGCCGGACACGACCGCCTGGTCGCCGAACTTCTTCACGCCGAGGCGCTTGCTTTCGGAGTCGCGACCGTTGCGGGACGAGCCGCCTGCCTTTTTGTGAGCCATAACGCCCTACCTCAAAACTGATGTGTTCTCTCTAACCCGAATCGGCGGCGAAAGCCAGCCGGTCCGGGCGTCGAAGGCGAAGTCAGACTGACGGGTGCCGTCAGTAGTCCTCGCCGGAAGCCTGCTCGGCCTGGTCGGCCTTGGCGCGCGGGGGCTTGCCGGCCAGCAATTCCTTGGCCTGCTCGACCCATTCCTCGCGGGTGGCGCGGCCACGGAGCTTGAGCTCCTCGTCCCACTTGGCGACGTCGGCCTCGGTCCAGGCGGCGATGTCGTTCCAGGAGGCGATGCCGGCAGCGCGCAGCTTCTTCTCGATGGTTGGGCCGACGCCCGAGATCAGCGAGAGGTTCGAGGCGTCGAGAGTCTCGGCGGCCGCAGCCTTGGCCTTCGGAGCGGCCTTCGCCGCAGCCTTGCCCTTGGCCTCGGAGGAGCCGGCCTTCAGCGCCACGGCCGAAGCGTCACCCTTCTTCATCTCCGGCTTCTTGCCGCCGGTGAGGATGTCGGTGATGCGGATCACGGTCAGCTCGGCGCGGAAGCCGCGCTTGCGCTTGGAGTTCTGGCGGCGGCGCTTCTTGAAGGCGATGACCTTCTCGCCACGGGCCTGCTCGACGATCTCGGCCGCGACGGTGACGGCGGCGAGGTCCTTGGCGGCGAGCGTGGTCTTCTCGCCCTCGGTGAGGAGGAGAACGGTCTCGAAGGCGACGGTATCGCCCGGGTTGCCCTCGATCTTGGCAACGGTGATCTTGTCGTTGGCGGCGACGCGGAACTGCTTTCCGCCGGTCTTGATGACTGCGAACATTTTATCCTCCATGTTCGGCCCCGCCCTGTCATGGCCTCGACGAGGCGCATGCGGGACGGCTTTTTGGCAGTCGTTACGGGTTCGGGTGCGCTCTTGCCGGCCTGGGCATGCGCGGTTTGCGAGCAACAGGCCAAAAGAGATCAGGCGCAGGTTTCCCCACGCCGGACGAGGCTCGATAGTCGCAAGGTCGGTGCAGGTCAAGGGAAAGCGTGCCGGCTGCTTGCGAATTATACCGGCCGCAAGACTTGTTTTGCCGGAACGCGCCGTGTAGTAACCAGCCCGCTTCGACCGAAGGCGACCGCGGACAGGTGGCAGAGTGGTTGAATGCACCGCACTCGAAATGCGGCATACCTGCAAGGGTATCGGGGGTTCAAATCCCTCCCTGTCCGCCATTCTTTGGCCCTAACCGGTTGAAATGTCCCAGGAAAAATTTGGGACTGAGGTCGCCGCCCCACCATTTACCCCACCGGCTGAAAAAGTTTGGCTTTCAGTCGAGTTCGAACATGTCGGCAGCGTCCTCGCCTTCGCGCAGCCCCTTGAACGACGCATGGCGCAGCTTGCCGTCATCGGTCCAGGCTCGAAACGAAATTTCCGCCAGCAAATCGGGCTTGATCCATCGGGCGGTCTTTCGCCTGCCTCTCATGCCGGCCGCTGACTTCAGGACCATGAGTTTGTCCATCTGCTTCCGCAGCGCCGTGCCGCTCGCCTGCGTGAAGCCGGTGCCGACGCCGCCCACATAGACGAGCGAGTCCCCGCGTCGAGCGGCCAGCAAGAGTTTCCCGATACCGCCGAGCGCTACAGGTGACGGTTCATAGCCGATAATGGCGAACGTCTCGGACTGGCTGCACTTGATCTTGAGCCAGTCGCCGCCGCGGCCCGACCGGTGAGGCGCGTCACGGTCGTTGGCGATGATACCTTCGAGGCCAAGTTTGCAAGCCAAATCGAGGTAGGCGCCGCCATCTACATCGACCTCCTCGCTGAAGCGGAGCGAGCTGTGTCGGGCGCGGACAAGTGTATCGCCCAGGAGCTCGCGCCGCTGGCCGAGCGGGAGCGAGCGCAGATCCTGGCCGTTCAGGTAGAGCAGATCAAAAGCATAGAGGATGGCGCCGGCCGCCGAACGCTTGCCGCCGCGCCCGCCAAGCGCCTTCTGCAGCGCGCCGAAGTCGGAAGCGAAACGCGGCCGCTGCTCTCGTGTTTGCAAGCGATCCGTAGCAGAGACGGGTGGGAGCCGCGGCTCAGTGCGCCCGCAGATTCCGATAGCGTCGTGATTACGTTGACGTACGCGTGGCGCTCCAGGCGGCTCCGCTATCGGCCTGGCCCGTCATTTTTCCATCGATAACCTGGCCTGTGAAACGTTTCCCGCCGGCCGTAAAGGTGATCCTGGCTCCGTCCATCTTCGCGTCGCTGATGGTCAGGTCTTTGCCTCCCTCCAGAAGCGTGCCGGACAGCATTTGGTAGGTTTGGCTCAACTTCAGTTCACCATCATTGAGTCGCCACGTACCCGCGACCTTGGCGGGAACGACCCACTTGAAGGCTGTGCAGTATGATGTGCAATTGCCGCCGGCAGAGATGGTCTCGTCCGGCTCCCAATCGCCCATATTGAAGGTATTCGATACGATCCGGGTGCCGGAAGGCATATCCAGAAGCGTCGGGCGCAGTTTCAGGTTGAGCGCTGAGAGCAGGAACAGCGTGACCACCGATGCTTTGGAAAAGTCAGATTGGAAAATGTCGGCGCGCTCGAACGTTGCACGATCGGACACTCCTTCGTTCTTTGCCGCCTCCTGCGCCAGCTTGACCAAGTCCGGATTGTACTCGATGCCGTGAGCCCGGACGCCGCGTTTCGCGGCGGTAATGACGGTACGCCCGTCGCCGGATCCAAGATCGACCAGGTTGTCGCTCGGAGTGACCTTGGCCATGTCGAGCATGCGGTCCACCAAGGCCTGCGGTGTTGGCACCCAAACGACATCCTTTCCGGCCTGACCGGATGAAGGCGTGTACTGACTGGTAGCCGGTGCGCTCTGTGCCAGCGCGCCGTTGAGCATGAGCGCCGAGATGGCGCAGGCGCTCGCGATCGTGCGGAGTATTTTCATGGCGGCTCTCTAGAGTGGAATGTTCATTCAACGAGGCCACACAGTTGTAGACGTCGCAGAAACAAATTCGAACGACCGTCGTGTTAACGATCACGTCACCAGCGATAGATCGTTTGTGAAGACAGAGAATTATCGGGTCCTTGCCGTCCGCACAGCATCCGCGTGGCTCCTTGGCCTCGCCTCCTATCGCGAGAATCGAAATTTACGCCGCCCATCAGTTCTTTGAAGTGCGCGGCCTGGGGAGCGAGATCGAAGCGGCTGTCCTGAATGCAAAAGGCCGCCGACCCTTTCGGAGCCGCGACCAAGTGGGTCGTGGTGCAGAGAATGCGGCTAAGCTGCCTAGTCCAGTGCAATGGACCAACCGGCCACTACCGCAGCAACCATTCCGACGACAACGACAATCGCAATCATGGGAGGCTCCTTTCGGCAAGCGACCTATGGGAGCAACCCTGTCGAACCCCGGAGGTTCTGCGCCGCCAACGCCGGCGGTCTGCGATTGTGGCGAAGCTCCCAGCGAGATCATCCGGTACGCTGCGCTGGTGGCGGTGCGCTGAAACGAAAAAGGCCCGGCCTCCTTTCGGGGAACCGGGCCTCTGACCGTCGTCGCGCGAGGCGAACGGCCGCTACTGAAACTGCGCTACCGCACGATCCGATGCCACCGTTACATCCGCGGCTCGCACCCTGATCGGCGGTAGAGCGTGTGGGTGCCAGGTCGTTGGGGGAACGGCAACCACACGGCGCCAGCAAGCCGGCGCGGTTTGTTAACCCGGAAGCTACTTACTGGTTCCCGCGTGGGACATCGTGCTCGGGCCGTCAGGAACTGCCATCTAATATGATCCGCGAGATTCGGTGATCAGGCGCTGAACGTTTCTCCAAAGTATGGGGAGCATATGACATGGCCTCTTGCATCATCCACTACAAAGGGCTGTTTCTGGAATGGTCCAGCATCACTAATGCTCCGAGCAGTTTCGCGTTGGCCCGCGGTGAATTCGAGCGCTACTACGACGTTTGCTACGGCTCGGAAGGTGTGAAGGATCTTCCCGAACACTTGGATCGTGCTGTCAGCAGCGGCAGCAGTGCTATACCGCCTATGACTGCGCTGGATGTGGTCTCTGGCAACAGAGCCGGCCCAAAAGAATCGGAACTGACACTCGACGAGATCTTCGCGCGATTTTACGCGGGGGTAGAGCGGGCTTCCCCTCGGCCTTAAGCGCCCGTGCGTGACGTGCGCGCTCCAGCGCGATGTCATGCCTGCCGTTCGTTGCGGGCCGGGCGTCGGCGAACTTGCTACCTAATGCCATAAGAACCGACAGCGGTGCGCGGAAACGAAAAGGCCCGGCCTCCTTTCGGGGACCGGGCCTTTGACTGTCGTCGCGCAAGGGCAAAACGCCGTCGGTGCTCCAGCAGCACGAAGACGGCAAGACCTCTACTGGGTTCGTTTGGCTACTTCGCGAAGCGGCCTTCGAACTTGAACTGGGGGGCGGCCTTAAGCTGATCCTTGGTCGCGTTGATGCGAGCGTTCCACTTCTTGTCGGTCTCGTTCCAGGTAATGGCCAAGCCCGCTGGGCTCACCGCGACATAGTGCGTGCCCATGCCCAGAAAACCGCCGACCGACAGGATATAGGAAGCCAGCGCATTGCCCTGCACCACGACGTCTTCGATTTCGCCGACAGTCTCATCACCAGCGTTCTTGACATTCAGCCCCTTGAGGCTGCTGCCGAGCGCCGAGGCTTGATTGACCTGAGTGAACACCGGTCCGTCAGCAAGTGTCGGTGCGGACTGCGCGAACGCAGCGCTGGAAGCAAGCAGGGCGGCGAGTGAAAGGGCGATATAGCGCATTGGAGTAGCTTTCGAGATATGGCGCCCGCGGCAGATGTCAGGCGACCTATCCGACGAACTGCCCACCCCCGGCTTGCGTTCCATCGAAACAAAAAACGGCCTGGCCCCGCGGAAGCGAGGCCGGGCCTTGTGACGCGGCACATATTCGGATCAGGGGGCGGTATGCTCGGCATGTCCTTGGGCTGATCCTTGGTCCAGTTCGTGACCGCATGAACGTCGCCGTCTTCATCGCGCATGAAGTCGAGCTGGCTCAGCGGAACCGCCACCGGCTTCGCCCCGATGCCGAGGAAGCCGCCGACGTCGACCACGACCTGCGTCGTCGGTCCGGCTCCGTGGACGTGGGAGACTGAGCCGATCGTTTCGTCGCCAGGCCCGTAGATCGTCGCGCCCTCCAGAACGTTCGGCGTCAGCTCCGTGTCGGAAAGGCGGATATGCTTGGAATGGTCCATGACATGCTCCTTTTAGGGCTGTCAGGGTTGCCGGGCTTGAACCGGGCAGGCGAGCGCATCGGCTGCGCCGTTAACAGCGTCGACGAGCACCAGGCGGACCAGTAACGGGGTCGGCCCGCGAATAGCATTGCCCAGGAGGCGCCGGCCGCAGAATTCGGGAGTTGGCGCAGGTCGATTCGGCCGGAATCGCAGCTGTCTTCGCCAAGTGTCCCAGATTGGTGATTTCGCGATCCCTCCGAATCTGACCTGATCTTCCGGAAATCTGAGATGAAGATTGAAATCGATAAGATTTTATTTACCAAAATCGATTGGATTTTAAGTATCCGCCTTGGATCGGGGAACGTCACGACGCGTCCAGCATTATCTCGAAGTCAACAGGGAGCAGGCTCGATGCGCTACCTTGCCTCGCTGGATTTTTGGCTTTGGTTCGCCGTTGCGACCCTCGTCTCGCTGATGGCGATTCACGTCTTCGGCGCTTCGATGTCGTCCATCTGAGTTGAGTTCAAGCCGGACCATGCCGTTCCACGCTCTTGGCACAGAACGCCTGCCAATGGCCGGAGCCATGGGGGGCGTTTCCGGCTCCGTGGACCGGCCTTGAGGGCGAGCCTCGGGCATTCGGGTCCGTCCGATGAGACCCTTTCCGCCTCACCGCACTTTCCGGGATTGGCCTGCATCGGCCGTCGACAGCGCCGGCGAGCCTGACCAGCCGTCCGGAGATCCAGCCGCCGCCAATGCTGGACACCGGAAGGGGCTGAAGCGCGCCATGTGCTGCGGCGTCAACACGGCGCGGCCATCAGCCAGCACCCGTGAACCTCACTCGGCTCATCCGCGACCAAGAAGGGAAGCCAGAGGAAACCTTCCTCCCGCTCATCGCGGCAGCCGCCGTGTATCCGTGCCGGACGGTTTCCGGAGTCCGAAGTGGGCATGAGCCCGCCAACGACTATTTCCCCGTCTGCGACTCGCCGCCGTCATCCCCCGGGTGGCGGCGGCCTTTTCAGGCGACGGGGGTCAGTCGGGCGCGTCCTCGTCCGGCTGCAGCGCTGCGCGGAGCAGTTCGCGGAGCTGGCCGATCGTTCCAACCGTCCTTCCGCAGCCCTCGCAGGAGATGGGCGTCCGCTCGTTCGACCATACGGGAATGTTAAGGGCGAGTGCGCCGCAATCATCACAGCCCGGTCGTGGCTCGCGGAACTCCGGGGCGTCCCCCCGGACCGATGCCGTCTCTTGTCGCATATGCTGCGCTCCCTCCGCACAGATAGCCAGACCGACAGTGCAAGGATAACCTGCATCCGGCGCTGGTCTACCTCCGGCAGCGGGATGGCGCGCTGCGTTGACGGAATGTCCGTGCCGCATCGCCTGGCCCCGCCATGGGGCGCCGTTTGCCCTCGCTGCTCGCCTCGACCTCGCGATCCGCGCGACGATTCTTGACATCGCGGCGCGCGCGCCTTCATGCTGGACGCGTTCCCAGGGGGGCCTCGCTAGGAGGCTGAGATTCCGCCCGTCCAGCGATGCCGGACAACGCGGTGACCCTCCGAACCTGATCCGGTTCATACCGGCGTAGGGATGCGGGACATCGGTGCGGATCGCCGCCCCTTTTCCATGCTTTCGCGTCGGCCGGATTCGCGGTCTCGTGCCAGGCATTCCGCCTGTCCGCGAAGCTTTGCGGGAAAGTGTGGCTGACGTGACGGAAGCGCAGATCATCGAGGCTTTGCTGGGCTTCATCGACCAGGGCGAAGCCTCCGAGGCGGAATTCGAGCGGATGGCGCTCGCCGTCTTCGCCTATCAGTTCGCGAACAACCAGTCCTATCGCCGCTTCGCCATCCAGCGTGGGCGCACCACGCTGACGGTGAGGAACTGGCGCGACATCCCGGCCGTGCCGATCACCGCCTTCAAGGACCTGACGCTGAGCTGCTGCGCGCCCGAGGCGGCAGAACGCATCTTCATGACGAGCGGCACGACGCAGGGGCTGCGCGGCCGCAGCCATCATCCGACGCTCGCGGTCTGGGACCGCTCGATGCTGGTGAATTTCCGCCGCCGCTTCATGCAGGGCACGAAGCGCATCCGCATGGGCATCCTGTTCCCGGACGAGGCGGCGATGCCGAACTCCTCGCTGGCGCGTTACCTTGCGCTGGCGCAGCGCGAATGCGGGGCGGCCGGAAGCGCGGGTTTCGTCGGGCCGCAGGGGCTCGACGTGGTCGGCGTGATTGCCGCGCTGACCCAGGCCGAGGCTTCCGGCGAACCCTACGCGCTGCTCGGCGCGAGCTGGAGCTTCGTACATCTGCTCGATGCGCTGACGGGGCAGGGGCGCCGCTTCGCCCTGCCCGAGGGCAGCCGCATCCTCGACACCGGCGGCTTCAAGGGCCAGTCGCGCGAGATGGGCGCCGATGCCTTCTACGATGCGCTGTCCGCGACCTTCGGCGTGCCGCGCAACCTCTGCATCAACATGTACGGCATGACCGAACTCAGCACGCAGTTCTATGACGACGGCAACGCCGTCTGCCCGCCGGTGAAATCAGGCCCGCACTGGATTCGCAGCCGGGTGGTCGATCCGGTGAGCGGGCGGGACCTGGCCGAGGGCGCGACAGGCGTGCTGGTCCATCACGACCTCGCCCATTTCAACTGCGCCTCGGCGATCCTGACGGAGGATGCAGGCGTCATGGTCGAGGGCGGGTTCAAGCTGCTCGGCCGCGTCGACGGCGCCGATTCCAAGGGCTGCTCGCTCGCCGTCGAGGAGTTTCTGAAGGCGGCGCGGGGCTGATCCGTGAACTTGTTCGCCGGACATCTGCCGGGGATTGCCGCGACCGAGGTCGAGTGGCGGCGGCTGGACTTTTCTGCCTGGGGTGAGGGCGTCACGGTCGATGTGCCCTTGCTGAGCGAGGCCCAGGGGCTCGCTCTGGCCGCGAGGGTCAGGGAGAATGCACGCAGCTATCTTAAGACGCTCCCCGTCGCCGAGATCGTCGCGACCATCGACAAGGCGATCGCGCGGCTGCTCGACCGCGAGGACCCGTTGCGCCGGCAGGCGGAAGCGCTGCTGCCGGTGGTGACCGGCTATGACGCGGAGACGGTGAGGCTCGGCCTGTCCGGCTATCTCAGGACCTTTCGCGCACCTCAGCTGCAGCGTTTCCTGGCCGAGGATTTTGCCAATCCGGGCGTGCTCGATGGCTTCCAGCCTGCGATGAAGGGTGGCTTCGCCCGCGCCCATGGTCCGGAGCTCCTGCTCCACATCTGGGCCGGCAACGTGCCGGGCCTGTCGCTCTGGAGCCTGATCTCCGGCCTCCTGGTCAAGGCCGGCAGCATCGGCAAGGTTGCCAGCGCCGAACCATTGCTCGCCGGTTGGTTCGCGCAGATCCTGGCCGAAATCGATCCGAGGCTCGGAGAATGCCTCGCCATCGTCTGGTGGAAGGGTGGGGATGCCGCAAGCGAGCAGGTCTGGCTGAACCAGGCGGACACGATCGTCGCCTATGGTGGCAACGATGCGTTGGCGGCGATCCGCGAGCGCGCCCCGATCACGGCGCGCTTCCTGACGCATGGCCACAAGATCGGTTTCGGCGTGGTCTCGGTGGCGGCACTCGATGCGCGCAAGGCCGGCGCGCTCGCCCGCCTCTGCGCCCATGATGCGATGCGCTACGAGCAGCAGGGATGCTACTCGCCGCAGATGCTGTTCGTTGAGCGCGGCGGCAAGGTCTCGCCCCGAGAATTCGCCGAAATGGTTTCGCGGGAGCTCGCCGCCTTCGCGCGCCGGCATCCGCGCCGGGCGCTGTCGGTTGCGGAGGCGGCCGGCGTTGCCGCCTGGCGCAGCGGTGAGGAGATGCGGGCTTTCGACAACGAGGGCAGGCTCGTCCTCGGCGATGCGGAGGATGGCTGGAGCGTCGTCCAGGTCGATGCGGCCGAGCCGCTGGCGCCGAGCGGGCTGAACCGCACGCTCAAGATCGTCGCTGTGGAGAGCCTCGACGCCGTCGTGCCGCTGGTCGCGCCGTTCCGGTCCTTTCTGCAAAGTGCAGCGATCGCGGCCTCCCCGGAGGAACTGTTCCGGATCGCCGCGCTGCTGGGCGAGGCCGGCGTGACCCGCATCGCGGCCTTCGGGACGATGACTGCGCCCGAGGCCGGCTGGCATAATGACGGGCGCTTCAACCTGCTCGACCTCGTGACCATCACCGAGATCGAGCACTCGGCCGAGCTCGCGGCGGAAGCGTTCGCACCCTATGTCGATTGAGCGCCATCCCCCACCCTTCAGCCCTCATCCTGAGGAGCGGCGAAGCTGCGCCTCGAAGGATGTTCCAAGCGGTTCCGGAGCCTCCGGGAGCATCCTCCGAGACGCCATTCCCAAGGGACTGGCTCCTCAGGGTGAGGGCTTAGATCACGCACGAGGGAGGCAGCGAGAGACCTTCGTCGCGATCGAGGCTGCCCGCTACGGCTACGGCACGGGGCCGGCGATCGTCGACGATGTCGACTGGACGATCCCGTGCGGCGCATTCCACGGGCTCGTCGGCCGCAGCGGCAGCGGCAAGACCACATTGCTCAAGCTGGCCGCCGGTCTGCTGCAGCCTGAGGCCGGTCGCGTCCGCATCGACGGCGCGCTCCTGAGCGGGCCGGGGCCGCGGATCGGCTTCGTCTTCCAACAGCCGACGCTGCTCGACTGGCTCAGCGTCGCCGACAACGTGCTGCTGCCGATATCGCTGAAGCGCCGGCCTCGTTCGGAGGATCGCGATCGCGCGCAGACCCTGCTCGAGCTGGTCGGGCTGGGCGCCCTGGCGCATCGCCATCCCGGCCAGCTCTCGGGCGGCCAGCAGAGTCGGGTCGCCGTGGCGCGAGCCCTGGTCGCGGAGCCCGACCTGCTGCTGCTCGACGAACCTTTTGCTGCGCTCGACGCGCTGACGCGGGAGGAACTGCAGGATGACCTGCTGGCGCTCTGTGCGCTCAAGGCCACCACAGTGCTCTTCGTCACCCACGACATCGGCGAGGCGGTCTATCTTTCCGACCGGGTCGCGATCATGGCGGCCGGACGGCTGCATCACGCGCTCGATGTCGCGCTGCCCCGGCCGCGTCGGCGCGAGATGCGCTACGAGCAGCCCTTCAACGCGCTCTGCCGGGAACTCCGGCAGGCGATGGACGAAGCGTCATGAGCTTGCGTCTCGCCTCCGCCCTGCTGCTGGTCGTCCTCCTCGGTGCATGGGAGGCTTATTGCCGGCTCGGCAGCGTGCCGGCGCTGATCGTGCCGGCGCCGTCCTCGGTCTTCGCGACCTTGTGGGGCGAGATCGCGAGCGGGCGGCTCTTGCCGCATCTGTGGGTCACCGCGGCGGAGATGGCGCTCGGCCTCGCCCTGGGCTGTGCGGTCGGGCTCGGCACCGGCATTCTGCTGGCGGAGGCCCCGGTCCTGCAGCGCATGCTGCACCCTTACATCGTCGCGAGCCAGGTCGTGCCGAAGCTCGCCCTCGGCCCGCTCTTCATCATCTGGTTCGGCTTCGGCATGGCGCCAACCGTGGTGATCACGGCGCTGATCTGCTTTTTCCCGCTGATGGAGAACACCCTGACCGGGCTGTCGCAGGTCGATCCCGGGCGGCGCGAGCTGTTCCGCATGCTTGGCGCCGGCCGCCTGCAGACCCTGTTGCGGCTGAAGCTGCCGAGCGCGTTGCCTGTGGTTCTCGCAGGGCTTCGCGTCGCGGTGGTGCTCTCGCTGGTCGGGGCGGTGGTCGGCGAGTTCATCGGCGGGCGGGAGGGGCTCGGCGCCTCGATCATCGCGGCCCAGAGCGTGATGGATTCGAGCCTGATGTTCGCGCTGTTCATCGTGATCACGCTGCTCGGAATGCTGTTCTACCAGGCGACGCTGATGCTCGAGCGGCTGCTGCTGCGCCACCATCTGAAAGGATAGGCCGATGCTTCGCCATTCCCGCCGCCATATGCTCGCGTTGCTTGGCGCGGTCCTGATCGGCACCGCACCGCTTCAGGCCCAGCCCCTCGACAAGGTCACCGTGGCGGGCTGGAGCCAGCCGATCAGCGAGATCACCAATCTGCTGGCCGAGCCGGACAAGGGCTTCTTCAAGGCGAAGGGCATCGAGCTTGGCTATGTGCCGGGCACCGGTGGCGGCTCGGCGATCCAGAACATGCTGACGGGGCAGGCCGACATCGCCTTTACCGATCCGGCCGCCTTCTATCTCGCGCTCGACAAGGGCGAGAAGCTGGTCGCGATCTACAACATCTACCCGCAGAACGTCTTCAACGTGGTCGCGCCGAAGGCCAAGGGGATCAAGGGGCCAGCCGATCTCAGGGGCAAGCGTGTCGGCGTCTACAGCCTGTCGAGCGGCACGCGGCAGAACCTGCAGGTGCTGCTGCACCAGGTCGGGCTGACCGAGAAGGACATCGCCATGGAAGTGACCGGCCTGCTCAACTTCGCGCCGCTGATCCAGGACCAGGTCGATGCCACCGCCGCGACCGATACCGGCCTGCTGGTCGGGCGGATGAAGGGGCTCCCCGAGGTCGATGTGATCGAGGTGAAGGACCATCTCAACCTGCCGAGCGACATCTTCGTCGTGACGCAGGCGACCTATGAAGCGAAGAAGCCGCTGCTGAAGCGCTTCCTCGCGGCCTATCGCGACAGCGCCGCCTGGATGATCGCGAAGCCCGAGGAGGCGGCGAAGATCGCCGTGACGCGCGCGATCAACGGCCGCGACGAGGCGCTGAACCTCGGGATCATCAAGCTGCGCAACGCCTCTAGTGTGTCGCCGACCACCGATGCGAAGGGGCTCGGGCATTTCGACATGGAGCCGATGCAGAAGGGCGCCGACACCTTCCACAAGCTCGGGCTGATCGCAAAGCCGCTCGACATGGGGCAGGTGGTGAAATCGGACCTGATCCCGTGAGGCGAGAGCCATGAAGTTTCGCGACAGGACGATCCTGGTCACCGGCGCCAGCCGCGGCATCGGGGCCGCCATCGCCAGGGCCTTCGCCGCCGAGGGCGGGCTGGTCTTCGTCAACTACCGGCGCAGCGAAGCGGAGGCGCAGGCGGTGGTCGAGGCCTGCCGGGCGGCGGGCGGGCAGGCGCTGGCGATCGCGGCGGACGTCACCGTTCCGGCCGAGGTCGAGGCGATGCTGGCGCGCATCGGCGAGGAGGCCGGCCGGCTCGATGCGGTCGTCAACAACGCCTTCGCGCCTTACGTCTTCGACCCGGAGGCTCGGGCGCGCTTCTGGGAGACGCCGTGGTCGGCCTATCAGGCGCAGGTCGATGGTGCGCTGAAGGCGACCTATAATGTCTGCCAGGCAGCGTTGCAGCTGATGCGCAGGCGTGGGCGCGGCGCCATCGTCAACATCGCGACCGACCTCGTGGCCCGGCCGAGCATTCCCTATCACGACTACACGACGGCCAAGGCGGCGCTGGTCGGCTTCAGCCGCAATCTCGCCGCTGAGCTCGGGCCCCTCGGCATCCGCGTCAACTGCGTCGCGCCGGGGCTGGTCTGGCCGACCGGCGCCAGCCGCCGCACGCCGGAGGATGTCAAGGAGGCGCTGATCGCGCAGACGCCGCTCGGGCGCATCGCGACGGCGGAGGATGTTACGGGGCCTGTACTGTTCCTGGCCTCCGACTGGAGCGGCTTCGTCACCGGCCAGACGCTGCATGTCGATGGCGGGCTGGTGATGGGCTAGCTGCCTGCCGCCTGCGCATCCCTGATCGCCCGCCAGATCTTCGCCGGCGTCGCCGGCATGTCGAGATGGGTCACGCCGAGCGGGCGCAGCGCGTCGAGGATCGCATTCATCACCGTCTGCGGCGCGCCGATGCAGCCGGCCTGGCCCGAACCCTTGACGCCGAGCGGATTGGCCTTGGTCGGAACCTCGACCATTTCGAGATCGAAGAAGGGCAAGTCGTCGGCGCGGGGCATGGCGTAGTCCATAAAGGTCGCGCTCAGCAATTGCCCGGAATCGGGATCGTAGAGAGCCTCCTCCAGCAGTGCCTGGCCGATGCCCTGCGCCAGACCGCCATGGACCTGGGATTCGGTCAGCAGCGGGTTGACCAACGTGCCGTAGTCGTCGACCGCGACATAGCGCTCCAGCGAGATCGCGCCGGTTTCCGGATCGATCTCGACCTCGGCGACCTGGGCGCCGTTCGGGAAGGTGATGACGTCGCAGACATTGTCGCCATGGCTTTCGAGCGCGGCGCCCGTGCTGTCGCGGACATGCCGGGCTATGGCGAAGAGGTCGATCTCGCGGGCGAGCCCATCCCTCTCTGCGGTGGCGCGGAAGCGGCCATCCGCGAACTCCAGCCGATCGGCCGAGACCTGTAGCAACTGCGCTGCGGCGGGCCGCGCCTTGGCGATCAAATCGTCCGCGGCCATCACCAGCGCCGTGCCGCCGAGATGCAGCGAGCGGGCGCCGCCATGGCCGCCGCCGCGCGGCACGCGGGCGGTGTCGCCCTGCACCAGGTTGAAGGTCTCGACGGGCAACCCAAGCCGTTCGGCCGCGACCTGGGCGAAGCTGGTCTCGTGGCCCTGGCCGTTCGACTGCGTGCCGACCGCCATGTCGATGGTGCCGTCGTCATGCATGCGCAGCCAGGCTTCCTCATCGGGCTGGCCGCGCGAGGTTTCGAGAAAGCAGCTTATGCCGAAGCCGCGCAACTTGCCGCGCTTCTTCGCGGTGCGCCTGCGGGCGGCGAAGCCCCCGCGGTCGGCAGCCAGCAGCACCTTGTCGAGATTCTCGGTGAAGGTACCGCAGTCGATCACGGTGCCAAAGGCGGAGCGGTAGGGGAATTTGCGGATGAAATTGCGCTTGCGCAGCGTGGCGGGATCGATGCGCAGCTGATGGGCGGCAGCCTCGATCAGGCGCTCGATCAGGTAGTTCGCCTCCGGCTTGCCGGCACCGCGATAGGCGTCGATCGGCGCGGTGTTGGTGAAGACGCCGCGCACGTCCATCGACATGGCGGGGATGTCGTAGAGCCCGCCCATCGCCGCTGAGGGTGCATTGGTCGAGCTGCCCGGGCCGAGCGAGGAGACATAGGCGCCGAGATTGCCGATGGTCTCGACTTCGAGCGCCAGGAAGCGGCCCCGCCGGTCGAGCGCGAGACGCCCGGCGCTGAGATTGTCGCGGCTGTGGACGCCGCCGGTAAAGTCCTCGATGCGCTCGGAAATCCAGCGCACCGGCCGTCCGAGCGTGCGCGCCGCCCAGAGCACCAGCGCATATTCGGGATAGGTCACGTTCTTCATGCCGAAGCCGCCGCCGACATCGGGGCAGGAGACCTCTATGTGGTCGAGCGGCAGGCCGAAGACGCCCTGCGCCAGCTCCTGCCGGATGGCGTGGACCGAGGCGCCGCTGATCTCGAGACGGTAGACGCCGCTTCCGGGATCGAAACGGCCGAGCGCGACGCGTGTCTCCAGCGGCGCGGCGACGATGCGGTTGTTGACGAGCTCGCAGGTCACGATATGGGCGGCCCTGGCGAAGGCCTGCTCCACCGCGGCCGGATCGCCGCGCCGGAAGCGGTAGGCGAGGTTGCCGGGCGCCTCCTGCCAGATCTGCGGCGCATCCGGCTCGGGCGCGGCGCTGAGCTCCGTGACCGAGGGCAGCATGTCGTAGTCTACCGCGATCAGCTCGCAGCCCTCGCGGGCGAGCGCGGTGCTCTCGGCGACGACGAAGGCCACCGGATCGCCGACATGGCGGACGCGCTCGCGGGCCAGCGGCAGGCGCGGCGGCACGATCAGCGGCTCGACCGTCGCCACCTTGATCGAAGTCGGCAGCGGGCCGAGGTCGGCCAGGTCGTCGGCGGTGTAGACGCCGTGTACGCCCGGCAGGGCGAGCGCCGCTGCCGTGTCGATCGAGACGATTACCGCATGGGCGTGGGGCGAGCGCAGCACGGCGGCGAAGAGCTCGCCCGTCGCCGGGCGGTCGTCGAGATAGTCGCCCTCGCCTATGAGGAAGCGCCGATCCTCGCGCCGCCGCCGCGAACGCGGGTCCAGGGCTGCGGTCAGCGGTCGCGCGCCTTCGCCGTCATTCATGGCCGATGCTCTTCTCGCCCTCCCGTGGTCGCTCACCTCGTGGCGGTGAGATAGCGGGCAAGCCCGGCCGTCGAGGAATCATGCGCGTCCGCCGGAGTCTTGCCCTCGACGACGGGCAGCAACGCGGTTGCGAGTTCCTTGCCGAGCTCGACGCCCCATTGGTCGAAGGCGTTGATGTCCCAGACCGCAGCCTCGACGAAGACGCGGTGCTCATAGAGCGCGACGAGACGGCCGAAGGCGAAGGGATCGAGCTTGCGGTAGGCGATGGTCACGGAGGGCCGGTTGCCCGGGAAGACCTTGTGTGGCGCCAGCGCCGCGGCGGCATCCGGCGCCAGGCCCTGCTTCAGCAGCTGGTCGCGTGCCTCCTCGAGCGTGCGGCCCTTCATCAGCGCTTCGCTCTGGGCCAGGCAGTTGGCGATGAGCAGGCGGTGATGGTTCGCAAGCTCGGGCTCGTGGCCCTCGGCCGCGATCATGAACTCGCAGGGCACGGTGTCGGTGCCCTGATGGATGAGCTGGTAGAAGGCGTGCTGGCCGTTGGTGCCCGGCTCGCCCCAGACCAGCGGGCCGGTGGCGCGGCCGACCGGCGAGCCGTCCTTGCGGACGCGCTTGCCATTCGATTCCATGTCGAGCTGCTGCAGATAGGCCGGCAGGCGCAGCAGGCGCTGGTCGTAAGGCAGGATGGCGCGGGCGGGATAGCCGCAGACGTCGCGGTGCCAGAGCCCGATCAGGCCGAGCAGCACCGGCAGATTGCGCTCCAGCGGGGCCGTCCGGAAATGCTCGTCGAGCGCATGCGCCCCGGCGAGGAATTCACGGAAGTTCCTGTCGCCGATGGCGATCATCACCGGCAGGCCGATGGCGGACCAGACCGAGTAGCGGCCGCCGACCCAATCCCAGAAGCCGAAGATGCGGTCGGGCGCGATGCCGAAGGCACCGACCTTGTCGAGCGCTGTCGAGACCGCGGCGAAATGCGCCGCCACCGCCGCCTCGCCGAGCGCGCCGGCGATCCAGCGCCGGGCGGTCGCGGCATTGGTCATGGTCTCGATGGTGGTGAAGGTCTTCGAGGCGACGATCACCAGCGTGCGCGCCGGATCGAGCTTCGCCAGCGTGTCGGCGATATGGGCGCCATCGACATTCGAGACGTAATGCAGGCGCGGGCCGTCATGATAGGGCGCCAGCGCGAGCGTCGCCATCACCGGCCCGAGATCGGAGCCGCCGATGCCGATATTGATGACATCGGTGAAAGGGCGGCCATCGGCGGCGGCGATGTTGCCCGAGCGCACGCCCTCGGCGAAGGCGGCCAGCCTGTCGAGCGTGGCATGGACCTCCGGCATCACATCGGCGCCGTCGACCAGGATGCGGCTGCCGGCGGGCGCGCGCAGTGCGGTGTGGAGCACAGCGCGTTTCTCAGTGGTGTTGATCGCCTCGCCGGCGAACATGGCGTCGCGCTTGCCGGCGACATCGGCAGCTTCGGCGAGCCTCAGCAGCAGCGCCATTGTCCGCGCGGTGACGCCGGTCTTGGAATAGTCGAGCAGCAGGTCGTCGAGCCGGGCGGTGAAGCTTGCGAATCGGGCTGCGTCCTCGGCGAAGAGGCTGCGCAGATGGTGCCCCTGCGTGGTCTTGCGATGGTCCGCAAGCTGCGCCCAGATCTCATCCTGCACGATGATGCTCCTGTTCGGTGCGATGGGCCGCGAACGCGGCCGCTGCGGCGAGCCGGCTGGGGCTCGCTGTCGGGTGGAAGGGTGGGACGGCAGGCGGCGGGAATCAACCCCGGTCAGGCTGGAGGCGCGCCCGCAGCGCTCGCGGCAGCGCCGCCGGATCAGCCCCGCGCAGGGTCAGGAGAATCCGGGCGGGCGGCAAAGGGAGCGAACAGGGCCGCCACCTCGCGATAGACGTCCTGCTTGAACGGGATGATCAGGGCTGGCGTCCGCTCCAGACGCTCCCAGCGCCAGGCGTCGAACTCGGCCTTGTGGCCGCCGGCCGGCGTCGCGATGTCGATCTCGCTGTCGGGGCCGGTGAGGCGGAAAGCGAACCATTTCTGGGCCTGGCCGCGCCAGCGGCCCTTCCAGGCCTGTTTGCCGATTTCGCCGGGCAGGTCATAGGCCAGCCAGCCCGGAGCCTCGGCCAGCAGTGCGACAGAGGTGACATTGGTCTCCTCCTGCAATTCGCGCCTTGCGGCTTCGACCGGCGTCTCGCCCTTGTCGATGCCACCTTGCGGCATCTGCCATTCATGGCCAGGCGCGACATGCTCGGGCTCGCCCTTGTTGGCGCGGCGGCCGAGGAAGACGAGCCCCTCGGCATTGAACAGCGCCAGCCCGACGCAGGGGCGATAGCCTTCCGGCGGGTGCTCGGTCATCTCAGAGATCCGGTTGTCTTGTCAGAGATCCAGTTGTCCTGGGGCTGCGCAGCTCGCGCGCGGCGCTCATCGGCACGATGACGAGGCCCTTGGCCTCGAGCGACTGCGCCCAGCGCGCGATCCGCTCGATCGAGACCGGCAGGGCGCTGGCGCTGGCGATCGCCACGCCCTGGTCGCGGGCAAGCGTCTCGAGGGCGGCGAGTTCCTTGTCGATCGCTTCGGGCCGAGCGACATTGTCGATGACGCGATCGACCTTCAGCGCCGGAATCTGCGCGCGCTGCGCGGAGGATGCGAGCAGGCTGCGGGCCGAGGAACCGTCATCCACCACCATCAGGCCGCGGCCGGCAAGCTCCCGCAGAATCGGGGAGATGGCGCTCTCGTCGGAGGTCAGCCGCCCGCCGAGAAAGTTGACGATTCCGACATATCCGGTGAAGCGCCCGAGCGCCCAATACAGGCGATCGATGTTGTCGGCCGATTTCGGGCCGGTCAGCAAGGTATGCGGGCCGGGATCGCTGTCGGGATAGTCGAAGGGCTCCATCGGCACCTGGAGGAAGACCTCGTGGCCCTGGCCGCGGGCGCGCTGGACGCTGCGATCCAGCTCGGCGCCATAGGGGGCGAAGGCTAGCGACACCGCGCCCGGCAACTTCGCGATCGCCTCAGTCGTGCCGCTCTGGCTGATGCCTAGGCCGCCGACGAGAAGTGCGATCCGGCCGTTGACCTTGCCGGCCGGCGGCGGGCCTTCGGGGCGGGCATAGACCTGCGCGGGCGTTGCGCCGTCGGCCCCGATCTTGGGCAGGAGCCCATGGCGTGTCCGCTCGACGAGCCGGGCGTCTGGCGCCGCGGCGAGCGTAACAGTCGCGGCGCTGTCGGGAATGGTGATGACGATGGCGCCGGGTGCCTCGGCGCCGGGCCGCACGACCGTGACGCCGGACTCGCTCTCGAGCTGGCGGGCGTTCGATTGCGTGCGGGCGGTCTGGGCGGCGTCCGGGCTGGAGGCCGCGCCCGCGGGCGCGGCAGAGGCCGAATCGGCCGGTGCGGCGCGTTTCTCGATCAGGGCGGTGACGATCGGCTCGCCGCCATCGGGGTCGCGCCTGAGTGCGACGATCAGGAGGATCGATACCCAGCCGAGACCGACGAGGCAGGCGCAGGCGGTCACGAGCCAACGGCCCCATGGTTTGCCATGGGGCGCGGTGCGGTCCCGGCCGAGCGGCCGATTGAGCTCCGTGAGCGGCGTTCCGGCCAAGCGAAGCCGTCCTCAAGCTTGCGAAGCGGGCCCGAATCAGTGGCCCGCAGGGCTAGTCTTGGCGTGCCCGGCGGCCGGCGTCGAGCCCGGAGGGCCTGCTTTCGCCGTCAGTTCGGCTTCGGGGCCTCGGGCGCGGGGGCCGGAGCCGGCGCTGCAGCGTCCTTCTTGACGCCGCGTAGCTGGTTCAGGGCCGCGATCAGCTGGGTGTCCTTGGTCGGGTCGTTGGGGACATAGGAGCCGGAACCCGACTGCTCGTCCTTGCCGTCGCCGGCCTTGAGATGCCCCTTCAGCGCCGCCTCGCCCTTGTTCTCGGCGATCTTCTCCTTGATCTCCGGCGGGATCTCCTGGACGATCTCGACATCGGGGCTGATGCCCTTGGCCTGGATCGAATTGCCGGACGGCGTGTAATAGCGCGCCGTCGTCAGGCGCAGGCCGCCATTGCCGGCAAGCGGGATCACGGTCTGGACCGAGCCCTTGCCGAAGGAGCGCGTGCCCATGATGGTCGCGCGCTTGTGGTCCTGCAGGGCGCCGGCGACGATCTCGGCGGCCGAGGCCGACGAGCCGTTGATCAGCACCACGACCGGCTTGCCCTTGGTCAGGTCGCCCGACTTCGCATTGAAGACCTGGGTCTCCTCGGCGTTGCGGCCGCGGGTCGAGACGATCTTGCCGCGATCGAGGAAGGCGTCGGAGACCAGTACGGACTGGTCGAGGCGGCCGCCGCGGTTGTTGCGGAGGTCGATGACATAACCCTTGATCTTGTCGGCGCCGATCTCGGTGTTGACCTTGTCGATCGCCTTGCGCAGCCCTTCATAGGTCTGCTCGCTGAAGGTGCCGATGCGGATATAGCCGACATCGCCCTCGACCCGCTCCTCGACCGCCGGCACGACGATCGTCGTCCGCGTCAGGGTGAATTCGAGCGGCTCTGTCTTGCCCGGGCGATCGACCGTGAGCTTGACTTGGGTGTTGATGATGCCGCGCATCTTCTCGACCGCCTGGGTCAGGGACAGGCCCTTCACCTCGGTGCCGTCGATCTGGGTGATGATGTCGTTGGCCAGGATGCCGGCCTTCGCGGCGGGCGTGTCGCGGATCGGCTTGGCGACCTTGAGGATGCCCTCCTCCATCGTGACCTCGATGCCGAGGCCGCCGAACTGGCCACGCATGTCGGTATCCATGTCCCGGAAGGACTTGGAGTCGAGATAGGAGGAATGCGGGTCGAGCGAGGAGACCATGCCGTTGATCGCGGCCTCGATCAGCTTCTGCTCATCGGGCTTCTCGACGTAGTCGGTGCGAATCTTCTCGAAGATGTCACCGAACAGGTTGAGGCTGCGATAGACCTCGGCCGAGGCCGCGACCGCGCTGGTCGAGGTCAACAGGCGGGTCTGCGTGACCATGCCGGTCAGGCCCGCGCCGAGGACGGCTCCGGCGAAAACGAGAGAAACCTTGCGCATCATCCGCGAACCTTTTCGCCAAGCGGTTTCGTCCACCACGGCGCCGGATCGACCGAAACACCGTCTTTTCTGAACTCGATATACAGAACCGGTTGCCCGGTTCCCGAACCTACGATCGTCGCCACCGCTTCAGACGTCTCACCCATGATCCCGACGGGCTCTCCCGCGAGAACGAACTGGTTCAGCGCCACGTCGATCCGCTGCATGCCGGCCAGTAGCATATAGTATCCCCCGCCGGCATTCAGGATCAAGAGTTGGCCGAAGGAACGGAAGGGGCCCGCATAAACCACCCAACCGTCCGAAGGCGCCGAAACTAGGGCATTGGGGCGCGTTTCGAGAGAAATTCCGCGTGTGGTCCCGCCCGCGCCATCGGAATCGCCGAAGCCACGCAATCGTGAACCCGCCACCGGCAGCGGCAGCAGCCCCCTGGCCTCGGCGAAGGCGATCTTCGGGCTGAGCCGGGCCGGGTCCTTGAAGGCGAGCGCCGCCATGCGCTGGCGTTGCTCGCGCGTCTCGGCCTCGAGCGCCTGGCGTGCCGCTTCGGCGGCGCGATTGGCGGTGGAAATCTCCTTTTCCATCCGCTCGACGAAGTCGCGCAGGCTGCGGGCCTGTGCGGCGAGCTCGCCGGCCTGCCCGCGCTGGGTCTCGGCGTCCTTGGCGGCGCTGGCTTCGCGCTCGCGCCTGGCCTCGACGAGCGAGGCGAGGCGCTGGCGCTCGGATGCGAGCTGCTCCATCTCGGTGGAGAGTGCCTTGCGCTCATCGGCGATGCCGTCGCGCAGCCGGACGAGTTCTCCGAGATCGGTGCCGAGCACTTCGATCTCCTGGCGCAGGTCGGGGACCACGGCGCCGAGCAGCATCGAGGCGCGGACGGCTTCCAGGATGTCTTCCGGCCTTACCAATACGGCGGGGGGCGGGCGGCGGCCGATGCGCTGCAGCGCGGCCAGCACTTCGGAGATCAGGCCGCGTCGGCCTTCCAGCGAGCGCCTGATGGCGGCCTCGCTCGACTGCAGTAACGCGAGGCGCTGTTCGAGCGCACCGATACGCTGCTCGGCGCCCTGCGTCCGGGCCGTGGTCTCGAGCAGGGCCTTGTTGAGCGCTGCGCGGTCGGCGCGGATGGCGGCGATCTCGGCGTCCAGCTTGGCGCGAGCTTCGACATTGCCGGCGAGGCGCTGCTCGATCGCCTTTAGCTCGCCCTCGCGCGCCTGCTTCTCGACCAGCTTCTGCATCGCCTCGCGGGCAAGGAGGTCCGGATCAGGCGTCTGGGACTGGGCGGATGCGGGCCGAACGAGGCACAGAACCAGGAGGAGCACGGGCACGCCGCAGCGCCGCAGCGTCATTGCGAGCCCCCGGGCTTGCCGAAGGCAAGATCCGGGGGCTCGCAATGACGCTGCGGTGTCAGCTCGCGAACGACGAATCAGATGCCGAAAAGGGCTCATGCGCGATGATAGGGGTGTCCGGCGAGGATCGTCATCGTCCGATAGAGCTGTTCGAGGACGAGTACCCGCACGAGCTGGTGCGGGATCGTCAGGGCGCCGAAGGCGAGCGTCAGCCCGGCCGCGTCACGAATCTCCTCGGCGAGGCCGTCGGCGCCGCCGATGACGAAGCTGGCCGAGGCGGTACCCGCGTCGCGAGCCGCGGCGATCCGCTGGGCGAAGGCCTCGCTGTTCTGGCTCCGGCCGCGCTCGTCGAGCGCGATCACCAAGCCTGGCGCGAGCCTGGCGGTGATCGCCGCGGCTTCGTCGCGCTTGCGCTCGTCGGGCCTGCGGCCGCGGCTTTCCGGAAGTTCGACGATCTCGGGCCCGTTCAGGCCCAAACCGCGGCCCAGCGTCGCGGCGCGCTCGCGATAGCGTTCGCAGAGTTCGCGCTCAGGGCCGTCCTTGAGGCGGCCGACGGCGATCAGGGACAGACGCATGCCTGCGCGTGGCCGTCAGATCACTTTGTAATCGGACGATATCGTCCGATTACAAAAAAAGTGATTTCTTTCAAAAGCTTAGAGCATTGCTTTTGCGAAAAGCCGGTTTCCACTTTTCCGCGCAACGCTCTACCCGACCAGGCGCTCGTTCGGCCGGTCGGCCCCCCACATCTTCTCGAGATTGTAGAACTGGCGCACTTCCGGGCGGAAGACGTGGACAATGATGTCGCCGGTGTCGATCAGCACCCAGTCGCAGGCGGGCATGCCCTCGACCTTCGGAGCGGGCAGGCCTGAGTTCTTGATCGCCTCGACCAGCGAATCGGCGATGGAGGCGACGTGACGATTCACCCTGCCGGACGCGATGATCATCGCGTCAGCCAGCGAGGTCTTGCCGACAAGGTCGATGACGGTGATGTCTTCGGCCTTCATGTCTTCGAGAACATGCAGTGCGAGGGCCACGCTGGCGGCAGAGGGGTTCTCCGACACAGCGGCATGGGGAAGCGGCGCAGGCTCGGCTTCACCAAGGGTTGAACGGTTCAGTTCCGTATCCTCACATGACGACGCGCTCTCGGCGCGACATGTCCAAAATAGGGCCTTCGGGCCAAAAATTCAATCGCGTTCGGCCCGTTGGCGCAACATCGTCGAGGATAGCTCCGATCTGCGGCCGTGCAGGAAGATCCAGGCCGGCGGTCGCGTCGCGGCAAGCGCGGCGCCCTGGCTTTCGGAAATCCGCCAGCGCGACAGCCAGTTGGCGGCGGGCGAGGCGACCGCGCTATGGGTCGAGCCCGGGCGGTCGATCACCGCGATCGGCATCATCCGGGCGATGGCGCGCCACTCGTTCCAGCGATGGAAGCTGGCGAGATTGTCCGACCCCATGATCCAGACGAAGTTCACGCCGGGGCAGCGGCGCTTCAGGGCGCGCAGCGTGTCGGCGGTGTAGCGGGTGCGCAGGCGGGCCTCGATGCCGGTGACATGGATGCGCGAATGGTCGGCGAGCTGGCGGGCGAATCGGATGCGTTCCGCCAGGGAGGGCAGGGTGGAGTTGTCTTTCAGCGGATTGCCAGGCGTGACCAGCCACCAGACCCGGTCGAGCTGGAGCCGGCGCAGCGCGGTCAGGCTCGCCATGCGATGCCCGTCATGGGCGGGATTGAACGAGCCGCCGAACAGCCCGATGCGCAGGCCCGGCGCATGCGAGGGCAGCCGCAGATGTTCCGTCGCCGCGGGATCGACAATCACGGCCGGATCTGGCCGCTGCCATGGACGCGGTATTTGAAGGAGCAGAGCTGCTCGACGCCGACGGGGCCCCGCGCATGCATCCGGCCCGTGGCGATGCCGATTTCCGCGCCGAAGCCGAATTCGCCGCCATCGGCGAACTGGGTCGAGGCGTTGTGCAGCACGATCGCCGAATCGACCTCGGCCAGGAAGCGCGCTGCGGCGGCCTCGTCGGCGGTGACGATCGCGTCCGTATGGTGCGAGCCGTAGCGCTCGACATGGTCGATCGCAGCGTCGAGCCCGGTGACGACCTTCACCGCGATGATGCGGTCGAGATATTCGGTCGCCCAGTCCTCCTCGGTCGCCGGAGTGACGCGGGCGTCGGCCTTTTGCGCCATGTCATCGCCGCGCACGGCGCAGCCCGCGTCGAGCAGGGCCGCGACGAGCGGGCGAAGATGCGTCTCCGCGCAGGCCCGGTCGACGAGCAAGGTCTCCGCAGAGCCGCACACGCCGGTGCGCCGGAGCTTGGCGTTGAGCAGGATTTCACGCGCCATGGCGAGGTCGGCCGCGGCATCGACATAGACATGGCAGTTGCCGTCGAGATGGGCGAAGACCGGCACGCGGGCATCGCTCTGGACGCGGGCGACCAGGCTCTTGCCGCCGCGCGGGACAACGACGTCGACAGTGCCGTCGAGGCCCTTGAGGATTTCGCCGACGGCGGCGCGATCTCGCGTCGGGACGAGCTGGATGGCATCGCCCGGCAGGCCGGCGCTCTCCAGGCCCTGCCGCAGGGCGGCGGCGATCTCGGTGGCGGTGCGGAAACTGTCGGAGCCGGCGCGAAGGATCGCGGCGTTGCCGCTCTTCAGGCAGAGCGCGCCCGCATCGGCCGTAACGTTCGGGCGGCTTTCGAAGATCACGGCGATGACGCCGAGCGGCGTCGCGACGCGCTCGAAGCGCAGCCCGTTGGGCTGCGTCCAGCTGGCCAGGACCCGCCCGAGCGGGTCGGGCAGCTCGGCTACGCTGGCGACTGCGGCGGCGACGTCCTCCAGCCGGGCCGCGTCGAGCAGGAGCCGGTCGATGAAAGCTGAGTTCTGGCCGCCTTCCCGCGCATCGGCCAGATCGAGCGCATTGGCGGCGAGGATCGGGGTGGCGCGCTCGCGCAAGGCAGCGGCCATGGCGTGCAAGGCCGCGTTTCGCTGCGGCTCCGGGGCGAGCGCTACGAGGCGGGCGGCGGCGCGGGCGCGCCGGCCGAGATCCTGCATCCGCGCGGCGACGTCGCGAACCGCGCCGTCCTCGCGGTCGGTGCCGCCCGTCGCGGCGCCGAGCAGCGCGCTTTCGCTCGTCATGTCCACCCTGCCGAATGCCATTGCGGTAGAACCTTAGCCGACCCCGAGCGCCATGTCGTCCCGGTGGATCATCTCGGCCCGGCCGGGATAGCCGAGGACGGCCTCGATGTCGCGCGAGGCCCGGCCGAGGACGAGCCCGGCTTCGGCCGCGTCATAGGCGACGAGCCCGCGCCCGAGCACGCGGCCTTCGGGGTCGCGGATCAGAACGGAGTCGCCGCGGGCGAAATCGCCTTCGATCCGGCTGACGCCGACCGGCAGCAGGCTTGCGCCGCCGCGCAGCGCACGGACCGCGCCTGCGTCGACGTGGAGCGCCCCGCGCGGCTCGAGCGAGCCGGCGATCCAGGTCTTGCGCGCGGTCGCGGGGGTCGAGGCGGTGAGGAACCAGGTGCAGCGTGCGCCTGCCGCGATGGCACCGAGCGGGTTCTTCTGCCGCCCGTCGGCGATCAGCATATGGGTGCCGCCGCTGGCGGCGATCTTGCCGGCTTCGATCTTGGTGCGCATGCCGCCGCGCGAGAGCTCGGAAGCCGCGCCGCCCGCCATGGCGTCGATCTCCGGCGTGATGCGCTCGACCAGCGGGATATGCCGGGCGGCCGGGTCGCGTGCCGGCGGGGCGGTGTAGAGGCCGTCGATGTCGGAGAACAGCACCAGCAGATCGGCGCCGGCCATGGTGGCGACGCGGGCGGCGAGCCTGTCGTTGTCGCCATAGCGGATCTCGGTGGTGGCGACGGTGTCGTTCTCGTTGATGACCGGAATGGCGCGCAGGTCGAGCAGGCGGCCGAGCGTGGCGCGCGCATTGAGATAGCGCCGGCGTTCCTCGGTGTCGGCCAAGGTCAGCAGGATCTGCCCGGCGGTGAGGCCGTGATGGCCGAGCGCTTCCGCCCAGGTCCGCGCCAGCGCGATCTGGCCGACGGCTGCCGCCGCCTGGCTCTCCTCGAGGCGGAGCGAACCCGAGGGCAGGCCGAGCACGGTGCGCCCGAGCGCGATGGCCCCGGACGAGACGACGAGAACATCGGCGCCGCGCTGATGCAGCTCGGCGAGATCCTCCGCCAGGGCTGCGAGCCAGGCCTGGCGAAGCCGGCCGTGGGCGCGGTCGACCAGCAGGCTCGAGCCGACCTTGACGACGATGCGGCGGAACTGGTTCAAGGACGGCGTCTGCACGGGTGGGGACCGGACGGGTTGGCGGTGGCGCGACCCCCTGCCTCTTGGCGAAAAGCGCGCCAATGTAAAGCGTCGGAGCGGTCAGGCCGCCGCGCGGCCAGCGCATCCGCGCGCCGGCCGGTTTGACAATACGGCCTCAAGCCCCCATATAGCTCCTGTCGATATTTAGGCCGAACGACTTGGCCCCGCGCATGTGAATGCGCTTGCTGACGAACTTCCCGCTCAAATTCGCAAATCGACTCGCGGAATCCTCCGCTAGTCTCACAACAATACCGTGAAAGGGTTCGTCATGAGCGTCGGTACAGTCAAGTGGTTCAACTCGACCAAGGGTTTCGGTTTCATTCAGCCGGATGATGGTGGTCAGGACGTGTTCGTCCACATCAGCGCCGTGGAGCGTGCTGGCATGCGCGATCTCAGGGAAGGTCAGAAGATCTCCTACGAGCTCACGCAGGACAAGCGCTCCGGCAAGATGTCGGCCGACCAGCTCCGCGCCGAGTGAGACGAAGACCGCGTCGGCGGGCAGGGAGATCAGGCAGGGCGACCACGGATGTACTGGCGCCTGCCATTTCACAGCCCCGATGATGTGGTTTGACGAAGGGTCGGGACCCACGCCCGGCCCTTTTTTCCATCCGCCAACCGGAGGAGACAGAGATGCAGGTTCTCGTTCGCGACAACAATGTCGAACAGGCCATCCGCGCCCTCAAGCGCAAGTTGCAGCGCGAAGGCGTGTTCCGCGAGATGAAGCGTCGCTCGGCCTATGAGAAGCCGTCCGAGAAGCGCGTTCGCGAGAAGGCCGATGCCATCCGCCGCGCCCGCAAGGCTGCTCGCAAGCAGATGCAGCGCGAGGGGCTGATCGCAGCGCCGAAGCCGAAGCCGCGGCCGGTCCGCGCTGGAAGCGCAGCGCCTGCGCGCTGAATTCGATACCCATCGGGCGCGTTTTGGATTATTGCGCCCCCGCGGGCCATATGGCGCCCGTAACAACCCGAGAGAAGGCAACCCTTGAAGAACCCGAACGACCGCAGCTTCACTGATCGTCAGGCCAATTCGGCAGCCGCCAAGAAGGCGCTCCTCGAGCGTTTCAAGAAGCGGCCCGGTCCGGATGACCCGATCATGCAGCAGCGACGCGCGGAACGCGAAGCCATCGCCGTCGCCCGCGCCGAGCGCGAGGCCGAGAAGGCTGCAGCCCGCGTCGAAGCCGAGCGCCTCGCCGAGATCGAGCGCGCCCGCCTCGCCGAGGAAGAGCGCATCGCCGAGCTGGCGCGCGAGGCAGCCCGCAAGGCGGAGCAGGCCAAGCGTGACGCCGAGCGTCCGCGCAAGGTGCTTCTCGAGGCCGTGCAGTACATGCAGATGCGGTCGGCGGGCAAAGGCGGCCGCCGCTGAAGGCCTTAAGGCCGGGCGCAACCGCTCCCGGCATCAGGCCGACACATTCTCGCATGCACGCCCATGGTCCCGGGAATTTGGCGGCGGGAACCCGGCACTCGACGAGTCCGGTCAAGACGGATGCCTTCAAAGGCGGATGTTCCGGCTGGTATGACGTGCCTATCCCTCTGGGGCAGGGTCGCTTCGGGCCATTCGACCCGAAGCGCGAACCCGCTCCCCGCCCTAACCCGGAGCGAGCCGCCATGGCGACGCGAGGCCTCTCCCCTGACGAGATCAAGCTCAGGGCCCAGCGCACCTTCGACAAGGCCGATGCACGCAGGCAGGAAGCCACGCGCGCGATGGAGGCCGAACAGCTGGAGCGCGATGCCGTGCTCCAGAAGACGGCGCGCCTGAAAGCGCTGCGGCTCGCCAAGGAGGCTGCCGACGCCGAGACAGCGGTCATCGTTGCGGAAGAACAGGCTCGCGCCAAGGCCGAGATCGCGGAAGCGAAAGCCGCCGCGCGAACCGCGAAGATCGCCGCCGCGGTCAAGAAAACTGCCAAGGTCAAGTCAGCGTCCTGACGATTTGAGTGGCCCTGATCCCGATTATGCGGCGCTTTTCTGCGCCGAGAGTTGGGATGAGCTTTGGCATGTCGACTTTTCCTCCCACTACGACATCATCCCTGCTCTGCGTTGCTCCGCGGCCTGCCCGAGATGACGCGGTGTTTCCAATAAGAACCGCCTTCCGCTTTTCGTGCCGATGCGCCGGCCGCGACAGGTAGAGCATCGCTTCCCAAAAAGCCGCCAAATGCCTCCGCGAAGGTTCATTTCGCGCGGATCGGCGTCACTTCCGGTTGACCACGCCTGTCGATGACGTAAGGAAAGGCGTCGCGGCCAGATTATTCTCGCCGCCGGTTGAACCTTTTCCACGCTCGCCGCGACCATCCCTTGCGAGCCGGATGTCAGGCCTCGAGGGCAATGCATACGGAATCGGACGACGAACTCGTCAAACGGATTGCCGGTGGCGAGCGGCTCGCGATGAAGGTGCTGTTTTCGCGGCACCAGACGCGGGTCTACCGTTTCGCGCTGCGGCTGCTGCGCGACGAGACGATGGCAGAGGATGTGACCGGTGACGTCTTCATGGACCTCTGGCGTCAGGCCAGCCGTTTCGAGGGGCGCGCCTCGGTTACGACCTGGCTGCTCACCATCGCACGCAACAAATCCTACTCAGCCCTTCGCAAGCGCCGCGACGCCGGTCTCGACGACGACTACGCCGAAAGCATCGAGGACGAGGCCGACGATCCGGAAGTCGTGCTGCAGAAACAGGACAAGGGTCTGGCGATCCGCGCCTGCCTCGCAAAGCTCTCCCGCGAGCATGCCGAGGTCATTGACCTCGTCTATTATCACGAGAGTTCGGTCGAGGAGGTCGCCCGGATCGTCGGCATTCCCGAGAACACGGTCAAGACGCGGCTCTTCCACGCCCGCAAGAACCTCGGCGAGCTGCTCAAGACCGCCGGCATCGATCGGGGCTGGCCTTGAGGGCGGCCGGGTGAGCCAGGCCCGTTACGATCCGCCGATGCCGATCCGCCCTTCATCGAGCCGTCCGGGAGTTCAGTCATGACCGACGCCATCGCGAACGACCCGAAGCGCGCCGAGCTCGAGCTGCTGCTCCCCTTCTATGCCAATGGACGTATCTCGGCCGCCGACAAGGCGCGGATCGAGGCGGCGCTCGCAACCGACCCCGAACTCCGCCAGCGGCTCGAGATCATCCGTGACGACATGGCCGAGACGACGCTGCTCAACGAGAGCCTTGGCGCGCCGTCGCCGCGTGCTCTCGACCGGCTGATGGCCGGGATCGAGGCCGAGCCGCGCAAGCTCGGCCTGTTCGCCACTGCCAAGGGCGGCCTCATGACCCGGCTGGGCAAACTGCTGGCCGCGCAGCCGCCGCGGCGGCTCGCCTATGCCGGTGCGGCCGCCTGCGCACTGATCGCGATCCAGGGTGCGGCGCTGACCGGTGTCGCCATGCGCGGCGGCGGCTTCGAGACGGCCTCGGTGCCCGCCGCGAGCTCGGAGCGTTACGTGCTGCTGAGCTTCGCAGCCGATGCCAGGGCCGGCGATATCGCATCGTTCTTCAGGCGCTTCGACGCCTCGGTGGTCGATGGGCCGCGCTCCAACGGCTATTTCAAGGTGCGCGTCGGCGACGCCTCGCTGACGCCGGCGCAGGTTGATGCCATCGCGGCGCGGATGAAGGCGGAAGCCACGATCGTGAGTTTCGTCGCGCCCGCGCCTTGACGCCATGGACGCGGCGGCGGATGAGCGGCATTCTGGTAGCTTGACGCAACGACAGGGCGTCGGGCCGAAAGTGGAATGCGATTCTCGGAAAAGCCGACGCATAATCAAAAGCTGTAGCATCGGGAGAGCGCATGATGACGTTGGCCCGCCCCCTTGACCGTCACTGCGCTGGCTCTGCCGTGCGCCTTGCCGGCGGATGCTGCCTCGCTCTCATGCTGGCACTGGGCGCCGCTCCGGTTTCAGCACAACAATCGTCAGGGAGCGGCTCGCCTTCGGTCGGCCCGTCCGGCGATTCGGGTTCGGCCGGAACTGGCCAAGCGAACCGTTCGATCCGGGTCACGCCACCGGCCTGGCAATTGCCGCCGGCCCTTGGCGGCCCCCCGACCCCGGGCCAATCCCGCACCGTCGTGCCGGCGGCGGACGAGACGCGCTTCGTTCCCGACGAGATCCTGTTCGAGCTCGCGCCGGATGCGCAGGCCGAAACGGTGCTGCAGCGCTATGGCGCAACGCTGATCACGAGCCGCCGGGTCGAGCTCGCCGGGACGACGATCATCCGGGCGAAGCTGGAGGCCGGGCGCGACTTGCGCAGCGTGCTGGTGCAGATGGCCGGCGACAACGCCATCGCCGGGGCACAGCCCAACTTCACTTACGAACTCCAGCAGGAGAGGCCACGGCCGGTCAGCACGACCGCTTCCGGCGGACGCCCGGACGTCCCGGCGCGGCTCTCCGATCCCGCCGCCGTCCGGACCACCCCGGCACCGCGGCGCGACCTGCCGCCGCAATATGTCGTCGACAAGCTGCGCCTCGGCGATGTGCACAAGCTGGCGCGGGGGGCGAGCATCCGCGTCGCCGTGATCGATTCCGGCGTCGATATCGGCCATCCCGAACTGCGCGGCGCCGTGGCCGGAGTTTACGATGCGCTCGACGAGGATTTCGTCCCGCATTCCCATGGCACGGCGATGGCGGCGGCGCTGGTGGCGCAGGGCCAGCTCCAGGGCGTCGCTCCCGCTTCGCGGCTGCTCGCGGCGCGCGCTTTTTCGGGCCGGGCCAGTTCGGCCTCGGCCAGCGGCACGAGCCTGCACATCATGGCGGCGATCGAATGGGCGGTGGGCCAGGGCGCGCGGGTCATCAATCTCAGCTTCGCAGGACCGCAGGACCGGCTGCTCTCGCGCGGGCTCGCGGGACTCACGGCCAAGGGGATGATCGCGGTCGCCGCGGCCGGCAATGGCGGGCCGCGCGCCGCGGCGCTCTATCCCGGTGCCGACCCGAACGTGATCGCGGTTACGGCGACCGATGCCGACGACAGGATCTTCCCGCGTGCCAATCGGGGCGGCTACATCACTTTGGCGGCGCCCGGGGTCGACGTGCTCGCCGCCGAGCCGCAGGGGCGCTACGCCTTTTCCTCAGGCACCTCGATCGCCGCCGCGCATGTCTCGGGGCTGGTCGCCCTCTTGCTCGAGAAGCGGCCCGATCTCGATCTGGATGGCGTTCGCCGGCTCCTGACGGAAAGCGCCATCGACCTCGGCTCGCGGGGGCGGGACCCGGTCTATGGCGCTGGCCGTATCGATGCCGCCGCGGCGCTGGCGCGGGCCATGCCGGTCACGGCCTCGCGGCCATGAGAGCTTGCCGTCCTTGCGATCGAAGCCGCGCTAGCTAAGTCGTTCCCTTCGCGCTGGAGCCGAGGCGCCGCGCCGGCTCGTACTGGCCTTCGAGGCGATTGGCGTGGCGGTGGAGCAGCCGCCAGCCGCCCTCCTCGAAGCGAAAGACGTGGGTGACGCGGTTGGTCCATTGCGTCGGCCGGTCCATGTCGGGCAGCGTGACGTTGAACGTCTCGATCTCGGTGGTGCAGGCGAGCTCGGTTCCGACGACGGTGGTGATGGTACGGTGGCTGACGGTGCCGCCCCGGAACTGCTTCGCCGCCCAGTCCCAGCGCTGCGAGACGTCGTCCCAGCCCTTCTCGTAGCCGCCCCAGCCATACATGCTGGTGGCGTCGTCGGCGTGGGAATAGAGCGTCTTGATCGGCCCGACATCGCCGTTCGCGACATGGGCCAGTGCGTCGTGGAGCGCAGCGAGTGCCGCAGGGAAGGCCTCTGCCGGCGAGAGCGTCGATGACCGGTCCATGTGCACCTCCAGGAAGCCTCCGT
Source organism: Allobosea sp. Root381 (assembly GCF_001429395.1). GTDB lineage: Bacteria > Pseudomonadota > Alphaproteobacteria > Rhizobiales > Beijerinckiaceae > Allobosea. Next base: position 303,429 of record NZ_LMJT01000012.1, read on the forward strand.
GAAGCTTGGGAAGCTAACACGCCGGCCGGTCCATCATTCAAGTACCGCCCTATCGTTTCCACGCGCCTGCCGCTTGACCTTCCGTGCCGCATCGGACTGATGTCGCGCCATGCCCCGCCCGAGACTTCTCTTCGTCGCGACCGAGGACTGGTTCTTCGCTTCGCATTTCCTGCCGATGGCGCGTGCCGCCCGCGAGCTCGATTTCGAGGTCGCGGTGATCGCGCGCGAGCGCAAGCATCGCCGCGTGATCGAGGCCGCTGGCGCGCGGCTGATCGCGCTGGAGGCGGAGCGCCGCAGTCTCGATCCGCGCGCTTTGTTCCGGCAGGTGACGGCGCTGCGACGACTGATCGAGGCCGAGCGCCCCGACATCCTGCACTGCATCGCGCTGAAACCGATCGCGCTGGCGGGCCTCGCGGGGCGGCTCGCGGGCGTCGAGCGCAGGGTCTATGCGCTGACCGGGCTCGGCTTTCTCGGCGCGCGGCAGGACATCGCGGCGCGCGCGGCGCGGCTCGCGGCGACGCTCTGGCTGCGCGGCGCTGTCGACGGCCCGCAGGTGCGCTTCCTCTTCGAAAATCCGGATGATCCGGTGACCCTCGGGCTCGACCCGCAGGATGCGAACAAGGTCGCGATCGTCGGTGGGGCCGGCGTCGACCCCTTGCTGCTGATGCCGGAGCCGATGCCGGCGACGCCGCCCTTCAAGGTCGCTCTGGTGGCGCGGATGCTCTGGTCCAAGGGCATCGATCTCGCCGTCGAGGCCGTGCGGCTGGCGCGGGCCGAGGGCGCGCGGGTCGAGCTGACCATCCATGGTGCGCCCGACCCGTCCAACCCCAAGGCGATCCCCGAGGACACCCTCAAGCAATGGGCGGCGCGGCCGGGCATCAACTGGGCCGGGCCGACGCGCGACATCGAGGGGGTCTGGCGCGGGCACCACCTCTGCATCCTGCCCTCGCGCGGGGGCGAGGGCCTGCCGCGCACCATCCTGGAGGCTGCCGCCTGCGGGCGCGCGATCCTGACGACCGATGTGCCGGGCTGCCGCAGCTTCGTCCGCGACGGTCAGGACGGCCTGGTCGTGCCCGTCGACGATGCCGCGGCGCTGGCGCAGGCGCTGACCGTCTTTGCCCGCTCGCCGGCGCTGGCCGAGCGGATGGGGGCGAGCGCCCGGGCCCGGCTGCTCGACGGCCATACCGAGCGCGATGTCATGAATGCGGTGAAGGCGCTCTACCGCTCGATGCTCGCGCGGCCGACCACGGATGTCGCGGCGTGAGCGCGCCTGCTGCCGAACTCGACCGGCGTGGCTTCATCCTGGAGCACACCCGCCTCCTGCCCGTGCCGCATGCGCCCGAGATCGGCCTGCATGTTGCGCAGGAGGCGACGGAGCTCTGGCAGAAGACCGAGGACGAACTCGCCACGATCGGGCTGCCGCCGCCGTTCTGGGCCTTCGCCTGGGCCGGAGGCCAGGCGCTGGCGCGCTATCTGCTCGACGATACCAGCATCGTGCGCGGCCGGCGCGTGCTGGATTTTGCCAGCGGTTCCGGACTGGTCGCGATCGCGGCGGCGAAGGCGGGTGCGGCCGCGGTCGAGGCCTGCGACATCGATGCCTTCGCGGCGGAGGCGATCGCCATCAATGCCGACGCCAATGCGGTGCGGATCGCGGTCAGGCTCGACGGCCTCGTCGGTCGCGACGAGGGCTGGGACGTCGTCTGCGCCGGGGACGTCTGCTACGAACGGGCCATGGCCGAGCGCGTGATCGCCTGGCTGGAGCAGCTGGCGGCGCGGGGCGCGCAGGTGCTGATCGGGGACCCCGGCCGCAGCTACCTGCCCAGGGCGCGGCTGGAGACCCTGGCGAGCTACGCCGTGCCGGTGACGCGCTCGCTTGAGGATGCCGAAATCAAGCAGAGCTCGGTCTGGCGCCTGAAGGGCGAGGGCGTTCGGCTAACGGTGTGAACAAGAAGGCTCGCCATCCCGGGCCAAGTGCGGGATGACGCGCGGTTCCGTCCAGAATCCGTTCACGCTAGGCGGCGTCGCGGGCCTTGGGCTTCGCCGGCATGCGGCCATCCTGTGTGCGGAAGGTCGAGACGAGCTCGTTGAGCTGGGCGATCTGGTCGAGGAGCGTGCGGGCGGAGGCGGCGCTCTGTTCGGCGAGCGCGGCGTTCTGCTGCGTGATCCCGTCCATATGCGTGACCGCCTGGTTCATCCCGTCGATGCCCCTGGCCTGCTCTCCCGAGGCGCTGGCGATCTCCTCCACCGTGGCCGAGACGCGGGCCGAGGCGTCGACGATCTGCTCCAGCGTGTCGCCTGCCAGGCGCACGAGCTTGACGCCCTCGGTGACCTCGGCATCGGACGAGGCGATCAGCCCGGTGATACCCTTGGCGGCTTCCGAGGAGCGCTGCGCGAGCGCGCGCACTTCCGCCGCGACCACCGCGAAGCCGCGCCCGGCCTCGCCGGCGCGGGCGGCCTCCACGGCGGCGTTCAGCGCGAGCAGGTTGGTCTGGAAGGCGATGCCGTCGATCACGCTGGTGATCTCCGAGATCTTCTTCGAGGCCTCCTCGATGCGGGCCATGGCATCGGTCGCATCCTTGACGATGGTTCCGCCTGTGCGGGCGATCTTGGTCGCGTCGTCGGCGAGCTCGGCCGAGCGGCGCGAGGCCTGGGCCGAGGTCTTGACGGAGGCCGCGAGCTGCTCAGTGGTGGCGGCGCTTTCCTCCAGCGCCGCAGCCTGCTGCTCGGTGCGCGCCGACAGATCCTCGGCTCCGGTGTTGATCTCCAGCGAGGAGGCGGCGATGGCGGCCGAACTGGCCTTGATCGTCGCGACCATTCCCTCCAGCCGGGCCATGGCGTCGTTGAAGTTGTCGCGGATCAGCCCGTACTCCGCCGGGATGTCCTGGCCGATGCGGAAGGTCAGCTCGCCCCGGGCGAGGGCGGCCATGCCTTCGCTGACCTGGCGCACGGCCTTCTCGCGCTCGGCGGCAGTGGCGAGCTCGACGGCGCGGGCCTGTTCCTCAGCCCGGACACGGGCGCTCTCCGACGCGGCAAGATAGACCGATATGGCGTAATCCATGTCGAGCAGCGCCGCCTTCACCAGCGCGCTGATCTCGGCGCTGCGCGCGGCCGCGCCCGCGACCTTGCCGCCGAAGCGCTGCCTCGGCCAGCGCGCTTCGAGCACCTCCGTGATCAGCTTCTCGAGGAGCAATGCGTAGCCGCCGATGTACCACCGCGGTTCCAGCCCGATGCGGGCATGCGTTTCCCCCACCCTTGTGACGCCGGCGACATAATCCTGGTCGAACTGGCCGGCCGCGATCCGTTGCCAGTGCGAGATCTGGCGCTGCTTGGCGCCCTCGACATGCTGGGCACCGCTGAAGAAGGAGCGGGTCTCGGGAAAGCTGGTGATCTGGCGGTAGAACGTGTCGAGCGCCCCGGGCAGGGCCTCCACCACGATCTCCCGGATATCGTTCAGATGCTCCTTCGCATGCGCATCGAACTGCAGGAAGGACAGGCGGTTGGCGAGGTGATCGGGGGCAGTCATGGGCGGTTTCCAAGGCAGGCTGCCCGCCGCCGGTGGGCGGGCACGCTTCCCCTTAGGCTACCTTGGGTTAACGACCGATCACCCGTGTCCTGCCAAGTTTACATGGAAGTTATGCGGCCCATGACTTCGTGGGTTGCTAGCGTCCAGGTTAACGGCCGAGCATGAAGCTATCGAGAATGCGGAAACGGCTCGCGCGATCATCCTGCTTGAACACGACGATACGGTCGATCGCGACCGACCCGGCTGGGACGCGTTCCGAATGGGCGTGCGCAAGCGCCGCCTTGACGCCGTCCAGCTTTTCCGGCGGCAGCGAGCCGGTCAGCGTCATGTGGAAGCGGAAGGCGTCGCCGACATAGGGGTAGCCATAGGCTTCGAGACAGGCGCGCTCCGCCGGCGTCATCGGGCTGGCGAGCCGGCGCTCCCGATCGGCCGCGCTCAACGGCGCACGCAAAGGCTCGAAAGCCTGGACGATGTCGAAGGCGAGCTTCTGGAGTGCGCCGCTCGCCGCCGCCGGCGTCAGCGCGATGAAGCGGCCGAGCGCGGTGACGGCGAGGCCGGCCAGCGGCACCGGCGCGAGGCCGGCTGCGGTCTGGTGGGCGAAGGCGCGCAGCTGCCCTTCGCTGCGGCCATCGGCTAGCTCGAAGGGCGCCTTCAGCGTGGCGTGGAAGCCGTAGCGGCGCGGCTCGGCCGTGCGCTGCGGCCAAGAGGTCGCGTCGCAGCCGAGCGGAGCGTCGAAGGCCACGTCCACGCCCGTATAGGCGTCATAGCCGAGCACCGCGCTGCCGAAGCGCCAGAGCGGATTGTCTGCGGCGGGCGCGTAGTAGATGGCGTAGCGCGGGCCGCTCAAAATGCGCGCTCGCCCTTCGACCAGACCGCGCCGATGACCGGTGTCGGGCCGAGGACCCGGAAGCGGACGAGGTCGGCGCGCAGGCCCTGCCTGAGATGGCCGCGATCCTTCAGGCCGAGGATGTCGGCAACCTTCCAAGTCACCATGCCCATGGCTTCCGGCAAGGCGATGCCATGGCTGGCATTCAGCTTGACGACCGCCTGCAGCAGGCTTGCCGGCACATAATCCGAGGAGAGCCCGTCAAGGAGCCCCTTCTCGGCCAGCTCCGAGACGGAGACGCCGCCTGAATGCGAACCGCCGCGCACAACGTTCGGCGCGCCTGCGACTGTGGCGAGGCCATGCTGCCGCGCGGCCTCCGCCGCCACCACGGTCGTCGGGAACTCGGAGATCACCGCGCCCGATGCGACGCCGGCCTCGACATGGTCCGGCGTGGTGTCGTCATGCGTCGCGATCGGGATGCCGCGGCCGGAGAACATCTCGACGATGGCGGACCAGTTCGCCGGGACATATTTGTGGCTTTCGGCCTGGCGCTCGCGCACATCCGTCTCGAACTCGGCTTCGCTCTTGCCGATGCCGAGGGAATAGGTCTTCAGGTGCTCGATATTGCTCCACTGCCGCTGGCCGGGGGTGTGGTCCATCAGCGAGACGAGCTGGACAAGCTCATGCGTGCGATAGGGTTCGACCTCGTCGAGCAGGAATGGGCTGGTCAGTTCGCAGCGCATGTGGATGCGGTGGTCGATGCGGAAGAGGTTCTGCTCCTGGCCGTCGGTCAGCGCTTTCATCAGGCCGTGGAAGATGTCCTTGCGGTAGTCCTTGGCCGAGAAGGGCGTGCCGGCGCAGACGGCGTCGTAGACGGTGGTGACGCCGGCAGCGGCCATCTGCGCGTCATGGACCAGGGCGGCTGCGAGCCCGTTCGGCCAGAAGACCTTTGGGCGCGGCATGAAGTGCTTTTCCATGTTGTCGGTGTGCATCTCGACGAGGCCGGGCGCGACATAGTCGCCGCCGACATCGATGGCGCCGGGAAGGGATGAGTTGCCCTGGTCTACTGCGACGATGCCGCTTCCGTCGAAGGCGATGGTGCCGGTGACGACCTCGTTCTCGAGGATCAGCTTGGCGTTGGTGAGAACGGTCTGCATCGTCAGGCCTTCCGGAAAGCGGTGATATCGAGATAGCGGGTTGCGACGCGTTCGCGAACCGCCTCGTCATGGAAGATGCCGACGATGGCGGAGCCGGCGGCGCGTGCCTCCGCGATGAGTTCGACGACGACGTCGCGATTGGCGGCGTCGAGCGAGGCGGTGGGCTCATCGATCAGCATGATCGCAGAGGGATCGACGAAGGAGCGGGCGATGTTGACGCGCTGCTGCTCGCCACCGGAGAAGGTGGCCGGCGCCAGGCTCCAGAGCCGCTCCGGCAGGTTGAGGCGGGCGAGCATCGCGCGCGCCTTTTCCGTCGCGGTTTCAGGTGAGGCGCCGCGGGCGAGCAGCGGGTCGCGCACGATGTCGAGGGTCGAAACGCGCGGGATCACGCGCAGGAATTGCGAGACGAAGCCGAGCGTGCGGCGGCGGATGTCGAGCACGGTGCGCGGCACCGCCGAGACGATGTCGATGGGCCGGCCGGCATGGGTGATGCGGATCGTGCCCGCGGTGGGCTTGTAGTTGCCGTAGAGGATGCGCAGCAGGCTCGACTTGCCGGCGCCCGACGCACCGGCGAGCACCAGAGCCTCGCCGGCCTCGACGCTGAAATTGACGTCGTCGAACACCGGCAGCCGGGCGCCGCCCTGGTTGTGCAGCGTGAAGGTCTTGGCGACGTTCTCGACCTGGATCATCGTGGTCATGGTGTCAGTGCCTTGTGCCGGCGAAGTGACGGGGGTGTGACGAATTCTCCGCTGTCATTCCGGGGCGCGCCGTAGGCGCGAACCCGGAACCCACGACTGGGTGAGCGGACATGATCGCCATCGGCAAAGGTCTCATCCGGTCGTGGGTTCCGGGTTCTTCGCTGCGCGAAGCCCCGGAATGACAATGGAACAGCTCACACACCGAGCACCGCCGAGGTGAGAAGCTGGGTGTAGGCGTGATGCGGATCGTCCAGCACCTGGTCGGTCAGGCCCTGCTCGACGACGCGCCCGTCCTTCATCACCATCAGCCGGTCGGTCAGGAGTCGGGCGACGGCGAGGTCGTGGGTGACGATGATTGCGGCGAGGCCGAGATCGCGGACCAGCACGCGCAACAGGTCGAGCAGGCGGGCCTGGACGGAGACGTCTAGGCCGCCGGTCGGCTCGTCCATGAAGACGAGGCGCGGCTCCGAGACCAGCACGCGGGCGATCTGCAGGCGCTGCTGCATGCCCCCGGAGAACTGGCGCGGCCGGTCGTCGATGCGGCTGCCTGCGATCTCGACGCGGGTCAGCCAGTCGAGCGCGCGCTCGCGGATCTGGCCGTAATGCCGGTCGCCCCGGTCCATCAGCCGCTCGCCGACATTGCCGCCGGCCGAGACGTCCATGCGCAGGCCGTCGCGCGGGTTCTGGTGGACGATGCCCCAGGCCGTGCGCATCAGGCGGCGGCGCTCCTGCTCGGGCACCGAGTAGATGTCGAGCGGTTCGGCTCCACCCCGAAACAGCACCTCGCCCTCGTCGGGCCGGTCGATGCCGGCGAGGCAGCGCAGCAGCGTCGACTTGCCGGAGCCGGATTCGCCGACGATGCCCAGAACCTCGCCGGGCCAGAGGTCGAAGGTGACGTCGGCGCAGCCGATGCGCTCGCCATAGAAGCGATTGAGGCCGGCGACGGAGAGGAGGGGCGCGGGTTCGAGGGCGGCCTCGGGGAAGGTGGCGTGGACGGTCATAGCTTGCTCTCCCCCACCAAACCGCTCGAGGTCGCGTCGGCCAGCATCGCGCCGCGATGACCATCTTCCCGGCGCGTCTCGCAGAAATGGCTGTCCGAACAGACGAACATGCGCTTGCCCTGGTCGTCGATCACCACCTCATCGAGATAGGAGTCGGCAGCGGCACAAAGCGCGCAGGGCTCGTTCCAGCTCTGGATGCGGAAGGGATGGTCGTCGAAGTCGAGGCTCTTGACGCTGGTATGCGGCGGCAGCGCGTAGATGCGCTTCTCGCGGCCGGCCCCGAAGAGCTGGAGCGCCGGTGACATGTGCATCTTCGGATTGTCGAATTTCGGGATCGGTGAGGGGGCCATGATGTAGCGGCCGTTGATCAGGACCGGGTAGTCATAGGTCGTCGTGACCTCGCCGAAGCGGGCGATGTTCTCGTAGAGCTTCACCTGCATCAGCCCGTATTCGGCCCAGGCGTGCATCTTGCGCGTCTCGGCCTCGCGCGGCTCGAGCTTGCGCAGCGGCTCCGGCTGCGGGACCTGATAGACCATGATCTGGCCGGCCTGCAGCGGCGCCTCCGGGATGCGGTGGCGGGTTTGGATGATCGTGGCCTCGTCGGTCGCCTCGGTGGTCTTCGCGTTGGCGGTCTTCTCGAAGAAGCGGCGGATCGAGACGGCGTTGGTGGTGTCGTCGGCGCCCTGGTCGATGACCTTCAGACGGTCCTGCGGGCCGATGATCGCGGCGGTGATCTGGATGCCGCCGGTGCCCCAGCCGCGGGCGAGCGGCATCTCGCGCGAACCGAAGGGCACCTGGTAGCCCGGCACGGCCACGGCCTTGAGCAGGGCGCGGCGGATCATCCGCTTCGTCTGCTCGTCGAGATAGGCGTAGTTGTAGGCGGGCTGCGCCGCATCTTGCGTAACGGGAGTGTGAAGGGTCATTCCGCGGCCTCCGGCAGCGTGTCCTGGTTCCTGGCGAGCCGCTCCTCGCGCTCGCGCCTGATGCGGCGGATCAGTTCGAGCTCGCCCTGGAAGTCGACGTAATGCGGCAGCTTCAGGTGCTCGACGAAGCCGGCGGCCTCGACATTGTCGGAGTGGTAGAGGACGAACTCGTCCTGCTGCGCCGGGTACTCCGCCGCCTCGCCGAATTCGCGGCATTTCAGCGCCCGGTCGACCAGCGACATCGACATCGCCTTGCGCTCGCTATGACCGAAGGAGAGCCCGTAGCCGCGGGTGAATTGCGGCGGGACATCCTTGGAGCCGGCAAACTGGTTCACCATCTGGCATTCGGTAAGGGTGATGTCGCCGAGGTCGACGGCGAAGCCGAGCTCCTCCGGCACGAACGCGACCGAGACCTCGCCGACGCGGACCTCGCCGACGAAGGGATGGCTGTTGCCGTAGCCGCGCTGGACGGAATAGCCGAGGCCGAGCATGAAACCCTCGTCGCCGCGCGCCATCGCCTGCAGGCGCACATCGCGGTCGGCCGGGAAGGAGACCGGCTCGCGAGTCAGGTCGAAGGGGCGCGGGTCGCCCTCCGGCGGCTCCTCCGGCTCCATCAGGCCTTCGGCACCGAGAATGTCCGGCACGCGCGGCATGTGGGCGTCGAGGGGTTTTGCGTCATGCTCGGGCCTGACCCGAGCATCTTCGGCCGAATGAGGCTCGCCTTCTCGTTCCGAGATGGTCGGGTCAAGCCCAACCATGATGTTCGAGGCTTCCATCAGCGCAAAATCGAACAGCCGGTGGGTATAGTCATAGGTCGGCCCCAGCACCTGCCCGCCCGGCAGGTCCTTGTAGGTGGCGGAAACGCGGCGGCGGATCGCCATGCGGGCGGTGTCGACCGGCTCGGAGGAGCCGAAGCGCGGCAGCGTCGTGCGATAGGCGCGCATCAGGAAGGCCGCTTCGATCGCATCGCCCTGCGCCTGCTTCAGCGCCAACGCCGCGAGGTCGGCGTCGTAGAGCGAGCCCTCGTTCATGACGCGGGCGCAGGCGAGGCCCTGCTGCTCGCGGATCTGCGCCACTGAGATCTCCGGCACCGCCTCGTCGCCCCGGCGTGCCTCGGCGACGAGATCATGCGTTGCGAGGATGGCGGCCTCGCCGCCCTTGACCGCGACATACATCAGAAAGCTCCCTCGATACGCGTCGAGCGCGGCAGGCCGAAAAGCGCATCGGCATGGCAGAGCAGGAGGTCGATCCCGAGCGGATAGGCCTCGCTGTTGGCCGCGACCTCGGCCCAGAAGCTGTCGCGCAGCCCGGCCGGCGCGATCGTGCGGGTGCCCGGAATGCCGGGGCCGCTCAGCGTGACGGCCTCGCCGCCTTCCAGTGCCGCGCATTGGACGATGACCGTCGCCGAGCGGTCGGGGAACTGGTCGGTGCCGGCGTCGAAATCGGCAAGCGCCGGGGCGGAAGCGAGGCCGTCGATCACCGCGAAGGCGGCGCGGCCGGGTTCCGCGACGAGCGCGGCGCCGCAATGGAAGCGCAGCCAGGCCCCGGCCGCGCCGTCGCGCAATGCGGGCGGCAGCCAGATCGGCGTCTCGTAATCGGCCAGCGTCAGCAACGCCGTCGCCGCGGCGGCATGCAGTCCGTTGGGCGGGGTGAGGCCCTCGGTCACGGCCTGCCGCGTGCCAGGCTCGGCCAGGGCGGCGAGGATCGCGCGGAAGGCGCCCTGGGACTGGAAGACCGGGTCGGCGAAGCCCGGGCCGATCAGCGTTTCGTCGGTCATCACGCGCCCCGCACCAGAGTGAAGAAATCGACCTTGGTCGCGGCCGCCTTGCGGGAAGCAAGGTCGCGGGCTGCGGCCTGGTTTTCAGCCAGGCGAGCGATGCCCTGATGAAGCGTGCTGTCCGAGGCCTCGGCCTGCAGCCTTGCGTCGAGGATCGCCGCGAGGCGCGCCTTGCGGGCATCGCGGCCGAGCGCATAGGAAAAGCCCATCGCGCCCTCGGCGAGACGCACGACGCAGCGCGTCACCGTCGCTTCGCCCAGGTTGAAGCGCCGGCCGGCGCCGCCGGCGCGGCCCTCGACCATGACGGTCCCGGTTTCCGGCGCCTTCAGCACCTCGTGCTGCGGGAGGTCGGGGCCGAGCAGGCTCGCGACCTCGGCTCGCGAGGCGCGGGACAGGATTGCCATCCAGCGCTGCCGCGCGGTTTTCTCGCTCATCGTCATTCGCCGTCTGGTCGCTCGTTAATGTCTAGACTATATTAGGTGAGTTGTGAGGAAAGGTCTATACATTTTGCGTGACGATTTGGTGACCGGCGAAGACGACGCCGTGGCGGCGGATGCGGGCACGGCCTGGCGCAGGATCGCCGACGATCTCGCCTGCTCGATCGGCAAGGGCGAGTACGGGCAGGGCGACACGTTGCCGGCCGCGACCGCGCTTGCCGAGCGCTACGGCGTGCATCGTCATACGGTGCGACAGGCTTTTCGCCATCTGGCGGAGCAGGGCTTGGTCACCGTCTCGCGTGGACGCGGCACGCAGGTGAATGCGCGGCGCGTGCCCTATCCGATCGGCAAGCGCGTCAGCCTGCGCGCCAATCTTGGCCGGCTCGGCCTGGTCGGATCGAGCGCGGTGCTCGCGGTCGAGCAGGTCGCCGGCGAGGGCGAGATCTGCCGGACGCTGGGCGTGGCTGAGGGGGCGCCTCTCTGGCGGCTGCAGGGCCTGAGCCTGGCCGACGGCACGCCGATGGGCACAGGTACGCATTTTCTCTCGGCGGCGCGGTTTCCGGAGTTCGACAGCGCCTATCGTGAGGCGGAAGGGTCGATGACCGGGGCTTTCAAGGCCTGTGGCATCACCGACTATGTCCGTCTGTCGACGCGCCTGAGCGCAAGGCTGGCGAGCGAGCGCGAGGCGGAGCTGCTCGCGATCGAGCCCGGTGCGCCGGTGATGGTCTCGGTGGCCGTCGATGCGCTGCCTGACCTGACTCCGATCCATCTCGTCAGCAGCGTCTTCGCCGGTGAGCGGATGGAGATGGTGGTCGAGCCCTTCGCGGAGTGAGCCCCTTCGTCATGCTCGGGCTCGACCCGAGCATCTCCTAACGGCGAAGGCGCCGAACCGCGCATCTCGGTAAGCGATTCTCGGGTCTGCGCTTCGCTTCGTCCGAGAATGACGGCTGCTTTTCCTTCCGGCCTCAGACCGCCCGCTTGCCGATGATGGCGAAGCGCAGCTTGGCCGAGAGGAAGTCGATCGCGGTGACGGCGGCGAGGATCAGCAGGATCAGGAACGACACCTGCTGCCATTCCAGCGTGCGGATCGTTTCGGCGAGATAGAGGCCGATGCCGCCGGCGCCGACGATGCCGATGATCGTCGAGGAGCGGGTGTTCGACTCGATGAAGTAGAGCACCTGGCTGGCGATCACCGGCAGCACCTGCGGCATCAGCCCGAAGCGGACTTCGTGCAGCTTGCCGCCGCCGAGCGAGGTAACGCCCTCCACCGGCTTGCGGTCGGCAGCCTCGATCGCCTCGGAGAAGAGCTTGCCGAAGGCGCCGAGATCGGCGGTCATGATCGCGAGCATGCCGGCGAAGGGGCCGAGGCCGACGACGTTCACCCAGATGAGCGCCCAGATCAGCGCGTCGACGCCGCGGACCGTATCGAGCGAACGGCGGGCGAAGAAATGGACGATGCGGTTGGCGACGACGTTGCGCGCGGCGAGGAAGCCGAGCGGAAAGGCGAGGATGGCGGCCAGGATGGTGCCGAGGAAGGCGATCGCGATCGTCTCGAACAGCGCTTTGATGAAGATGATGGCGCGGGCGAGCGAGCCCGGGTCCGGCGGGACCATCAGCACCGCGAAGGTGCCAAGGCTGCTGAAGCCGGAAAGAATGCGCCAGAGCGAGACCTCGAAGGTGGTCAAGCCGTAGACGAAGAGGCTGAGCAGGCCGATCACGACGGCGCAGGTGATGAGCTTGTTCTTGAGCGAGCCGTCGATGGCGGCCTGGTGGCGGGCGACGAGGGCAGCCTGTTCGGCAGGTGAGAGGGCGAGGCTCATTTGCCGTGCTCCAGGCTGAGGAGGGCGTGGCGCAGGCGCTCGGTGCCGTAGTCGATCAGCATCACGGTGACGATGATCATCAGCAGGATGGCGCTGACATCGGTGAAGTAGAACTTGCGGATCGCCTCGATCAAGTCCTGGCCGATGCCGCCGGCGCCGACGAAGCCCATGATCGAGGCGCCGCGGACGTTGATCTCGAAGCGCAGCAGCGAATAGCTGGCGAAGTTGGAGAGCACCTGCGGCACGACCGCGAAACGGATCGTCTGCCACCAGCCGGCGCCGGTCGCGGTCAGCCCGTCCACCGGCTTCATGTCGATGTTCTCGACGACCTCGGAGAAGAGCTTGCCCATGGCGCCCATGGTGTGGATCGCGATGGCGAGCACGCCGGGCAGGGGGCCGAGGCCGAAGGCGATGACGAAGATCAGCGCGAAGACGATCTCGGGAACGGTGCGGCTGAATTCGAGGAAGCGGCGGGCGGCGAAGCGGGCCGTCTTCGAGCGGCCGAGATTGCCGGCGGCGACGAAGCAGAGCAGGAAGCCGCCGACGACGCCGAGCGCCGTGCCGACATAGGCGATCAGGATGGTCTGCCAGAGCAGCCGGAGCCAGCCCTTCCAGCCCCAGAACCACTCGGCGAAATCCGCGCCCAGGCTGTTCCAGCGCAGGACCGGCATGGTCTCGACGATGTATTTCGGGAAGCGCCAGGCGTTCTCGGCGAATTTGCCGAGGTCGACCTCGGCGCCGATCGCGGCGAGCCAGACGCAGACCGCGAAGACCGCCGCGCCGAGCAGCGTCTGGCGCCGTTTGGCGGACATCGCGCTTGCATAGGCTGCGGCGTGGCCGCTGATCGCAGGGTCGTTGCGGTCGATCGCGATGGTCATGAGGTTTGCCGGGACAGTTTTCAACGGCGGAAGCGCCGCTCCCCGTCATGCTCGCCCTTGTGGCGAGCATCCACGTCTTGAACGTTACCCGCGATGGGCGAAGACGTGGATGGTCGGGACAAGCCCGACCATGACGGGCAGACGGTATGAAGTCTTACGAAGACTTCTTGCGACGCAGATCGTCGACGAACTTGTTCAGCTCGATGATCGGGTCGTAGGCCTTGTTGTCGACGGCGACGAGCGGGCCCTGCTTGCCCTCATAGATCTTGTCGAAGGCGGCCTTGTCCTTGGTGGTGATGTTCAGGACGGCGTCGCGGATCTTGGCCTTCAGCTCTTCCGGCATGTCGGAGAGATAGGCCAGGGGCGAGTTCACGATCTGCTCGGACTTGAAGATGATGCGGAAGTCCTCGGCCTTGGCCATGTTCTTGCGGACCATGCGCTGCAGGTTCGACTCCTGCTCGTCGTTCCACCAGTTGGCGACGATGTCGACGGTGCCCTGCTGGAGCGCGATGATCGCGTTCTCATGGCTGCCGGTGTAGACGACCTTCGAGAAGAAGCTCTCGGGCTCGATCTTCATGCCGTTGAGGGCGAAGCGCGGCACGTTGTTGCCCGAGGTGGAGTTCGGATCGACGAGGCCGAGATTCTTGCCCTTCAGGTCCTCGACCTTCTGATAGGGCGAGTCCTTCTTCACATAGAAGACCGAGTGATAGCCCTTGGTGCCGTCGAGGTTGGTCTCGATCGCGAAGGCGTCGACCTTGGCGCCGGTCATGCGGGCGCGGGCGAAGGAGGACGGGCCGTAGGAGGCGATGTGGATGTTGCCGGCGCGCTGGCCCTCGATGATCGCGGCGTAGTCGTTGGCGATACGCAGCGTGACCTTGGTGCCGAGTTCCTTCGCGAGATAGTTGACGAAGGGGGTGTAGCGCTCGGTGACGCCCGAGGCGTTCTCGGCGGGGATGATCGCGAAGACCAGCTCCGGATACTTGGCCTTCCAGTCCTGGGCGAAGGCGGGGGCGGCCAGCGAGGCGAGGCCCGCGGCGGCCAGCGCCAGGGTATGACGACGGGTCAGCATGATGTGCTCCTGGTGGTTGATTCGGTTGTCGCTGGTGTTTCGCCGGCTGTTGCCGGCAAACGGGTTCAGGCGGCGCTCTGCCGGGCGCGCTGCGCCTCTTCGCTGACGATGGCGTCGAGCTGGTGCAGAGCCTCGGCGCCGGCATCCTTGGCTTCGATGCCGTAGAGGCTGGCGGCCACTTCGCTGGTGAGCTGATGCGGCGGGCCGTCGAAGACGATCTTGCCAGCGGCCATGCCGATCAGCCGGTCGCAATACTTGGCCGCGATGTCGAGGTGATGCAGGTTGGAGACGACGGTGATGCCGTCCTCGCGGTTGATCCGGAACAGCGCGTCCATCACGACCTGGGTGTTGCGCGGGTCGAGCGAGGCGATCGGCTCGTCGGCCAGGATGATCTGGGGCTCCTGCACCAAAGCGCGCGCGATGGCGACGCGCTGCTGCTGACCGCCCGAGAGCGTTTCGGCGCGCTGGCTCAGAAGATGTCCCATATCGAGACGCTCGAGCGCCGCAATGGCATGGATCTTGTCGTCGCGGGAAAAGCTCTTGACCAGCGTGAGGGCGGCGGAGCGGTGGTTGAGCCGGCCGAGCAGGACATTGGTCAGCACGTCGAGCCGCCCGACCAGGTTGAACTGCTGGAAGATCATCGCCGTGTCGCGTCGCCAGCCGCGCAGAGCCGCACCGCGTAGCGCGGTGACGTCGCGCTCGCCGGAGAGGACCCTGCCCTCGCTTGGTTCAGCCAGGCGGTTCAGCATGCGCAACAGCGTCGATTTGCCGGCGCCCGAACGGCCGATGATGCCGACCATCTCGCCGCGGGGGATGGAGAGCGTGACGTCGTCGACGGCGGCCTTCCCGCCGAAGCGCTTGGTCAGGCCTTCGATGCGCAGCATGAGAACGGTCTCGCTTGCGGTGAGCGAGCACGACCCTGAACGGAGGCTTTGGTGCCGCCGTCAGGTCCGTGCTCTCGATGCGAGACTGCTAGTCAGTGCAGATGACAGCCGGGTGACAGCCGTTTGGCCCTTCAACAGGGCTGTGGAGGCGCGAAATCCCGGCGGTCAGGCGCCGCGCAGAAGCAGGTCCACGCAGGCGCGCACATATGCGCGTCGCGCGGTCGCGGGCGCAGGCTTGACGTTCAGCAGGCCGCGGACCTGATGGAAACCGCGCAGCATGCCGACGAACTGCTCCGCCAGGGTTCTGGCCTGCTTCTCCGTGAGCGGCGCGTTCAGGCCATCACCGATTCGTGAACGCTGGGTCAGCAGGGCGGAAAGGTCGTCGATCATGCGCAACGCGCCCGCCTCCCAGGCGATGCGGCCGAGTTCCGGAAAGCGGACGGCGGCACTCATCACGAGACGGTGTAGATCAAGTGAAGCCGGGTGCAGTATCATCGCCAGCGTGTCTTCGCCGAGGCGGATAAGCGTGCTGCGCAGGTCGTTTTCCGCGGCCGGCTTTCGGAGAGGAATCGTAAGCTTTTCAGTGAGTTCCGTGCAGATCGCCTTGAACAGCGCCTCCTTGTCGGCGAAGTGGCTGTAGATGGTCTGCTTGGAGACGCCGGCGCGCTGCGCGATCTGGTCGAGGCTCACGCGCTCGAAGCCCTCGGCGAGGAACATTTCGGAGGCGGCCTGGGTGATCGCGTCGTGCTTGTTCGGGCGAGCCCTGTCGGACGGCAAGCGTCTTGCATCCGTCGCCTCGGTCGCGGCATCCCGCGATGCGGCCGTGACTGCCATGTTTACGCCCATTGGGCCCCTTATCAAACTAGACCGTCCAGTCTAAGATAATCGTACATGTTAGGAGCGTCCAGTTCTATGAAGCGGTTTGCCTATCTGCTCCTGGTCGTCGCCCTCGCCGGCGGGGGTTACTACGGTTATCGTCACTTCAAGCAGGGCAGCGTTCCGGCGCAGGCCGCCGTGACCACCGGAAAGACCCCGGGCGTGCCCGTGGAGGTCGCCAGGATCGAACGTGCGACGGTCAAGGAAGAGGTCGAGGCGCTGGGCACGCTGGCCGCTGACGAGGCGGTGGTGATCGCTCCGGAGATTGCGGGCCGCGTCACCGCGCTCGGCTTCAGGGAGGGCGAGCGCGTCGAGAAGGGCCAGCTCCTGGTCAAGCTCGATACCGCCATTCTGGACGCCGAGCTGAAGCAGCTCCAGGCCGATCTCAGTCTGGCGCGCGACACCTTCCAGCGCAACCAGTCGCTGGTGCAGCGCGGCGCTGGCACGCAGGTCGCGCTCGAGCAGGCCATCGCCCAGCTCGCCTCCAGCGAGGCGAAAGTGCAGCTCGCTCAGGCGAAGCTGGCGCAATCGGCGATCATGGCCCCGTTCAGCGGGGTGGTCGGGCTTCGTGCGGTCAGCGTCGGCGACTACGTCTCCGTCGGCAAGCAGCTGATCACGCTGACCAGCATGGATCCGATCAAGATCGACTTCCGCGTCCCCGAAATGTTCCTGGCCAAGGTCAAGGTCGGCCAGCCGGTCCACCTCAAGGTCGATGCGGTGCCGGGCAAGGATTTCGAGGGCAAGATCTTCGCCGTCGATCCGGCGGTGGATATCAATGGGCGGGCGATCCGGCTGCGCGCCACGGTGCCCAATGGCGATCATGCGCTGAAGCCGGGCCTGTTCGCCCGCATCAACATCGTCGTCGACCAGCGTGAGAACGCGCTGGTGGTTCCGGAATCGGCCGTGGTGCCGGACGGCCTCGGCAAGATGGTCTACATCGTCGAGGACGGTAAGGCGAAGCGCGTTCCGGTCGAGCTGGGCAAGCGCCTGCCGGGCAAGGTCGAGATCGTGAAGGGGCTGACGCCGCAGATGCAGGTGGTCAGCTCCGGTCAGATGCGGCTGCGCGAGGGTTCGGTCGTCTCGATCAAGAACACCCTGCCGGCGGTCCACACCAGCGCCCTCTCCGGGGCTTCGGCGAGCCCGCAGCAATGAGCCTGTTCGAACTCTTCGTCCGCCGGCCCGTCCTCTCGACGGTGTTGAGCCTTCTCGTCATGCTCGTCGGCATCGTCTCCTATGACCGGCTGACGGTGCGCGAATATCCCAATATCGACGAACCGATCGTCTCGGTGCGGACCGATTATCGCGGCGCCAGCGCCGAGATCATCGAGACGCAGGTCACGCAGATCCTGGAGAACTCGATCGCCGGCATCGAGGGCATCGAGATCATCTCCTCGACCAGCCGCCAGGAACGCAGCTTCATCTCCGTCCGCTTCCGCCCGAACGTCGACCCCGACGTCGCCGCTTCGGACGTGCGCGACCGGGTCAGCCGCGTGCGCAGCCGCCTGCCCGACGAGATCGACGAGCCCGTCATCGCCAAGGTCGAAGCCGATGCGCAGCCGATCCTGTATCTTTCGCTCACCAGTTCGCGGCACAGCCCGCTGGAGCTGACCGACTTCGCCGACCGCTTCATCGCAGACCGGGTGCAGAACGTCACCGGCGTGGCGGAGGTGCGGATTCTCGGCCAGCGCCAATATGCGATGCGCATCTGGCTCGACCGGCCGCGCATGTCGGCCTACGGCATCACCGTCCAGGATGTCGAGGCCGCGGTCCGCGCCCAGAACGTCGAGATTCCGTCCGGCCGGATCGAGAGCAACGACCGCGAATTCACGGTGCTTTCGCAGACCAGCCTGACCTCGCCGCGGGAATTCGAGCAGATCGTCGTCAAGGACGTGAACGGCTTCCCGGTGCGGGTGCGCGACCTTGCCCGCGTCGAACTCGGCGCCCGCGAGGAGCGCAACGCCGCCTGGTTCCGCGGCACGCCGTCGGTGACGATCGGCATCGTCAAGCAGGCGACCGCCAATCCGCTGGACGTCTCGTCCGGCGTCACGGCGGCGATGCCGAGCATCACCGAAGACCTGCCGGACGGCATGTCGATCAACACCTCCTACGACACCTCGATCTTCATCGATCGGTCGATCAAGGCCGTCTACACCACGATCGCCGAGGCGGTCGTCCTCGTCGTCCTAATCATCTTCATCTTCCTGCGCTCGCTGCGGGCGACGCTGATTCCGCTGGTCACGATTCCGGTCTCGCTGGTGGGCGCCTTCGCGCTGATGTATGCGCTCGGCTTCACCGTGAACACGCTGACCCTGCTGTCGATGGTGCTCGCGATCGGCCTCGTCGTCGACGACGCCATCGTCGTTCTGGAGAACATCCACCGCCATATCGAGAACGGCGTAGAGCCGACGAAGGCCGCGATCCGCGGAATCAACGAGATCGCCTTCGCCGTCGTCGCGATGACGCTGACGCTGGTCGCGGTCTATGCGCCGATGGCCTTCTCGACCGGCCGTACCGGCCAGCTCTTCATCGAGTTCGCCTTGACGCTTGCCGGCGCCGTGCTGGTCTCGGGCTTCGTCGCGCTGACATTGACGCCGATGATGTGCGCCAAGCTGCTGCGCCATCACGAGTCGCATGGCCGGCTCTACAATGTGCTCGAGCGCGGCTTCAATGGGATGGCGAGCGGCTACCGGCGCTCGCTGCGCTTCGCGCTGTCGATCCGGCCGGTGATCGTCTTGCTGGCGCTCGGCGTCGCCGGGGCGAGCTATTTCCTCTTCACGAACCTGCGCTCCGAACTCGCTCCGGTCGAGGATCGCGGCACCATCACCGCCATCGGCGTTGCACCGGAAGGCGCGACGATGACCTTCACCGCGGATTATGCGCGCCGGGTCGAGGATTATCTGAGCAAGATCCAGGAGGTCGAGACCTATCTGGTGATCGTCGGCTTCCCCGACGTGACGCGCTCCATCGCCTTCGCCCGGCTCAAGCCCTGGGAGCAGCGGACGCGCAAGCAGCAGGATCTCGTCGCCGAGATCAACAAGGACCTGTCGCAGATTCCCGGCATCCGGCTCTTCGCTACCAACCCGCCCTCGCTGGGCCAGGGCGGCGCCAACAGCAAGCCGGTCGAGTTCGTGCTGCGCTCGTCGGAATCCTATGTGCAGATCAAGGATTACGTCGATGCCGTGATCGCCGAGGCCTCGAATTCGCCGGCGATGACCAATCTCGAATCGAACCTCATCCTGGACAAGCCCCAGATCAAGGTTTCGATCGACCGGCAGCGCGCCGCCGATCTGGGCGTCGGCGTCGACGTCATCGGCCGCACCATGGAAACCCTGCTCGGAGGCCGCCAGGTCACCCGCTTCAACATGAATGGCGAGCAGTACGACGTCGTCATCCAGGTCGCGGGTGAAGACCGCAACACGCCGCAGGCGCTGCAGTCGATCTATCTGATGGGCCGCGGTGGCCAGGTCGTGCAGCTGTCGAGCCTCGTCAAGATCGAGGAGAACGTCGCGCCGAAGGAACTGATCCGCTTCAACCAGCTGCGCTCGGCCACGATCACCGCCGTCCCGGCGCCAGGCTACTCGCTGGGCGACGCCCTCAACGTGCTCGACGCTGCGGCGGCGAAGGTGCTGCCCTCCTCGGTGCAGATCGACTATTCGGGCCAGAGCCGCGAGTTCAAGCAGTCCGGCTCCAGCATCGCGATCGTCTTCCTGCTGGCGCTCGGCTTCATCTATCTGGTGCTCGCGGCGCAGTTCGAGAGCTTCGTCGATCCCGTGGTCATCATGGTGTCGGTGCCGCTCTCGCTCACCGGGGCGCTCGCCGCGCTCTACTTCACCGGCGGTACGATGAACGTCTACAGCCAGATCGGCCTGATCACGCTGGTCGGCCTCATCACCAAGCACGGCATCCTGATCCTGGAGTTCACCAACCAGCTTCGGGAGGAGGGCAAGGAGATGATCGACGCGCTGGTCGAGGCGGCGGAGCTGCGTCTGCGCCCGATCCTGATGACCACCGGCGCGATGGTGCTCGGCGCGGTGCCGCTGGCGCTCGCCTCGGGTGCCGGTGCCGAGAGCCGCTCGCAGATCGGCTGGGTCATCGTCGGCGGCATGACCTTCGGCACACTGCTGACGCTCTATGTGGTGCCGGTCGCCTATTCCTATCTGGCGCGGAGCAAGCATGGCAGCCGCGGTGCTGCCCATGCAGAGGATGGCGCGGCGCATCCCGCTCCGGCGGAGTAAGCGGGAAGCACAGCCGAGTCTGCGGCGCTTGCGTCATTGCGAGGAGCGTCAGCGACGAAGCAACCCAGGGGCGGCCGAGCGCTACGCCCCACTGGGTGCTTCGCTGACGCTCGCAATGACGGCGCTGGCTATTGCAGTCGGACCGAGACGCTCTCGCTGGCGCCGGAGCCGTCGATCACGGAAATCCGCATGAAGCCCTTGCCCGAAGGCTGCCAGACCGCTTCGCGCCGGCGGGTCGGGCTCAGCACCGGCGTGCCGTCGACCAGCCAGGTATAGGGCGGCGCGCCGCCGGCCGCCTTCAGGTTGAGTTCGGCCCGGCCGTCAATGAGCGAGGCTGAAAGGTCGATCCTGGCGCCCTCGGGCGGGAAGGCGAGTTTCAGCGCCGGTGTCGCGATGGCGGCGATCGTCTTCGGCACATCCTGGCGCAAATGGCGCAGAGGCGGCGGCAGATTCGCGGTGGTGGCCACGATCGCATCCGGCGGCTGCGGGAAGGGGCGCGGGTCGATGCCGAGCCGGGCGAAGGCGTCGAACAGGATCGGCGCCGCGACGCTGCGGCCGACGAGTCCCGGCACGGCGCCGTTATCGGCCCGCCCGACCCAGACGCCGATCGTATGGCGGCGGTCGAAGCCCACTGCCCAGGCGTCGCGATAGCCATAGGAGGTGCCGGTCTTGTAGGCGATGCGCCCGGGCACGGCGTTGAGCGGCGGCGGTGCGCCCAGCAGCGTGTCGGCGACATACCAGGCGGCGACGGGCTCGACGAGGCGGGACGAGGGAATCGCCCCCTCCCGAGGCGAGGCCCTAACGCGCAGCGCCGGCACGTCGCCGCCGCGCGCGAGGCCGACGAAGAGGCGCGTCAGGTCCTGCAGGGTGATGCCGAGCCCGCCCAGCCCGACCGCGAGACCCGGCGCGCCGCCTTCCTTCGGCATCGCGACCGAGACGCCGGCATCGCGCAGCCGGGACAGGAAGCGCTGCGGCCCGAGCGCGGCGAGGAGTTCGACGGCCGGCACGTTCAGCGAAAGCTGGAGCGCCTTGCGGGCCGAGACCATGCCCTGGAAGGTCATGTCGAAATTCTCGGGGATATAGATGCCGTAGCGGGCCGGCCGGTCCTCCAGCATCGTCTCGGGATGGGCGATGCCGTTGTCGAAGGCGAGCGCATAGATGAAGGGCTTCAGCGCGGAGCCCGGCGAGCGCAGCGCCCGCGTCAGGTCGAGCGAGCCGGCGCGCTCGGCGGCGAAATAATCGACGCCGCCGACCGAGGCGCGCACCTCGCCGGTCTCGTTGTCGATGGCGAGGATCGCGATCGAGACCTGGGGTGCGAGGCCAAGGCTGCGTTCGCGGGCGAGGCTTTCGAGCGCCGTCTGCAGCCGCGCTTCGAGGCTGAGTTCGTGACGCCGCAGCGCTGGCGCCTCGGCCACCACCTGTTCGGCGACATGCGGGGCCAGATTGGGGAAGGGGCGGCGGGCGGTGGGGATCGCCTCCTCGCGCGCGGCCGCGACCTCGGAAGCCGTGGCGAGGCCCGCCCTCTCGACGCGGGCGAGCACGCGGTCGCGGGCCTTGCCGGCGGCTTCCGCTAAGCGGTCGGGCCGGCGCGTCTCGGGCGATTGCGGCAGGGCGACGAGCAGGGCCGCCTCGGCGGTGGAGAGTCGCCTCGGTTCCTTGCCGAAATATGCGAAGCTCGCGGCACGCACGCCTTCGAGGTTGCCGCCGAAGGGGGCAAGGGTCAGGTAGAGATCGAGAATCTGGCTCTTGGAGAGGCGGCGCTCCAGCTCGAGCGCACGCAGGGCCTGGCGAAGCTTGGCGGAGAGCGTGCGCTCCTCGCGCGGTTCGAGCAGGCGGGCGACCTGCATGGTCAGGGTCGAGCCGCCCGAGACAACGCGGCCATTCGCCAGCATCTGGGCGGCGGCGCGCAGCATCCCGAGCGGGTCGATGCCGGGATGCGCGTCGAAGCGCTTGTCCTCGAAGGCCTTGAGCATGGCGAGATAGCGCGGATCGACGTCGTCGACGCCGACCGGCAGCTTCCAGCGCCCATCCGCCGTGAGGAAGGGGCGCAGCAGCCTGCCCTCGCGGTCGAGCACGACGGTCGAGCGGTCGGAAGCGGCGGCGAGGTCGAGCGGGGGGAGGGCGCGGGCGTAGAGGGCGAGGGTGGCGGTCGCGGCGGTCGCAAGCAGCGCCACGGACGCGGCTGCAAGTTTCAGCTTGCGAAATCGGCGCGGCGCGAACCCCTCCCCCTTGTGGGGAGGGGTAGGGGTGGGGGTGGCAAAGGCGGGTTCGCCACCATTCGCCTCGCTGTCGGGCCGATCCGGCGCCGCGTCCTTCGGTCGCTCACCCAGCGGCGCGACCCCCACCCCCATCCCCTCCCCACAAGGGGGAGGGGTGGAGCCCCGGTGATTGCCGTTCGAGGTCAAGACGACTTCACCGCGCTGACGAAATATCCACCGTGCCGAAGGCGGTGCGGCCGAAGCGGTCCGGCCGGTACATGTCCTCGATCACGGCGGCGGGCGAAACATAGCGTCCCGGCGAGACGGCGCGGGCGATATAGGCGACCGTGTAGACCAGCTTCTGGTTGGTGCCGCCGGAACGCTCGAAGGCGGCGACATAGCGGTCGTCGCGCGCCTCGGTATGGACCGGGTAGACCTCCTGCTTCAGCCAGTCGAGGCCTGCGACCGAGGCGCCCTCGGTCAGGTTGGCGTTCTCGATCTCCAGCCCGGCGGGGACCGGATCGACCAGCAGCAGCCGGCCGAAATTGCTGGCGGATTCGGTCACCGTGAGCGCCACGACATAGCGCTCGTTCTGGCGCAGGCGCGCGGGATCGGCCCGCTCGCCCTTCATCGTGTAGATGACGCGGTCGAGGCCGAAGCCCTGGTTCAGCGCGGGCTCCGGGCCGGTCGGGATGCCGGAGACGGTGATCACAGCCTGGGCCGAGGCCGCGGCCGGGTTGGCGACGGTCAGCGGCCTGGCGTCCAGCGCCTCGGCGGAGATCGTCCGGTAGAACGGCCCTTTGCGCTCGGTGCCGTCCACCGTCAGCGCCATGCCCTCGGCGTCCTTCGCCATGGCCTGCGCCGCCAGTACCATCCACATCTGCTCCTGGGTCGAGGTGTAGCGGGCACTGTTGCGGACGTTGTCGAGGATCGCGGCGGCACGGGAGAGGTCGGCGCGCTCGCCGGAGGATTCGGCGATCAGCGCGAGGACGGCGGCGCCGTCGCGCAGGCGGGTGCCGTAGTCCGGCCGGGAGAGGCCGTCGTCGCGGGCCTCCTGCAGGCCGGCCAGTGCGCTGGTGAAGGCGGCCCGGCCGCGGCCGCGATCGCCCAGCGCCGAGAGCGCGGCACCGATCTGGGCGCGCGCCATCGGGGTTGCGAAGCTCGCCAGCTTGTTGTCGGCGAGATAGCGCAGATCGCCCATCACCGGCCGGCCGTTGCGGGCCAGCACATAAAGCGCATAGGCGATGCCGGCGGCCTCCTCCCTGGCGATCTCGCCGGTGTTGACGACCTGGTTGCGCAGCCGGTCGAGCGCCAGGTTGAAGGCGGTTTGCGGCACGGCGAACTGGCGCTCGCGCGCCCGGGTCAGGAAGTCGGTGGTGAAGGCGTCGAGCCAGAGGTCGTCGCCGCCGACGCTCCACAGGCCGAAGGAGCCGTTGGCACCCTGGCGCGTCAGCACGCGGTCGATGGCGTTCTGCACGCGCTCGTCGGCATTGCCGTCGATGGCGAGCTGCTCCAGCGAGGCGAGGCGGTTGACATGGAGCAGCGGCAGGGCGCGGCTGACCGTCTGCTCGGTGCAGCCATAGGGGTAGCGGTCGAGCGCCTTGAGCAGCGCCGGGACGTCGAGCGAGGCCAGCGGCGAGACCGAGACGGAGACCTGCCCCGAATTCGGCACGAGGTCGGCCATAAGGTCCGACGAGACGGTGATGGCGCCGCCATTGCCGGGCAGCGGCCGGACGATACGCCGGGCGATGGTCGCCGCCGAGGGCTGCACCCTGACGGCGAGGTTCTGCACGGTGCCGATCCCGCCCGGGCCGGTCACCCGCACGTCGAACTCGGCGCGGCCGAGGCCGGCTGCGGTCACGGGGATCGTGATCTGGCTCTTGGCGCCGGCGGCGAGCTGGATGGTGCGGCGCGTGGCGTCGGCCGCGACGAGCACGGGGCCACGCACGTCGAGATCGACGACATAGGGGCCTGCCGGGCCCTCGACATTGTCGATCTGGAGGTGGAAGCGCGACTGGTCGCCGATGGCGAGGAAGCGCGGCAGCGTCGCCTGCGCCACGATCTGGTCGCGGACGATCACGTCGGCGCTGGCCTGCCCGGTGCGCCCAGCCGACCAGGCGACGGCCATGACCCGCAGCGAGCCGTTGAAGGCCGGCACGTCGAATTCGACCTTCGCGACGCCGTCCGCGCCGACCTTGACCACGCCGGAATAGCGCGCGACCGGCTCCTGCGTCGGCTTCTCGCCCTCGAGCGCGGGCGCGGCGTCGCCGCCCGTCCGGATCGCGCCGCGCACGCCTTGCATGCCGTCGATCAGGTAGCCGTAGAGGTCCCGCAGATCATGGCCGATCTGGCGCTGGCCGAAGAAGAATTTGCTCGGATCGGGGCTTTCGAAGCGGGTCAGGTTGAGGATGCCGACATCGACGGCCGCGACCGTGACATAGGCCTCCTCGCCGGCGCTGGCGCCGGTGACCTTGACCGGGAGAGACAGCGTCGAGAGCGGCCGCACCAGGTTCGGCGCGCCGAGGTCGAGCGACAGCGTGCGGGCCTCCTTGCCGATCTGGAACCAGGACAGGCCGATGGCGCGGCCGGGAAGGCGCTGGGCGGCGGCGTCCATCGGGCGATGGGCGAGCACGACGAGATAGGCGCCGGCGCCCCATTCGGCCTTGACCGGGATGCTGGTGCTGATGCCGCCGGGCGCGATGTCGATGGTGCGGATGTCGGCGACGCGGTCGGTGACGACGGCCAGCGTCGCCTTGCCGGCGAAGCGCGGGTTGAGGCGGACCTGCAGGCTCTCGCCATCGGCATAGGCAGCCTTGTCGAGGGCGACGTCGAGCACGTCCGGCGTATCGGCGGTCTTGTCGGCCTCGTAGCCGACGCTGAACGACACCGAGGTCTCGGTCGCGTCCGGGCCGTCGGCGGCGACGTCGAGACGGTAATTGCCCCATTCGACCTGGGAGGCGATGCGGGCCGGGGCGCCTTCGGTCACCGCGATCTCGCCATCGGCGACGCGGCGGGTGGACTTGACGCCCTCATAGTTCCAGCGACCGTCCTGGAAGAACCACTGGTAGTTGCGGGTGACCTTGGAGAGCGTCCATTTCACGCCCGGCCGGGCGAGGCGCCGGCCGTCGCCATTGGCCATGATGACCTCGAAATTCGCGGTCTGGCCGTTGCCGAGCTCGCCGTCCTTGAACGCCTTCCTGACGCCGATGGCGGCGCCCTTCGGCACGATCGGCAGGGTAACGGAGCGGGCGATGGCGCGCCCGCCGGGCTCGCCGACGCGGATCGTCAGCTCGGCTTCGAGCGGGCGGTTGGTCTCGGGCTGCGCGACCGGGTTGGTCACCGTGACCTTGCCGGCGGCGTCGGTGACGGCGCTCTCCTCGAACTCCGACTGCACCGCCTCGAAGGCCTCGTCGGTGAGGCCGACCTGGTAGCCGGCGAAGCCGGGAATCGCGGACTGGCCGGCGGCGCGGATCGTCATCGAGCCCGTGACGTCGAGCGCGGAGCCCGGCGCGCCGTAGAGATAGCGCGCGGCGACGTCGATCTCGGCAGGCTCGCCGGCCTGCAGCACCGGCGCCTTCGGCGTCAGCGTCAGCTCGAGGCGCTCGGGGACATAGTCCTCGACGAGGAAGGAAACCTCGCCGATCGCCGGGCCCTTCGGATCGGCATAGGCCTGCACGCGCCAGGTGCCGGTTGCGGCGCCGGGCAGCAGCGGGATCGAATGGGCGCGGCCACCGGCGCCCTGGTCCTCGACCTGGCGGCGGCGATACTCGACGCCGTCGGGGCGCTTGACGACCAGCGTCAGGGCTAACCCGGTCACCGCGGTGCCGCGTGCATCGCGCAGCAGGCCGGTGAGGTAGACCGTCTCGCCGGAGCGATAGACGCCGCGCTCGGTGTAGAGATAGGCGTCGAGCCCGGCGGGCGCGACGCGCCCCTTGACGCCGCGATCCGAGAGATCGAACGCCGTCTGCTTCAGGTCGAGGAAGCCGTAATCCTCGGCCAGCGCCGCGGTGACGAGGCCCGGCGCATTGCCGCCCTGGCCCTTCGCCAGGCCGGCATCGAAGCGGGCATAGCCGTTGGCGTCGGAACGGATGGTCGCCAGGACCTCGTTGTTGCGGGCGATCAGGCGCAGCTCGGCGTTGGCGACGGGGGCGGCGCTGGCGAGCGAGCGCACCAGCACATGCACGCCGTCCGGCCCCGAGAAGGAGGTCAGGCCGAGGTCGGAGACGACGAACCACTGCGTCGCGCGGGTGGTGCCGTCGTCATAGTCGCCATCGCCGTCGGAGGTGGGCGCGGCTGGCCCCCCGCTCGGCTTGGCGAACATCACATAGACGCCGGGCTTGAGCGAGCCCACGGCCTCGAGCACCGGGAAGGCGGTGACGACATCCTTGTTGAGCTCGGACTTCACCTCCATCGAGCCGGTCCAGACGCTCTGGCCCTTGTCGGCGGAGATCCGGCTCGCCGACCAGGAGCCGAGCTGGCCGAGGAAATCGTCGGAATGGACGGAGTTGATCAGGTTGCGGTCGCCGATCCGCATCACCTCGAGGTCGAGGCGGTCGCTGTTGACCGAGACGACCGGGACACCCTGCTGGCCGGTGCGCGGCAGGACGTAGTTCTTGCCGGTGAAGCGCACGGAGGGCGTGCGGTCGCGGACATAGACCTCGTAATCGGCCGATTTCAGCAGCTGCTCGTCGGGAATGGCCGAGGGCACGCCCTGGCGGATGACGAAGGCGTAGCGCTCACCATGGCGCAGTCCGTCGACGCAGATCTGGCGGTCCTCGGCGCTGACGGCGAAGTCACCCTTGCCGCCGGAGACGGCGACGTAAGGGGCGAAATCGACGCGGCCGCGGGCGAGCGGCTCGGAGAACTGGAAGCAGGCACGCGGCGACGCTGCGTCGGCATCGACCTTGTTGCCGGTCAGCCGGAAGCCGCGCTGCTCGCGAAGCGCTTCATAGGCGGTGCGCAGCGAGGCGTTGTCGACGAGGTCGAGGCTCAGCCGATAGGTCGTCAGCGCCGGGCGCCAGAGCTCGTGGCGCTCGAACAGGCGGGCGAGGACGCCGAGCGAATTCGCCTCGTCGTTGCGGCCGGCGGAGCGCTGATAGGCGAGATAAGCGGCGCTGATCGCGCGCTCGCGCAATTCCCAGCGCTCGCGATAGTCGCGCGGCTCGATCGCGTTGGCGGCGCGCGCCATCAGGCGCCAGGCGGCGGCGTTGCCGGGCTCGGCGACGACGGCTGCATTGGCCTGGGGCAGGGCGGCGCGGGCATCACCGCGCGAGAGCGCCGCCTCGCCGGTCCGCACCAGATCGGCGGCGGAACGGGCGCCGGCCGTGACTTCCCGCTTCAGACGCTCCTCCAGCCTCTGCCCGTCGGCGGCGAGGTCGTTGCGGATATAGGCCTTCTGGGCGAGCGCCGGATGGGCCGCGAGGACAAGCCCGAGGAGGAGCGCGAAGGGGGCGAGCAGGGTCATCGTCGTTCCTCTACGTCGGGCCGGTTCGCCAGCCTCGCCGAGCGAGGCTTCAGGCCGATGACGGCGCGAGACGGGGCCGGCAGGCTATCACTGCGCCGCAGGCGTTCAAGTCATGCGAACGCAGGTCGTCCCATCCGGCTCGGCGGGTATGGCTACCGATATTCCGCGGCGATCGGCCCGTCGGCATCCCGCGGTTGCGGTGCGCCCCGTTCTGTCGCTCAATGCGCGCCGCCTTGCCTGCCTTGGAGAACGAATTTCATGCCGCGCGACGGTTTCCGCAATCTGCGAAGCGAGGGGCTTCGCGCCGCCGCACTGGCGCTCGCATTGCTCGGGGCCTCGGCCGCGGGTGCGCAGGCTCCCAATCCGCAGATGGCTGCGGCCCAGACGAGCTTCGACAGCCTGCCGGAGGCGGAGCGCAAGGCGATCCAGGCCGACCTGATCTGGGCCGGGCATTTCAACGGCGCCGTCAGCGGATCCTACGGGCCGCTGACCTTCCGCGCCATCAACGCGCTGAAGGCCGGGCTGAAGGGGGCGCCGGACGGCACGCTGAACCCGGCGGAGCGCAGGGCGCTGGCGCAATCGGCCGAGGCGGCGCGGACCGCGGCCGGCTTCCGGCTGATAGCAGACGAGAAGACCGGGGCGCGCATCGGCGTTCCGGAGCGTATCCTGCCGAAGCGCGACCTCGCGCCCTCGGGCAGCCGCTGGCAGAGCGGGGACGAGAAGATCACGCTCGACACCTCGGCGACGCCGCCGGGCGAGACGCTCGAGGCCGTGTTCGAGAAGGCGACGGCGCCGACGCCGAACAATCCCGGCCGCAAGATTACCTACAAGCTGCTACGGCCCGACTTCTTCGTGGTCACCGGCGAGACGCCGACCGGCAAGTTCTACCGCCGGCTGGCGGCCGGGCCGGAAGGGCTGCGCGGCTTCTCGATCGGCTACGACAAGGCGCTGGCGCCGAGCGTCGACAAGCTGGTGATCGCGATTGCGGCGAGCTTCGATCCGTTCCCGACCGGGGCGATGTCAGCCCCCTCCGCCGTCGCATCGGCTCCGGTCGCGGTGCCTACCACGGCGACTCCCGTGCGGGTGACCGAACGCTACGGCGTCGCGCTGGTGGTTGGGGAGAGGGTGGTTGTGACGGCGGCTCCGGCTGTCGAGAACTGTCGCTCGCTGCAAGTCGGTGGCCGCAATGCCAATGCTCGCGGGCCGGGCGAAGGCGGGCTCGTCCTGCTCGATCTCGAAGGCGGGCCGGCCCTGACGGCGATCGCGCCGCGCGCCGAGCCGCCGGCTGCGGGCGAGAGCCTTGTGCTGCTTGCCTTCGGCGCGGAGGGCGGCCGGCGCGCCGCCGTCGCCCTGTCGGGGCAGGGTGTGCGAATCGGCGAGAAGGCGGCGGTCTTCGCGCCGCTGCAGCCGGGACAGGCCGGCAGTCCCGTATTCGATCGCCAGGGCCGGCTTGCCGGCATCGTCACCGACAATCCGTCCGACAAGGTGCTCGTCGCCGGGGTCGCGCCGCAGCGGGCCTATGCGGTGGCCGGGGGATCGGTTTTGGGCGGCCTTCTGCCACGTGCCGGAGCGGCGGGGGCGCCTGCCGCAGCGGTTTCCGGAGTCGAGCTCAGCACGGGCGCCGTCGTCGAAAAGATTTCCGCGTCGGTGCTTCCGGTGAACTGCGGCCTGTAGAAATCGTACAAAGAGCAGTTGTCACTGCGGCGACAATCGGTTCAGATACGCCGTCTTCAAAGAGGGCCCCGTCATCGACGAGGAGCGCTCGATAACTAAATCGATTTAGGGAGAGAGAGCAGATGAACGACAGAATCAGCAGGCGTAGTGTGCTCGCGGGAGCGGCTGCGGCCGGCGCGGTAGGTTTGATCGCCAATCCGGCGATTGCGCAGGCAAAGTATCCTTCCCGGCCGGTGACGCTGGTCTGCCCCTGGGGCGCGGGTGGCGGCACGGATGCGGTGGTCCGCATCATCGCGGCGGTCCTCGAGAAGAACCTCGGACAGCCCTTCGCCGTGGTGAACCGCACCGGCGGTTCCGGCGTGGTCGGCCATTCCGCGATCGCGACAGCGGCGGCGGACGGCTACACGCTCGGCATCATCACCTCCGAAATCGCGATGATGCACCACCAGGGGCTGACCAAGCTGACCTATGCGGACTACACCCCGCTCGCCCTGATGAACGATGACCCGCCGGGCGTGCAGGTGAAGTTCGATTCGCCCTACAAGGACATCAAGGCGCTGGCCGACGCGATCAAGGCGGCGCCTCCCGGCAAGTTCAAGGCGTCCGGCACGGGGCAGGGCGGCATCTGGCATCTGGCGCTGATCGGCTGGCTGCAGGCTATGGGCCTGAAGCCAGACCATGTCGCCTGGGTGCCATCCAACGGCGCCGCACCGGGAATGCAGGACCTCGCCGCCGGCGGCGTCGACCTCGTCACCTGCTCGGTGCCGGAAGCGCGGGCCATGATCGATGCCGGCAAGGCGAAGTCGCTCGCCATCATGGCCGAGGCCCGCAATCCGCAGTTCAAGGACGTGCCGACGCTGAAGGAGAGCCTGAACATCGATTTCACGCTCGGCTCCTGGCGCGGCATCGGCGGCCCGAAGGGGTTGCCCGCCGACATCGCGAGCCTGCTCGCAGGCGAGTTGAAGAAGGTCTACGAATCCAAGGAGTACAAAGACTTCATGGAGTCGCGCGGCCTTTCGATGAAGTATGCCGACGCCGACGGCTTCGCCACCTTCATGGCCGGAAGCGACAAGTCGATGGGCGCTTTCATGAAGGCCGGCGGTCTCGCCAAGAGCTGATTTAGCCATCCATGGACGCCGGAGAAGCCTTGCTCTCCGGCGTCGTTTTTTTGATCTCTCGACAAAGAAGGAGGTTGCCGAAATGCAACTGTCCGACCGCATGACCGGTGGAGCGATAGCGACTCTCGGTGCGATGGCTTTCTTCTATGGCTCGCAATTGCCGCCAGTGCCGGGTCAGCAGGTCGGCCCCTCCGCCTTTCCAATGGTGGTCGGCGGTGGGCTCGTCCTCTGCGGCGTCCTGATCGCCATGGGCGTCGGCCGGCATTTCGAGGAGGTGGCCGAGGCCGATGTCGCGAGCCATTCGGCGCCCGAGTTGCTGGAGCCGCTGCCGGCCTGGCGGAACTGGCTGGCGCTGCTGCCGCCGGCGCTGATGATCTTCTATGCGCTCGTTTCCGAGCCGCTCGGCTTCCTGCTGACGTCGGCGATCATCGTGCTGGTCGGCGCCCTGGCCTTCGGCGCCCGGCTCAAGCTCGCCGTGCCGGTCGCCATCGTCGGGCCCTTCGTGATCAACTTCATCTTCCTCAAGCTGCTGCGCGTGCCCCTGCCGGGTGGCCTGCTGCCCTTTCCCTGGTGAGCGCACCGATCATGAGCGACCTCCTCCAGGCCTTCGGCCTCGTCTTCCAGACCGATGTGCTGATCGCCATCGCGGCTTCCGCCATCTATGGGTTGACGGTCGGGGCGATTCCCGGCCTCACCGCCACCATGGCGGTGGCGCTGCTCGTGCCGATCACCTTCTATCTGTCGCCGATCGCCGCGATCGCCACGATCATCACCGCGTCCGCCATGGCGATCTTCGCGGGCGACATCCCGGGCTGCCTCCTGCGCATTCCGGGCACGCCCGCATCGGCCGCCTATACGGACGACGCCTATCAGATGACCCGGAAGGGGCAGGCGGAGACCGCGCTCGGCATCTGCCTTTGGTTTTCGGCGCTCGGCGGCATCTTCGGCACCTTCGCCGTGACGCTGATTGCCCCGGCGCTGGCCGAGATGGCGCTCTCCTTCTCGACCTATGAGAATTTCTGGCTGGCGATGCTGGGCCTGATGTGCGCGACGCTCGTGGCGCGCTCCTCGCCGATCAAGGCGATCGCGGCGATGCTGCTGGGGCTGCTGATCACCTGCATCGGCATCAACAATCCGGGCGGCGTGGCGCGCTTCACCCTCGGCTCCACCGATCTGCTCGGCGGCATCGAGCCGATCCCGGCGCTGATCGGTGTCTTCGCCCTTTCGGAGGTGATGCGCGCCCTCACCGAACGCGAGCCGCCGAAGATGGAGGATCGCCGCCTCGGCTCGATCCTCGCGGGCCAGTGGGCTCTCACCAAGAAATATCCGAAGCAGCAGGCGCGCGGCAACGTCACCGGCATCCTCGTCGGCGTGCTGCCGGGCGTCGGCGCCGACATGGCGGCCTGGGCCAGCTATGCCATCTCCAAGCGCTTCTCCAAGACGCCCGAGAAGTTCGGTACCGGCCATCCCGAAGGGTTGATCGAGGCCGGCGCCTCCAACAATGCCTCGCTGGCCTCGAGCTGGGTGCCCGCACTGCTCTTCGCCATTCCCGGCGACACCATCACCGCCATCGCGATCGGCGTGCTCTACATGAAGGGCCTGAACCCGGGCCCGGCGCTGTTCACCGAGCAGGCGTCGAGCATGTACGCCCTCTACATCATCTTCGTCATCGCCAACCTGATCATGATCCCGCTGGGCATCGTCGCGATCCGGCTGTCGAGCCGGATGGTCCGAGCCCCGCGCTCCGCGGTGATGCCGCTCATTCTGGTCTTCTGCGCGGTCGGCGGCTTCGCTACGGCGGGCAACAACCTCTTCGCGGTCTGGTGTGTCATGGTCTTCGGCGTCGTCGGCTTCCTGATGGAGAAGAACGGCTATCCGGTCGCGGCGATGGTGCTGGGTATCGTCATGGGCACGATGGTGGAGCAGAACTTCGTGACCTCGCTGATCAAGTCGGACGGCTCGCTCGTGCCCTTCTTCAGCCGGCCGGTGGCGAGCGTGCTCGCCGCGATGACCTTCGCCGCTCTGCTCTGGCCGGTGTTCTCCTGGGGCCTGCAGAAATTGCGGGGCCGCCGGGTGGTCACTGCCTGACGGGAAGCGCGTCGCGGCGTTCCCGGGCGCCTCAGCGCTTGAGGAACGCGGCGAAGGCCGCCTGCGCTTCGTCGGAGCGCAGGCGCTCGTCGAAATGCCGCGCCTCGGTCGCGATCGCGTCGGCGATGGCGGCGGCTTGGCCGCGCTTCAGCAATTGCTTCGTGAGCGCGATCGATTGCGGGGGCAGGGCGGCCAGAGCCTTCGCCTTGTCGAGGGCTGTCCCAAGCGCGGCGCCCTGGGCGACCACGCCGTTGAGCAATCCGGCTTCCCGCGCGATCTCGGACCCGAAGGCCTCCGCCAGCATCAGCAGTTCGGAGGCCCGCTTGGAGCCCGCGGCGAGCGGCAGCAGATAGCTCGACGCGCCTTCCGGGCAGAGCCCGAGTGCAGCGAAGGGCATGCGGAAGGTCGAGCCCTCGCCGGCATAGGCGAGGTCGCAATGCAGCAGCATCGTCGTGCCGATGCCGACCGCGAAACCCTCGACCGCCGCGACGATGGGCTTCGTCGCCGTCGAGATCGTCGTCAGGAAGTCCATGGCGACGCGGGCTCCCTCAAGCGCCGAGGTCGCGAAGTCGCGGATGTCGTTGCCGCTGGTGAAGCAGCCGCCGGTCCCGGTGACGACGATGGCGCGGGTCTGCGCATCGGCCTCGGCGGCGGCGAAGGCCGCGATCAGGCCGCGATAGCTGGCCTGGTCGAGCGCATTCTTGCGCTCGGGGCGGTTCATCGTGATCTGGGTGACGCCGGGCGCGACGGCCTCGGTCAGAATGGCAGCGGTCATCGGCGTTTCCCTGTCCCTGCGGCCTTTGGTCGTCCGTTCGTCGCAGCCTTGCCGCGGCGCCGATCGGGGCTCGAGCCTGTCCTCTCCGCAGGCTTGGCATGGTGCTTCCGCGGGGGTCAAGCGGCAGCGGCGGCGCCCTGCGGGGCCGTTCCCGTCGTGGGCTCCGGCTTGACAAAGACTGGTCCGGGGCCTTCCTCCTTGGCCCGAAATCGACCGGGCCGATGGCGCCGGCAAAGCAGGGATATGCGCCGATGGAGACCGTGCGGCTCGCCCGTCATGGCGAGGTTGCGATCGCGACGATCGACAATCCTCCGGTCAATGCGCTCGGCCAGGCCCTGCGCACCGATCTCGCCCGGACCATTGCGGAGGCGGGCGCCGATCCGGCTGTTTCGGCCATCGTCATCGCCGCGACCGGGCGGGCCTTCATCGCCGGCGCCGACATCGGCGAATTCGGCAAGCCGCCGGTGCCGCCTCTCCTGCCGGACTTGATCGACGCCATCGAGTCGTGCCCGAAGCCGGTCGTCGCGGCGATCCAGGGCGCGGCGCTGGGCGGCGGGCTTGAGGTGGCGCTCGCCTGCCATGGCCGAGTGGCCTCCGCTGCGGCGGTGCTCGGCTTGCCCGAGATCAAGCTCGGCCTGATCCCCGGCGCCGGCGGCACGCAGCGCCTGCCGCGCCTGATCGGTGCCGCGAAGGCCTTTCCGATGATCCTCTCCGGCGAGCCGGTCGCGGCTGGCAAGGCGCTGGAACTCGGCATCGTCGACGAGGTGACGGCTGGCGATGTCGTGGCCGCGGCGGTCGCTTATGCACGAGCCCTGGCGGCGAAGGGGGCGCCGGCGCGCCTCCGCGACAGGACGGACCGCCTGACGGCGGCCGATCGCGAAGCGTTCGAGGTGTTGGCGGCTGACGCCACAAAAAAATCCGGCGACATGCCGAATGCGATGGCGCTGATCGAGGCGGTGCGCGCGGCCCACTCCCTGCCCTTCACTGAGGGGCTTGCGAAGGAGCGCGCCTTGTTCACCGCGCTGGTCGCCGATCCGCGTTCGAAGGCGCTCCGGCACGTCTTCTTCGCCGAGCGCGAGATCGCCCGCATTCCCGGCATCGGCAGCGAGGTGAAGCCGCGACTGGTCTCGCGCGCGGCCGTGATCGGCGCCGGCACGATGGGCGGCGGCATCGCGATGAGCTTCGCCAATGCCGGCATCCCGGTGACGCTGATCGAGCAGCAGCAGGCGCAGGTCGACAACGGCATGAACCGCATCGCGGCGATCTACGAGATGTCGGTGACGCGAGGCTCGCTGACGCCGCAGAAGCGCGACGAACGCCTGGCGCTGATCACGCCTGCGGTCGGGCTCGCCGCTGCTGCCGAGGCCGACATCGTGATCGAGGCTGCCTTCGAGGAGATGAGCGTCAAGCAGCAGATCTTCTCCGAACTCGACGCCGTCGCGAAGCCCGGTGCCATCCTGGCCAGCAACACCTCCTATCTCGACATCCCGACCATCGCCGCCGCCACGACGCGGCCGCAGGATGTGCTGGGCATGCATTTCTTCAGCCCGGCCAACGTCATGAAGCTGCTCGAGGTGGTGCGGCCGGACGGTGTCGCCGACGATGCCGTGGTCACGGCGGTGGCGCTCGGGCGCAGGCTCGGGAAGGTGCCGGTCGTGGTCGGCAACGGCTTCGGCTTCGTCGGCAACCGCATGCTGGAGGCGCGCACGCGGGCAACCGAGCGGCTGCTGGTCGCGGGCGCTCTGCCGCATGAGGTCGATACGGCGCTGACCGGCTTCGGCTTCAAGATGGGCCCCTGCGCGATGGCCGATCTTGCCGGCAACGACATCGGCTGGCGCTCGCGCAAATCACGCGGCAAGACCGCGGCCGTGGCCGATGCAATCTGCGAGGCCGGCTGGTTCGGCCAGAAGACCGGGCGCGGCTATTTCCTTTATCCCGAGGGTGCCCGCACCGGGCAGCGCGACCCGGAGGTCGAGGCGCTGATCGGCCGGATCTCGCAGGAGCAGGGCGTGACGCGGCGCAGCTTTACGACCGAGGAGATCCTGTCGCGGCTGCTCGATCCAATGGTCAACGAGGGCGCTCGCATCCTGGAGGAGGGGATCGCGGCCCGTCCGGGCGACATCGATGTGATCTGGCTCAATGGCTACAACTGGCCGGCCTGGCGCGGCGGGCCGATGCATTGGGCTGATACGGTCGGGCTCGATGTCATCGCCCGGCGGCTCGAAGCGCAGGCGGCGGAGACGGGCGACAGGTCGCTCGAACCGGCGCCTTTGCTCAGGAAGCTCGCGGCGGAGGGCAAGGGGTTCGCCGATCTGAAGGCGAAGGCCGCCTGAAGCTAGCCCGGCGTAGCCGTCCTCACCGGCGCCATTGTCACGTCGCTGCGACCCGGCATAGCTTCGCTGCAGCGCCGCAACGCGGCTTCGGAGAATCGGCCGTGGCCTCTGGATTGTTCGCGCTGCTCGACGATGTCGCCGGCATCGCCAAGGTCGCGGCCGCCTCGGTGGACGATGTCGTGGCGCAGGCCACCAAGGCCGGCACCAAGGCCGCCGGCATCGTCATCGACGACGCCGCGGTGACACCGCGCTATGCCGTCGGCTTTGCGGCGTCGCGCGAATTGCCGATCATCTGGCGCATCGCCGTCGGCTCGCTCCGCAACAAGCTGCTCTTCCTGCTGCCGGGTGCGCTGATCCTGGCCCTCTTCGCGCCCTGGCTGATCACGCCGCTGCTGATGGCTGGCGGTGTCTATCTCTGTTTCGAGGGCGCCGAGAAGATTCTCGAACTCGTTATGCCCCATGCCACCGCGACACCGGCGGAGGCCGGGCAGGCCGCGCTCGACCCGAAGCTGCTCGAGGAGCAGAAGATCGCCGGGGCAATCAAGACCGATTTCATCCTCTCGGCCGAGATCATGGCAATTACGCTCTCGACCGTGGCGGACGCGTCCTTCTGGATGCAGGCCGTGGTTCTGGCGGTGGTCGGCATCGGCATCACCGCGGTCGTCTATGGCGCGGTCGCACTGATCGTGAAGGCGGACGATGCCGGCGTGGCACTGGCGCGGCAGCGCTTCGCGCCCGTGCGCTTGCTTGGGCGCGGGCTCGTCATCGGCATGCCGCACTTCCTGACGGCGCTCGGCGCCGTCGGCACGGCGGCGATGCTCTGGGTCGGCGGCGGCATCATCATCCATGGGCTGGAGGTGTTCGGGCTTACCGCGATCGGCCATGCCAGTCATGCGATTGCCGCTGCCGCTGGCAACGCGCTGCCGACGCTGGGCGGAGCGATCGAATGGCTGACCGGAGCGGTCCTTTCGGCCGTTTTCGGGCTGGTTGTCGGCGGCATCGCTATCGTCGCGATGCATTATCTGGTCGAGCCGGTGCTGAAGAGCATGCACCGCCGCTGACTTTTCCGGATATCGTCCGGACACGCCGCGTCATCCCGGACAAGCCGCGCAGCGGCGCAGATCCGGGATCCATCGGAGGGCTTCGGAACCCTGCCATGGATACCGGCGCTCCGCTTCGCTACGGCCGGGATGACGGCGCGTTTCCGAGGATCAAGGGAACTCGCCGAAGCCTGTTCAGTCGAGCCAGGTGGTGAAGTTCTCCACCGGCTCGCGCTCGGGCACGAGCCCGTTCTGGGGCGCGTCGGGGTCGGCGCGGCCGATAGCGATGCCGCAGACCACCACCTCGTCTTCGGGAATAGCGAGCTCGCGCCGCACCACTGGATGGTAGCGCGCGAAGATCGCCTGCGGGCAGGATTGCAGGCCGTTGCCCTGCGCGGCCACCAGCAGACTCTGCACGAACATGCCGAGATCGAGCCAGGAGCCGATCTCCAGATCGCG
Organism: Allobosea sp. Root381; assembly: GCF_001429395.1. Taxonomy (GTDB): domain Bacteria; phylum Pseudomonadota; class Alphaproteobacteria; order Rhizobiales; family Beijerinckiaceae; genus Allobosea. Next base: position 340,682 of record NZ_LMJT01000012.1, read on the forward strand.
GTCGACGGTGAGCATGAGCGCGACGGGAGCGCCGAAGAAGCGCAGGTTTGCGGCGGTCTGCCGCTTCATCCCTGCGGTGTCGCCTTTCGTCACGCCGAGCAGGCCGTAGAGATCCCAGCCGACCTTGCGGCGCCGCGACAGATAGGGCTCGCGGAAGGTCTGCGGGTAGTATCGGTATTCCTCCTCCGTCGGCAGCTCGGGCGAATCCAGCGCTGCGATCAAGGCATGCTCCAGCCGCTCGCGCGTCTGTGGGCCGATCACCCGGAGTTTCCAGGGCTGCATGTTGGTGCCGCTCGGAGCCTGGGCGGCGACCTCGATCAGCCGGCGGATGAGCGCCGGATCGACCGGATCCGGCAGAAAGGCGCGGATGGCGCGGCGGGATGTGATCGCGTGCTCGACGGCATGGGCGTTGGTCATTCGGCCTTTGTCCTGTCAACGCCATTCCGGTCGCAGCGAACCGGAGCGGCGCCGCTGCGCGGCGTCTCCGAAATGACGAGGGACGATGTCACCCCGCCTTGTTACGCGTGTCGAGAAACGCGGCGTGCTCCTCGACCAAACCGCCGGCCAAAGCCTTGGCGATCAGCGCGCGGGTGTTGGCGATGCCGTAGATCGCCGCGAAGGAACCGAAGCGCGGACCCTGGTCCTCGCCGAACATCACCTGGTAGATCGCCTTCCACCACTCGCCGGAGACGCCGGGCCGCTCGGGCGTCGCGTTCTTGGCGGTGAGGTTCTGGTAGCGCGGGATCGCGCGGGCGACGTCCAGCGCGGTGTCCTGCACCGTCTCGGCGCTGGCGTCGGCCGGAAGGGCGGCCAGCGCTGCGTCAAGCGCGGTGAAGGCCTGCGCTTCCGTCTCGTCGGCGAGGCGGTAGTTCTTCGCCGGCTTCACGAAGTCGCGGAAATAGGCGATTGCGTAGCCGACGAGCGCATCGAGCCGCGGATGGGTTTGCGGCGAGATGCCCGGCGCATAGCGCTGGAGGAAGCCCCAGAGCACGGCCTTGTCCTCGGAATTTGCGACCGCAACGAGGTTCATCAGCAGGCCGAAGGTGATCTGCGCGCGGGCCGCGTTCTCGCCCTCGCCGGTGGCGATGATCTCCGGAGCCGGCGGCTCGCCATGATGCAGGTGCCAGACCGGGTTGCCGAGGCGGTTCTTCCAGTCCTGCCGCTCATAGCCGCCGAGGAACTGCAGATACTCGTCGACCGCGCGCGGGATGACGTCGAAATGCAGCTTCTTGGCCTCGCGCGGGCGCTGGAACATGTAGAGCGCCAGGCTCTCCTGCGGGCCGTATTCGAGCCATTCCTCGATGGTCAGGCCGTTGCCCTTGGACTTCGAGATCTTCTGGCCTTGCTCGTCGAGAAAGAGCTCGTAGTTGAAGCCCTCCGGCGGCGCGGCATCGAGCGCGCGCGCGATCTGCGAGGAGACCTTGACCGAGTCGATCAGGTCCTTGCCGGCCATCTCGTAGTCGATGCCGAGCGCGACCCAGCGCATCGCCCAGTCGGGCTTCCACTGCAGCTTGACGTTGCCGCCGGTCACGGGCGTGACGAAGCGCTCGCCCGTCGCCGGGTCGGCCCAGGCGATGGTGCCGGCCTCGACGTCGCGCGCCTCGATCGGCACCTGCATGACGACGCGCGTCTTCGGGTGGATCGGCAGGAAGGGCGAATAGGTCGCGGCGCGCTCCTCGCGCAGCGTCGGCAACATGATCTTCATGATGGCGTCGTAGCGCGCCAGCATCTTGAGCAAGGTCGCGTCGAACTCGCCCGCACGGTAGCTGTCGGTCGAGGACTTGAACTCGTAGTCGAAGCCGAATTGGTCGAGGAAAGCGCGCAGCCGTGCATTGTTGTGCCGGCCGAACGAGTCATGCGTGCCGAAGGGGTCGGGCACCTCGGTCAGCGGCTTGCCGAGTGCGGCCGCCAGCAGCTCCTTGTTCGGGACGTTGTCGGGCACCTTGCGCAGGCCGTCGAGATCGTCCGAGAAGGCGATCAGCCGGGTGGGGACGGTGCCATCTGTCAGCACCTGAAAGGCGTGGCGGACCATCGAGGTGCGCGCGACCTCGCCGAAGGTGCCGATATGCGGCAGGCCCGACGGGCCGTAGCCGGTCTCGAAGACGACCTCTTTCTTGCCCGATTTTTCGATCCGCGCGACGAGCTTGCGAGCTTCCTCGAACGGCCAGGCGGCCGAACGCTGGGCGGCGTCCACAAGGGCGGGGTCGAAAACGGGCATTTGGGGTGGTGTCCTCTCCGGCATTGGGCGATTGGATCTTCAACAGAAAGTTGATCGGGGCGTTTCGCAGATTGCGAAGGGCTGCGTCAATGCAGCTCATGTCCCGTCCGTCATGCTCGGGCTCGGCCCGAGCATCTCCGTCCAGAGATTCTCGGGTCTGCGCTTCGCTTCGCCCGAGAATGACGGAAGGCAATGCTGCTCATCCGGAATGACGGCGTGCGATCTTCGTTTGCCGGAGCCTCTGCCGGGTATAGGTTGCCTTGGACCATGCCTTTAACAGGAATATCTGCCTTGGATCGCGACCTGCACGAAACCCTGACCGCCTGGCGCCGCCATCTCCACGCCTATCCCGAGCTCGGCCGGCACGAAAAGGCGACGAGCGCATTCGTGCAGGAAAAGCTGACCGAGCTCGGTGTTCCTTTCACCGCCGATGTAGGCGGCCATGGCGTCGTGGCGACGCTGAAGCGCGGCGGCTCGGAACGTTCCGTGGGCTTGCGCGCCGACATGGACGCGCTGCCGATCGCCGAAGTCAACGACCTGCCCTACAAGTCGGGCACTCCCAATGTGATGCATGCCTGCGGCCATGACGGCCACACGACCGCCCTGCTGGGGGCGGCGGCGCTGCTTGCCCGCGACGAGGGCTGGAGCGGGACGGTCCAGTTCGTCTTCCAGCCGGCCGAGGAAGGCGCCGGCGGCGCGCAGGCGATGCTGGCCGACGGGGTGCTGGAGCGCTTCCCGATGGAGCGCATCTTCGCCCTGCACAACTGGCCGGGGCTGGAAGCGGGCGCTGTCGCGGTGCATCGCGGGCCGGTGATGTCCGAGCCCGGCCGCTTCAAGATCACGCTCACCGGCACGGCCGGCCATGCGGCCCTGCCGGAGACGACCCGCGATCCGATCGTCGCGATGGGGCATCTCATCCTCGCCTTGCAGACGATCGTCTCGCGCAATGTCGATCCGATGGAGTCGGCGGTGGTCTCGATCGGGCAGGTGCATGGCGGGCTCGCCTCGAACCAGATCCCGACCAATGTCTTCATCGAGGGCACCTTCCGCACCTTCGTTCCGGCGGTGCGGGACCGGCTGCTGGCCCGACTCGACGCCATCGCGCAGAACATCGCCGCGACCTTCGAGATGACGGCCGAGGTCGAGACGATGCATGGCGCCGCGACCGTCAACACCCCCGCGGAGGAGGAGATGGCTGCCGCCGCGGGCGAGGCGGCGGGCCTGAGCGTCCGGCGCGATCTGAAGGCGAGCACGACGGGCGAGGATTTCGCGTATTTCCTCGAGCACCTGCCGGGCTGCTACATCTGGATCGGCAACGGGCCGGTGGTGAACGGCGGGGAACTCCACAACGACCGCTACGACTTCAACGACGCGATCCTGCCGGCGGCGTCAGGCTGGCTCGCGGCGGTGGCGAAACAGGCGCTGAGGGCCAACGCGCCAGCGTAAAGGGCTGGAGGGGGGCTCGCCGTCATGCTCGCCCTTGTGGCGAGCATCCACGTCTTGAACCACAGGTCTCGACTGGCGAAAACGTGGATGGTCGGGACAAGCCCTACCATGACGGAAGCGGCGGGATGATCGCCGATCTCAGAACGGGCTCACCGGGAAGAAGCGCAGATAGAGCCTGGCATAGGTGCCATCGTCCCAGAGCGACTGCAATGCATAGTCGAGGGCGCGCCTGAGGGGCGCCTCGTCCTTGCGCAGCAGGAAGCCGACACCCTCGCCGAAATAGCGGCTTTCGAGGAAGGGGCCGCCGGTGAAGGCGAGTTCGCTGCCGGCCGAGCCCGCCAGCAGCAGGGACAAAGCGTTGCCGTCGGCGAAGACGAACTCGGCCTCGCCGCTGCGCAGCGCCGTGATAGCGCCCGCGAGCGTACCGGTCTCGCGGCGCTGGACGAAGGGCAGGAGCCGTTCAAGAAACGCGTTATGCGCCGTGCCGCCGACGACGGCGACCCGCTTGCCCTGCAGGCTGCGCGTGTCGAGCTCGGCCTCGGCGTTGCCGCGGGTGGTGGCGAGGCGGGCGCTGCTGCGGAAATAGAGATGGCTCGCGGCGAAGCGCTGGCGGATCTGCGGCGTCAGGTTGATCCCCGCCGCGATCACGTCGCCACGGCCCTCGGCGAGCGAATCCAGCAGCGTGTCGAAGCGGCGGGCCTGAACCGTGCAGGTCCAGCCCAGCTTCTCGCAGGCGGCGCGGGCGAGCTCGACCGAGAAGCCGGTGAGGCTGCCATCCGCACCGGCGAAATGCAGCGGCGGATACTCGTCATCGGTGAGGAAGCGGATCACCCGCGGCGGGCCGGGCTCCGGCCGGTCGAGCCTGATCCGCGGATCCCAGAAATTGGGAACGGTCACGGGGGATTGGGCCTGGGCCGTGGAGGCCAGGCTCAGCAGGGCGAGCGCGAGGATGACGGCGCGGATCATGCGCGCATCTGGCGCGAGAGGACCGCTACGATCAAGGGGAGTTCGCGCGGGAACCCCTCTCCCGGTGAGGGCCGGACGGTAAACCAGCCGGGCGGTGTCGGCGCCGCGGTCAGGGCAAGGCTTGTCGAACTCTGGCCGACACTTCACCCCTGCCCCTCTCCTTACAGGAGAGGGGTTCCCCGCGCTTGCTTCAGACGGAAGCCGCCGTCGCTTTCGCGCCCTTGTCGAACAGCGCCGCCAGATGCCGCTCGAGCGGAGCGGTGAAACGCTCCGCGCGCGGCAGGTCGGTGCCGAAGATCGCCTCGATGCCGAGCAGCCCCTGGCTCAGCGCCTGGGCGTTGCGGCCGGCGGACTTGGCCCGCGTCGCGAACTCCGCTGCGAGTGGGTCGCGGACATCGATCGCCGCGCCCTTTTCGTCCGTGCCGGAGACATAGCGCATCCAGGCGGCGACGCCGAGCGCGAGATGGTCGATCGGAGCGCCTGCCTTCAAGCGGTCGCGGATGGTGCCGAGGAGGCGCTGCGGCAGCTTCTGCGAGCCGTCCATGGCGATCTGCCAGGTGCGGTGGCGGATCGCCGGGTTGCGGAAGCGGGCGAGCAGCGCGGCCGCATAGTCATCCAGTACGACGCCCTGCGGAGCGGGGACGGTCGGGATGATTTCGGCCCAGAGACCCTGCAGGAAGCGCGCGAGCACCGGATCGCCGCTCGCCTCGGCGACCGTCTCGTGGCCGGCGAGATAGCCGAGATAGGCAAGCGAGGAATGCGCGCCGTTCAGCATGCGCAGCTTCATGAACTCGAAGGGCGCGACCTCCGTCACCATCTGCGCGCCGACACGCTCCCAGGCCGGGCGGCCCGCGGCAAAGACGTCCTGGATCGCCCATTGCCGGAAGGGCTCGCCGATCACGGCCGCCGCGTCCGCGAGACCGATCAGGCCTTCGACCTCGGCGATGTCGGCGTCGGTGGTGGCCGGAACGATGCGGTCGACCATGGTCGCGGGGAAGGCGCCCTCGGCCTCGATCCAGCGCGCGAGCGTATCGTCGGAAAGGGCTGCGAAATCGCGCACCAGCCCGCGCAGCACGCCGCCATTATGCGGAAGGTTGTCGCAGCTCAGAGCGGTGAAGGGCCCAAGGCCCGCGGCGCGGCGGGCCTTCAGCCCGGCGACGAGGATGCCGATCGACGAGCGCGGTGCCAGCGGATGCGCGAGGTCATGGACGATGTCGGGATGGTCCGCCCGCAGCCGGCCGGTGGCGGGGTCGTGGCAATAGCCCTTCTCCGTCACGGTCAGCGAGACGATGCGGGTCTCGGGCGCGGCGAGGCGGGCGATCAGCGCGGCCGGGTCCTCGGGCGCGACGAGGACCTCCCCGACGCAGCCGATGATGCGTAGCTCCGGCCCGGCCGGGGCGCGTTTCAGGAGCGTGTAGAGGCCGTCCTGCGGCTTTAGCCGGTCGCGCTGGTCGGGGCGCTGCAGGCTGGCGCCGGTGATGCCCCAGGCGCCGAACTCCAGCTCCAGCGCATCCTCGGTGTACTCGCAGAGATGGCCGCGGGCGAAGGCGCCGAGCCCGAGATGGACGATGCCGGGGACGAGCCGCGAGCGGTCATAGGCGGGGCGGCGGACCGTGCCGGGCAGGGCGGCAAGGGTAGCGTTCGACAGGCGCGTCAATGGAACAGCCTCGGAAGCCAGAGGGAGATGCCGGGGATATACGTCACCAGCAGCAGGACCGCCACGCTTGCTCCGTAGAACGGCCAGATGGTGCGCATCGACTCGCCGATCGAGATGCGCCCGATGGCGCAGGCGACGAACTGGACCGACCCGACCGGCGGCGTGTTGAGCCCGATGCCGGCGTTGAGGATCAGGATGACGCCGAAATGGATCGGGTCGACGCCGAAGGCCTTGACCACCGGCAGGAAGATCGGCGTGCAGATGATAATCATCGGCGCCATGTCCATGAAGGTGCCGAGGACCAGCAGGATGACGTTGATCATCAGCAGAATGACGATCGGATTGTCCGAGACGGCCTTCATCATCGCGATCGTGGCCTGGGGCACCTGCAGGAAGGCCATGAGCCAGCCGAAGGAGCCCGCCGCGCCGATCACCAGCAGCACCATCGCCGTGGTGCGGACCGCGCCGAGTGTGGCCTCGACGAAGCCGGTCCAGGTGAGCTGCCGGTAGACGAAGATCGTGACGAGGATGGCGTAGACGACGGCGACGCAGGAGGATTCGGTCGCGGTGAAGACGCCTGAGCGGACCCCGCCGAAGATGATGCCGATCAGCAGGATGCCGGGAACCGCCAGCACGACGTAGCGGCCGACTGCGGCAAGGCCGGGAAAGGCCTCGCGCGGATAACCGCGCTTCACGGCCACCGCCCAGGCGGCGAACATCAGCGCGCCGCAGAGCATCAGGCCGGGCAGGATGCCGGCGGTGAAGAGATCCGCGATCGAGATGTTTCCGCCCGCCGACAGCGAATAGATGATCATGTTGTGCGAAGGAGGGATCAGCAGCGCGATGATCGCGGCGTTCGCCGTGACGTTGACGGCATAGTCGGCATCGTAGCCGCGCTTCTTCATCTGCGGGATCATCAGGCCGCCGACGGCGGAGGCGTCAGCCACGGCAGAGCCCGAGATGCCGCCGAAGAGCGTGCAGGTCACGACATTGACCTGGCCGAGACCGCCGCGCAGATGGCCGACGAGGCTCGCCGCCATCTGGATCAGCCGCTCGGCGATGCCGCCGCGGATCATCAGGTCGCCAGCATAGATGAAGAACGGGATCGCCATCATGGCGAAATGGTTCATGCCGGAGTTCATCTGCTGGAAGACGACGACCGGCGGGAGGCCCATATAGGCGACCGTCGCGACCGAGGCGATGCCGAGGCAGAAGGCGACCGGCACGCCGATCAGCAGGAGCAGCGCGAAGACGCCGAAGAGGATCCAGAGTTCCATGGCTCAGATTTCCTGTTCGGAGCCGAAATGGCCGAAGCCGAGCGGGGCCTGCTTCTCGCCGGTGACGAAGAGCAGCATCTTCTCGAGCGCGAAGAGGGCGATCAGCCCGCCGCCGGCGGCGATCGGCACATAGTCCCAGCCGCGCGAGATGCCGATGATCGGAATGCGGTCGCTCCAAGTGCCGGCGGCGAGCTGCGCGCCATAGGCCAGCATCGCAATGCCGAAGGCGCAGACCAGCCCCTCGCCGAGCAGCGTTAGCAATGCGCGCAGGCGCGGCGGCGACATCACCAGCCCCACCTCGAAGCCGAGATGGTCGCTCTCGCGCACGCCGACGGCAGCGCCCAGCAGGATGAACCAGGACATCAGGAACAGCGACCCGGCCTCGACCCAGATCGGCGTATCGTTGAGGACGTAGCGGCCGAACACGCCCCAGGCGACCATGACCGTCATCAGCACGAGGCCGATGCCGGCGGTGAAAAGGGCGAAAAGACTGAGCTTGGCGCCGAGGCGCGTGAGGGACGCGGTGAAAGCGTGCATGGGCGATGCCTCGGGTTGGAAAAGTCGCAGGTCATCCCGGGCGAAGCGAAGCGCAGACCCGGGATCCATGCCGGAACCGTTCAGGCATGGATCCCGGGTCGGCGCGGCTTCGCCGCTTGTCCGGGATGACGCCGGGAGGCATTCGCCTCCCGGCAGGGAGCCTCACTTCACCGCCTGGATGGCGGCGACCATTTCCTTGAGCTTCGCGTCGGTGACGAACCTGTCGTAGACCGGCTTCATCGCGTCGATGAAGGGCTGCTTCTCGACCTTGTTGATCTGCGCGCCGCCGGCCTTGACCTTGGCCTCCGAGTCCTTCTCGCGCGCATCCCAGAGCTCGCGCATCTTGGCGACCGACTCCTTCGCCGCGGCGCGGACCAGCTCCTTGTCGGCGGCGTTGAACTTGTCGAAGGAGCGCTTCGACATGACCAGAACCTCGGGCGAGAGCGAGTGCTCGGTCTGCGAATAGAACTTCGAGACCTCGAAATGCCGCGTGGATTCATAGGACGGCCAGTTGTTCTCCGCGCCGTCGATCACGCCGGTCTGGAGTGCCGAATAGACCTCGCCGAAGGGCATCGGCGTGGCATTGGCGCCGAGCGCCGAGACCAGTGCGACGAACATGTCCGACTGCTGGACGCGGATCTTCATGCCCTTCATGTCGGCCGGCGCGTTGATCGCGCGCTTGGAGTTGTAGAAGGAGCGCGAGCCGGAATCATAGAAGGCGAGGCCGATCAGGTCGTGCTTCTCGAATTCCTTCAGCAGGTTGTCGCCGATTGGGCCGTCCATCACCTTCCGCATGTGGTCGACCGAGCGGAAGATGAAGGGCAGCGAGGGCACGTTCGTCGCCGGGATCAGGTTGTTGAACGGCGCCATGTTGATGCGGTTCATGTCGATGACGCCGAAGCGAGTCTGGTCGATCGTGTCCTTCTCCTGGCCGAGCTGGGCCGAATGGAAGACGTTGATCTTGATACGGCCGTTGCTGCGCTGCTCGAGCAGCTGCCCCATGTATTTGACGGCCTCGATGGTCGGGTAGCCGTCCGGATGGATGTCGGTCGAGCGCAGGGTGACGTTCTGCGCGTGGGCGTGGCCTGCCGCCGCCATAGCCAACAGGGTGGCGCCGGCGAAGGCGCCGAGAAGGCGTCGCGTGATCATGTCCAAATCTCCTCCCGTTGCGATACGCCGGATTCCCGGTCGTTCTTGCCCGTGATGGGCGCCCCGCCGGATCTCCGGTCAGGGCGGTTTCTCAGAGAAACTCCTCCCGCATCGGCGTGAAGGAATCGACGAGTTGCCCGGCCTCGACCGCGGTGACGCCGTGAATGAGGTTGGCGGGCACGAAGAAGGTGTCTCCGGCCTTCAGGCGCTCTGTCCGGCCGTCGATGGTGACGTCGAAGATGCCGCTCTCGACATAGCAGGCCTGGCGGTGCGGGTGCTGGTGCGGCTTGCCGACCGCGCCGGTTTCGAAGGCGACGCGCACGACCATGAGGTCGCGACCATAGGCCATGATCTTGCGCCTGATGCCGGGCTCGGTCGGTTCCCAGGCGATCGCGGCCTCATGCTGGAAGAAGGAGTCGAGACGTCCGGTCATCGCGCGAGCCAGCCTCCGTCCACGGGGATGACGGCGCCGTGCATGTAGGCGGCTGCGTCGCTGGCGAGGAAGACAGCCGCGCCGCCGACGTCGGACGGCCTGCCCCAGCGCCCGGCCGGGATGCGGCCGAGGATGGCGGCGTTCCGCTCGGCATCGGCGCGGAGGGCTTCCGTATTGTTGCTCTCGATATAGCCGGGCGCGATGGCGTTGACGTTGATGCCCTTGGCCGCCCATTCGCAGGCGAGGAGCTTGGTCAGCCCTGCCAGCCCACTCTTGCTGGCGGTGTAGGAGGCGACGCGGATGCCGCCCTGGAAGGAGAGCAGCGAGGCGATGTTGACGATACGGGCGCCGCGCGCCTCGGCGAGGGCGGCTTTCGCGAAGGCCTGGCACAGGAAGAACGTCGCCTTGAGGTTGACGTTCATCACCTCGTCCCAGTCGCTCTCGCTGAAGTCGAGCGCATTGGCGCGGCGGATGATGCCTGCGTTGTTGACGAGGATGTCGAGAGGCCCGGCCAGCTCCGAGGCGTCAGTGATCACACGCGATGCGATGCCCTCCTGCTGGAGATCGGCCTTGAGGGCGTAGGCGGTGCCTCCGGCCGCGGCGACGAGCGAAAGCGTCTCGCCCATGTCGGAGCGGCCGGCCGCCACCACCGTGGCGCCGGCTTTAGCCAGCGCCAGCGCGATGCCCTGGCCGATGCCGGTATTGGCGCCGGTCACCAGCGCCGTGCGGCCGGCGAGGTCGAAGGGGGAAGTCCCGCCCATCAGCGCAACGTCTCCACGGGGGCTGCGTCCATGTCGGTGAACTCGACATTGTCGCCGGCCATGGCCCAGACGAAGGCGTAGTTGGAGGTGCCGCAGCCGCAATGGATCGACCAGTTCGGCGAGATCACCGCCTGCTCGTTGGCGACGAGGATGTGGCGGGTCTGCGTCGGCTCGCCCATGAAGTGGAAGACGCGATGGGCGGGGTCGAGGTTGAAGTAGAGATAGGCCTCCATCCGCCGCGTATGGGTGTGGCAGGGCATCGAGTTCCAGACCGAGCCGGGCTCGAGTGCCGTCATGCCCATGACGAGCTGGTTGGTGCCGGTGCTGTTCGGCATGACATATTGCCGGATGGTGCGCTTGTTGGAGGTCTCGGCCGCGCCGAGATGCAGCGTGTTGGCGTCCTCCTTGCGGATCAACTGGTGCGGCGCCTCGCGATGGGCCGGCGCGCTCGTCAGGTAGAACTTGGCCGGGTTGGCCGCATCCGCGCTGGTAAAGGACACGTCCTTGGCGCCGAGGCCGACATAGAGCGCGTCCAAACTCGGCAGCTCGAAGACCTTGCCGTCGACGGTGACCCTGCCCGCGCCGCCGATATTGATGACGCCGAGCTCGCGGCGCGCCAGGAAGAAGGGCGTTCCGGTCGGCGGATAGGGGGCGAGCGTCAGGGGGGCGCCAGTCGGGGTCGCGCCGCCGACGATCATGCGGTCGTAATGGCTGTAGGTCAGGGTGATCTCGCCCGGCACGAAGACGCGCTCGATCAGGAAATCGTTGCGCAGCCCTTGCGTGTCATAGCCCTTCACGTCGCGCGGATGGGCGGCCTGGCGCTCGTCGATGGTCCCGGGCAAAGTCACAGCTTGTAGGCCTCCTTGGCCAGTCGGTAGGCGAGGTCATGGGCGACCTCGGCGGCCTCGTCCTCGTCGAGCCGGTGCTCGGCGACGAGCTTGGCGAGATAGGCGCAGTCGCAGCGGCGGGCGACGTCGTGGCGCGCGGGAATCGAGAGATAGGCTCGGGTGTCGTCGTTGAAGCCGACAGTGTTGTAGAAGCCGGCCGTCTCGGTGGTCAGCTCGCGGAAGCGCAGCATCGCCTCGGGCGCGTCGAGGAACCACCAGCCCGGTCCGAGCTTGAGCGCAGGATAGTGGCCGGCGAGCGGCGCGAGCTCGCGCGAATAGCTGGTCTCATCGAGGGTGAAGGCGATGACGGTCAGGTTCGGCTCGTTGCCGACGGCGTCGAGCAGCGGCTTCAGCGCGGTCACGTAGTCCGTCTGGCTCGGGATGTCGGCGCCCATGTCGCGCCCGAAGGTCTCGAACAGCCAGGGGTTGTGATTGCGCGAGGAGCCGGGATGGATCTGCACGACGAGCCCGTCTTCGAGGCTCATCTTCGCCATCTCGGTCAGCATCTGGCCGCGGAACAGGTCGGCATCGTTCGCCGAGAACTTGCCCTTCAGGATCTTGGCGAAGAGCTTCTCGCTTTCGGCCGTGGAGAGATTGGCCGTGCGGGCGGTGGCGTGGCCATGGTCCGAAGAAGTTGCACCGCGCTCGATGAAATAGGCGCGGCGCTGGCGATGCGCGGCGAGATAGCCCGTCCAGCTCGTGACGTCCTCGCCGGTCAGGGTGCCGAACTGATCGAGATTATCCGCAAAACCCTCGAACTCGGGGTCGACGACGCTGTCGGGGCGATAGGCGGTGACGACCTTGCCGCCCCAGCCCGAGTCCCTGATCATGTCGTGCCACTTCAGATCGTCGAGCGCGCCCTCCGTCGTCGAGATCGCCTCGATCCTGAAGCGCTCGAACAGGGCGCGCGGGCGCAACTCGGGCTCAGCGAGTTTGGCAGCAATCTTGTCGTAGATGCGGTCGGCGCTCTCGGGCGAGAGGCGCTCGTTGATGCCGAAGACCGAGGACAGCGCGTGCTCGAACCAGAGCCGGGTCGGCGTGCCGCGGAACAGGTACCAGTGCTTGGCGAAGAGGTCCCAGATCTTGCGCGGATCGGTCTCGACCTCGCCGCCATCCTTGCGGGCGATGCCGAGCTGCTCAAGCCGCACGCCCTGCGAATAGAGCATCCGGAAAATGTAGTGATCCGGCTTGACCAGCAGCGTCGCGGGATCGGGGAAGGGCAGATTCTCGGCGAACCAGCGCGGATCGGTGTGGCCATGCGGCGAGACGATCGGCAGGTCCCGGACCGTCGCATAGAGACGGCGGGCTATGCCGCGCGTCACCGGATCGGCGGGAAACAGGCGATCATCGTGAAGCAGCATCGAATGGGTACCCTTTGGTCAGTATCCGGCGGACAATAGGAGCGGCCGGGGTGCAGGGTCAATATACTAATATACTAGTATGTCAAAAACGCGCGTGCTATCCGCCTTTGGAAGCAAGCGTCATGATCCGGACGCGACCGCACATGCCGCGGGGAGACGCGGGCGAAAACAAGGCGAGGCGATGTCGGACACCACCATTCCGCAGGACGCGAATGCGGAGAGCCCGCGCCGGGAGCGCCGCCGCCAGCCGCTGGGCGGCATTCCGGCCGGCCGTTCGACGGCCGCCTCGATGGTGCAGGACGAGTTGCGGCGGGCGATTCTGGCGATGGAGATCGTGCCCGGCGCGGCGCTGGTGGAGAAGGAGCTGACCGCCCGGTTCGGCACCAGCCGCACGCCGGTGCGCGAGGCGCTGATCCGGCTCAAGGAAGAGGGCTTCGTCGAGATCTTCCCGCAGGCCGGAACCTTCGTCGCGCGGATTCCGGCGGAGGCAATCCCCGAGGCCGTTTTCATCCGGCAGGCGCTGGAATGCGCCACGGTCGAGCTGGTGGCACGGATCGGAACGCCGGAGGCCGTCGCGATCCTGGACGACACCATCGCCCGCCAGCGCGCCGCGCTGGAACGGGGCGACCAGGAAGACTTCCACCTCGCGGACGAGGCCTTCCACGAGGCGCTGGCCGGTCTCGCCGGCTATCCCGGCATCTGGAAGATCGCCCAGGCGGCCAAGAGCCAGATCGACCGATGCCGGCGCATGACGCTGCCGGTGCCCGGCCGCATGGCCATGGTGATCCGCGAGCATTCCTCGATCGTCGATGCGATCCGCCGGCATGATGGGCCTGCCGCCGAGGTCGCGATGCGCCAGCATCTCGGCACCCTGCTGCCGGACCTCGTGGTGCTGCAGGACAGGCACCCGGACTATTTCATCTGAGAGCGACGCTGGCTGTGCCGCGGCGACAGCCTGGCGCGGCGATTGCCTGCTGTCGTGCCGATGCGGCGGAAGCCGGGGTGCCCCGCCATGTGGCCGCTTGCCGATGGCGCGCGGCGTTGCTCAGATGCCGTGCCCACGCCGACGAGGACCATGCCGATGCCCGATCCCGCCGATCTCAGCGCCGTCGAGTTGTTGGAGGCCTATCGTTCGAAAGCGCTTTCGCCGGTCGAGGTCACGCAGGCGGTGATCGCCCGGATCGAGGCCCGGGAGCCGAAGATCAAGGCGCTCTACGCCTATCGGCCGGAAGCGGCGCTCGAAGCCGCAAAGGCCTCGGAGACGCGCTGGCTGAAAGGCGAGGCGCTGGCGCTCGACGGCGTGCCCGGCACGATCAAGGAGAACATCGCGACCAAGGGCACGCCGATGCCGGTCGGCACCGCGGCGCGCGACCTGGTGCCGATGCCCGACGATGCGCCGGTCTCGGCGCGGCTGAAGGAGGCCGGCTTCGTCCTCCTCGCGAAGACGACGATGCCCGATTACGGCATGGCCTCGTCGGGGCTTTCGAGCTTCCACGAACTGGCGCGCAACCCCTGGGACCTGTCGAAGAATCCCGGCGGCTCGTCGGCGGGGGCCGGCGCGGCGGGCGCCGCCGGTTACGGTCCGCTGCATATCGGCACGGATATCGGCGGCTCGATCCGCCTGCCGGCCGGATGGTGCGGGCTCGTCGGCCTGAAGCCCAGCTTCGGCCGCGTGCCGATCGATCCGAGCTATTACGGCCGCGTCGCCGGGCCGATGACCCGCACGGTCGCGGACGCGGCCCTGACGATGCGCGAGATTTCCAAACCCGATGCCCGCGACGGCATGAGCCTGCCGCCGCAGGAGATCGACTGGACGTCGCTCGACATCGACCTGACGGGGCTCAGGATCGGCCTGCAGTTCGATCCGGGCATCGGCATTCCCGTCGAGCCGCAGACGCGAGCCGCGGTGGAGACGGCGGCCCGGGCCTTCGCGGCGGCGGGCGCGGTGGTGGAGGAGGCGCCGGCCTTCCTGACGCGGGAAATGCTCGACGGGCTCGACGATTTCTGGAGCCAGCGGGCCTGGGCCGATATCGGCTCGTTGACGCCTGAGAAGCAGTCCGCGGTGCTGCCCTATATCTTTGCCTGGGCGAAGCGCGGCGAAGCCCTGTCGGGCGACCGCGTCTATCGCGGCATGAGCCAGATGCTGGCGATCAAGGACGCCGCGCTGAAGCAGAGCGCGCCCTTCGACTTCGTGCTCTCGCCGGTTGCGCCGGTGCCGAGCTACGCGGCGGAACTGGCTTCGCCGATCCATGATCCGGACAGACCGTTCGAGCACATCGTCTTCACGCTGCCTGCCAACATGTCCGAGCAGCCCTCGATTTCGGTGCATGCCGGCCTGACGGCCGCGGGGCTGCCGATCGGCCTGCAGATCACCGGCCGTCGCTTCGACGATCTCGGCGTGCTGCGGATGGCGCGGGCCTGGGAAATGTTGCGCGGCGCCGCGCCGGCCTGGCCGGTTCTGTAGCGCGTCATCAGCCGCGTGCCCGCGGATGGGCGGCGTCATAGGCCGCCATCAGCCTCGCCGAATCGATGCGGGTGTATATCTGCGTGGTCGAGAGCGAGGCGTGGCCGAGCAGTTCCTGGATTGCCCGCAGATCGCCGCCGCGGCCGAGTAGATGCGTGGCGAAAGAATGCCGCAGCGAATGCGGCGTCGTCGATGAGGGCAGGCCGAGCGCGCCGCGCAAGGACTCGACCGCGAGCTGGATGATGCGCGGCGAGAGCGGGCCGCCCTTGGCGCCGAGGAAAAGCGGGCCGTCCGGTGGCAGCCGCCAGGGGCAGAGCGAGAGGTATTCCGCGATCGCGGTGACGACGACGGGCAGGACAGGCACCATCCGCGTCTTGCTGCCCTTGCCGATGACGGTCAGCGTGTCGCCGGCGCTCGTCGGGGCCTGGGCGCGGGTGAGCGAGAGCGCTTCCGAGATGCGCAGGCCGCAGCCATAAAGGAGTGAGAGCACGGCGGCGTCGCGGGCGAGGATCCACTGCTCACGCTCTTCGCCGGCGCGGGTGTCGGCCTGGGTCACGGCCTTGGCGGCGCGGGCTTCGAGCGGGCGCGGCAGGGATTTGCCGATGCGCGGGCCGCGCGTCGCGGCGAAGGCGGCTGCGGTCAGCTTACCGCTGCGCTCGCCGAAGCGCGCGAGCGAGCGCAGCGCGGCGAGCTGGCGCATCAGCGTCCGGTTGCCGACGCCGTCGCGCCGGCGCCGGCCGAGGAAGGCGCGCAGGTCAGCCGGCTTCAGCGCGGCGATGTCGGCGAGGGAAGGTGCGCCGCCGAAATGTTCGGTCAGGAAGGTCGTGAACTGGCGGAGATCACGACCATAGGCTTCGAGCGTCTTGGGCGAGAGCCGCCGCTCATGGGCGAGATGGCCGAGCCAGTCGCGGGTCACGGTGTCGAGATCGGTCATTCTTCGCCGCTTCCGTCATGGTTGGGCCTGTCCCGACCATCCACGTCTTCGCTGGTCGAGACCTGTGTTCAAGACGTGGGTGCTCGCCACGAGGGCGAGCATGACGACGCGACCTTAACGCCTTCCGAATCGATGGTTCCTTACGTCTTCCGGCAGGCGAAGGGCATGAAGGTGCTGGCCATGCCCTCGTTCATGCCCATGATCACCATGACATTGGCGAGGTTGAGCTCTTCGGTGCTGCGCGGGCAGACCTCGCCCTTGATGCTGCAGCCAGAGGTTAGGAAGGCCTCGTGGGCGTCGAGGAAGGGCTGGCCGAGCCCCTTGCGCCCGAGCTTGGCCAGCGCTGTGGCATAGGCCTTGGTGTAGCGCTCGCATTTGACCGCGGGCCATTTCTCGGGCGCGACCGGCTGTGCGTGAACGGCCCCGGTTTCGCCTGTGACGATGCCGAGGGCGATAGCTGGTGCGAGCAGGCGGAGGGGCAGCTTCATGGTTTCGCTCGTCGGTGGCGAGGGTGTCGCGGCGGTAGTGATCAGGCGATCGCGGCAATGCCAAGGCGGCAGTTGTCGCCTCGGGCGCGACCCGCTACCCAACGGCTCATGAGCGATGCGGAGCAGATGGCGGGAGGCGGCACGGTCGAGGTGCTGATCCCGCTCGCGCTGGACCAGGCCTATAGCTACGCCGTGCCGCCCGGGCTCGCCCTCGTCCCGGGCGACGTGGTGCAGGTGCCGCTCGGGCCGCGCGAGACCGTCGGCGTCGTCTGGGAGACGGGCTCCGGCCGTGGCGGCAATCTCAAGCAGGTCACGGGCAAGCTCGACATGCCGCCGCTCGATTCGGCGTTGATGAAGCTGGTCGACTGGGTTTCCTGGTACACGCTGGCGCCGAAGGGCTCGGTGCTGGCGCTGGCTTTGCGCCGTCCGCCGGACGACAAGCCCGAGCGGCCGAAGCTGGGCGTCCGGCTCGTCGGCGCGCCGCCCGCCCGGATGACGCCGGCCCGGGCGCGCGCCATCGCCGCCGCCGAGGGCGGGCTGCTGACGGCGAAGAGCGCGCTCGCCGAGGCTGCCTCGGTCAGTTCGGCCGTGATCGATTCGCTCGTCGATGCCGGCACCTTCGCGGTCGAGCCGATGCCGCGTGAGGCGATCGCCGCCATACCCGATCCCGACCATGCCCGGCCGGCTCTCTCGGAAGGGCAGGCGGCGGCCGCCGAGGCGCTGGTCGCCACGGTCAGGGCCGCGTCCTATGGGGTGACATTGCTCGAGGGCGTCACCGGTTCGGGCAAGACGGAGGTCTATTTCGAGGCTGTCGCCGAGGCGATCCGGCTCGGTCGGCAGAGCCTGATCCTGATGCCGGAAATCGCGCTCACCGCACAGTTCATCGACCGTTTCGAGGCCCGCTTCGGGGTCAGGCCGGGGCTCTGGCATTCGGGGGTGGGCGGGCGCAGGCGGGAGCGCCTGCAGGCGGCGATCGCCAGCGGCGAGGCCAGGGTCGTGGCCGGGGCGCGTTCGGCACTCTTCCTGCCCTATCGCGATCTCGGCCTGATCGTCGTCGATGAGGAGCATGAGGCGGCCTACAAGCAGGAGGACGGCGTCGCCTATCATGCGCGCGACATGGCTGTTGTGCGCGGGCGGATCGAGAACGCTCCGGTCATCCTCACTTCGGCGACGCCCTCGCTGGAGACGCGCGTCAATGCCGAGCGTGGGCGCTATGTCCATCTCAAGCTGGCCGAGCGCTTCGGCGGCCGCAGCCTGCCGACGCTCGGCCTCGTCGATCTGCGCCAGGACAAGCCGCCGCGCGGGCGCTGGGTCTCCGAGACGCTGGCCAAGGCGATCGCCGCCAATCTGGAGGCGAAGGAGCAGTCGCTGCTGTTCCTGAACCGGCGCGGCTATGCGCCGCTGACGCTCTGCCGCGACTGCGGGCATCGCTTCCAGTGCCCGAACTGCTCGGCCTGGCTGGTCGACCATCGCTTCCGCCGCGCGCTCGTCTGCCATCATTGCGGCCATGTCGAGCGGCGGCCGCATGAATGCCCGCAATGCCATGCGCAGGAGAGCCTGACCGCTTGCGGCCCCGGCGTCGAGCGTCTGGCCGAAGAGGTCGCGACCCTGTTTCCGGAGGCGCGCGGCATCGTGCTGTCGAGCGACTTTCCCGGCGGCACCGAGCGGCTGAAGACCGAACTGATGGCGGTGGCGGCGGGCGAGTTCGACATCGTCATCGGCACGCAGCTCGTCGCCAAGGGGCACAATTTCCCCGGCATGACTCTGGTCGGGGTGATCGATGCCGATCTCGGCCTGACCTCCGGCGATCCGCGCGCGGCCGAGCGGACCTTCCAGGTGCTGCGGCAGGTGACGGGGCGGGCCGGGCGCGGCGAGAAGCCGGGCCGAGCCCTGCTGCAGACGCATGATCCGGCGCATCCGGTGCTCAAGGCGCTGATCTCGGGAGACCCGGAGCGGTTTTATGCCGCAGAGGCCGCCGCGCGCGAGGCCGCGGGCCTGCCGCCCTTCGGCCGGCTCGCGGGGCTGATCGTCTCCGCCAACAGCCAGGCGGAGGCCGAGAGCCATGCCAGGGCGCTGGCGCGCTGCGCCGAGGCGCCGGACGGGGTGAGCGTGCTGGGCCCTGCGGAAGCGCCGCTTGCCGTGCTGCGCGGGCGCCATCGCATGCGTCTGATCGTGAAAACCGCCCGCGAGGTCAATCTCCAGGACTATCTTCGGATCTGGCTGAAACGCACCGGCAAGCCCAAGGGCTCGGTGCGTGTCGCGGTCGATGTCGACCCGCAGAGCTTTCTTTGAACGAAGCTCCCCCTTTCTTCGAAGCATTGAAAGGATGGGCAAAACTGCGCGCTGGATCGGCATCAACGGATTGCGCCCCCCGGAAGCGCATGCTAGTGCACCGCCACATTTAGGTCGCGAAGCCGTCTTGCCGGCTTCCTGCCCGTGATACATCGCAGCGCCAGGACCTCGCACTCCGCCCTCGCAAGAGGGTCGCCGGGAGCAGGCCTATGAAACGAGAGACGTGAAGCGTGGCTGAGGGCGGATCGCAAGGATCACTGGTTTCGGGCGTGGCCGGTCGCTACGCCACGGCACTCTTCGAACTGGCCGGCGAGTCCGACGCCATCGACTCCGTCGCGGCCGATCTCGATACCTTTTCCGCGATGCTCGCCGAGAGCGAGGACCTTCGCCGCCTCGTCGGCAGCCCGGCCTTCTCGGCCGAGGAGCAGACGGCCGCGATCAAGGCCGTGCTCGCGAAGGCCGGCCTCTCCGGCATCGCCGCCAACTTCATCGGCCTCGTCGCCAGCAAGCGCCGCCTGTTCGCGCTGCCCGGCATGATCGCCGCCTACAAGGCACTCGTCGCCGAGGCCCGCGGCATCGTCAGTGCCGAGGTCACGCTCGCCGAGGCGCCCGCGCCTGTTCGCGTCGAGGAAATCCGTGCCGCGCTCGCCGCCGTCGCGGGCAAGGCCGTCGATGTCTCGATCAAGGTCGATCCGGCGCTGATCGGCGGGCTCATCGTCAAGATGGGCTCCCGCATGGTCGATGCCTCGCTGAAAACCAAGCTCAATTCAATTCGTCTTGCCATGAAAGAGGTCGGCTGATGGAAATCCGCCCCGCTGAAATCTCCGCGATCCTGAAGGCCCAGATCTCGAATTTCGGGTCTGAAGCCTCCGTCACCGAGGTCGGTCAGGTTCTCTCCGTCGGCGACGGTATCGCCCGAGTCTACGGCCTCGACAAGGTCCAGGCCGGTGAGATGGTCGAGTTCGAGTCCGGCGTGCGCGGCATGGCGCTCAACCTCGAGAGCGACAATGTCGGCGTCGTGATCTTCGGCTCCGACCGCGAGATCAAGGAAGGCCAGACCGTCAAGCGCACCGGCGCCATCGTCGACGTGCCGGTCGGCAAGGAGCTTCTCGGCCGCGTCGTCGACGCGCTCGGCAACCCGATCGACGGCAAGGGCCCGATCAAGACGGCCCAGCGCTCGCGCGTCGACGTCAAGGCTCCCGGCATCATTCCGCGCAAGTCGGTGCACGAGCCGATGGCGACCGGCCTCAAGGCGATCGACGCCCTGATCCCGATCGGTCGCGGCCAGCGTGAGCTGATCATCGGCGACCGCCAGACCGGCAAGACCGCCGTCGCGCTCGACACGATCCTCAACCAGAAGGCGCTGAACGAGGGCACGGACGAGAGCCAGAAGCTCTACTGCGTCTATGTCGCCATCGGCCAGAAGCGCTCCACCGTCGCCCAGTTCGTGAAGGTGCTGGAAGAGCGCGGCGCGCTCGAGTACTCGATCGTCGTCGCGGCCACCGCCTCCGACGCCGCTCCGATGCAGTTCCTGGCCCCCTTCGCCGGTTGCGCCATGGGCGAGTATTTCCGCGACAACGGCATGCATGCCGTCATCATCTATGACGACCTGTCCAAGCAGGCCGTCGCCTATCGCCAGATGTCGCTGCTCCTGCGCCGCCCGCCCGGCCGCGAGGCCTATCCCGGCGACGTTTTCTATCTGCACTCCCGCCTGCTCGAGCGCGCCGCCAAGATGGGCGACGAGGCCGGCAACGGCTCGCTGACCGCGCTGCCGGTCATCGAGACGCAGGCGAACGACGTCTCGGCCTACATCCCGACCAACGTGATCTCGATCACCGACGGCCAGATCTTCCTCGAGACCGACCTGTTCTACCAAGGTATCCGCCCGGCGGTGAACGTCGGTCTCTCGGTCTCGCGCGTCGGCTCGGCGGCGCAGACCAAGGCGACCAAGAAGGTCGCCGGCAAGATCAAGGGCGAACTCGCCCAGTATCGCGAGATGGCCGCCTTCGCCCAGTTCGGCTCCGACCTCGACGCGGTGACGCAGCGCCTGCTCAACCGTGGCGCGCGCCTGACCGAGCTTCTCAAGCAGGCGCAGTTCTCGCCGCTGAAGATGGAAGAGCAGACGGTCGTGATCTATGCCGGCGTGAACGGCTATCTCGACCCGCTGCCGGTCAACAGGGTCCGCGCCTTCGAGGACGGGCTGCTCGCCCTGGTTCGCGGCAAGCACGCCGACCTCCTGGCCGAGATCGGCAAGACCAAGGATCTTTCGGACGCGAACGCCGCAAAGCTGAAGGATATCGTCACCGCCTACGCCAAGTCGTTCTCGTAAGGCTCCCGTCATGGTCGGCCCGGTGCCGACCATCCAGGCCTTGCCTTTGGGCAAGGCTCGGTGGGATCGAAGTGGGTGAAGACGTGGATGCTCGGGACAAGCCGAGCATGACGGGGTGAGAAAAAACCTATGCCTTCATTGAAGGACCTCAGGAACCGCATCGCCTCCGTGAAGGCGACGCAGAAGATCACCAAGGCCATGCAGATGGTCGCGGCCGCGAAGCTGCGCCGGGCGCAGGCGGCGGCCGAAGCCGCGCGTCCCTATGCCGAGCGCATGGAGACGGTGCTGGCCAGCCTCGCCTCCGGCGTCACCGGTTCGAGCGCGCCGCGCCTGATCGGCGGCACCGGCTCGGACAAGGTCCATCTGCTCGTGGTCTGCACTGCCGAGCGCGGGCTCTGCGGCGCCTTCAACTCCTCGATCGCGCGGCTCGCCCGTGAAAAGGCGCTGGCGCTCAGAGCCGAGGGCAAGACGGTCAAGTTCATCTGCGTCGGCAAGAAGGGCTACGACATCCTGCGCCGGCAGTTCGAGAAGGACATCCTCGAGCTGATCGACCTGCGCGAATTCAAGCAGATCGGCTACGTCAATGCCGAGGTGGTCGCCCAGAACATCCTGACGCGCTTCGCCGCCGGCGAGTTCGACGTCGCGACGCTGTTCTTCTCCAAGTTCAAGTCGGTGATCTCGCAGATCCCGACCGCCCAGCGCATCATTCCGGCCGAGATCCCGGAAGGCACGAAGACGACCGACGCGGTCTACGACTACGAGCCCGACGAGAACGAGATCCTGGAGACGCTGCTGCCGCGCAACCTCACGGTTCAGGTGCTGCGGGGGCTCCTGGAAAACGCCGCCTCCGAGCAGGGCGCGCGCATGTCGGCGATGGATTCCGCCACGCGCAACGCCGGCGAGATGATCAAGAAGCAGACGCAGCTCTACAACCGCTCGCGCCAGGCGATGATCACCAAGGAACTGATCGAGATCATCTCCGGCGCGGAAGCGCTCTAACCGCCTAAAAGCGGCCGGCGGCGTCACGCTCGCTGGTCTTTCGACAAGCTGAACGCGCATCGAGGTTCCACCATGGCCAAAGCCGCAACCAAGACCACCAAGACCAAGACCGCCGAGAAGCCCGCCAACACCGGCACCGGCCGCGTCGCGCAGGTCATCGGCGCCGTCGTCGACGTGCAGTTCGACGGTGCGCTGCCGGAGATCCTGAACGCGCTGGAGACCGACAACCTCGGCAACCGCCTTGTCCTCGAGGTCGCCCAGCATCTCGGCGAGAACACGGTCCGCACCATCGCGATGGACTCGACCGAAGGCCTGGTGCGTGGCCAGTCCGTCACCGACACCGGCGCACCGATCTCGGTGCCGGTCGGCGACGAGTGCCTCGGCCGCATCATGAACGTCATCGGCGAGCCGGTCGACGAGGCCGGCCCGATCCTGACCAGCAACACCCGCGGCATCCACCAGCCGGCCCCGTCCTATGCCGAGCAGGCAACCGACGCGCAGATCCTCGTCACCGGCATCAAGGTCGTCGACCTGCTGGCGCCCTACGCCAAGGGCGGCAAGATCGGCCTGTTCGGCGGCGCCGGCGTCGGCAAGACCGTGCTGATCATGGAACTGATCAACAACGTCGCGAAGGCCCATGGCGGCTATTCGGTGTTCGCCGGCGTCGGCGAGCGCACCCGCGAGGGCAACGACCTCTATCACGAGATGATCGAGTCGGGCGTGAACAAGAAGGGCGGCGGCGAGGGTTCCAAGTGCGCCCTGGTCTACGGCCAGATGAACGAGCCCCCGGGCGCCCGCATGCGCGTCGCTCTGTCGGGCCTGACCGTTGCCGAGGATTTCCGCGACCGCGGCCAGGACGTGCTGTTCTTCGTCGACAACATCTTCCGCTTCACGCAGGCGGGCTCGGAAGTGTCGGCGCTGCTCGGCCGCATTCCTTCGGCGGTGGGCTACCAGCCGACGCTGGCGACCGACATGGGCAACCTGCAGGAGCGCATCACCACCACGACCAAGGGCTCGATCACCTCGGTGCAGGCGATCTACGTCCCCGCCGACGACCTGACCGACCCGGCGCCCGCGACCTCCTTCGCCCATCTTGACGCCACGACTGTGCTGTCACGTTCGATCGCGGAAAAGGGCATCTACCCGGCGGTGGATCCGCTCGACTCGACCTCGCGCATGCTTTCGGCCGATATCGTCGGCGAGGAGCACTACAACATCGCCCGTCAGGTTCAGCAGATCCTCCAGCGCTACAAGGCGCTGCAGGACATCATCGCGATCCTCGGCATGGACGAGCTTTCGGAAGAAGATAAGCTCTCGGTGGCCCGCGCCCGCAAGATCGAGCGCTTCCTGTCCCAGCCCTTCTTCGTCGCGGAAGTCTTCACCGGCTCGCCGGGCAAGCTCGTCGCGCTCGAGGACACGATCAAGGGCTTCAAGGGCCTGGTCGAGGGCAAGTACGACCACCTGCCGGAAGCGGCCTTCTACATGGTCGGCTCGATCGACGAAGCGGTCGAGAAGGCGCAGCGCCTCGCCGCCGAAGCGGCCTGAGGCCTTCCGAACGCGTCATTCTCGGGCTTGTCCCGAGAATCTCATGACCAGAGGAAACTGGTTTCCGAGATGGCCGGGTCAAGCCCGGCCATGACGAACCGGGGAGAGTAAAACGATGGCCACCTTCAAGTTCGAACTCGTCTCGCCCGAGCGCATCCTGTTCTCGGGAGACGTCATCAGCGTGATCGTTCCGTCCGTCGAGGGCGAGCTGACCGTGCTCGCCGGGCACGCGCCGCTGGTCGCGACGCTGAAGGCGGGTATCGTCTTCATCCAGACGACCGACAGCAACGGCAAGGAATTCTTCGTCAATGGCGGCCTCGTCGAGGTTAATGCCGCCGCGACGACGATCCTGGCTGAGCAGGGTCGCTTCATCGAGGACGTCGATGTCGCCGTTCTCGACCAGGAGATCCTGACCGCCGAGACCAAGCTTGCCGGCTCGCATGACGAGGAAGAGCAGAAGCGCCTCCGGGAGGCGTTGATCCAGCTCGAGGAATTCAAGCACGTCTTCCAGCAGCGCAAGGCGGCGTGATCGCGCCAGGTCGCGTGCCGCTGCACCGGTGACGGGATGAGGGTCGCAGTCAGCGGCCCTTTTTCTTTGGCGGGTTTGGGTGACAAGAAGCTCGCTCATCGCGGAAGCACGCCGACGTCATCCCGGGCGGAGCGTAGCGCCGATCCGGGATCCATGCCTGACCCGTTCCGGAATGAGTCCGGGTCGGCGGTGCGGCTTCTCCGCTTGTCGGGGATGAACCCGGGAGGGGACCGGCCTCAGCTCCTGACGCCCGCTACCTCGCGAACGGTGCGAAGGCGGCGGCGACCTTCTCGTAGACGCCGCGCTTGAAGGGCACGATCAGCGCGGGCATCTGCGCGAGGCGCAGCCAGTTCCAGGAGGCGAATTCCGGCGGCTCGTCGCCGTTCGGGCGGCTGATGTCGATCTCGCTCTCCGCGCCGGTGAAGCGGAAGGCCACCCAGCGCTGGCGCTGTCCGCGGAAGGCGCAGAGCTTGTGCGGTGGGCCGTCATAGGGCGGGAAGTCGTACTCCCACCATTCCTGCGTGACCGCGAGCAACTCGGCGCTGGTGACGCCGGTTTCCTCAGCCAGTTCACGGCGCGCGGCGGCGACGATATCCTCGTTCTCGTCGATGCCGCCCTGCGGCATCTGCCAGTCATGGCCCGGGAGAACGATCTCGGGGCCGGCGCTGTGAGAATTGCCGGCAAAGACGAGGCCGTTCTCATTGAACAGCGCGATGCCGACATTGGGGCGGTAGGGGAGACTCATCGGCTGAGCATAGGGCGCCCTCTCATGCTGGGAAACCGTCCGCTGGCCGCTGGCCAGACATGCGCTGCCCGCGGATCTATGCAGCGGGCCGTGCGAGGGCTTATTCCGGGCGCTTCGAGAGAACGCAGGAGAGAAGGCCGGGAAAGCGCTCCTCGATCTCGTCGCGACGCAACGCGTTCATGTGGGTCGCGCCCTCGTTGCGAGTCCGGATAAGGCCGGCGGCGCGCAGGACACGGAAGTGATGCGAGACGCTCGACTTTGGCCGGTCGCCTTCCAGAGCCTGGCAACTCGCCTCGCCCTCCATCGCGAGCCGCCTCACCACTTGCAGCCGGAAGGGATCGCTGAGTGCGTGAAAGACGTCCTCCAGTACAATCTCTTCCGGCGCGGGCAGGCGGGCGTGTCGCATGGGGGGATCTTATCACAGCGTTTCGGTATTGCCAAAGTTCGAAAAATATCGAACTATCGAATAATCAAAATTTCCGATACGGAGTTTGCCCATGCCCGGCTTGTTCGATCCCTTCAGCCTGAAGAACCTCACCCTGCGAAACCGCATCGTCGCCTCGCCCATGTGCCAGTACTCGGCTGAGGACGGGGTCGCGAACGAGTGGCATCGCGCACATCTTGCCGGGCTGGCGCGGGGCGGCGCCGGTCTCGTCGTGATCGAGGCGACCGGCGTCTCGCCGGAAGGGCGGATCACGCCCGCCTGTCTCGGCCTCTGGAATGACGGGCAGGCCGAGGCGCTGGCGCCGATGGTGGCCGAGATGCGCAAGGCCGGCTCCGCCACCGGTATCCAGATCGGCCATGCCGGCCGCAAGGCCAGCGCCAACCGTCCCTGGGAGGGCGACGATCACATCCCCGCAGGCGATCCGCGTGGCTGGGAGACGATCGCCCCCTCGGCGATCGCCCAGGGTGGCGGCCTGAGCAAGGTGCCGCTGGCGATGACGAAGGCCGATATCGCGCGCGTCACCGGTGATTTCGTCGCAGCGGCGGAGCGGGCCCGCGACATCGGCATCGAATGGCTGAAGCTGCACTTCGCCCATGGCTATCTGGCGCAGAGCTTCCTCTCGCGCCATGCCAACCGCCGCGAGGACGAGTATGGCGGCAGCTTCGAGAACCGCAGCCGCTTCCTGATCGAGACGCTGGCCGCGGTCCGCAAGGTCTGGCCGGAGGAGCGCCCGTTGTCCGCCCGCCTCGGCGTGATCGAGTATGACGGCCGGGACGAGGAGACGCTCACCGATGCGATCGATCTGGTGAAGCGCCTCAAGGCCGAGGGACTGGACTTCATTGACGTCAGCGTCGGCTTCTCGACCAACGAGGCGAAGATTCCGTGGGGCCCGGCCTTCCTGGCGCCGGTCGCCGAGCGGGTTCGCCGCGAGACCGGGCTGCCGGCCTCGACGAGCTGGTACATCAGCGGTCCCGAGCAGGCCGATGCGCTGGTGCGCGAGGGCAAGGTCGATCTGGTCACGCTTGGCCGGCCGCTGCTGGCCGATCCGCACTGGCCCTATGCCGCGGCAAAGGCGCTCGGCGTCGAGAACCCGGCCTGGAAGACCCTGCCGGCGCCCTACGCCCACTGGCTTGCGCGCTACCGCACGGCGTGAGCGGAGGATCTCCGCGTTTCTTCGAAGCGCGGAGATCCTCCGGATTCTTGTTTTATCGCATTTTCTTCACGCGAACCGGTGCTCACTGCGCTCGAAAATGCTTGAGCAAGGGGTCGAAAGGCCCCTCGCTTCACTCCCCCATCGCGATCAGGCTGGCATTGCCGCCGGCCGCCGCGGTATTGATCGTCACCGTCTGCTCGGTGGCGAAGCGGGCGAGGTAGTTCGGCCCGCCGGCCTTGGGGCCGGTGCCGGAGAGGCCGTGGCCGCCGAAGGGCTGAACGCCGACGACCGCGCCGATGATGTTGCGGTTGACGTAGATATTGCCGGTCGAGAGCCCCTGGGTGACCTGCTCGACCGTGGTCTCGATCCGCGAATGGACACCGAGCGTCAGGCCGTAGCCGGTCGCCTCGATGTCGTGGATGACCTTGTCGAGTTCGCCGGCCTTCCAGCGCACGACATGCAGGATCGGCCCGAAATGCTCCTGCTTGAGGTCGGCGATGCGGTCGAGCGAGACGACATGGGGCGCGACGAAGGTGCCGC
This sequence comes from Allobosea sp. Root381, assembly GCF_001429395.1. GTDB lineage: Bacteria > Pseudomonadota > Alphaproteobacteria > Rhizobiales > Beijerinckiaceae > Allobosea. The sequence goes on from NZ_LMJT01000012.1 coordinate 367,837, forward strand.
CCAGCGCCGGCGCCTCGCCGGCCCAGGCGAGGCGGCCTTCCCGGCGCATGGCCTCGACATGGCCGTCCAGCCGCTGCTTGGCGGCGGCGTCGATGACCGGGCCGATATGGGTGTCGATGGCGCGGGGATCGCCGAGCTTGAGCTCGCGGGTTGCGCCGGTGATCATCTCGACCATCTTGTCGGCGACATCCTCCTGCACGACGAGCAGGCGCAGCGCCGAGCAGCGCTGGCCGGCCGAGCGGAAGGCCGACATCACGACATCGTCCGCGACCTGCTCCGCCAGCGCCGTCGCATCGACGATCATGGCATTGAGGCCGCCCGTCTCGGCGATGAGCGGGACGATCGGGCCGTCCTTGGCGGCGAGCGCGCGGTTGATCGCGCGGGCGGTCGCGGTCGAGCCGGTGAAGGCGACGCCGGCGACATCCGGATGCGCCACGAGGGCTGAGCCCAGGGCGCCGTCGCCAGGCACGAGCTGCAGCGCCGAGGCGGGTATGCCGGCCTCATGCAGCAGCCGCACGGCCTCGGCCGCGATCAGCGGCGTCTGCGGGGCAGGCTTGGCGACGACGCTGTTGCCGGCCACCAGCGCAGCGGCGATCTGCCCGGCGAAGATGGCGAGCGGGAAGTTCCACGGCGCGATGCAGAGGAAGGGACCGCGGCCGCGCAGGACGAGGCGGTTCTCCTCGCCGGTGGGGCCGGGCAGGGCTGTCGGCGTCGCGAACTTCGCCTCGGCCTCGGCGGCGTAGTAACGGCAGAAATCGACGGCCTCGCGCACCTCGGAGATGGCGTCGTCCAGCGTCTTGCCGGCTTCCGCCTGGAGCAAAGCGAGCAGCAGGCCGCGACGCGCTTCCATCAGATCGGCGGCCTTGCGAAGCGCTGCGGCGCGGTCGCGCGCCGGCGTTGCGTTCCAGCGCGGGAAGCCGGCCTTGGCCGCCAGCATGGCGCGTTCGGCCAAGGCGGCATCGCCCTCGCGGACGCGGCCGATCACCTTGTTGTCGATCGGCGAGCGGACGTCGCGGGCGGTGCCGCCGGCCGCCTTGCCGTCGATGAGGGGCGCGGCCTCGGGGAACGGCCTGGCGCTTGCGGCCTTGATCTCCGCCAGCAGCGCGTCGAGGCTCTCGGCGTGGCCGAGCTCGACGCCGGCCGAGTTCTTGCGCGAGGGGCCGAAGAGATCGGCCGGCAGCGGGATGCGGCGATGGCGGGCCGCGCCGGCATTGCCGATGATATCGGCGGGCGGCACCAGCAGTTCGGCCACGGGCACGTCGGGGTCGCCGGAGACGCTGACGAAGGAGGAGTTGGCGCCGTTCTCGAGCAGGCGCCGAACGAGATAGGCGAGCAGGTCCTGATGGCTGCCGACGGGCGCATAGGTACGGCAGGCGAAGCCCTCGGAACCGGCGAGCAGCTTCTCGTAGAGCGCCTCGCCCATGCCATGCAGGCGCTGGAACTCGAAACCTTCGGCCCCGCCGGCCATCTCCGCGACGGTCGCGACGGTCTGGGCGTTATGGGTGGCGAATTGCGGGATGATGCGCGGACGCAAGGCGAGGAGTTGCGCGGCGCAGGCTTCGTAGTTGAGGTCGGTCATCGCCTTGCGGGTAAAAACGGGGTAGTCGGCGAGGCCACGCTCCTGGGCACGCTTCAGCTCGGTGTCCCAATAGGCGCCCTTGACGAGCCGGACCATCATCCGCCGGTCATGCGCTTCCGCGAGTACGCCGATATGGGCGATCACGGCCGAGGCACGCTTCTGATAGGCCTGGATGGCGAGGCCGAAACCGTCCCAGCCCGCCAGCGAGGGATCGGCCACCACCGCATCGATGAGGTCGAGGGAAAGCTCCAGTCGGTCGGCCTCCTCGGCATCGATGGTGAAGTTGAGGTCGTAGGACTTGGCCTGCTGCGCCAGCTTGACGACCTTGGGCGTCAGCTCCGCCAGCACGCGCTCGTGGTTGGTCGCGTCGTAGCGCGGATGCAGCGCCGAGAGCTTGACCGAGATGCCCGGCCGGTTCGGCAGCGGCTCGTTGCCGGCCGGACGGCCGATGGCGTCGATCGCGGCGGCATATGAGGCGAAATAGCGGTCGGCGTCTCCTTGCGTGCGGGCCCCCTCGCCCAGCATGTCGAAGGAGTAGCGGTAGAGCTTGCCGCTCTTCGATCCTGCGCGCTTCAGCGCCTCCTCGATGGTTTGGCCGAGCACGAAATGGTTGCCCATGATGCGCATGGCCTGCCGGGTCGCGGTGCGCACCGTCGGCACGCCGAGCCGCTTGGCGAGGCCGCCGATGATGCTGGTCGGGGTCTCGCCGGGCTGGATCACCCGCGCCGTGATGCCGAGCGCCCAGGCCGAGGCCGAGACGAGGAAGGCATCCGATTTCGCTTCGTGATGGGCGAAGTCGCCCTGGCCGAGCTTGTCCTCGATAAGCCGGTCGGCGGTCGCGGAGTCGGGCACGCGCAGCAGCGCCTCGGCCAGCACCATCAGCGCAAGACCCTCGCGGGTCGAGAGCGAATATTCCCGCAGGAGCTCCTCGATGCCGCCGAGGCCGACCTTGCGGGTGCGGATGGCTTCAATCAGCCCGGTCGCGCGCGCATCGATGCGCGCCTTCGCCGCCGGCTCGCGCCGCGCCCCCGAAAGCAGCCTCGTCGCGATGGCGCCGTCATCCTCGGCGAAGGGGGCGCGGAAGGCGGGCGGGGTCGGGCGAGGCGCGGCCATGAAAACATTCCGGGATAAGGCGGGCGGGATGATCTGAAGAATCATGTCTTCATCGCCGCATATCAATTGGCGATTTCGTGAGAATTGCCGTATATTTCTGCGTCAAATCGCCCCTCGCTAGAGATCTATCCCGTGCTCGACCGGACCGACCGTCGTCTCCTGTCCCTGCTGCAGTCCGATGGCCGGATCGCGGGCGTCGAACTGGCCGAGAAGGTCGGGCTGTCGCCGACCGCGACCGGCGAGCGGCTGAAGCGGCTCGCGCGCGAGGGCTACATCACGGGATACCGCGCGACGCTGGACCCGGTTAAGCTTGGCCTGCATCTCCTGGTCTTCGTCGAGGTCTACCTCGACAAGACCACGCCCGACGCCTTCGAGCGTTTCGCCGCCGCCGTGAAGCACGCCCCCGAGGTGCTCGAGTGCCATATGGTCGCGGGAGGCTTCGACTATCTGGTGAAGACGCGGGTCGCCGACATGAACGCCTATCGCCGCTTCCTGGGTGACGTGCTGCTGGCGCTGCCGGCGGTGCGCGAGACCCGTACCTATGCGGTGATGGAAGAGGTCAAGACCGATGGAGCACTGCCGCTCTAGGCCATTCGGGGCGAGACAGGGCGCGGTGCCCAGCTTTTGTGCAGATGCCGCATTTCTGTGGCGCTTTCGGCTTGACCTGCCGTGGGGTTCCGCCAGTCTGAAGCTGCACGCGCCCGGCATGTGGATTGCTGGGCGCGTAGTGATCGCCCGAGTCCATGTCCCCTCCAGCCCTGTGTCCGGAGCCTGAAATGTCCAGCGTGTTGCCTGCCCTTGCCGCGTCCTTCTCCCGGCGCGCCGTCCTGAGCGTCGCCGCCGCGACAGCGTTGGGTGCGGCTTGCCTCGCGGGCGCGCCGGCCCAGGCGCAGACGCCGGTGCGCTTCACGCTCGACTGGCGTTTCGAGGGACCGGCGGCACTATTCCTGATGGGGATCGAGAAGGGCTACTTCAAAGCCGAAGGCCTGGACGTCACCATCGACACCGGCAACGGCTCGCGCGAGGCGATCCCGCGCGTCGCGTCAGGCACCTATGATGTCGGCTTCGGCGACGTGAACTCGCTGATCCGCTTCCGCGACGAGAACCCGACGGTCGACCTCAAGGCCGTGATGATGGTCTATGACAAGCCGCCCTTCGCGATCGTCGGCCGCAAGAGCCGCGGCATCACCGCAGACGCGAAGAGCCTGGAAGGCAAGAAGCTCGGCGCGCCGGCAGCGGACGCCGCCTTCGCGCAATGGCCGATCTTCAAGACGGTCAACAAGCTCGACGACGCCAAGATCCGGCTGGAGAATGTCGGCTTCCCGGTGCGCGAGCCGATGCTCGCCTCGGGCGAGGTCGATGCCGTCTTCGGCTTCGCCAACTCGTCCTACATCAACCTGAAGTCGCGCGGCGTACCCGTAGACGACATCGTGACCATGCTGATGTCCGACTACGGGGTCGAGCTCTACGGCAATGTGGTGATGGTCTCGCCGAAATTCGCGGCCGAGAAGCCGGAAGCCGTGCGCGGCCTGCTGCGCGCCATCACCAAGAGCGTCAAGGACACCGTCGCCAATCCCGAGCTCGGCGCGCAGCTGGTGATCAAGCGCAACGACGTCGCGAAGCTCGAGGTCGAGCTAGAGCGGCTGAAGATGACGCTCGAGCAGAACGTGATGACGCCCTGGGTCAAGGCCAACGGCTTCGGCGGCATCGACAAGGAGCGTTGGGAGAAGGCGCTCGACCAGATCGCGCTGACCTTCACATTCAAGGACAAGGCGAAGGCGGGTGACGCCTTTACCGACGCCTTCCTTCCGGCCCAGGCCGAGCGGGTGTTCTGAGTTCGCCATTTCACGTATGAGCGGCGCCATTCGGGGCGCAGCCCTGGGGGCGGTCTTTGGCGGTCCCCAGGGCTGGCTCTGCGGAGGCCCGGAATCCATCTTAGAGCGGTGGGCCTTCCGATGGGTTCCAAATCGGGGCTCCTCACGCGGCTTGTCCGGAATGACTGTGCGTTTCCTGAAAGGGCCCATTTGACCGCCTTCGTCGAACTCCAGGATGTCACCCATGTCTATGGCGGCGGCGAGGGGCCGCCGGCGGTCGAGGCGCTGTCGCTGAAGGTGCGCGAGGGCGAGTTCGCCGCCATCGTCGGCCCTTCGGGCTGCGGCAAGTCGACGATGATGAAGCTCGCGACCGGCCTGCAGCGGCCGAAGGCCGGCAGCGTGATCGTCGATGGGCGCAAGGTCGCGGAGCCGATTAAGATCACCGGCATGGCTTTCCAGAACCCGGTGATGCTGCCCTGGCGGACGACCCTGCAGAACCTGCTGCTGCCGCTCGAGATCGTCCAGCCGCATCGCTCGCGCCTGCGCTCGCACAAGGCGGAATATGTCGCACGCGCCGAGATGCTGCTGGAGACGGTCGGGCTGAAAGGCATGGGCTCGAAGTTTCCATGGCAGCTTTCGGGCGGCATGCAGCAGCGTGCCTCGCTCTGCCGCTCGCTGATCCACGAGCCCAAGCTGCTGATGCTCGACGAGCCCTTCGGCGCGCTCGACGCCTTCACCCGCGAGGAACTTTGGTGCGTGATCCGCGACCTGCATGCGCAGCGCGGCATCACGGTGATCCTGGTCACGCATGACCTGCGCGAGGCGGTGTTTCTGGCCGACCGGGTGTTCTGCATGTCGGCGCGGCCCGGCCGAATCATCGCCGAGCGCGAGATCGGCCTCGCCCGGCCACGCGATCTCGAGGTCACCTACACGCCGGAATTCGCGGAACTCGTGCATGAGCTGCGCGGCCATATCCGCGAGGCGAGGGCAGTTGCATGAAACGCTCGCTGTCGCTGCGGCTCGCGCCCTATCTGTTTACCATCGCCTTCTTCGTTCTGTGGGAAATCGCCTGCCGCGTCTTTTCGATCTCGGCCTTCATCCTGCCGCCCCCCTCGGCGATCTGGGGCGCGCTGGTGCAGTACCAAAGGCCGCTCGCGATCAACGCCTTCCACACGCTCTGGATGACCTCGGCGGGCTTTGCCCTGTCGATCGTGTTCGGGCTGCTGCTTGGCCTGCTCGTCGGATCGTCGAAGCTGATCCATGCCGGCCTCAACCCGCTGCTGGTCGGCTTCAACTCGATCCCCAAGGTCGCAGTGGTGCCGATCTTGGTGATCTGGTTCGGCGTGGGCTCGCTGCCGCCGGTGCTGACAGCCTTCGTGATTTCGTTCTTCCCGATCGTCGTGAACGTCGCGACCGGGCTGGTGACGATCGAGCCCGAGACCGAAGACGTGCTCAAGGCGCTCGGCGCCAGCCGCCTGGACATCATGACCAAGGTCGGCATTCCGCGCTCGCTGCCCTATCTTTTCGGGGCGCTGAAGGTGTCGATCACGCTGGCCTATGTCGGCTCCGTGATCGGCGAGCAGAACGCGTCCAACCAGGGGGTGGGCAATCTGATCACCCGTGCGTCCGCGGATTTCAACGTGCCGCTGATCTTCGCTGCGCTGATCGTGCTGGCAGTCCTCGGCGTCTTCCTGGTCGCAATCGTGGATGTCGTCGAGAACCGGATGACCGGCTGGGCCAAGCGCTCGCAGCTCGGCAACTGATCAAAGAAGATCGCGTCCGAGCCGCCGCTGCGGGTCAGACCATGCCGGTACTCTTGAGCTGCTGATAGGCCTTGAGGATTTCCTGCAGCGTGCCTTCGCGCGAGCGGTCGCCGCCATTGGCGTCGGGGTGAAAACGCTTCACCAGCTCCTTGTAGCGGGCCTTGATCGCCGTGGAATCGGCGTTCTCGTCGAGGCCCAGTGTTTCAAGCGCCTTGCGGGCGATGATGCCGACGCGCGGCTCCGGCTGCGCCGCCGTTTGCGCCCGCCTCGCGCCGAAGATGTTGAAGGCGTCCTGAAATTCGGGCGCATCGGCTCCGACAGCGCCCCGCCGGCGCTGCGACATCCGCGCGGTGCTCGCGTTGACCCCGAGCTTCCAGGTCGGCCGATGGCCGATTTCTTCCTGCTTCTGATAAGCGGCGAGCGCCTCGTCATTCATGCCGGCAAAGTAGTTGTAGGTCGCGTTGTAGGCCTTCACATGCTCGAGGCAGAACAGGAAGAACTTGCCTTCGCGGCCGCGGCCCTGCGGCGCGCGAAATTCGCCGTGCCGCGTGCAGCCGGCGTGGTCGCAACGCGGCGCATCGGTCTCCACGGCCCCGACCGTCTCGGAGGGGCCGATCCTGATGCTGTCGAACAGACGCGAGTTGAAGTTCATGGTCTAATGGTTATGAAACGCGGGATCGGAACCGGCAAGTGCGATGCAGCATGCACGCATCTGCGCGGCGGGTAGGGACCGCCCGATTGAGGGCCCCGGAACGGATGATTCAAAACGGTGTCGCGATCATGACCGGAATGGCTGAACGGATTACCAGCAAGCTGGAAGAGGCGCTTTCGCCACAGCGGCTGAACGTGATCGACGAATCGCACCAGCATCACGGCCATAGCGGCTGGCGCGAGGGCGGCGAGACCCATTTCAGGGTCGATATCGTATCGGAGGCCTTCGTCGGCAAGAGCCGCCTGGACCGTCACCGTCTCGTCAATGCCGCGCTGTCGCAGGAACTGGCCGACCGGGTGCATGCGCTGGCGATCGTTGCACGGGCGCCGGGCGAAGGGTGAGGCCAGTCGGCAGGCGTTGGGCCTACCGAGGCAGCGTCCTCAGGCCTTCGGGCGCTCCGGCGTGAGAGCATAGATCACGGCGGAGGCGAGCAGCAAGGCCGCGAAGATCCAATGCAGATGGGCGAAGGTCGTTGCGGCGTCGAGCCCGGCAGCCCGCTGGCCCGCGATGAACCAGCCGGAGCCGGATTGCGCTACCGCGGCGCCGGCGATGAACAGGAAGTTCACCGCCGTCATGCCGCGGCCGATCAGATGCACCGGGAAGAACAGCCGCGCATGCGCCATCAGGATGGCGTAGGTGAAGCCGACCGCACCGATCGTTGCGAACAGGAGCGTCGCTGCGAGACCGGATGTTGCCCCCGGGCCGGCCAGCAGGGCGAAGAGCAGCCCGGTGCCGACCGTGCCCCACAGCACCAGCGGCTTCGGCTTGCCGACCACCTTCTCCAGCCCGCCATAGATGAAGGCGCCGGCGACCATGGTCAGCGCCATCGCGGTCGCCGCATTGCCGGCGGCCACCGCGTCGAAGCCGTGGACATCCGCCATGAAGGGCGCGACCCAGAGCCCGCGCGCGGTCGCCAGGATGGCGTAGCTGGTCAGCGTGATCGGCGCGAGCAGCCAGAGCGGACGCAGCTTCATGATGCTGGCGAGGCCATCGATCAGCCCCTCGGCTTGGCCGCTGGCGCTTTCGGCGCGCGGCGGATCGCGGATCAGCAGCCCGGCAAGGATGGTCGCGAGCAGGAAGCCGCCCGCCATGACCAGCATCGAGGGGCGCCAGCCGTAATGCGCGGCGGCGACGGCCAGGGGTGCCGCGCCGACCAGATTGCCGAGCGAGCCGAGGCCGATGAAGACCGAGGTCAGGAAGGCAAAGCGCGCCGGCGCCGCGGTGCGGGCGAAGAGGAACAGGCTCGCCATGAAGATCGGCGAGCAGCCGATCCCGATGAGCGCCATGCCCAGCGCGCCGGTATAGGCACCCGTCGCGGTGGCGAACAGGAAGGCGCCCGCCGTGCCAATCGTCATCGCCGCCGTCACCGTGCGGCGCGGGCCAAGGCGGTCCAGCGCCCAGCCGATCGGGAACTGCGACAGCGCGAAGGCCGTGAACCAGGCGGCGCCCAGCAGCCCGAATTCACGTGGCCCGATCTCCAGATCCGTCATCACCGGCGTGGCGATGACGCTTAGGAAGGAGCGATAGAAGATCGACAGGAAGTAGGCGGGCAGCAGGGCGAGAAAGATGATCACGGCGTCTCAGTCGATTGTCGGCCCGGCTACCGGGCGGATCACTTGATCCGCTCGAGCACGGAAACGTAATTCGCGACCGCGGCGCCGCCCATGTTGAAGATGCCGCCAAGGCGGGCATCCTGGAGCTGCATACCTTCCGGCGCCTCGCCGACGAGCTGCATGGCGCTGAGCACATGCATCGAGACGCCGGTCGCGCCGATCGGATGGCCCTTTGCCTTGAGGCCGCCCGAGACGTTGACCGGCAGCTTGCCGTCCTTCTGCGTCCAGCCTTCCTTGATGGCGCGGGCGCCGTCGCCTTCCTTGGTCAGGCCCATCGCCTCGTATTCGATCAGCTCTGCGATGGTGAAGCAGTCATGCGTCTCGACGAAGGAGAGATCCTCCAGCGCGACGCCCGCCGCGGCCAGCGCGTCGCGCCAGGCCTTGGCGCCGCCGTCGAACTTCAGGATGTCGCGCTTCGACATCGGCAGGAAATCCTGCACATGCGACATGCCACGGAAGCCGACGGCGCGGCGCATGGTCAGCGCTGTCTCCGCATCGGCCAGCACAAGGGCCGCGGCACCGTCCGAGACGAGCGAGCAATCGGTGCGCTTCAGCGGGCCTGCGACATAAGGATTCTTCTCGCTCTCCTCGCGGCAGAAAGCGAAGCCCAGATCCTTGCGCATCTGCGCATAGGGATTCTCGACGCCGTTCTTGTGGTTCTTGGCGGCGATCATGGCGAGCGCATCGGACTGGTCGCCATGGCGCTGGAAATAGGCGGCGGCGATGCCGCCGAAGACGCCGGCGAAGCCGCCCTGAACCGCGCTGTCTTCGGGTAGATAGGAGGCCTTGAGCAGGTTCTTGCCGATCTCGGGGCCGGGCGTCGTGGTCATCTGCTCGACGCCGACGACGAGCACGATGCGGGCGTCCCCCGCCTTGATCGCGCGCACGCCCTGCTGGACCGCGGCCGAGCCGGTGGCGCAGGCGTTCTCGACCCGCGTCGCGGGCTTGAAGCGCAGCGCCGGATCGGCCTGGAGCACGAGCGAGGCGGTGAAGTCCTGGGCCGAGAAGCCGGCGTTGAAATGGCCGAGCACGATCTCGTCGACCTGGTCGGCGGTGATGCCGGCATCGACCAGTGCTTCGGTCGTGACCTTGACGATCAGGCTTTCGATGGTCTCGGCTTCCTGCTTGCCGAACGGCGTATGGGCCCAACCGACGATCGCAGCGCTCATGGCATTTCTCCCGGATACGGCTTCGATGGCATTTCGCCTTGGCATCTAATTGCGCCTGCGGACGCTGCCCCGCAAGCGGGCAGGGATGCAATCCCTCCGTGCGCGTAAGGAGGGACCATGATGCGGACCTTCTCCGCTTGATCGATCGTTTAGCGGCAGATTTACTGATCAGGCAGCTTCAACCTGTCCAGATTCGGCTCTATAGGGCCGTCATCAGCAACAGGCCGACACCGCCGACGATCAGCGCCATGCCCAGCATCTCGCGCCAGGAGCTGTTCTCCGAGAAGATCCGGCGCGAGGCGATCTGCGCCAGCGGCACCTCGATCAGCGCCAGCGTGCGGACATTGGCGGCGCTGGTCAGCGAGAAGCCGATGAACCAGCACTGCGAGGCCGCCGCGCCGAGGAAGCCAGCCGAGAGCGAGCGGCGCCAGTTGCGCAGGCTGGAGATCAGGGCCGAGCGGTTGGCGGCCAGCATGTAGAGCGTCAGCACCAGCGTCTGCAGGAAGAGGCCGAGTGCCAGGATCGTGCTGGCGCGAATGAAGAAGCCGCCTTCGGGCAGGGCCTGGATAGCGCCGCGATAGCCGATTGCCGAAAGGGCGAAGAAGGCGCCGGCCGCCACGCCGAGCACGGCGGGGCGCAGGCCCGCGCGGCTGAGCTTCTCGCCCGGCTTCCAGGAGACCAGCACGACGCCCGCGGTCGCGACGAAGATCGCCGCGAACTTGGCCGGCGTGAGCGCGTCGCCCAGCAGCAGCGCGCCGAAGATCGCGACCTGGACCGGCTCGGTCTTGGTGTAAGCGGTGGTGACTGCAAAGGAGCGCTCGCGCATCGCCGCCAGCATCAGCGCCGTCGCCGCGATCTGGGTGAGGGCGCCTGCGACCGTGTAGCCATAGGACCAAGCGCCGATCGCGGGCGGCTCCCGGCCCGCGACCAGGCAGACGATGGCGAGGAAGAGCAGCGCGAAGGGCAGGCCGAAGAGGAAGCGCACCTGCGTCGCCCCGACGACGCCGATGATGTCGGTCAGCGAGCGCTGGGTGAGATTTCGCGCCGTCTGCAGCAGAGAGGCAGCGATGGTGGCGGGGATCCAGAGAAGGGCGAGGCTCACGCGGCAGATCCGGTCGGTCGAGGGGCTGTTCGGGCTTGTGAACGCTCGGCTGCGACTAGGCAAATCGCTCCGCTGAGGGTAGGTATGCATACGTGGGCGGGCCGCTTGCTGCCGGCCGTCTCGAAAATGCCGCACGCATCGCGTTGAACCCCTGCGCCTTCAACCCTCGTAAGACAGGTTCAAGACCCGCCCGATGATTGCTCCCCGCTTCACCGCTGCCCTCGCCTGTGGGCTCGCCCTCGCCGGTCCGGCCTCGGCCGGCACCAGCCTCGTGATCGACGCCGCCAGCGGCGCGGTGCTGTCCAGCGAAAACGCCGCCCAGCCCTGGCACCCGGCCTCGACCACAAAGATGATGACCGCCTATCTCGCGCTCAAGGCGGTGCGGGAAGGCCGGATCGGCCTGGAGACCGCGATCCCGGCCTCGAAGCTGGCCGCCAGCCAGCCCCGGGTCAAAGTCTACATCAAGGCCGGGCAGGAGGTGACGCTCGACAACGCGCTGCGCATCATGATGGTGAAGTCGGCCAACGACATCTCCTATGTCATCGCGGAAGGCGTCGGCGGCAATGTCGAGAATTTCGTTGCCATGATGAATGCCGAGGCGGCCAGGCTCGGCATGCGCGACAGCCATTTCACCAACCCCAATGGCTGGCACGACCCCGACCAGCAGGTCAGCGCCCGCGACCTCGCCATCCTCGCCATGGCCCTGATGCGCGAATTTCCCGACTATTCGGATTACTGGAACACGGGTGCCGTCCAGCTCGGCAAGCAGCTCCTGCTGAACACCAACGGGCTCGTCGGCCGCTATCCGGGCGTTGGCGGCATGAAGACCGGCTTCGTCTGCGCCTCCGGCTTCAACGTGGTGGCGACCGCGACGCGGAACGGCCGCACCCTGATCGCGGTCGTGCTCGGCGCGCTCTCCGGCACGGAGCGGACCGTCAAGGCGGCGCAGTTGCTCGACGACGGTTTCTCGAAATGGGGCGGCGGCTACACGCTCGCCTCGCTGCCCTCGCAGGGTGGACGGGCGCAGAGCATCTGCGGCGATGTCCGGCGCAAGGGCGGCGGCGTTGCTCTGGCCGACGATGCTGACTCGTCAGGGCCGATCGCTGCCCAGGCGCAGGACATCGGTGGCAACGCCTCTGATGGCGGGCGCTTCGCCACTGCTGCGGCGCCGACCCAATTCAGCTCCTCGGTGCTGACGCGCCTGCCCTCGGGCAAGATTTCGCTCGGTCCGCGCGCCGAGATGACGCCGGTTCCGGTCGCCTTCGGCCGCACGCCGGGTTCCGCCTCCGCGCCGCTGGCGGCGAATGTCACGGGCGAGGCCGATAGCCGCGTCGCACGCGGCAATGCGCCCGTCATTGCCCCGTCCGCACCCGTCGCTGCCGGGCTGTTCGGCACGCAGACCGGCGGTCTCTACGCCGATCGGGGGCGGACAGCCTCCGGCAACGGTGCCATTCCGGGCTCGACCACGGCCTTCGCTCCGGCTGATTCCGCGAGCACGCAGCCCGGCGAGTCGAGCGGGCCGATGCGCCTGCAGGGCGCCGTCCGCTCGGGTGCTGCCGCGCCAGCAAGCCTTCGTGCCGGTGCGGCGGCCGGGATCAAGCCCATGCCGCGGCCGGCGGCCAGGCCCCTGCTGGTGAAGCCCTCGCCCAAGGCCGAGCCGGCCAAGGCTGGCGCCGCCTCGCGCAAGCCCGCCCAGGCTGCGGCGAAGCCCCAGGCGGCCAAGCCGCAGGCTAGGCCGAAGACCAAGCCGGACGACGACGCCTGAGCCACCTTTCTTGAACGGCGCCCCCGACCAGACCGCCAGGCGGCAGGGCATGCTGCTGGCGCTGGCTGCGGCCGGCGCCTACGGGACGAACATCGTCAGCGCCCAGATCGCCGGCCAGGCAGGGCTCAGCGGGCCGCTGCTCGTCTTCTACCGCGTCTTCGTCATGCTCGCGCTGGTTGCCGGCGCGGTCCTGATCTGGCGGAGCTCGCTGGCGGTGCCGCGCCGCGAGAGACGGACGCTGGTGGTGTTCGGCATCAGCAGCGCGCTGGTGGGAATGGCGTATCTCTCCTCGGTCGCCTTCGTGCCGGTCACGGTGGCCGCGGTGGTGTTCTTCACCTATCCGGTGCTGATCGTCCTGGCCGAACCCTTCGTCACCGGCATTCCTTTCCGGCCCGAGCGGCTGGCCGCGGCGTGCGTCGCTTTCCTCGGCGTTGCGATGGTGGTGGGGCCGGATTGGCACGGGCTCGATCCGCGCGGGCTCCTGCTCGCGCTCGTCGCGAGCTTCGCTGCCGCGACGCAGTTCTTTTCCGCCGCCGCCTTGCCGGGCACGCCGCTCTCGGCCCGGCTGTTCTGGTCGCATCTGCTGATCCTGCCCGTGGCGGCGGCCATCCTCGCCATCACCGGCGGCTTCCTGCCGCCGAGCGCCTTCGCGCTAGCGCCGATCGCGGCTGCGGTCACGATCGGGGGCTATCTTCTCGGCTTCCTGTGCCAACTGCTCGCCTCAACGCGGATTTCTCCGGGAGCGGCTGGCCTCGCCTTCTGCGCCGAGCCTGTCTGCGCCGTGCTGATCGCCGCGGTGGTGCTGGGAGAACGTCTCGGGCCGCTGCAATATGCCGGCTGCGCCCTTGTCGCCGCGGTGCTGGTGATTAATGTAACAGTAGAACAAATGAGGCGCGCGCCCGCGCCTGCGTGAAGCAAAGCGTGACTGCGATGACTGCCGAGCCCGTGCGCCCCGAGCCTCTCCGCCCCGAGCCCTTGCCGCTGACCCTGCTGACCGGCTTTCTCGGCGCCGGCAAGACGACGCTGCTCAACCGCCTGCTGAAGGACCCTTCGCTTGCCCGGACGGTGGTGATCGTCAACGAGTTCGGCGAGGTCGGGCTCGATCATCTGCTGATCGAGAGCAGCGAGGAGGGCATGATCCTGCTCGACTCAGGCTGCCTGTGCTGCACGATCCGCGAGGATCTGCTGGTCACGCTGGAGGATCTGCTGCGCCGGCGCGACAATGGCCGGATCGCGCCGTTCGACCGCGTTGTCATCGAGACGACCGGGCTCGCCGATCCGGCGCCGATCCTCAATCTGCTGATCAACCACCCCTATCTCTCGCTGCGCTTCCGGCTCGACGGCGTGGTGACGCTGGTCGATGCGGTCAACGCCATGGCGACGCTCGATGCGCATGAGGAGGCGCGCCGGCAGGTCGTCGCGGCGGATCGCCTCGTCCTGACCAAGACGGACCTCGCCGGAAACCTCGCCGAGCTCGCGCCGCTGCGGCTGCGGCTGGTGCATCTCAACCCGGGCGTCGCGGTGTTGGGCGGCGAGGCGGCGGCCAACTCGCTGTTCGGCGCCGGGCTCTACGACCTCGCGCGGCGTCCGGCCGAGATCGGCCAATGGCTGGCCCGCGAAACGCTGCCGGGCGGTGGGCATGACCATGAGCCGCATCACCACCACGGCCATGGCCATGACGGCCATCACCACCATGGCGATCACCATCATCACGACGTGAACCGTCATGATGCGAGCATCCGGGCTTTCGCGCTGACCGCAGATGCGCCTATCCAGCGCGCTACGGTCGAGCTGTTCTGGACGATGCTGCGCTCGGTCCATGGGCCGCGGCTGTTGCGCCTCAAGGGGCTGGTCCAAATCGCCGAGCATCCCGAGCGGCCGCTGCTGCTTCACGCTGTGCAGCAGATCCTGCACCCGCCGATCGAACTCGACGCCTGGCCCGATGCCGACCGGCGCTCGCGGCTCGTGCTGATCGTGAAGGATATCGACGAGGCAGTCGTACAGCGGCTGTGGGCCGCCTTTCTCGGTCAGGCACGCGCCGAGCGCGGCGTCGCGACCGGCTGAGACGGCTCAGGCTTCCGCGCGCAGAAGCCGCCGGATAATCTTGCCCGTCGTGGTCATCGGCAATTCCTCACGGAAGGCGATCTCGCGCGGATATTCGTGCGCGGAGAGGCGCTTGCGCACGAAGTCCTGAAGCTCGGCCGCGAGCGCGGGCGTCGCGGCGTATCCGGGCATCGGCACGACGAAGGCCTTGACGATCTCGGTGCGCAGAGCATCCGGCTTGCCGACGACGGCGGCGAGCGCAACCGCCTCGTGCTTCAACAGGCAATCCTCGATCTCACCGGGGCCGATGCGGTAGCCCGAGGAGGTGATGACGTCGTCGTCGCGGCCGACGAAGCGGACATAGCCGTCATCGTCCTGCACCGCCTGGTCGCCCGTTTTCATCCAATCGCCGACGAATTTCGCGGCCGTCGCGCGCGGGTTGTTCCAGTAGCCGAGGAACATCACCGGGTCGGGGCGGCGGACCGCGATCTGGCCCTCCTCGCCGGGCTCGCAGATCGAGCCGTCCGGCCGGATCACCGCGACCTCATGGCCCGGCACCGCCTTGCCGATGCTGCCCGGCCGGCTGATCCCGATTTCGGCGCAGGAGGCGAGCACGAGGTTGCACTCGGTCTGGCCATAGGCCTCGTTGATGGTGACGCCCAGCGCCTCGCGGCCCCAGGCCAGCGTCTCGGCGCCGAGCGCCTCGCCCGCAGCGGCGACCGTGCGCAGATCGAGGGCGAAGCGCTCGCGCGGCCTGTCGACGCTGCGCAGCATCCTGAGCGCCGTCGGCGGCACGAAGGCGTTGCGGATCTTCAGCTCCGCCATCAGGCGGAAGGCTTCCTCCGGCACGAAGCGCGTCACCGGTCGGGCCACCACCACGACGCCGAAATGCAGCGCCGGCAGCAGCATGTTGAGCAGCCCGCCGGCCCAGGCCCAGTCCGCCGGCGTCCAGGCGAGATCGCCGGGTCTCGGCATGAATTCATGCGGCATCTGGACGCCGGGGAGGTGGCCGGGGAGGACCCGGTGCCCGTGCAGCGCGCCCTTCGGGTTTCCGGTGGTGCCGGAGGTGTAGATCATCAGCGCCGGGTCGTCCGGCCCGGTTTCGACAGTGCTGAAATCGGCGCTGGCTCCGGCCAGCAGCTCGTCCCAGCCGAGCGCAGCGCCCTCAGTGCCGCCGGTCGAGATCAGCAGCGAAAGCTCGGGCAGCGACTCCGCGATCTGCCGGACCTTGGCAAGGCCCGCGTCATCCGTCACCAGCGCCCTCGCGCCGGAATCGGCGAGGCGATAGGCCAGCGCATCGACCCCGAAGAGGGCCGCCAGAGGCACGGCGATCGCGCCGAGCTTGTAGGCGGCGAGATGGGCGGCGAGCACGGCGCGGCCCTGCGGTAGCAGGATCGCGACCCGGTCGCCGCGCGCGACGCCACGGGCGCGCAGCGCCTGGGCGAGGCGGTTCGAATCCGCGCGCAATTCGCCGAAGCTGACCGGCGTGACGCGCCAGTCGCGCGACACCTCGATGATCGCGGTGCGTTGCGGATCGATGGCCGCCCAGCGGTCGCAGACATCGGTGGCGATGTTGTAGCGCTGCGGTATCTGCCAGCGGAAGGCGTCGCGCAACGCGCCGTAGTCACGTAAATCGGGAAGGATCAATCGAAGTATTCCAGGAGGGAGGCGGCAAAGTAAATGCTGCGGCCGCGGCTGTCACCGTGACGCTAGGCGAGGCGAATACCTCAAGCCCGGTCCTTCGCAGCCAGCTCTGCGACATCGGTGACGATCCCGTCGAGCTCGAAGTTCTTCGGGGTGTAGACCGCCGCGACGCCCATGTTGCGCAAAGCGTTCTCGTCGTCGGGCGGGATGATGCCGCCGACCACGACGGGTACGTCCATCCCTGCGACGCGCAGGCGCGCGGTGACGTCGCGCACCAGCGGCAGATGCGAGCCGGAGAGGATCGACAGCCCGATGATGTCGGCCTTCGTCTCCTGCGCCTGCGTCACGATCTCCTCGGGCGTCTGGCGGATGCCGCCATAGCTCACCGACATGCCGGCATCGCGGGCGCGCACCGCGATCTGCTCGGCGCCGTTGGAATGGCCGTCGAGGCCGGGCTTGCCGACGAGGAAGCGCGGCGGCCGGCCGAGCTTTTCGGTGGCGCGGGCGACCGCCTGCTTGACCGTGGCGAGGCCGGCATTGTCGCCGAGCCTGGCCGTATCGACGCCGGTCGGCGCGCGGTACTCGCCGAAGATCTCGCGCAGCGCCTGCGCCCATTCGCCGGTGGTGACGCCGGCCTTGGCGCAGTCGATCGAGGCCGGCATGACGTTGCGGCCCTCCTTCGCGACGGCGGCAAGCTCCGCGAGCGCGGCTTCGGCGGCCTTCGCGTCGCGGGCGGAGCGCCAGGCCTTGAGCCGGCCGATCGCCTCCAGCTCGACCGAATCCGGCACGGTGACGACGTTGCCTTCGCCGGCCGAAAGCGGGGAAGGTTCGCTGCTGGTGAACTTGTTCACGCCGATGACGACCTGCTCGCCGCGCTCGATCGCCTCGATGCGGCGCGCGCCGTTCTCGACCAGTGCCTGCTTCATGTAGCCGGTCTCGATGGCTGCCAGCGCCCCGCCCATATCGTCTATCTTCGCCAACTCCTCGAGGGCTGCGGCCTTCAGATCGGCGACCTTGGCGTCGACCACGGTGGAGCCGTCGAAGATGTCGCCGAATTCGAGCAGGTCCGTCTCATAGGCCAGCACCTGCTGCATGCGCAGCGACCATTGCTGATCGAAGGGGCGCGGCAGGCCGAGCGCCTCGTTCCAGGCGGGCAGCTGGACGGCGCGGGCGCGGGCCTTCTTCGAGAGCGTCACCGCCAGCATCTCGATCAAGATGCGGTAGACATTGTTCTCGGGCTGCGGCTCGGTGAGGCCCAGCGAGTTGACCTGAACGCCGTAGCGGAAGCGCCGCATCGCCTCATCCGCGACGCCATACCGGCCCAATGTGATCTCGTCCCAGAGCTCGACGAATGCGCGCATCTTGCAGAGCTCGGTGACGAAGCGCATCCCGGCATTGACGAAGAAGGAGATGCGCCCGACGACGCCGGGGAACTCCTCCGCCGAAACCTCCGGCCGGGCCCTGATCGAATCGAGCAGGGCGATCGCGGTCGCCAGCGCGAAGGAGAGCTCCTGCACCGGCGAGGCGCCCGCTTCCTGCAGATGATAGGAGCAGACATTGGTCGGGTTCCATTTCGGCAATTCGCGGGCCGTGAACACGACGATGTCGGTGGTCAGCTGCATCGAGGGGCGCGGCGGGAAGACATAGGTCCCGCGCGAGAGGTACTCCTTGACGAGGTCGTTCTGCGTCGTGCCCTGCAGCAGGTGCCGGGGCGCGCCCTGCTCGTCCGCCACCGCGATGTAGAGCGAAAGCAGCCAGGCCGCCGTCGCGTTGATCGTCATCGAGGTGTTCATCTGCGCCAGCGGGATCTGGTCGAACAGCGCCCGCATGTCGCCGAGATGGGAAATCGGAACGCCGACCTTGCCGACCTCGCCTCGGGCCAGAACATGGTCGGGGTCGTAGCCGGTCTGCGTCGGCAGGTCGAAGGCGACGGAAAGGCCGGTCTGCCCCTTGGCGAGGTTGCCGCGGTAGAGCCGGTTCGATTCCGACGCGTCGGAATGGCCGGCATAGGTCCGGAAGATCCAGGGCTTGTCGCGGGACGGGGCGCCTTCGCGATCTGCGGGTCTGCTGCCGGCGCGGTCGCTCGCGGTCATGCCGTTTCGCCCTCTTCGTCAGTGCGCTTGCGAATGTTGCACTGCGGCGAGGATAACGCCAGAGGCCCGGCGAAGTCGCTTTCGACCTTCGGATGAGCGTTTGGCCGTCAGCCGCGCCAGAGGGCGCCGAAGATGAGTGTGATGCCGAGGTCGTGGTGCCGGCCGGGTTCCAGCAGGATCACGCCGGTGCGGCGCTCGAGCGGTTCGTCCGGATCTGCGGGCGAGGTCAGGCCGTGCCAGGGCTCGATGCAGATGAAGGGGCCGTTCGGCTTGGTCCAGATGCCGAGATGCGGCATGTCGGGGTAGTCGACCGCGATGCCGGGCTTTCCGCCGGCGCCGAACCAGGCCTGGCTGCCGGCACCGGCCGCGAAGATCAGCGCGTCCTCGTCGAACAGCGCATGGTCGAGCGTCAGCACGCCGTCGCGGAAGACGGAAGGATGGCTCGGCGGCGCCAGCTGGCCGTCGGCGCCGAGGCGCAGATGCGCGGGGCTCGCGCCGTTGCCCAGCCTGATGCGGTGGGGCAGGCCGTCCGCGCCCGGCAGCGGCCAGCGGAAGGCCGGGTGGTAGCCGAAGCAGAAGGGCATGGTCGCTTCGCCAGTATTGGCAATGCGGGCGGTCATGGCGAGCGATGCGCCGTCGAGGCGATAGGTCATGTCGAGCGCGAAGGCGAAGGGATACGCCTCACGCGTCTCGGCATTGTCGGTCAGCCGGAAAGTGCAGGATGTGTCGTCCTGCGCCACCGGCTCGAACAGGCTGGTACGGGCGACGCCGTGGCTCTTGATCGGATAGCGTCGGTCGCCGATCAAAACCTCGCCGCCGGGGTGCTTGCCGATGACCGGGAAGAGCAGGGGAGACCGCCCGGCCCAGATCGCCGGATCGCCGTTCCAGAGCCAGTCGCGGCCCTGCGCATCGGTGACGGATTGCAGCTCCGCGCCGCGCGCTGCGATGGTTACGGTCAGCCGGTCATTGGCGAGCGCGATCATCGGCGGTCAGTTCCGCGCGCCCGGCAGGCGCGGCAGCGGCATGAACTCGACGCCTTCCTCATGCAGCATGCGGGCATCCTCCGAGGTCGCCTCGCCATAGATAGGGCGGCTGTCGCTTTCGCCGTGATGGATCTTCAGCGCCTCGTCGGCGAAGCGCTCGCCGACATTCTCGGCGTTGTCTGCGACGTGCTGGTGCAGCGCCGCTAGCATCTGCCGGAAGGCGATCTCCTTTTCGCCCATCAGCGCGACGGGGGCCTGGGTAGGGGGCTGGGCGGCACCTGTGGGTGCGGCATCCGCCGCTTGTGCCTGCGGCTCGATCGGTTGCGTGCGAGGCGTCCCGCCACGATCGGTGCGCGCGACGTTCGGCGCCATGATCGCGCGCTCGACCTTGCTGCTGTTGCAGCTGGGACAGGAGACGAAGCCGCGCTTCGCCTGGGCCTCGAAGCTGGCCGAAGTCGGAAACCAGCTTTCGAATTCGTGTCCAGTGTCGCAGATGAGAGCGTATCGGATCATGTCATGCCAACCGGCCGGGCCTCCAGGGCGCAGAACCGGGACATAGCCTCATATCCGGGCGGTGCAAGACCTGCCGCAGTCCCGTGCCCGCGTTCCCTGGCCACGCCTCAGGCGGCCAGCAGCTTGTCGAGCTCGCCGCGGGCGTCGAGCGCATGGACGTCGTCGGAGCCTCCGACATGCCGGTCCCCGATGAAAATCTGCGGCACCGAAGTCCGCCCGCCGGCGCGCGCCGTCATGGCCTGACGCAGCTCCGGCTTACCGTCGACGTCGATCTCCTCGAAGGCGACGTTCTTCTTGGTCAGCAGGGCCTTGGCCGAACGGCAATAGGGGCACCAGGAGGTGGTGTAGATCGTGACGGGGGGCATGGTGTGTCCAGGCTGTTGCGCAGCACTCAATGTAGTGTGTCGTCAGCCATCCGTCACGACCCGGGCGAAGGTGAGCACGTCGACCGCCTTCGCGCCGGCCCGCAGCAGGGCGCGCGCGGCGGCGTTGGCGGTCGCGCCCGTGGTCAGCACGTCGTCGACGAGCAGGATGCGGCGGCCTTCGATCTGCGGCTTCGCTGCGGGCTCGACGCGAAAGGCGCCCTGCAGGTTGTCGGCGCGCTGGGCCCGCGTCAGCCCGACCTGCTGGCGCGTGCGCTTGACGCGGGCGAGCGCGAGCGGTGCGTGCGGGATGCCGGCCTGCCGGTGGAGAATCTGTGCCAGCGCGGCCGCCTGGTTGAAGCGCCGGCTCCAGAGCCGCATCCGGTGCAGCGGCACCGGCACGATCAGTTCGGCATCCGGCAGGAGCTCGCGCCCGGCCTGCGCCATCATCCGCCCGAGCGTCACGGCGAGATCGGTGCGATCGCCGTATTTGAGGCGGTGGACGAGTTCGCGCGCCGTGCCGTCGAAGCGGCAGACGGCCCGGGCCCTGGCGAAGACCGGCGGATCGGCGATCGCTTTGGGAGAGACGAGCCCGTCGCCTAGATCGAGTGCGAAGGGGATTCCGAGCCGCTCGCAATAGGGGCGCTCGATGAAGCCGATGTCGCCCCAGCAGGTGGGGCAGAGCGCCTGCGCCTCGCCGGTCGCTGCCTGGCAGGCGACGCAGCTCGGTGGATAGACGATACTGATGGCGCCCCGCAGCCCGAGGCGGAGAAGGTCGCCGCCCTGGCGGAAGGACGAGGCGAGGGCGCGGACGGTAAGACGCCGGCGCATGCCCGCAAATCCCGAAAGGGCATCCACCTCCGCAGGAGCCCTTTCGGGCGGCAATCCGTCCCGGTCGGCAGGGCTGGCCTCGACGTCATACTGATCGTGCATGGCGGCACCGACCCCGGAGCCTGGGCGGGCGGCGTATGGCGCTGCTTCGCCGAACATGTCGCCTTGTGCTGCCAAGGACACCTCACGAATCCGCCGGACCGTGCCGCTTCGGCCGTTTCACCCCGGGGGGCGTCCCCGCAGGGAGCCGTACGCTGACCTGCACAGCCACCAAGCGGCATGATGCCGCCAATCTGCCGAATGTCGAGCGGCCTCGCGGATGTGCCGATCTGGATCTGTTCTGTGAGGATGGTCCCGGCTTATCGCGCCCATTCGGATGTACGCAGGAAGCCGGAAGCGGGAACGCCGCTGCCCCCCTTTTCCGAATTTTCGTCGCCGGGGCGGAAAAAGCAGTTGCGGGCGGGCGAAAGCCCGATTAAACAGCAGCCCTCGACCAGCGCTGCTCCCATCGTCTAGCGGTCAGGACGTCGCCCTCTCACGGCGAAAACTGGGGTTCGATTCCCCATGGGAGCGCCATTCTTTTCAATGGCTTAGCTGGTTTCCGTTTTTCGACATCAAATATCCGTCAAATAAGCGCCTGTGGACGCTGATGGATAGCCGTGGATTGCGGCGCTCATCACTATGGGTAATGCGATCAGGGATTGATGCCACGGGCCTAGCTTGCGACTATTCCTCCCTCAAAAAATATGGGGGGGTAACGTGCCGCGTGAGAAGACAATCCACATTTGCTCGTTGAATTTTGCCGCTAATCCGCATCCAGATGGAATTTATATTACGCTTCTGAGGAGGGCGTCAAAATTTCTTGTGAAGGCTAGGGCGAATGACTACGCAAAGATAACTGAACCTCGCAAGTCGGAGACGGCTCCTTATTATATTGGTCGCATTCTTCTATGGACTGAAATCGATGTTGACGGGCCGTGGCTTGATTTAGAGCGTGAAGAGACTCTTCATACTTCCTTGAAAGAGCAGCTTAACATTCCCAAAACGGCAAAGCCAAATTATCGCGTATTCTCCTATGTATTCGATTCCTCAAAGCATCAATTTTATTTTGAGGCCAAGAATGAATTTGGAGAAAATCTCGGTCCGACTACGGCAAGGCGAATTTTTGCACGCCTCTTTTCCCAGGAACTTTTAGGATTAGATAGTCCTGAGGTAGAGGTTACCGTCACCCCGGAGGAGGGGGCGGTCGAGCGCATCCTGACACTGCCCGGACTGCGCTCGCTGCATATGAGGGTAACTTTGCCGAATCCTGACCTATCGTCCCCCGAGGCGAGGCGACGGGTTTTCAAGCGACTGAACGATGCAAAAGCACGGCAGATGGACGAGCATTTCGTGAAGGCAGCGGACGCTCCGGCGCTCGTAGCTACTGCTGAAATCCGCGAGACTGCTGAGGTCGCAGCCGATAACGGCTTTGTTCGCGGCGAGGGACGCACGGAAGATGGGAAGAAACTTGCTGTCGCGACTGACGACTTCCCTCAGCGGTTTTATGTCGGCCTCGACCAAGGCCGCAACTTCCTGGCTCGACTCTTATCGGCATTTAGGCGCGCTCGACGAGCATAGCGCGGTCCGAGAAGAGTTAAGAGGTTACGCCGCCGGCTATGGTGGGTTTAGGGCTTTCGCGCGTTCACCTGTCCTTTGGATCGCCGTCGTCATAGCAGCGCTGCTGACACCGCTTTGGAACGATCGAGCGTGGCCTCAGGTCACGTTCGATATCGTCCCTGGCCTCCTAGGTTTCTCGCTAGGGGCGATGGCGATAGTGCTCGCATTCCCATCGCGTACTATTCTAAGGATTTTATCTGATGAAGGCCGGCCGGATTCCTACTATATGGAGTTGTCGGCTAAGTTCTTGCATTTCATTTTTGCGCAAATTGTTTCTTTGTTGCTCGCATTGTTTGGTAAAGCGTATGATTTATTTTTAATAAATATTATCGGAGGTGTGGCGTTGATTTATGTGGTTCTAACGGGCGGGGCGGCTGCTCTCGCCCTTTTCGGTGTGGCTCAAATCTACAACCATCCTGCTGTATCGCGCGATCGGTCGGAAGATCAAAAGTAGATGTTGATCTGTCGGCCCATAATCGTTTTGCCGACGCTCAGACTGAATATGCGCTAATGAGCGCAATGGCGGCGAGCGCGCAATGGCCCTGTGCCTTGCCGTTCACTCCTGTGGAATTTGCTAGACGCTTGCTGGCGATCTTCGATGCGCCGACTACTCTCGCATATTGAGCGAATCGGGGAGAGGCTGCGCGTGGCAATGGAGAATTTTCAGGACCTTCTCGACTTTGCAGACAAACTAGATGCATGCATCACTCTGACGGAGAGTCCCGCGTTCCGCCAGCCAATCAACGCGTTGATGGATGCCGTAGAGCAGGCTGAACGCGCGTGGTCCGGCTCTTGGCTGGGTTATCACGCCAACGTTTACTACAGCGGCTTGGCCCCCGCCCCTCCCGGTGCACATTTTAGCCAGGAGTGGGGCTTACAAGAACTCTTTAGCGGGATGGGATCGAAAGGCCATTGGGTAGAGGTATCTCCCGACGCGGTCGAGCGCTGGATAATTGGCCGCTCTAACGATGCCAATATGGATGTCCCAAAAGATATAATCTCAAGATTGCAGAGGTTGCTGAAGGACGCTAAATCAGAATCGCAAGTAATAATCGAATCGTTCTTGAGAGATAATCAAGATAAATTTGCGGAACGACTCCGTGATGAGTTGGACAATGTAAATGTAGTCGATTCAGATAGGATTATTTCAATAATGCGCCCTAAGGGGCAAATAATTACTAGAGATGCGCTTGCGGTAGGGCAAGGTTATTGGGTTCCGCCTCACATTCGTTTTAGTGCCCCAATCGTTGCGATGAGGCATACAATTGACCAGTGTAAGGTTGCTGCTGAAGCGCTAAGAAAGATTGGTTCATATCTACAGAGACGACAGATGCAGGCTCGAAGGGCTGACCGAACTGGTACAAACGTTTTTATCGGCCATGGGCGGTCTAGCGCTTGGCGTGAACTGAAAGATTTCGTGAAAGATCGATTATCATTACCCTATGATGAGTTTAACCGAGTTCCTGTTGCCGGTTTCACCAACATTGCGCGTTTATCAGAGATGCTCGATGCAGCTGCAATCGCCTTTTTGATTATGACGGCCGAAGACGAGATGGCTGACGGCGCTATGCAGGCCAGAATGAACGTCATACATGAAGTTGGACTATTCCAAGGACGTCTCGGGTTCAGTCGAGCCATTCTACTCCTGGAAGAGGGGTGTTCCGAGTTCAGTAACGTTCAAGGCCTAGGCCAGATTCGCTTCCCCAGAGGAAATATATCCGCCGCATTCGAGGCCGTCCGCCAAGTCCTCGAGCGAGAAAAACTGATCGCCGAGTAGGCGCACTCTGTCAGGTCGACGTGGCTGGCAACTTGGCCTGCAGCGCGCAGCACCGTTCTCGAACGCGATCAGCGTGGGCGTAAGTCCTGCGAAGCCGCCGCAGGCAGATTGCGGCCGTCCATGCTCATCGCACCGGGCACCGAGCGCGATGAAGCCCCGGCTATTCGCTCTTAGTGGCAGTTTGGTCGGTACGGGCCTAATCGCCTTCGGCATATTGCTGGCGCATCAGCCGCACGCCAGGGCCATCACCTGCAGTCAGGTCGAAGGTAAGCCCCTTCGCCTCAAAGGCCGAAACAAGGGCCGCTACAGTCCGCGTCTGCGCCGCCAGCGGCCCCTCTTGCGTTTCCAACCGCCGGATCGACGCGAGCGACACGCCTGACGCTTCCGCCAAGTCTTTCTGCTCCCAGCGAATGAGCGCTCGCGCGGCTCGGACCTGCTCGCTCGTCAACATCTGATATCCCTTTCACGTTAAGCGATTGACGATATCTGAGATATTAATTAATCCTTGAGATATCATTAAAGCAGATGAGGGCTCACATGGATATCTCAATGAAAAATGCCGTCACCGCCGTCGAGTCGCTGGAACAGCCGATCGCTGCGCTGCTGCGCCTGTCATCGCTGACGAGCGACAGCCTCGACCGCTGGATGTCCTGGGAAGAGCATCGCGGCGAGGTCCCTGACGGTGCTGATGTCGTGACGGTGAGCATGCCGCCCGACGCGTTCGACAATCTCCATTTCCTCGCGACGGAAACGCGGCAGAGGCTCGCTTCGATGAAAGCCGATATCGATCGCGCGCTAGCGTTATGTGTTGAAGATCGCGTCAAATAGATAGATTATCTGAAATTAGATCAGTGATTCGCACTGATCTTTGCAACGATAAACGCTAATTTGCAGGATGCAAATCATGGATATGGATCACGAATACATGACTGCCGCCGATCTTTCTGAGCATTGGGGCGGCAAGGTCAAAGCGACTACGCTCGCTCAATGGAGGTCCCGCAAAACCGGTCCGGCTTACGTCAAGTTTGGTGGTCGGGTCCTATATCGCCTCACCGACGTTCGGACTTTCGAGATGGCGAACAGGCACCTACTCCCGTAGGCATTGTCGCGGGCAATCGCTCGACGATGAGCGGCGGGTAGAAGGCGCCAGGCAGCTTCGCTCGATGCTCAATGCCACTAAGCACGGCCGCTGCGGCGGCCGTTTCTTTGTTATGTTCGACCTGAATGATCCCTTCGACGTGGGCTTTCATGGGCGCGCTGATGCTGTAGCCCTCGCCCCATCGGGTTTCGATCTCGACTCCCATGTGCCTGAGCTTCTTCCTGATTTTGGACACCATGACGTCAATGACTTTGATGTCCGGGATATCGGAGGGCCAGATGCAGGTCAGCGCGGTGAACGAGAGGCCAACCAGCATCAGCCCCGCGGCGACGCGGCTCGCTGCGGCCTGATCCATCGACGAGATGCGGATGCGCATCGATTCATCGAGCAGCCTCTTGGCCTGGCGCGCCGCGAACTTCAGGTCCGGCCTGCTGTCGCGGAACGCCACGAGTTCCGCGACGCTGGGATCTTCGCCGATCGGCATCGTCACGATCGCGATGGGATCGAGATCGGTTCGCGCCTCAGGCTGCGCGACGGCGTCTTTCCCGGCCTGGACCGGGAGCTCCTTCTTCGTCATCGTCTTGGTCTTTCTTTATCAGGGGTTACAGTCATCCCGACTGCAGCTCCGCTCCTTTCCTGGAATCGAAGAAGGCGCCCTGCTGGGGCGCCTCCAAGGGCCGAGGGCGAAGCGCCCCGGCGTGGCAAACGGTCTCTTATGCGCGCCTAGCCACATTCCCAATCAGGCCGGGGTCCAGCCTTCGGCCAGGAACGACGCGAGTGGTTATGACGGCAGCGCATCCGGTAGCGCCGGCCGCTCGGACAGGGTCAAGCCATCACGCCGTTGTTCCAACCGGGCTCGAAATTGTCCGAGCGCGACGCGTGTTTCAGGATCGCCTGTCGCCGCCAGTTCGTCGCAACGCGCCAGCGCTTTTGGGATAGTCAGCCATGGCACCTCATTCTCGGTCGTGAGGCGATGGCGGAGCCAGTCCTGGCCACGACGCCTCGCCTCCGGCGAGAGTGTCTCCGGCGCGTTGAGGAAGATCTGCCGGAGGGCCAGGCTGCGCAGCCTCGGGTCGCGGATGTGCCAGGCAACGTAGTGCTCCCGGTACTTCCACTCGATCTCGTGCCAGCGCCGGCAGGCGACGACATCGGCGTCCGAGACGAAGCCGCCCGAATAGAGCTGCTCGTCCGGATAGGGCGATGGCGCGCGATCAGCGTACTGATCCTGGAGCGCGAGGGCGAGCTGACGAAGGAAGGTCGGATGTGCCCATAGCGCCCGGGCGCGATCGCGGTAGACCTGATCAGGCTGGGGATCGACCAGGGCATGGGCTGCCTGGGCCCAATCGAACAGGATGGGCATCGCATTCGTCTTCACCTGCCGCACCGGCGAGCGGCCCGACCGGATCCGCGCGAGCAGGTCCGGTGCGGCCAGGTCGATGAACTCGGCCGGATCGATGTCGAGGTTGATGCAGATCCGGGCGCTCGGATTGGTTGGCGACGCGATGGTCGGCAGGACCGGTGTGAGGCGCGAGGTTCCGCCGAGGATGACCGGCTCTCCCGGCTCCATCAAGGCGATTGGGCCTGATTTCTTGGCGTGGCGAAGCATCGTCGCCATGGTCGCCGGTGCGCGCTCGAGCAGGAGCTTGAACAGATCGCGGGTGGCGCGGACATCGGCGAGGGCGTCGTGGGCGTCCTCGTCGGTAAGGGCGATCCCATTGGCCCGGCACACCATGCCCAGTTTGAGAATCGCCTTGCCGGCGGCGTCGCGGGGGACAACGACCGCATCAGGCTCCAGCATGATGACGGCTCGCAACATGGTCAGGACGTCGGCCCTGCCGTGTCCGGTCATCGACCCGGCATAGGGAGGCAGAAGGCATTGATAGAACGACTGTCGAACCATCTCATCGTCATAGGCAATATTATTGTAGCCGACTAACAAACTGGGCCGGCAATCTGCGAGGATCCGGGCGATCTGCGCCATCATCCCGAGATGCGACTGAGGCTGGTTGTCCAGCATCTCCGGCGTGACGCCGGTGACCAAGAGCGCGTCTGGGGACGGTACGATGTGTTGCGGCAGGCGGCAGCGCAGCGTCAGCTCGCGCCTGATCGAGAGGTCGGCGTCGCACTGGACGAATGCTGCCTGCAGCGGCGCGTCGAACTGAGGCTGCAAGCCGGACGCTTCCAAATCTAGGAATAAATACATGACCGTCACTGCGTCGGGCCGATGGGCCGGTCGAGCGGCAGGAGCACGATGTCGAGGCGTTCAGCGTCGGCTTTCATGGCAGCTTCCACCATGAAAATCGCGTTCGACCGGTTACCCTCGCCATCGAGAGGGGCCATTGCCTCGAAGGTGTGGACCTTCAAGGCGAGCACGGCGCGAAGCTGCGTCGGCGCCTCGGCCAGCAGCAGCGCCATACGGCGTGCTGCGATCCGGGCCCCCTCCGCCAGCTGGCGGCCGTTGAGGCCGTAGTCGGCGTGGAAGCAGTCCGGTGATTGGTCGAGCAACATGGCGTGAGCCAGGTAACTCTCCCAGCGCAAAAATAGCTCATCAGCCGTCATCGAGGCCTCAAAGGCGCGGGCGTAGAGCCGCATTTCTGCATCGTTCGGGAATGCCGCATTGTCGGCGGCGAAGTCGTTCTCGGGCATCTTGTCGTCCAGGGAGCGCGGGCCCGAGTGCCCGCTCCATAGGCTTCATTCTCAGGGGTGACCTCAAATAGGTCCCGCTTGCTGACCTCTTTGCCTTCTCTCAGGTCATTTCCCGTCAAATGGGCGGCTCCTTCCGAAGTTGGCCCCTTCCAGTCATCGAGAATGTGCTTTCACGCAGCCTGATTGACGCGCCAATTGCACGGTCGCAATGCGCCATTCACAGCTCAGCTTTTGTCGAGATCTCGCGGGCGAGATCGGCCAAATAGCTGCATTCGGCGGCGGATTCATTGTCCCACCACATCGCGCATAGATTGTGGGACGGGATCGGCGGCCTGGTCTCGAGCACACGCAGGGCAAGGTCGTCCCCCGAGACCCTGATCATCTCGCGCGGGATCAGGGCCGCGCCGGTGCCAGCATTGGCGAGTCGGGCGATCACGGTCAGAGGGTTGCAGGTGTTCATGCGGTGGGGTTTGAGCCCTTTCGTGCCAAACCACATCTGGATGGTGGTGAAGAGGCCCGAAGGCGAGCTGTTGGTGAAGATCGGCAGATTGACGAGATTTTCCGGCGTGGCGACGTCGCCCTCGAAGGGCAGATCCTTGCCAATGACCCAGACCAGATCGATCAGCCAGAGCGGTACGATGGTGATGCCCTCATGCGCGCGCGGCTGCGACAGGAAGGCAATGTCGATCGAGCGGTCGAGCAGGAGCTGTTCCAGCCGCGTGCTGAAATCCACGATGACGTCGACCTGCAGGGCCGCGTGACGCGCCGCCAGCGCCGCCAGCAGATCGGGCAGGATCAGCGCTGCGAAGGAATCGGCGGCGCCGATGCGGAGCAGGGCGCGTCCCGGCAGCGCATCCTTCGAGCGGCGCTGAACCTGTTCGGCATGGGCGAGCATGCGCTCGACATCGGCGTAGATCGCGCTGCCCAGCGTTGTCGGGACCGGCCGGTACAGCGCGCGGTCGAACAGCTCCCCGCCGAGAACCCGTTCCAGTTCCTTGACGCGCAGGCTGACGGTGGGCTGGGCAAGATTCAGATGCGTCGCGGCGGCGCGGAAGCCGCCGAGCCGGGCCACCCAATAGAAAGCCTCGGCCTGCCCGAAGGTGTAGCGCATGGGCAAAGACGATAGCGGCCAGCTATCGAGATGCCAAGAGTTCCTATTTTCATTAACCTTTGCCCGGGTGTTACGCTCTCCCGGTTCAGCGCGGCGCCTGACGTTTGCGCGACCAAGACTTTGCGAAACAAAAGGGGATGTTCGATGGTCAATCTACCGACGGATCGCCGAAAATTTCTAACCGCAAGCGCTGGTGGCGCGCTGGCCGCGCTGTTGCCGTCCAGCCTGCTTCACGCCCAGCCGAACGCCGGAAAGACGCTGACGATCGTCCTGCCGAGCAACCCGATCACCATCGACCCGATCAACCAGCTCAATCATGACGCGATGGTGCTGGGCCAGACCGTCTTCGAGAACCTCGTCGAGTTCGATGTCGATGGCGTGCTGAAGCCGCAGCTTGCCAAGGCCCTGCCGACGATCTCGGCCGACAAGAAGACTTACACCTTCGAGCTGCGCGACGACGTCACGTTCCATAACGGCAAGAAAATGACGGCCGAGGACGTCAAATACTCGTTCGACTACCTGCTCGACGCCAACAACAAGGCGCTGCGCCGGCCGCTCTTCACCAAGATCGCCAAGGTGACGGTCCTCGATCCGCTTAAGGTTCAGGTCGAATTGTCCGAGCCCTACGGGCAGTGGGTCTATTTCCTGACCAAATACATGGGCATCTTCCCCGCCGGCTCGCGCAAGGAGCATGGCGACGACTATTTCAAGTCGAGGCCAGTCGGCATGGGAACCGGCTTCGGCATGTTCGAGGAGTGGAAGCCCAACGACTATATCAGCTTCAAGAAGAACCCGAGCTACTGGCGCAAGGGCCTCCCCGCCTGGGACCGTCTCGTCGTCAAGATGATCCCGGAGGACGCGACGCGCGTCGCCTATCTCCTGACCAGCCAGGTCGACATCATCAGCGCGCCGCCGGCGCGTGAATTCAACCGCCTCAAGACCATGCCCGGCGTCACCGGCGCCTCGCGCCCGACGCTGGGCGGCGCGCTGCTGATGTTCACCAACAACCTGAAAGCCCCGCTCGACGACCTCAACTTCCGCAAGGCCCTATCGTGCGCCATCGACCGCAAGACGATCGGCGACAAGGTCTATTACGGCCTGCTGGACCCGGCCGCCGTGCTCGCTCCGCCGCGCGGCTGGTGGTTCAACCCCGAGGCCGAGAAGGAACTCGGCTTCGATCTCGATCGCGCCAAGGAATTCCTGGCCAAGTCGAAATACCCGACCGGTGCCGAGATCGACATCTCGATCCAGGCCGAGCCCTATCTGCTCGACACGAAGGACGCGGCGATCTTCCTGCAGGCGCAACTCGCGAAGATCGGGGTGAAGATCAACCTGAAGGTCTACGAGTTCTCGGTGCTGATCCAGCAGATCGCGCGCGGCGAGCACCAGATGGCGATGCAGGTCTTCATGTCGCCGGGCGAGGCGACCTACATCATCGCCAATACCGTGATGCCCGGCCAGTTCCTGTCGAAGAGCACCGGCTATGACAACCCCGAGCTGAATGCGCTTATGGCGACATCCTTCGCCGAGACCGACGAGGCCAAGCTCAAGGACCTCTACGGCAAGATGCAGGTGATCCTGGCCCGCGACGCGCCGATCGGCGTGCTCGGCTTCGTCCATGCCTCCAATCTCTGGCGGCAGGGCGTGAAGGACTTCACCGTCAACCAGGCGCTGACGATGAGCGTCGGGGACGTGAAGGTCTAGGGCTTCAACTCTGGCTCTGATCTGGCCGCTGATCACCAAGCTCCAGGACACAACCGCCCATGCTTCGCCTCGTCGCCGGCCGGATCGTCTCATCCCTCGGCACCTTGCTCTTCGTAGGCTTCGCGCTGTTTGCGCTGACGCGCGCCGGTCCGGGTTCTCCGGCCCGGATCGTGCTCGGTGCGGATGCGACCGCCGCGCAGCTGGCGCAGTTCGAACAGGCGAACGGGCTCGATCGCGCCTTCCTGACACAATACGGCGCCTGGCTTTCCGACATCCTGCGCGGCGATTTCGGGCGGTCCTTCGTTACCGGCCGCGATGTCGGCACCGAGATCGTCAACTCGCTTCCGGTGACCTTGTCGATCGTGCTCTTCGCTTTCGCGATTGCTCTCGTCTTCGGTGTCGGCATCGGGATCGCAGCGGCGTTGCGCCCCGGCGGCGTGTTCGATCGCGGGGCGCGGCTGCTGTCGGTGTTGGGGCTGTCGGTGCCGGCCTTCTGGCTCGGTATCGTGCTGATCCGCTTCATCGCGGTCGATCTGCGCTGGCTGCCGCCCGGCGGCTATGCGCCTCTGTCTGCGGGGCTCTCCGCCCACCTCCAGACCATCCTGATGCCGTCGGTCTCGCTTGCGGTCTACTACATAGCCGTGCTGGCCCGAATGACTCAGGCCAGCCTGCAGGAGACGCTTCGCGGAGACTATGTCCGCACCGCCCGGGCGATGGGGCTGTCCTCGCCGCGAGTCGTGGCCTACGCGCTGATCAACGCGCTGCCGCCGGTGGTCAACCTCGCCGCCCTGTCCTTCGGCTACATGTTCGGCTGGGCGCTGATCATCGAGCAGGTCTTCAACGTGCCGGGCCTGTCGCGCGCCTTGCTGAACGCGATCTCGCAGCGCGACTTCCTGCTGCTGCAGGGCATCGTCTTCCTGTTCACGGTCATCTTCGTGCTGGCGAATCTCACTGCGGACATCGTCAACCGCGTGCTCGATCCGCGCCAAAGGGTCGCGGCATGAGGGACCTGGCATCCACGCTGCGGCTGATCGACTGGACCGGCTGGCTCGGTGCGGGAATCGTGGTCATCATGGTCTGCGCCGCGATCTTCGCGCCGCTGATCGCGCCTTACGATCCGGTCGCGTTGAGCATCGAGGACCGCCTTCTGCCGCCCGACATGGTGCATTGGCTCGGCACCGACCAGGCCGGGCGCGATGTGCTGAGCCGGATCATCTTCGGCGCCCGGGCCTCGCTGGCGGTTGGCATCGGCGCCGTCGTGATCGGCGCGCTGATCGGCGTCTCGGCCGGGCTCTTCGCCGCCTATAAGGGCGGGCTCGGCGACCAGATCGTGATGCGCATCGTCGACGGCGTCGCCTCGATTCCCTTACTGGTCTGGGCCATCGCGATCGTCGGCATTCTCGGCGTCGGGCCGGTGCGGGTCGGGCCGCTGATGTTGCCCAACGAGATCAAGATCGTGCTCCTGGTCGGCGTGCTGTTCTCGCCGGTCTTCGCCCGCGTGACCTATGCGGTGGCGAGCCGCGTCGTCGGCGCCGACTATGTCCGGGCGCGCTGGCTCCAGGGCGCGACGCATTGGGACATCGTCACCGGCGACATCCTGCCCAACTGCCTCTCCCCGATCATCGTGCAGGGCACGCTCCTGGTCGCGATCGGCATCGTCGTCGAGGCCTCGGTCTCCTTCGTCGGTCTCGGCGTGCAGCCGCCGCAGGCAAGCTGGGGCTCGATGCTGTCGGATGCGCGGAGCGCGATCTATTCCGGCGAGTGGTGGCTGCCCGTGTTTCCGGGGCTGGCGATCTCGATCACCGTGATCGGCTTCAACCTGCTCGGCGACGCCGTGCGCGAGTTGTTCGACCCGCGCAGCGAAGCCCGGACACTCGTCGCATGAGCGCGCCCCTGCTCAGCATCGAGGGGCTGCGCGTTGGCTTCCGCAATGCGTCGGGCGGCTTGGTAGAGGCCGTACGCGGGATCGATTTCTCGGTCGAACCGGGGGAAGCTGTCGGCGTGGTCGGCGAATCCGGTTCCGGCAAGAGTCTGAGCATGCTTGCCGTGATGCGGCTGCTCGGCTCGCCGGCGCGCACCACCGGCGGGCGTG
Organism: Allobosea sp. Root381; assembly: GCF_001429395.1. GTDB lineage: Bacteria > Pseudomonadota > Alphaproteobacteria > Rhizobiales > Beijerinckiaceae > Allobosea. The sequence goes on from NZ_LMJT01000012.1 coordinate 401,024, forward strand.
TGATGTTCGATGGGCGGGATCTGCTGAGCATCGACGAGGCGCGCATGCGGGCCATTCGGGGCCGCGACATCGCCATGGTGTTCCAGGATCCGCAGAGCTCGCTCAACCCGGCGCTGACGATCGGACGGCAGATCACCGATGTCGTTCGGGCGCATCGGCGCGTCTCGGGCACGGAGGCGCGGCGGATCGCGGCGGAAACGCTCGAGCGCGTCGGCATTCGCGATGCGGGAAAGCGCCTCGATGCCTACCCGCACGAGTTCTCCGGCGGCATGCGCCAGCGCGCACTGATCGCCATGGCGATCGCCTGTCGTCCCCGCCTGCTGATCGCCGACGAGCCGACGACGGCGCTCGACGTTACCGTGCAGGCTCAGATCGTCGACTTGATCGCGGAGTTGCGCCGCGATCTCGGCATCGCGGTGATCTTCATCTCGCACAACCTCCAGCTCGTCGCCGAGATCGTCGACCGGGTCGTGGTGATGTATGGTGGCAAGGTCGTCGAGGACGGGCCCGTCGAGGCGATCGAACGCGAGCCGCGCCATCCCTATACCGGCCTGCTGCAGGCCTGCGTGCCGAGCCTGACCGGCCCCGTCGGACCGCTGGTGACGATCGAAGGGTCGCCACCGCGGCTGGGCCGCATGCCGCAGGGCTGCCCGTTCTCGCCGCGCTGCCCGCGTGCCGAAAGCCGCTGCGAGACGCAGATGCCGCCGCTTGTCGTCGATTTCGACCAGCGCTTTGCCTGCTGGAGGCCGCTATGACCGGCCCGATCCTGTCCCTGCGCGGCATCACCAAATCCTACGGGCAGGGCAATGCGCTCGACCGGCTTCTGGGTCGCGACACGCGTTTCGTCGCGCTTGACGGGGTTTCGCTGGAGATCGCGCGTGGCGACGTCGTCGGCATCGTCGGCGAAAGCGGCTCGGGCAAATCGACATTGGCAAGTATCGCCGTGGGGCTGACCAAACCAACCTCCGGCGAGGTTCTGCTCGACGGCGAGCCGCTGTCGGCCCTGATGCGCGACCATGGCGGCCCCTGGCGGCGGCGCATCCAGATGGCATTCCAAGATTCCAGCAGCGCGCTCAATCCGCGCAAGAGCGTAAGCCGCTGCCTGACCGAGACGCTGGCGCTGCGCGGCGTGCCGAAGGCCGAGCGCGAGGCGGAAGCGCTCGCGATGCTGACGCTGGTCGGGCTCGGCGCGGAACTGGCGCCGCGCCTGCCGCACGAGCTCTCGGGTGGGCAGCGCCAACGCGTCGGGCTGGCGCGGGCGCTGGCGATGAAGCCCGACATCCTGATCGCCGACGAGCCGGTCTCCTCGCTCGACGTCTCACTGCAGGCGCAGGTGATCAATCTGCTCAGCCGGCTGACGCGCGAGCTCGGCCTGACCCTGCTCTTCATCAGCCATGACCTGGCGCTGGTGCGCACGCTGTGCTCGCGGATCATCGTGATGCGCAAGGGCGCGATCGTCGAGCAAGGGCCATGCCTCGATGTGCTCGACCACCCCACACACACCTACACGCAGCTCCTGATCGCCGCCGTGCCGAAAGGCATCAAGGGGCGCCGCCAGCACGCTGCCGCCGCCCAGATCGCTTCCCCCATCAGCACCGCGCGCGAAAGCGCGGGCTGACCGCCCATTCCTACAACGAGACCAAAGCCATGGCGCAGCACAGCTACAGGATTGGCATTGATATCGGCGGGACCTTCACCGATATCGTCATCGCCCGCGACGACGGACTGATCGAGACCCGCAAGGTGCCCTCGACGCCCGACGACTACAGCCGCGGCATCGCCGAGGCGCTGGGCCGGCTCGTCGCGGATCACGGGTCGACGCCCGATCGCATCAACGGCATCGTCCATGCCACGACGGTCGCGACCAATGCCATCCTCGAATACAAGGGCGCCTGCACCGGCCTTCTGACCACCGAGGGCTTTCGCGACGTGCTCGAAATGCGCCGCCTGCGCATCCCGGTGCTCTACGATCTGCAATACGACAAGCCCAAGCCCCTGGCGGCGCGGCATCTGCGGCTCGAGGTCCGCGAGCGGCTCGGACCGGACGGCACGGTTCGGATGCCGCTGAACGAGGAGGATGTCCGGGAGGCGGCCGCGCAGTTCCGCCAGCAGAAGGTCGAGGCTGTCGCGATCAGCTTCCTGCACGCCTATGCCAATCCTGACCACGAGATCGCGGCCGAGGCGATATTGCGCGCCGAACTCGGCGAGGACGTCTATATCTGCCGGGGATCGGAGATCCTGCCCGAGATCCGCGAATATGAGCGCACCTCGACCGTCGTGGTGAACGCCTATATCGGGCCGGTGGTGCGCAACTACGCTGCCGCGCTGACGACAAGGCTCGCCTCGATCGGCGTCACCTGCCCGGTCGAGATGATGCATTCCGGCGGCGGAATCATGCGGCTGGACTCGGCGGTGAAGCGGGCGGCCTCGCTGGTCGAATCGGGGCCGGCGGCCGGCGTCATCGCCTGCGCGCGGCTGGTCTCAGGCGGCAATGAGCCGAGCATCATTTCCTTCGACATGGGCGGCACAACCGCCAAGGCTGCGCTGATCGAGGATGGCGAGCCGGCGCGCACCACCGAATACGAGGTCGGGGCTGGCATCAATCTTTCCAGCAAGCTGGTCAAGGGCGGCGGCTATCCAATCAAGATGCCCTTTATCGACGTTTCCGAGATCGGCGCCGGCGGCGGCAGCATTGTCGCGATCGACAGGATGAACCAGGTCTCGGTCGGCCCGCAAAGTGCCGGCGCCTATCCCGGCCCAGTCTGCTACGGGCTCGGCGGCACGCAGGCAACGCTGACCGACGCCTTTCTGACGCTGGGCTACATCAACGACGTCGCGCTGGCCGGCGGCACCTTTCCGCTCCAGGCCGATGCCGGGCGCGCGGCGCTGAACGACCAGGTCGCACGCCCGCTCGGCCTCGACCTGACCAAGACCGCGCGCGGCGTGCTAACACTTGCCGTCACAACGATGACGCGAGCCGTGAAAGCAGTCTCGACTTATCGCGGCCGCGATCCCCGGTATTCAACCCTGGTCGCCTTCGGCGGTAACGGGCCGGTCGTAGCGGCGGAGGTCGCCAAGGCGCTGGGCATCCGGCGCGTCGTGATCCCGCGCGCTGCCGGCGTCTTCAGCGCGCTCGGCCTGCTGCGCTCGGATGTCGAGCAGGAGTTCGTGCGGCCCTCTCGCCGCAGAGCGGGCGAGCTCGACGATGCCGGCTTGGCCGAGCTCTATGCCGAGTTGACCGAGGATGGCCGCCGGGTTCTGGCGTTGGAAGGCTACGATCTGTCGCGCGCCGAATTCCACTATGCCGCCGACCTGCGCTATGTCGGGCAAGCCTATGAGCTAACCGTGCCGGCGCGGCGGCTGGTATTCAACGAGCTCGCAGAGCTGTTCCATCTCGAGCATGAGCGAACCTATGGCCACCGTTCCCAGAAGGACCAGGTCCATCTCGTCAATGCCCGGCTGACGGCCAGGCTGCCCCTGGTCGCGCCGACGCAGCGGTTTGGTGCTGCACCGCCGCAGCGCCGGACCGACCGGCCGGTGTCCTTCGATGAGACCGGCACCGCCACGGTCGCGGTCATCGGGCGCGCCGATCTCGATGCCTTTCCCCGGCGCGGCCCCTTCGTCATCGAAGAATACGACTGCACCTGCGTCGTCGGGCCGGGCCAGACCGCTCGCCTCGACGATGCCGGCAACATCGACATCGCGCTGGAGGCCGCATGACGACCAACACCATCGATCCGATCACGCTAGAGGTGATCCGAAACGCGCTCGCCTCGACCGCCGACGAGATGGCGCTGATCGTGATGCGATCAGCATATTCGCCGGTCGTGCGTGACATCATGGATTACTCGACGGCACTCTGCGATGCGCAGGGCCGCGTGATCGCGCAGGGGCTGACGCTGCCGATCCAGCTCTGCTCCTTTCCGCGCGTGCTGCGCTTCGTGCAGGAACGTTATGGCGCGACGCTGAAAAAGGGCGACGTCCTGATCGCCAACGATCCCTACGGTTCCGGTGGCCAGCACCTGCCCGATATCTACATTCTTAAGCCAATCTTCGTGGACGGGCGCCTGTCCGGGTTTGCCGCGACCGTCGCCCACCACACCGATATCGGCGGCATCGTGCCGGGCAGCGTCGCGATCTACGCCACCGAGATCCAGCAGGAGGGGCTGCGCCTGCCGCTGCTCAAGCTCTACGAGGCGGGCGAGCCGGTCGATGCCGTCTTCCGCATCATCGAGGCCAATACGCGCGCGCCGGTCGAAGTTTTGGGCGATATCCGCGCCCAGATCGCCGCCTGCAATGTCGCCGAGGAGGGGCTGCGCTCGCTGATCGCCCGCTACGGCGCCGCTCTGCTCGACCGCTATATCGATGCGCTGCACGACCATGCCGAGGCGATGATGCGCGACGTGATCCGAGCCTTGCCCAACGGCCTCTACAAGGCGACCGACTACATCGATGGCGTCGGCGAGCATCCGGTGCCGCTTGCCATCGTCGCGACGGTCACGGTCGCGGACGACAGCATCGACATCGACTTCACCGGCACGGCTGATCAGGTCGCGGCCTCGATCAATTGCCCGATCTCGCTGCCGGAATCGGCGGCCTTCTGCGCGATCCGCTGCCTGTCGCAGCAGGACATCCCCAATTGCGAGGGCTACTTACGTCCGATCACCGTGCGCGCGCCGGAGGGCTGCCTGGTCAATCCGCGCTATCCGGCGGCCTGCGGCGCGCGCGGCGTCGTCGGCTACCGGGTCTTCGACGCGATCATGCAAGCGCTGGCGCAGATCGTCCCCGAACGGGCGATCGGCGGCTCGGAGGGAGGGCCCTATCTGCTGGCCGGCGGCGGCATGCATGAGGGCAAGCCCTTCGTCTTGAACGAGATGGTGGTTGGCACCTGGGGCGCGCGCGCCGGCAAGGACGGCATCGAGGGCATCTCCAACCCGGCCGCCAATCTCTCCAATCAGCCTATCGAGATGGTCGAGACCGACATGCCGGTCGAGGTGCTGCGCTACGGTCTAGTGGCGGATTCGGGTGGTGCCGGCGAATTCCGCGGCGGGCTCGCGTTCGTGCGCGAGTTCCGCTTCCTGGCCGATGCGCGCTTCACCTTGCGCGGCGACCGGCGCGACCACCCGCCCTTCGGCATTGAGGGCGGCGGCACCGGCGCACCTTCGGCGCATCTGTTCATCCGGACGGATGGCACGCAGCAGCACCTGCCGACAATGCCGATGGAGAGCTTCAACGCCAAACGCGGCGACATCTTCCGCCTGACGGGAGCCGGCGGCGGCGGCTATGGCGATGCGCTTCGACGCGAGCCCTGGCGCGTTGCCGACGATCTACGGGAGGGCAAGGTCACGATCGCGGGCGCCAGGCGCGACTACGGCGTGGTCTTCGCCGCCGATGGCACGAGCGTAGACAAGACGGCCACCCTGCAGACACGCGCCGAGCTGATGGAACAGCGCTGATGAGCCTCGAACCCTTCGGAGCGGCAGCGCTCAACAATCCACTCATTGGCGAGCCCGGCAGTCGTTCGCGGCTGGAGACGCCAGCTGCGGTGCTCGATCTCGACATTTTCGAGCGCAACATCACCACGCTCGCGGACACCTGCAGGCGCGCCGGCATCGCCTTCCGGCCGCATGCGAAATCGCACAAATGCGCCGAGATCGCGCGGCGCCAGATGGCGGCGGGCGCCTCGGGCATCTGCTGCGCCAAGCCGGGCGAGTTGCTGGCGCTGTTCGAGGGCGGGGCCAATGATCTGATGCTGAGCGCGCCGATCGCGAGCCCGGCCAAGATCGATGCACTAGCGCGTGCGGCGGCGCGAGGCGCGCGCATCGGCGTCGTGGTCGACCGGCTCGATCTAGTGGCGGCTTACGCCGAAGCAGCCTCGCGGTATGGTACGCGCTTCAACGTCTTCGTCGATCTCGACACCGGTTTGAAGCGCAGCGGCGTCGCCAAGGCTCAGGAGGCGGTCGCGCTCGCGCGCGCCGTCGCGGATCAACCGAGCCTGCTCTATGTCGGCGTGCAGGCCTATCAGGGCAAAGTCCAGCATATCGGCGATTTCGCCGCGCGCCGGTCTGCCAATGACGAGGCGAACCGGACCTTGGCCGCGATGCTGGAGGTGCTGGAACAGGCCGATCTCGCACCCGGCATCGTCTCCGGCGGGGGGACCGGCAGCCATTTGCTCGACGGACAGGCGCAAGTGCTGACCGAGGTACAGCCTGGATCCTATGTCTTCATGGACGAGGCCTACAATCCGGTCGACATCTACGGGGCCGGCAGCCCCGAATTCGGGCCGGCGCTGCGCGTCGCAGTGACGGTGGTCGGCCACAGCTCCGCCGGCTTTGCGATAACGGATGGCGGAAGCAAGAGCTTCGCGCTGGATGGCCCTCCGCCGCGCGTCTTCAGGGGTGGCGATCTGGTCGGGCGGATCGAATGGTGCGGCGACGAGTTCGGGCGCATCCTGCCAGAGTCTTGCCATGGCACGATGCCGATCGGAACGGTGGTCGAATGCACCGTTCCGCATTGCGATCCGACAATCAACCTCCATGACTTCCTGCATGTTGTGGCTGAGGACAGGCTGGTCGCGCTATGGTCTGTTGAGGGGCGGGGCCGTGCAGATTGATTGGTCAAGGAACCGTTCGGCATTACGAAGCAGCCGCCAGCCGCCAAGCAGCTCGTCGTGACCAAACAGAGGCTGTTTTGCGCATCACTAGACGGATCGGAGCGGGAGTTGCCGCTCCCCTTCCGCAGAGCAATGCCTCGCTCAGATACTGTCTGCTTGCGCATCTCGCCCGGACAAGCCATGGACGTTTTGTGGCCCTTTCCGGACTCTGACGATGTCCGGTTTCGAGCAGCGTGGCGACGTATGCGGCTTGCGAACACCTTCTGGAAGCAGATCCATGCCGGGGCGCAATGAAAACCAGACCGGCTACCCAGGAGGCTCTAACGTTAAGTCAGGCCGACATGGCCAATGTTCGACTACACCATGCGTTCCACGTCGAAACCGGGCGCCTCGCGCATGTCGCCTCCTCTCGGAGAAATCTAGGCGTCAAATGACAGGGACAGCAATTTGGCCCTGTGCCACGCACATGGCATAAACGGGCACGCTACGTCCGAATGGGGCGGGATCGGAGACATTTTGACGACGCCTGAACTTCGAGACGCCCGCTTCATGCGCAGCCTGTTGGCGGCGTCAGACGACTGCATCAAGGTCATCGACCTCGATGGCAAGCTGTCCTTCATGAGCGAGGGCGGCCAGCGCGTCATGGAAGTCAGCGACTTCAACGCCATCAAGGGCTGTCCGTGGCCGGACTTCTGGGCCAACCAGGGCAATGCCGATGCCAGGTTCGCGATCGAGGAAGCGCGCGCCGGCCGCAGCTATCGTTTCCAAGGGGCCGCCGACACGGCTGCCGGCAACCCACGCTACTGGGACGTCCAGGTCGGCCCCATCATCGGCCCGGATGGCCAGCCCGAAGCGATCCTGTCGGTTTCTCGGGATATCACGATGATCAAGGAAGCCGAGCAGCGGCAACGCCTGCTTTCCCTGGAGCTGAAGCACCGGATGAAGAACACGGTCGCTATGATCCAGGCGATCGCCAATCAGACAATCCGTGGCGGCCCCGAAGTGGACGCCATCAAGGAGGCCTTCACCGCACGGCTCAACACGATGGCCTCCGCGCAGGACATCCTGACGCAAACCGTCTGGGCCAGGGCGAGCCTGGGCTACCTCGTCGAAGAGTCGTTGAAAGGGCACAGCGACCTGTCGCGCTTCCGCATCGAAGGGCCCGCGGTCGAGCTCTCGTCGAAGACGGGTCTGGCGATGGCCCTCGCGCTGCATGAGCTGGCAACCAACGCCACGAAGTATGGCGCCCTCAGGAAGGACAGCGGCCGCATCGACGTGAACTGGTCGATCACAGGCGGCGAGTTCAGTTTCGAGTGGCGGGAGAGCGGCGGCCCGCGCGTCGAGCCTCCCACCCGGCGTGGTTTTGGATCGCGCATGATCGAGCGCGCCTTGGCGGGATATTTCAGCGGTACGGCTGGGATGAACTACGAGCCGAGCGGGGTCGTCTTTTCGCTCCGCGGCCCCATCGAGGCGCTCACCGCAGACTGATCAGGCAGCCTTTCTCAAGGCGGCAATCACCTCGGCGGGTCGATAAGACTTCTTGATGTAGAGCATTTCGGCCGGAAGCTTGTCGTGGCGGGAACGACGCAGCCGCTCGCCCACGATCAAGACGGTTGGCCTAGATCGGAACCGCAAGGCGACGTCGGGCCGCTGCAATCATCCGAGTGGGGCGGCAACCACGACCGCTCTCGATGGTTCCTGCGCCCGAAATGACCGAGGCGCTGGCGATGAAACTCGCCTGCCCAAATCGAGGAATTACTCAGAATTCATCAAAATTGCCCGATTTTGTTGTCAACAAACAGAAATTACCCGAGAGTTCACCAAACGCATCTAAGTTTTAGATCATATTTTTAAATAATGAGTTGGAACTTTTTTGCTGGAAATGCGTTTCAGATATGAATGGCCAACTTGCGGGATAATCCTTCCGGCTGGTCCATGCGAAGGATAACTTCCATGTTGAAGACATTTTTCGCTGTCGCCGCCATCATCGCTATCCCCAGCGTGGCGTTCTCCCAGAATGTCCCGGCTGCGCAGGGTGGCGCGCTCGGCGGCGCGGCGACGGGAGCGGTCGGCGGGGCTGTCGTCGGCGGCCCGATCGGTGCCGTCGTCGGCGGTGTCGGAGGCGCAGTGGTCGGCGCGATCATTGGCGACCAGACTCCGCGCTTCCAGGCTCATGTCGTGGAGCAGCGCCGTCCGTCCTATACATATGCCGAACCGGTGACGGTGGGCACCACGCTGCCGAACGAGGGCGTCGTCTATTACGACGTACCGCGCGAATATGGCGAGACGAGCTATCGCTACACTGTCGTCAACAACCGCACCGTGCTGGTCGATCCCAGGACGGGCCGGATTGTTCAGGTCATCCAGTAGACAGGATCGACTACCCCGAAGGTGATGGCGCGTTGCGTGCCATCACCGGCCTATTCGGGCCGGACGCCCGCTCCAGCGATGGGGCGGGCCGTGGCCCGTTGGATTATTGCGCGCCAGCCCGCGCATGATGCCGCTCGCGACGGGCCTCACCCCTCGACACCAGCGCCATTGCAGCCGTCGCCGACCATTGCCGCTTCGCCCGACATCCGTCGGCCGATCGTCGGCCGTGTGCATGAGGAGACCGATATGGCGCTCGAACAGGCCCGTATGCTGATGGTCCCCAAACCTTGGGGCGCGACCGATCTTTTGCCCTGGAGCGAGGTAGCCCCTACTGGGACGCCGATCGGTGAAATCTGGTTCCAGCGCCGGGATCCCCAGGCGCCCACGCCTGTTTTGCTGCTCAAACTTCTGTTCACGCAGGAGATGCTGTCGATTCAGGTGCATCCGGACAATGCCATGGCGCAAGCTATGGGGCTGCCGCACGGCAAGACCGAAGCCTGGTACGTGCTCTCCGCGACGCCTGAGGCCACTGTCGGCGTCGGGCTCAAATCGGCGCTCACCGCTGCGCAGTTGCGGAGCGCCATCGCTGACGGCTCGATCGCCGAATGCGTGGAGTGGCGCAAGGTCAGCGAGGGCGACGTTATCTTCGTGCCCGCGGGAATGATCCACGCGATCGGACCCGGCCTCGTGCTTGCGGAGATTCAGCAGCGCAGCGACACGACCTTCCGGCTGTTCGACCACGGTCGCGATCGCGAGCTCCATGTCGAACACGCTGTCGCGGCGGCCAATGCCGGGCCGGCCGACGACCAGGCACCGCCGCAGCGGCTGAGCGATGTCAGAACGCTACTGGTTTCAAGCCCGTATTTCGTTCTCGAGCGGTTCATCCTGGCCGCGGGGTCTGTCTGGCAGCTGGATGCCGAGCAAGAGACCTGGCTGGTCGTCATCGCCGGCAGCGCCCGGCTCGGGCCGTCCCAGGCCGGCATCGGAGAAGGCTGCTTCATCGAGGCTCAGACCATGCGCATCGAGGCAGGGCAGCATGGCCTGACCTGCCTGGTGGCCTATGCAGCCGCGACGCCCAGCCACGATCTCTTACGGGTCCTCGCCGACTGCGACGCGGTTGCCGCGGCGCTTTCGCCGCTCCCCGTACCGGCGGTTTCTCCGCTGTCCTTCAAGGAAGCACGCCCATGAACCCGCCTCATCGCATCGCTTTCATCGGCAACTCGCTCCCCCGTCGCTGCGGGATCGCGACCTTCACCACCGACCTGCAGCAGGCCGTCGCCTCGTCCGGGGCTGATGTGGACACCTCCATCATCGCCATGAACGATCATGGCAATGGTTATGACTATCCCCCTTCCGTCCATTGCCAGGTCCGGGACGACCGGCTGGAGGATTATGCGCGAGCCGCCGACTTCCTGAATGACGGGCGGTTCGCCGTCGTCTCACTCCAGCACGAGTTCGGGATTTTCGGCGGTGAGGCCGGCGGCCACGTCATGACGCTGTTGTCGCGCCTGACGATGCCGGTCGTCACCACGCTCCATACCGTTCTGGCCGAGCCCACGCCGCTGCAGCGCAACGTCATGGAGCGGATCGTCGATGCCTCAGCGCGCGTCGTCGTCATGGCCGAGAAGGCGCGCGACCTGCTGCGGACGGTCTACCGGCTGCCAGCGGACAAGATCGAGGTCATCGCGCACGGCATTCCCAATTTCGCCTTTGTCGAGCCCGACGACGCCAAGGCGAGGCTGGGTTTCAGCGGTCGCTCCGTCATCCTGACCTTCGGCCTGCTCTCACCCAACAAGGGCGTTGAGGTGATGATCGACGCGATGCCTTCGATACTGAGGCGCCGCCCCGACGCAGTCTATGTGGTTCTGGGCGCGACGCATCCCAATCTGGTTCGCGAGCAGGGCGAGGCATATCGCGAAAGCCTGATGAACCGCGTGCGCGAACTCGGGGTCGAAGATCATGTGGTCTTCCTCGACCAGTTCGTCGACCAGGCGACGCTGCTGGGCTTCATTTCGATGTGCGACGTCTATGTCACGCCCTATCTCAACGAGGCGCAGATGACCTCGGGCACGCTGGCCTACAGCTTCGGGCTCGGCAAGGCGGTGGTTTCGACGCCCTATTGGCACGCTCAGGAGTTGCTCGCCGACGGGCGCGGCATCCTTGTGCCGTTCGGCGACGCCGTCGCCATTGGCGATGAGATCGCCGGCTTGCTGACCGATGAGGGCCGGCGCGAGGCCATGCGAGTGCGTGCCTATGCGAGCAGCCGATCGATGACGTGGGAGCGAACCGCCAAGCGATACCTCGCTGCCTTCGAGACGGCGCGCCGCGGTCGCGTGCTGAGCGTGGTTGCCGGCGCGGCCCCGGCAAAGCCTTTACCGCAGATGTCGGCTCCGCCTGAGATGCAAACGGGCCATTTCCTGAGCATGTGCGACGATACTGGACTGTTCCAGCACGCGGTTCATTCGGTGCCGGATCGTTCGCATGGCTACTGCGTTGACGACAATGCCCGAGCTCTGCTCCTTGCCTGCGTGCTGAACGGCGCCGGCGAGCCGCGCCTAGCGGATGCGTTGACGGTGCGCTTCGCCTCCTTCGTCCAGCACGCCTGGAATCCCGATACGCGCCGGTTCCGCAATTTCATGAGCTTCGACCGGCGCTGGCTGGAAGATACCGGCTCCGAAGACAGTCACGGGCGCACGCTCTGGGCACTCGGTGAATGCGCACGCAGCGATATCAGCCCCTCGCGCCGGCGATGGGCCGCCGCCCTGTTCGCGGAAGCCCTGCCCGTCGTCGAGGACTTCACCTCGCCACGTGCCTGGGCCTTCGCCCTGCTCGGCCTCGACTCCTACTGCGCGATTGCCGGAGCGCCGCCGACGGCGATCTGGCTGCGCACGCTGTTGGCAGACCGGTTGCTCGCCCTGATGTCGGCTGTCGAGACGCCGGACTGGGTCTGGTTCGAGGACGGTCTGTCCTATGACAATGCCCGCCTGCCCCAGGCCCTGCTCGCAACAGGAGTTGCGATGAAGGTTCCGGCCTATGTCGACGCTGGCCTGCGGTCGCTGCGCTGGCTCACCGGCCTGCAGACCACGCCGGCGGGCTTGTTCAGGCCGGTCGGCTCGGACAGTTTCGGCGACAGGCGCTGCGCGCCCAAAGCCTTCGATCAGCAGCCGCTGGAGGCGACTGCGACGGTTTCCGCCTGCCTCGCCGCCTGGCGCGCCGACGGTGATCCGCGGTGGCGGGCCGAGGCCGGGCGCGCCTTCGCCTGGTTCCTGGGCCATAACGACCTGTCATCGGCGCTTGTCGATCTGGACACCGGCGCCTGCCGCGACGGTCTGCACCGCGACCGGCCGAATGAGAATCGCGGCGGTGAATCCGTGGTATCCTACCTTCTCAGCCTCGCCGAGATTCGCCAGCAGGCCCGCATCAGCGGGGATCGCCCGAAACTGGCGGCGCTTCGGGCCTTGCATGCTTGAGCCTCCAGCGGACATGCACAAGCAGACTGGGATCGCCTTGTCGCAGCGAACGTTCCTGAACCGGCAGGCGCTGTATTTGCGCCCCGACCCTGCCCGAGTCGTCGTGCGTCGTTTCGGTCCCACCGCCGAGCCCAGGGATCTCAGCCCCACCGACAAGGTCCGGGCGAACCATATCGTCGAGCGGGTTCTGTCGCTCGATCCTGAGACGGCGGAGACCCTGCTTGCCGAAGTGCTTGAGAATTTCAAGGGTCGTCACCGCAACCTGCTGGAACGGTTCGAGGCCCGCGCCGACGAGATGGAAGAGGCCTTCGCGACGCATGGCGCATTCACGCAGGTCCAGCGCCGGCTGGTCGGATCCTATTTCCTGCATGAATACTCGTTCGAGGCTGCGGCGCTGTTCAACCCCAGCATCGTTCCGCATCCCGACCAATCCAGTGCGCCTGCGGGCGGATGTCGCTTCGTCCTGAGCGTTCGCGCCGTTGGGGAGGGCCATGTCTCGTCCCTGACGTTCCGCTCCGGCACGATTACCGCCGATGGCAGCGTCAGCATCGATCCGACCTCGCGCCTTGCCTCGATCGCCACCTTCCGCAACCGGATGGCGCGACTCGATGGCGACGATGTCGAGGTCGTCTTCTCGCCGGACGGCGACATCTCCGAGCGGGTGATCTTTCCTGTCACCGCATCTCAGTCGAACGGGATAGAGGATGCGCGCTTCGTCGCGTTCGACGAGGGCGGACGAACCGTGTTCCGCGCGACCTACACCGCCTATAATGGCAAGGGCATTCGCTCGGAATTGATCGAGACCAGCGACTTCCTGTCGTTCCGGATGTCGCCGCTGCGAGGCTCTGCTGCCGTCAACAAGGGCATGGCACTGTTTCCACGCAAGATCGATGGCCGCTACGCCATGATCGCGCGGCAGGACAGTGAAAATCTCTATTTGATCTATTCCGACGATCTCCTGACCTGGGACGGCGGCGTCGCGCTCCTGAAGCCTCGATTCCCCTGGGAATTCATTCAGATCGGCACCTGCGGCTCGCCCATCGAACTCGACGAGGGCTGGCTGCTTCTGACCCATGGCGTCGGGCCGGTCCGGAAATATTCGATCGGCGCGGTTCTTCTCGACAAGGCCGACCCGTCGAAAGTCCTTGCGCGCTCGCGCGAGCCGTTTGTCCGGCCTGAACCTTCGGAACGGGAGGGCTATGTTCCCAACGTCGTCTACACCTGTGGCGCGATGCGGCATAAGGACCTGATCATCTTGCCCTATGCGGTCTCCGACACGTTCTGCAATTTCGCGACGATCAAGATTTCCGCCCTGATCCAATCCATGGAACGCTGAAGCTCGGCCGATAGGCGCGCAAGCCCTTCGCTAGCGCCCACGAATCCGCGCTGCCCCAGAATACTGAAGGGGCTATATTTCCGCTGAGAACAACTTTATCGCGAGATCGAAAATAATAAAAAACTTATGGTTGACTTTCGCGAGTATCCGGCTATTGTCAGGGCGTCGATATTTGTTTGGTTGGCTGTTGTTTTTCCGCGCTTCGGCGCGCCTCAGACGAAACCCCCTTCGAAAATCGTGGTGACCCCATCGCGCACTCGCGCGGTGGTGAACGACTATTGCCAAATGGAGGGTTCGTCATGAACACCGGCACAGTAAAATGGTTCAATTCCACCAAGGGCTTCGGATTTATCCAGCCTGACGACGGCAGCCAGGACGTCTTCGTCCATATCTCCGCCGTCGAGCGCGCTGGAATGCGCGAGCTCGCAGAAGGCCAGAAGCTCAATTATGAGATGGTCAAGGACAACAAGTCCGGGAAGCTTGCCGCAGAGCAGCTGCAGGCGGCGTAACCACTATTCGGCCGCTTCGATGACCACGGATGTACTGGCATCGATGATGCGGATGAATAGCAAGGGAAGGCCAGGCTCACGCCTGGCCTTTTTCGTACTGCCCGCGCTCGATAGCCACAGCTGGTGAGGAGAAAGCAAATGGCAGAACACTCGAAAGCCCGCATCCAGGCCGATGCCGCGTTCCTCAAGGCGCAGACCAGGTCCCTGTCGCACGATCGAATCCTGTCGGAGACGGATACGATCAATCAGGCGCGCGATGCCAATACGGCGAGGCTGAAGGCACAGCGGTTGAGCAAGGAGGCGCTCGATCGCGCCGTCGCGGCCACTGTTCCGGCAAAGCCGAAAGCACGTAAGAGCACGAAATCAGCGTGACGGTCGCAGTCGCGTTCTTGGACGCGCATTGCGAAAACACCGTTTGGCATCGTGGAAAGGTTGTTCAAGATGTAGCGGGAGTGCTGATCGGCGCGCCCAACCCGATGCGTCAGCCCATGTTTGCGGCAACGATCAATGGAGCCAGCCTTGGACATCGACGTGACGCCAAAATTGGATGAGGCAGCCTGGCTGCTCACGGACCTTCTCGGCCGGGCCATGGGGCGTGTTGCCGAGGAAGCCGACGGCGAGTTCAGGATCGAACCTGCGGGCCAAGCGCTGCAGACGATGGGATCCATGAAACGCGGCCCCGTCAAGACGCTCGATGACGCATTGGCCGAAATCGAGCGTGCTACCCGCGCCACCTGCAGGCGGGCGGTACGGGCCGATCCCACCTGACAACGAGACAACCTCACGGACCGGGATGGCGTCCGACGAAACTGCACGCGGGAAGCGGTGGCATGACCACTCCATGGTGGCAGTCGAGCGTGATCTACCAAATCTACCCACGCTCGTTTCAGGACGCGAACGGCGACGGCATCGGCGATCTCAAGGGGATCACGCAACGGCTCGATTATCTGGGCGGTCTCGGCATCGACGCGATCTGGATCTCGCCGATCTATCCTTCGCCCATGGCCGATTTCGGCTATGACGTTGCCGACCACTGCGATGTCGATCCGCGCTTCGGCACGCTTGCCGATTTCGACGAACTGCTGGCTCAGGCTCATGCGCGCGGGCTCAAGGTCCTGCTCGACTTCGTGCCGAACCACACCTCCGACCGGCATGCCTGGTTCGCGGAGAGCCGTTCATCGCGCGACGCCGCGAAACGGGACTGGTACCTCTGGTGCGATCCCGCCCCCAATGGTGGGCCGCCCAACAACTGGATCAGCGATTTTGGCGGTTCGGCCTGGGCGTGGGACGAAACCTCCGGCCAATATTACTACCACGCCTTCCTGAAGGAGCAGCCGGACCTCAACTGGCGCAATCCCGCTGTGCAGGCGGCGATGTACGAGGTAATGCGGTTCTGGTTCGACCGCGGCGTCGACGGCTTTCGCATCGACGTGCTCTGGCACCTGATCAAGGCGGCGGATTTTCCCGACAATCCGCCTAACCCGGCCTATCGGCCCGCGATGGGCGAGATGCATCGCGTGCTCCAGCTTCATTCGACCGACCAGCCCGAAGTGCATGCGCTCGCCGCCGAGATGCGCGCCATCGCTGACAGTTACGGAATAGCGGGTCTGTGCGAGCGTGTCCTGCTCGGCGAGATCTATCTGCCGATCGACCCGCTGATGCACTATTACGGGCAGGAGCATGCAGGTGTGCATCTGCCACTCAACTTCCTCCTGATCGATGCGCCCTGGCAGGCGGGCGCTCTTGCGGATCTGATCGCCGGTTACGAGGCGGCGCTTCCACCCGCTGCCTGGCCGAACTGGGTGCTCGGCAACCATGACCGGCCGCGCATCGCCCGCAAGCTCGGTGAGGCAAAGGCTCGCATCGCTGCAATGCTCCTGCTGACATTGCGGGGCACACCAACCCTCTATTACGGCGACGAACTCGGGCTGAACGATGCCAAAATCCCGCCCTCCCAGGTTCAGGACCCCCGCGAATTGCGCGAGCCCGGGCTCGGCCTCGGTCGCGATCCCGTACGTTCACCGATGCCGTGGGACGGAAGCGAGAATGCAGGCTTCAGCACAGCCCCGCCCTGGTTGCCGCTGAATGCTGATTGTCATCTCCGCAATGTTGCGGAGATGACTGGGGAGCGTGCGTCGATTCTGGCGCTTTATCGCCGATTGCTGGCTGTGAGGCGCGCACATCCGGCATTGGCGATCGGCGCTTTCGCGCTGCTGGACTCTGCAGGCGATGTACTTGCCTATGAGCGCCGGCACGGGACGCAGCGGCTGATTGTGGCGCTTAATCTCGGGACAGACGCACAGCGCCTGGAATTGCCTGATTGGGCGAGCGGTTGCCGGTTGCTCTTGTCGACGACCGCCGAGGCACTGCTGATCGAAAACAACATGCTGTTGCTGAGGGCGGATGAGGGCGGGGTCCTTGCAGCCTGATCGCGAGTCAAGAAAGGTCGATCGTTTGCGTATCGCCATGTTGGCGCCGATCTCCTGGCGCACCCCACCGCGCCATTATGGCCCATGGGAGCTGGTGACCAGTCTCCTGACCGAGGCGCTGGTGGCGCGTGGCGTGGACGTCACCCTGTTTGCCACCAGGGACAGCCAGACGGCGGGCACGTTGGCCGGCGTTTGCCCGGCGCCTTATTCCGAAAACCCCGCGATCGATGCAAAAGTCTGGGAGATGCTCCACGTTGCCCACGTCTTCGAGCGGGCAGGCGAGTTCGATCTCATCCATAATCAGGCCGATTTCGTGCCGCTCGCCTTCTCGCGGCTGGTCGAAACGCCGGTGGTGACGACGATCCATGGCTTCTCGTCGGACCGGATCCTGCCCGCCTTCAAGACTTATGAGGATCGCGTCCACTACGTCGCGATCAGCGATGCCGATCGACACCCGGATTTGCGCTATGCGGCGACGATCCATCACGGGATCAGGCTGGAGGATTTTCCCTTCGATCCCGATGGCAGCGAAGACCTGCTCTTCTTCGGCCGGATCCATCCCGACAAGGGGGCGGCCGAGGCGATCACAACAGCGCGCCGAGCGGGCCGGAGGCTGGTGATGGCCGGCATCGTGCAGGACCAGGATTACCATAGCGAGCATGTCCTGCCCGCCATCAACCATCGTTCCGTGGCTTATCTTGGCCCGATCGGCGGGGCTGCCCGCACGAAAGCTCTGGGCTCCGCGCGGGCCCTGCTCCACCTCGTCAATTTCGACGAGCCGTTCGGATTGTCGGTGGTGGAGTCTCTCGCCTGCGGAACACCGGTCATCGCCACCAGGCGCGGCTCGATGCCCGAACTGATCGAGCACGGCGTGACGGGATTTCTGGTCGATAATCTCGACGAGGCCGTGGATGCGATTGGGCGCATCGGCCAGATCGATCGTGCCGCCTGCCGCGCATCGGTCGCTGCGCGCTTTTCGGTGGACCAGATGGCGGATCGATATGAGGAACTCTATCGATCGCTGCTTGCATCATTATCTTCAGCTTGCCGCTAGGGCTTCCCACCGTTGTCCAGACCACGGATGCCTCCGATGCAAGGCAGCCAAACTCGTGGACAAGCTTCGAGGTGAGTGGAATGTCTCGACGCGGCGTGCCTGCTCGGCGCTGCGGATCGATCGCTCGCTTTACGTCTACAAGTCGAAGCGGGGCGCGCAGGCCGAACTGACACTTCGGATCAAGGAGATCTGTGAGACCCGAAATTCTTCGGATGGTTCAGCCGGCCTTGGCTCCAAGCGATACGACAACGAGCCACGGATGATCCCGCCGACTTTAGCGGCAAGCTGTGCTTCGAGATGCACCCTTCCCCCGCGATGGGGCCGTTCCGAGCTCCGGTTAGCTCGGCCGCTTTCCGCGTCACTGCGCCAACTGGTACAGCTGTGCCTGGTGAGTGTGTCCCCGAGCTTCCGGCAGACATCTAAAGGCCGCCGGATCGCTAACGGCCAGCTTCGATCGTTGAGCCAATCGCGTCGTGATGTCCAGATGGCGCGTCGGAAGCGGACGTCGAAGCAGCGCCGCAGTCGAACGTCCGGAATCAGGCAAGCACCTGAGTTCCGCTCTTGATGCTGTGGACGGCTCTCCAGCCCCGCGTGAGCATAGGCTCTCGCAGAAATGGAGGAGATCATGGACCAGGCAGCCACGATTGGATTGGATATCGCGNTGATGCTGTGGACGGCTCTCCAGCCCCGCGTGAGCATAGGCTCTCGCAGAAATGGAGGAGATCATGGACCAGGCAGCCACGATTGGATTGGATATCGCGAAGTCGGTGTTCCAGGTTCACGGTGTCGATGAGAGCGGAATAGTCGTGCTCCGTCGGCAGGTTCGGCGAGCCCAGCTGCTTCTGTTGTTCGCGAGGCTGCCAGCCTGGCTGATCGGGATCGAGGCCTGCGCCACGGCGCATCACTGGGCCCGCGAGTTGACGAAGCTTGGCCACCAGGTCCGGCTGATGCCGCCGAGCTATGTGAAGGCCTATGTGAAGCGGCAGAAGAACGACGCAGCCGACGCCGAGGCGATTTGTGAAGCTGTCACCCGTCCGACCATGCGGTTCGTCGAGGTGAAGAGCGTCGAGCAGCAGAGCGTTATGGTCCTTCACCGGGTCCGGCTGATGCTCATGCGCCAGCGCATCCAGCTCTCGAACGCGATCCGAGGCCACATGGCGGAGTTCGGGCTGGCAGCGCCGATCGGGAGACAGGGNGGTCCGGCTGATGCTCATGCGCCAGCGCATCCAGCTCTCGAACGCGATCCGAGGCCACATGGCGGAGTTCGGGCTGGCAGCGCCGATCGGGAGACAGGGGCTGGGCACTCTGATCTCGGAAGGCGACGAGCAGGTTCCGGCCGAGGCGCGGACATGTCTTGGAATGTTGGTTGCCCAGCTCGCCCTCATTAACAATCAGATCCTGGAGGCAGATCGTCGGATCAGAGCCAATGCCCGCGCGACCGAGACCGAGCGCAGGCTGATGGATGTACCGGGTGTCGGCCCGCTCCTCGCGAGCGCGCTCGTGGCCAGCATCCCTGAACCAAAGGCGTTCCGCTCAGGCCGGAACCTTGCTGCGTGGATCGGTCTTGTGCCGCGGCAGAACTCCAGCGGCGGGAAGGAGCGCCTCGGCGGCATCACCAAACAGGGCGACCGATACCTGCGCCAACTGCTTGTCGTCGGCGCTCTGGCAGTCGTGCGCTATGCGCAACGGAACGGAACACGCCGGCCATGGCTGGTGCAACTGCTGGCGCGGCGAACGACGAAGATCGCGACCGTCGCCTTGGCCAACAAGACCGCCCGGATGGTCTGGGCGATCATGACCACCGGTGAGGCCTATCGCGAGCCGGTCCCGCTGGCGATCTAGAATCAGGCGAGCCACGCCGAAGAGCTTGGGAAGGGCAACGCGAACGTAACGCAGCCAGCCGGTCGAACCGAAGAGCGGGAAAACCCATTTGCGCCACAGCGCCTTCAAGCGCGTGCTTTTGGTCGGGACCCGTCCTCGCGGAAGGCATTATGGCCAGCGGCCATGCGCGCCGCACCAACAGGTCGAACACATGGCCGCACCGACCAGACCTGGAAAAGCGTTCGAAACCCCTTGCCAAAGGAGAGCCGTCCACACAGGGCG
>NZ_LMJT01000013.1 GCF_001429395.1 Allobosea sp. Root381
GCCCGGCGCCAGCACGAGATTGCCGGCGACGGTGAGCGTGCCGATCGAGTTGCCGGGCGCGATCGTGGCGCCGGACTGGACCGTGGTCGCGCCGACCGTGCCCGAACCGGCGAGCGTCGCGCCGGCCAGCACCGTCACGGCGGAGGCCGCGAGCGAGCCGTTGACCGCAAGCGTGCCGGCCTCGACCGTGGTCGCGCCTGTCAGCGTCGAGGTGCCGGTCAGGTTGAGCCGGCCGGCGCCGCGCTTGGCCAGCGTGCCGTTGCCGGAGATCGCATTGGCGAAGGCCGCATCGACCGGCTGGTCGATGACCAGCGCGGCATTGTTNGAGCCGGCCGGCGCCGCGCTTGGCCAGCGTGCCGTTGCCGGAGATCGCATTGGCGAAGGCCGCATCGACCGGCTGGTCGATGACCAGCGCGGCATTGTTCCCGATCGAGCCGCTGCCGAAGCTCGTGGCCGAGCCGACCAGCGTGCCGGCCGAAATTGTCGTCCCGCCGGTATGGGTACTGCTGCCGGCCAGCGTGAGCGTGCCTGTCCCGGTCTTGGTGAAGCTGCCAGTCCCCGAGAGGCCGGAGAGGGTAAGGCTCGCATCGGATTGGATGATGCCGCCGCTCGCCCCCAGCGTAATGATGCGCGACGTGGTGATGGAGGAGCTGGTCCGCAGCGTCCCGCCGTTCAGTGTAACAGGATTGCTGACGGCTCCGAGGCTGGCGTCCCCCGCGATCGAGAGCGTACCGCCGGTCACCGTCCAGGCGGGCATCGATGGCGAGCCACCTATCAAGGTCCAGGTGCTGCCACCCTCCTTGTCAAAGCGGTGATGCCGGTGAATTGCGCGCCGGTGACGTTGACCTCCGAGACGTCGAAGGACCCGTCGGTTGCTCCGCCCAGCGCGAGCGTGGTGGTGCCGGCGCCGACGACACGGCCCGCGATGAGGTAGCTGCCGTGGAGCTCGAGCCGGTTTCCCGTGCCGGAAAACACGATTGCCTCGGCATGGCCGCCAGTGCCGCCGGCAACCATACCCGCCACGGTGATCGTGGAGCTGTGGGCAACGATTCCGATGCCGTTCAGCCCGTCCGTGCCAGCGGTGCCGGGATTGATGCCTAAACCTCCGTCTCCGCCGATGCCGCCGTCTCCTCCGGAGACAAACGAGGTGACCCCGATCGTCAGGGTCGCATCAGTGAGTTGGACGCCGATACCGCCATTCCCGCCCTGTCCGCCTCCTCCGCCGGCTGAGATCGCGGCGGCGCCGGCTCCACCGGCCCCGCCGGCGCCGCCGCGGATACCCCAGACAACCTCCTTGAGCACGAGGCTCCCACCGGACAGGATGATGCCGGTGCCGCCGGTCGCGCCTTGGCCGCCTGCGCCGCCAAAAAAGCTTGGCGAGTGCGCGATGTCGCCTGCTCCACCTGCGCCGCCTGCGCCGCCGGTCACGTTGGCCCAGGTCGTCAGGTCGCTGTCAGCGGAGACCAGCCCGGTTCCACCGACACCGCCGATCGCACCGTTTCCTCCCTGACCTCCTATGGAGTCGCCGCCAGCGCCGCCGCGACCGCCGGCGCCGCCGGCAATCGCGCTCTCGACCGTGAGTGTGCCATTGGAGATTCCGACGCCGATGCCGCCGGCGCCACCTCCGCCGCCCAAACTGCCGAAGATGGTCCGGGAAAGCCCCCCGGCGCCGCCGGCGCCGCCGGCTCCGCCGGTAATAATCTCCACCGTTCTATAGGTCTGGTACACGCCACCAAGGACGAGTCCCCCGCCGCCGCCGCCGCCACCGCCGCCGCCACCGCCGACAACCGCAGGCCCGGCTGCGCCCCCGTTGCCACCAAGGCCGCCGATAATCGCTGTCGATATCGTCCGGGACGTGTTGAAGCTCGCCGACAAGCCCCCGCCGCCCCCGCCGCCCCCGCCGAAAGTCCCGGAAAATCCGGATCCACCGGCGCCGCCGTCAAGGGTCCCAGAGCTTCCCGCGGACGAAGATCCACCGCCGCCACCACCGCCACCGCCACCGCCGCTACCATGACCGCCGGGGGTCGTGCCGCCACCGCCACCGCCCAGACCAACCCCCAAGCCGCCCGCGCCGGCCGATCCGCCTGTTCCCCCCGTGCCGCAGCCAGTACCAGCGGTTTGGCCGGAGGCGGAGTTGCCGTCCGGGCAGGCGGCCAGGGCCTCGGGCTGCCCGAGGAGCAGGAAAAGTGGCAGCGCCGTGCCGGTGAGAAGCGTCATATTGAGCGGGCGAAAGGGATAGCGCATGATCAGTCTTATCCGGTAATGCGTTATGCGCTCTCACGACGCGCAGTCAGAATCTATCAAAACGTATAACTTAAAAAACACGAGGTGCGAAATTGCCTACACACGCAAATATATCTCGATCATGTTGCGATTTATCCGGTCACGGCGAACACAAAACGATCAATCTACTCGACTCATCTGGGTAATACGATACAGGTGACTGATTAGCAAAACGGCTGAAGAACGGTTGCGGGTGGAAGGGTTCGATGATCGCTTCTGGCCCTCGAATTCCGACGTGGCCATTTCCTGCTCGCGGCCCGTTGCGCAACTCACCGCGGACGCTATCGTCTTGACATGACGAGCGAATTAGACGCGGGGCGAGCCCTCTCACAGCGCGGGACAGATGCGATATCCGCATTCCAACGCAATGCCATCACGATGGTCGAGGCGCTACGGTTCTTCGACGCCAACCATTCGAGACACGGTCACGGCGCCGCAGTAAAAGGGGCGATCATCAGGTCGCAACGTTTCAAGTTGCTGCTGCGCATGACCGACGACGGAAGCACCGAGAACACCGACAAGAATGATGATCTTCCGCACGCCCCCTCCAACGAGACCGCGCTTGTAGACACTCAATTCCCAGCGTCGGCAATGGTCTGGAAGCGGACGGTCAGCAGTTTGGCCTCTGGGTCTCCACTGGAGTGTCTACCGCCTTTTGGGCAAGGCAAGAATGTCCCGGGGAACCGTCCGGCGCCGGCACGCCGTCGAGGAGCACAAAGCGAGCCAAATGGGCGCCATGAATTCCGGCCGGGAACCGCATCTTTCCATGGATGAGGAAGGCGCCTCTCTGATTGCGGGTTAGGACTCCCTTTTGCACGAGCTGGATCAAACCGAACTGGCTCGGCAGCACCTCGTAGGCTGCCAAAAACAGGCTCGGCGACCCGGTCGATTCCGGGTCGCCGGTTGAGCCAAGCGTAATCATGCTATAGAACCCTCCCCATCCGGCACATCGGATGCACGACCGGGATACTCTCCAGGCAACAACCGAGGAGGAAACATATAATATGCAGATTGCAAACATCAATAAATCGAAAGCAATATTTGACGAAATCTATATCTCAACAGATCCAAGGTCATATTTTTCAGTACTCGGCGCACTTGACTATATGATACCGGACGTGGCGGAACCTGTCATTCGCCAGATCCTGGCAGCCAAGACCGCCCTGCACGGCACAGCCCCGACCGTGCTCGATGTGGGGTGCTCCTATGGGATCAATGCGGCCACGCACCGCTTTCCGCTCAACTTCGCCACGCTGAAGAAGCGCTACGCGCGACGGGAGATGATGCAGATCGATGCGCGCGAACTGGCACGGCTCGATCGCCACTTCTATGCAAGCTGGCCCGACGTGGGACACGGAAGCTTCATCGGCCTCGATGTCTCGGAACCGGCGATCCGCTACGCCAATGAGGCGGGGCTTCATGCCGCTGGCGTTGCCGCCAACCTCGAGGCGGACGAACTCTCGCCATCGGACGCGGCCCTCATCGCGCCGGCGGACGTCCTGTTGTCGACCGGCGCCATCGGCTACGTCACCGGCCGGACTTACGGCAAGCTTCTCGACGCGCTCACCGGGACGCCTTGGGTCATTTCGTTCGTGCTGAGGATGTTTCCTTATCAGGAGTTCATCGATCTCTTCACCGAGCGTGGCCTCGTCACCGAACGGCTGACCGGCGCGACCTTCGTGCAGCGCCGCTTTCGTGACGAGACGGAATTCGAGCTGAGCCTGGCGGCGTTGCGCGCTCAGGGGATCGACCCCGAAGGCATCGAGTCGGAAGGCCTGTTCCAGGCCGAACTGTTCCTGTCGCGTCCCAAGGCGGACGTCGAAGCCGCGCCGCTCGATGAGATCGTCACCGTTTCCAGCGGGCGGTTCAACCAGATCAACAGCCGCTTCGTTCAGATCGAGGATGAAGGCGGTCGCCCGCGCACCGCCATAGAAGCCTGAGCTGGCGCGCAACAAGGCGCGCCCCGTGACACCCAGCTGATCATCTCGCTCGGGGCGGCGACCTCACGGCTTCGATGGCGGGCGCAGCTTCGCGCTCGACACGATTGATCTCGACATGGACGCCAGCGCCCTCGTGGCGCTGGTAGGAGGCTCGGGTCCGACAGGCCATCGAACGAGCCGGCGCCACGCGTTCGCCCCTCCTGCCTAGGGTTTCGGCCCAATCGACTTCCGTGCTCAGTGCCGGGGTCGAACGCTCGATCACGGTCGTCCGGCCTTTTCACCCCAACGGAATCCGCTTGAGGGAGACGTCAACGTGCGCGGGCGCAGTCAAACTGCCCGAGGTGTTGCCTGCCCCCTGGGGCGGAGGTCATCACCATGTCCGTCTCCGGCCTTCCCAGGGCCTCGCAAGACCCTCAGAGATCAAGGTCCGAACGACTGAACATCCGTCCTGACAGACAACCCCGCGGCGCGCCAGGCTGAAGCAGAGGCGCATATGCAGTTGCATGTCTTCCGACCCGTAGCGGAGGGTGGCGAGCTAAAGAGATCGCCGCAACAACCACTCGCCCCGCGGCGTCGTTTGGCCGGCTTCCTCGAAACCCTGCCGAAGGTAGAACGAAAGCGGGCTTGCTGGGCCGAGAACAACGCTCGTTTCGATCGTTTGGACCCGCTGGACCTCATCTGTCGCAGGAAGAGAGCTAGCGCAGCTGCGCGCCATATCCTGCGTCTCTATCGCCTGATCGAGGATGGCGTCACCGAACTCGATGATCTTCTCCGGGACCGCATCGCCACCCTCAAGCTTGAACGCGAGCGGGCTCAGGCGGCGCTCGTCCGGATCCGGACCCAGATCGTCCCGGCAGCGGCGATTCCGCCGGAGGTCATCGAGCAGTTCGGCCGAGCCATGCGCGAGAACATCACCACCGGGGAGGTGCCTTTCCGCAAGGCCTACCTCCGCTCGGTCATCGATCGCATCGAGGTCGACGATCATGCTATCCGCATAGTCGGGGATCGTGGAACTCTCGAGCAGGTTGTGGCGGGAAAAAGCGTACCTGCGACCGGTGTTCGCAGTTTGGTACGGAAATGGCGCGCCCGACACGATTCGAACGTGTGACCTTTGCCTTCGGAGGGCAACGCTCTATCCAGCTGAGCTACGGGCGCAAACCGTGGAAGGTGGATAGCCGATCATCGCCGCTTCGGCAATGCGGGATTTGCGAAAGAGCGAAGAGCCGATCAGGCAAAGGTCGCGCGTTCGAACCGTGTCGGGCGCGCCGCGGATGTGGCTATCATCCGCGAGCAGGAGGCCGTTTGTCGCCGGCTCGACGTCGAGAGCCGATGCAGGTCGACACAGGATTCGTCTCCTTACCGATATCGCTTTATGTCCAGTGGTGAAATACACGTATGCAAGCACTGACCATGTTGACTTAACCGAGAAACGTTCCATGCGATTGCTGGTGACCAAGTCGACGAAAGTGCTGTGCGCCGTTGCAGGGCTCCTTCCTGGTCGACTTGCTTGCCTGGGGGCGACATTAGCGGCTTCGCTGCTGGCGGCAGGCTGCGGATCGAGACCCGAAGCGGGCTTTCTAGCGACGGCAGCCGAGATCGACTCCGGTTCGACGGCGCACACACTTCTCGTCGCTACCACGCGCAAGCGAGATGATCGGCCAGGCACCCTGTTCAACGGCGAGCGGAGCACGCCGCTGGATTTTGCAAAGATCGTCGTTTCGGTGCCTGAGAAGCATGCCGAGGGCGAAGTCGAATGGGCATCGACTCCGCCGGGTAATCCAAAGACCGACTTCGTCGTCCGCCAGGCCGGTTACCTCGATAGCGAGAAGGCGTTCGTCAGCACACTGAACGCTCAACTCGCCGCAAAGCCGAGGGGAAAGCGCAACGTCTTTCTCTTCATCCATGGCTACAACACCATGTTCGCCGAGGGGCTCTATCGCTTTACCCAACTCGTGCATGATTCACGCGCGGAGGGCGTGCCGGTTCTGTTCACGTGGGCGTCTCGAGGTCAGGTGACGCAGTATGTCTATGACACCAACAGTGCCACGGCAGCGCGCGACGATCTCGAGCGAACCATTCGACTTCTCTTCGCTAGCAATGCGGATCAGATAAACATCCTGGCGCATTCCATGGGCAATTGGGTAACGGTCGAGGCGCTACGGCAGATTCGGATCTCCGGCGGCCTGCCGCAGTCGTCGAAGCTCGGGCGAGTGGTGCTGGCAGCGCCCGATATCGATATCGACGTCTTCAAGTCGCAGATGCGTCGCTTCGGCAAACCGGCCAAGCCGTTCTTCGTGGTGCTCTCAAAGGACGACAAGGCGCTGGGGGCGTCGAATTTCCTGGCGGGAGGCCGGGGCAGACTCGGAGCCGATTCCGACCCGGAGGAATTGGCCGCTCTGGGCGCTATCGTCATCGATATGACCGAGGTAAAGGGACTCGATTCCAGTAACCACGGCAAATTCGCGCAACTGGCTGCTGTTGCGCCCAGGCTCACCGCGGTCCTCGAGAGCGGCGTTGCGAGGCAACGAACGCCAGCGAGCGCTCAGGATATCGCGGGTGGGTCGCTCGAGGCCATCGTCAAGCTTCCAATAACCATCATCGGTGCCCCGTTCCGGCTTCTCTCGGGCGGAGTCTGATTCAGGTTATTTCCTGAAGCTCGCGTCGACGATGCTTCAGACATGTCGCGGGCTTCTTTCACGGCGGGCAGCCCGTCGTCCCGCCGCTTCGGCAATGCGGGATTTTGCAAGGGGGTGAAGGGGCAAGGTGACAAAGGTCACACGTTCGAAGCGTGGGGCGCGCGCCGCGGTTGTGGCTGGCCGATAGCAATGCAAGGGCGACAGGCCGGAGCTGGCGTGCGAAGCACCTTGCAATACCCTCCCATCGTCATCTCGCGCGATTATGGCCGCCATATTTTTCTTCTATAGTAGAATTTGATTGCTCGTATCCGGGCGGATGTTAGCATCCGTCCGCCCGGGGCGCGGTTGCGCGTCTGGTGCCAAGGTTTCGGGCCAAAGGCCAAGCCATAAAGGCGAAACCATCATAATCAGGGGAGAACGCGCAATGAGCACGCCTGTTAAGCGAAATTCGGTTCTGGCGGCTGTGGTGCTGGTCTGCACGCTGCCTGCGGACGCCAACGACAAGCCCTTCCGGATCGGCGTCGTCGACGACATGTCCGGCACTTTCTCGGACAATGGCGGGCCCGGCACAGTGTTGTCAGTCCGTATGGCCGTCGAGGATTTCGGCGGCGCTGTCCTTGGCCGCCAGATCGAAGTCGTCGTCGCCGATCATCAGAGCAAGCCTGATATTGGCTCGGCCCAGGCGCGCCAGTTCATCGACGAACGCGGCGTCAGCGTCATCCTTCCCGGTGGGTCGAGTTCGGTCGGCCTTGCGGTTCAGGCGGTGGCGCGCGAGCGCGGCGTAACCACCCTCGTCAGCGGCGGATATGCCCCGAACTTCACCGGTGCCCAATGCTCACCCTTCGGCACGCAGTGGGCTCCGTCGACATTCGAGCTCGCGAATGCCGTCGCCAAGGGGGTGGTCGAAGACGGCGGCAACAAATGGTTCTTTCTCACGGCCGACTATGTCTTCGGTCACAGCCTCTCGGCCGACGCCAGCAAGGCCGTGAAGGCGGCCGGTGGCCAGGTGCTCGGCGAGGCCCGCCACCCGCTGGGGACGGCCGACCTGTCGTCGCCGCTGCTGACGGCGCAATCGTCGGGCGCAAACGTCATCGGGCTTGCAAATGCCGGGCCGGATCTGGTGAATTCGCTCAAGCAGATGCGTGAATTCGGCGTCAAAGCGAAACCCGCAACGATGCTCGTCTACGAGAACAACGTTGTCGCCCTCGGGCTCTCGGCTGCACAGGGCCTGAAGCTCTCGGCACCATTCTACTGGGACATCAACGAAGCGACGCGCACCTGGGCGAAGCGCTACATGGCGCGCTTCGACAACAAGGTTCCGACCATGGGGCATGCGCTCGCCTATGTCGCGACCTCGCATTATCTCAAGGCGGTGAACGAGCTCGGCAGCGACGATGCCACGGGCATAGCGAAGAAGATCCGCGAACTGCCGATCACTGGAGACATCATCCAGAAGGCAAGGATCCAAGACAACGGCCGCGTCGTCATGGATATGCATCTCTTCGAGGTGAAGTCTCCTGCGGAATCAAATAGCCCGGCGGATCTCTACAAGGTCCTGGCCACCTTGCCGAGCGAGGGGCTCTTTACCCCCGCAGAGCAGAGCGGCTGCCAGCACCTGCACAAACCATGAAGCGGCCTCGCCACGCGAAGCATGCCGGACCGGCGCTTCGCGTGGCGACACCCGACTCTGCTTTCCCGGAGAGTGGCGATGCATAGCACCGTTCAGCCCGAACCTACGCTGGAGCGCTTTCTCATGCATATCGGCGGCGAAAGCCGCGAGGCAGCCGGCGGTCGCTGGCTCGAAACCAACAACCCCTATACCGGTCGACCATGGGCCTTGATTCCGCGGGCAGGTGCGGAGGACGTCGACCTCGCGGTGCGGACCGCGCATGAGGCCTTCAGCACGGGACCGTGGTCGCGCATGACGCCCAGCGACCGCGGCCTGCTGATGTATCGGCTCGCGGACCTGATCGCCGCCAACGCCGAACGATTGGCCGATCTCGAAGTGCGCGACAACGGCAAGCTGCGCGTCGAGATGCTTGGACAGATGAAATACCTGCCCCGCTGGTTCCAGTATTATGGCGGGCTCGCCGACAAGATCGAAGGCAGCGTCACGCCGGTCGATAAGGCAGACATGTTCCACTATGTCGCTTATGAGCCGCTTGGGGTGGTCGGCGCGATCACGCCATGGAACTCGCCACTGCTCCTGACAGCCTGGAAACTGGCGCCGGCGCTGGCTGCTGGGAACACAGTCGTGGTCAAGCCGTCGGAATTCGCTTCGGTATCGATGCTGGCCCTGGCCCGACTGTTCGAGGAAGCCGGCTTCCCGCCCGGCGTCGTCAATGTAGTGACGGGGCTTGGACACGAAGCCGGCGAGCCGCTGGTCGAGCATCCGCTCGTCGCGCGAGTCGCGTTCACGGGCGGCAACATTGGCGGCCGGAAAATCTATGAGGCCGCGGCAAAGCGGTTCAAGCGCGTCTCGCTCGAACTCGGCGGAAAGTCTCCCAACATCGTCTTTGCCGACGCGGATCTGGACGCCGCGGTCGACGGCGTGATCTCGGGCATCTTCGCAGCCGGCGGTCAGACCTGCATGGCCGGCTCGCGGCTGCTGCTGCAGTCCTCGATCCATGACCGCTTTCTCGATATGTTGGTCAAGCGCATGGTCGAGGCGCGTCTGGGCGACCCGAACTCCCCGGACACCGACATCGGCCCGGTCGCGACCGAACAGCAACTGGCCAAGGTTCTGGACTATATCGACATCGCTCGCCGCGATGGCGCCCGCTGCGTCCTCGGGGGAACCCGCAGCACCCGCCAGGGCTGCACAGAAGGCTGGTTCATCGAGCCGACGATCTTCGCCGATGTCACCAACGACATGCGTATCGCCCGAGAGGAGGTATTCGGCCCTCTGCTCAGCGTGCTGCGCTTCGAGACGGAGGAGGAGGCCGTGGCGCTGGCCAATGACACCCCATTCGGACTCGCCGCCGGCGTCTGGACCAGCGATCTCGGTCGCGCGATGACAATACCGAAACGGCTGACGGCCGGGACGGTCTGGATCAATGCCTATCGCGTGGTCAGCTATCTGGCTCCTTTCGGCGGCTTCAAGGAATCCGGGATCGGGCGCGAGAACGGCCAAGCCGCGATCATGGAATATCTCGAGACCAAGAGTGTCTATATCCGGACGAAGCCCGCCCGTTCCAACCCGTTCACCCTGCAGTGAGGTCGCTGCTCGACATCGGACGGCAAAGCCAGCCGCCTACGGCCGGCGCACGATGACGCAGTAGTAGGAGCAGCGCGACCGAGTCTCATTCGCGAATCGATAAGGCGCGCGGATCTGGAAGTAGAAGCTGTCGCCGGCCTGCAGGTGATAGGATCCGTCGTCGAGATGGACCGACAGTTGCCCCTCCTGGATGATGAGGTGCTTCTCGACGAAGCCGTCATAGGCTGGAAGCAAGCCCGAGGATGCACCTGGCGGAATGATGTGCAGGAGCAGTTCTACCCCGGTCTCGATATGGGCCGGCGACAGGAGATGGCGTTCGAAACCAGTCTCTTCATCGTAAAAACTCAGACGCTGACCGGCGCGTCGGATCGCGACAGGCGTCGTTTCGGTCTCGGCGCCCATCAGGCCAGAGAGTGAAGTATCGAGACCCTGCGCGATCCGCGTGACCACGGCCAGCGTTGGATTTTTCTCGCCACGCTCGACTTTGGACAACATGGCCCGGCTGACGCCCGAGCGCTCCGCCAGTGCATCCAGCGTCAAGCCGGCTGTCTTGCGCATTGTTCGAATGCGGCAGCCGAGCCTGGTGCCGAGCCCGACATCGCCATCGGAGACCTGCCCAACAATCGTGCCTTTGCGGCTTTCGCTACGCGGCCGCGGGGCTGTGCTTCCGGCCCGCGCTGTGTTTTTCCGCTGCACGAGATGAGGCTTAGTCACCAATCAAACTCGCAACCGTGCGTGCCGATGGAGCAGCACCTGCATCTACCGACAAGCCGCTAGTCCATTCTCACCATGACTCAGAATTTGAACGATCATCGCCGCTTCGGCAATGCGGGATTTTGCAAGGGGGCGAAGGGCCAAGGTGACAAAGGACACACGTTCGAAGCGTGTCGGGCGCGCCGCGGTTGTGGCGGCTGTTCACCCTCTTCGCAGGTCATCCAGAAACTCGGATGCGGGCTCGACGCCGGTCAAAAGTAGATGATCCCGGGCGCGGGTGCAGGCAACGTAGAGCAGGTGCCGTTCGGTGTTGTAGACCTCCTCGAGATCGGCATCGTCGGCGACGCTTTCGATCCGCTCCTGCAGGGGGATGACCTCGTCGTCGCACGCCATAACGACCACGGACCGGAATTCCAGCCCCTTAGCGAAATGCATAGTCGTGATCGCGATAGAGCCGTCCTGGACCTCGACCTTGTCGTTCAGCTCCACGGAGGAGGAACCGGCTAGCTTAACTGCCGCCCTTGCTCGCTTGATCTCGTCCTCCGACCTGACCACGACGCCGATTTCGTGGGGCTTGCAGCCGTCGGCAAGGCGCTTCGAGATCCAGGCCGAGACCACCCTGGCCTCATCCTCCCGATCGCCGGAGATCACCACGTCAGGAGGCGGTCCGTCGAACATCGACACCGTGCCGCGGCGGCCTTCCGTATTGCCATCGACGTCCGAGATCGTGCCGGGCAGGAGCCTGTCCGCCTGCGAGCGGATCTGATGCGAGGTGCGGTAGTTGATCCGCAGTGTGAACGACCGCCCGCGCACGTCTAGACCAAGGGCCTTCCATGAGAATGGCTGCTGGAAGATCCGCTGACCCAGGTCCCCGGCGAAGAACAGGCCATCCGGTCGCTGCCCCGTCAGGGCTGCCAGGAAGCGCGCCTCGGCGACACCCAGGTCCTGTGCCTCGTCGACGACCGCGTGATCGAAGGGGCGGGCCTTGCCGTTCGCCAGGTGCTCCGTGAGCCGGCCGAAGATGTCTGCCCAGGTGACGAGCTTACGCTCGGCCATGGCCACACGCGCCCGCTCGAAGATGGTCCAGAGCGCCTCGCGCTGCGTGCCGCCGATGCGGGTTTTGCGCCCCAGCCGCGAGACGTCGCGATAGGCCTCCCAGCTCTTCAGCTGCCAGGCATCAACGACGTCGCTCCATTCGCCGAACAGGAAATGCGCCGAGAACTTCTGCTCTGGGACATCGGCGGCCGCCTTGGTCAGGAGGCTGCGGACGACCGATGCCGAGGCGATCTGCGGCTGACCGAACCATTCGGAGTAAAGCTCATAGCCGAGCGCCGTGAGAGCTTTCACGGCGAAGCGCGCTCGAAGAGTATCGTCTGAAGGCACCAGGTTCGCCAGCTTGGCCCGCAATGCGTTAGCGAGCGGCTTCGAGAACGTCGTCAGCAGCACGCGGCTTTCTGGGTGGGCGCGCGCCAGATGAACGGCCCTGTGCAGCGCCACGATCGTCTTGCCGGTTCCGGCCGAGCCGGACACGCGTGTGGGACCGGTGAAGACACGCTCGACCAGTGCGGCCTGTGCCGGATGCAGGAACACCGCCCATTTGTCCCAGGGGTAGTCGAGAGCCTGCCGCAGCTCTTCGGCATTAGTGAGCACACGGAAGCGGCGCTGGGCGTCTGGGTGCGCGAAGGGATCGGCTTCTGCCGGAACTGGCTGGGGCGGCTCGGGGCTCTCGCCGACCGCGAGCTTCAGAAGCGCCTCCTGCGCCTCCTGCGGCAAGTGCTTGATGATGTCGAAGAGTGTGTCTTCGGTGGCCCGGCGAACGTCGTCGACCCATTCCTCCGGCACACCAAATGCCATCAGTTCGTATTTGCGCAGATTGTCGAAGAGAGCGACTGCCTTCGCAGACGGCGGCGCGACTTCCGGCTGCACACAGGCTTCCGCTGGACGAGCGGCCCGGATTTCCTCGACCCGCTCGCGGATCTCGACCAACTGCATCGCGCCGGTCGTCGGGTGACGTTCGATCTTGCGGCGTTCGGCCCATGTATAGGCCGCGTCGTGGTGGTCCACATAGCAGAGCAGGGTCCCGCTCTGCGCGCGATGCACGATAATGCGGAGGTCCGCGTTGACCCGTAACGACCAGAAATTCGGATCCTTGGCGCGGTCCAGCTTGTGAAAGGACAGGCCGGGCGCGGCCGAGTTCATCTGCAGGTCGAAAGCTGTTGTCTTGACGGCCTTCTGCTCCTGTGCGGTCAGTCGCCCCAAGCTATCCGTGAACGTGTCGGCGATGCGGAATTCCATCAGCTAATCACCTCAGCCATCTAACCGGGATTATCGTTCTCTCGAGTGTTTCACCATCTGGAAGCGAAACTTGGTCGCCCTTGTAAGCAATGATCGATTTTTGAGTCAGAAATGGCGATGTTCCTTCATAGCGGAATCGCCCCAGCGGTCGGTCTTCCTCGAGAAAACTGACATTAACGTCTGACTTGTTGTCGAATAGCCCAACCTTCACGACCACGCACAACATCCACCCGTCGCTGTAGAGCGTTCTATTAAAAACAATACTCTCATGATGAGCGGTTCGGAGCAGCCCCTCAGACGTTTGTTGATCTCTCAGGTCATCGGGGAATATGGCTGTGCCTCGCGTGACAGTTCGTGATTGACTGTTGTCGGTGCAAGGATGCTTCGGCCAGGGCCACCCTAGGTCGTCAAAATAAACCCTCGATCCATGGGCGTTTTGATAATAGTAAACCCTATCACCACAGATCGGGCAAATTGCGTTCGGATTAACAAAGCAGGCAACACTGCGAGTTTTTGAAACGTGGTATCCAGCCAATGGCACCGCGTTGTTGACACGATGGCCGGGCATAGACTGAAACGATCTCGAGTAGGCGCCAGACCGCGTCCGGTAGCACCAGCCACAACTGCACCATGGGTAGTGATTATGGCCAGGCACCGAGCTAAATCACCGCAAACACCTTCATCACCTCGTCCCCGAGGTGATTGATGACCTTGACCGCGATGCGCCCGCTCTTCGGCTTCGGGAAGGGGCGCGAGATATCGGAGTTCAGGCTCTCCCAGGCCTCCTGGTCGATCTCGGCCTTCAGCGTCGTCTTGAGCGCCTTGTAGGGGTCGTTGGCGCCGAGGAAGTAGGCGTGGCGGACGAAGAAGCTCTCCTCGTTGTAGTCGGTGTCGAGCATCCAGAGCGCGATGCCGTCCGTGCCCTCGGAGATCACCTCGCCGGTCTGCGGCTTGAAGACGTCGACGCCGAAGACCTTGACTTGCTTCATGCCATCGGCCGCATCCAGAATCTTGATGTCGGGCTCGCCGAAGATCACGAAGAGGTTGCCGGCGCCCGTCGCTTTCAGATCTCCGCCCATGTGCAGGTCGGGGTTCATGCGAGCCTTCAGCACAGGCACGCGGCCCAGCTTGTCGAACTCGGCCGAATGGGCGTCGTAGTTGAAGGCGCAGGCGATCAGAACGTCGAAGCCGGCATCGCCCGCCTCGCGTGCGGCTGCGACGAGATCAGGCCGCGAAACCGTCCCGAATTCCGGACCGATGAAGATGCCGGCGCGCTTCCGCTTGTCGCCCTCGACGTAGGTGCCTTCGGCGCAGATGAACTCGCCCGGCCAGCCGACAAGGCTGGTGAAGCTGATGCGGTCCTCCTTGTGCGCCTGCTGCACGCCGGCGGTCTTGAGATTCTCGATGATCATATGCGCGAAGTCGTGCAAGCTCTGGTCGCGCTCGACAGCCTTGCGCTTGCCGTCGGCAGCTTCAAGCACGTCAATCAACTCGTCGTCCCAGTCGACGGCGAGTGTGCGGTGTGGCGAAAGGCTTTCGACAGTAAAGGGGCCCGCGACGCGCACCTTGGTGTTGTCGGTGTAGGGCTTGTCGTAGAGATACTCGAACTCCGCCTTGGCGGCGATCGATGCGTCGATTTCCTTTTGCCGTGCAATGCGCGCCTCCCACCATTGCGCATGGGTGTCCACCACGTCTTGAGGCCAGCCGGAAGCTGCCTCTCGCGGGATCTCCCATTCCTCCCAACTCGCGCCGAGTGCCGCGGTCAAAGCTGCTCGCAACGGTTCGAGGGTCGCCTGCCACTTCTCCCAGATCACGTCGATCTCAGCGTTGTTGGAAATGTCCTTCAGCATAATGTGCGGCACGCGTTCATAGACGAACCCATGACGGACATCGCTGAGTGTGCTTGAGAGCCTTGGAGGGACGCTGGAAATCTCTCCCTCCTTCCGTTGGCCTTCCTTACTGTCAGCGAGAACATAATATGGATAGCGCGCACCCATGAGGCGCGAACGTGCAAGGGCAACGGCGACGCGGCTAGTATCAATCGTTATCCAGCGCCGGCCCCACTGCTCAGCGACATATGCCGTTGTTCCAGATCCGCAGGTCGGGTCAAGGACAAGATCGCCTGGATCAGTGCTCATTAAAACGCAACGCTGCACTAACAGTGTCGACGATTGGACAACGTATGACTTATCTTCCCGTCGGCTTGAAAATTTTACGTCGGACCAAATGTTATTTATTGGAGAGGCCGAATAATCTCGAAAATAACGCACATATCTAAGCGCCGACCCTCGCGTTTCGATCCGATCAGCTTTAATTAGCCGTGAAAATCCGATTTCGCCAGTTTTCCAGAAGCCGTTGCCAGGAGTATATGACCTACCTCGGAACGGAACCGGAAAAGACCCGGGTGGCCTGTTCGATGTTGTGTTGTCCTTAGAGAAAATCTTGAATTTCTTCTCAATCTCAGACCACTCCGAAGCCGTAATTGAGCGCGGTATCTGATGTCGGCACAGCATCTCGTCTTGATATGACGCATACTCGCCCATCATGCTGTCCGTCGGCTCTTTTGCAGACAACGCACGACGGAACTTTGCACGAGAAATATCTCGGCAGAAAAAAATTACGTAGTCTGTGCTGCTCGATAGCAAGTCTGTCGTCTGCGCACTGGTTTTTTCAACGGTTATTAGTGCAACGAAATTTCGTTCTCCAAATACCTCATCCATCAGTGCCCGCACTCGATGCACATTCTCGTCGCCGATCTGGACGAAGATGCTGCCACTCTCATGCAGCAGGTCGCGTGCGACCGTGAGACGGTCGCGCAAGTAGGTCAGATAGGAGTGAATGCCATCCTTCCAGGTGTCGCGGAAGGCACGCACCTGCTCGGGCTCGCGGGTGAGATGATCCTTGGCGCCGTCCTTCACGTCGCGTGACGTGGTGCTCCACTGAAAGTTCGAGTTGAACCTGATACCGTAAGGCGGGTCGAAATAGATGCATTGCACCTTGCCGCGCAGTCCCTCACGCTCTGCCAGACTCGCCATCACCGAGAGGCTGTCGCCCGAGATCATGCGGTTCGACCAGTGCTGGTCGTGGCTGTAGAACTCGGTCGCAGCCTCCTTGTCCTTCAGCCCGTTGAAGTCGGCGAAAAGATCCGGCGCCAAGGGCTCGGCCTCTTCGCGGCGCGCTTGCGACTCCCGCTTCAGCTCGTCGATGATCGCCTTGGGATGCACCTTTTCCTGGATGTATAGCGGCGGCGCCTGGACGATGAGGGCGGACCAGTCCTGCTCGTCCTTGCCGCGCCAGACCAGCTGCGGATCGAGATCGCGGTTGCGACGCTCATAGGCGAGCTGAACCGGCGCCTTCTCATCGGCGCGCATCACGCTTTCATATTCGGCCGTCGGGATGTTCCGACGCGTCGCGCTGTCATGCTTGAGCGCTTCGACCGTGAGCGGGTTCTTAGCCATCAGATTGAACTCTCTTCGACGGTCGCCAATGTCTGCCTGAGGGCGTTCACGGTCGCATGGGTCCGCTGGTGCAGCCAGTCTATGGCCTGTGGCCAGGTCGCGGGATCGACCACCGAGCTGCCCTGCTGAACCAGAAGCCATTCCTTCTCGCGGGCGCTGGTGAAGGGGACGCCGAGCATGGCTTCGAGTTGCGCCCGGTGGTTGGCGAGCTGTTCGGCTATGGCCGCAATCGGCACCGAGGACTGGCCGCGCACATATACACCGCAGGTTTTGGCGATCCAGGTCCCGACGAGGATGCCTCCAGCAACTGGCAGCCACTGGTTGTTCACGTTCCAGGCCTTGACGCCGAGCTTCGTATCCTCGGGATAGCGCTCCAGATAGCCGGTCCAGAAGTCGCGCAGCCGGCTGTCACTCTTGGCCAGGGCCTCCGTCTTGCGGGCCTTGATCTCACGTTCAAATGCGTTGGGCTGGACAACGATGTCGAAGATCGGCGCAGCCGGGCTGTCGCCGATGCGAACGACGCGGAGTTCAATGGCGAAAAAGCGGAATTCCGGCGGGGTGTGGTCGTTGAGCCAGCGCATGGCCGAGACGTGCTCCGCCTGGAACCGGGTGCTGACCCAGATGATGGTCTTCGCCTCTAGCCCGGCGAGATAAGTCATGATCTGGCCGAGATGGGTATGGTCGCTCTTGGCCAGCTGGTTCTCGATCAGCACCGTCTCGCCATACTGGTTGCGCGCGACGATGTCCGCCGAGAACGGCCCCACCGCGGTTTCCGCGCTGAGAAGCTCAAGCTCGTCGCCTATGGCTTCCCCAAGATGATCGAGCTGGCTCGCCAGCCAGGGCGTGAATTTCAGCGCCTCGTGCGGCCAGACCGCGCGCGGTTCGATGGCAATCAGCTTGCCGATTTCCATCACTGACCCAATCCGCTCGCCAAGCCCGCGACGAGCTTGTCGAACTCCGCCTCGATCTCGTAGACGGCGGTAAACTCGGCGAAGGCCCAACGGCCGAACTTGCCGAGATTGTTCACGCCCGGCACCCAGTAGGACCGCATGGTGTTGGCCTTCTCCTTGGCGTCCTCACCACGATAGCCCTTGATCTCGACGATGAGGTTCAGCGGCTCGGCTAGTCCGTGATCAACGCGCACAACGAAGTCAGGAATGTATTTGCGGGGCGTTGAGCCCATCAGATAGGGGACTTCCAGCCCGAGGTTCTGGTTCTTCACGTAAGCCAGGACCTTCGGGTGCACTTCGGCCACGCGGCAGAACTCGGCCTCCCAGTCGCTATCGCAGATCACCCAGTTGACGTGGGATTTGGGTGGCGGGCCATTGGTCTGCCAGCGCGTTTCCTTCGAGGTCGTGAAGTTGACGAAAGCCGTCGAACCGGTCGGATTATAGGGATCCAAGATCGCCTTCACCGGGTTCTCACCGACAAGGCTTAAAGTGATAGCCGCCTTGATCCGCTCGGCGGCCATGTCGGCGATCTCCTTGTAGATCACCTGGGCCGGATAGGTCCCGCCAGAGCACTGCAAGCCGCCGCCGTCCAACCACTGCCGCGTGATGCGTTTCAGCTGTCCGAACAGGTGGAGCTTGGGCTCCTCGCCGGGGTCGCGATACTTGTTGTAGAGTAAGTGTTTGGCGAGGTGGAACAGGATCGTCGAGGATCGCATGTCCTCGAGATGCGCCACGGTCAGATCGACGCCCTCACCGACGATGCCCTGGTTCTTCGTGACCGAGGGGCCGACGAGCTCAGGCGTCAGGTTCAGCACATGGTCCGGGCCGAAGGTCGCTTCCAAGCGTTCATCGGGAAGCTCGACACGATAGCCCTCGACACGCGGAAACACGATCGCCAACGCATCGCGATCCGGCTTCACGGCATGGACGCGGATGGTCTCGCGCGGCTTCGCCGGTGGCGAGATGACCGGTTTTGCAGCGAAATCGAATGGGATCCCGAGCACGTCGGCGTATTCGACATTGAACAAGCCCTGCTCGTTCAACTCGTAGGACTGGCGGCGCAAGCCGCGACCTACGACCTGCTCGCACAGCAGCTGAGTGCCGAAGGCTCGAACGCCCAAGATGTGGGTGACGGTGTTCGCGTCCCAGCCCTCGGTCAGCATCGACACGGAGACCACGCAGCGAATCTGCTCGCCGAGCCGGCCTTTCTTACCAACCGTGTTCATCACCTCGCGCAGCAGCGTCGCTTCGTCGATCTCCCCTCCAGTCAGGATGTCATTCGCGTCCTGCCCGCCGCGGTCGATGATGTCGCGCTTGAAGCGATCGATCTCATCCGCGGCCATCTCGCGGAAGTCCTTGTCGAGAGCCTCGCCGGACTCGAGCTGGGCGCTGTCGATTAGGATGGTATTGGGTCGCGCGATGCGATTGCCATAGCCATCGTAGTTCCGGAACAGCTCTAAGCGGCCGTTCTCCAGCGCGGTTGTGCCATCGTCGTTGTCACGGTGGAATCCGGAGACGTATTTGTAGATCAGCTCCGAGGTCGAGGTGTTGTTGCATACGACGATGAACACGGGCGGGACGCCAATGCCCTCTTGCTCCCAGAGCTCGAAGGTCTTGGCGTAGTGACCATAGAGGGCATGTAGCGCCG
Organism: Allobosea sp. Root381; assembly: GCF_001429395.1. Classification (GTDB taxonomy): domain Bacteria; phylum Pseudomonadota; class Alphaproteobacteria; order Rhizobiales; family Beijerinckiaceae; genus Allobosea. Next base: position 19,142 of record NZ_LMJT01000013.1, read on the forward strand.
TCTCTAACTCGGCGGGAAGGTTTAAAGGGTCGAGTGATCGTCCCGAAGCGCCGCGGCCCTTCTTCGGCATCTTCTTGCCGATATGGTCCCACAGGTTGCGGAATTTCGGAGTTTCTCCTCATGGACTATTATCTGCCACCGGCACGCGTGGCAGTTTCACGATCCCGCATTCGATGGCGTCCATCAGCGAGAAGTCGCTCATCGTCCATGGGAAAAGCGTGCCCTCGACATATCCCGAGCCGCGCAGGAAGAACGGTGTCGCCGAGAGGTCGTATACGAGAGCCAGGCCCAGCTTGCGCTTCAGCGCTTCGAGGCCGGAAATCCAGAGACGCGCAGCCTCATTGTTCTCCTTGGCCTCGTCCTTGTCCTCGCCTTTGAGATCGGCCTCGGTGTCGCCTGTCGCGTCCTTGAGCCGCTCACGATAACAATGGTGCGCTTCGTCGTTGAGCACGACGATGTTCTTCATGCCCATCAACTCGGGCATGACTCGCTGGAGCATCTGGCCTTCGCTCTCGAGCGTCTGGAGCTTCTCACCGCGCCACCCTTCGAGGGCCGTGCGAGTTCCCTTGGAGATCTCCAGCCGCTCCCGCAGCTTGAAGGCGTGATAGTTCGTAATGACGATCTTGGCGCGGTCGATGTCCGCCAGCATGTCCGTCGGAACGATCTCGCGGTGTCGATAGTAGCTCTCAGGGTCGTTCGGCAGCAGAACCCGAAGTCGGTCCTTGATCGTGATCCCTGGCGCGACGATGAGAAAACCGCGTGAGAACTGCTTGCTGTTCGGATGCCGGACGGCATTGACGGTTTGCCAGGCGATCAACATCGACATGACTGTCGTCTTGCCGGCGCCGGTCGCGAGCTTCAGCGCCAGACGCATGAGCTCAGGGTTAGCCTGCTCGTTGGCTCCCTTCAGATGAGCCCAGAATTTTGCAGTCCGTGCGCCCATTTTGGGCGCGACCTCCGTGAGCCAGATGGCAGTTTCGACGGCCTCTACCTGGCAGAAAAATGGTTTGACGCTCTGGAACTTGTGACTGCGCCAATGCTGCAGCAACCGCGCCGTCTCAGGCGTAACCAGCCACTGATCCGGGTTCGGTAAGTTCCGCCAGGTCTCGACGTGGGCGCGAACCTCGTTAATGATCGGGGTCGGATTATACTCCTGATCCTGGGTCGACAGATCATCGTCAGCACCGAGGATGAATGAGCTTTGCTTGCTACTCTGCCGACGCTTTTTCGGCTTCGGAACCGGTGTGATTAGCTCCGACCGACGGCGCACGTCGAGGATCCGGTTTGTGGGCTGCCCGTCCGTGTCGAGCTCCCAGTGCCTCGCGGGAAAATCATAGGGCGAGTTAAGGATCGGCCTCTCGAAAAACTGCTCAGTCACCGACGCCGGCTCCAGTCGCGCAGAAGCGGCCAGAGGTTCGCCCTGATGCTCAAATCACGAATCCACTGCTGTGCTGATAGCATCGATTCCCCCAGAGGTAGAACCTAGATGGCACTAGGGCGGATTCACAAGCGCTGATGGCCAGAACGATGAGGAGCTCGGCATCGGCTCGTCGAGGTTCCCCGAGATTGAAACCGCCGAGGCCGCGTGCGCTTCATGTTAACGGCAGTGGCGCTGTGACCGGCATTGGCACCAGGATCAGCAGGGAAAGGCGTAGGCGCGACCCGATGCGCTTGGGTAGGGCGAAATGCAACTTGACGAGCCGACGCTGCCAGTAATCTTACCTGTGAGTTGAAGCAGCTCCAGGCGTCACGCTCTTATATCGAAATTCTCCCCCGAGTTATTCCTCAGTCTAACGCCGCATCGGCAAAGCTATCCCGACCGTCGAGTGTGTATTCTCCGATTGGGAGAGTGGCGATCCAGGGAGCCGCTTGGACGATTTTAGCGACTTTAGGCGACCAGAGATTCGTTTCCGCTCGTTGTTGAACCACCCTCTCCCTAGGCGCCCGGTCTCGCAAAAACCGCATCCACAGAGCAGGAAAAATTTTCTGGAGGGCTTTTGGTCAACTTAGGGGCAACCTAGGGTAAACTTTCGGGGGGTTTTGGCCGCTCCCAAGCTTGTTGTGGTTGACCTGCAGACGCCCTGAATTACCTATTCGCAACCATATCGGCCGTCCTGGTTTACCCTAAGTTGACCAGAAGGCCGCCTGCGGTTGACCGAGGTCAACCAGATTTAGATGCAGCGGTGAGGCCGCGGCTCTGGCCGCGTTTGCTTGACCGGGTGCCATAATCGCCAGCCGGTCGTCCCCCTGCTTCGGGCCAAAGCCGCTTCAGAACCAGCTACACATGGATCGGCATTACAGTGGTTTTCGGTCCTTTGCCCCCTCGCGAAGCTTTCGGGGGACTTCACGATGGTCGAGACAAGGCCGTCAGCGGCGCCATAATCAGAAATCAGCGCCCCAAGCCGGATCTGGCCCTGGCTTTGCAAGCTTGGATCGACCTCATTAACGCGTGTTGAGTTCGCACGCCCTATATCGCATCGAGCTCATCCAGCGCCGCCGATATCGCCTGCAACTCGGCGGGATCGAGATTGTCCATAGCTCTGGCCTTCTCCCCAGCGCGCTGTCGACGCTTTCGCTCGGCCGCCTGCTCGGCCTTACGCTGAGCCTTCTGAGCCAGGGTCAGGGAGGAGAGATCGACATACGGCCGAACAGTTTCGGCACTCACACCGCGGCGCTCGCGTTCCCGTTCCCGCCTGATGCGCTTAATGAACTCTTCCTCGCTCTCGCTGGGGAGGCGGGGCAAGCGCTTCGTCGATCGGTAGCTACGAACCGTTCCGCCAGCCTCTTCCTTCGCCTTCCGATATGCCTGGCGCTCGAATAGCCGACGAAGATGGCGATCGCCGTCATAAGCCCGCTGGCTGTCGTGTCTGTTAGCAGCCACCGTCTTTTGATGTGCTGCGTGCCGTGACTGCTTGTCGTCATTGTGGAAACTGCGAACCGGGTTGCTGTCGTCCATTTCATCGCTCCATCTCTCGATGTCTGGACATATAGCGAGATCAGAGCGGGTTGCTCTGCCGGGCAATCAGAAAAGTCACGCTTCTAGGCAATTTCCCTTTATACTGTATATATGTATGTTCTCTTCTACATACCCATATACTACAGAAAATCCCGAAAAGCGTGACATCCTCCGGCCCAGGCTCCGCTGCTTCAGATGCAGCTCATTCACAGGTTCCGGCTCGCTGCGCTCGCCCTGCGCGGCCTTCGGCCTTGCCCCCAGCGCCGGCGGCGCCGGGATCTCTTTCTCACGGGGCCGGTGATGACCTCCGGGAAGCATTGATGCCTTCTCGGTCCGGTAATACCCCCTGGCCGCTACCGCGGCCGAAGGGTTCTGCCGTCACTGCGGTTATGTGCCGGGTCTATGCTGATGAGCCGAGTGATAGCCTCATCGGCAAAGGTCGGTGGTGACGAGCTCCTCGCTGTTCATGAAGAAGGGCGACATGCCTCCGATCACTAGCTGCCCCTTCTCGATCCAGAGTGTCGCGGCGTAGGAGCTCGGCGCTCTCGGATCTGTGGTTCGGCGCAGAGACACGATCGGTCCGCAGACCTTACCCTGCTCGCCGGAGGCACGGGGAATGCGGACAGTCTCGATGTCGAGACGCATCTCGTCCGCGTTCAGCGTCCAGTTGCGGACATCCCGATTGATGAGCGCCAGGACGTCCATACGCGTGAACTCCTCAGCCTGCGCCGAGCCAACGAGGGGCGATGACAGAAGGGCCATAAGGGCCAGGGCTGCTCGTTTCTTGATGGTCATGCTGCGCTCCAATGAGTCAGAGAGCACACGCATCTATCGGACCGGCTGCCGGTTGCTATGGGGCCTGCTGGGAAACTGGTGGGATCGGTCGATCTCCACGGTGCGCCGATGAGCATCGCTATTTCCGGAGAGGTCTGCTTCCTGGTGCCGAGGTCGCGCGAAGCGATGATCGGCGTGACCATTTGGAGACAAGACGCGATGAGACGCCCTTTTGTGAGCACAGCATTGTTGGGCAGCATTCTGGGGGCGTGCGTCGCTGCTCCGCCGGGTGAGCCCGTTGCAATGTTCCGGCTGCCGGTGACGGGTCAGTTCGGCTCCACGCCTGCCGCAGGGCAGATCACCGCGTTCAACAACGGTGTCGGCACCTTTTGGGTTCAGATCCCAGGCGGGGCCCGATGCAGTGGTGAGTATCAGGTGCGCGATCCCAACCCGGCTCTCGTGCTGGCCGGCAAATGCTCGAACGGCAAGCAGGGGCAGATTGTCGTGACCAGGACGCCCGATCTGATGTCTGGATCGGCGATCGTGAAGCTGACCGACGGGACGCGCGGTCAGTTCGTGTACGGGAATCTGACCTTCGGCCAGGCATTCGGCCAGGGTGTTGTTGCCACGATCCGATGAGGCGGCCGACCCTTCGGTGCATCCTCAGGCGGAATCCGACAGGCAAGGATAGCGCTCTGAGAGCCGGCAGATTGCCTGCATCCCCCAGCGCGCAAGCGTGTCTATCTAGGACTTCGCTGTCCGTGTCGTCGACTATCTCAGGCGATCGACGAGGTCAGAGGCGCGCAGATGAGTGTAACGCGCGAGCATACGAAGTTCGCGATGACCAGAAATACTACCGACCTCGATGACGTTAAACCCTTTCTCGAATAAGCGCGAGACGGCTTCATGCCGCAGATCGTGAAAGTGCAAACCGGTAATTCCAGCACGACCGCACAGATGGCCCCACGCTTGCACGACCGCGCTCTGGGACGTGGGTAGCGGACGACCCGACGATGGCGCTCCCTGACTCTCTCTGAGTCGCTGGAGCACCATCGTCGCGCGGGTGGACAGCGGGACGTCGCGGCTCTCGCCGTTCTTCGTCAATGGGAGGTGCGCGACTCTGCTCTCGAGGTTGATATGACTCCAGTCGAGCGACAGCAGCTCGCCCCGACGCATGCCGGTTTCGATCGCCAAGATGATCAGGTCGCGCATCACCTCGTTTCGACCGCTGTCGGCGGCATCAAGCAGGCGCTGTTCTTCGTCGGCTACAAGACGACGATTGCGACCCTTGGGAGCAGCAGGGCGTCTCACGAGCTTGACGGGGTTTTTATGAAGGTGGATGCCCCAATCGCGCATCGCGGTGTCGATCGCGTGCGACAACGAGTTCAGCTCTTTCGTCACGGTCGCAGGCGCGACCGTCTTCAAGCGATCGTCGCGATACGTGGCGAGGTCTGATGTCGAGAGCAGGCTCAACGTCCGGTGACAGATCGGGCGACGCATGAGCGCTTTGATGCGAGATATCTCGGTTGCAGCGCTCCGCTTGCGGGGCGAGACCTCGATGATGTAGCGAGCGAGGATCTCGCGGAGCGTGGTCGATTCAGCGACCCGTGTGTCAGGCATCGAGCCGCAGCGATCGAGTTCTGATTCAAGTGACCTGGCCCACTTCTCGGCATCGGTCTTCTGGTCGAAGCTCTTCGCGCGAGGGGGCATGCCGCGCCGTCGCACTTGCGCCTGCCAACGTCCTCGGAGCTTTCTGATGGTCGCCATTGCGGTCTCGCCTCGATCCTCTAAGCACTAGAGGACGCCGGCAGTGGCTCGCCAAGGAGGTTTCCAGCCGCGGCATAGGAAATCCCGGAGCCGATGTGGCGCGATTGTGCCGCGGCGCTCATGGCGCACGGTCAGCGAGAGAGAGCTCCCCGCAGGATCAAGGACTTCCGAGCGTCGGGGAGCGGATCTCGACTGCCTTTCGGAGGCAATGCTCTCTCGCTTACCACGTCCTGAGGGCTATCGGACTGGCGAGCGCCCGTAATCCGCCGCATGACAGCAGCAGCCTCATCGGCCCCCATTGCGTTCAGCAATTTGAACATATAGTGAACAAAAAGAGGCGCATTCGACAGCTACTTCTCAGTGTCGATCAACCGCACGTTGCGTAAGCTTAACGCCTGCCCGAAACTGCCAAAAAAGCCGTCCCTTGATTTGGGCTTCGGTGGGACGGCGTAAGAGGGGGATTGGATGGCATTCCTAACGGATGACGAGAAGGCCGCGCTCCAGATTCGGCGCATGATCTTCCACGTCGTGGGCAAGCCGCTGGAGGAGCCGATTTTGCTGGAGGAGATCGCGCCGCCCCAGCATACCGACTTCTTCGTCGACCGGGTCCGGTCGGCGTTGAAGGGTAACCTGTTCGAGTTCCGGCCCCGATCGGACGCCGAGCGCGTGCTGCGGGAGATCAGCGGCAACGCAGATGCATTTACAGAACAGAGCCAGGCCTTGGCGATGGAATTCCAGGACCAGCACTCGAAGGTCACCAGCGCGGGCGTGTTCTTCGTGTTCGAGCTTGGCGTTGGCGGGGGTGCGCCAGTTTATGCCCTGATCAAATACGACAACGAGGACGTTGTCCGTTACATCCTCAGGAACGGAGATGAACCTCAGGTGCCGCGGCTTGAACGGTTCCAGGAGACGTTTGTCCGCAAGCCGGAGGCGATGCAGAAGATCGCTCTGGTTCGCCTCGGAGCCGGTGCGGGCGGGCGCGTGATGGTGAGGGATCGCTCCAACACCGCCCACATCTCCGACTACTTCGAGCGATTCCTCAAGGTGCGCCGGGTGAATTCTCCCGACGAGATGAGCGGGAAACTTGTCGAGGCGTTCAAGGCCACCTTTAAGGAACACCGCGCCGGCTTGCCAGAGGAGATCCAGCGTAGCGGTGTCAACCGCATCTACGAGGTCATGCGGCAGGGCCATCGTTTCGACCCGGAGGCCTTCGAGCCCATCCTCACCGCCATCTTCGGTCAGATTCCGGAGGACGCACCGCTGCGTCGGACCTTGACGCGCAACCTGAAGCAGCACGGGGTGTCCGAGGAAACCTTCGACATCAACCCCGAGAAGGTGCAGAAGCCCCGGCGACGCCGGCTGGAAACGGACGAAGGCACGCAGATCCTCTACGACGAGGATCACAGGCCAAGCGTGCGGCCCCGACCGGATGGCCGCAAGGAAATCGTAATCGTCACCACGGGTGTGAAGAGCGACGATGTCGATATCGACACGGGTGCACGCCGCCGTTGAGGCAAGCCGTGCCGCAGCAGATCTGGGGATCGGCGAAGACCCCGGCAGGCTGAACCTGTCCGGATCGCTGACACGCGCCGCGCTCGATGCGTGGCAAGTCGTCTCTGACGAGGCGCCGGCCTGGTTAACGTTCTCCTGCATCGACCCTGCGGACGACCCCATTCAACCTCGCGACGCAGTCGAGGGCGACCGGGTCCGCATCACCGTGGCGTTCGCGTCGAGCCTGAACGCGCCTCACCTGTTCACGCAAGAAGGTTGGCGATCCCTATTACTCGACGACACTCGGGTTTCGTCAAGCACGGCGGTTCGGCTGGCGTTCGATGAGGGCCGCTTCAGGACCCGCGCCTTCGAGGTAGAGACGTGGGAGGGCGCCCCCGTTGCCGGTCCCGACATGTCTTCGCCGCGCGATGGGAGCCCGAGACGTCAGGTCCGATCCCAGTCGTCGGGGCTGATGGCGCCGTCTAGGATAGAGCCATGGATCGTCGACGGTGATCATGGCCGAGGACCAGCCTGGCAGGCCTGGATCGCGGTTTCCGCCTCGATGATCGCTCGGTCGCTCGCCAATGAGCTCTACGTCGAAGACGGCGAAGAGCGTGTCAGTCTCTCTGGGCAACCGCCACGCCGTCTCGAACTTGGTCGGTTCAGCGTCGCCAACATCCCGTTCGTGACCCTGCAACAGGCGGCGGCGTGGGTCTATCTGGAGGGAACCGATGTCGAGGTTCGCCATACCTTCTTGTCAGCCGAGTTGGCCAGAGAATGGCCTACAGGCAGATCGTTCACGGCGGGGCTGAAAGCGAAAATCGAATCGTCACTTGATTCCGCGCGGCTCCTCTACAAGTCGCATCTTCGGGCTGGCAGCAAGGACACGCTGAAGGCCCTTGCGGATCTACGAAAGACGCTCGCAGACGACGTTCAGAAGCTTGTCCAGCAGGCGCGTGACTTGGCGAGCAGCGTATGGCGGGATGTCGCCGTGGCGATCGGCGTTTTGGCCGTCCGCTTCGGCCTGGACGCCGCCAAGACGGTGCCGTCCTCCTTTGCCTTCTCCACCATCTACCTGCTGGTCGCAACCTACTTCGTCGCGTCGTTTTGGCTCACGGTCACCATTAACCGCCGCTTCCTCGCGTCACTGGAAAAAAGTCGGGCCGCGTGGCGAACCAAGCTCTATGCGTTCCTGGATGACGACGATTACCGCGAACTCGCTGGAACACCACTTTCGGGGGCGATCGAGGACTATCGTATCACCGAGCGCCGGACGCGTCGCGTCGTCGTTGTCGTCGTGCTCTTGCTCATCATCGCGACATTTGTTGAGGCAGGAAACGTCGACCTGTCGACACTGAAGACGTCGATTTGGGCGAGTATTGTATCGGCCTGGGAAGCAGGATCGGACGTTTTTCGGAATCTCGCAGCCCCATGACCTAGACCTCACGGACCGCGTCGGTCCGCCTTCATCAAGAATAGATCGACAACGCCGCGACTATCTCCGACACGCCGGTTCCAGTGTGGTGAATTTTTTCGCCTAGGCCAGCCAACGATTCCTTCAGGAGCAAGAGGTCATTGTGTCCAGTTTAACGAGCTCATGTTCGACGAGCCGGGCTCGAGTGATCCAGGTTTGCCATGCGCAGCGGCAGCGCTACCTAATGCAGCCAGCCAGTCATGTGCTCCCGCGATCCGGATCCGCTGCAGTCGGTGCAACACGTCGTGATCGAAATTCTCGGCGCGACAGCGAGAGCGAGCGTCCGCGCAGATGCGATCGAATAGGTGGGCTGTAACAAACGTATCTGCGCTAGCCCTATGAAGGCGACCAGGGGACGCGATGCCGATTTCGTCGATAAGGCCGCCTAGACGATAACTTTTTCGACCCGGAAATATGCGTCGAGCCAAGAGGAGCGTGCAAAAAGTGCGAACGGGTCGCCCATCGAGAAACTCGCTGGCCTCGTGCTCGTAGAATTTTCGATCGAAACCCGCGTTGTGACAAACGATAGGCGAGCTTCCGATGAACGAGGCCAACTGAGGCATCGCAACAGCCGAGGTCGGTGCACCGTCCAGCATCCGCGGTGGTGATGCCGGTAATCTGCGTGATCTCGCCGGGCTCTAGGGGCAATCTTCTCTCGCTTCGCAAGTGGCGATTGGATTCGAGTGTCGGCAGGTTCCGAGCACCAACGTGTCGGCCCGCAATCCGCCGATGTGGAGCAAATCAATCAAGCCGCTTGGTCGGAGAACGAGTTCGCATCAGCTATCGCTTGGAAATGCTCAAGATACTCTGGGCGGTTCTGTAGCAAGTAGCGCACGATCCGCGGGTTTCCGAGAAGTTTTCCGAGGTAGCCTTTCACAACGGTCAGCTGAAGATGCTCTTTTCCGTAGGTCTCTTGGATCTCGGACATCGATTCCTGCAGTCGGGTGAGTTCCTTCTCCATCTTGATCATAGCCTCTGGAGTAACTCCGCGCACCTTTTTCGACTTCCTCTCTCCGGCGAGTTCGTTTGTTGGCGTCCCAGCGAGCAGCGCCGTGGCGTAGACAGCTGTGTAGTTGTTCGCGGCGATCATCAATTCGGTCGCTTCGATCTGGCGTAGTGGCTTCATCCGCTTCAAAATCTCGAACACTGCCATCGGGCACATTGTGTCCTTCAACATCGACACAACCTCATGGCAGACGCCATCGAGTAGGGTTGCCTTCCGTTTCACGCTGTTGACGTGCATCCCTAGCGCGCTCGCGATTTTCTCCTTTGATACCCCGCGGGCAATCGCCTTCAGGATCATGGCGTGCTCTTGGACGGCTGAGAGCCGACTGATCCGCTTGTTAAAGGTGAAGCTCTCGTCGTCGGTCGATACGAGGCATTCTATCTCGGTCTTGCCAAGGTCCTTCAGGATCTCGATGCGGACGTGGCCGTCGAGAAGAAGGAAGCTTTCCGGATTACCGTCGATCCTGGCTATCACTGGCGGCTCGACCAGGCCGATCTCAACCACCGAGGTTCGGATCTGCTGATACTTATGACTTGCCTTGACCGACGCTCGAGGCGGCCGAACGGGCAAGAGCGACGTGATCGGCACGGTGATGCACTCTGGCTCGAAGGCGATCCGTGTCTGGTTGAGTGTTTCGCTCATGCCGGCACTCCTAGGATGCGGCTCTCCAGGTCTTTCGGCATCGTGTCGAGGCGCTCGGCCCTCAGCAGAGTTATGAAATTCTCATCGGCTCGCAGATTCTTGAGCGCTTCGACCACGAAAAGCAGGCGGGTTTCCGTGACTTCGGCCTTCTTCACCAGGAGGCGCTGCTTATCGGCTTCTTGCTGAAAAATGCGGACAAATGCCTCCGAAGATCTGGCCCTGCTAAGTTTCTTTCCAAACGGGTTCGTCGACACGTGTTTGCCGCTTCGCGTCCGCTGCTCGATAAGGCGCCTCATCTTGATCAGCCGCGGGCCAGAGATTCTCCCCTCAGTGTAAGCTTCTGCCAGCATTTGCTGGATGGTCTCGTCATCGGCGCGCGCAATCTCAATCGCGACCGAGATTGGAATTGTCCCCGCATCGACGGCCTCGATAAGGCGTTGCTCGCCCTTCTCGATAAGCGTGGCCATCATGTTGACCCACTCTGGCGAGGTGCCAATTTTCTCGGCAATCTGGCGGTCGTTATAGCCGCGTTTGCGCAAGGTCGTGACGTCTTGAAGCAGGTCGATGGAACGATGCTGCCGGCGGGCGCAGTTCTCGACCAGGCTCATCAGGAGGCACTCCTCCTGCGTCGCCTCAGTTACAATGGCTGGGATCTCTGTCCGGTCTAGCTCCCGGAATGCTTCAATACGGCCCTGACCACAGGCGAGGCCGTAGGAGCGTTGACCGTCCGGGCCAATCATAGTGTTGACCCGGATCGGGCGCTTTAGCCCGACCGTCTTGATGCTTTCGACCACCTCAAGGAACTTGCGTCGGTTCCGGACGCGTGGGTTTAGGATGATGATCCGGTCGATCGGGATCATCTCCACGCGAGTGTGCTTGGCTTCGGTCATGCCGCCTCCTCGAATTGGGCTCGGGCCGCCAGGGAGAACAGGAAGTCCAGGGTCTCGAAGCGATAACCGTCCAGTGACAGGCCGTTGTTCTCGGCGAGCCGAAGCTTCGGCTCGGTCATGTCGAGGCGCGGGAGCAGGTAGTAGTCGAGTGGGGAGACGTTGCCGCGCTCCATACGCACGGCGATTGTGATGTCGGAAGCCAGGCCGGCGTCGAGCCGGATGCGCCAGCGCGGCGAGCCTGCTTGCGTCTCGCCGCAGCGCGCTACGACGACCGAGGCGGTGAACTCGCCGTTGACGTCGATCAGCCCAGTCTCGGGATCGACGAGAACCTCGCCGCCGGCGACGCGCAGGCCGTCGATCACCATGGTAACGACATCCGGGTGCATCGCCCGCAGGCGCCGGTTGATCTCGATGTAGCGGTAGTCCCGCCGCGGACTGTAGCCGACGAGGTGATAGGCGCGTAGCAGGCTGCCGAAGCGGCTCCGATAGACACTGCTCGACGGCATGTCCTCCCGCTCGTCGATGACGAGGCTGGACAGCGACCCCTGAGCCTCCAGTAGCGACCGGAGCAGGTCGATGAGCTCAGCGTCGTTCATCCTCCGGCTGCGGTCTTCCACAATCCTGGCCGCGCGCTCGAAGGTGACGACGTCGACGATGGCGGTGAACACGCCGCGGGCTCGGACCCAGTGCTCCTGCGTGTTCACGACCCGGCGCATCTTCAGCTTGAAGCTGACCCGGTTGAACACGTTGTCGCCGATGTATTTCGGATTGGTCAGGACCTGATGGACGGTGCCGCGCGTCCAGGGGCGCCCCAGGTCCGTGACGATTCCCTCGAGGTTCAGGCGGGCCGCAATTTGAGCCTCCTGCACGCCGAAATCGACGAAGAGGCGATAGATGCGCCGGACGACTTCCACCTCCTCGGCTGGACCGGGGATGAGGATCACGCGATCGGTCTGGAGGCTCTTGCGCTCGCCGATCGAGAGCTCGGACTTAGGTTCGCCGTTCTCGTCAATTAGGAGACGCCTCAGGCCGTAGCCAGCCATGCCGCCCTGACGATACCCCTTCTCGACTAGGCGGCACTGGCCGGCGAACACCTTGACCGACAGCTCCCGGCTGTATTCGCCGGCCATGACCCGCTTCACGGTCTTCAGCAGGTTCGAGCCGATGCTGCCGTCGTTCTCAAACTGCTCGGCGCAATAGTGGACGACGATGTCAGCGCGGGAGCAAAGGAACTCCAAGTGTGCACCGTGGTCGGCGTTCTGGAAGCGGCCCCAGCGGCTGACGTCGTAGACCAGGATGGCGCCGAAGTCGGCGGTGCCCCGCTCCACGTCAGCCAGTAGGCGCTGAAAGGCATCGCGACCCTCTAGGTTCAGGCCGCTCTTACCGGCGTCCTCGTAGATCCGGACGATCTCGAAGTCGCGGGCCTCGGCAAAGCGCTTGATCGAGTCTAGTTGGTTCTCGGTCGAGTAGCGCTGGTGGTCGGTCGACATTCTGACATAGGCAGCCGCCCGTCGTGACCTCTCCGGGCCGATCCGCGCAATCCGACTCGATCCCTCAGCTCTACTCACACAAAGCCACTCCACGATCGACGTCTCGGAAGCCGGCGGACGTCGCCGGTCAGTCAAGCGCGGAGGCGGCGGAATGTCCTTTCCTCAGACGGGTAACATCTTGCCCAGGCGTCGTGCGCCGTCATTCGCACGCTTGGTGGCGACAGCCTTACGGACTTCGCTCAAGGGGCAGTCATCTAAGATCAAAACGGTGGCGCTCTGGACTGGCGCAAACGACCGAACTGTGAAGAACTGGCTCTCTGGCGAGCGCGCTCCCAGTGGCGATCACTTCCTGGGACTGGCCGCGAATTGCCCTGCGGTTCTTGCGGCTTTCCTGGCGGCCATACATCGGAGCGACTGCTTGGTCATGGCTGACATCGAGGAAGCACGCGCAAAGGTTGCCGCAGCGTTGGTCGCGCTGGAAGCTGTTCGGGCCGTCCAGTTGGAACAAGGGGACAGAGGCCCGCAGTGAGCATTCGTCGAATAGCGCAGGCGACGCCAGGTGCTGTGAGCTCATCTGTCCAGGCCGAATCGAAGCCAACGATCGTCAGGAGCAGGAGGCCATTGGGGTTAGCTCAACGAGCTTGTGTTTGGCGTGCCGCGCCCGAGTGCCCCGGAGTTGCCGCAAGTTGAAGGGGCAGGGCTACCCAATGTCGCCAACCAGTCATGTGCTCCTGAGATCCGGATCCGCTGCAGCCGGTGCAACACGTCGTGATCAAAGTGCTCGGCGCGACAGCGAGAGCGTGCGTCCGCGCAGATACGATCGAATAGGTGCGCGGTGACAAATGTATCTGCACTCGCCCTATGAAGGCGACCGGGGGACGCGATGCCCATCTCGTCGATAAGGCCGCCTAGGCGATAGCTTTTCCGGCCCGGAAATACGCGCCGAGCCAACAGCAAAGTGCAGAAAGCGCGAACTGGCTGCCCATCGAGAAACTCGCTCGCCTCGTGTTCGTAAAATCGCCGGTCAAAGCCAGCGTTGTGACAAACGATCGGCGATGATCCGATGAAAGACGTCAATTTATGCATGGCTACGGCCGAGGTCGGTGCGCCGCTTAGCATCGCAGTGGTTATGCCGGTGATCTGCGTTATCTCGGCCGGCACGCGGACGCCTGGATCGACGAAGGTAAGAAATTCGTGACCTGCTCGGCCATCCACCACTTCGCGAGCCGACACCTCAATCACCCGCGCGCCCATCGCAGGGCTGAGTCCGGTCGTCTCGAAATCGAGCACGACAAAGCGCCCGCTCGGAATGCTATTCAAGGTCGGACTCCCTGCCTACGTCCTCGATTCGAAAGCGAGGATATCATCTAGCGATGATCGACCGCGGCGCTTTTTCTCGCACGTTCGACCCGGTGATCAACCTGCGCGTGGCGCGGTCGTGCCGAGCCGAGTTGCGATCGCGTTTAGAGCGCCAGTTCGCAGCGCAACCTGTTGTGAATTTGGGTGTATTTGGGCAGCGCTTTCGGCGAAAACCCAGCTTCGGAGGGCAACGCTCTATCCAGCTGAGCTACGGGCGCAAACCGTGGAAGGTGGATAGCCGATCATCGGCGCTTCGGCAATGCGGGATTTTGCAAGGGGGCGAAGGGCCAAGGTGACAAAGGACACACGTTCGAAGCGTGTCGGGCGCGCCGCGGTTGTGGCGGGACCAAGTTGCGGCATCCGTGAGCTCAGACCGCCTTGGATTAATAGCGCGGCCGCCCGTAGATCGCCGATGACGTCGGTCACGCCCGCTAAATCCCGCACGGAATCTCGAAGAATGAAGCGCCAGGCTTTCGCGCTATCCACATAGGTCGAGCGCGATTCGACCTCTTCAAACGGGACGATCGCTGCGCGCATGACCCTGAAGTCGCGAGATCCGAGGTCGGCAACAGCGGCAATGTCCGGCGACAGAGCTGACGACGCAGGAGCACCTCGATCCGCGAGATCACGATATGGGCGCTGCGCTTCCGGTGTGAGACGTCATTCATGTAGCGTTTGAGGATGGCCCGCAATGTCCTAGATTCAACTATGCGCGTGTCCGGTGACATGCTGCAGCGATCGAACTCGCTCTCAAGGGAGCGGAGACACGCACTCACGGCGCCAGCTTACGCTTTGCGCACCGCGACCAAGATGTAAGCAACTGTCGATAACGAAGCGCTTGCACCTGACCGGCTAACTCGCCTTGTGACTGGCAGCGCGCCGCTCGCGTCAACCTGGGCGCTGGTCCCTGATCTGCGCGGATGGCTGTCCTGGCTGCGGGAATGCGCACCTGGAGTCTGCCTGCGCCTGACTGGCACGGCGCTTGCGTGATCCGCACAGCCGAATGCGAAGACCGGCACCGTTGCACCGCCGACGGCGCTCCACCTCGTTACCAATCACGCCTTGCCTGGAGACTGCCTATGCCCAGCACCTTCGATCTTGTCATCAAGGGGGGCACGGTGGTCACCGCCAGCGATGTCGCAAGGGCCGATATCGGCATTTCGGGCGGCGTCGTGACCGTGATCGCAGCCGAGCTCGACGGCGCCAACGTGGTCGATGCGAGCGGCCTGCTGGTGCTGCCCGGCGGCGTCGACACGCATGTGCATCTCGAGCAGCCCTCCGCCGGTCCGGCGCAGATGTGCGACACCTTCGAGACGGGCACGGCCTCGGCCGCCGCCGGCGGCACGACCACCGTGATCTGTTTCGCCTCGCAACTGCGCGGGCAGTCGCTCAAGACCGCCGTGGAGGACTATCGCGTCGCCGCAGGCAAGGCGCGGGTCGACTACACCTTCCACCTGACGATCAGCGACCCGACCGATACCGTGCTGCAGGACGAGCTGCCGGGGCTGATCGAGAGCGGCTGCCGCTCGGTCAAGGTCTTCATGACCTATGACGGCATCGGCCTCGACGATGCCCAGCTGATCCGGACGCTCGCCGCGGCGCGCAAGGCCGGCGCGCTGGTCTGCGTCCATGCCGAGCACCACGCGCTGATCGCCTATCTCAGCGAGCGGCTGGTCGCAGCCGGGCTGACGGCGCCGAAATACCATGCCTGGGCCAAGCCGACCGTGGTCGAGCGCGAGGCGATCTCGCGCATCGTCGCCATCGCCGAGGTGCTGGACGTACCGATCCAGGTCTTCCACGTCTCGGGGCCCGAACCGGCGGAGGAAATCGCCCGCGCCCAGGCGCGCGGGCTCAAGGTCTGGGGCGAGACCTGCCCGCAATATCTCACCATCACCGCCAAGGATCTCGACCGGCCGGGCTTTGAGGGCGCCAAGTTCATGTTCGGGCCGGCACCGCGCGGCCCGGCCGAGGCCGAGGGGCTGTGGCAGGCGATCAGGGCCGGCACGATCGGCGTGATTTCCTCCGACCATGCGCCGACCCGTTTCGACGACCCGCGCGGCAAGAAGGTCGCCGGCGAGAACGGCCCGTTCAACAAGGTGCCGAACGGCATTCCGGGCCTCGCCGCGCGTCTGCCGCTGATCTTCCACGAGGGCGTCGGCAAGGGGAACATCGACCTGTCGAAATTCGTCGACCTCGTCGCCACGCGCCCGGCCAAGCTCTACGGCCTCTACCCGAAGAAGGGCACGATCGCCGTCGGCACTGACGCCGACCTCGTGCTGTTCGATCCCGCCGCACGCCAGACCCTGACCAATGCCGGCCAGCATCATGGAGGCGACTACACGCCCTATGAGGGGCGCGAGGTCACCGGAAAGGTGGTCGCGACCTATCTGCGCGGCACCTGCGTCTTCGCCGATGACGAGGTGGTCGGCGCGGTAGGCGGCGGCGCCTTCGTGCCGCGCGCGCCCTATCCCGAGATCGCGCCGCGCGGCGTGTTCCCGATCCCCTTCGACCCGGTCACCGGCACCGTCCTCGAGGACATGCCCCTGCGCGCCGCCGAGTGATCCGCCAGCAGCCTTTCAGCAAGACCCCGGAGACGACCATGCCCTTCAAGATGTCCCGCCGCAGCCTCCTCGCCGGCTCGGCCGCCGCCGCCGTGACCGGCTTCCCGAACGTGCTGCGGGCGCAGACCCGCGAGATCTTCATCGGCGGCCCGGCCTCGCCCGGCCTGACCGACGTGCTCTTCCCGCTGATCGAGAAGAAGCACAACATGAAGATCCTGTTCGAGGGCACCAATTCGCTGATCAACCTCGAGAAGATCCGCAACAACAAGGATCGTCCCACCATGACGGTGACGATGATGGACGATCCGGTGCTGGTACTTGCCCAGCGCGAGAAGCTGATCGAGAAGCTGCCGGCGGACATCACCAACCTCGCCCAGCTCTCCGCCGACGCCAAGCCGAACGAAGCGATGTGGGCGAACTGGTGTCAGCCGATGTGCTCGGCCTCGCACAACACCAAGAGTATGCCGAACGGCGTCGCCAGCTATGCCGATTTCTGGGACAAGAAGTATCGCGACGGGCTGATCCTGATCTCGATGCGCATCACCCAGGCGGTGGCGCCGCTGCTCGCCGCGACGCAGCTCGCCACAGGCAAGCCGCTGGCCGAGTGCCTCAAGCTCGCAGACGAGGGCTTCGGCAAGCTCAAGGAGCTCAGGCCCAACATCCTGCAGGTCTCGACCAATGCGCCGCAGGCCCAGCAATTGCTCGAGACCGGCGAATGCTCGGCCTATCTCGCACCGGATTCGCGCACGACGCTGTTCCGCAAGGCCGCCGGCGCGCCGATCGACCAGTCCTATCCGAAGGAGGGCGTGATCGCGATGCCGGCCGGCGTGGCGCTCGTCGCCAACGGCCCGAACAAGGATCTCGGCATCACCTTCATCAACGAGCTGCTCAACGCCGAGACGCAGGCGACCGTCGCCAAGGCCTTCTTCTCGAAGCCGACCAACACCGCGACCAAGCTGCCCGAAGGCATGAGCTTCCCCGAGATGGTGGTGCTCGACTGGGAATACTTCGCCGACAACCGCAATCGCTGGATCGAGCGCTTCGAGCGCGAGGTCGCGGCGCGATGAGCGCCGTCGCCCTGGCGGCAGCGCCCCCGACGACGGCGGCGGCGGCCGCCGCCGCCCATGTCGAGATCAAGCAGCTGGGCAAGCGCTTCGGCGCCAACACCGTGCTGCAGGATCTCGCCCTCTCGGTCGGCCAGGGGGAGTTCGTCTCCCTGCTCGGCCCTTCCGGCTGCGGCAAGACCACGCTGCTGCGGCTGATCGCCGGGCTGATGCTGCCGGATTTCGGCACGATCACGATCGGCGGCCGCGACCTGACGCGCACGCCCCCGCACAAGCGCAATGTCGGGGTGGTGTTCCAGAACTACGCCCTGTTCCCGCATCTGACGGTGGCCGAGAATGTCGGCTTCGGCCTGCGCAACCGCAGGATCGATGGCGCCGAGCTGAAACGCCGCGTCACTGATGCGCTCGCGCTGGTGCGCATGCAGGATTTCGCCGAGCGCTCGGTCACCGCTCTTTCGGGCGGGCAGCAGCAGCGCATCGCGGTCGCCCGCGCGATCGCCGTCGAACCCGCGATCCTGCTGCTCGACGAACCGTTCTCGGCGCTTGACCGCAAGCTGCGCGAGACCATGCAGATCGAGCTGCGCCATATCCTTCGCGACCTCGGCATCACCTCGATCTTCGTGACGCATGACCAGGACGAGGCGCTGGTGATGAGCGACCGGATCGCGGTGATGAATCAGGGCCAGATCGAGCATTTCGGTGCGCCGGGCGAGATCTACACCGATCCGAAGAGCCTGTTCGTGCTCGAATTCGTCGGACAGTCGACGCGCCTGCCCGGCAGCGTCGCCCAGTCGTCCGGCGGGCAGGTCGAGATCGACACCGCGCTCGGCCGGATTCGCGCTCCCGGCGGCTATCTCACCGGCAGCAAGGTCGTCGCCGCGGTTCGCCCCGAGGCGATCATGCTCGGCGAGGGACCTGCGGCGGAGTTCAACACCGTCAAGGCGACGCTCGCCGACATAGTCTATCTCGGTGCCAAGACCCAGCTGCATTTCCATGGCCCGGCCCGGGACGAGGCGATCCAGGTCGATCTCGCGCGGCTGCCGCCGGGCGGGCTCGTCGCAGGGGCCGAGCTTTCGCTGCGCTGGCGCATCGCCGACACCATGCTGTTCCCCGCGCCATGAGCACGATCCCCTACCCCGTCGAGAGCGCTCCGCCCGGGCGGCGCATCGAGATCGACCCGCGTTTCGTGATGGCGCTGCCGGGCCTGCTTTTCATGGGGCTCGTCTTCGCCTTCCCGCTCGCCCTGCTGATGTCGAAGAGCGTCGTCGGGCCGGACGGGTTCTCGCTCGCCGGCTATGGTCGCATCCTGGGCGATGCCTATTATCGCGGCGTGATCTGGGACTCGCTGACGCTCGCCTTCCGCGTCACGCTGATCACGCTCCTGCTCGGCTACCCCGCAGCCTATGCGCTCAGCCGGGCGAAGGGCATGTTCCAGGTGATCCTGTTCGCGCTGGTCTTCCTGCCGCTGACGGTCAGCATCATCGTCAAGACCTTCGGGCTGACGATCATGTTCAGGCGCGAGGGCATCCTGAACTGGTTCCTGATGAACACCGGGCTGACGGACGCGCCCATGCGCTTCGTCTTCACCGAGATGAGTCTGGTGATCGGCATGGTCAACGTTTTCCTGCCCTTCCTGATCCTGCCGCTCTATTCGGTGATGCGCATGCTCGACGCGCGCTATCTCGACGCGGCTGCGACGCTCGGCACCTCGCCGCTCAACACCTTCCGGCGCGTCTTCCTGCCGCTGACCATGCCCGGCGTGATCGCCGGCTCGTCGATCGTCTTCGCGCTCTCGGTGGCGGCCTATGTGACGCCGGGCCTTCTCATTGGCGAGCGCTACATGACGATGTCGATGGTGATGGCGAAGGCGTTCCTCAACTTCCGCGACTATCAACTCGGCTCCGCGATGGCCTGCATCATGCTCGTGATCGCGCTGGCGATCGTCTTCCTGTCGAGCTTCCTGACCCGCAATCTCGAAGCGAAGGCTCGCTGACGATGGCCGCTCTCTCGCGCTCCTTCGCCGGGCTGATGCTCGCCCTCGTTCTGCTCTTCCTGCTGATGCCGATCGCGATCGTGATCCCGATCGCCTTCTCGCCCTCTGCGGTGTTCTCCTTCCCGCCGACCGGCTTCTCGCTGCGCTGGTTCGAGAACATCCGCAATGCCGACGGCATGCTCCGGGCGCTCTGGCTCTCGACGCAGATCGCCGCGCTCTCGACCGCGATCTCGCTGGTGCTCGGCACGCTCTGCGCCATCGCCATCGTGCGCGGCGCGATCCCCGGCGCGAGGCTGATCTCGACCTTCATGATCTCGCCGCTGATGATCCCCGGCCTCGTGCTCGGCATCGCCTTCCTGCATGCGGCGCGCGAAGTCGGCCTGCGCGACGGCTATGTGCCGCTGCTGCTGGCCCATGTGGTCGTGACGATGCCCTTCATCATGCGGACCGTGCTGGCGAGCCTCGCCTTGTTCGACTTCACCATGGTCGACGCGGCGCGAATGCTCGGCTGCTCCTATCCGGCGGCGCTCTGGCGGGCGCTGGTGCCGAACATCCTGCCGGGCTTCGTCTCGGGCGCGCTCTTCGCCTTCATCGTCTCATTCGACAACTACCCGGTGTCGATCTTCCTCGTCGACGTCCACACCAAGACGCTGCCGATCCAGCTGCTGAACCAGCTCGAAATGTCGCCCGACCCGACACTGGCAGCGGTCGCGACCGTCATGATCGTGCTGACGATCGCGGCGCTGTTCGTCTGCGACCGGCTGGTCGGGCTGCGGCGGATGGCGGCGGTCTGAGGGAAAGCGGAACATGGCCACCCAACATTTGATCGTCGCCCTCGGCGACCAGCATTATCGCGTCGAGCGACCCTGGGGCGACCTGCCCGGCGGCCCGGCCCGGGTGAGCGACGTCACGGTCGACCTCGACGGCCGCGTCCACGCCCTGCTGCGGTCGGACCCGCTCGTCGATGGCGCGGTGGACGCCATCGTCACGCTGGCTGCGGACGGGACGCGGCTCGCCTCATGGGGCGGCGACCTGATCGCCGACGCCCATATGCTCGCCACGGCGCCGGACGGGCGGCTCTTCATCGTCGATCGCGATGCCCATGAGATCGTGATCTGCGATGCGGAGGGCGCCCGGCTCGGCGGGCTCGGCACACGCCATGCGCCGCATCAGCCGTTCAACCATCCGACCGACGTCGCCGTCTCGGCCGATGGCGAGATCTATGTCTGCGAGGGCTATGCCGCCGGGACGGTGCATCGCTTCGCCGCCGACGGCACGCGCATCGGCAGCTGGGGCCGCATCGGCACCGGCCCGGGCGAGTTCATGAACGCGCATGCGCTCTGGATTCAGCCGGACGGCAGGGTCGTGGTCGCCGACCGAGAGAACGACCGGCTGCAGGTGTTCTCGCCCGATGGCGATCTCCTGACCATCTGGACCGGCTTCAAGCAGCCGCTCGACATCTGGGGCGACGCCGAGGGGGCGCTTTACGTCACGGATCTCCTTCCCTCGCTGACGAAGCTCGCGCCCGATGGCACGATGATCGGGCGCTGCCGTCCCGTCCTTAATGGCGCTCATGGCGTCTGGGGAGCACCAGATGGCAGTCTCTTCCTCGCCGAAGGCAACCCGAGCCGGCTCACACGACTGACACCGCTCGATTGAAGCCCTCAGAGCCTGTCGGGGGATCTCCCCCGCGTTTACTGTTCACTCCTGTAACGAAGCGCCTATGGCTGTGGGAGTGCTCGGCTTGCTCGGCAGCGGTTGGTCGCCGTTGCGCGAGAGACGTCGGCGGTGACATTGAGGCCAGATGCCGATTCTCGATGCGATCCCTGCCGACATCCGGCGCGCGGCCTGTGCGTTTCACGAGGCCGGTCACATCATCGTCGGCTGGCATCACCAGCGTTACATCACGCATGCCTGGCTGCGGCCACCGCACGGATTTTCCGGCGAAACCTGTTTCGAACCCTATCAGCGGGGATTCCAGATCGACAGCGCGATCGATCGCCACCGCGCCGAGATCGAGATCACGATCCTGTCCGCTGGCCATTGCGGCGAGATGATCTACTGGAACGCCGGCGATGCGGTGAAATGGTATCCGGGCGCGCTCCATTCCCACGCTGACGATCTGCAGCAGATGGCGCCCTACATCGCCCTTCTGCGGCCGCCGGACGAGGAAGCCCTGCGCGCGCAGTGCTCGAAGGCAGCGACGGCGGTTCTGTATCGACCGGCGATGCTGGCAGCCCACGCGGCCCTGGCACGGCGATTGTTCGATCGCCGCCGCATCGATCGAGACGAAGTCGACGACATCGTCGGGCGCCGGACGGGGCTCTCCGGCCCTGCACAATGAAACCGTCATGTGCCGCCGGGCACATCAGGTCGATGGACAGGCGAGGCAGGATTCGGACCTGTCGAATGATTTCGCGATCGAGGCCGGCGGCCTGATCGGCACGCGGAATCGGCCCGGTCGGGCCCGGCAATGGCCTGGTCGGCACGGTCGACAGCCTCGGCAGCCCGACCGTGACGATCGGCGACAGTGAGGCCAAGCGCGGCTAGAATATGCTGCGTTTTGACGAGGCCGCGCCGTTTTCCTGCGCGACCTCGGCTCAACATCCTCCCCGGGAGATCGATCATGAACGAAGACCGTTTCAACATGGCTGTCCGCAAGTTCCTGAAGGAGGTCGGAGTGACCTCTCAACGCGAGATCGAGCGCGTCGTGCGGGAGGGCGCGCCGAAGGGAGAAGGCCTGCGGCTGCGCATGACGCTCACCTCCGAGGATGAGCCCGCCTTGCAGCATGTCGTCGAGACGACCATCGAGCTGCGCTGACCGTCGCCAGATCCGGAGCCGCGCTAGAAAGCCGACGGCAAACCGAGGAAACACAGCGTCATTCCGGACAAGCGGCGAAAGCCGCACAGATTCGGGATGACGCCGTGGCTCCAAGCGAACGGGCCGATGCCCTCAGAAATCCATGCCACCCGGCGCTGCCGGCGGTGCTTCCTGCTTCGGCAAATCCGCGACCAGCGCCTCGGTGGTGATCAGCAGCGCGGCGATGGAGGCGGCGTCCTCGAGTGCGGTGCGCACGACCTTGGCCGGGTCGATCACGCCGTTCGCCACCAGATCCTGATACTGCCCCGTCGCGGAGTTGTAGCCCCAGCTGTAGTCGTTCTTCTCGATCAGCTTGCCCACGATCACCGCGCCGTCGTCGCCGGCGTTCTCGATGATCTGCCGGGCCGGGGCCTGCAGGGCGTGGCGCACGATCTCGACCCCGGTGCGCTGGTCGGCATTGGCGGGCTTGACGGCGGCCAGCGCCTTCAGCGCCCTCAGTAGCGGCACGCCGCCGCCCGGCAGAATGCCCTCTTCCACCGCGGCGCGGGTGGCATGCATGGCATCGTCGACGCGGTCCTTCTTCTCCTTGACCTCGACCTCGGTCGCACCGCCGACGCGGATCACCGCGACCCCGCCGGAGAGCTTGGCGAGGCGCTCCTGGAGCTTCTCGCGATCGTAATCCGAGGTGTTGTCCTCGACCTGCGCCTTGATCTGCGCGACGCGGGCCTCGATGTCCTTCTTCCTGCCGGCGCCGTCGATGATCGTCGTGCTTTCCTTCTCGACCACCACACGCTTGGCACGGCCGAGCATCGGCAGCGTGACGGTCTCGAGCTTGATGCCGAGATCCTCGGAAATGGCGGTGCCGCCGGTGAGGATGGCGATGTCCTCGAGCATGGCCTTGCGGCGGTCGCCGAAGCCCGGCGCCTTGACGGCCACGACCTTCAGGCCGCCGCGGAGCTTGTTGACGACGAGCGTGGCCAGGGCCTCGCCCTCGACATCCTCGGCGATGATGAGCAGCGCCTTGCCGGATTGCACGACGGCCTCGAGCAGCGGCAGCATCGCCTGCAACGCGGAGAGCTTCTTCTCGTGGATCAGGACGTAGCAGTCCTGCGCCTCCACACGCAGCTTGTCGGGATCGGTCATGAAATAGGGCGAAAGATAGCCGCGGTCGAACTGCATGCCTTCGACGACGTCGAGTTCGGTCTCGGCGGTTCGGGCCTCCTCGACGGTGATGACGCCCTCATTGCCGACCTTGCGCATCGCGGCGGCTATCATCCGGCCGATCTCGGCGTCGCCATTGGCCGAGATGGTGGCGATCTGGGCGATCTCGCTGTTGGCCGTGACCTTCTTGGCGTTCTTCCTGAAATCGGCCACGGCCGCCTCGACCGCGAGGTCGATGCCGCGCTTCAAATCCATCGGGTTCATGCCGGCGGCGACCGCCTTGACCCCTTCCCGAACGATGGCATGGGCGAGCACCGTCGCGGTCGTGGTGCCGTCGCCAGCGGCGTCATGCTGCTTCGAGGCGACTTCGCGCACCAGCTGCGCGCCCATGTTCTCGAACTTGTCGGCGAGCTCGATCTCCCTGGCGACAGCGACGCCGTCCTTGGTGATGCGCGGCGCACCGAAGCTCTTCTCGATCACGACATTCCGGCCTTTCGGGCCGAGCGTGACCTTCACGGCATTGGCGAGGACTTCGACGCCGCGCAGCACCTTGTCGCGGGCCTCCGACGAGAACTTCAGTTCCTTGGCAGGCATTGGCCGGGCCCTCCCCTGACGATGGCGACGGTCGAGGAACGGGCGACGGCCGGGCGATCGTCTCGCGCGCCCGGCGCCTCCCGCTCGCCTCGCCGCGAACCTGCTGCACGCCTCGTCCCGTCATGAGCCGGCCGAGAAGAAGGTCAGCCGGGAGAGGAGCGTGTAGTCCGACTCGAAGATCATGATCCCCACGAAGACCAGGAGAAGCGTCGGCGGCAGCAGGATCGCGTAGCTGAACGCCAGGCGTTCCCAGGCCATGTGCATGAAGACGGCGATGATCAGGCCAGCCTTGAGCGCCATGAAGATCAGGATCAGCGACCAGCGCAGCAGGCCCGCGAGCTGGAAGTAATCCACCATGTAGGAGCAGAAGCTGAGGATGAACAGCCAGACCCAGACCACGAGATAGAGCCTGATCGGATGGTGTTGCTGCACCTCGACCTGAGGCGCGGGCTGGATTTCGGCGTGGATCGTGGCTTGCGACATGGCGGCCCCTCTCACCAGAGATAGAACAGCGCGAAGATGAAGACCCAGACGAGGTCGACGAAGTGCCAGTACAGGCCGGTGATCTCGACAATCTCGTAATGGCCCTTGCGGCTGGTGAAGAAGCCGCGCCGACCCTGATCGAAATCGCCACGCCAGACCTTGCGGGCGATGATGAAGAGGAAGATCACGCCGATCGTGACATGGGTGCCGTGGAAGCCGGTGATCATGAAGAAGCTCGCGCCGAACTGGTCCGCGCCCCAGGGATTGCCCCAGGGACGCACCCCTTCCGAGATCAGCTTGGTCCATTCGAAGGCTTGCATGCCGACGAAGGCCGCGCCGAGCAGGGCAGTCACCAGCATCAGGATCGCCGTCTTGCGGCGGTCGCGGCGGTAGCCGAAATTGACCGCCATCGCCATCGTGCCGCTGCTGCTGATCAGGACGAAGGTCATGATGGCGATCAGGATCAGCGGGAGATGGTGGCCGGCGATCTCCAGCGCGAAGACCTCGCTCGGATTGGGCCAGGGCACGGTCGTCGACATCCGCACCGTCATGTAGGAGATCAGGAAGGTCGCGAAGACGAAGGTGTCGCTGAGCAGGAAGACCCACATCATGGCCTTCCCCCAGGAGACGTGTTTGAAGGCCTGCCGGTCGGACGACCAGTCCTGGACGATGCCGGGCAGGCCGGACGAGGCGGCAGCCTCGCTATGCGCAGTCGACGGCAGAACCTCGTTCATCGCTTGCAACCTCGCTCAAGGCTAAGTCACCAACCCTCGACAGATCTCGATCAGCTCATCCGCCCAGCGCATCAGCAGGCTGAAAAGCACGAGCCACACCAACAGCAGGAAGTGCCAGTAGGTGGCGCAGAGCTCGACGCCGAGACGTAAAGCGCCGACGGCCTGCGGTGCGCTGCCCATCGGGATCGCGCAAGCCCTCGCCGTGATCCGCCAGAGCGCGACCAGCCCGCCCAGCATGTGCAGGCCATGGATCGCGGTGACCAGGCCAAAGAAGGCGCCGGCCGGGTTCGAGGCGGCGAAATAGCCCGCCTCGGCCAGCTCGCGCCAGGCCAGCAGCTGGCCGGCGAGAAAGGCCAGCGCCGACACGCCCGCTGCGAGCAGGCCGGAGCGGATGCCGTCGAGCTCGCCGCGGCGCGCGGCTATGACGGTCGTGTGCAGCGCCACGCTGCTCAGCGCCAGCAGGCCGGTGCTGAACCAGAGCACGACCGGCATCGGCAGCGGGCGCCAATCGGTCATGCCCATGCGCATGACATAGGCGCTGACCAGCAGCGCGAAGAGCGAGCCGGCGACGACGAGGAAGGCGGCGAGGCCGAGCCTGGCGGTGGGGCGCGGCAATGGCGCCGTCCAGCCGGCATCGGCAGGGATGCCGACCTCGAGCCAAGGCTTGCTTGCAATGCCCTGGCGCAGCAGCCACCAGCCGGCGAAGCCTGCCAGCACGACCATGAAGCTGAGGATGACGACCATCGCCGCGCCTCCTCAAGCCAGCCGCGGATCAGGCGGCTGGTTCTGCGGCAGGAAGTCCTGCGCGGCGCCCGGCACGCTGTAGTCATAGGCCCAGCGATAGACCACCGGCAGCTCCTTGCCCCAATTGCCATGGGCGGGCGGCGTCTGCGGCGTCTGCCATTCGAGCGTGGTCGCGCGCCAGGGATTGCCGCCGGCGGGGCGGCCGCGCCTCAGGCTCCAGATCAGGTTGAACAGGAAGACGAGCTGCGCCGCGCCGACGATCAGCGCGACCACCGTGATGAAGATGTTGAGATCGACCGTCGAAGGCGGGACGAAGGCCATCTCGCCCATCTCGTGATAGCGCCGGGGCACGCCCATCAGCCCGATATAGTGCATCGGGAAGAAGATGGCGTAGGCGCCGAGGAAGGTGATCCAGAAATGCAGCTTGCCGAGCGTGTCGTCGAGCATGCGCCCGGTGATCTTCGGATACCAATGGTAGATCGCGCCGAAGATCACGAGGATCGGCGCGACGCCCATGACCATGTGGAAATGCGCGACGACGAACATCGTGTCGGAAAGCGGCACGTCGACCACGACATTGCCGAGGAACAGCCCTGTCAGTCCGCCATTGACGAAGGTGACGATGAAGGCGAGCGCGAACAGCATCGGCAGGGTTAGGTGGATATCGCCGCGCCAGAGCGTCAGCACCCAGTTATAGACCTTGATCGCGGTCGGGATTGCGATGATCAGCGTCGTGGTGGCGAAGAAGAAGCCGAAGGCCGGATGCATGCCGCTGACATACATGTGGTGCGCCCAGACGACGAAGCTCAGCGCCCCGATCCCGACCAGCGCCCAGACCATCATCCGGTATCCGAAGATGTTCTTGCGGGCATGGGTGCTGATCAGATCGGAGACGATGCCGAAGGCCGGCAGGGCGACGATGTAGACCTCCGGATGGCCGAAGAACCAGAACAGATGCTGGAACAGGATCGGGCTGCCGCCCTTGTAGGCCAGCCGCTCGCCCATCGCGACGATCGAGGGCATGAAGAAGCTGGTGCCGATCAGCCGGTCGAGCAGCATCATCACGGCGCCGACGAACAGCGCCGGGAAGGCCAGCAGCGCCATCACGGTCGCGGTGAAGATGCCCCAGATCGTCAACGGCATCCGCATCAGCGTCATGCCCTTGCAGCGGCCTTGCAGCACGGTCACGACATAGTTCAGCCCGCCCATGGTGAAGCCGATGATGAAGAGCATCAGCGAGACCAGCATGATGATGATGCCGGATTGCTGGCCGGGCGTGTTGGCGAGGATCGCCTGAGGCGGATAGAGCGTCCAGCCGGCCCCGGTCGGCCCGCCGGCGACGAAGAAGCCGCCGACCAGCACCAGCACGGCCAGGAAATAGATCCAGAAGCTCAGCATGTTGACGTAAGGAAACACCATATCGCGCGCGCCGAGCATCAGCGGGATCAGGTAGTTGCCGAAGCCGCCGAGGAAGAGCGCGGTCAGCAGGTAGATCACCATGATCATGCCGTGCATGGTGATGAGCTGATAGTAGAAATTCGCGTCGATGAAGGTGAGGAATCCGGGAAAGGCGAGCTGCATCCGCATCAGCCAGGACAGCACCAGCGCGACCAGCCCGATGGCGAGCGCCGTCATCGAATACTGGATGGCGATGACCTTGGCGTCCTGCGAGAAGACGTAGCGCGTGATCCAGCTCTTCGGGTGATAGAGCTCGACATCGTCGTGATCCGGCATGGGAACCGGACCGGCAACGCCATGGGTCACATCGGCCATCAGGACACCCTTCCGCTCGTCGCCGGCCCGTTGTCGGACCCTCCCCCGGTCGCTAATCCCTCACGTCGTTCCTCGCCTGCGCCCGAGATGGCGCCTGCAGCTGGGCAAAAGTCTTCTGTTGCTGCAGCCAGGCCTGGTAGCCGCTCTCCGGCTCGACCACGACGCCGCCGCGCATGAAGGCGTGGCCGATGCTGCAGAGCTCGGCGCAGAGCGCGTCGAAGGTTCCGGTGCGGGTCGGGGTCAGCCAGTAATAGGTGACGACGCCCGGGATCATGTCCATCTTGGCGCGGAATTCCGGCACGTAGAAATTGTGCAGGACGTCGAGCGAGCGCAGCAGCATCTTGACCGGCTTGCCGAGCGGGAGATGCAGCTGGTCGCCCTGGATGATGACGTCATCTTGCCCATGCGGATCGTTCGGGGCGAGGCCCAGCGGATTCTCCGGCGTGACATGAGCGACGTCGGTCGCCCCGAGCCGGCCATCGGCGCCGGGCAGGCGGTAGCTCCACTGCCATTGCTGACCGACGATCTCGACGGTGGCGGCGTCAGTGGGGACCGTGACGAAGCGGTGCCAGACAACGAGGCCGGGAGCGAGCATCGCTGCGACGCCGATGCCGGTGCCGATCGCGAGCCACCATTCGAGGCGCTTGTTCTCGGGCTCATAGGCGGCCCGATTGCCCTCGCGATGGCGGAAGCGCAGCACGCAATAGGCCATGAACAGCACGACCGCGGCGAAGACCACGCCAGTGATCCAGAAGGTAATGATCAGCGTGTCGTCGATATAGCCCCAGTTGGACGCGATCGGCGTCCACCACCACGGGCTCACGAAGTGGAACACCACCGAGCCTACGACGATCAGAGCCAGTGCGATCGCGATAGCCATCCTCTGTCATCCCGTGCTGGGCAGCGATGAGCAGGCAGGGATCGTCACAGCGCCGGGGCGGCGCCGCGGCGCTAGGCCAAGGCACTCCTACAAGGCTTGGGCGTGATCAAAACAGCGGGCCGGAGTCGGATCCGGCCATGGCAAGGATGAGATTTGACGAAAGGAAAAGCGGCACATGACGGCCGTGGGGCGCATGCTCGGCGGAGCGCCCCCGCAGGTCTGGAACGTTGCCTTCTCCTAGCCATCGCGAACCTCTGGTTTCGCTGGACGACCACATCAGGCGCAACGCAGGCATAGCCGCTGCATGATCTTCAGGAAATGCAGCGATAGTCGCCGATAGTTTTCGTCCCGCTCGCCACGGTTGTCAAATGAGGGTGGCAGCTCGCATCCCCGTCGATGCGAGGCGCGCAAGCGATGAAGCAATCCAAGAGCGGCAGTGCTCTACGCTTTGCTGGATTGCCTGCCTTGCGCTCCCGATGACGAAGCCCGGCGCGGGATGGGCCTGTGCCCGACGCATGGCGAGGCGGTTGCGCGGCCGGCGGCTTTTCCTCGACACTACGGCATCTGGATAAGGGGCGGAGCGCCGGCATGTTCAACTGGTCGCTGGCCCGAGAAGAGGCCCTCGCCATCGCGCAGGGCTGGACGGATGAGGGCGGGCCCGGCGGGGCCATCGTCCTGTTCGATCGCGAAGGCATCCGCGAGGCGCAGGGCGGCGGCTACGCCTCGATCGAGCATGTGCTGCCTTTCACGCCGGATACGCAGAACCGCTTCGCATCGATCAGCAAGCATGTCCTCGCGGTCGCCCTGCTCCAGGCCGGGATCGACCTCGACACGCCACTCGGCACGCTCCTGGCCGCGCTGCCGGAACCGCTGGCGCAGGTGCCGCTCGGCCGGGCGCTCGACATGACGGCTGCGCTGCCCGACATGATGGAGGTGCTCTGGCAGCAGGGCGTCCCGTTCACGGCAAGCCTCAGCGCCGCGGATATCCTCTCGGTCCTGCGGCGCCTGCCGGGGTTGAACGGCGTCCCCGGCGCGGAGATGGCCTATTCGAATACGGGCTGGCGGCTGGCGCAGACGATCGTCGAGCAGCATGCCGGCTCCAACTATGCCGAGGTCGTCGCCGGGCTGGTCGCTCCGTTCGACCTGCCGATCCGTTTCGTCTCCGACGAGACCGAGATCGTGCCCGGGCTGGCGACCGGCTATTGGCGCGACGGCACAGGCTGGCGGCGGGGCCGCTACGGCGTCAATTTCTCGGCCTCGGGCGGCATGGCCGGCAGCGCCACCGCTCTGGCGCTCTGGTCCTCGGCGCTGATGGCCGGTCGCGGAACGCTTGCCGGAATGCTGGAGCGCCTCACCGCGCCACGGCACTTCAACGATGGCGGCGAAAACCCCTATCGGCTCGGACTCGTGGCGAGCGCTCTCGGCAAGGTCGCCCTCGTCGGCCATGGCGGTTCGCTGCCCGGCTATCGCAACCACATGCTGATGGCGCCCGAACTCGGCGTCGGCGTGGTCGTGATGAGCAATCGCGAGGAGGAGGCGCTGTGGCCGGCGCTGCGCGTGCTGGCGGCGCTCGCAGGCGAGGCGATGCCGGCCGCAGCGCGCGACGTGCCGACCGGCCTGTTCGCCGCCGAGACCGGCCCGTTCTGGGCTGAGGTCGCGGCGGATTCGATCAGCTATATGGGCGGTTTCGAGCGGCTCGTCGCGGATGGCACGAGGGGCCTGCGCAGCCTGCCGGCCTATCTCGACATCAGGCTGAAGCCCTCCGGGCCCGACATCCTCGAAGGGCGGATCGGCGGCGCGGCTCGCCGGCTGCTGCGCGTGCCCCCGACGCCGCTCGATCCAGAACTCACCGGCGCATGGCGCGAGCGCAGCACCGGAGCGGCGCTCGCGATCAATGCGGACGGCACGGCGCTGATGCCCTGGCTCGCCGGTACCGGCGTCGAGAGCCGGCTTACGCCCCTGCCCGGCGGCCGGGCGCTGGCGGACCTCAATCACGGCCCCTGGCGGCACAGGCCTTGCCTGTGGCTGCAGCCCGACGGAAGCTTGCGCCTCGCCAGCCACCGCGCGCGCATCATGCATTTCGACCGCGTTCACGAAGGAGCGTTCTCATGATCATTCGTCGCCTGATCGGGCTGGCCTGCGGCGTCGGCGCCCTCGCGCTCGCAGCGGGAGCGCTGGCCCAGCCGGCCCCGCAGAAGGTGCTCAAGGTCGCGCCGCATGCCGATCTGAAGACGCTCGACCCGGTCGCGGCCTCGATCGTGATCACACGCATGCACGGGCTGATGATCTATGAGAGCCTGTTCGCCTGGGATGCGAAGCTCCAGCCGCAGCCGCAGATGGTCGAGAGCTTCTCGACCTCGCCGGACAAACTGGCCTGGACCTTCACGCTGCGGCCGGGGCTGAAGTTCCACGATGGCCAGCCGGTCACGACCCGCGACGTCATCGCCTCGCTGAAGCGCTGGATGGCGCGCGACACGATCGGCGGCAAGCTCGGCGAATACACCGACCGGATGGAGGCGACCGGCGACCGCAGCTTCGTGCTGCACCTCAAGCGGCCGATGGCGCTGGTGCCCTTCGCGCTCGGCTCGGCGGTCGGCCAGATCCCCGTGATCATGCGCGAGAGCGACGCTTCCAGCGATCCGATGAAGCCGATCACCGAGACGATTGGCAGCGGCCCCTTTCGCTTCAACCGCGCCGACTGGCGCAGCGGCGCCAA
Organism: Allobosea sp. Root381; assembly: GCF_001429395.1. Lineage (GTDB taxonomy): Bacteria > Pseudomonadota > Alphaproteobacteria > Rhizobiales > Beijerinckiaceae > Allobosea. The sequence continues at coordinate 50,515 of NZ_LMJT01000013.1, forward strand.
GGTCGTCTACGACCGCAACCCCGATTACGTGCCGCGCCAGGAGCCGCCGGACGGTCTCGCGGGTGGGCGCGTCGTCAAGGTCGACCGCGTGGAATGGCTGATCATGCCCGATGCCGCGACGGCGGCGGCAGCGCTCCAGACCGGCGAGATCGACATATGGGAGCAGCCGAGCCAGGACCTGATCCCGGTGATCTCGACCAGCAAGGAGGTCAAGGTCGAGCGCTTCTCGAACCTGCAGAACCAGGTGATGCTGCGCCCGAACAGCCTGCATCCGCCCTTCAACAACCCGAAGGCCCGCCTCGCCCTCGCCTATGCCACCGACCAGGCCGATTTCCTCGCCGCCGGCTATGGCGACGAGGAATGGTGGAAGCGCTGCACCTCCTATTTCGTCTGCGGCGGTCCGAACGGCACCGAAGTCGGCATGGAGGCCTTTGCCAAGCCCGACCTCCAGACCGCGCGAAAACTCCTGGCCGAGAGCGGCTACAAGGGCGAGCGGCTGGTGCTGAGCACCAGCAACGACATCGCCCCGATCGGCCGCATGGCCGAGGTCGCGGCGGCATCGCTAAGGAAGGTCGGCTTCAACATCGACCTGCAGGTCGCCGACTGGGGCACGGTCACCACCCGCCAGCAGAACCGCGGCACGATCGACCAGGGCGGCTGGAACCTCTTCGTCACCACCGCCTCGGGCGCGACGATGCAGTCTCCCCTGACCAATATCGGCACCAACATGGCCTGCGAGCGGGCCTGGTCCGGCTGGCCCTGCGACGCGGAAGCCGAGAAGCTGCGCGGCGCGGTGGTCGACGCGCCGGACGAGGCCAGCCGCAAGCTCGCCCTCGAAGTGCTGCACAAGCGGCTCGCCGAGATGCAGCCTTACCGGGTGCTCGGCCAGTTCGACCAGCCCTATGCGCGCCGGGCCAACGTCTCGGGCGTCCTCGCCGCGCCGGTGATGCTGTTCTGGAACATCGAGAAGAAGTAGCCCGGCAGAGCGGGGCGCGCGTCGGTTCGACGCCGCCCCGCGGGCTTCACGGCGCCTCGGTCTGCTTCGGCCGCGCCGATGGCCGCAGGCGCTCGCGCAGCGACTGGAAGACGACGTAGAGCGCGGGAATCACGAAGATCCCGATGAAGGCCGCCGCCAGCATGCCGCCGAAGACCGGCGTGCCGACATTGCGCCGGGCGAGCTTCGAGGGTCCCTCGGCGATCACCAGCGGCAGCAGCCCGAGGATGAAGGCGAACGAGGTCATCATCACCGGCCGGAAACGCATCCGCGCGCCCTCGGTCGCGGCGTGCAGCAGCGGGTGGCCTTTCTCGCGCAACTCCTTGGCGAACTCGACGATCAGGATGCCGTTCTTGGCCGCCAGCCCGATCAGCACGACGATGCCGATCTGGGCGTAGAGATCCAGCGTGAGCCCGGCGAGGACGATGGCGACGAAGGAACCGAGGATGCCGACCGCCACCGAGAGCAGCACCGGCACGGGGATAGTCCAACTCTCGTAGAGCGCGACGAGGAAGAGATAGGCGAAGAGCAGGGCGAAGGCGAGGATGAGCCCGGTCTGCCCCTCGGCCCGCTTCTCCTGGAAGGAGATGTCGGTCCATTCGCCGCGATAGCCCGACGGCAACGTCTTGGCCGAGACGGCCTCCATGGCGGCCAGCGCCTGGCCGGAGGAGACGCCCGGCGCCGGCGAGCCCTGCACCGTCGCCGCCAGGCGGTTGTTGTAGCGGATCAGCGCCTGCGGGCCGACCACGACCCGCGCCTCGACGAAGGAGCGCAGCGGGATCATGTCCCCGGCGCGGCTGCGGACATGGATGCGGTAGATGTCGTCGATCGAGGCGCGGTCGGTGCTCTCGGCCTGGACCTGGACCTGCCAGGTGCGGCCGAACAGGTTCATGTCGTTGACGTAGTAGCCGCCGAGCGAGGCCTGCAGCGCCTGGAAGACGCTCGACAGGTCGACGCCGAGGATCTGGACCTTGTCGCGATCGATGTCGAGATAGATCGAGGGCGTCGAATCCGAGAAGGTCGAGAAGACGCGCCGCAATTGCGGGTCCTGGTTGGCGGCGATGACGAGGCCGCGCAGGGTGCGGCCCAGCGCCTTCGGGTCCGAGCCGGTCATGTCCATCACGACATGGGTGAAGCCGCCGCCGCTGCCGAGGCCGATGATCGGCGGCGGGGCGATCGGCACGGCATTGCCCTCGCGCACGGCGCGGAATTTCTGCGCCAGCCTCGCGATGATGGCGGGCGCCGCATCCTCGGGCCTGGTGCGCTCGTCGAAAGGCTTCAGCGAGATCAGGAAGAAGCCGGAATTCGGCTGGGAGTAGTTGTCGATGAAGTTCAGCCCGACGACCGTCGAGTAGTCGGCGATGGCGGGCTCGGTCTTCAGGATGTCCTCGACCTGGCTCATCATCGCCGAGGTCCGCCCGACCGAGGCGCCGTCCGGCAGCTGGGCGACGACGAAAAAGGCGCCCTGGTCGTCCTCGGGCAGGAACCCGGTCGGCGTGATCCGGCCCATGAAGTAGATGCCGGCGCCGAAGGCCGCTGTCAGTGCCAGGCTGACGAAAGCGACGCGCACCAGCCTCGCCACGGCATTGCCGTAGCGATCGCGCGTCCAGTCGATGCCGCGCATGACGTGGCGGATCGGACCGCGTCGCGGACCTTGATGCGGCTTCAGCAGCACGGCGCAGAGCGCCGGCGAGAGGGTCAGCGCGTTGATCGCCGAGAGCACCATCGCCACCGCGACCGTGACGGCGAACTGCCGGAACAGCTCGCCCGAGATGCCGGGGATGAAGGCGACCGGCACGAAGACCGAGAGCAGGACAAGCGTGATCGCGACGATCGGCGCGACGATCTCGCCCATCGCCTTCTTGGTCGCCTCGGCCGGGGTGAGTTCTGGATGCTCCTCCATCACGCGCTCGACATTCTCGATCACCACGATCGCGTCGTCGACGACGATGCCGATGGCAAGGACGACCGCGAGCAGCGAGACGGTGTTGGCGGAATAGCCGATGGCGTTGAGAACGATGAAGGCACCGACCAGGCTGACAGGCACAGCGACGGTCGGGATCAGCGTGGCGCGGAAGTTGCCGAGGAAGAGATAGACGACGAGCACGACGAGGATGAAGGCCTCGATCAGCGTCTTCTGGACCTCGTGGATCGTGGCGGAGACGAAGGCCGTCGGATCGTAGGTGACCTTCCAGGCGAGGCCCTCGGGGAAGGCCTTCGCGAGGTCTCCGACCGTCTTCTTGACCGCATCGAGCGCGGCGATCGCGTTGGCGCCCGGCGACTGATAGATGCCGATCAGCACGGCGGGCCCGCCGTTCAGCCGCGTGGCGCGGTCGAGGTTGGCGGCGCCGAGTTCGAGGCGCGCGACGTCGGAAAGCCGCAGGATCGAACCGTCCGGGTTGGTGCGCAGCACGATCTTGCCGAATTCCTCCGGCGTGCTCAGCCTGCCCTTGGTCTGGATGTTGAGCTGCAGCTGCTGGTCGTCGGAGATCGGGCGCGCGCCGATGCGCCCGACCGCCGCCTGGGCGTTCTGGGCCTGGATCGCGGTGATGATGTCGTTGGTCGTGAGGTTCAGGCCGGTCAGCTGGTCGGTGCGGATCCAGGCCCGCATCGCATAATCCTGCGCGCCGAACAGCGCCGCATCGCCGACGCCCGGCGTCGAGCGGATCGCATCGAGCAGGTTGATCGTGACGTAGTTCGAGACGAAGAGCTGGTCATAGGCGCCGGTCGGGGCATGAACCGCGATCACGCCGAGTAGCGCGGAGGACTTCTTCTTGACCGTGACGCCCTGGCGCTGCACCTCCTGGGGCAACTTCGACAGCGCGATCTGCACGCGGTTGTTGACGTTGACGCTGTTGATGTCGGGATTGGTGCCGAGCTCGAACGAGACCAGCAGCGAATAGCTGCCGTCATTGCCGCTGACGCTCTTCATGTAGATCATCTTGTCGGTGCCGACGATCTGCGCCTCGATCGGCTGCGCCACCGTCTGCTCGACCACCGCCGCCGAGGCGCCGGGATAGGACGTCGTCACCGAGACCTGCGGCGGCACGATGTCGGGATATTGCGCGACGGGAATCGCGAAGAGCGAGAGCAGCCCCGCGATCGTGGTGACGAGCGCGATGACGATGGCCAGCCGCGGCCGGTCGACGAAGACGGAGCTGATCATGAGGCTCAGCTCCGGCCGGCGGGAGGCGTCACGGGCGAGGCCAGCACCGGCGTGCCCGGCCTGAGGTTCTGGAGGCCCTCGACGACGATCTGCTCGTTTCCGGCGAGGCCCTGGTCGATGACGGCATCGGCGCCGAGCTCGCTGCCGAGCTTGACGCGCTTGACCACGGCCTTGCCGTCCTCGACGGCGAAGACATAGGCGCCCTGCTGATCGGCGATCAGGGCCGCCTGCGGGATCACGACCTTCTCCTGGCTCTGCTCGCTCTGGACGAGGACGCGCACGAGCGCGCCGTCGATGAGCTTGCCGGCCGGGTTGGGAAGCGTGGCGCGGACCAGCACCGTATCGGTGGCCCGCTCGACCGAGACGTCGACGAAATCGATGCGCCCCTTCTGGTCATAGGTCGAGCCGTCCGCGAATTTGAGGCTGACCAGCGGAGCCTGGGCGCCCACCGGCACGGCGCCGGCCTTGATCGTCAGGAACTCGCGCTGGCTGACCGGGAAGGTGACATACATCGGGTCGCTGCTGACGATCTGCGCCAGCACGCCGCTGTCGGGACCGACGACATTGCCCCTGGTAACCTTGGTGCGGCCGATCCGGCCGGTGATCGGCGACACGATCTCGGTGTAACCAAGATTGATCTGCGCGGTCTTCAGATTGGCCTCGGCGGTGGTCTTGTCGCCCTCCGCCCCCTTCTCGTCGGCGACGCGCTGGTCGCGCACCGCGACCGAGCCGGCGCTGGTCTTGAGCAGTTCCTCGGCACGCTCGCGCTGTACCGTCGCGTTCTGCAGGGCTCCCTGGGCGCGTTCGAGCGCGCCTTGCGCCTGCTCGACCGCAGCCTCGAACGGCGCCCGCTCGATGCGGAAGAGCGGCACGCCTTCCTTGACGTCCTCACCGTCGCGGAACAGCACCTGCTCGAGATAGCCGGTGACGCGTGCCCGGATCTCGACGCGATTGACGGCCTCGACGCGCCCGACGAAATCGGCGGTTCGCTCGATGGCGCGCTTTTCGGCCAGAACGGTGCCGACCGGCACCGCGGCCGGCGCCTGCTGCTGCGCGAGCGCGGTGCCGCCCGCGAAAGCCGTCACCGAGGCCAGCATCGCAAGGCCGGACATCATGAGGCGTAGTCTTGGCAGGCGCAGTCTTGGCCCGCTCGCCGGGCGAGAACACAAAAGCACGATAGGCCCCCTTGCACCTCTCGCGGCCGCCGGCGCGGCACGCAGCCAATTCCGCAACGTAGCGCCGGCCGATACTGTGCGCTTTCCGGCGATAGCGCCAGCGGAATTGCACTTCGTGCAAGAAGAAGGACCACGACCTTGCGGCAGCCTGGAAATCACGAGTCGTCCGGTATCGCCCGGGGCATTAGGGGCAGTTCCTCGACGAAGCGGGCGAGTGGCTGCGAATTCTTTTCGAAGGTCCGGCTGATCCGGCCGTAGCAGGCGCAGGCGCGCCCCTCCATGACGCTGCGATCGCGCACCGTCAGGTCTCCGCGCGAATAGGAGATCGCGCCGTCCTCCATCAGCCGGGAGCAGACCATGTTGACCGTTGCCCGCCGCAGGCCGAGCGCCTGGGAGAGCGCCGCCTGGGTGAGCTTGAACACGTTCTCGACGACCCGGTCATCCGCATGCAGGAGCCAGCGACAGATCCGCTCCTCGGCGCTGTGCAGGCTGTTGCAGGCCACCGATTCGAGCAGCTGGATGATCAGGCACTTGGCGTAACGGAGCATCGCGTGCCGCACGCAGGGAAAGCGTGCGATGGCCTCGTCGAGATCCGCGATCGACAACCAGGACGCATAGCCGGGGACCACGACGCTGGACTGGCTGATCGCCTCCCCGCCTCCCATCATCAGCGCGATGCCGACGAAGCCCTCATAGCCGATCGAGGCCTTCTCGACGCCGCGGCCGTCGCGCAGGTCGGCATTCATCGAAACCACGCCTTCATGCGGGAAGATCGCATGGGTGAAGGGCGCGTTGTCCTCATAGAGGATCTGCCCCTGCGACAGCCGTCGCGTCACCAGCCGCGGATGGAGATAGTCCCGCGCCTCCGGCCGCAACGACAGCAGGACGCGATTGCGGATCTCGAAATCGCCCTTCAACCGATGCTCCAAGCGGCTCTCCCCGATGGGGTCACTTCATCACATGTTCGGGGCGCATTAGCCCTCTGTTAACCGCAGCGAATGCACGTTACGGTACGTAATGAGTACGTTTCCGTACATATGCACGCGCCGCCTTCGGCGCTGATTCCGTCGCAAGGGCCGTCCTCCATGAGTCTATTCGGCTCCAATGATTTTGGAAGCCCGCAGCCCCATGCGCCTTTAGATGGGTCCTCCGTTCCGGCGCGCAGCGAGGTCGTCGGGGGCCTCGTCTGCCCCTGCAGCCGGAATGAAGGCGAGAAGCCCGAGGATATTGCCGAGCGGCTGCATTTTGCCGGGATCGACGACGGCGTCCGCGCGCTGTTGCGGGAGTTCGGGCCCGCGGTCGCCACCAGGCTGCCCGCCATCCTCGACGAGCTCTACGAGCATATCCTGACCTTTCCCGCCGTGGCCCGGCTGTTCCCGAGCCCCGCCATCGTCGCGCGAGCGCGGCAGATGCAGATCGCCCATTGGGCCCTCATCACGACGGGAGCCTTCGACGACAGCTATGTCCGCTCGGTCCGGCGCGTCGGCGAGGTTCATTGCCGGCTCGGCCTGGAGCCACGCTGGTATATCGGAGGCTACAACTTCATCGTGGCGCGCCTGATCACGGTCGCGACCCGGGACAGGAAGCTCCGGCACCTGGCCAACCCGCACCGGCAGAGGCAGGTCGCGGCGGCGTTCAGCCAGGCGGCGATGCTCGACATGGACCTCGCCCTTTCGGTCTATCTCGAGGCGGCGCGCCGGAACCGGTGCGAGACGCTGGAGGGGCTAGCGGCGAATTTCGAGAGGGCGGTGGCGAGCGTCGTCCGTTCGCTCACCGGCGCCGCGAACGACCTGCATTCGCTTGCCCTGTCGCTTGCCGATTCCTCCAGCGAAACCATGCACCGGGCCGATGCGGCCCTGACCCGCTCGCTGGATGCGACCGCGAACATCGAGGCGGTCGCGTCCGCCACCGACCAGCTGACGGAATCCCTGACAGGAGTGAGCGAGCGCATCGCCTCGTCCTCCAGAATCTCGACGCGAGCGGTCAAGGAGGCGCAGCACATCAACGAGCAGGTCAGCGAACTGACGCAGTCGGTCGACCGGATCGGCGGCATCGTCGACGTGATCCGCGAGATCGCCGGTGGGACCAAGCTCCTGGCCCTCAATGCGACCATCGAGGCGGCGCGCGCCGGCCAGACCAGTCGCGGCTTCTCCGTGGTCGCCAGCGAGATCAAGACCTTGGCCGTCCAGACGGCGGAGGCGACCGCCGAGATCGATTCCCAGATCGGGGCGATCCGCGAAGCGACCCGCAATGTCGCCGCCGCCGTCGGCGGCATCCGCCAGACGATCGCGGACATGAACGACATCGCCTCGCTCATCACGGCAGCGGTCGACCAGCAGGCCGAGGCGACCCGCAAGACCGCCTGCAAGCTGCAGCAGGCGTGGCTGGGCTCGGCCGAGGTGGCCAACAACGTCATGGGCGTCACCCGGCAGGCGTCGGAATCGAGCGGGGCCTCCGCTGCGGCCCTGTCGGCGACCACCGAACTCGCGCGCCAGGCGCAGAGCCTCACCGTCGATGTAGAACAGTTCCTGGAGACGGTCGGCGCGGCCTGAACGACCAGCGGCTTGAGCGGAACGACCATGCGTCGGCTCGCTGCGTGCGGCCCTTCCGGCCGCATCCCGTCACGGATACAGCTGGAACGCATTCGCCGGGAGCCTGATGGAATGAAGCCACGCGACACGATCTCACTCGCCAGCCTGCCGACGCCGTTCGAGCCGCTGCCGCGCCTGTCCCAGGCCCTCGGCCGGGACGGCCGGGTACCCTCGATCTGGATCAAGCGCGACGATTGCACGGGCTTCGCCGGCGGCGGCAACAAGGTGCGCAAGCTCGAATATCTGGTTGCGGACGCGTTGAGGGAAGGCGCCGATGTCCTGGTGACGATGGGTGCGCTGCAATCCAACCATGCCCGCCAGACCGCAGCCGCCGCCGCGCGAAGCGGGCTCGGCTGCGTCCTGCTGCTGGCCGACACGGTCGCGGCACGAGCCGATTCCTATCGCAGCAACGGCAACATGCTGCTCGACCGGATCTTTGGCGCGGAGCTTCGCCTGCTCGCGCCGGGGGCCGACGCCATGGCCGCGGCGGAGGAGATTCTGGCGCAGTTGGTCGCGCAGGGCCGGCGGCCCTATTTCATTCCGGTCGGCGGCTCGAACGCGCTCGGCAGCCTCGCCTATCGCGATGCCCTGGCGGAGCTTGCGGCGCAGGCCGGCGTGCTCGACCTGAAGGTCGAGCATATCGTGCTGCCGACGGGCAGCGGCGGAACCCATGCCGGCATCCTCGCTGGTGTCTCTCAGCTCGGCCTGCCCTGCCGCGTCCATGGCATCAGCGTCTCGCGCTCGCGGGAGCAGGCGAGCGAGATCGTGTCCGGGCTGGTTCGGGAGATCTTCGCCATCGAAGGCCGTGACGGCAGCGAGGCGATCGAGCCGCAGATCGACGAGGCGCAGATCGGGCCCGGCTATGGCCAGCCCACCGCGGCCATGGTCGAGGCCGTCGAGCTGACCGCACGCAGCGAAGGCATTCTTCTCGACCCGGTCTATACCGGCAAGGCCATGGCCGGCCTGATGGCGCTGGTCAGGTCCGGGGCCATCGCTCCGGAGGAAACGATCGTGTTCTGGCACACCGGCGGTGCGCCGGGCCTCTTCGCCTATCCCGAGGTGTTCAATCGCTGAGCCACCACGTCAGGCTCCAAGGCATGCCGGTTCCGTGAGAAGTCGGCTTGCTCTAGAAGCTGAGCGTTTCCAGCGATCCGACCCGCACATGACGAGGACCTGCAGATGACCCAGAAAGTAGCGATCGTCACCGCCGGCGGCAGCGGCATGGGGGCGGCCACGGCCCGCCGCCTCTCCAGGGACGGCTACCATGTCGCGATCCTGTCCTCCTCCGGCAAGGGCGAGGCGCTGGCGAAGGAGTTGGGCGGGATCGGCGTCACCGGTTCGAATCTCGTCCAGGACGACGTCAAGCGCCTGGTCGACCTGACGGTCGAGCGCTGGGGCCGCGTCGACGCGCTGGTCAACAGCGCCGGCCATGGGCCACGGGCCGCCATCCTCGACATCCCGGACGAGGACTGGCATCGCGGCCTCGACGTCTATTTCCTGAGCGCTGTCCGGGCGATCCGGCTGGTGACGCCGATCATGCAGGCGCAGAAATCCGGCGCCATCGTCAACATCTCGACCGCCTGGGCCTTCGAGCCGGACGCGATGTTCCCGACCTCGGCGATGGCGCGGGCCGGGCTCGCTGCCTTCACGAAAATCTTCGTCGACAAATACGCACCCGACAACATCCGCATGAACAACGTCCAGCCGGGCTGGATCGACAGCCTGCCGGCCACCGACGAGCGCCGCCAGCGTGTGCCGATGCAGCGCTACGGCACGAGCGACGAGATCGCGGGCACGATCGCTTTCCTGCTCTCTGCGGATGCCGGCTACATCACCGGCCAGAACATCCGCGTCGACGGCGGCGTCACGAAGTCGATCTGATCCGGGCTCAACCCGGCTTGCGCGCGCAGACCAGGAAGCGGTCCTGGCTGGCGCGCTCCAGCCGCTGGTAGAGCGGCATGAAGCGGCCCTGTGCGCGGTGGATGGCGCGCAGGTCGCGGTCGATCACGATATCGGCGAAGCCGGCCTCGGAGAGCAGCCGCGCGACCTCTTCCGGCCGGCAGCCGCCCGAGAAATAGACCCGCGAGACGATGTTCTCATGCGTCGCCATATAGGGCGCCGGCGGCCTCGGGTTCGAAAGGCGCTTCGCGAGGCGCGCCAGCAGCCGCAGCACCTTGCCGTTGCCGGGGCGCGGATTGGTCATGTCGGTATCGACGATGGCGACGCGCCCGCCAGGCTTCAGCACGCGGAACCATTCGCGGAAGGCGGAAGGCGGGTCCGGCAGCGTCCAGACCAGATGGCGGGTCGCCACGACATCGTAGCTGTCGCCTTCTTCCAGCGTGTCCTCGGCATCGCCGGCATAGAGCCTGATCGGCTTGCCGGCCGTCTTGGCGCGGGCGCGGGCGAGCATCGCCTCGGAAAGATCGAGCCCCGTGACGCCGTAGCCGAGTTCGGCCAGCAGCAGCGAGATCACCCCGGTGCCGCTGGCGAGATCGAGTGCTTTTGCGCCGCCGGCTTCGGCTCGGCCGATATGGCCGGCGAAGAGCGCGAGCCAGGCCTGCCGCTCCTCGGGCGAGAAGATCTCGTGGCCGGGCTGCGTGTCGAAGGTCTCCGAGCGCATCGACCAGAAGTCGCGGATCTCGTCCTTCAGGCTCATGTTGTGATGCAGCGTCGTCATGGCCGGGCGCTTTCTGGCTTGTCCGAGGCGGGAGCGAGAACCACGAAAGCCGGTGCCGAGGCAAGTGGCTTCGCAGCCCGCCGACGGCACCCCCCCGGAGGCCACCGTCATCTCTTTGTTTTGTTTAAATTAATTCTAAAACATAGTCCTTGACCCATCCGGGGGGCGGACCTAGGAGCCAGCGACTTCGCCCCGGAGGTCTCCTCATGCCAATCCTGCGCGCCGTCCTGGGGACGGTCCTGCTGGCGGGCTCGCTGCTCGCGGGCTCCATCCCTGCATTCGCCGAGAAGGTTTCGGTCACCGATGTGCTCGGGCGCAAGGTCGAGGTCGAGGCGCCTGTGCAGCGCGTCATCCTCGGCGAGGGCCGGCAGATGTATTTCGTTGCCGCGCTCGACAAGGAAGACCCGTTCAAGCGCGTCGTCGCCTGGCGCGACGACCTGCCCAAGGCCGACCCCGACAGCTACAAGCAGTATCTCGCGGGCTATCCCCAGATCGCCAAGCTGCCGAGCTTCGGCGGGATGAAGGAAGGCGCCTTCGACATCGAGCAGGCGATCGCGCTCAAGCCCGACGTGCTGTTCATGAATGTCGAGGCCAAGATCGCCAGCGACGAGGCCAGTCTGGTCGAGAAGCTCGCCGCCGTCGGCATCCCGGTGGTCTATGTCGATTTCCGCGAGAAGCCGTTCCAGAACACCGAGCCGTCGATGCGGCTGATCGGCAAGCTCTTCGGCAAGGAAAAGCTCGCCGAGGACTTCATAGCCTTCCGCGCCGCCGAGATCGCCCGCGTCACCGAAAGGATCGCCAAGACACAGAACCTCAGGCGCCCGCTGGTGATGGTCGAGCGCGCCGGCGGGTATTCCGACGATTGCTGCATGTCCTTCGGCAACGAGAATTTCGGCAAGATGGTCGAGATCGCCGGCGGCACGAATTTCGGCTCGACGCTGATCCCGGGCACCTTCGGCACGGTCAATCCCGAGGCGGTGGTCGCCGCCAACCCGGACGTCGTGATCGTCACCGGCGGCAACTGGGGCGCCTTCGTGCCGGGCGGCGCCTGGGTCGGGCTTGGGCCCGGCAGCGATCTGGTCGAGGCGCGCCGCAAGCTCGCGGCGCTGGCCGCCCGCCCCGCCTTCGGCCAGACCCAGGCCGTGAAGAACGGCCGCGTCCACGCGATCTGGCACCAGTTCTACAACAGCCCCTACCAGTTCGTGGCGATCCAGGAGATCGCGAAATGGCTGCATCCCGAGCTGTTCGCCGATCTCGATGCCGACGCCACGCTGAAGACGCTGCATGAGCGCTTCCTGCCCTTGCCCTACGAGCCCGGCTACTGGGTCACGGTCGAGCGCAAGTGAGCGGCCGATGACCGCGACCGCCGCCCGCGAGGCTCAATACGGGCACCAGGCCTATCGTGCGCTGACGTTGCGGCGGCGCCTTATCCTGCTCGGCATGGCGGTGGTGCTGCTGGCGAGCCTCGTCGTCGACCTGATGCTCGGCCCGGCGCGCTACGATGTCGGGCAGGTGCTCTCGACGCTGTTTGACCCGGCTTCCGCGCCGGCGGCACTGCGCGTGGTGATCTGGGACATCCGCCTGCCGGTGGCGCTGATGGCGGTCGTCACCGGCGCCTCGCTCGCGGTCGCCGGCGCGCAGATGCAGACGATCCTGAACAACCCGCTGGCGAGCCCCTTCACGCTCGGCATCTCGGCTGCGGCGAGCTTCGGGGCGGCGCTGGCGCTGGTCTTCGGCGTCGGCCTTCTGCCGCTCGCAGCGGACTACATCGTGCCGATCAACGCCTTCGTCATGGCGATGGGCGCTGCCCTCATCATCCACCTGCTGAGCCAGGCGCGCGGCGTCACCACCGAGACGGTGATCCTGCTCGGCATCGCGCTGGTCTTCACCTTCAACGCGCTGCTGGCGCTGCTGCAGTTCTTCGCTTCCGAGCAGGCGCTGGGAGCCGTGGTGTTCTGGACGCTGGGCTCGCTGACCAAGGCGAGCTGGCAGAAGCTCGCGATCACCACCGCGGTGCTGGCCTTCACCCTGCCCTTCTTCCTGCGCCGCGCCTGGGCGCTGACGACGCTGCGCCTCGGCGACGACAAGGCGGCGAGCTTCGGCATCAACGTCAGGCGGCTGCGGCTCGAGATCATGCTGCTGGTCGCCTTGCTCGCCGCGGTGCCGGTCTCCTTCGTCGGCACGATCGGCTTCATCGGCCTCGTCGGCCCGCATATCGCGCGCATGGTCATCGGCGAGGACCAGCGCTTCTTCCTGCCAGCCTCGGCGCTGGCGGGAGCTGCGATCCTTTCCGCCTCCTCGGTGGTCTCGAAATCGCTGATCCCGGGGCTGATCTTCCCGATCAGCATCGTCACCTCGCTGATCGGCGTGCCCTTCTTCTTCAGCCTGATCATGACCAGCCGGAAGCGCTCATGGTGAAGCTCGCGCTGAGCGGCGTCGGCGTTGCCTATGGGCGGCGGCGCGTGCTGCAGGACATCGACGCGCAGGAGCTCCGGGGCGGCGAGGTCGTCGCCGTGATCGGCGCCAACGCGGCCGGCAAGTCGAGCCTATTCCGCCGCATCGCGGGCCTGGCCTCCGGCGAGGGCGAGGTCAGAATCAGCGGCCAGAGCCGCGTCCAGGGACGGCCTGCGCCGAGCACCTGCTACCTGCCGCAGGACACGGCCGTGAATGCCGTGCTCACCGTCTATGAATCGATCCTGCTGGCGCTCAAGCAGGGCGGTTCCTGGGCGGTCAGCGACGACGAGCTGCACCGCATCGACCGCGTGCTGCGCGAGCTCGAGATCGAGGAGCTCGCCTTCCGCGGCCTCGGCGAATTGTCCGGTGGTCAGCGCCAGCTCGTCTCGATCGCCCAGACGCTGGCGCGGGAGCCCGATATCCTGCTGCTCGACGAGCCGACCAGCGCGCTCGACCTGCACCGCCAGTTCGAGGTGCTCTCGCTGGTCCGCCGGCTGGCGCATGAGCGCGGCATGCTGGTGCTGGTCTCGATCCACGACCTCAACCAGGCGCTGCGCTTCGCCGACCGGGTGATGGTGCTGGCGCATGCGCGCCTCGTGGCGCTGGGTGACCCGCGCACGATCGTGACGCCGGCCCTGCTCGACGATGTCTATGGCGTCCGTGCCCGCGTCGAGACGCTCGCCAGCGGCGAACCCTATGTGCTGGTCGAGGGTTCGAGCCGGCACGCCGTCTAGGCCTCCCCGACCGGCTTGCCTGCCGCCCTGATCCAGACAATATAGCGCTTTGTATGGCTGTGGCGCTGGAGCACCGGAAATGGCGCAGGACGAGGCTGTTGCGGGCTGGATCGGGCGCCTCGATCCTCTGGCCGGACCGCGCTATCTCCAGATCGCCGACCGCATCACCGAGGCTGTCGCGGCAGGGACGCTGCGCCCGGGCGACCGGCTGCCGCCGCAGCGCCGGCTGGCGGAACTGCTCGACCTCGACCTGACGACGATCACCCGCGCCTATGCCGAGGCACGCCAGCGCAACCTGATCGACGCCGTGACCGGGCGCGGCTCCTTCATCGCCTCACGCCCCGAGGCCTCCGGGCCGCCCGTCGATCTCAGCATGAACATCCCGCCGGCGCCCAAGGGTGTGCGGCTGACGGAACTGATGCAGCGGGGGATCGCCGAGGTGCTGGCGCGTTCCAGCGCCGACCTGCTGATGACCTATCATGTCGGCCCGGGCGCGCTCGCCGACCGGGCGGCGGGCTGCACCTGGCTCGCCCCCGTGCTGGGGCGCTTCGATCCCGGGCGGTTCCTCGTCGCGCCGGGTGCCCAGACAGCGCTGGTCGCGCTGCTGAGCGCCTTGTCTCGGCCGGGCGATGCGCTGCTCTGCGAGGCGCTGACCTATCCCGGCTTGCTCTCCGCGGCGCGGCTTCGGGGCCTGAAGCCCGTGCCGGTCGCGGGCGACGAGGAGGGCTTGCGCCCCGATGCACTCGCGGATGCGGCGCGTACCCATGGCGCGAGGCTGCTCTGCCTGACGCCGACGATCCAGAACCCGACCGCGACCACCATGCCGGAAGCGCGCCGGCGCGAAATTGTGCGGGTGGCGCGGGCGCTGGACCTGACCATCATCGAGGACGATCCCTACAGCCTGCTCGCGGGCGACGCCCCGCCGGCGATCGCGGCGCTGGCCCCGGAACGGAGCTGGCATGTGGCGACGCTTTCGAAGGCGCTGACGCCTGGGCTGCGTACCGCTTTCGTTGTCGCTCCCGAGGGTGGCAGCCCCGATGTGCTGATCGAGGCGCTGCGCGCGATCGCGCTGATGCCGGCCCCGCTAATGACGGCGCTGGCGACGCATTGGATCAGGATCGGCGCCGCCGCCGACCTGCTCGACGGCGTGCGCCGGGAGGCGGCCGCTCGGCAGGCGCTGGCGCGCAGTATCCTGCCGGCATCCGGCCGGAGCCATCCGAACGGGCTGCATATCTGGCAGCCCTTGCCGGCGCATTGGGATCGCCACCGGCTGATCGAGGCAGCCCGCGCCGAGGGGCTGGGCGTGACGCCGTCGGATACGTTCAGCGCCGGCGGGGCATCGCCCGATGCAGTGCGCATCTCGCTTGGCGGCGTGCCCGACCGGGCGCGGCTAGGCGACGCGCTGAAGACGCTGGCAGCGATCATTGGCCATGAGCGGGCTCCTGCGCCGCAGGCCGTCTGACGGCTTAGCCGTCATCAACTCACGCAAGTGAGGTGATGACGGGGAGGCTCAGCCTTCCGGCGTCTCCCGGGGTTTCGGCTTGGCCAGCCTGCCCTCCTCGGCCTTGTGGAAGAACTGCGCGGCCACCAGCCAGCCCTTCAGGGGCTGCAGCGGCGGGATGCAGGTCAGCAGGATCAGCGGCAGCGTGGTGACGAAATGCACCCAGGTCGGCGGGTCATAGGTCAGTTCCATCCAGAGCGGGAAAGCGGCCGCCGGCACGCAGACGAACATCATCACGAAGAAGGCCGGGCCGTCCGCCGGGTCTGCGAAGGAGTAGTCGAGGCCACATGCTTCGCAGGAGGGTCGCAGCTTCAGGAAGCCGTCGAACAGCTTGCCCTCGCCGCAGCGCGGGCAGCGGCCGCGCAGGCCGGTCTTCAGCGGCGACAGGGGCGGCCATTGCTCGCCGGACATCACGATCTCCCGAAAGCGCGCCGTTGCGGCACGCGCTTTCACATGGGAGTCATAAAAGACAATGTCAACATTGTATGCATGCAAGCGGCGCACCTGCGACAATCCGCTCAGATATGGATGGCGTGCCCGAGCGCCTTGAGCGCCGCCTCCTGGAAGCCCTCGCCCAGCGTCGGATGGGCGTGGATCGTGCCGGCGACATCCTCCAGCGTCGCGCCCATCTCGATGGCGAGGCCGAAGGCCGTCGAGAGCTCGGAGACGCCCGAACCGACCGCCTGGATGCCGAGGACGAGCTGCGTCTGCGCCTGCGCGACGATGCGCACGAAGCCTTGCTCGCCGTCCTTGGTCATGGCGCGGCCATTGGCGGCGAAGGGGAACTGCCCGACCTTGATCTCCTGGCCGGTGCGGCGCGCCTCCTCCGGCGAGAGGCCGACCGAGACGATCTCGGGATCGGTGAAGCAGATCGCCGGGATGCCGCGCTTGTCCCAGGCGCGCGGCAGCCCGGCGGCGATCTCCGCCACCATCTCGCCTTGCGCCATGGCGCGATGCGCCAGCATCGGCTCGCCGGTGACGTCACCGATGGCGTGGATGCCGCGCATCGAGGTCTCGCAGCGCTCGCCGATGCGGATGAAGCGGCCGTCCATGTCGAGCACCAGCTCCTCAAGGCCGAGCCCGGCCGTGGCAGGCGCGCGCCCGACCGTGACGAGGATCCTGTCGGCAGCGATGCGGCGCTCCTGGCCCTCGGCCGTCTCGATCAGCAGGGCATCGCCCTTGGGCGCGAGGCCGCGTGCCTTGGCACCGAGCAGGACGTCGACGCCGAGCGCCGTCAGCCGCTTGGCGACGGGTGCGGTCAGCTCGGCATCGTAGAGCGGCAGGATGCGCGATTGCGCCTCCACCACCGTGACCTGGCTGCCGAGCTTGGCGAAGGCGATGCCGAGTTCGAGCCCGATATAACCGCCGCCGACCACGGCGAGCTTCTTCGGCACCTCTGCGAGCGCGAGCGCTTCCGTCGAGGAGATCACATTGCCGCCGAAGGGCAGGAAAGGCAGTTCGACCGGCACCGAGCCGGTGGCGATCACGATCCGCTCGGCCCGGATCACCCGCGGTCCGGTCTCGGTCTCGACGACCACGGTCTTGCCGTCGCGGAAGCGGGCGCGGCCATTGACGATCTTGACCTTGGCCTTGCGCAGCAGAGCGCCGACGCCATTGTTGAGGCGCTGGACGATGCCGTCCTTCCAGGCCACGGCCTTGCCGAAATCGAGCGCCGGCGTACCGGCCGTCAGTCCGAAGGGCGTCTTGCCGGCGGCGGCATGGGATGCCTTCTCGAACTCCTCGGCGACATGGATCATCGCCTTGGAGGGGATGCAGCCGACATTCAGGCAGGTGCCCCCGAGCTTGCCGCCCTCGACGATGACGGTGTCGATGCCGAGCTGCCCGGCGCGGATGGCGCAGACATAGCCGCCGGGCCCGGCGCCGATGACGAGCAGCTTGCAGGTGATCTCGGTCATGGGCGGGTTCTCCGGTGCCTGCTGCCGTCGTAGTTCGATGCTCCACCCGTCATTGCGAGCGAAGCGAAGCAATCCAGAAGGCCGTAGAGCCCTGCCGCCCCGTCATTGCTTCGCTGACGCTCGCAATGACGGGGAGCGGATTGCAGGACAAGAAGCTCCATCACCTCACCCATCGATGAACAGCGTCGCCGGGTTCTCCAGCAGCTCCTTGAGGCGCTGCACGAAGACGGCCGCATCCCAGCCGTCGACGACGCGATGGTCGAAGCTGGAGGAGAGGTTCATCATCTTGCGCGGCACGAAGGTCGTGCCGTCCCAGACCGGGCGCACCACCATCTTGTTGACGCCGACGATGGCGACCTCGGGGTGGTTGATCACCGGCGTCGTGGCGATGCCGCCGAGCGCGCCCAGCGAAGTGATGGTGATGGTCGAGCCGGTCAGCTCGTCGCGGGTCGCGATGCCGTCGCGGGCGCGCTCGGCGATGCGGTTGAGTTCCAGCGCGCAGCCGAAGATGTCGCGCGCCTCGGCATGCTTCACCACGGGCACCATCAGCCCGCCCGGCGTCTGCGTTGCGATGCCGAGATGGATGCCGGCATGCTGGCGGACGATGCCGGCCTCGTCGTCATAAAGCGCGTTGAGGTTCGGCTGCTCGGCCAGCGCCTTGACCATGGCGCGCATCAGGAAGGGCAGCAGCGTCAGCTTCGGCCGCTCGGCTGTAGGCTTCCGGTTCAGCGTCGCACGCAGATCCTCGAGCGGGGAGACGTTCACCTCCTCGACGATGGTGATATGCGGAATGCGCGCCTTGGACAGCGCCATCTTCTCGGCGATCCTGCGCCGGAGGCCGACGATCTTGACCTCGGTGACGGCGCTCTTCTGGCTGAGGCCCGGCGCATGGCCGGGCTCCGGACCGCGCAGCAGGAAGGCATCGAGATCCTCGTGCAGGATGCGCCCGGCCGGGCCTGTGCCGGCGGCCTGGCGCAGGTCGATGCCGGCCTCGCGCGCCCTGAGGCGCACCGCCGGCGAGGCCAGCGGCTTGTCGCCCGGCGCGCGACGCGGTGCGGCCAGAGCTTGCGGGGTCGCAGCCGCGATCGCCCGAACCGGCTTCGGCACCGTCATGGCGCGCGGCGGTTCGGAATTATCGGCCTCGGCGGTTGGTTTTGCGACGGGTTTGACCGGCTCTGCGGCAGCTTCAGGGGCGTCGCTCCCTGTAGCCTCGCCCGGCTCCGGCTCTTCTGCCACCTCCGCGGCTGCTCCCTCGCCCGCGACCTTCAGCTTCACCAGCGCCGAGCCGATCGCGACCGTGTCGCCGATCTCGGCACCGATCCAGGTGACCTCGCCATCGACGGGTGCCGGAATCTCGACGGTTGCCTTGTCGGTCATCACGGCGGCGAGCAGGTCGTCCTCGCGGATGATGTCGCCGACCTTGACGTGCCACTCGACCAGCTCGGCCTCGGCGATGCCTTCGCCGACATCGGGAAGCTTGATGATGCGCTCGGCCATCAGCGGCTCTCCACGATCTCGGCAAGCGCCCGGCCGACGCGGGCCGGGCCGGGGAAATAGGCCCATTCCTGGGCATGCGGATAGGGCGTGTCCCAGCCCGCCACGCGCCGGACCGGCGCCTCGAGATGGTAGAAGCAGGTCTCCTGCACCAGCGCGGCCAGCTCCGCGCCGAAGCCGGAGGTCAGCGTCGCCTCGTGCAGCACCATGCAGCGGCCGGTCTTGGCGACGGAGGCGGTGATCGTGTCGAGATCCAGCGGCACCAGGCTGCGCAGGTCGATCACCTCCGCATCGATGCCGGTCTCCTGCGCCACGGCCTCCGCGACATGCACCATGGTGCCGTAGGTGACGATGGTGCAGGCCGATCCCTCGCGGCGGATCGCCGCCTTGCCGAGCGGCAGGGCAAAATGGCCCTCGGGCACCTCGCCGAGCTCATGCTTCGACCAGGGCGTCACCGGCCGGTCGTGATGGCCGTCGAAGGGGCCGTTATAGAGCCGCTTCGGCTCGAGGAAGATCACCGGGTCCGGGTCCTCGATCGCGGCGATCAGCAGGCCCTTGGCGTCGTAGGGGTTGGACGGCACCACCGTCTTCAGGCCGGAGACATGGGTGAAGAGGGCTTCCGGGCTCTGGCTGTGGGTCTGGCCGCCGAAGATGCCGCCGCCGGTCGGCATGCGGATCACGATCGGGCAGGTGAAGTCGCCGTTCGAGCGATAGCGCAGCCGCGCGGCTTCGGAGACGATCTGGTCATAGGCCGGATACATGTAGTCGGCGAACTGGATCTCGATGCAGGGCCGCAAGCCATAGGCCGCCATGCCGATCGCCGTGCCGACGATGCCGGCCTCGCTGATCGGGGCGTCGAAGCAGCGCGTCACGCCATATTTCTGCTGGAGGCCGTGGGTGCAGCGGAAGACGCCGCCGAAGAAGCCGACATCCTCGCCGAAGACCACGACATTCTCGTCCCGGCCCATCGAGACGTCCATGGCGGAGCGGATGGCCTCGATCATCGTCATGCGCGGCATGGATCAGACTCCAAGCTGCTGGCGCTGGCGGCGCAGATGCGGCGGCAGCTCGGCATAGACGCCCTCGAACATGTCGCGGGCCGAGGGCTTGCCGCCGGCATGCAGCGTGCCGAAGCTCTCGGCCTCCTTCTGGGCCGCGATGACGGTCGCCATGACCTCGGCCTCGGCCTGCTTGTGGCGCTCCTCGGTCCACGCGCCGATGGCAATGAGGTGTTCCTTCAGACGGTGCAGCGGGTCGCCCAGCGGCCAGCCGTCGGATTCGTGCTTGGGGCGGTAGGCGGAAGGGTCGTCCGAGGTCGAGTGCGCGCCGGCGCGGTAGGTAACGTATTCGATCAGTGTGGGACCCAGATTGCGGCGGGCGCGCTCGATCGCCCATTGCGCCACCGCATAGGTCGCGAGGTAGTCGTTGCCGTCGACCCTGAGCGCCGGGATGCCGAAGCCGAGCCCGCGCGCCGCGAAGGTGCCGGAGCCGCCCCGCGCGATGCCTTGGAAGGTCGAGATCGCCCACTGGTTGTTGACGACGTTCAGCACCACGGGGGCCTTGTAGGTCGAGGCGAAGACGAGCGCAGCGTGGAAATCCGATTCAGCCGTCGAGCCGTCGCCGACCCAGGCGGCGGCGATGCGCGTGTCCTGCTTGATCGCCGAGGCCATGGCCCAGCCGACGGCCTGGACGAACTGCGTCGCGAGATTGCCGGAGATCGAGAAGAAGCCGTGCTGCTTCGAGGAATACATCACCGGGAGCTGGCGACCCTTCAGCGGGTCGCGCTCGTTGGAATAGATCTGGCACATCATGTCGACGAGCGGATAGTCGTCGGCGATCAAGAGCCCGGCCTGGCGATAGGTCGGGAAGTTCATGTCGCCGGGCTCGAGCGCGATCCGGAAGGCGCAGCTCACCGCCTCCTCACCGGTGTGCTGCATGTAGAACGAGGTCTTGCCCTGACGCTGGGCCATCTGCATGCGGGCGTCGAAGGAGCGCAGCGTCATCATGTGGCGCAGCCCCCGGATCAGGTCCTCCTTGGAGAGATCCGGGACCCAGGGGCCGACGGCCTCGCCCTCGCGGTTCAGCACGCGGATGATCGAATAGGCGAGATCGCGGATCTCTTTCGGATCGACATCGACCGGCGGGCGGGCGACGGAGCCGGCCTTCGGGATCACGACATTGGAGAAGTCCGGCCGGTCGCCCGGCCGGCTCGCCGGCTCCGGCACGTGAAAGCGAAGACGGGTTTCAGACGTCATGATCGCGCTCCATCCCTATCCATCGCAGCATTCCGCCGTCCGTCGCGGACGGCAAGCCGTATCCTGTCGCGGAGCTTTCCACCCGCTTGCCGGCAGGCTAGCCCGGCTCGGGACAACAGTTCTTCTCGAAAATGGTTGCGCGACGAACCATTCGCGGAAATAGATTCTGCGTTATCGCATCAAGACAGGATGATTTTCCGTGATACCGCGCAACAGGCGATCGGACGAGCCGGATCAGACCGATCTACGGATTCTCTCCGCGCTGCAGGAGGACGGCCGGCTGACCACGAACGCGCTGGCCGAGAAGGTCGGGCTCTCGCCCTCGCCCTGCTGGACGCGGGTCAAGCGGCTGGAGGAGAGCGGCGCAATCGAGAAATATGTCGCGGTGCTCGACCACAAGGTGCTGGGCTACGACAACATCGTATTCGTCGAGATCACGCTCGACAAGCATGACGACAAGATCCTCGACCAGTTCGGCGAGGCGCTGACGCGTATCCCCGAGATCGTCGAGGCCCATCTGGTCACCGGCGAATACGACTACCTGATCAAGGTCGTGGTCAGCGGCACGGCGCATTACGAGCGCTTCCTGCGCGAGACGCTCCACCGCATCCGCGGCATCCGGCAGACGCGCACCAATTTCGGGCTCAGGACGCTGAAGCGCGCGATCTCGATCGACCCGCTCAAGATGCCGAGACCCTGAGGCCGGGCGGGTCGCTCAGCCGAGCACGAACCCGTCATCGGCGGCTGCCATCGCGACTGCAGCCTCGAGGTCCGGCGCCGCCGAGGCGTGGATCACGAAGAGCGCCTCGCCGGCCGCGACCTCGTCGCCGACGCGGCGCAGCAGGTCGATGCCGGCGCCCTTGTCGAAGGGGGCGCCGGCGCGGCGCGCGATGCCGCCGATGCGCCAGCCGTCGATCTCGCCGATCCGCCCCGGGCGCGGGGCCCTGACCGGATGCATCAACGCGGCCGGCTTCGGCATCGGGTCGCGGCGGCCCTGCGCCGTCACGATCCGGTCCAGTGCGGCGCGCGCCGCACCCGAGGACAACAGCGCCGCGGCCCGCGCACGGCTGTGCGCCAGCGTCCCGACCGCAGGGTCCCAGGACAGGATGCGCCCGGCGAAGTCGAGCGCCTTCTCGCGCAGGTCGGGCGGCGCCTCGGCATCGCCTTCCAGCACGCGGAGCACGTCGCGGACCTCGAGCGCCGGGCCGATGCCGCGCCCGATCGGGGCCGCGCCGCAGGTCGCGACGGCCTCGACATGCAGGCCGACATCGCGGCCGACCGTCTCGAACAGCCGGCCGAGTTCCTCGGCCTCCTCCCGGCTGCGCAGCTTGGCCCGCGGGCCATAGGGCAGGTCGACCGCGACATGGGTCGCGCCGGCGGTGAGCTTCTTCGAGATGATCGAGGCCACCGACCAGCGGTTCGAGTCGATGCCGAGCGGCCGGGTGATCGCGTTCATCACGTCGTCGACCGCGGAATGGTTGAGCCGGCCGTTCCAGGCGATGCAGGCGCGTGCCTGCTCGACAGTGCGGCGAACCTCGTCCGCGGTGAGATCGACCCGCGCCAGCACCTCCATCGCATCGGCCGTTCCGGCGGCCGAGGTGATGGCGCGCGAGGAGGTCTTCGGCATGGCGAGGCCATGGGCGGCGACAATGGGCGCGACGATCAGCGTGATGCGACTGCCGGGGATGCCGCCCATCGAATGCTTGTCGACGACGATCGGCTCGTCCCAGCGCAGGGGCGTCGAGAACGAGGCGCGGACGCGCGCCAGCGCACCGACCTCGGCATCGCTGAGCGAGCGGGTGGCGGCGACGAGAAAAGCGGCGATCTCGCTGTCGGGATAGCGGCCCTCGGCGATGTCGCGCAGCAGCGTGGCATAGTCGTTGCGGCCGAGTTCGCGGCCCTGGATCTTCGCCCGCAGCGCGTCGCGGCTGTGCTGCGGCGGCGTCCGCGTCAGCTCGATCTCGCTGCCAGCCGGCAAGCCGAGTTCCGCGAAGGCCTCACGCGACAGGCCAATCTCGCCGGGTTCCAGCAGCCAGCCGGAATCGACGACATTGATCCGCGCGCGGATGCTGCGAGGTTGCCCCTCCCCCGCGAGCCGCCCGGCGACATCGACCTTGCCCGGCCCGTCGAAATCCGCGACGCCGAGGATGCTGTCACCAGGCAGATAGGCGATGTTGTCGCGCCAAGCATCGATCGGGACGGGCTTGAGCGTGAGGCGCCGCGTCGCCGCATCGATCGCGGCGAGGAAGTGCTCGACGCCCTCCTCGACCGCACCGTTGTTCTCGACGACCAGCGTTTCGATCCCATCAGGCAGGTCCGGCGTCCGGCGTGCGAGGCGGGCCGCGATGTCCTCCGGCGTCTCCCGGCCGCGCGAGGCGAGCCGCCGCGCCAGCACCTCGGGCGAGGCCGTGACGTTGATGATGATCAGCCGCGGCACTGCGCCGGCCAGCGCCTTCAGCACGCCGCGCGAGCCGTTGGCGACGATGTGCCGGCCGCGCAGGAGCTCGTCGCGCAGCGAGGCACGCAGGCCATAATGCAGGCCATGCGCGTTCCACGATGCGAGTAGCCCGCCCGCCGCCTGCAGGGCCGCGAACTCCACCTCGCCGATCGCCTCGTGATCCTCGCCGCCGGCATCGGCCGGGCGGGTGATCAAGCGCCGCGCGAAGGCGAAGCGGCCGCTATCGGCCAGCGCCTTGCGGGCGCCGTCCATCAGCGTGTCCTTGCCGGCGCCGCTGGGGCCGACGACGATGAAGAGGATACCTGGCCGCATGGTCTGCAAGATCGCTTCAGGCCTCGTCGAGGCCGATATCGACCGCAGGGGCCGACTGGGTGATCTTGCTGGTCGAGATATAGTCCACGCCGGTCTCCGCAACGGCTCGTATGGTCTCAAGGCGGATGCCGCCGGAGGCTTCGAGCTTGGCCCGGCCGGCGATATACGCGACCGCCTCTTTCATCTCCGGGATCGGCATGTTGTCGAGCATGATCACGTCGGCCCCGGCCGCGACGGCCTCGCGCACCTGTTCCAGCCGGTCGCATTCGACCTCGATTTTCGTCAGCACCGGCAGCCGGCGGCGGGCGCGCTCGACCGCCTGGGCGATGCCGCCGCAGACGGCGATGTGGTTATCCTTGATCATCACGCCGTTATCGAGGCCGAGGCGATGGTTGAGGCCGCCGCCGCAGGCGACGGCATGCTTCTCGAGCATGCGCAGGCCCGGCGTCGTCTTGCGGGTGTCGAGCAACCGCGCCCGGGTCCCGGCGATGATGTCGACATAGCGCGCCGTCTCGGTCGCGATCGCGGAGAGGCGCTGGACGATGTTGAGCGCCGTGCGCTCGGCGGTGAGGATGCCGCCCGCCGGCCCCTCGACATGCAGCAGCGTCGCGCCCTTCGAGACGCGCTCGCCATCGGCCGCCTCCAGCCTGATCGACAGGGCCGGCTCGTAGCGGCGGAAGACGGCGGCGGCGACCTCGATTCCGGCCAGCACCAGCGGCTCGCGGGCGTTCATGCGAAAGGCGCCGGTCTCGCCGGGTTCAATCATCAGCTGGACGGTGAGGTCGCAGGCGCCGATGTCCTCACGCAACCAGAGATCGATCAGTCGCTCGGTGGAGAAGCGGTCGTACATTCGCTCAGCCCTTGGCTTCAGCCTCTGAAACGCTCCGCCCTGGCGCGGGCGTCGCCCGGAGCGAATAGCACGAGAGCGAAAGGCTTGAATGGCTGATTTTCATGACTGTTTGCATACAAACCGGCCGACGCTGCGGACGGCGAAGTGACTGAGCGTCGGGAGGTTCGAATCCACGCCTTTCGGGTATCGCTGCGCCGGCACCGGCGGGTCCCGGCATTGACAAGCCATATGCACACCAACGAGCCTCCCCTCGCCCGGCGCAGGACATGCAGACCGGCAGGCGGGTTGAACCTCATGGCGGCATGCAGCTAGGCCGGGGCGTCAGGCGCGCCGCGCCGGGAGGAATCCATGAAGAGACTGGCTATCGCGTCGATGGCGGCGGCGGCTTTCATGCTCGCGGCGGGCCTAGCCGCCGCGCAGGCGACCCGGAAGATCACCCTGACCGGCGGCTCGGTCGGCGGCGCCTGGAGCGCCATCGGCAACGCCATCGGAGAAACGATCCGGCGCGAGGCGCCGGGCGCGGCCTTCAGCTACGAACCCGGCCGTGAGGCCGCCAACATCCTGCTGGTCTCGCAGGGCAAGGTCGAACTCGGCATCGCCCATGCGCAGCTGATCAAGCGGGCGCAGGCCGGCGAGGACCCGTTCAGGGCGCCGGTCGGCAATCTGCGGGCGCTGGCGCTGATCGACCCGCAGGCGGCCGTCCAGATCCTGGTGCGCGAGGATTCCGGCATCGAGAGCCTCAATGGCATCCTCGCCGCGAAAAAGCCGGTGCGCATCGCGCTCAACCAGCGCGGCACGCTGATGGCAGTGACCGGCGAGGAGGTGTTCCGGGCCTATGGCATTACGGCCAGGGACATCGAGGGCTGGGGCGGGCGCATCCACCATGTCGATTACAATGCCGGTCTCGAGATGATGAAGAACGGCCAGGTCGACATCATCATCAACATGCTCGCCTTCCCCTCGGGCCAGATCAGCAGCGCGACCCGCGAGATGAAGGTCAGGATGCTCGGCATCGGGCCGGAGGTCGCGGCGAGGCTCGGCAGCCAGCTCGGGACGGCGCCGATCACGATCCCGGCCGCGACCTATCCCTTCCAGCCGCAGGCCGTTCCGACGATCACCGGCAGCGTCGTGCTCTTCGCCGCCGCCGAGATGAAGGACGCGGATGCGGCCGCGATCGTCACCGGCATGCTCAGGCATTTCGACTATCTCAAGCAGGCCCATGCGACGCCGGCGCGGCTGGAGCCGACCGACCTCGCCACTGTCGCACCGCTCAAGCTCCATCCCGGCGCCGAAGCCGCCTATCGGCAGGCCGGCGTGCTGAAGTGATGCGATGCGCTTCCTGCTGAAGCTCCTGGCAACCGGCCAGCCGCGCAAGCTCGGCGCCGCCGAGCAATGGACCGTCCATGGCATCGGCGTCGCGACGGGCCTGCTGCTGCTGGCGATCGCCTTCGGCTGGTACGTCAAGCGCGAGATCGCGCTGTTTCTCTTCCTCGGCGCCGTGCTGGCGCTCGCCTTCCTGACCACGACCGGCAACCCGGCGCGCCCGACCGGGCGATCCTGGCCGGCCTTAGGGCTCGCGGCGCTGTCGCTTATCGCCTGCGGCTATTTCGTCGTCATGCAGCCCGTGCACGAATTGCGGCTGCCGATGATCGACGAGCTGTCGGGAGCCGACATCGCTGCTTCCATCGTGCTTGTCGCGCTGGTGATGGAGGCGACGCGGCGCTGCATAGGCATGATCCTGGTCGTGCTGGTGACGGGCTTCCTGGCCTATGCCGTCTTCGGCGACCGGCTCGGCGGCTCCTTCGCGCATCGCGGCTTCAGCGCGCAGGAGATCGTCGACCATCTCGTCTTCTCGACCAACGGCCTGTTCGGCCCGGCGCTCGAGGTCGCGGCCTTCCTCGTCTTCGTCTTCGTGGTCTTCGGCTCGCTGCTCGACCGGGTCGGCGGGGCCGATTTCTTCTACGACGTCGCCAACAGTATGGTCGGCCGGCAGGTCGGTGGCGCGAGCAAGGTCGCCGTCGTCTCGACCGGGCTCTACGGCTCGATCTCGGGCTCGCCCACCGCAGACGTCGTCACCACCGGCTCGTTCAGCATCCCGCTGATGATCAAGACCGGGATGAGCCGCACCCATGCGGGAGCGATCGAATCCGCGGCGTCGGCCGGCGGCGGGCTGCTGCCGCCGATCATGGGCTCGGCCGCCTTCCTGATGACCGACTTCACCGGCATCCCCTATGCAACGATCGCGCTGGCCGCGCTGCTGCCTGCGCTGCTGTTCTACCAGTCGGTTTTCCTCGCCGTGCATTTCAAGGCGCATCGCGA
Organism: Allobosea sp. Root381; assembly: GCF_001429395.1. Classification (GTDB taxonomy): domain Bacteria; phylum Pseudomonadota; class Alphaproteobacteria; order Rhizobiales; family Beijerinckiaceae; genus Allobosea. Next base: position 77,411 of record NZ_LMJT01000013.1, read on the forward strand.
CGGCATGAAGCCGATGTCCGAGGCGCCGCCGCCGTCGCTCCTCGCGATCCTGCAGCGCAACTGGGCCTATCTCGTGCCGATCGGCCTGCTGGTCTGGGGCGTGCTGAGCCTGAACCGGCCCGCCTTCGCCGGCGCCATCGCCGTCGCCGCGCTGCTGCCGGCGGCGCTCTGGCGCGACCGCAGCCCGCGCCAGCTGCTGCGCACGATCTTCTTCGGACTGAGCGACGGCATGCGCGGCATGATCGGCGTCGGCGTCGCCTGCGCCATCGCCGGCCTCGTCGTCGGCACGCTCTCGATGACCGACCTGACCGGCAAGATCAGCTCCGGCCTGTTCCACATGGCCGGCGGCAGCCCGCTGCTGACCATCATCGTCGCGGCATTCGTGATCATCGTGCTCGGCATGGGCATGCCGACGGCCGCGGTCTACGCTCTCTCGGCGGTGCTGGCGGCGCCGGCCCTGATCACGCTCGGCCTCGAAGTGCTGCCGGCGCATCTCTTCATCGTCTACATCGCCTCGATGTCGGCGATCACGCCACCGGTCGCGGTCGCGGCCTTCGCCGCAGCCTCGATCGCCAAGGCCAATCCGGTGTCCATAGCGCTGGTCGCCTGCCGGATCGCGATGGTCGCCTTCATCCTGCCCTTCGTCTTCATGTACCAGCCGGCACTGCTGCTGATCGGCACGGGCTGGGAGATCGTGCTCGCCGCCGGCGCGGCGGCGCTCGGCGTGCTGGCGCTCAACGCGGCGATCGAGGGCTACTACATCGCCCGGCTCAACCTTCCGAAGCGCTGCCTCCTCTTCGCCGCCGGCATCGCGCTGTTCCTGCCGCTGGAGGCTGCGCATATCGCGGGCGCGTCGCTGCTCGCGGCGGTGACGGCCTGGCTCCGGATCGCACGCGGAACCGGGAATACCCTCCCGGAACCGGCAAAAGCCGCCGCGCCTCCTCTGTAACGTCAGGCAGCCCGCGCATCATCCCTTCGACGGATAACCAAAGGTCAAACCGCGTCGCGTTCCGAGCCACCGGCCCCGGGAATGCAGGAATAATGGCGAAAGCGCGACAACCGGCCGCACGCCGCCAGCCCTGCGCCAATTGCGTCTCGCCCCCGCCATCGCGAGCATGGCGGCGGCGGGCCGGCTGCGTCATCTTCCGCGGTTCCGGCAGGCCCGTGCGGGCCACGGCCGGCAAGTCGCGACAAGCGCAGCGCATGCGCCGTACAGGGAGCCCTTCCATGGCCCAAGACGAAAACGACCTTCCCGGTCCGGCGAGTTTCGAGGTGCCTCTCGCGGACGGCGCCATCCTGCGGGCCGTCACGCAAGGCAAGGGGCGCCCCCTGCTGCTCGTCACCGGCCTCAGCGGCACCGCCGCCTTCTGGGAAAGCACCGCCGCGACGCTGGCGCGATCCTTCCGGGTCATCCGCTTCGACCAGCGCGGCATCGCACCGAGCACGCGCGGCGCGGCGGCCTGCACCATCGACGAACTCGCACGCGACTGCCTTGCCGTGCTCGACAAGGCGCGCATCGACAGCGCCGTCGTGCTGGGCCATTCGACCGGGGGCTGCATCGCGCAATCCCTGGCCAGGCAGGCACCGCGGCGCATCGACGGGCTGATCCTGAGCGGGAGCTGGCTGAAGCCGAGCCACTACATGGCCGGCTATTTCGGCGCCCGCCGCGCCATCCTCGGCACCCACCCGGAAGCCTATGCCGCGACCTCCGTGCTCTGCACCTATCCGCCGGCCTGGATCGAGGCGAACTGGCATGTCTACGAGGCGGCGCTCGCCGCCGCGCCGGCCACGGCCGAGGCGCAGGGGGTGATGCGCGAGCGCATCGATGCGCTGCTTGCCTTCGACGGCTCGGCCGGGGCGGCCGAGCTCACCATGCCGGTGCTGGTGCTGGGCGCGCGCGACGACATGGTCGTGCCGGCCTTCCTGCAGGAGGAACTCGCGGCCGCCCTGCCGGGTTGCGGCAAGACGATGCTCGACAGCGGCGGCCATCTCTTCCCGGCCTCGCGGCCGGACGCCTTCACCTCCACCATCGCCGACTGGATCGGCCGGCTCGGCTGACCGCGGCGGGGGCACCGCGTCGAATTGGCGTATAGGCACGGTGGCTTTACTTTGGATTATTCCAGGTCGAAGCTCACCGGCGTGCCGTCCGGTCCACGCAGCAGCAAGGACATCCCATGAAGACCATTGCCCGCATCGCGCTCCTGGCAGTCCTGATCGCCCCGCTGCCGGCAGCCGCACAGGACATCGCCGCCGGCGAACGCTCCTGGAACAAGTGCCGCGCCTGCCACCAGATCGGCGAAACCGCGAAGAACCTGGTCGGCCCGCAGCTGAACGGGCTGTTCGGCCGCCATTCCGGCGCCGTCGAGGGCTACAGCTATTCGGCCGCCAACAAGAACTCCGGCATCACCTGGGATGAGGCCGTCTTCGCCGAATACATCAAGGACCCCCGCGCGAAGATCCCGGGCACCAAGATGGTCTTCGCCGGGATCAAGAACGAGAAGGAGATCCAGGACCTGACCGCCTTCCTCAAGCAGTTCGACAAGGACGGCAAGAAGCTCTGAGCAGCCGTCTCGAGATCATCCTCGCCGCCATTCCGCATCGGCGCCGCTGGTGCGGCTTTCCCGGAATGACGGCGAGGGATGAGGACAGGCACTCGCAGAATCTTGAGATCCGTCGCTTTTTTCGAGTGAGCCTCTCAGGATGAGGCCTCGGGATTGCCATGCCGATTGCGGTCACCGCATCTGCGCCTGCGCTGCCTATCCTTGACATAGCCACAGCCTATTGGACCGGCCGGGCGCTTCGTTCCTATCCTGCGGCAGGCATTGCCCCGCACCATCTGCGTGAGGCCATGACAACGACGCGGCCGTATGGCCCGAAACTTGCGGTCGCGAACTTTGCCGCTTCGGACTGGCCGCTGCGAACTCGCCGTTGCACGGCAGCCTCCCCGCAACGGCTATGGCCTGTGCGGCGGCGCCAAGCTGTGATCTATTCGCCGGGCGGCGAAGCCTGAGGGGGCACGCCGGCCAGACGACTACGAGGGAGAATGACGATGACTTCAACGATCCGCCGGCGCCTCGCCCGGACGACGGCCATCTGTGCGCTCGGCCTGGCCGCGCTCGGCTTTGCACCGCTTTCCGTCTCGGCGCAGGCGCCGAAAACGGGCGGCACCGTCCATGTCGTCGTCCAGCCCGAACCTCCGATGCTGATGCAGGGCCTCAACCAGAACGGCCCGACCAACATGGTCGCCGGCAACATCTACGAGTCGCTTCTGCGCTATGACGAGAAGCTGCAGCCGCAGCCCTCGCTGGCCAAGAGCTGGGAGATCTCGCCCGACGCGAAGGTCTACACCTTCAAGTTGCAGGAGGGCGTGAAGTGGCATGACGGCAAGCCCTTCACCGCCGACGACGTGGTGTTCAGCCTCGACAAGTTCCACCGCGAGGTGCATCCGCGCTGGCGCCCGGTGGTCAGCGCCCAGGTCGAGAAGATCGAGAAGGTCGACGACCTCACCGTCAGGATCACGCTGAAGCAGCCCTTCGGCCCGATGATCACGACGCAGGAGGTCGCCTCCGCGCCAATGATCCCGAAGCACATCTATGACGGCACGGATTACCGCGCCAACCCGGCCAACAACACGCCGATCGGCACCGGGCCCTTCAAGCTCAAGGAGTGGAAGAAGGGCGCCTATATCCACCTCGTGAAGAACGAGGACTACTGGGCCAAGGGCAAGCCGGCGCTCGACGAGATCTACTGGCAGATCATCCCCGACGCCGCCGCGCGCGCCGTCGCCTACGAGACCGGCAAGGTCGACGTGCTGACAGGCGGCTCGGTCGACGTCTACGACGTGCAGCGCCTGGCCAAGCTGCCGAACAGCTGCATGACCACCAAGGGCTGGGAGATGTTCGCGCCCCATGCCTGGCTGACGGTCAACATCGCCAAGGGCGGCCCGCTCGCGAACAAGCAGTTCCGCCAGGGCCTGATGTACGCGATCGACCGCGAATTCGGGAAGGACGTGGTCTGGGATGGGCTCGGCAAGCTGCCGACCGGCCCGATCTCGTCGAAGACCAAGTTCTACTCGGCCGACGTGCCGAAATACACCTACGACGTCGCCAAGGCCAAGGAACTGATCAAGGCGTCGGGCTACAAGGGCGAGCCGCTCAAGATCCTGGCCCTGCCCTATGGCGAGGTCTGGAGCCGCTGGGCCGAGTCGATCAAGCAGAACTTCGCGGATGCCGGCGTCAACGTCTCGATCGAGACCACCGACGTGCCGGGCTGGACGCAGAAGGCCTCGAACGGCGATTTCGACCTGACCTTCAACTTCCTCTACCAGCTCGGCGACCCCGCGATCGGCGTGGCGCGCAACTACATCTCGACCAACATCGTCAAGGGCAATCCCTTCGGCAACCAGGGCGCCTATGTGAACCCGGAGGTCGACAAGCTCTTCGCCGACGCCGCGGTCGCGCCGAACGACGCCGCGCGCCAGGAGCTCTACACCAAGGTCCAGCAGGTCCTGGCCGAGGACCTGCCGGTGCTCTGGCTGCTCGAGATGGAGTTCCCGACGATCTATCGCTGCAACATCAAGAACCTCGTCACCACCGCGATCGGCGTGAACGACGGCTTCCGGGACGCGACGAAGGATTGACCGGGCGGCCCCTTGCCGGGCGGCCATATGCGTTTCGTCATGGTCGGGCTTGTCCCGACCATCCTCGTCTTCGCTGGTCGCGTTTTGTGTTCAAGACGTGGATGCTCGCCACAAGGGGCGAGCATGACGGGCAGAGCCCGTCTTTCCGGATGCTGACTTCATGAATCTGCTTCAATTCCTCTCCGGCCGGCTGGCGAAGGGCGTGCTCACGCTCCTCGCCATCGCCGTGCTGAACTTTTTCCTGATCCGCGCTGCGCCGGGCGACCCGGCGCAGGTGCTGGCGGGCGAGGCCGGCGCGGCGGATGCGGTGCTGCTCGAGCAGTTGCGCGAGCGCTTCGGGCTGAACGAGCCGCTGCTGACCCAGCTCTGGATCTATCTCAAGGGCTACATGACGCTGGATCTCGGCTTCAGCTACCGGCAGCAGCAGCCCGTGCTCGCCCTGGTGCTGGACCGGCTGCCCGCGACGCTGCTGCTGACGGGCGCCGCCTTCCTGATCTCGCTGGTGCTCGGCACGGCGATGGGCGCGCTCGCGGCGCGGCGGGCGGGCAAATGGTCGGACAGCCTGATCACCGCGCTCGCCCTGATTTTCTATGCGACGCCGCTGTTCTGGGTGGCGCTGATGAGCCAGATCGTCTTCGCGCTGAAGCTTGGGATCGTGCCGAATGTCGGCTACGAGACTATCGGTGCGAACTATACCGGCCTCGCCCGCGCGCTAGACATCGGCCGCCACCTCGTCCTGCCGGCGCTGACGCTCGGCCTGTTCTTCACCGCGCTCTATGCGCGAATGATGCGGGCCTCGATGCTCGAGGTCGCGGGGGCGGACTTCGTCAAGACGGCGCGTGCCAAGGGTGTCTCGCCGCCCCGGGTATGGCGCCGGCACGTCGCCCGCAACGCGATCCTCCCGGTGGTGACGCTGGCCGGCCTGCAGGCGGGCCAGCTCGTCGGCGGCGCCGTGCTGACCGAGACCGTCTTCGCCTGGCCCGGCATCGGGCGGCTGATGTTCGATGCGCTGGTGCAGCGCGACTATTCGGTGCTGCTCGGCGTGTTCTTCGTCTCTTCGGCGATGGTGGTGGGCTTCAACATCCTCACCGATCTGATCTACCGGATCGCCGATCCGCGCATCGAGGCCGGGGCATGAACTTCCTCAAACGCTTCTGCCGCAATCGCGGTGCCGTGCTCGGCCTCGTCATCCTGCTCGCGGTCGTCGTCTTCGCGCTGCTGGCGCCGACGCTGTTCCCGCAATCGCCCTGGCGGCCGGTCGGGCGCCCCTTCCTCGCGCCCTTCACGATCGAGCGCTTCCCGCTCGGCACCGACACGCTCGGCCGCAATCTCGCGGCAGGGCTCGTCCATGGCGCGCGGGTCTCGCTGATGATCGGCGTGGTCTCGACGCTGGTCGCCCTGCTGATCGGCGTGCCGCTCGGCGCCATCGCCGGCTATGCCGGTGGCTTCGTCGACGACGCGCTCATGCGCTTCACCGAGTTCTTCCAGACGATCCCCTCCTTCGCGCTGGCGATCGTGCTGGTCGCGATCCTGCAGCCGCAGCTGGGCTCGATCGTGCTCGCCATCGGCGTCGTCTCCTGGCCGCCGATCGCGCGGCTGGTGCGCGGCGAGGTGCTCTCGCTGCGAACGCGGGAATATGTCCAGGCGGCGGTGACGATCGGCCAGTCGACGCCGCGGATCATCTTCAGCCAGGTCCTGCCGAACACCATCGCACCCATCATCGTGATGGGCTCGCTGATGATCGGCTCGGCGATCCTGCTCGAATCCTCGCTCTCCTTCCTCGGCCTCGGCGACCCGAACCTGATGAGCTGGGGCTATATGGTCGGCGCCGGGCGCACCCGCCTGCTCGACGCCTGGTGGATCTCCTTCTTCCCGGGGCTCGCGATCTTCCTGACCGTGCTCGCCCTCAATCTGGCGGGCGAGGGCCTCAACGACGCGCTGAACCCGCGCCTGGCGAGGGGGCGCGAATGAGCGAGGCTCCCACCAAAACCATGCCCGTGCTCGCGATCGAGACGCTGACGCTGGCCCTGCCGGCGATGGCAGACCGCGCCCATGCAGTCGAAAACGTCACGCTCACGATCGCGTCAGGCGAGACGCTCTGCATCGTCGGCGAATCCGGCTCGGGCAAGTCGATGATCGCGCATGCGGTGATGGGGCTGCTGCCGAAGGCGGTGAAGCCGGCCGGCGGCGCCATTCGCCTCGCGGGGCGGGACCTGCTCGCCCTCGACGAGGATGCGATGCAGGATGTGCGCGGCCGCGAGGTCGGCATGATCTTCCAGGAACCGATGACATCGCTCAATCCGGTGATGCGGGTCGCGGACCAGATCGTCGAGACCTTCGAGGCGCATGGGCTCTTCGGCAAATCCGAGCGCTACAGGCGCGCGGTCGACCTCCTGACCGAGGTCGGCCTGCCCGATCCGCCGCGCCTCGCCAAGGCCTATCCGCACGAGCTTTCCGGCGGCCAGCGCCAGCGCGTGATGATCGCGATGGCGCTCGCGCTCGAGCCCAAGCTCCTGATCGCCGACGAGCCGACGACGGCGCTGGACGTCACCACGCAGGCGCAGATCCTGAAGCTCATCGACAATCTGCGCCACAAGCACGGCACGGCGGTGCTCTTCATCACCCATGACATGGGCGTCGTCGCAGAGATCGCCGACCGGATCGCGGTGCTGGAAAAGGGCGTGCTGGTCGAGGAAGGCACCGCCGACCAGGTGCTCGGTGCACCGCGCCACGCCTATACGCAAAAGCTGCTCGCCGCCGTGCCCTCGCTGACCCCGCCGGAGCGGCCGGCCTTGCCGGACAGCAGGCCCGTGCTCAAGGTGGAAAAGCTCGGCAAGGTCTATCGCAAGCGGACGCTCTTCGGCGTGGCGCGCGAGGTGAAGGCGGCCGACGATGTCTCCTTCTCGCTGGTCCGCGGCGAGACGCTCGGCCTCGTCGGCGAATCCGGCTCGGGGAAATCCACTGTCGGGCGCTGCTGCCTGCGATTGATCGAGCCCGATTCCGGGCGCATCACGCTGAGCGGCGAGCGCTCGGGCGATCTCGTGCTCAGCGAGCTCAAGCCCGCGGCCCTGCGCGCCCAGCGCAAGCGCATCCAGATGGTGTTCCAGGATCCCTTCGCCTCGCTCAATCCGCGCCAGACTGTCGGCCGCATCATCTCGGACGGGCCGGTGGCGCATGGCGTGGCGCGCAAGGACGCTCTCGCCAAGGCGCGCGAACTGCTTGAGCTAGTCGGCCTCTCCGCGAACGCGATCGACCGCTACCCGCATGAGTTCTCGGGCGGCCAGCGCCAGCGCGTCGGCATCGCGCGGGCACTGGCGCTCGAACCCGACGTGCTGGTGGCCGACGAGGCCGTCTCGGCGCTCGACGTCTCCGTGCAGGCGCAGATCCTGACGCTGATCAAGGACGTCCAGCAGCGGCTCGGCCTCGCCATCCTGTTCGTGACGCACGACCTGCGCGTCGCCGCCCAGATCTGCGACAAGATCGCGGTGATGCAGCGTGGCCGGATCGTCGAGGCCGGCCCAACGGCCGCGCTCTTCGCCAATCCGCAGCACGCCTATACGCAGCAATTGCTCGCGGCGGTGCCGGGTGGCGGGCGTTTCGGGACGTGAGCGATCGTCATTCTCGGGCGGAGCGGAGCGAAGACCCGAGAATCCCGTGACGAGCAGACACTGGTTTTCAAGATGGTCGGGTCAGGCCCGACCATGACGCTACCGATGCCCCAGGAGACCCGACCATGCCGCTCGACCCCGCCCTTCGCGACAAGATCCTCGCCTCCGTCGAGGCCGGCTTCGCCGAACAAGTCGCCTTCACGCAGGAGCTGATCCGCTTTCCCTCGCTACGCGGCGAGGAGCATGCCTGCCAGGACTTCGTCTACCGGGCGATGAAGGAGCGCGGCTTCACCATCGATCGCTTCAAGATGGACGAGGCGGCGATCAAGGCCCATCCCGGCGGCGGGCCGTTCTCCGAATTCCACTCCGACGCGCCAATCGTCGTCGGCATCCACCATCCCCGCGAGGAGAAGGGTCGCTCGCTGATCCTGCAGGCGCATGTCGACGTGGTGCCGACCGGACCGGCCGACCAGTGGACCTATCCGCCCTTCGATCCCGTCATCGACGGCGACTGGCTCTACGGCCGTGGCGGCGCCGACATGAAGGCCGGGGCCGGCGCCAATTTCGCCTGCCTCGACGCGCTGAAGAGGATCGGCCTGCAGCCGGCGGCGACGCTCTATCTGGAATCGGTGGTCGAGGAGGAATCGACCGGAAACGGCGCGGTGATGACGCATCTGCGCGGCTATCGCGCCGAGGCGGCGCTGATTCCCGAGCCGGAATACGAGATGCTGGCACGGGCCAATGCCGGCGTGATCTGGTTCCAGTTCGAGGTGCGGGGCGTGCCGGCACATGTCCGCGAGATGGGCACAGGCGCCAACGCCATCGACGCTGCCTATCGCGTCATCGCGGCGCTGCGCAAGCTCGAGGAGGAGTTCAACGCCGAGAAGGCCGGCCGCGAACATTTCGAGGACCAGGAGCATCCGATCAACCTGAACATCGGCAAGATCGAGGGCGGCGACTGGGCCTCCTCGGTGCCGTGCTGGTGCCGGGTCGATTGCCGCGTCGGGCTCTATCCGGGCGTGACGGCCAAGGAGATCGCCCAGCGCATCGAGGACTGCATCCGCACCGCCTCGCGAAGCGACGCCTTCCTCGCCAACAACCCGCCCAAGGTGACGTTCAACGGCTTCTGGGCCGAGGGCTATGTGCTGGAACCCGGCAGCGAAGCGGAAGCCGTGCTCGGCCGCGCGCATGAGGCCGCGCTCGGCAAGCCGCTGAAGAGCTTCATGACAGCGGCGTATCTCGATACCCGCGTGCATGCGCTCTACGACAAGATCCCGGCGCTCTGCTACGGCCCGATGGGCGAGAACATCCATGCCTTCGACGAGCGCGTCAGCCTGGCCTCGCTGAAGCGGATCACCGGCTCCATGGCGCTGTTCGTCGCCGAATGGTGCGGCGTGGAGCCTCTGAAGGCCTGAGCACCGAAACACCGGCGTCGCAGGCCCTCTCCAGCGGCCGCGCCGTCATGCTCTGTCAACGCCATTCGCGCGCAGCCTGCGGTGACGCAACGTCCACCAACGCTCATTCCAGAATTCGACAGATTTAGCGTCAGCGCATCTGGAATTTTCTGGCCACCCTCCCCATATTCTGCAATGTTTGTTCCGTTCGCATGAATCGAATCATGCGACGAGAGGGGGTGGGTTCCGAAGCGGATGAAGAAGGCGGGCAAGAAGGGGGGGCGGACACGGGCGCAGATCGCTGCGATGCCCGTTCGCCTCGGGGTGGACGGCTCGCCCGAAATCCTGCTCGTGACCTCGCGCACGACCCGCCGCTGGATCGTCCCGAAGGGCTGGCGGATGAAGGATCGCAAGGACGCCGAGGCCGCCGCCATCGAGGCCTTCGAGGAAGCCGGCGTTGTCGGCCGCGTCAGCGACACTCCGGCAGGGAGCTACAGCTACTGGAAGCGGATGGCCGACCATTTCGTCCTGTGCGAGGTCACGCTCTATCTGCTTGAGGTCGAGCGCCAACTCGACAGCTGGGCTGAGAAGGACGAGCGCCGCAGCCAGTGGTTCAAGCTGGCTGACGCCGCCGATCTCGTCGACGAGCCGGAACTGCGCAGCGCGATCCGCAATCTCTCAGCCGAAGGGCTCGACCGCGCCGCGCTCAGTGCCCGGATTGCGGCGCCGGTATGAGCATCTCGCGCTCCTGACGCGCCCGCGCCTCCTTGGTCTCCATCAACCGGCTCTCGCGCAGGGCATTCGCACTCTCCAGGATCGGATAGCCGATCGAGGCGATATGGCCGTGTATCCGCTTGAGATCGCGGATGATGTCGAGATGGATGGCGCTGGTCTCGATCGATTCCGGCCGGCCGCTGCGCAGCCTCTGGAAATGGCTCTCCGCCGCCCGGCGCTCGGCGTCGCGGATCACCGCCTTGTCCGAAAAGAGCTGGCGCGCCAAGGCAAGATCCCGCGTGGCGAAGACGTTGAGCGCGAGTGCCAGCGCCGCCGCGACCTTGTGGTGGAACTCGCGGATCTCGGCCAGCCCCTCCGGCGAGAAGCTGTAGCGCTTGCGGATCTTCTTTTCGGCCAGCTCGCGCAGGTTCTTGTCGATGATGTCGCCGATATGCTCGAGATTGGTGATCAGCGTGATGATCTCGAAGAGCCGACGGCTCTCCTCCTCGCTCAGCTCGTTGCGCGAGACCTTGACCAGATAGAGCTTGATCGACTCGTGGATGGTGTCGACGCCGTCATCGGCCTGGGCGATGGCGCGGGAGAGCTTGAGCTCGTCCTTCTCCAGAAGGGTCATGGTGTCGCGCAGCATCACCTCGACACGGTCGCCCAGCCGCAGCGCCTCGCGCATGGCGCCGGCCAGCGCCTCGGTCGGGCTGTCGAGGGCGTTCGGGTCGAGATAGCGCGGCGCCACCGCCTCGGCGGTCGCGTCCTTGCCCGGCATGAAGCGCTCGACCAGCTTCGAGACCGGCCCGACGAAGGGCAGGAAGATCAGTGCGCCGATCAGGTTCAGCGCGACGTGGAACTCGATGGCGAGGCGGGCATCGGCCGAGGGCATCGCCATCAGCCAGGCCGATAGCGGGCCGACAAAGGGCAGCACTGCGAGCGCCAGCAAGAGCCGGGTCAGCAGGTTGCCGACAGCGGCGCGGCGCTGGCCGGCCGGCGAGCCGAGCTGGTCCAGCACCGGGATCAGCGCATTGCCGAGATTGGCGCCGATCACGAGCGTAAGCGCCGTGGATGGTGGGAACAGGCCGGAGGCGGCGAAGGTCGCGATCAGCAGGATCACGGCGATGCTGGAATGGGTCAGCCAGGTCGCGGCGACGGCGACGAGCACGGCGAGCAGCGGCTCGCTGGCGATGGCGCCAAGCAGCACCCGGAAGGTATCGGACCGGGCCAGCGGGGCTGCGGCCGCGTTCAGCTCGATCAGGGACAGCAGGATCAGGCCGATGCCGACCATGACGCGGCCGATATTGCGCGCACGGTCCATCGCCTCGTTCGAGAGATAGAGCGCGACGCCGATCGCCAGGCACAGCCCCCAGAGCCAGCCGAGATCGAGCGAGATGAGGAACGCCGCGAGCGAGGTGCCGAAATTGGCGCCGAGCAGCACGGCGAGCGCCATGGCGGGCGCGATCAGGTTCTGCCCGGCGAAGGAGGAGACCAGCAGGGTCGTCGCGGTCGAGCTCTGCAGCACCATGGTGACCGCCGCGCCACTGCCGAAAGCTGCGAAGCGGTTCTTGGTAAAGGCCTGGAGCGCCTTGCGCAGGGACGAGCCGAAGGCCCGCATCGCCCCGGTCCGAACCAGCCGGACCGCCCAGATCAGCAGCGCTACACCGCCCGCGAGATGGATCAGGATCAGGGTCGCGCTGTCGCTCGTGTTCATCGCTGCTGGGGCTTTCTTCGGATCAGGGTGGCACCGTACCCCCAAATCGTCGCTTTTTCATTAGCCAACTTATCACTTCTGCCTGCAAAAGATGCTGATTTTGCGGCAAGTTCTGCGGATTTCTGCGGCGAAATGCGGCTGTTCCGGCTCAAGCCGGCGGAATCAACGTCACGCCCGATCCGGCAAAGCCGAGATTGACGGCGGTGCCAGGCTCCAACATGGCGCGGTGGCCGTACTGGATGACGAAAAGCTCGCCGACGGGTGTCTCGATCATGATGTCGAGATGGTTGCCGAGATAGGCGCATTTGCGGACCGTTCCGGGCAGGGAGGCTGAGCCCCCGGCCTCCAACAGCAGCAGGCTCTCGGGACGTATCGCGACCTTTGCCGGGCCGGGCGCCAGCCCGCGCGCCGGCAGCGAAACCCGGGCGGGGCCGATCGCGACATCGGCGCGGCCATCGGCCACGGCCTCGACCGTGACGTCGATCAGGTTGGCGTCGCCGATGAAGTCAGCGACGAAGGCGTTCGCCGGCTCCTCATAGAGCGCGCGCGGCGCCCCCTGCTGCGCGATCTTGGCGTTCGACATCACGATGATCTTGTCGGAAACGGCAAGCGCCTCCTCCTGGTCATGGGTAACATAGGCGACGGTGAGGTTCAGGTTCTGCTGGAGTTCGCGGATCTCCTCGCGGACGCGGCGGCGGAGTTTCGCGTCGAGATTGGACAGCGGCTCGTCGAAGAGCAGGACCTGCGGCTCCAGCACGAGGGCGCGCGCCACGGCGACGCGCTGCTGCTGGCCGCCTGAGAGCTCCGAAGGATAGCGGTTCTCGAAGCCCTTCAGCCCGACCAGCGCGAGCTTCTCCAGCGCCATCTCGCGGGCACGCTCCTTGCCCAGCCCCTTGACGGTCGGGCCATAGGCCGCGTTCTCCAGCACGCTCATATGCGGGAACAGCGCATAGGACTGGAAAACCATGCTGACGTCGCGATCGGCCGCCGACAGCCTCGTGACGTCCTGCCCGCCGATCAGGATCTGGCCTTCGCTGGCGATCTCGAGGCCGGCGATCATGCGCAAGGTCGTGGTCTTGCCGCAGCCGGAGGGGCCGAGCAGCGTCACCAGCTTGCCGGCCTCGACCGTGAAGCTGACATTGTCGACGGCCGTGACGGCGCCGTAGCGCATCGAGACGTTGCGGAATTCGACGGATGCGGGGCCGGCCTTGGTCAACTCGCTGCTCCCTGGCTGATCGGGTCGGAAACGGAACTGGAGAGCGCGACCACCTTGCGCCGGCCGAGCCTGCGCTCGCCCACACCGAGCTGGATCAGGCCGATGCCGAGCGCCATGAAGACGATCAGCACCGAGGAATAGGCGATGGCGAGGCCGAACTCGCCGGCCTCGACGCGGCCGACGATATAGGCGGTCGCGAGGTTGTACTCGGCCGAGACCAGGAAGATCACCGCGCTGACCGCCGTCATCGAGCGCACGAAGGAATAGACCAGCGCCGAGACCAGCGCCGGCCGCAGCAGCGGCAGCACGACACGCCAGAGCGTGGTGAAGCTGCGGGCGCGCAGCGTGGTCGAGGCCTCATCCAGGCTCTTGTCGATCTGCGAGAGGCCGGCGATGCCGGAGCGCACGCCGACCGGCATGTTGCGGAAGACGAAGGCGACGACGAGGATCAGGCCGGTGCCGGTGATCTCGATCGGCGGCACGTTGAAGGCGAGGATATAGGCGACGCCGAGCACCGTGCCGGGAATGGCGAAGGAGAGCATCGTCGCGAATTCGAGCGTGCCGCGGCCGGCGAATTTCTGGCGCGTCAGCAGATAGGCGGTCAGCAGGCCGATGATCGCCGTCAGCGGCGCCGAGATCGCCGCGACCTTCACCGTGGTGAAGAAGGAGTTCCAGGCCGAGCCCTGGAAATAGATGCCGTTGCTGAAATCGATCGCGAAGCCGGTGAGGTAGTGCTCCAGCGTCGGCGTATGGTTGCGGCCCATCGACTTGACGAAGCCACCGACCAGGATGACGAGGTAGATCACGAAGGTCAGCGCGACCCAGGGCACGATCGCGGCGGCCGCGAGCCAGGTGATGCGGCGCGGCAGCGGCGTCGGCAGGCCGGAATCGCCCTTGCCGGTCACGGTCGTGTAGGACTTGCCGCCGAGCCAGCGCTGCTGCACCCAGAAGGCGCCGAGCGTAAAGGCGAGCAGGATGATGGCGAGCACCGCCGCCTGCCCCTGGTTATAGGCCGCCCCGACCACGGCGAAGAAGATTTTTGTCGAAAGCACTTCGAAATTGCCGCCGAGAACCAGCGGGTTGCCGAAATCGGCCATGCTCTCGACGAAGCCGAGCAGGAAGGCATTGGCGATGCCGGGCTTGAGCAGCGGCCAGGTCACGGTGCGGAAAGTCTGCCAGCGCTTGGCGCCGAGCGTCTGCGAGGCCTCCTCCAGCGCCGGCGAGATGCCCTGCACGACACCGATCAGCACGAGGAAGGCGATCGGCGCGAAGGCGAGCACCTGTGCCAGCAGCACGCCGGGAAGGCCATAGAGCCAGCGCGAGCGCGGCACGTCGAACCATTCATAGAGGAAGGTCGAGACCACGCCGGCGCGGCCGAAGAGCAGGATCAGCGCCAGCCCGATGACGAAGGGCGGGGTGATGATCGGCAGGATCGTCAGCGCCCGCATCACCTTCTTGCCGGGCATGCCGGTGCGCAGGATCAGGAGCGCGCAGGCAAGCCCGAGCAGAGTGGTGATGACGCCGCAGAGCACGGCCAGCACCAGCGTGTTCCAGGCGACGCCGCAATTGACGTTGGCGGTGAGGCAGCCCAGCCCCCAAATCGAGGAATCGAAGAAGCGAGCGATGAAGGCCGCGGGCGCGAAAGCGCCGTCCTGGTCGACCAGCGCGCTCTTCAGGATGGTCGCGACGGGGTAGAAGATGAAAAGCCCGATCAGCAGGATGACGATGCCGATAGAGGAGGTCGTGAACAGGTCGCCCCGGCAGATGCCGCGATAGGCGAGGCCATGGCAGAGCAACAGCAGCAGCGCGAAAATCGTCAGGAAAGCGCCGCCGCCCATGCCGCGCTGCACGCCGCCGCTGCCGCCGAGCAGCGCCGCCAGCCAGGGAATGCCCTGGCCCTCGAGCGCGATGGCGAAGCCCTGGGCGAAGAGCAGAAGCAGGCCGAGCGCTCCCGACCAGATCAGCACCGTCGCGACGCGAGCGGCGTCGCGGCTGCCGAGATAGGCCGTCGCCGCCGTCAGCGCGACGCCGACCGGCAGCAGCCAGGGTGCCTGGCCGGACAAAGCGAGCGCCAGCGCGCTGCCGGCCTTGCCGAGCGGATAGCCTTCGAGCCAGCCCAGCCGCGTCAGGGCCATGCCCTCGACGAAATACCAGGGCAGCACGGCATAACCGAGCCAGCCGAGCAGCAGCACCAGCCTTGTCGCGGAGCGCATCCTTGCCCTGTCCCCTCAATTCACTTGCCGGCCGGTTCACCGGCTCTTCGTGGCCTGCTGATCGTTCCGCTCCCTCGCCGTCATCCCGGGCAAGCCGGGGATGACGGCGAGGTTCAGCAGAAATACTGCGGCGGACCATTGCGCCCTATTTCGGCAGCGCCTTCACTTCCTTGTCCCACTTGGCGAGCAGGCGGGTGCGCTCGGCGGAGGAGCCGTATTTCACGAAGTCGTAGTTGATCAGCTTCATCTGATCCATTTTGGGTGACTGCGCCGGCACAGGCGCCGCCTTGTTCGACGGCACCTGATAGGACTTGGCCGGCGCCGCCAGCGCCTGGGCCGCGGGCGTCAGGGCCCAGTCGTAGAACTTCTTGGCGTTGTCGAGATTGCGCGCGCCCTTGACGATCGACATCGAGCCGATCTCGTAGCCCGTGCCCTCGCAGGGCGCGACCGGCTTGATCGGATCGCCCTGCACGGCGAAGACCACCGCGTCATGGATGAAGACGATGCCGACGGCGGTCTCGCCGAGGCTCGCCGCCTTGGCGGGCGCGGCGCCCGACTTGGTGTACTGGCTGACGTTCTTGTGCAGCGCCTTGAGATAGTCGAAACCCTTCTCCTCGCCCATGAGCTGCACGACGGTCGCGAGCAGGTTGTAGGCGGTGCCGGACGAGTTCGGATCGGCGACCTGCACGTCGTCCTTCAGCTTGGGGTTGAGCAGGTCGGCCCAGCATTTCGGCTCGGGGATACCCTTCGACTTGATCTGCTCGGTGTTGAAGCCGAAGCCGAGCGCGCCGGCATAGATGCCGATCGAGCGCTGCTTGGCGGCCTTCCACTGGTCGATGGCCCAGCTGTTGAGCTCGGCGTTCTTCGGCGATTCATATTCCTGCGTCAGCCCCTCCTCCGCCGCCTGGAGATGCGGATCGCCGGTGCCGCCCCACCAGATGTCGCCGCGCGGGTTGGAGGATTCCGCCTTGAGCTGGGCGTAGATCTCGCCGGCCGACTTGCGGGTCATCGCGACCTTGATACCGGTCTCCTTCTCGAAGGCGTTGGACATGGCGCGGCACCATTCCTCCTGGACGCCGCAATACATCACCAGCGAACCCTGGGCGCTGGCGGAACCGGTCGAGAAAGCGCTGGCGGCGGTCGCGGCGAGGGCGAAGAGCCCTGCCTTGAGCCCGGAACTGATCTGCATGATGACCTCCCTGATGAGAACCTTCGGTTCTTCTGTGATTGTTATGAAGCTGAGACGACTTTCCCCCAAAGATCAACGGATATCGCGCTGGCTAACGATGCCGGTGATGGCTTCGAGCTCGGCAGCGAGCGCCGGCGTGCAGCAGAGCACCGGGTTACCCGTCGAAATGCCGTCCCCGGCGAAGAAATCATTCACCGCCGCGCCCGCTTCGCTGGCGATCAGCAGCCCCGCCGCGACGTCCCAGGCATTGATGTGGAGCTCGGCATAGGCGTCGGTGCGGCCGTTGGCGACGTGGCAGATGCCGAGCGCGCCCGAGCCCGCGCGCCTGACCGCCGCGCCGGCCGTATAACCGCGTTCGACCATCGCGAGATAGTTCTGCACCGGAATGCGGGTCGACCAGCCGAGTTCAATACAGGCGCGGCCGATCTCGCCGCCGCCGGAAACCGCGATCGTCTGGCCGTTCATGGTGGCGCCCTGCCCGCGCCGCGCGCAGTAGAGCTCCTCCAGCGCAGGCGCCGCGATGACGCCGATCTCGGGCCTGCCGTTCAGCAGAAAGCCGATCGAGATGCACCAGTTGCGGTCGTTGCGCGCGAAATTCGCGGTCCCGTCGATCGGATCGATGATCCAGACCGCATCGGAGGCCTCGCCGCCGCCCTCCTCGCCGATCACCGCATCAGTGGGGAAGAGCGTCGAGAGACGCTCACGCAGGAAGCTCTCGACCGCGCCATCGGCGATGGTGAGCCAGTCCTGCGCGCCCTTCATGGTCACGCCCAGGCTGTCATTCCTATTGAAATAGTCGAGCGCCATGCGGCTCGCCTCCCCGACGAGGCCGAGCACGGCATAATAGCGCAGTTCAAGTTCCGCTGGCGTCACGCTTAGCCCTCCGCCAGCGAGACAGCGACCGGCTTGCCGGTCCGCGCCGATTCCGCCGCGGCATCGGCGAGGATCTGCGCCTTCAGCCCGTCGAGCCCGGACGGCGTCGGCGCCTTGCCGCCCTTGCAGGCGGCGAAGAAGGCGTCGAGCTCGGCGCGATAGGCAGCCGCGTAGCGCTCAAGGAAGAAGTTCTGCACCGGATCGGCGCGGAAGCCGGAGGCGGTGGCGCTCTCGACCGTCGTCTCGTGGACGTTGCCGGCGCGCAGCATGCCCTTCGAGCCATGCACCTCGATGCGCTGGTCGTAGCCGTAGGTTGCGCGGCGCGAGTTCGAGATCTGGGCGATCTTGCCGGAAGCCGTCTTCATCAGCACGGCGGCGGTATCGACGTCGCCGGCCTGCCCGATCGCCGGATCGACCAGCGCGGAGCCGAGCGCGAAGACCTCGACCGGTTCCTCGGCGAGGAGGAATCGGGCCATGTCGAAGTCGTGGATCATCATGTCGCGGAAGAGCCCGCCCGAGCGCTTCACATAGTCGACCGGCGGCGGCGAAGGGTCGCGCGAGATCACGCTGACGATCTCGATCGCGCCGGCCTCGCCCGCGCGCAGCCGGCTTTCGAGCGCCGCGAAATTCGGGTCGAAGCGCCGGTTGAAGCCGATCATCAGCGGCCGACCGGAGTTTTCCACAGTGGCGAGGCAGCAGCGAATCCGCGCAGCGTCGAGATCGACCGGCTTCTCGCAGAACACGGCCTTGCCGGCCGAGACCGCCTGCTCGATCAGGTCGGCATGAGTATCGGTCGGCGTGCAGATCAGCACGGCGTCGATGGTGGAATCCGACAGGATCGCCTCGGCGCTCGCGGCCTTGGCGCCGCTGGCGGCAGCAAGCGAGGCGGCGGCATCCGCCATCGCATCGGCGACGGCAACGAGCTCGGCGTCGGCCCGCGCCACCACGTTCAGCCCATGGATGCGGCCGATCCGGCCCGCTCCCAGCAATCCAACCCGCATCATCTTAAGTCCGTCCTCACTTCACCGCCGCAATGACGGCACTCTAGTCATGCGCGCCCAGAATCGTCTGGTCGAAATCAATGTTGGAACCCGTCATCAGGCCGGATTCGTCCGACGCCAGATAGGCAACGGCGCGGCCGACCTCGCGCGGGTCGAGCAGGCGGCCGAAAGGCTGGCCGGCCGCAGCCTCCGCGAGCCAGCCATCCTGCGCGCCATGGCGGCGGCGCATGATCGCATCCTCGCCCGGCGTCGCCATCCAGCCGATATTCAGGCCGTTGACGCGGATTTTGTGTGCCAGAAGCCCGAAGGCCGCGTTCTTCGTCAGCGTCGCCAGTGCGCCCTTGGAGACGCTGTAGGCGGAGAGGAAGGGCTGGCCGCCATGGGCCGACATCGACTGGATGTTGACGATGGTGCCGGCGATGCCGAGGCGGCGCATCAGTTCGGCAGCATCCTGGATCAGGAAGAAGGGTGCGCGCAGATTGATCGCCATGATGCGCTCATAGAGCTCGGGCGAAGTGTCGAGGATCGTGCCGCGGTCAGTGTCTCCGGCGGCGTTGACGAGACTATCGAGGCGCCCGAAGGCGGCCTCCGCCGCCGGCACGATCGTCCGCACCGCGGCGAGGTCGGCGAGATCGACGCTGTGGAAGCGCGCATCGCAGCCATCGCTGCGCAGGCTCGCAGCCACGGCTTCGCCGCGCTCGCGGTTGCGCCCCGTCAGGGGCAGGCCGGCGGCGCCGGCTGCGGCAAATTCGCGCGCCACGGCTTCGCCGAGTCCCTGGCTCGCACCGGTGACGACGGCCACCTTGCCGGCGAGATTCCGGCCGATCGACGCAGCTTCCGACAACGGACGTCCCTCTCCCCAAGCCGAGACGGCATGATTTGTTGATTTTTATCAGACTTGGAATATCCATTCCATTCTTCGCGCAGGCGAGTCAAGGCGCCCGAACGGCCTTGCGGCAGCGCTGCCCGGCCAGCGCCGCACGCCGCGCTTGAGCCCGGCGTCGCGCCCGCCTACCACGCGCGAAACCATCCTTCGACGCAAAGGGCCGCCACGCCGCGGCATGGATCATGTCCGACAGCACCGCCATCCTCACCCTGTCCTGCCCCGACCGACCGGGCATCGTCGCGGCCGTCTCGACGCTTCTGTTCGAGGCTGGCTGCAACATCCTCGACGCCCAGCAGTTCGACGACGTCGAGACCGGCCGCTTCTTCATGCGGGTCGTCTTCGCACGGCTCGACGCAGCGCGCCCGCACGTGGCCATCGCCGCGGCCGTCGGCGATCTCGCGCAGCGCTTCGAAATGAGCTTCACCCTGCGCGAGAATGCGGCAAAGAAGCGCGCCTTGCTGCTGGTCTCCAAGTTCGATCACTGCCTCAGCGACCTGCTCTATCGCTGGCGCATCGGCGAACTGCCGATGGAGGTGGCGGGCATCGTCTCCAATCATGGCCGCGAGCATATCGCCTCGACCGACCTCGGCGACCTGCCCTTTCACCACCTGCCGGTGACGCGACAGACCAAGATGGAGCAGGAGGCGGAGATCTGGCGGCTGGTTCAAGAGACGAAGACCGACCTCGTCGTGCTGGCGCGCTACATGCAGATCCTGTCGGACGGGCTCTCCGCCAAGCTGCTCGGCCGCTGCATCAATATTCATCACTCCTTCCTGCCCGGTTTCAAGGGCGCCAAACCCTATCATCAGGCGCATGAGCGCGGCGTGAAGCTGATCGGCGCGACGGCCCACTACGTCACCTCCGACCTGGACGAGGGCCCGATTATCGAGCAGGACGTCGAGCGGATCTCGCATCGCGACACGCCCGACGACCTCGTTCGCAGGGGTCGCGACATCGAACGGCGCGTCCTGGCCCGGGCCGTGCTCAATCATCTCGAGGATCGCGTCGTTCTGAACGGAAAGAAAACTGTCGTCTTCGCGGCCTAGTCGGCACGAAATTGTGATTCGCGGTTCCTGGTCGGCAGATTCTGCAAATACGACGGATTGGAGGCGGCCACCCCTGCGGTTCACGCGGAGTTGCCCTGCGCTGCACAGTTGACGCCTTCGTTGGCACATGCCTTGCTGGAGCACCAACCAGAAGAACGGCGCACAAGCGCCGGCAACGGCTATTGATCAAAGTGGAGGCATTTATGAACGAGCAGGAAATCCGCGGTCTCGTCGCGGATGTGAAGGAAGGCGCGCTGTCGCGGCGGTCCTTCATCAAGAGAATGGCTGCAGTCGGCATCGCCGCGCCGATCGCGAGCCAGATCCTCGCGTGGAACGATGTCGCGATGGCGAACGCCACGCTGCAGTACAAGCCGACCAAGGCCGGCGGCGGCGGGCCGCTGAAGATGCTGCTCTGGCAGGCTCCGACGCTGCTGAACCCGCATTTCGCCTCGGGCACCAAGGACCAGATCGCCTCGCGCATCTTCTACGAGCCGCTCGCCGGCTGGGACAAGGAAGGCAACCTGATCCCGCAGCTTGCCGCCGAGGCGCCGAGCAAGGCCAATGGCGGCCTGTCGGCCGACGGCACGACCGTCACCTGGAAGCTGAAGCCGGGCGTCAAATGGCATGACGGCAAGCCGTTCACCGCCGACGACGTCGTCTTCACCTGGGAATACGCTGCCGATCCGGCGACCGCCGCCTACACCACGGGCGCCTACAAGGACATCAAGGTCGAGAAGGTCGACGACCTGACGGTTAAGGTGATCTTCGCCCAGCCGACGCCGTTCTGGGCCGACCCCTTCGTCGGCGTCGCCGGCATGATCCTGCCGAAGCACCATTTCGGCGAGTACAAGGGCGCCAAGTCGCGCGAGGCTCCGGCCAACCTGAAGCCCGTCGGCACCGGCCCCTACAAGTTCGCCGACTTCAAGCCGGGCGACATCCTCACCGGCACCCGCAACGAGACCTACCACATCGCCAACCAGCCGCAGTTCGACACGCTCGAGGTCAAGGGCGGCGGTGACGCGGTCTCGGCGGCGCGCGCCGTGCTGCAGACCGGCGAATACGACTATGCCTGGAACCTGCAAGTCGAGGACGAAGTCCTCAAGCGCATGGAAACCGGCGGCCGCGGCAAGATCTCGGCGGTGGCATCGGGCGACATCGAGTTCATCATCCTGAACACGACCGATCCGTGGACCGAGGTCGATGGCGAGCGTTCGAGCGTCAAGACCAAGCACCCGACGCTGTCGGATCCGAAGGTCCGAGAGGCATTCAACCTGCTGATCGACCGCGACTCGATCCAGAAGTTCATCTATGGCCGCGGCGGCACCGCGACGGCGAGCTTCGTCAACGAGCCGAAGCAGTTCAAGTCGTCCAAGCTCAAATATGAGTTCAACATCGACAAGGCCAACAAGATCCTCGACGACGCCGGCTGGAAAAAGGGCTCGGACGGCATTCGTGAGAAGGACGGCAAGAAGCTCAAATACGTCTACCAGACCTCGATCAACGCGCCGCGCCAGAAGACCCAGGCCATCATCAAGCAGGCCGCCCAGCGCGCGGGTATCGACCTGGAACTGAAGTCGGTCACGGCCTCGGTGTTCTTCTCGTCGGACGTCGCGAACCCCGACACCTACACCAAGCTCTACACCGACATCGAGATGTACACGACGACGCAGCCGCAGCCTGATCCGGAGCGTTTCCTCAACCAGTTCGTCTCCTGGGAAATCGCCACGAAGGAGAACAAGTGGCTCGGACGCAACGTCTCGCGCTACTCGGACCCGGCTGCCGACGAAGCCTACAGGGCCGCCCAGAAGGAGCTCGATCCGGCCAAGCGCGCCGCGCTGCTGATCAAGGTCAWCCTGCCGATCCTGTCGCGCACCCGCGTCGCCGCGTCGGTGACCAATTTGTCGCATGATCACTCGGGCTGGGACGTCGATACCTGGAACATCGCGGCCTGGTATCGCAGCTGAGCTAGCCTAAACGGCTCCGCGCGGCCTCCCGGCCGCGCGGAGCCGTTCTTGATTTTATTGCGGTCCGCTGGCAAGTCGCCTTCGACGCTGCGGCCTTGGCCAAAAGCGGCGTGCTCCCGTACCCCACGGCCGACGGCCGTGCGCTCAAAGAGAAATTGTTCATGGCCAGCTACCTGCTGCGGCGACTGTTGATCGCTATCCCGAGCTTGCTCGGCATCAGCCTGATCCTGTTCACCGTGCTCGCGATGGCGCCCGGCGACCCGTTCTCCGAAATGGCGACCAATCCCAACGTTCCGCCCGAGGTCCGCGAGGCGCTGCGCGCCAGCTTCGGCCTCAACGACCCGATCATGGTGCGCTATCTGCGCTGGCTGGCCGCGATGGTGCAGGGCGACTGGGGCTTCTCCTTCGCCAGCCGCATCGATGTCGACGACCTGATCCTGCAGCGGGTGCCGACCACCCTCTTCATTGTGGGCTCGTCGCAGATTCTGGCGCTGTGCATCGCGCTGCCGGTGGGCATTTTCGCGGCGACGCGGCCCTATTCGATCTTTGACCAGGTCGCCAACACGCTCGCCTTCGTCGGCTTCTCGCTGCCGACCTTCTTCACCGGCCTGCTGCTGATCCTGATCTTCTCGGTCACGCTCGACTGGTTCCCCTTCGTCTATCGCTCCGACCTCGCGGCGACGGGCTGGCGCTGGTACTGGGAGATGTTCCGCCAGGCGATCATGCCGATCACCGTGCTCGGCCTGTTCCAGGCGGCCTCCTATACGCGCTATGTGCGTTCGGCCGTGCTCGACGTCATCCGCCTCGACTACGTCACGACCGCCCGGGCCAAGGGTCTCAACGAGAAGACCGTGACGCTGCGCCACATCACGCGCAACGCCCTGATACCGGTCGTCACGCTGATCGCGCTGCAGATGCCGGCGGTGTTCGGCGGCGCCATCGTCACCGAGCAGATCTTCCGGATTCCCGGAATCGGCTCCCTCCTCATCGACGCGATCCTCGCCAACGATACTCCGGTCATCATGGCCGTGACCTTCGTCTTCGCCTGCCTCGTCGTCCTTTTCAATCTCATCGCGGATTTGCTTTATGGCTGGCTCGACCCTCGCATCTCCTTCGGCTGATCCCGTGGCTGGCATCGTTCAGACCAGCGCCGCGGTCTCGCCCGGACGCGAGACCTGGAAGCGCTTCCGCCGCCACAAGCTGGCCATGACGAGCGCCGTGGTGCTCTCGCTCCTGATCCTCGGCGTCGTCGTCGGCCCCTGGATCTGGGCCGTGCCGATCAACGAGATCGACTTCTCGGCGCAGCTCCAGAGCCCCTCCCTGAGGCACCCCTTCGGCACCGACGACCTCGGCCAGGACATCCTGGCCCGGATGATGTACGGCGGCCGGATCTCGCTCGCCGTCGGGCTGGCGGCGATGGTGGTGGCGACGATCGTCGGCGTTCTCATCGGCGCGTTCGCCGGCATGTCGCGCAAATACGCCGACCCCGTCCTGATGTGGGTGACGGACCTGTTCCTGTCGCTGCCGCAGCTGCCGCTGCTGCTGCTGGTGATCTACTTCTTCCGCGAGCAGCTCAAGGCGGTGTTCGGCGTCGAGGGCGGCGTCTTTGTGCTGATCGTCGTCGTCATCGGCGGCCTGCGCTGGATGCCGGTGGCCCGGCTGGTGCGGGCGCAGTTCTTCTCGCTGCGCGAGAAGGAGTTCGTCGAGGCGGCCCGGGCCCAGGGCGCCACCAAGTTCCGGCAGATGGTCCATCACATCCTGCCGAACGCGCTCGGCCCGGTCATCGTCGCCTCGACGATTGAGGTCTCATCGGCGATCATCGCCGAATCGACGCTGTCCTTCCTCGGCCTCGGCTTCCCGCCGGACATCCCGACCTGGGGGCGGCTCCTGTTCGACGCGAAGGACCACCTCGACTCGGCACCGCATTGGGCGCTCTTCCCCGGCGCGGCGATCTTCCTTACGGTGCTCTCGATCAATTTCATCGGTGACGGCCTGCGCGATGCGCTCGACCCGCGCCGCGTCATCTGACCCAACTTCGGAAGGCAATCGCATGACCACACCCATCCTCTCCGTCAGCAACCTGAGCACGTCGTTTCGCGTCGAGGGTGCGTGGCGGCAGGTCGTCCGCGACGTGTCCTTCGACATCAAGCCGAAGGANCCCATCCTCTCCGTCAGCAACCTGAGCACGTCGTTTCGCGTCGAGGGTGCGTGGCGGCAGGTCGTCCGCGACGTGTCCTTCGACATCAAGCCGAAGGAGACGGTGGCGGTCGTCGGCGAATCCGGTTCGGGCAAGAGCGTGACGGCACTGTCGATCATGCGGCTGACGCCTCCGGGCTCGAGCAAGATCGAGGGCTCGATCAAGCTCGCCGGCCAGGAGCTGCTGACGCTGCCCGAGCCGCAGATGCGCAAGATCCGCGGCAACGACGTCGCGATGATTTTCCAGGAGCCGATGACCTCGCTGAACCCGGTGCTGACCATCGGCTTCCAGATCGCCGAGGCGCTGATCCTGCATCGCAACATGTCGCGCTCGGAGGCCGAGGCCGAGACGATCCGCCTGCTCGAAAAGGTCCGCATCCCGGCGGCCAAGTCGCGCTTCCACGAATATCCGCATCGCTTCTCGGGCGGCATGCGTCAGCGCGTGATGATCGCGATGGCGCTGGCCTGCAAGCCCAAGCTCCTGATCGCCGACGAGCCGACGACCGCGCTCGACGTGACCATCCAGGCGCAGATCCTGCAGCTGATCAAGCTGCTGCAGGAGGAAGAGGGCATGTCGGTGCTCTTCATCACCCACGACATGGGCGTCGTCGCCGAAATCGCCGACCGCACGGTGGTGATGTATAACGGCCAGGCGGTGGAGACCGGCGTGACGGAGGACATCTTCGCCCGCGCCCAGCACCCCTATACCCGCTCGCTGCTCTCGGCCGTGCCGAAGCTCGGCTCGATGGAAGGCCGCAAGCGGCCGATGCGCTTCCCGGTCGTCGACCGCGCCACGGGCGAGTCCGACGTGCCGACCGAGACGCCCGACACCGTCAAGGCGGCCGAGCGGCCGGTGCTCGAGGTCTCCAACCTGACCACCCGCTTCGAGATCCGCTCCGGCCTGCTCGGCTCGGTGCAGGGTCGCGTGCATGCGGTCGAGAACGTCTCGTTCAGCGTCCAGGCCGGCGAGACGCTGGCGCTGGTCGGCGAGTCCGGCTGCGGCAAGTCGACGACCGGCCGCTCGGTGATGCGCCTGATCGAGCCGCTCTCCGGCTCGGTGCTGCTCGACGGCACCGACGTGCTGAAGCTCAACCAGCATGACCTGCGCGAGCAGCGCAAGCGCATGCAGATGATCTTCCAGGACCCCTTCGCCTCGCTGAACCCGCGCATGAATGTCGGGGCCGCGATCGCCGAGCCGCTGCTGATCAACAAGCTCGCGACCCGCTCGGAGGCGCGCGACCAGACCGCCGAGCTGCTGCGCCGCGTCGGCCTGCAGCCTGACATGGCGAACCGCTTCCCGCACGAGTTCTCGGGCGGCCAGCGCCAGCGCATCTGCATCGCCCGCGCGCTCGCGGTCGAGCCCCGGCTGATCGTGGCGGACGAGGCGGTCTCGGCGCTCGACGTCTCGGTCAAGGCGCAGGTGGTGAACCTGATGCTCGAGCTGCAGGCGCGCATGGGCCTGGCCTATCTCTTCATCTCGCACGACATGGCGGTGGTGGAGCGCGTCAGCCACCGGGTCGCGGTGATGTATCTCGGCGAGATCGTCGAGATCGGCCCGCGCGAGGCGATCTTCGGCAATCCGCAGCACCCCTACACCAAGCGCCTGCTGGCGGCGGTTCCGATCGCCGACCCGACGCGGCGTCACGAGCGCACCCCGCCCTCGAACGACGAGATCAAGAGCCCGGTGCGTGCGCCGGACTTCGTCCCGCCGGTCCGCCAGTTCCGCGAAGTCTCGCCGGGCCATGCCGTCATGATCTGGGGCGAGGAGTGGGAGAAGAAGACCATCGAGGCCGTCGCCGCCTAAGCGATCGCACCGTCCTCACCATCGAAGCGACCGCCGCACCCCGGCGGTCGCTTTTTTGTAGCTGCAAGCCGCGGATCGCCG
>NZ_LMJT01000014.1 GCF_001429395.1 Allobosea sp. Root381
ACAGAAGCCACCAGACTGCGAAGAGAAGCGTGACCCGCGTGAACGAGCCCCGGCACAGGCTGCAATCCGAGCTTGACCCAACTGCCCGATTAGAGAAGCGGGCATTGAGCCACTGCCCGGAAGCGGACATTCTGCACTGAAGGGCTGAATGGCAGCTCTCGACCTTTTCCTTCGAAGGATTTTCAAGTGGCGATGAGGGAGTATTGCCCTCGACCGATCGATGTCCGCCGGAGGCCAACCCTCTTCACTCAACCGTACTACTGCTCGCCGGAACCGGGCCAATCCTCAACCAATCGACCCGATAGACCCGCCAGTGGGGTCGAATCCCAAGAACCGTAGGATTGCCTTCGTCTGGGCAGCGACCATCGCACTGCCGCCGGCATGACGGCAGCCAAGCCTTGCCGCAGCCTGCTGAAGCGGCGTTTCGGGCTTCGTCACGATGTCAATGACCGCGGTGCTGGCGGACAAGCGGCTGATGTCGATCGGGAGGCCATCCTCCGGTGCCATGCCGACCGGCGTGGCATGGACGAGCAGGTCGAGCGTACCGACATCGAACGAGCCCGGAACCGGCGCGAGCGCCCCGAAGCTCGCGACGCGTCTGCAGAGCTCATCCGCCCGTTCGCGATCGCGGTCCATGATCGCGAGGCAGGCGACGCCGGCATCCGCCAGCGCGAAGGCGATCGCCGCCCCCGCGCCGCCGGCCCCGATCAATCCGACGTTAAGCCCACGCGGCGAGACGCCGAGGCTCTCGACCGCGCCAATCAGCCCCTCGCCGTCGAAGATGTCGCCGATCCAACGCCCCTCGGGCGTCCGTTTCGCGGCATTGACCGCGCCGACGGCGCGCGCGCGGGTGCTGATCTCGTCGAGCCGCGGCATCAGCCGCTCCTTGTAGGGCATGGTGACGACGAGCCCGTCGAGATTGGCGAGCGCCATCACGCCGCCGATGCCGGCATCGAAATCCTCCTGCCGCAGATGGAACGGCACGAGGACCGCGTCATGGCCGCCGGCTGCAAGGAGCGGATTGAAATTCTGAGGCGATTTCGCGTGGATGACGGGATCGCCCAGGAAGCCGAGAAGGCGGGTGGCGCCGCTGATGGCGGGGGAGGGGGCGTCGGCAAGCATCGCGGCGGCCTTTCAATGCAGAATGGAAGTACTGATGCCGCTATGCGGCGGGAGCCGGTCCGGACGATTTCCGGATCACCAGCTCGGCCTCGGCCTCGAGCGGCGCCGAATGGCTTCGCCCTTCGAGCCGCGCGATCAGGACGCGCGCCGCGATCCGGCCGATCTCGGCGCTGGGCACGCGCACCGTCGTGATCGGCACCGGCAGGTGGCTCATGATCTCGATATCGTCGTAGCCGACGATGGACAGTTCGTCGGGCAGGCGCACGCCCATGGACTGGGCTTCGAGAACGGCGCCGACCGCGAGATGCGCGTTGCCGCAGACCACCGCGGTCGGCCTCGGATCGGTCTGCATCAGCTTGCGGAACAGGCTGCGCCCTTCGGCGATCGACCACTCGCCCATGGCGAAATGCTGGGGGCGCACCGCAAGCCCGCGCAGGGACAAGGCGTCGCGCACGCCATCCAGCCGGGCGCTGGCGCGATCATTGTTGCGGGTCGACTGCGCGATCACCGCGAAGCGGACATGGCCGAGATCGGCCAGATAGTCCGTCATCATCATCAGGGCCTTGCGGTTGTCGGGCCCGATGCAGTTTCCATGCGTCGCGGGGTCGTAGACGAAGGTGTTGACGAACGGCACCTGCCGTCGCGCCAGCAAGGTCTCCAGTTCGGGATGATGAGCCTGCCCGACCAGGATCATCCCATCGACGCCGCGCTCGACGAATTTGCGGACCTGATGCAGTTCGAGATCGGGTTCGTATTCGGAACAGGCGAGCAGCAGCGTATAGCCGGCCTGCGACAGTTCCGACTGGATCGCCTGCGTCGCCTGGGCAAAATCACCGATCGACAGCGCCGGAAAGACCGCGCCGATGGTCTGCGAGCGGCGCGTGCTCAGCGCCCGTGCCGCGCCATCGGGCACCCAGCCGAGTTCCTTGACGGCGGCTGCGATGCGTTCCCGCAGATCGGCGGAAACCACCTCGGGATTGTTGATGGCGCGCGAGACGGTCGCCGTCGAAACGCCGGCCACGCGCGCGACCTCGCGCAGCCCGACGCTGCGGCCTGCTTCGCTCGCGGCCGGAGCGGCGCCGGCTCCGGCGACGACGGGTTGGGCCTTCACCCTCGGCATCTCGTTCGGTCGCTCCTCATCGACGGCAAGCCCAACTCAGTCGAGTTGCTGCTTCGCGAGCCCGTATTGCAGTCGATAGATGCCACAATCGCGCGGCGCATCGTAGCCCGTCGCGATCGTCGACAGGGCCTGGGGTGAAGCTGCCGCGCTCAGCGCATCCTCCAGCGCCTCGCGCTCCAGCGCCTCGACCAGCAGGATCCAGTCGGCGGTCGCATCGGGTTGGCTGCGCAGGTCCTTTTCCGCCGTCTGGCCGTTGCTGCCGCCGCCCTGTCCTTCGAGCAGATGCACGCCGACGATGGCCGGTTCGGCAGCGAGCGCCGTCAGCAGGGGGCGCATCGCCCCGACGAAGGCCAGCGGATCCCCCTTCGCCACGAGCCGCAGCGTGGCGAGCCAGGCGCCGTCTCCCAGCCCGAGGCTGACCGAAACGCTGCAGACCGTCCGCGAGGTATCGCAGAAGTGCCGCACGACGCGCTTCGTCCAGTCGGACGGCGCATTGAGGCGCGCGACATAATCCGGCGAAACCAGCGTCGCGGGCGTCTCGACCTCGTAGAAATTGAAGTATTTGGGGTGCCCGGCCTCGGCGACATAGCGCCGTCCGCGCAGGAAGCCCGGCACCGCGATGCGTTCGGGAATATGCTCTCGCATGTGCCAGGCGACGAAGTCGGCCTCCGCCTCCGCGGCGATGCCGTTCCAGATCGCCAGCACGCCCTTGCCTGCCAATGCCACGTCTCTCTCCCTCTCAGACCTGGTGAAGCTGCATGCCGCCGCCGACATCGATGTGGATGCCGGTGGCATAGGGGATCGCCCCGCTCGCCAGCGCCGCGACGGTGCGGCCGATATCCGCGGGCTCGCCCCAGCGCCCCATCGGGATGCCGCCCTCGGCCAGCAGCGCATCGTATTTGGCCGTGGCCGGCGCGGTCATGGCGGTGCGGATCACGCCCGGTCGGACCTCGAAGACCGCGATACCCTCGCCTGCGAGACGGGCTGCGAAGAGCTTGCCCATCATCGCCACGCCGGCCTTGCTGATGCAGTAATCGGCCCGGTTCTCGCCGACGATCTCGGCATTGGCCGAGCCGATGAAGACGATCGAGCCCGGCTTCCCCGGCGCCTCGGCAAGGCGCCTGCGGGCGAAGGCCTGCGTCAGGAAGAAGCCGGCCCGCAAGTTGATCGCCAGCGTGCGGTCATAGCTGTCCGGGCCGAGATCGAGCAGGTCTCCCCGCTGCAGCGAGGTCACTCCGGCATTGTTGACGAGGCATTCGGGCTCGCCGAGATCGGCGGCGATCCGTTCGAGCAGGGCTGCGTGGCCTCCGATCTCGGCGACGTCGCACGGATAATAGGCCCCCGCCGCTTCAGCGCCGTCGATCGCTTCCGGCTCCGCCTCCAGGCTGACCCGGGCGACGGCGAAGCCGGCATCCGCGAGGGACTGCGCGATGGCGAGGCCGATCCCGCGCCCGGCCCCGGTGACGATCGCGACACGGCTCATCCTTCGCCTCCACGATGCGCGCACATGACGGCCGAGACTGCACAGCGACTTGACATTCGGCATCTCCAAACTTTATGCAACCGGTTACAAAACCGGCTGCAAAAGTCAATCACGTCAGAGCCGGATAGGCTTCGGGAGCGAGACGATGAAGGTGATCAGCGCGAGCGAGGTAGCCTCGCTCATCCAGCCCGGCGACAGCATTCTCGTCAGCGGCTCGGGCGGCGGGCACAGTGTTCCCGAGGCGATCCTCGAGGCGGTCGAGGCGCGCTTCCTGGAGAGCGGTGCGCCGCGCGACCTCACCCTGATCCATGCCGTCGGCATCGGCGACCGCAAGCTGAAGGGCGCGGCGCGCTTCCGCCATCCCGGCATGCTGAAGCGCAGCATCACCGGCGCGCTGGTCGATTCGCCGCCATTGATCGAGCTGGCGCAGAAGGACCTGATCGAATCCTACACGCTGCCCCAGGGCGTGATCGCGCAGATGACCCGCGAGATCGCCGCCGGGCGCCCCGGTCTGATTACCAAGACGGGGCTCCACACCTTCGTCGACCCGCGCCAGCGCGGCGCAAGGCAGAGCCCGAGCGCGCGCGAGGATCTGGTCGAGCTGCTCGATATCGCCGGCGAGGAATGGCTGCGCTTCAAGCCTTTCCCCCTCGATATCGTGCTGCTGCGCGGCACCAGCGCCGACGAGGACGGCAACATCAGCATGGAGCAGGAGGCGATCCCCGGCGAGATGCTGTCCTCGGCCCAGGCCGGGCGCCGTCTCGGCGCCGCGGTCGTCGTCCAGGTCAAGCGCCTCGCCCGGAGCGGCACGCTGCCCCAGCGCAGCGTCAAGATTCCAGGCGTTCTGGTCGATTACGTCGTCGTCGACGAGAACCAGCGCCAGACCTATTGGAGCGACTACAATCCGAGCTATTCCGGCGAGATGCGCATCCCGCTCGAAGGCATGCGCAGGTTGCCTTTCACCGAGCGCAAGATCGTCGCCCGCCGCGCGGCGATGGAGATCTCGCCCGGCGCGATCTGCAATCTCGGCGCCGGCATCTCGACCGGCGTCTCGGCGGTCGCGGCGGAGGAGGGCTTCCTCGACGAGATCGTGCTGACCAACGAGCAGGGCTATATCGGCGGCGCGCCGGTGACCGGCCCGGATTCCGGCGCCGCGCAGAACTACGATGCCGTGGTCGACCAGCCCTATCAGTTCGACTTCTACGACGGCGGCGGGCTCGACATCGCCTTCCTTTCCTTCGCCGAGGTCGATGCGCAGGGTCACGTCAATGTCAGCCGCTTCGGCGACACCATCGTCGGCATCGGCGGCTTCGTGAACATCAGCCAGAACGCCCGCAAGGTCGTCTTCAGCGGCACCTTCACCGCCGGCGGCCTGCAGATCGCGACCCGGGACGGCAAGCTGCAGATCCTGCAGGAGGGCCGCAGCCGCAAATTCGTCCAGGACGTCGAGCAGATCTGTTACAACGGCAGCTTCGCCCGCGAGCAGGGGCGCGTCGCGATCTTCGTCACCGAGCGGGCCGTCTTCCGCGTCGGGGCTGCCGGTCTCGAGCTCTTCGAGATCGCGCCCGGGATCGACATCGAGCGCGACATCTTCCCGCATATGGCGTTCCGCCCGGCGATCGCGTCCGACCTCAGGACGATGGATGCCCGGCTCTTCCTGCCCGAGCCCATGGGGCTGAAGCGCGATATCGTGGCGCGGGGCTCGCAGGCACGCCAGCCGAGGCGTCGGCTCGGCGCCGAGCATCAGGCCCGGAAGGTGACGGAGCCGGCCTAGTCCACGCCGGCAGCCGCCTCCAACCCCAGCACCAGCGCCGCCAGCGCCTCCAATGTCGGCGTCGGCACGCCCTTCGTCCGCCCGCGTTCGATCACGCAGAGATAGATCGCCTCGACCTCGCTCGGCCGGCCGGCCTCGATGTCGCGGCGCATGCTGGTCTTGTTGCGCGCGGCCCCGCTCGCGACGATCCCGTCGAAGATCGCGTAGCGGGTCTGCGGTGGCAGAGACACGCCGCAGGCCTCGGCCACCGCGGCCGCCTCGTCCATCGCCCGGCGCGCCACGGCCGCCAGCGCCGGGATGCCAGCCACGCCGCCGATGGTCAGCCCGGTCAGGCCGCTGGTCGCCGACATCGCGACGTTCAGCAGCAGCTTGCGCCATTTCTCCGCGAGGATCCCGGCGCTGGCGCGGGTCGGTATGCCGTGAGCGCTCATCAGCGCGGCCAACGCCTCGGCCCGCGGCGACAGGCCGCCGCTCAGCTCGCCCAGCACCGTCGGCAGGGCTGCATAGTTGCGCACCACGCCCGGTCCTTCCAGGGTCGCGCCGAGCGAGGTCAGGCCGCCGAGCACTGCGCCTCTGCCCAATGCCTCCGCCATGATCTCCTCGTTGCCGAGCCCGTTCTGGAAGCTGACGGCGAGCGAGCCCATGCCCATCAGCGGCGCGACCGCGGCACTGACCGCGCGCGTCGCATGGGCCTTGCACTGGACGAAAACGACGTCGGCCGGCGCGATCTCGCCGGCGTCCGTCGCCGCGCCGATCGGCACCCGGCGCTCGCCGCCCTCGCCGACGATCAGCAGTCCGCGCTCGCGGATCGCGGCGACATGCGCTTCGCGGCGGGCGAGCAGGGTGACCAGCAGTCCACGCTCCGCCAGCAGGCCGCCGAACAGGCAGCCCATGGCGCCGGCGCCGGCTATCACGACATGCGGATTTCCCATCGGGCTCGTTCCCCTCGCATCTTCGGCAGCCTTAGTCCGAGCAAATGTAAACGGCTACATTTCACTTGTCATCGCTGCGAAGCTGGAATAGCGTTCAACGATCAAAGCGGGCGGGCGGCCAAATCTGCCGCACGCTAAGAAAGAAGCGCGCCCCTCGCGGAGACGTGCCGAGCGCAAGGAAGGAGAGCCGAGGAATGGCTTCGCAAACGACGTCGCGTGCGGCGTCCGACTTCACCGTGTCCGCGGATGCGCCGCGCCGCCTTTCGCCCGGCATGCGCAGGCTGAGAGCGATCGGTTGGAGCCTGATCCCGCCGCTGACCTTCGTCGCCATCGTCGGGCTGTGGTCGG
Source organism: Allobosea sp. Root381 (assembly GCF_001429395.1). Classification (GTDB taxonomy): domain Bacteria; phylum Pseudomonadota; class Alphaproteobacteria; order Rhizobiales; family Beijerinckiaceae; genus Allobosea. Next base: position 6,780 of record NZ_LMJT01000014.1, read on the forward strand.
CGTCGATCCAGATCTTCAAGATCCCGGCCTATCTCCTGCCCGCGCCGGGCGCGGTCTTCCAGCGGCTGGTCACCGATGCCGGCATGCTCTGGCTCAACGCCAAGGTCACGCTGACCGAGATCGTGCTGGGCTTCGGGCTGACCGTCGTGGGGGCGATCCCGCTCGGGCTCCTCATCGCGCTCTCGCCGCTGGCGAGGCAGGCACTCTATCCGCCGATCATGCTGCTGCAGCTGGTGCCGAAGATCGCGGTCGCGCCGCTCTTCCTGGTCTGGCTTGGCTTCGGCATGGAGTCGAAGGTTTTGCTGACGGTGCTGATGACCTTCTTCCCGCTGCTGCTCGCCAGCATCAGCGGCTTCCAGATCCTCGATCAGCGGCTGCTCTACCTGACGCAGTCGATGGGCGCGAGCACCTGGCACACCTTCTGGTATCTGCGCTTTCCGGCGGCGCTCCCCGTGATCTTCTCCGGCGTCAAGACCTCGGCGACCATCGCCGCCACCGCCGCCATCGTCGCCGAGTTCGTCGGCGCCAACCAGGGCCTCGGCTACGTGCTGCTGCGCGGCACCAGCACGCTCGACATCGAGCTCACCTTCGCCGTGCTCGTCGTGCTCACCGTGATCGGCATCATCATCAACTACGCCGTGGAACTCGCCGAATGGCTGATGACGCCGTGGCAGCGGTCCGGCGGCCGCTGACGGCGGCCAGGCGCCGCGCCCTTGAAGAACGACAACAGAAACCAAGAACACAGGGAGGAATTGTCATGAAGCATTGGATCAACCGTTCGTTCGCCGCGGCGGCGCTCGTCACGGGCCTCGGGCTCTCCACCGCCTTCGCGCAGACACCGGTGACCTTCCAGCTGAACTGGACGGCGGGCGGCCCGAATGCCGGCTTCGCGGCCGCCGTCGGCGAAGGCTACTACAAGGCGGCCGGCCTCGACGTGACGATCGTGCAGGGCAACGGCTCCGGCAACACGGCCCAGCTCGTCGCGAGCGGCCGGTCGCAGCTCGCCTATGCCGATGCGGTCGCCGTCGCCCAGCTGATCTCCAAGGGCGCGCCGATGAAGGTCGTCTCGACGATCTATCAGTCGAACCCGAACGCGGTGAACGCGCTGAAGAAGGCCGGCATCAAGTCGGTCGCCGATCTCAAGGGCAAGAAGATCGGCGTTCCGGCCGGCGGCTCGCAGGGCCCGATGCTGCCGCTCCTGCTCAAGGCCAACGGCCTGAAGGAGTCGGACATGACGCTGATGAACATGCCGGTGGCGGCGATGGTGCCGTCGCTGCTGCAGGGCCAGGTCGATGCGATCCTCGGTTCGACCGACGCCTATCAGATCCAGCTCGAGATGCAGGGCGCCGAGCTCGACAATTACCCCTTCGCCGACCACGGCGTGCCGACGGTCGCGACCTCGATCTTCGGCTCGGGCGAGTTCCTCAAGCAGAATCCGGACGTCGTGAAGAAGTTCATCGCGGCGAGCCTGAAGGGCTGGTCCTTCGCGCTCGACAATCCCGAGAAGGCGATCGAGCACACCAAGAAGCTCTTCCCCGACATGAACGTCAAGCTCGCCACCGCCGAGCTCGCCGCCATCACCCCGCTGTTCTGCAGCGGCGGCGCTAAGTTCATCGGCAAGGCCGAGGACGCCCACTGGACGCGGACCCAGGCCCTGCTCTCCGAGGTCAAGCTGCTGCCGGAGGGCCAGGACCCGAAGAGCTATTACACCAATGAATACCTGCCGGCCGAGGGCGAAATGCGCGCCTGCAAATAAGCGCGCAGACGCCAGACGGGCTCACCGGATCGGAATCGGACAGAAGCGACGGGCCATGACAGACAAGCCGAGACTTGGTTACCGCTATGAGGATCTCTTCGTCGGGATGCGCTTCCGCAGCCCCGGCCGGACGATCACCGATGCCGATCTGGTGGGTTTCGCCGGGCTCACCGGCGATTATTCGGAGCTTCATACCAGCGAGGTCTATGCGCAGAGCAGCCAGTTCGGCCGCAAGGTCGCCCATGGCATGCTCGGCCTCGCCTACGCCCATGGCCTGATGTGGGCCCGCACCGGCGAGCTGCGCGAGACCGCGATCGCCTTCCTTGGGATCGACGGCTGGAAGTTCGTCGGCCCCGTCTTCGTCGGCGATACGATCTTCGTCGACTACGAGATCGCCGAGTTGCGCGACAGCCGGTCGAGACCGACCCAGGCGATCGCGACCTTCGACGTCAGGGTCGTCAAGCAGGACGGTTCCCTGGTGCAGCAGGGCCGCAAGGCGCTGCTCGTCTCGAAGGTCCCCCTCGACGCCGTCGCCGCCTCGACCACGGTCGCGGCAACCGCAAGCTGAAGGGAGCAGCCATGAGCGAGACCCAGCAGAAATCGGGTGTCCCGATCGTCATCCGCAACGTGTCGAAGGTCTTCGGCGAGGAGCTCGACAAGCCGTTCCGCGCGCTGAAGCCCATCGACGTCACGATCCCCGCCGGGCAGTTCATCTCGGTGGTCGGCGCCTCCGGCTGCGGCAAGAGCACGCTGATGCTGATGATCGCCGGGCTGCTCCGGCATTCGAGCGGCGAGATCTCGGTCGACGGCAAGGCTGTGACGAAGCCGATCACCGATGTCGGCATCGCCTTTCAGGATCACCTGCTGCTCGACTTCCGAACGGCCTTCGAGAACGTCATGCTCCATGCCGACATTCGCGGGCTCGACCGGGAGCAGCTGGCGCAGCGCGCCAGGGACCTGTTCAAGCAGCTGCGCCTCGAACACGCCATGGATAAGTATCCGCGCCAGCTGTCGGGCGGAATGCGCCAGCGCGTCTCGCTGATCCGCACGCTGGTGCACGAGCCCTCCGTGATCCTGATGGACGAACCCTTCGGCGCGCTCGACGCGCTGACGCGGCTGCAGGTCCGCACGGATCTCGAGAACCTCTGGCTGCGCAAGCGCCCGACCGTGGTCTTCATCACCCACAGCGTCGAGGAGGCGGTGGGCCTGTCCGACCGCATCCTGGTGATGAGCCCGAGCCCGGGCGAAGTGATCGACGACATCCAGGTCGATCTGCCGCGGCCACGCCCCATCGTGCTCGGCGACGCGGCCGAGTTCGCGGCCTATGTCGACCGCATCCACCGCCAGTTCGAGCGAATGGGCGTGCTGCACGGCATCTCCCTGCCGCAGCCCGACGCGGCCTAGCGCCATGGCGAGCGACAGCGCCCCGAAGGATGCGGCTGCTGGCTCCGCGAGCCTGAGCGAAAACGGCTTCGTTGCGGAGATCACGCTCGCGAATGGCCCGCTGAACCTCGTCACGCGCGCCATGCTGCGGCAGTTCAACCGCATCCTCGCCGATCTGTCGCGGCGGCAGGACCTGCGCTGCGTCATCCTGCATGGCGGCGAGGCACGCGCCTTCTGCGCCGGCAGCGACATCAAGGAGTTCGGGCCGATCCGGCACGATGCCAGCGAGCAGAAGATCCTGTTCGAGGACATGGTGCTGCGCAATCTGGCGCGGCTGCCGATGCCGACCATCGCCGCCATCGACGGGCCGGCGCTCGGCGGCGGGCTCGAGATCGCGCTTTGCTGCGATCTTCGCATCCTGCGTAGCGGCGTCGGCATCGGGCTGCCGGAGGCTCATCTCGGCGGCCTCGCCGGCAATGGCGCGATCCGCCTGACGCGGCTCGTCGGCCCGGCGCGCGCCAAGCAGATGCTGTTCACCGGAGCATCGATCACCAGCGAACAGGCGCTGGCCTGGGGCGTCGTCAACGAACTGGCCGAGACCGGCTCGGCGCTGGACGCCGCGCGCGCGATGGCCGGGACCATCGCTCGGCGCGGGCCGATCTCCAACCGCCTGGCGAAGGAACTGGTCGACCTCGCCGACGACCTGCCGCTTGACGCCGGCCTGCTTCGTTCGACGATAGCGCAGCAGCGCATCTTTGATTCGGACGACCTGCAGGAGGGCGCTACGGCCTTCTTGGGCAAGCGGCCTCCGGTCTTTTCCGGCCGCTGACCAGCTCACCGACCGCATTCGAGCGCAACTCGCCATGGCCCATATCCCCGCCGAACGCTGCCTCTCCATCGTCCAGCTGCTCGTCGAGGAAGCCGGCGAGATGCAGCTCGGCGAGATCGCGCTCAGGCTCGGGTTACCGAAGAGCGGCGTCCATCGCCTCCTCGGAACGCTGATCGAGCAAGGCTGGGTCGAGCAAGACCCGCAGACGAGCGCCTATCGTCTGACGATGCGCCTTACCATCCTAGGCCAGCGCCTATACAACGCGACCGGCATCCCTGACATCTGCCAGCCCGTGCTCGATGAACTCGCCGCCCGAACGCGCGAATTCGTCCGGCTCGCCGTAATCGACGCCCATGCCTTGGTCTGGGTAGCCGATGCGCAAGGCGCGCGCGGCGGGCTTATGTACCAGCCGCTCCTCACCACGAACACGGTCCCGCTGCATGCCACCGCGAGCGGTAAATCCTGGCTCGCACGGCTGCCGCGGACGCAGGTGCGCGAGATGATCGCGCTCAATGGCGGCTTCGGTGAACCGGAGCAATATGGCCCCGACGCCGTCCACTCCTTCGATCAGCTCTTCATCGAGCTGGAGCGCACCGCCTCGCGCGGCTACGGCGTCGCGATCAGCGAGGCGGAACCCGGCGTCACGGCCGTCGCTGCTGTCATCTGTTCCGGAGTGGACGGGGCTCCGGTCGGAACGGTGAGTGTTGCCGGCCCAGGGGTGCGACTGAGCGAAGCACGCATCGGAGAGTTCGGCCCGCTCGTGATCGAGGTCGCACGGCAACTCTCGGAGCTCTGGCCACTGCGCAAGCGATTGAAGCGTCCGGGCCGCATTTCTGCCGCTGCTTGAAATCGCTTCGGAGCACATTGCGGGGACCAAACGTCGCCAAAGCGGGCACGCCGAGATCGGCAGTGGCTGGGTTCGACCGCTACGCGGGCTTCTTTCGCGAGTTGCGTGCGAGCGGGCGTCCGAGAGGTCCGAAGTGGTCAGCCCGAAGCTTGCCGCCCATGTACCAGCTAGACGGCCGCAAACCGGACGTTGCCAGAGTCAGCAATCGCGCCACTTCCGGACATTGGAGTGATGCCCGAAAGCGGACATGCGCGCTTACGACCTAGGCTTTGACAGACGATCGGAATTTGGAAACGATCGCCTGTATGAGGCGGCGTGAAATGGGCTCGACCGCAAGCGGCAACCTCAAACGATCACTGATCTCCGCGGTTGAGGGGCTTGGCGCGCGATCGGTGGCCTCGAAGATGACGCGTTGCGTACACCTCCATGGCAGGGCATGCCTCGGCGAGCCGGCTGCGAAGAACAGCTGCCTATCAGGTAGAGCTAAACCTCCGACATGACGGTCACGTCGCCGTCACGCCAGATGTTGTCGACCGTGTTACGCGTGATGACCCAGTGATCGCCCTGCCTCGCCAGTTCCACGTCGTATCGATTCTTCATCAGGTAGTGGCGCGTGGGGTCTTTCACCGGAACGTGCTGCGCCTCGACGAGAGCGTCGAGGCGGGCGAGGTCGCCGTCGATGGTGACCAACGGATTGCTGACAGAATGGCTCGTGCCGAGTTGGGCGAGCGAGCCCGACAAGGCCGCGATGATGTTCGTCCGGCCTTCGATCACAGGGTAGTCGAACCCTGCCCTGGCAGCGGCGGGCCGGAAATCGGACACCGCGTCCTCGGCGAGCGAGGACGCGAGCAGATCCCAGTTGCGCCGATCGATGCCGGCCGCGAAGCGGTACAGGGCCTCGACCACAGCGAGCTTGTCGGCGGCACTAGTTTGGGAAGCGGATGTGATAGTCGACATGGTGTCTCCTGGACGGGGTCTTTTGTGACCTGAGTGAGGGCGCTCGGACGATGGGCGTCGGGTTGTGACCAACGCTGAATTGGCCCGGCAGGGTTCGCTCCGACGGCTTGCCCGAGCTTCTCCTGTTCAAGTCGGGAGGTCGGTGATGGTCGTGTCGGCGATCGTCTCGGCGAAGCCTGCACTGAACAGTCCGGCGGGTGTCTGGAAGCCCGAGCGGGCCTCGCCGTCGAGGACACGCCGTGCAGCCTCCGCGGCGGCCAGCGCGGTGAAGCTGTAGCCGTTGACGGTGTCGAGGATGGAGCGAGCCACCGTTCCGTCGGCGCCCGTCACCTCGACCGCAGCCTGGTAGCGGTTGGCGTTGCGTTGCTCGGCATCGGGGCCCGTGGGCAACGCCTTGATATCGCCATCCGGGAAGGCGTCGCCGGACAGGTGAACGAAGGTCTCCACGTTCGGCACGCCGGTAGTGCGCCCGATCGTGATCAGGTCCGGCAGCGTCAGGGGAAAGCAATCGACTTCGCCCAGGCCGAAGTCGAAGGGTTGGGTCTCGGAAGAGCCACGGCTCTGAAGCCGGCCGCCGCGTCGGGCAAGCGTCTCGGTCATGACGTTCTCGGTGGCGCTGATCGCCGACCCCCGCGACATCGAGCCGGTGATGTGAAGCGCGATCCTGATTGTCCGCGGCTGGGCTATGCGGGCGACGGCATGGCTCGCCAGCGACCCCAGCATCGCGACGCTGCCACCGCTGCCGGGCAGCAGCATCACGCCCGCCGCACTGGCATCCGCATCCAGCTTCTCCGCCAGCAGGTAGCTGTCGAGTTCGGCGGCGACGTCCAGATAGTGGATGCCCGCGGCGATGGCGGCGCGCATCAGAGGTTCGGCCGTCCGCATGAACGGACCGGCGCAGTTCAGCAGGACATCGGCGCCTTCCAGGGCCGCCGTAACAGCAATCGGATCGTCGACCGGGAAGACCCGGCTCGACACACCGAGCCTCGTCGCGAGTTCGGACAGGGGAGCTTCCGAGCGTCCGGCGACAACGATGTTCAGACCGGCCGCCTTGGCATGCTCGGCCACCATGCTGCCGGTGTAGCCGGCGGCACCATAGATCATCACGGTCTTCATGAGCGGTGCTGCCAATCCTTGTAGACGAACTCCAGGCTGTACCCGTCGGGGTCCAGCACGTTCGCAGCGTAGTATCGGGGGTCGTAGTGGAGTCGCGCGGCGGGCGAGCCGTTGTCGGTCGCGCCCGCGGCCATGGCGGCATCGTAGGCCGCGTTCACCTCCGCCCTGCCGTCCGCGACGAAACCGATATGGGCAGCGCGGCCTTCGACCACGCCCTCCCGCAACCAGAAGAATATCCGTCCGCCGCAGCCAAAGCCCTTGAGGTCGGGATGCCCCGGCGGGCCGTCGGCGCCGTCATAATCGACGCGGTCGACGATGCCGAGCGGCGCCAGCGCCGCCGTATAGAAGGCGATGGATCGCCCGAGGTCGCTGACGGAGATAAAGACGTGGTCGAGCATGATGTGTCCGATCAGATGATGTAGCCGCCGCCGACTTCGACGTTCTGGGCGTTGATCCAGCCGCTCTCCTCCGACAGCAGGCTGGCGACGACGCGGCCGACGTCAACGGGCTCGCCGACACGGCCGAGCGCGGTCTGGGCTGACAGCATGGCTTCGAATTCGTCATTCAGCCCGCCGCCGAGATCGGTCCGGATGGCGCCCGGCGCTATCGAGTTGGCGCGGATACCGCGCTCGCCGAACTCCTTGGCCATGTACCGCGTCAGGACTTCGAGCCCGCCCTTGAACGAGGCGTAGGGCGCGACCCCGGCGGTGGCGACGCGGGTCGTGGCACTGGTCAGGTTCACGATCGCCCCGCCATCGGCCATCAGCGGCAGCAGGGTCTGGGTCAGGAAGAACGGCCCCTTGAGGTGGACGTTGAACAGCCCGTCGAACTGCGCCTCGCTGACCGTCGCGATCGGCTCGAACAGGCCATAGCCCGCGTTGTTCACGAGGTAGTCGAAGTCCTTCCGGCCCCAGGCCCGTCCGAGAGTCTCCACGACCTGATCCCGGAAGGCCGAAAAGCTCGCGCTCTGGCCGACGTCCAGCGCCAACGCGGCTGCCTTGCCGCCCGCCTGTTCGATCTCGGTGACTGCGGCTTCAGCACCCGCATGATGGCTGTTGTAGGTCAGGATGACGCCCATGCCGCGTTCGGCGCATTGCAGCGCGGCGCTGCGACCCAGACCGCGGCTTCCGCCTGTGATGATGACGATCTTCATGGTGTTGCTCCGGTGTCTTCGATGACCACGAAGGTAGGCCTCGGCCGCATGGCTGGCGTTACGCGATCCTGCCTCGGTCTTGCCTGATCCTGCTTTCGGCTTGTGGAGCGGGGCTCATGAGCGCAGGGATGGGAGATGGAAACCGCGCTCGAAGAACTGCGTCGCCTGGCCGCCCATGCCGAGAACCGGCGGACGGAGACGGGCATTCCGCGCCTCGCGATGGTCCAGGGAAAGATCCCCGAGCACGACCTGGCTGCCGTATACGATCCGATGATCAACCTGATCCTGCGCGGGTCGAAGTCGATGACCGTCGGCGACCGGACCTTGCACTATGATCCGGCGACCTATTTCGTCATGTCGGTCGAGCTGCCCGCCGTCGGCAGTGTCCATCCGGCGACAACGGGCGAGCCCTACCTGGCAATCAGCCTGACGCTTGATCCCAAGATCATCGCCGAGGTGCTGGCCTCGGCTCCGGCCGCAGCCGGGCGTGAAAGCAGCCCGGGTTTCTCGGTCGCCCCGGTCACATCCGAGTTGCTCGATGCCTGGGTCCGGTTGCTGCGCCTCATGGAGCATCCCGACGACATTCCGGTCCTGGCGCCGGCCTATGAGCGGGAGATCCTCTACCGCGTCCTGCAAGGGCCGCAGGGCTGGATGCTGCGCGACATCGCCACGCCGGAGACTGCCCTGGCACGCATCCACGCCGCCATTCTGTGGATCCGCGAGAACTTCACCCAGCCCTTGCGGATCGAGGCGCTCGCGGACAGGGTCGCCATGAGCGTTTCGGCCTTTCACCGCCAGTTCAAGGCGGTGACCAACATGAGCCCGCTCCAGTTCCACAAGACCCTCCGGCTGATGCATGCGCGCCGGCTGATGGTGACCGAGGCGCTGAGCGCGGCCGCGGTCGCGATCCGCGTCGGCTATGAAAGCCCATCCCAGTTCAGCCGCGAATACAGCCGCCTGTTCGGCCAGTCGCCCGCGCGAGACACGGCGGATCTGGCTGGCGCCTGGAGGAGCGCGTCTTAGGTGTTCAATCGGCGCCAAGAGCTGCCGTTCAACAGGTGCCAGGAAGCGGACATCGGTCACGCCGCTGCCGAGAACGTTGATTGACGAGCGGACTGCGCTGTAACGCAAATCAGATGATAGGTCTCGCCAAGATGGCAGGAATTTCCTCCCTGTCCTGGGCTGATCTTATGATGTAGTCACGAGACCGGCGCGCTCGTTAACCGAGGGAAGGCTGAAGTCAGAGCAAAGCGCGTTGCTTCGTAGCAACCGGCCGCTTGATCGCTTTTGGCCTCTAAGGCCTCTCGACAGCCAGCCCTTTAGCTGGGGCCACAACTGGGGCGGACTTCGCCTTGCCCCGCGCTGCGAGGCCTGCCTTCGTCGCCTCGGACCTCTCCTCGGCCGTCAAGTTGGGCGGCATGATGCCTCCCTAGACCTGGGCCGCGTAGACCCGGCTCTGCGAGATGTCCAGCGCCCGGCTTGAACGCGCTAGCTAGAAAGTTCGGCTGTCTTCGCGATGATCAAATCGCGTTCTTCGTCCATACGCTGTTCCCGCTCGCGGCAGCGAGCCTCGTCCGGTCCCGCCAGGAGTGCCACCTTCTCGCGAATCTCCGCGAACTGGAGGGGTTTCCCCAACGCGACGGCGGCGATGGCATGGCCAGCCTCGTGAACGGCTGCGCGCCGCAGCATCTGGTCGGGACACGCGAGCGTCGGCGGAAGGTGCGCCTCGAGGTCTGCCGCGGAGATGGTTTGCAGGGCTGGTTGTGCCTCACGAGGAGGGCTTGTCAAAGCGGCAGCGTATCGAACAGGCGCTGGCCAACCTGACACAAGCGCAATAGGCGCAGATAGCGCTGAAATTCGGCACGGCTCGGGGGAGATATCTCGCTTGATGAAGCGGGTCGCAAGGTACGACAGACGACAGAGGCCTGCCGAGAGCTCGGGCCAAATCCTGCGAAAGCTAATCCTGTCGCCTTGTCTCTTCGGACGCACCGCTTTTTGATTTCGCTTAATACGACCGAATGAAATGCGTGTTTGGGCCGCGCATCGGGATCGCACGCCGGCGTTGAAGAAGCTTCAAGCTCGTTTCGCGGCCCGGCTCGGCCTACGCATTGTCCTTAGGGACAGGTTTCCGCAGCGCTCGTTCGGCTGGTATCGCGGAGAAACGACATGGGCATCAGAGGAGCAGGCTGATCAAGCGCTGAGGAGCAGCGTCGTCCGAGCGCTTCCACCGGGGGAGGAATTCGGCTCATGATCAACCACATCGTCGTTGGAACCGTCCTGGCGATGGCCGCGCTTCTTACCTCTGCCGGTCAAAACAATGCCTTGGCCTGCACCAAAACGGCCGGTTGCGTCATGGATGTGTTCCATGACGACTACGCGATGAAGCGTGACGGCCGGATGGAAGAGGCGATCAAGGCCGGTCGAGCCAATGTCGAGGCCTTTCGCGCCCTTCAGGCAGCCGAAAAGGCCTATTATGCGAGGCGTCGCTGAGCGCTGATTTGGGCTAGCGGAGTAACCCCACGTCCCGACGGTCGGTCAGAGCTTGGGCAGCATGACCGACGCGGAGACGGTCCAATCTACGGCGTGGTGAACCCGACCATATTTCGGTGAGGGGCTAAGCCAAAGAGGTCGTCCCATGTGGGTGCTGATGTACGTCTTCTCCTACTCGGTGAACCCGATGGCAACGAGCGACCGGGCTGAATGGCGACTGCTGCCGACAGTGATCTTCCAGGAGTTCACCAGCGAGGACTGATGCCAGTCGGCGAAGGCGAAGCTGGAGGGTAGCTTGAAGGACGCCGGAGTACGGCTCAGAAGTGCGCTCGACGAGCTCAAGCTTGCCGGCACGGCCGGTCCCAAGGACATCATCGTCGCCTATAATGTCGAGTGCCTCCCCAAATAGGCTGGCGGCGCGTGCGCTGACCTCGCCTCGGCAGGATTGTAACAATGCTGCAAATCGATCTTCTTGAAGACGAGGGAATCGTTATCCTGGCGCCTAACGGACCCCTCGATAAAGCGGATTTCGAACGGCTCTCCGGCATCGTCGATCCGTACATCAAGGCAAATGGGTCACTCCACGGCCTGATGGTCGATGCGGCATCCTTTCCTGGCTGGGAGGATGCCGGCGCCCTGATCTCCCATCTCAAATTCGTGATGGGCCACCATGACAAGGTCGAGCGGATTGCGGTCGTTTCGGACAGCGAGTTCCTGAAGCTCGCGCCCCATGTCGCGAAGCACTTCGTAGCGGCCGACATCCGCAGATTTCCCTCAAATGAGAGGGACCGCGCGCTGACCTGGCTGGAGCGCGAAGCCAGCCTAGGGATTCTCCCCGACGATCGTTGACTCCGGAGAGCGATGCGGCCTGGATCCGTCATTCGCACCGCAACCTGTCCTAAGGACAATACGCTTAGGCCGCCTGTTGTGGTGGTGTGGTCTGCGCAGACGGTGAAGCACCCATGAGGCGGCACCACACGATGGGGAATGCGCGCTGGGCTGTGAGTGAACAGCGATGCGGCTTTGGGCCGCGCTCAAGCATCGTGTCTGGCGGATCGCACGATCCCCGCGGCTACGTCGAACATCGAATCCGATCTCGAGCGGTTCGGAGTGCGCCATGGTCAGAAACCCCACGGATGCCTTCGCCGACGCGCTCGCCTATGCAACCGATGCCGGGCAGCGTCTCGTGTTGCTGCTCGATGCCCTGAGACAGCGCTCCATCCAGTACGGCGCCTGAGGGAGCGGGCTGGGGGAGGAAATGGGGGAGCACCCCCCCGGAGGCCGTTGAGGACGCTCGTCTTTTCTGAGTGGCGGACAGGGCGGGATTCGAACCCGCGATACGGTTTCCCGTATACACACTTTCCAGGCGTGCGCCTTCAACCACTCGGCCACCTGTCCGGCGCGCTGCTTATGACCGCCGAGCCGGCTTCTTTCAAGGGCCAACTGGCACCCTTCGACAGATCATTCGAAATCAGTGGTGGACGCGGTTGCAAAGCCACAGCTGAGGGGGCACATCGGGGCGTGGTCGCCCGGCCGCAGGTCCGGCGGCGGATTCGGCGGCGGCATGCCTTCGCCTGCAGGATCGACAGGCGGGGTCGCTGGAAGACGGCGTCGGCAGCCCTGCGAAGGAGAACGGATGGTGCGCTTCCTGCTGCGGCTCCTCGGCTATCTGCTCGTCGCGGCCGGCTTCGTCTCGCTGGTCATCGACGGCGCACGCTCGATCGCCAATTCCACCGTACAGTACACGCCGTTGCAGCTTGCGCTCGCGACCCTGTTCGGCGAGCGCGTCAAGGGACTCCAGACCATCATCGAGCGCGGCATCCATCCGCTGCTGTGGGACCCGGTCATGCTCAATCTGATGCTCGCTCCCGCGGCGCTCGTCGCCTTCCTCCTTGGTTTCCTGCTGCTCAGGCTGGGCGCGCGGCCGGAGCCGAAGATCGGCATCGTCACGAGACGGTGAGCGCCGCCGGGCTGCTCGCTCCTGTCGGAACGGGTGGCCAATGCCTATATCCTGGCGCGACATCAGCAACGGAGTCCGACATGTTCGCCCTGCGCAAGAAGACCGCCCTGCCGCAAGCCGACGAGGCGCTGCCCGGCCGGGCAGACCCGATTCCCACCGCCGAACGGCATTTCCTCAACCAGCGCGCGCTCGCCGGCCCCTATCCCGAGGGCTTCGAGACGGCGTTCTTCGGCCTCGGCTGCTTCTGGGGCGCGGAGCGCAAGTTCTGGCAGATGGGCGAGGGGGTCTGGATCACCGCCGTCGGCTATGCCGGGGGCCTCACGCCGAACCCGACCTATGAGGAGGTCTGCTCGGGGCTGACGGGCCACAACGAGGTGGTGAAGGTTGTCTTCGATCCGAAGGTCCTCTCCTATGAGGCGCTGCTGAAGACCTTCTGGGAAAATCACAACCCCACCCAGGGCATGCGCCAGGGCAACGACATCGGCACGCAGTACCGCTCCGGACTCTACGTCACGGATGCGAGGCAGCGCGAGACGGCCGAGCGTTCGCGGGCGGAGTACCAGCAGGCGCTGCAGCAGCGCGGCTACGATCCGATCACGACCGAGATCCTCGACGCGCCGATCTTCTACGCCGCCGAGGACTATCACCAGCAATATCTCGCCAAGAACCCGGCTGGCTATTGCGGGCTCGGCGGCACGGGCGTGACCTGCCAGATCGGGACCGGCGTGGCGGCCTGAGGCGCTCCCGGCGCGCCGCCGGCCCACCGAGCGGCCGGGGCGCTGCCATCCTGCCTTCCGCAAGGTTGTTGATGATGCGGGGCAGCATAGCCGTCATGTAATTTTTCGGTTGATCGTCGCGGCAAAGCTCGGCGACAGTCCATCCCTTCATGGGGAGACTGACGCGATGTCCTTGCATTTCCGATCGAAACTGGTCGCTGCTGGCTTGGCACTTGGTGGGGTGGCGCTGGCTGCCGGCATCGCCTTCGCCCAGGCGCCGGCCTTCTTCCGCATCGGGACCGGCGGTACCGCCGGCACCTATTATCCGATCGGCGGGCTGATCGCGAACGCGATCTCGGCGCCGCCGCAGCTGATCGCGACGGCCGTCGCCAGCAACGGCTCGGTCGCCAATGTCAATGCCATCGTCGGCGGCGCGGCGGAATCCGGCTTTGCCCAGGCCGATGTCGCCTATTGGGCCTATTCCGGCACCGGCGTCTATGAGGGCAAGCCCAAGGTCGAGGAGCTGCGCTCGATCGCCAATCTGTATCCGGAGAGCGTCCATCTCGTCGTCCGCAAGGCGTCGAACGTGAAGAGCGTCGCCGACCTCAAGGGTAAGAAGGTCTCGCTCGACGAGCCCGGCTCCGGCACGCTGCTCAATGCCAAGACCATTCTCGCCGCCTTCGGCGTCGGCGAGAAGGACATCTCGGCCGAATATCTCAAGCCGAACCAGGCGGCGGAGAAGATGAAGGACGGCTCGGTCGACGCCTTCTTCTTCACCGGCGGCTTCCCGGCTGCGGCGATCTCCGAACTCGCCTCGACCGGCTCGGGCGTCGACATCCTGCCGATCGCCGGGCCCGAGGCCGAGAAGCTGGCCAGGGACTTTCCCTTCTTCGCGGCGGACGAGATCCCGGCCGGCACCTACAAGGATGTTGGTGCGGTCAAGACGATCTCGGTCGGCGCCCATTGGGTGACCTCGGCCAAGATTTCGGCCGACACGGTCTATGCCGCCACCAAGGGGCTGTGGAGCGACAAGGCCCGCGCGGTGCTCGACGCCGGCCATGCCAAGGGCAAGGCGATCCAGAAGGCGACGGCGCTGACCGGCCTGCAGGGCGTGCCGCTGCATCCCGGCGCCGAGCGCTTCTACAGGGAAGCCGGCCTGCTGAAGTAAGGCCGGCTTCCGCTGCCGTCATTGCGAGAAGTGTAGCGGCGAAGCAATCCAGGGCGACAGGGCTCTACGTCCCCTGGCTTGCTTCGATACGCTCGCAATGCCGGTCCTTGCTTCGTTCTGAACCGTTTTCTTCCCTCTACCCCTCCTCCTTCCGGAAGAGGGGCTTGGCCGAGATCCCCGATGACCGCCAGCCCTTCCGTCGCCGAACTCGCCAAGCTCGAGGAGGAACTCGATCCCGAGATGCAGTTCCGCAAGGTGCCGCCCGGCACGGCGCTCCTCGTCGGCGGGCTGCTGCTCGCGCTCTCGGCCTTCCACTACTACACCGCCGGCTTCGGCCTGCTGCGCGAGACGACGCATCGCGGCATCCACCTCGCCTTCGTGCTCGGGCTGATCTTCCTGGTCTTCTCGGCCCGCAAGAGCGATGCGCGGATCGTGCATCCCTCGACCCTGCTGCGGCCCGGCGGCGTGCCGCTCTATGACTGGCTCTGCGCGATCGCGGTCGCGATCTCCAGCCTCTACGTCCCGTGGATCTTCGAGGACATGGCCTTCCGTGTCGGCAATCCCTCGACGCTCGACGTGGTGATGGGCTCGATCACCATCGTCCTGATGATCGAGGCGACGCGCCGCGCCATCGGCTGGGGCCTGCCGCTGATCGCGCTCTTCGCGATGGTCTATGCGATCTTCGGCAACTGGTTTCCCGGCATCTTCCTGCACCCCGGCTCGACCTGGGCGAACCTGGTCAACCATCTCTATCTGACCAGCCAGGGCGTCTATGGCGTCGCCCTCGGCGTGGTCGCGACCTATGTCTTCCATTTCGTGCTGTTCGGCGTGCTGGCGACCCGCATCGGCCTGGGGCGTCTCTTCCTCGGCGTCGCCGCGGCGGTGGCCGGGCGCTTCGCCGGCGGGCCGGCCAAGGTCTCGATCTTCGGCTCGGCCCTCTTCGGCATGATCTCGGGCTCTTCCGTCGCGAACACGGTGACGGTCGGCTCGCTGACGATCCCGATGATGATCCGGCTCGGCTACAAGCGCCATTTCGCCGCCGCGGTGGAATCGACCGCTGCGACCGGTGGCCAGATCACCCCGCCGATCATGGGCGCGGCCGCCTTCCTGATGGTCGAGTTCCTCAACCTGCCCTATGCGACCATCGTTGTCGCCGCGATCATTCCCGCCTTCATGCATTTCTTCGGCGTGCTGATGCAGGTCCATTTCGAGGCCAAGCGCACCGGCATGGGCGGCATTTCCGATGCCGACGCGCCGAAGCTCTCGGAGGTCTTTGCCCGCGACTGGCCGACGATCGCGCCGCTCTTCGCGCTCATCCTCGTGCTCTTCACCGGCTATACGCCCTATCTCGCCGCCTTCTGGGGCATCACCGGCTGCATGCTGGTCGGCCTCGCCCAGTACCGCGCCGCCTCCGCGCTGGTCTTCGCCGTGGCGATCGGCATCGCCGCCCCGACCGAGTTCCTGCGCGTGCCTGGCGTCAACGCGGCCTTCACGCTGTCGGCCTTCGCCGTGATGGCCCATGGCGTGCTGATGCGCAGCGCCGAGGGACGCAAGCGCGTAGCCGACATGGTCGACGCCTTCATCCTCGGCGCGAAATACGCGATCGGCGTCGGCGCCGCGGCGGCGACCGTCGGCATCATCGTCGGCGTGGTGACGCTAACCGGCGTCGGCTTCAAGATCTCCTGGATCGTGACATCGCTCGCCGACCAATGGGCCAATGGCGTCGCCGCCCTGATCCCGTTCTTCCCCTTCGAGCTGAAGAGCGCGACCCTGTTCTTCACGCTGATCCTGACCGGCATCGTCTGCATCCTGCTGGGCTGCGGCGTGCCGACCACGGCGAACTACATCATCATGGTCACGGTGGCGGCGCCCGCGCTCGGCATGCTTGGGGTCAACCCGCTCGTGGCCCATTTCTTCGTATTCTACTACGGCATCCTCGCCGACATCACGCCCCCGGTCGCGATCGCGGCCTATGCCGGCGCGAGCATGGCCGGCGCCGATCCGTTCAAGACCGGCAACACTGCCTTCCGGCTGGGGCTCGGCAAGATACTGGTTCCTTTCGTCTTCGTGTTCTCGCCCTCGATGCTGATCATGGTGCCCGGCTTCACCTGGGCCGAGATGATCGTCTCGACCGCGGCCTGCATCATCAGCATCACGCTTCTCTCGGCGGCTTTCGCCGGCTGGCTGCTGGCGCCGCTGGTGAGGTGGGAACGGTTCGTCATCGGCATCGCGGCGTTGCCGATGATCCTGGCGACGCCGACGACAATGCTCACCAGCGCCCTGATCGCCTCGCCGGTGCTGCTGCGCCAGGTCCTGGCGCGAAAGGCGGCGCTCGCTCCGGCATGATGGTTCACTTTATGTTCTTGCGTGGAACCTGAAGCTCGGCTAGCTTCCCTTGGGGCATGGCGTTGGGACGGGTTGGGACTGATGGTGACGCGGGTCGCGACGGTCGCGTTCGAGGGCATCGAGGCGCGCGCCGTCGATGTCCAGGTCCAGGTCACGCCGGGCGGCGTCGCCTTCATCCTGGTCGGCCTGCCGGACAAGGCGGTGGCGGAGAGCCGCGAGCGCGTGCGGGCAGCGCTGATCGCGTCCGGGCTCGCCCTCCCGGCCAAGCGCATCACCGTCAACCTCGCTCCAGCCGACCTGCCCAAGGAGGGTAGCCATTACGATTTGCCGATCGCGCTCGCCGTCATGGCGGCGATCGGGGCGATTCCGCCCGATGCGCTGGCCGGCTACACGGTGCTAGGCGAACTGGCACTCGACGGCTCGATCGCGGCGGTCGCCGGGGTCCTGCCGGCCGCGATCGCCGCCTATGGAAGAGGGCAGGGGCTGATCTGCCCGCACCCTTCCGGCCCGGAGGCGGCCTGGGCCGCGGCCGACATCGACATCCTCGCGCCGCGCTCGCTGATCCAGCTCGCCAACCATTTCAAGGGCACGCAGGTGATGACCCGGCCCGATCCCGCGGTCGCGCGGCAATCCGGCCCGCTGCCAGACCTCGCCGACATCAAGGGGCAGGAAAGCGCCAAGCGCGTGCTCGAGATCGCGGCGGCCGGCGGGCACAACCTGCTGATGAACGGACCTCCCGGAGCCGGCAAATCGATGCTGGCGAGCCGGCTGCCCTCGATCCTGCCGCCGCTGACACCGCGCGAGCTGCTCGAAGTTTCCATGGTGCTCTCGGTTGCCGGCCATCTCGCGGATGGCGCGCTGACCGACCGGCGGCCTTTCCGCGCGCCGCATCACTCCGCCTCGATGGCAGCGCTCGTCGGTGGCGGCCTCCAGGCCAGACCGGGCGAGGTCTCGCTCGCGCATCATGGCGTGCTCTTCCTCGACGAACTGCCAGAGTTCCAGGCCCAGGCGCTCGATGCGCTGCGTCAGCCGATGGAAACCGGCGACGTGCTGATCTCGCGGGCCAACCACCGCGCCGTCTACCCGGCACGCTTCCAGCTCGTCGCGGCGATGAATCCGTGCCGCTGCGGCAAGGCGACGGAGCCGGGCTTCGCCTGCCGCCGCCAGCAGAACGAGCGCTGCATGGCGCAGTACCAGAGCCGCATCTCCGGCCCGATGCTGGACCGTATCGACATCGCGATAGACGTCCCGGCCGTCACGGCGGCGGACCTGATCCTGCCGGCGGCGAGCGAGGGCTCGGCCGAGGTCGCAGCCCGCGTCGCTGCCGCGCGCCGGCGCCAGGCGGCGCGCTTCGAGGCGTTGGGCCTTGCCGGGCTCATGACCAATGCCGCCTGCCCGGTGCCGGTCCTCGACGAGATCGCCCGGCCGGACAATGCTGGGCTTGCCCTGCTGCGCGATGCCGCCGAGGCGATGCGCCTGACCGCCCGCGCCTATCACCGGGTGCTCAAGGTGGCGCGCACGCTGGCGGATCTCGACGACGAGCCGAAGATCGGCCGCATCCATCTGGCGGAAGCCTTGTCCTATCGCGCGCGCGGCGAGCAGGTGGCGCAGGCTGCCTGAAGCATCCGGGCGAACAGAATTTCGATCCGTTGATCCGGATCCATGCCAGGATTCATCGGTGCTTGCAGCCCGCCCGATTGAGCATGTCCCTGACGATCAATGGCGTCGCGGGTATTTCCGCCACGTTCTGGCCTGCGGCCGCGGTCTTGAGCACCTTGCCGATATTCGCGGCATCCAGCCCCAAAGCTGTCCGGCAGGTTGCGCGGCCCATGCTGACGACGGCGCTGGCGGTTTCGCCGACGCCGGCAAGATAGGCGGTCATGACTTGCTGCGCCGTCCTATCGCTCGGAGCCTTCTCCAGCATCTGCATCACCTGGGCGACCGAGATCTGGCCGTGGGAGGTCGAGGGCGTGGCTATCGATGGGGATGCGGCTGGGATGACGGCCGCGAAGGGGATGAGGGCGACGGCCAGTTTGGCAAGTTGACGAGACATGCGGGGCTCCTGGGCTGATCTTCGATCTGTCTGGTGAAAATAAATTATTGTCAAACAATAATTTATTGGCCATGACTCGGCCAACTTGGAGAGGAGCTTCCGAACCGTGCTTCAATCGCGAACGATGACCGACATGCCCGCCGAGCAGGAACGCGAACGGCGTCTCGATCGGATTCGGCGCCTCAGCCGATCGATGGCGACGGGGTGCCTCGTGACGTCCGGCCTGCTCGTGGCGGCCATGTTGTCCTATTGGGTCATGACGCCGACGCGCGCGTTGTTCGTCCAGGCCGGGATTATGCATGGGCCCGCCGCGGAGATCGGCCTTGCCATCCGGGCGCTGGCGTTTGGCATCTCCATGGTTCCGCTCGGGGCGCTCATCTACGGGCTCCTGAGCGCCCGTCGATGCTTCGATGCCTTCGCAGCCGGCCGCATCTTCGCCAGCGAACCGATCGGACGGCTCAAGGCGTTTTCGATTGCCGTTGCCGCCTCGGCCCTGCTTAAACCGCTCGCCGGTGCGGCGCTCTCCGTCCTTCTGAGTTTCAGCAATCCGGCGGGTGCGAAAACGCTCTCGCTCCATGTCGGTTCCGACATGCTCATCGCCTTGATCTTCGCGGGAACGGTTGCGGTCATCGCCTGGGTGATGGCCGAGGCTTCGGATATCGCCGACGAGAACCAGCAGTTCGTCTGAAGGACAACGAATGCCGATCCGCGTGCGCCTGGGCGTGATGCTCGCTGAACGCAATGTGAAGTCCAAGGACCTGGCGGAATATGTCGGGATCACCGAAGCCAACTTGTCGTTGCTCAAGCAGGGCAAGGTGAAAGGCGTGCGCTTCGACACGATCGAGCGGATCTGCCAGTTCCTCGACTGTCAGCCTGGAGACCTGCTTCGGTACGAGGCGGGCTCGCTGACGGAACCGAAGGCCGAGTAGGCCAGACGCCCTGCGGTGCCGCCGCAGGGTTAACGAATTGCGCCACTCGATCCCTCGAATCCGCCGTTTTGCCAAAGGTTTCCGCAACGGCCGCCTGCTAGATTGCCGGCATGGTGTCCGATTGGGTTTCCTGGGTCGCAGCCGCTGCGGTCATGCTCGCGCTGCTCGCCGGCTTAGCCGCGCTGATGCTGCTGCGCCAGCGCGGCCGCATGCTGCGGCAGGCTTCCGACCTGGCCAGCGACCTCGATCAGCTCAACGACCGCCTCTGGGCGCTGGCCGAGAGCGAGGAGCATTACCGCAGCCTGATCGCCGCGCAGGGAGACCTGATCGTGCGCCGGGACGGCACCCGCATCGTCTATGCCAATGCCGCCTATGCCGCGCTGCTCGGCCTCGGCGAGGCCGAAATCGTCGGGACGACGACCGCGCCGCGCCTGATCGCCTCCCGCCCCGTCCAGGCGCTCGAGGGTGGGGCACGTGTCTTCGACGAATGCCTCGCGACGCCCGAGGGCGAGCGCTGGATCTCCTGGGTCGAGACGGTGGTGCCGGTCGCGCTCGGCCGGTCCGTGCTGCAGCGCGTCGGCCGCGACATCACCGCCCACATCGCCGGCGAGCGCGCGCTCGACGAGGCGCGCGCCCGGGCCGAGAGCGCCAACGAGGCGAAGTCGCGCTTCCTGGCCACGGTCAGCCACGAATTCCGCACGCCGCTCAACGGCATCCTCGGCATGGCGGACCTCCTCGGCGATACCGGGCTCGACGCCGAGCAGACGACCTATGTCCGGGCGCTCAGGACCTCGGGCGAGGCGCTGCTCGGCCTCGTCGACGGCATCCTCGACTTCGCCAGGGTCGAATCGGGCAAGCTCGACCTCGCCAGCGAGCCTTTCGATCTCGGTCAGCTGGTCGAAACTGTCTCGGAGCTGATGGCGCCGCGGGCTCAGGCCAAGGGCATCGAGCTCGCTGCCCATCTCGCGCCCGACCTGCCGACGCATTTCGTCGGGGACCGTGACAGGCTGCGCCAGATCCTGCTCAACCTCGTCGGCAACGCGATCAAGTTTACGGAAAGTGGCGGTGTCGGCATCACCATCGGCCGTAGCGGCGGCAAGCTCGCGGTTGGCGTAGCCGACACCGGCCCGGGCATTCCGGAGGAACGACGCCAGGCGATCTTCGAGGAGTTCGAGCAGCTGGACGGCCCCACCGCGCGCCGGCAGGAGGGCACCGGCCTCGGCCTCGCCATCGTGCGCCGGCTCGCCATCCTGATGGGCGGTTCGGTCGGCGTCGAGAACAGGCCGGAAGGCGGCGCCCTGTTCAAGGTGCTGCTGCCCTTGGCAGCGGCCCGCGGCGCGGCGGCTCCCGCCCTGCCGGACTGGCGCGGCAAGCGCGTTCTCGTCGTCTCCCCCGCGCCCTTCGGCGCGCTTTATCTGCGCGAGGCCGTTGCGGCTGCAGGCGGCAAAGCCGTGCCGGCCGCGGATGCCGCAGCAGCAATGGAGCGGCTCGGCACCGGGCAGCGCTGGGACGCGGTCCTGATCGACCAGTCGATCGGGCGCGACGCCGCGGCGGCTCTCGCAGCCGCAGCGCTCAGCGCCGCGGCGGAGCATTGCCTGATCATGCTGTCGCCGCTGGAGCGCCGCCAGTTCGGCTCGCCGCGCGAGGCCGGCTTCACCGGCTTCCTCGTCAAGCCGGTGCGGGCCCGCTCGCTCTATGAGCGTCTCTCGCCGGCTCCGGTGCAGGCCGCCGCCAGCCAGAAGCAGGAGGCGCCGCACCTGTCGCAGCCCTCCCACGCGCGCCTGACTGTGTTGGTGGCGGAGGACAACGAGATCAACGCGCTGCTCGCGACGCGGACGCTCGAGCGCTTCGGCTGCGAGGCCGTCTGGGTCGGCGACGGCCGTCAGGCGCTGGCCGCAATCCAGGCGGGCTTCAGTGGCAAGGGCCGCTCCTTCGATCTCGCCTTGCTCGACATCCGCATGCCGGAGCTGGACGGGCTCGCCGTCGCCCGCGCGGTGCGCAAGCTGGAGCGGAGCGAGCCGCAGCGCGCCGCGCTGCCGCTCGTCGCGGTCAGCGCCAATGTCGCCGAAAGCGACAGGGCCGCCGCGCTTGCCGCCGGCATGGATGATTGCCTGGCTAAGCCCCTCGACCGTGCCGCCCTGCAGCGCTGGCTCGACCGGGTCGCGGAACCCGCGGCGGCGATCCGCTCGGCTTAGATCACGTCGCGTTCGGACGGAAACGTCCGAACGCGACGTGATCGATTCTAAAAGCTTAGAGCATTGCTTCTACGGAAAACCGGTTCCGACTTTTTCGCGCAATGCTCCAGCCGTCACCGCTTCGACTCAGTTCTGTCGCGATGCTGTAAGACAGCCGGCGCACAGGTGTCGCATTGCCAGAGAAGGCGGGCTGGGGGACAACACGAGCCATGGCACCTGACCTCCATGGAATTCCGGGTGGGTCGACCCGGCACGATCCTGCGCCTGGCCTGATCCTGTCCGCCCTGTCACCGTTCAGGCTGATGACCGGCGAGACGATGCGCCGCTTCGGCCGCGCCTCGGAGATGCCCGACGCTTTGGCGGGCACGCTCGGCCGCTGCGGCTCGCTCGAGGTCCGGCTGGCGCGGGGGCCGCGCGAGATCTGGCGCGCGCAACGCCTGCGCTACCGCGTGTTCTATCAGGAGATGTCGGCCAAGCCCGATGTGGTCTCGCGCATGTTCCGCCGCGACGCCGACCGGTTCGACGCGGCCTGCGACCATCTGCTCGTGATCGACCATGCCGCGCGCGGGCGTTTCGGCGGTGTCAGGCCGAAGGTCGTCGGCACCTATCGCCTCATGCGCCAAGGCGCGGCGATGCGTCTCGGCGGCTTCTACACGCAAGGCGAGTTCGATCTCGGCCCGATGATCGCGCGCCATCCAGGCCTGCGCTTCCTCGAGCTCGGCCGTTCCTGCGTGCTCGAGCCCTACCGCGGCAAGCGGACGATCGAGCTGCTCTGGCGCGGCATCTGCGCCTATATCCGCCATCACCGCATCGACGCGATGTTCGGCTGCGCGAGCTTCGACGGCACCGACCCCGACGCGCTTGCGGTGCCGCTGAGCTTCCTGCATCACAATGCCCGCTCCACCGGCGCGTGGGGCGCCGCGGCCCGTCCCGACCGCCATGTCGCGATGGATCGTTTGCCGGCGGAGGTGCTCGACGCAAAGCTGGCGCTGAGGCAGATGCCGCCCCTGATCAAGGCGTATCTGAGGCTCGGCGCCCGCTTCGGCACCGGCGCGGTGGTCGACCGGCAGTTCGGCACGACCGACGTGCTGGTGATCCTGCCCGTCGCGGCGATCGACCAGCGCTACTTCGATTATTACGGCGACGAGGGCCAGCACTACGCGGCCTGAGCGCGTCATTGCGAGGAGCGCCAGCGACGAAGCAATCCAGGGGGGACGTAGAGCGCTCCCGCCCCTGGATTGCTTCGCTGGCGCTCGCAATGACGGTTGAAAGCGATCTCAATCCCCGCCGGCCAGCAGCGCCGGCAGCGCCTCGCGATAGCTCGGATAGCGGAAGGCGTAGCCGAGCTCGCGCTTCACCAGGGCGTTCGAGACGCGCCGGTTCTCGCTGTAGAAGCTCGCAGCCATCGGCGAGAGCCGCGCCGGATCGAACGGGACTTCAGGCGGTGGCGCAATCCCGGCGATCCCGGCCGCGAAGCTGACGACATCCTGCGGCGGGGCCGGTTCGTCATCGACTACATTGTAGATTGCGCCCTGGCGCGGCTGCGCGAGCGAGGCCATCAGCACGCCGGCGATGTCGTCGACATGGCTGCGGTTGAAGACCTGCCCGGGCTTGATCAGCCGCGTCGCCTTGCCTTGCCGGAGTTTGACGAGCGGGTTGCGGCCGGGGCCGTAGATGCCGCCGAGGCGGAAGATCTGCACGGCCTTGCCGCTGCGCTCGCCCAGCGCCAGCCAGTCCTGCTCGATCGCGAGCCGGAGCCGCGAGCGCACATCGGGAAGATGCGGCGCTGTCGTCTCGTCGACCCAGGCGCCGCCATGGTCGCCATAGACGCCGATGGTCGAGAGATAGCCGATCCAGCGCAGGCCGGGCGCGGCGGCGAGCTGCTGCTCCAGGCAGGCGAGCGCCGGGTCGGCGGTTTCTCCTGGCTGCACCGAGACCAGCACGGCCTCCGCCTCGGCGAGGGCCCTGGCGAGGAAGGACGACACCGCGAAACCGCCGAACACCAGCGTGCGGATGCCGTCCCGGCTGAGCTGTGCAGCCTTATCGGCCGAGCGCACCGTCCCGGTCACCTCCCAGCCGCGCGCCAGCGCTGCTCGCGCGAAGAAACCGGCCGAATAGCCGAGGCCGAGAATCAGGAGCTTCATGAGGCATGTTCCGGTTCGGGCGCGAGCGCGCCCCATTCGTTGCGGACCTGCGCGTCGTCTTCGCCGGCGAGCGCGGCGGGGGCGAGCGCGCGGGCGCGCTCGGAGCTAAGCCTGATCAGAGCCCAGACCGCCATGGCGCGGACCAGTGGCGAGGCGTCGGCGAGCAGGGTCTCGGCGCTGCCGGCGAGATCCGGCCGGCCGCTGTTGCCGAGCGCGATCAGCACGTTGCGGATGAAGCGGTCGCGCCCCGTGCGCTTGACCGGCGTTCCGGCAAAGAGCGTACGGAAGGCCGCGTCGTCGAGGGCGGCGAGATCGGCCAGCGGCAGCGCGTCGAGCCCGTCCCGCAGCGAAAGCCGGGTCTCCCGTGCGGCTGCGGCGAACTTGTTCCAGGGGCAGACGGCCAGGCAATCGTCGCAGCCGAAGATGCGGTTGCCAATGCCGGCGCGGAACTCCGCATCGATATGGCCCTGATGCTCGACCGTGAGATAGGCGATGCAGCGGCGCGCATCGAGCCGGTAGGGCGCCGGGAAGGCGTCGGTCGGGCAGATGTCGAGGCAGCGCCGGCAGGAGCCGCAATGGTCGCGCTCGGGCTCGTCCGGCGGCAATTCGGCCGTGGTGTAGATCGCGCCGAGGAAGAGCCAGGAGCCGTGCTCGCGCGAGACCAGCACGCTGTGCTTGCCTTGCCAGCCGAGGCCGGCGGCCTGGGCCAGCGGCTTCTCCATCACCGGCGCAGTGTCGACGAAGACCTTGACGTCGACGCCGCCGCGCGCGGCGAGCAGCCCGGCGACGCTCTTCAGCTTGCCCTTGACGACGTCGTGATAGTCGCGCCGGCGGGCATAGAGCGAGATCGCGCCCCTGTCCTTCTGGTCGAGCGTCGCCAGCGGGTCGCCCTCAGTGCCGTAGTTCATGCCGAGCATGACGACGGAGCGGACCTCGCTCCACAACCGGCCAGGCGCCGCCCGCTCTTCGGTGCGCTCCTCCATCCAGGCCATGTCGCCGTGATGCCCCTCCGCCAGCCAGGCGGCGAGCCGTGCCGGCGCCTCGGGAATGGCATCGGCCGGGGCGACGCGGCAGACGGAAAAGCCTTCCGCCAGCGCGCGTTCGACCACGGCGTCCTTGAGGCGCAGGGCCGAGATCGCGGGCTTGGAAACGCAAGCCTCATGCTGACGAGCGGGCATCGTGCGCGGCTCGTCGGGCTGAAGGCCCATTGAGGGTGTCTGCTGCTTCAAAAATCGAGATTGTCGTAATGGGCGCTCGGCGCCATGCCCGGCATCCGGTCGCTCAGCAGGGGCCGGAAGCTCGGCCTCGACTTGATCCTCGCATACCATGCGCGGGCAGCCTCGTCCTCTTCCCAGGGCACGTCGCCGAGATAGTCGACGCAGGAGAGATGCGCCGCCGCGGCGAGGTCGGCATAGCTCAGATTGGCGCCGGCCAGCCAGTTCCGCTTGGTCGTCAGCCAGGCGATGTAGCGCAGATGATAGCGCACATTGGCGCGCGCCGCGCGGATCGCGCTCATCTCGGGCGGGCCGCCGCCCTCGTCGCGCGACATGAAGCGCTTCATCACCTTCTCCAGCACGAGCGGGGAGGTGATCTCTTCATTGAATTTGATCCCGAACCAGTCGAGCAGGCGGCGGACCTCGACGCGCTCGCCCGGCCCCTCCGGCAGCAGCCGGCGCTCGGCGAGGGCAAGCCCGCGCGTCTCGTCGAGATATTCGGCGATCGGGCCGGCGCCCGGCACGGTGAAGCCGCTCTCCTCTCGGAAGACCGGCGTCGTGCCGGCTGGGTTGAGCTCGAGGAACTCGCGCCGACGCTCCCAGACGCGCTCCTCGACGAGCGTCGTCTCCAGCCCGTACTCGGCCAGGACGAGCCGGATGAAGCGGGAATGCGGGCACAGCGGATAATGATGAAGGGTCGCCATGGCACTCATGAAACAGGGAGGTGCGGCCGAAGCAGGGCCGCGGAACTGAAATTCAAGCCGAAGGAAGCAGAATGCCGCTATACGGCCGCCCGGAAGGGCTCACAACAGGCCGGCGGTGGAAAGCCGCGATTCCGCCGGGTCCGCTTGGCGATTTGGTAACCAATTCGCAAAAGGCTGGGTTTATCGCGGTGCAGCGATTAAGAGATGCCGCGCCGAGGCGCCGGCCCGCATGAGGAACAGCCTGCCATGGAAAATGCGTTCGAAGCGGCTCTCCTCGGCGTCGTCGAGGGGCTGACCGAGTTCCTGCCTGTCTCCTCGACCGGGCATCTCCTGCTGCTCGGTCATTTCCTCGGCTTCGAATCGAACGGCAAGTCCTTCGAGATCCTGATCCAGCTCGGCGCGATCCTGGCGATCCTGCTGGTCTATTTCCGCCGCCTGCTCGACATCGCGCTGCGCGTTCCCAGCGATCCGGCGGCGCGGCGCTTCGTCATCGGCGTCGTCGTGGCCTTCCTGCCCGCTGCGCTGATTGGCGCCGTGCTGCACGGCTTCATCAAGGGCGTGCTGTTCAACCCCTTCATCGTCTGCATCTCGCTGATCGTCGGCGGGCTGATCCTGCTCGTCGTCGACGATCTTGAGCTTGAGGTGAAGCACCAGGACGCCACGACCTTCCCGCTGCCGATGTATCTCAAGATCGGCTTCATCCAGTGCCTGGCGATGATTCCCGGAGTCTCGCGCTCGGGCTCGACCATCGTCGGCGCGATGCTGCTGGGGTCGAGCAAGCGCGCCGCGGCCGAGTTTTCCTTCTTTCTCGCGATGCCGACCATGGCCGGCGCCTTCGCCTATGACCTGCTCAAGAGCTACAAGACGCTGACCGTCGACGACGTCACGCTGATCGCGATCGGCTTCGTCACTGCCTTCATCTCCGCGCTGATCGTGGTCCGCTCCTTCCTCGACTTCGTCACGAAGCGCGGCTTCGCTCCCTTCGCCTGGTGGCGGATCGTCGTCGGCCTGTTCGGCCTCGCTGGTCTCTGGATCTACGGCTGAACCCTGCTCAGCCGCTGTGCCCGGTCGGCTCGGGCGGGTGCTGGTGCTGCATCGGCAGGCCGCGCGGCAGGGTGGCGGTCTCGCGCTCGATCATGCGGTGGACCACCGGCGGATTCGGCCCCTTGTGCAACGCCCTGACGCGGTCGCTGATCTCGGCATCGGCCTGCGTCACGCGCTGCGCCTGCCGGACATATTCGACCCAGGTCGGGCTGTCGTAGCGCTCGACCCAGAGCTCGGGATCGGTCAGGTCGCGCAGCAGCGTCCAGTGGCGGGCGCCGTCGCGCCGCCGGATGCGCTTGCGCTCGGCCATCGCCTTCAGGAACTCGACGACGTCCTCCTCGCGGATCAGCCATTCGATGGTGACGATCACCGGCCCGCTGCGCGGCTCGATATCGACGGCGACCTTCGGCTCGCGCCAGCGGCTGAGCGGATCGAGGTTGAGCGCCGTCAGCGGCGGCAGCACGTAGCGCAGGCCGATGGCGCCGCCGGCCAGCAGGGCGAGGGCGGAGAGCAGCAGCGCCTGCGCTGGCCCCAGATGCAGCGTCGCATAGCCCCAGGCCCAGCTGCCTGCCGCCATGCCGCCGAAGGTCGCCATCTGGTAGAGCGAGAGCGCCCTGCCCACCACCCAGCGCGGAGCCGAGAGCTGCACGGTCGCGTTGAAGGTCGAGAGCGCCAGCACCCAGCAGGCGCCCGCGACGGCGAGCGCGAGCATGGTCAGCCACATCATCGTGCTGATGCCGATGACCGCGGCCGAGGTCGCATAGGCGGCGAAGGTCGCGCGCACCAGCGCCTCCGTCGTCAGCGTCCGGCGCAAGCGTGCACTCAGGAAGGCGCCGACGACCGCGCCCGCCCCGAACGCGCCGAGCAGCACGCCGAAGACCAGCGGCCCACCCTTGATCAGGTCGCGCGCGATCAGCGGCAGCAGGGCCAGCGCGACGATGCCGCCGAAGCCGAAGGCGAAGGCGCGTAAGGTGACGCTGCGGATGTTCGGGGACATCGCGACATAGCGGATGCCGGCCCCCATTGCGATCAGCAGTGTCTCGCGCGGCAGCAGCCGCTCGACACGCGGCGGCTCCCAGCGGGCCAGCACGACGAGTAGGCCGATATAGCTGAAGGCATTGACCACGAAGGCCGCCACCGCACCGGCCGCCGCCACGATGGCGCCGCCGATCGCCGGGCCGACGCTGCGCGCGATGTTGAAGGCGACGCTGTTGAGCGTCACCGCGGCCGGCACGTCGCGCCTTGGCACCATGTCGCCGACCGAGGATTGCCAGGCCGGGTTGTTGAGGGCGTTGCCGCAGCCGATCAGGAAGGTGAAGCCGAGCAAGAGCCAGGGCGAGAGCAATCCGTACCAGGCGAAGATCGCGAGCATGATCGAAACGCAGAGCATGAAGCCCTGCGCCGTCAGCAGGATGCGGCGCCGGTCGTAATTGTCGGCGAGCGCGCCGGCCGCCAGCGAGAACATCATCACCGGAAGCGTCGTCGAGGCCTGGACGAGCGCGACCATGTCCGGCGAATCCGAGAGCGAGGTCATCAGCCAGGCGGCGCCGACCATCTGCACGAGGCCGCCGAAATTCGAGGCGAGGCTGGCGATCCAGACGGCGCGAAAAATCGGCTGTCGTAGCGGTGCGAGGGCCGAATAGGGCTCCTGCGCAGGGGCGACGCCCTCCGCCGCGAGCTCGGCTTGCGCTACGTCGGCTGTCGGCTGGGCTTGGGGATCGTCAGGCATGCCTTAAGGGGTAAGGCCAATGCCGCGAACTGCCAACCGTGATCGCTCGCCGATCTGCCTTGCGTCACGAGGTGGCGCTGGCCGCCGCCCGGGCGCGCTGCGGCCGCGGCTGCCCGGCCCGCGGCCGGCGGACAGTGGCTCCAACCGCGACGACCAGCCCGACAAGGGTGACCCAGTGCCCCGGCCTCAGCGCGGTGACGTCGCCATAGACGACGATGTCGGCATTGGCCTGGAAGACCATCCAGGCCGAGGCGCCGGTCGTGAGCGCGTACCAGGCGGTCTCGACGAGCGCCGTGGCGAGCCCCGTCGCCAGTGCGGTCGCAGCCAGCATCGGCGGCGTCAGGGGAAGCCCGAAGCGGACGAGCCCGCGATAGGCCATCAGCAGCGCGAAGAGCCCGATCATCAGCATCGGCTCCGTCACGTCGATCTTCGCCTGCAGCGCGAAATGCAGCAGCGCCAGCAGCGCGATCGGGTAGATCAGGTTGTGCAGGCGCTGCCAGTTCTTGCCGCCCATCCGGCGGATCATGCCGTCGGTCGAGGTCACGCCGAGCGCGACGAGCCCCGTCAGCGCGGTTATGCCGACGATGAGGTAGAAGCGCTTGGCGATCTCGGAGGCGATCAGCCCCCAGTCGAAGGCGAGGTCGATGCAGTAGAGCGTGAAATGCCCCGCCGCATAGGCCAGCACCGAAAGCCCCAGCATGCGCCGGATGCCGATCAGCTTCGGCCAGTCGAGGATCCGCCGCAGCGGCGAGACGGCAAGCGTGATCAGCAGCAGCCGGATCGCCCAGGTTCCGGTGTCATGCACGGCCCGGGTCCAGGGTTTCGCGCCGAGCTGGCCCATCCAGGCCTCGCTCGCCAGGATCAGCGCCGGTACCAGCACGAGCGCGAAGGTCGCAGCCCTCAGCCCCGAGAAGCGTCCTTGCCGGTCCAGCCATGGCA
Source organism: Allobosea sp. Root381 (assembly GCF_001429395.1). Taxonomy (GTDB): domain Bacteria; phylum Pseudomonadota; class Alphaproteobacteria; order Rhizobiales; family Beijerinckiaceae; genus Allobosea. Next base: position 36,452 of record NZ_LMJT01000014.1, read on the forward strand.
GCCATTGCTGCATGCCGTTCTCCGCCGTTGCATTCGTCCCTTGGGATACGCGAGAGTGGCGGCCCCTGTCTCGCTGCCCGGCACACAAGAGCGTGAGCGCCTGGCCGTGCCGCTTCTCTCCCGACGGACGTTAGCCATGCCCATCACTGCCCCCACCGTCGTCTTCGATGTCGGCAACGTCCTGATCCGCTGGGACCCGCAGATCGTCTACCGCGAGATGATTCCGGATGACGAGAAGCGCGCCTGGTTCATGCAGAACGTCTGCACCGCGGCCTGGAACATCGAGCAGGATCGTGGCCGAAGCTGGGAGGAGGCCGTCGCCCTGCTGGTCGCCAGCCACCCGGAATGGGAGGCCGAGATCAGGGCCTATGATGAGCGTTGGCACGAGACCGTGCCCGGCATTGTCGACGACAGCGTCGCCGTGCTGGGCGAACTGAAGGCCCGCGGCGAGAAGGTCTACGCCATCACCAATTTCTCGCGCGAGAAATGGGCCGAATGCCTGATCCGCTTCCCGTTCCTGCAAAGCTTCGACGGCGTCGTCGTCTCGGCGCATGAGCGTGTTATCAAGCCCGATCCCGAGATCTTCCATATCCTGCTGCAACGCTACGGGCTTGCCGCGGGAGATTGCATCTTCATCGACGACAGCGCGAAAAACATCGATGCGGCGCGGGCCGTCGGCATGAAGGCGGTGCATTTCGTCGAGCCGATCGACCTGCGCAGCGCACTGGCGGCGCATGGCGTGCCGTTCTGACGAGACAAGACCCCGAAGGAGCGAGCCGATGGCCAGCGCAAACCGATACGACCAGATGACCTATAACCGCTGCGGCCGCAGCGGCCTCAAGCTGCCGGCTCTCTCGCTCGGCCTCTGGCACAATTTCGGTGAGACCACCGCGCCCGATGTCGGCCGCCGGATTTGCCGCACGGCCTTCGATCTCGGCATCACCCATTTCGATCTCGCCAATAACTACGGGCCGCCGCCCGGCTCGGCCGAGACGGCCTTCGGCGAGATCCTGCGCAATGACTTCGCCGGCCATCGCGACGAGCTCGTCATCTCAACCAAGGCCGGCTACCGGATGTGGCCCGGCCCCTACGGCGAATTCGGCAGCCGAAAATACCTGCTCTCCAGCCTCGACCAGAGCCTGAAGCGGATGAAGCTCGACTATGTCGACATCTTCTATTCGCATCGCTTCGACCCGGAAACGCCTCTTGAGGAGACGATGGGCGCGCTCGATTCGGCCGTCCGCCAGGGCAAGGCGCTCTATGTCGGCCTGTCCTCATATAATTCGAAGCGCACACGCGAGGCGGCGGATATCCTGCGCCGGCTGGGCACGCCCTGCCTGATCCACCAGCCGAGCTACTCGATGATCAATCGCTGGGTCGAGGAGGACGGGCTGCTCGACACGCTCTCCGAGGAGGGCATCGGCTCGATCGTGTTCTCGCCGCTGGCGCAGGGCATGCTGACCTCGAAATATCTCGGCGGCGTGCCGGAGGGCAGCCGTGCCGCGCGCAAGGCGCCGTCCTTCCGCGACGGCTTCCTCTCCGACGACAATCTCCGCCGCATCGCCGCGCTGAACGAGATCGCCGCGGCGCGCGGCCAGAGCCTCGCCCAGATGGCGATCGCCTGGGTGCTGCGCGGCGGGCGCGTGACCTCGGCGCTGATCGGCGCGAGCCGGCCCGAGCAGGTCGAGGATTGCGTCGCGGCGCTGAAGCGGCCCGATTTCAGTCCCGAAGAGCTGGAGGCCATCGATCGTCACGCCGTCGAGGGCGGCGTCAACATCTGGGCGGCTTCCATCGAACGCTGAGGCGGGCGCGGCGCGCGCGGACCCGGTCCGCGCCGTTCCGCCTTGCCGCGCCGGCGCTTCCCGCGCGATAGAATGGGGAACGCCGTTGCGGCGCGACGATACGGATCGGCGATGAGCTTCTCGAACATCCAAACGCATGGCCTCGTCCGGCTCGCCTGCGCGGCGCCGCGGCTCAAGGTCGCCGATCCCGCCTTCAATGTCGCCGAGACGCTGCCGCTCCTGCGCCGGGCCGAGGAGCAGGGCGCCTCGATCGTGCTCTTCCCCGAGCTCGGGCTCAGCGCCTATGCGATCGACGACCTGCTCATGCAGGGCGCCCTGCTTGAGGCCGTTCAGGCCGCGCTCGGCGAACTGGTCGAGGCGAGCCGAAAGCTTCGGGCGGTCGCCGTGGTCGGCGCGCCTTTGCGCGTCGAAGGCCGCCTGTTCAACTGCGCAGTGGCGATCCATCGTGGCCGCATCCTCGCCGTCGTGCCGAAAACCTATCTGCCGAATTACCGCGAGTTCTACGAGCGCCGGCAGTTCGCCTCGGGCGAGCGCGCGGGCGTCGCCTCGATCCGGCTCTGCGGGCAGGAGGTGCCCTTCGGCACCGACATCCTGCTCACCGCTTCCGACGTGCCCGATCTCACCATCCATATGGAGATCTGCGAGGACGTCTGGCTGCCGGTGCCGCCGAGTTCCTTCGCGGCGCTGGCGGGGGCGACCGTGCTGCTCAATCTCTCGGCCAGCAACGTGACCATCGGCAAGTCGGACTGGCGCCATGCGCTCTGCAAGGCCCATTCCGGCCGCTGCATCGCGGCTTATGCCTATTCCGCCGCCGGGCCGGGCGAGTCGACGACCGATCTCGCCTGGGACGGGCAGGCGATGATCTACGAGAACGGCGCGTTGCTGGCCGAGGCGCAGCGCTTCGCCCCCGAGCCGCAGCTCATCCTCGCCGATATCGACATCGAGGGGCTGGCGCTCGACCGGCTGCGGATGAACACCTTCGGCGACAACGCCGATGCCCTGCGCGACCGGCTCGCCTTCCGCCGCGTCGAATTCGCGCTGGAGCCGGATCGCGAGAGCGATCTCGGCCTCAGGCGCGAGGTCGACCGCTTTCCCTACGTGCCGAACGACGATGCGAGGCTGAACGAGCTCTGCTTCGAGGCCTACAACATCCAGTCGCACGGCCTGCGCAAGCGGTTGGAAAGCGCCCGTGTCGAGAAGCTCGTGATCGGCGTCTCGGGCGGCCTCGATTCGACGCAGGCCCTGCTGGTCGCCGCCGATACGGTGGATGCGCTCGGCCTGCCGCGCTCCAGCATCCTCGCCTATACGCTGCCGGCCTTCGCCACCACCGCCGGCACCAAGGGCAATGCCTGGCGGCTGATGCGGGCGCTCGGCGTCACCGCGCAGGAAATCGACATGACGCCGGCCTGCCGGCAGATGCTGGTCGATATCGACCACCCCTTCGCCAGGGGCGAGCCGGTCTACGACATCACCTTCGAGAACGTGCAGGCGGGCGCGCGCACCTCGCTGCTGTTCCGCCTCGCCAACCGGCACAACGGCCTCGTACTCGGCACCGGCGATCTCTCGGAGCTGGCGCTGGGCTGGTGCACCTATGGCGTCGGCGACCACATGTCCCATTACAACGTCAACGGCTCGGTCTCGAAGACGCTGATCCAGCACCTGATTCGCTGGGTCGCCGAAACGGACCGCTTCGGCCCGGAGGTTTCGGCCACGCTCGACGACATCCTGGCGACCGAGATCTCGCCCGAGCTGGTGCCGGGCGAGGGCGACGAGCCGGCCCAGAAGACCGAGGATTTCGTCGGTCCCTACGCGCTGCAGGACTTCAACCTGTTCTACACGACGCGCTACGGCTTCAAGCCGAGCAAGATTGCCTTCCTGTCACAGCATGCCTGGTCGGATGCCGCGCGGGGCGATTGGCCGCCGCATATGGAGGCGTCGAAGAAGCTCGCCTACGACCTCGCCACGATCAAGAAGTGGCTCCGCGTTTTCGTGCGCCGCTTCTTCGAGACCAGCCAGTTCAAGCGCTCTGCCGTGCCGAACGGCCCGAAGGTCTCCTCCGGCGGCTCGCTCTCGCCTCGCGGCGACTGGCGCGCGCCGAGCGACGCCTCGGCGGCCGCCTGGCTTGCCGATCTCGACCGCATTCCGGATTGACGCGAAGGCGGGCTACGACCGCCCGCCATCCACCGACAGCACCTGCCCGGTGATCCAGCCGGCCTGGTCGCTCAGGAAGAACAGCGTCGCGGCCGCGATGTCCTCAGGCGTGCCGAGGCGGCGCGTATGGATGCTCTCGACCAGCCGCTCCTGGCCTTCCGCGCCATAGCTCTGCCATTGCCGCTCGCTCGCGGGATTGGAGCGCACGAAGCCGGGCGCGACCGAGTTCACCGTGATGCCATGCGGTCCGAATTCCCAGGCGAGCTGCCGCGTCAGCCCGACCAGCGCGTGCTTCGCCGAGGCATAGGCCTGGATGCCGGTCAGGCTCGGACGTAAGCCCGCGCCCGACGAGATCGTGACGATACGGCCCTGGCCGGCACGCTTCATCGCGGGAGCGGCGGCCTGCGCCAGGAAGAAGGCGGCATCGACATTCGCCGCGAAGATCACGCGCCAGTCCTCCTCGGAAATCTGCTCGATCGGCCGGCCCACCTGCCCGCGGACACCGCCGGCGGCATGGACCAGGAGGTCGAGCCTGCCGCTGCGGGCCGTGACGGCCTCGACCAGCGCCGCGGCGCTTTCGGGCGAGCCGAGATCGACTTCGTGCGGGACGGCCCCGATCGCCGCCGCCGTGGCCGCGACGCCTTCTGCATCGATGTCGGCGAGATGAACCGTCGCGCCGGCCTCGGCCAGGGCGGCCGCGATGGCGCGGCCGATGCCCTGCGCCGCGCCGGTGACCAGGGCTACGCGCCCGTCAAAACGGATCTGCATTGCTCGATCAGCACCTTCAGCGTGTCGGGGGATTGCGGGCGCCGGCCCTCCTCGACGTCATGGATCAGTTCGACCATCGTCTCGATCGCCGGCGTCGCCACGCCGACCTCGCGGCCGATCGCGGCGATGATGCCGATCTGCGGATCGACCTCGGTCTTGCGCTTGCGCACGGCGAGGTCGCGCCAGATGCCGGAATGCGTCTTGGCGGTCTTGGCCGTGTAGTCGGCGAGCCAGGCGATGGTCTCGATCTGCGGGTATTCCGGCCGGCCGGGCGCGAACACCATCGGGTCGAATTCGCCGAAGCCCAGCGTCGAGACGCCGCGTGCATCCGCCACTGCCGCGACCTCCTGCCCGAGCGCGAGCCAGACGACGAGGCGCTCCGGGTCGGCGAAATTGGCCGACATCGAATCCTCGGTCAGCGCGGTGGCGAACAGCATCGCGCCATAGGAGAGCTTGCCCCAGAGATAGCCCCAGATGTTGGTGGTCAGCACCGAGGCTGGCGCGAAGATGCGCAGCAGCTTGTGCATCGCCAGCGCCCGCGCGCTGATCTGCCCGTTGATCTCGCCGACGACCACGGCGCCGGCATTGCCGTAGAGGATCTCGCCCGGCCCGTGCCAGTCCGCCCCGAAATTGACGAAGCAGCCCATCGTCCGCGCGGCGCCGACCTCGCGGGCGATGGCGATCTCGTTCAGCCCGTTCTGGGCCGAGAGCACGAAGCCGTCCGGGGCGAGGTGAGGGGCGAGCGCAGCGATCGCGGCCTCGGTCGCGCCCGCCTTCACCGCCAGGACGATGCATTTGTAGGTGCCGGTCAGCTCGTCCGGCGTCACGGCGGGGATCACCTGCCGGAATTCCTCGATCGGCCCGGTGATCGCAAGCCCGGTCGTGCGGCACGCCTCGACATGTTCCGGCACGATGTCGACCAGCAGCACCGGAATCCCGGCGCGGGCCCAATAGGCGCCGAGCGTGCCGCCGATCGCGCCGGCGCCCCAGATCAGGATGGGTTCCTGCGCGCTCATGCGGCTCCCGCGATTTCGACCTGCGCATGGGTAGCGACATGGACGATGCCGTCCGGCGTCACCCAGCCGCGATACATGCCCTCGGTATTGTAAGGCGCGACGATCGCGCCATCCGCGCCGATCGCGACCAGCCCGGCGCCGATCTTGTGCTCGGAGAGCTCCGCCAGGACCGCAGCGCTCGCCGCATCCAGCGCGAGGTCCTTATAGGCGATCAGCGACGCTATCTCGTGGCCGACGCAGTAGCGGATGAAGTATTCGCCTTTGCCGGTGCCGGAGACGGCGCAGCGCCCGTCCCGGGCATAGGTGCCGGCGCCGATGATCGGCGAGTCGCCGACGCGGCCGACGGGCTTGTTGGTATAGCCGCCGGTCGAGGTCGCGGCCGCGAGATGGCCTTGGCGGTCGAGGGCGACGGCGCCGACCGTCCCGTGCTTCTCGGCTTCGCTCGCCTCTGTCGCAGTGCCGACCAGTTCCCGAATCTTCATCGAGGCTAGGCTCTTGCGCCGGCGTTCGGTCGAGAAATACGCGTTCTCGACCATGTCCAGCCCTTCCTGAGCGGCGAAGGCGTCGCCGGCAGCGCCCGCCAGCAGCAGCGGATCGCCGCGCCGCATCAGGGCCTTGGCGGCGCTGACCGGGTTGCGGATGCGCCTGACACCGGCGAGCGCGCCCGCAGCCAGCGTCGCCCCGTCCATGATCGAGGCGTCGAGCTCGTGCTCGCCCTCGCTGTTGAAGGCGGCGCCATGCCCGGCGTTGAAATGGGGCGAATCCTCCATCACCCGCACTGCGGCCTCGACGGCATCGACTGCGCTGCCGCCCTTGGCCAGGATCGCCCAGCCGGCCCGCAGAGAGGCGGCCAGCGCCGCGCGCGCCTCGGTCCATTCGGCCTCGGACAGCTCGGACAGGGGCAGCGTGCCGCAGCCGCCATGGATGGCAAGGGCGATGGTGTCTGTCATCAAACGAAGGAACCTCGACGGAAACCCCTCCCCTTGTGGGGAGGGGATGCGGCTGCGCGTTACTTCTTGACCGGCTTGATGTCCATCGCCAGCGTGTCCTCGTCGATGCGCGGCGCGATCGTCACCTTGTCCTTCTGCATCGCCCAGGCCGAGCCGACGGCGACGATCGGCAGGCGCGGCCGGTCCTTCGCGACGATGGCGTTGGCCTGCGAAAGCAAGTCGTTCCGCTTGGCCTCGTCGAGTTCCACGGCGGCATCCTCGATCAGCTTGTCGAGCGCCTCGTTCTTGTAGCCGAGCACGTTGAAGGCGCCGAGCTTCTTGGCCGGGTCGTTGGAGTGGACGACAGAGGACAACGTGTAGTTGGCCTCGCCGGTCAGCGTGCCCCAGCCGGACATCGCCAGCGAAAACTCGGCGCGGCTGCGGGCCGGGAAGAACACGGCCGCCGTTTGCGCATTGGCGGTCACCTCCAGCCCGATCCGCGCCAGCATCTGGGCGATCGACGTGCCGACCTGCCGGTCGCCCGGCAGGCGGTCGTTGGTGAAGGAGAAGGTCGCCTTGAAGCCGTTCGGATAGCCGGCCTCCTCCAGCAGTTTCTTGGCCCGCGCGATGTCGACCTTGATCGGCGGCAGGCTCTTGTTGAAGCCGGCGATGGTCTCGGTGACGAGCTGGTTCACCGGCGCGCCGAGGCCTTCCATCGCGATCTCGACCAGAGCCGGCCTGTCGATGGCGATGTCGATTGCCTCGCGCACCCGCGGGTCCTGCAGCGGGTTCTTCGGCAGCGGCAGGCCGTCCTTGCCCGTGACCTGAGGGGACTTGTCGCGCAGGTCGAGCTCCATGTTGAAGACATAGACCGTGTCGACCGTGGAAACCGCGAGCTTCGGATCGCGCTTCAGCGTCGCGACGTCGGAGGCCGGCGCGCGCACGATGATGTCGACCTGGCCCGCCTTGAGCTGGGCGACGCGCGCGGCATCGTTGGGGAGTTCCTTGCGCACGACCCTGGCCCAGGGCTCCTTGGGGCCCCAATAGTCGTCGAAGCGCTCGAGCACGAGCTGGTCCTTCGGCGTCCAGGAGACGAACTTGTAGGGTCCGGTGCCGATCGCCGCCTTGCCCGAGTTGAAGGTCTCGTTGGCATTGTCCTTGGTCAGGCCGGCAGCGGCCTTGGCCGAGACGATGAACAGGCGGATGAAGTCGTTCGGCAGGTTCGGCGCCGGGCCGTCGGTGACGATCTGGACCGTCAGCGGGTCGACGATCTTCACCTCCTTGACGCGGCGGATATAGATCGTCGTCGGGTTGGGTCCGGACACGACCGGGACGCGCTCGATCGAGAACTTGACGTCCTCGGCGGTGAAGTCCGAGCCGTCATGGAATTTCACGCCCGGCCGCAGCTTGAACTCCCAGACATCTGGCGCGATCGCCTTCCAGCTTGTGGCCAGCCTGGGCTCGATCTGCAGCTTGTCGCCGGACCAGGTCAGCGTGTCGAAGACATGCTTCAGCGCCTCGGCATGTGTGCCGGTGGCGGTGAAATGCGGGTCGATCGAATCCGGCCCGGCGCGGACCCCGATGGTCAGGTTCTGGGCCAGGGCCGTCGAGGAGACGGAGGCGCCGAGCAGCAGGGCGAGGGCAAGCGGGCGGAGTGCGAGGGACAATGTCATGGTCGGGCTCCTTGAGGTCTTCGGTGGCGCAGCGGCGATGCCGGAGCGTCCGGCATGATGGCGGATCGGGACGCGGAAGAAATTCTGTTGCTGCAGGCCTCGCAAGGACGGCGTGCCATGGCCTGCGGGCGCGTTGGAAAGAAGGTTCTGCTCCTCCGGGCTAGGTATCGTGACCCTTCGTCGCGGCTTATTCCTGGCCGTCGAGGTCGGTCGGCCAGGCTGGGGAGGCGATGACGAGCTTGTCCATCAATTCGCAGAGCTGGCGCTGCTCGCCTTCGGTCAGGGCCGACAGCATCGCCTTCTGCTGCCGCAGCATCAGCGGCAGCGTCTCGTCGAAGATCGCCCGGCCCGGCGCCGTCAGGTACAGGACGAAGCTGCGCAGGTCGCCGCGGTCGGTCTCGCGCCGGAGCAGCCGGCGCTGCAGCAGCCGCTGGATCGCGCGGCTGAGCGTGTTCTTGGGCAGGCCCGAGGAGGCGACGATGTTCTTTGCGGCGACCCCGTCCTTGAGGCCGACCGCATAGAGCGCGACGAATTCCGGGCGGACGAGGCCGTAGCGGGTCTCGATCCAGCGATAGACCGGGTCGTTGAAGCGGAAGGCCACGAAATTCAGGCGGAAGGAAAGCCAGCAGGGATTGTCCCAGAGCTTGGTGACGGTCAGCGGATCGAGCTCGCGGAGCGCCTGTTCGCGTTCCCGGCCGACATGCGAAAGGGCCGTCGGAGCGTGTTGCATGCCCAAGCCCTCCTGCTTCCGATTGGTTCCAAATGGAACTTGACGCTGCTGTTTGCCAGAGTCAAGCTTGTCGGAATGGAGGATGCTGGAGCATTGGCGGCCCGGCAAACCGTTTCTCCGGCGCTGGCGCCGCGAGACACGCGAAACCGGGCTCGGCATTGCTGCCCTTCGAATGCCGATTGACTTGAAAGCAAGGATCGGGCCGTGCGTATCGCCGAGATGAACTGGATGCAGGTCGAGGCCCAGGCGAAGCGCGATGACCGCTGCGTGCTGCCGTTGGGCTGCGTCGAGCAGCATGCCTATCTCAGCCTCGCGACCGACGCGATCCTGGCCGAGAAGGTCGCCAACGACGCGGCCGAGCCGCTCGAAATCCCCGTCTTTCCCGTTCTGGCCTATGGCATGACGCCGGGCTTCGCCGCCTATCCCGGCACGGTCTCGCTGCGCATGAGCACCTATGTCGCGGTGATCGAGGACATGCTCGAGGCGTTCTACCGCTCAGGCTTCCGCCGCATCGTGCTGGTCAACGGCCATGGCGGCAATGCGCCGGTTATGACCCTGGCGACCGAATGGATGGGCAAGCGGAGCGATGCCAGCGTGCGTCTGCACAACTGGTGGGCCGGGCCGCGCTTCCAGGCGGCGGTTCAGGCGGTCGATCCGGCGGCCTCGCACGCCTCCTGGATGGAGAACTTCCCCTGGACGCGACTGGAAGGCGTCGCCATGCCGGATGGGGTCAAGCCGCCGCTGGATGTCGCCCGCTACCAGGCCGCCGCGCCCGCCCGCAAGCGCGAGATCCTCGGCGACGGCAATTTCCACGGTCGTTACCAGCGCACCGACAGCGAGATGCTCGGCCTCTGGCAGGTCGGCGTCGAGGAGACGCGGGCGGCGATGACGGAGAACTGGCCGTGACGCGGCCACCCTCCCTCAGCCCTCATCCCGAGAAGCCACGTCAGCGGCCTCTCGAAGGATGTTCCAGCGCGGTCCGGATCATCCTTCGAGAGGCGCCCGCGGCGCTCCTCGGGAGGAAGGCTGCGAGAGGCGGCTTGTTGTTCTCGCCACCATGCTAGGCCACGTCCTCATCCGGTTGCTTCAGGCGCTCGTCGTCATGCTCGTCATGTCGGCGCTGGTCTTCATCGGCGTCTATGCCATCGGCAACCCGATCGACGTGCTGATCGGCCCCGATGTCAGCCAGGACATCCGGCTCGATACCATCGCGCGCTACGGGCTCGACCAGCCGCTCTGGCGCCAGTATCTCACCTTTCTCGGCCGCATCCTGCACGGCGATTTCGGCCGCTCCTTCGTCTTCGGCATGCCGGTGCTGGAGCTGATCCTGTCGCGGCTGCCGGCGACGCTGGAACTAACGCTCGCAGCCGTATGTGGTGCGGCGCTGATCGGCATCCCCGCCGGAATCTACGCCGGCTACCGGCCGGACGGCCTCGCGGCCAAGGCGATCATGACGATCTCGATCCTCGGCTTCTCGGTGCCGACCTTCTGGATCGGGCTCGTGCTGATCATCGCCTTCGCGGTCGAGTTGCAATGGCTGCCGGCCGGCGGTCGCGGCGAGACGGTCGCCATCTTGAGCGTCGAATGGAGCTTCCTCACCTTGAACGGCGTCAGCCACCTGCTGCTGCCGGCGGCGAACCTCGCCTTCTTCAAGCTGGCCTTGATGACGCGGCTGGCGCGCGCCGGCACCCGCGAGGCGATGCTCTCCGACACGGTCAAGTTCGCCCGCGCCGCCGGGCTCTCGGAATGGACGGTGCTGCGCCGGCACGTGCTACGGCTGATCGCGATCCCGCTCGTCACCGTGTTCGGGCTCGAATTCGCCTCGACGCTGGCGTTTGCCGTCGTCACCGAGACGATCTTCTCCTGGCCAGGCATCGGCAAGTTGATCATCGACTCGATCACCTCGCTCGATCGGCCGGTGATGGTCGCCTATCTCATGCTGGTCTCCTTCGTCTTCATCATGATCAACTTCCTGGTCGATCTCGCCTATGTCGGGCTCGATCCGCGGCTGCGCCGGGCGGGTTCGCGATGAGCCAGGCCTCGCTCGCCAAAGAGATTTCGCCCATCGCCCGTTTCTGGGCCGAGTTCCGCGAGAGCAAGGTCGCGGTTGCGGCGCTGGTCGTCGTCGTGCTGATGCTCGGCGTCGCGATCTTCGCGCCGCTGGTCGCGCCGCAGAACCCCTACGACCTCGCCAACCTCGTCCTCACTGACGCCCGCCGCCCGCCGGGCTATGTCGGCTTCGGCGGCTACACCCATATCCTCGGCACCGATGCGCAGGGGCGGGACTTGTTCTCGGCCATCCTCTACGGCCTGCGCATCTCGCTGCAGATGGGGCTGATCGCCGGCTCGCTGGCCTTTATCGTCGGCGTCACGCTCGGCATCGGGGCGGCCTATCTCGGCGGCAGGCGCGAGGCCTTCATCATGCGCGTCATCGACCTGCAGCTCGCCTTCCCGGCGATCCTGCTGGCGCTCGTGCTGTCCGCTCTGCTGGGGCAGGGCAAAACCCAGCTCATCGCCGCGCTTGCCGCCGCGCAATACGCCTACTTCGCCCGCACTGCCCATGGCGCCGCTTCGGCCGAACGCGGCAAGGACTATGTCGAGGCGGTGCTCTCGACGCCGCTGCCGGGCTGGCGCGTCGTGTTGAAGCATATCTTCCCGAACTGCCTGCCGCCTCTGATCGTGGTCGCGACGGTGCAGGTGGCGAACGCGATTGCTCTGGAGGCGACGCTCTCCTTCCTCGGCGTCGGCCTGCCCGTTACAGAGCCCTCGCTCGGCATGCTGATCTCGAACGGCTTCCAGTACATGCTGTCAGGCCGCTACTGGATCTCGATCTATCCCGGCATCGCGCTGATCCTGCTCATCGTCGCCATCAACCTCGTCGGCGACCGCATCCGCGACCAGGTCAATCCGAGGCTGAAGCGATGAGCCGCGCTCTTCGTCATCGCGAGCGTAGCAAAGCAATCCAGGGGCCGTCGAGCGAGCCCCACTGGATTGCTTCGTCGGCTGCGCCTCCTCGCAATGACGGCGGAGGAGCGGCCTGATGACCGACGCGCCCCTCCTCGAGGTCACCGATCTCGCTACCCATTTCGAAACCCGCGCCGGCGTGGTGAAGGCCGTCGACGGCGTCTCCTTCAGCCTCGCCCGCGGCGAGGTGATGGGCCTCGTCGGCGAATCCGGCTCCGGAAAGAGCATCACCGGCTTCTCGATCATCGGGCTGATCGATCCGCCGGGGCGCATCGTTTCCGGCTCCGTCAGGCTGGAGGGCCGCGAGCTCGTTGGGCTGCCCGCGGCGGAGCTGCGCGCCATCCGCGGCAAGGCGATCTCGATGGTCTTCCAGGACCCGATGATGACGCTGAACCCGATGCTGACCATCGGCGCGCAGATCGGGCTGTCGCTGGAGGCGCATGAGAAGGTCTCGGGTGCCGAAAAGCGCAGGCGCGCCATCGCGGCGCTCGCTCAGGTCCGCATTCCCGAGCCCGACAGCAAGATCGACTTCTACCCGCACCAGTTCTCCGGAGGCATGCGCCAGCGCGTCGCCATCGCGATCGCGCTGCTGCACCGGCCGAAGCTGATCATCTGCGACGAGCCGACGACCGCGCTCGACGTCTCGATCCAGGCCGAGATCCTGGCCGAGATGAAGGAGCTGGTGGCGGAGCTCGGCACCGCCCTGATCTGGATCAGCCACGACCTCGCGACCGTCGCCTCGATCGCCGACCATGTCTGCGTCATGCGCCACGGCAAACTGGTCGAGACCGGCCCGGTGCTACAGGTCCTGACCCGTCCTCAGCATTCCTACACGCAGGCCCTGCTCGACGCGCTGCCCTCCCGCGCGAAGCCCGGCACGCTGCTGGCGCGCGGCGCCGGAACCGATGCCGCGCCGCCGCCGCGCCTTGCGCGCCGGCCGGAGCCGGCACGGGCGGGCGCCGGCGCCCACCATGTCGTGGTCGAGCATGTCGGTAAGCGCTTCCAGCACAAGGCCGGCGTCCTGCGCCTTCTGGTGCAGAAGGCCGGGCTCGCCCGTCCGCTGCCACTCGTCCAGGCGGTCGACGATGTCAGCCTGTCACTGGCGCGGGGCGAGGCGCTCGGCCTGGTCGGCGAATCCGGCAGCGGGAAATCCACGCTCGGCCGCATGGTCGCGGGCATCTATGCGCCCGACAGCGGCCAAGTCCGGCTCGACGGCGAGCCGGTGATGAGCGCGGGCGAGCGGCCACACAAGACGACGACGCGCATCCAAACCATCTTCCAGGACCCATTTGCTTCGCTCAATCCGCGCATGCGCATAGGCGACGGCATCGCCGAGGGCCCGCTGGCGCATGGGCTGGTGACACGGGCGGAAGCCCCGGCCTATGTCGCGCAATGGCTCGCCGCCGTCGGGCTCGACCCGACCTTCGCCGGCCGCTATCCGCACCAGTTTTCGGGCGGCCAGCGCCAGCGCGTGGCGATCGCCCGTGCGCTCGCCATGCAGCCCGATGTGGTGGTCTGCGACGAGCCGGTCGCCTCGCTCGACGTTTCGATCCAGGCGCAGATCATCAACCTGCTGATCCGGCTGCGGCAGGAACTCGGCCTGACGCTGCTCTTCATCTCCCACGACCTCTCGGTGGTGCGCCATCTCTGCGACCGCGTCGCGATCATGCATCGCGGCCGCATCGTCGAGAGCGGCCTGGCCGGCGCGGTCTACGACAATCCGAAGGACGCCTACACCAAGCGCCTGCTGGCGGCCGTGCCCGTGCTGCCGGTGGCCACCTGACCCAGGCGTCATTCTCGGGCGAAGCGTAGCGCAGACCCGAGAAACTCCCGCCAGAGATGCTCGGGTCGAGCCCGAGCATGACGCGAACCAAAGGAGCAACGCCCGATGCCCGAACCCGAACTCCTTCCCTGGCAGTGGCCGGAGGAGACCTGGCGCGCCAAGGTCGAACGCGTCCGCGCCGGCCGTAACCTGAAGCCTTCCGCCTGGAAGGACGGCGCCCGCTGCGCCGTCGCGCTCTCCTTCGACGTCGATCACGAGACCAACGAACTGCGCGACGGCGGCAATTCAGTCGGGCGGCTGTCCTGGGGGCAATACGGCAACCGCGTCGGCATGCCGCGCATCCTCGATCTGATGAAGAAGGAGGATATCAAGGCGAGCTTCTTCGTCCCCGCCGTGACCGCGCTGCTCTATCCGGACGAGCAGCGACGCGTCATCGCGGAAGGCCATGAGGTCGGTCTTCATGGCTGGATCCACGAGGTCAACACCGCCGTCCCGCCGGATGCCGAGCGGGAGCTGCATCTGCGCTCCGCCGATACGCTGGAGAAGGTCACGGGCGTTCGTCCTGTCGGCATGCGGACCCCGTCCTGGGATTTCTCGGAGGTGACGCTTGCGGTCGAGCGCGAACTCGGCCTGCTCTACGACTCCTCGCTCTTCGCCGATGACGACCCCTATGAGCTCGTCGAAAAGGGCGAGCCGACCGGCATCGTTGAACTGCCGGTCGAATGGATCCGGGACGACGCGGTCTATTTCAACATGAACCGTTTCCAGGCCCTTCGTCCCTATACGGCGCCGGAAGCCGTGTTCGACATCTTCCGCCGCGAATTCGACCGCGCCTATGAGGAGGGCGGGCTGTTCCTGCTGACCATGCACCCGCATGTGATCACCTACCGCTCGCGCATCTGGATCCTCGAGAAGCTGATCGCGCATATCAAGGAGATGCCGGGCGTCTGGTTCGCGCGGCATGACGAGATCGCGGCCTTCGTGAAGGCCGAAGCCGGCATCTGACGTATCCGGACTTCCTTGGCGGCAGCCGCGACCGCGGGTCGCGGGCCGTTTTGCCGCCGGAACAACGCCGGATTCCCGCCGTTTTTGGTTCAGGGGGCATTCAGCGCGGCGGCGCGTTGATGGCCCAATCTGGAACTGGAAACGGATCTCATGACGCGAAACAAGAACTGGCTTCTGGTCGGCACCATCCTTCCTTCCCTCGCCTTGGCGCAGGGCGGCTTCGCCGCGCCGCAGACGGGAGCGATGGTCGACAGGCCGTTCGAACTCGCCCAAGCGCCGCCGCCGGCCGAGGACCAGCCCGGCCAGCCGCGCCGCGAGCGCCCGCCCGGTCCGCCGCGAAGCCCGGAGGCTCCCGCAGCTCCCGGCGCTCCTGCGGCGCCTGCACCGCGCGCGCCGGCGCCTGCCGCACCTCCGCCAGCAGCCCAGCGCCCGGCCGAGCCGAGGGCTCCCGCTGCTCCGCCCGCCGCCGCTCCACGCCCGCCAGCCGAGGCCGCTCCGCCCGCTGCCGCCCCACGTCCGCCCGCCGAGGCAGCACCCGCTCGCTCCGCGCCAGAACCGCGCCGCGACCCGCCGATGCCGCGCCCCGCGCCGCCGATCGCCACGCCCGATGGCGCCGCTCCCGGAAGGCCGGTGCCCGTGCCGCCGGCGACCGGCGCGCCTACCGTGCGGCCGACGCCGCCGCGTCCGCCCGGCGCCGAGACGCCGCCGCCACGTGTCCCGGCCCCTGACCGGGCTGCTCCGCCGCCCGCAGCCACACCGCCAGCAGCCGCACCGCCTGCCGCCGCTCCGCGCCCGACACCGGCGGAGCCGGCGGCGCCGAGGCCCACTCCCGCCCCCCAGACTCAGTCCGCGCCCCCGGCTCCGCCGCCCCCTGCGGCTGCGCCGGTGGCGCCCGCCCAGCCCGCCACGCCGCCGCAGGCCGCTCCCGCCGCGCCGCCTGCCGGCAGCCCGCCCGGCGCCCCGCCGCGTCCGCCGCGCGAGGGCCGTCCCGGTCCGGGCCAGACCGAAGCCACCCCGCCCGCAGCGGCGCCTCCGGTACCCGGCCAGCCGCCGGCGCCCGACCAGCGCCAGGGCCGTCGCGACGGCATCGGGCTTGGCGGCGCAGCTGCGATCGGTGCGGCGGCCGGCGCGATCGGCGGCATCATGGCGACCCAAGGGGCCGACCGGATCGACGATATCCGCGGCCGCCGCGAGGAGCGGCGCGAGGGTGACGTCACCATCATCCGCGAGCCCGGCCGCACCATCCTGCGCGACGGCGAGCGCACCATCATCCGCCGCGACGAGACGCAGCGCTTCCGCGATCTCGGACTGGAAGGACGCACCGAGCGGCGGGGCGAGGAGAACCGCACCGTTTTCGAGCGCCCGGACGGCACCCGTATCGTCACGGTGACCGATGCGGATGGCCGGCTGATCCGCCGCGCTCGGCTCGATCGCAACGACCGCGAGGTGGTGATCATCGACAACACCCGCCGCGACCGGCCGCGCCAGCGCTTCTCGGACGAGGTCGTCGTGCTTGAGCGGCCGCAGCTGCGCATCCCGCGCGAGCGCTATATCGTCGATGCCGAGCGGGCCGATCGCGACCTGATCTACGAGACCATCGTCGCCCCGCCGCTGGCGCCGCTGCCGCGTCGCTACACCCTCGACGAGGTCCGCTACTCGCCCGATCTGCGGGCGCGGATGCGCAGCGTCGACATCGACACCGTGACCTTCGAGAGCGGTTCCTGGGACGTGGCGCAGGGCCAGGCTCAGCGCCTCCAGGTGATCGCGGATTCGATCCGGCGCGCGCTGCAGAAATCTCCGAACGAGGTCTTCCTCGTCGAGGGGCATACCGACGCCGTCGGCGCCGACATCGACAACCTGTCGCTCTCGGATCGCCGGGCCGAGTCCGTCGCCGAAATCCTGACGCGCGATTTCGCCGTGCCGGCGGAGAACCTGACGACGCAGGGCTATGGCGAGCAGTACCTCAAGGTCGCCACGCAGGAAGCCGAGCGCCAGAACCGGCGCGTCACGCTCCGGCGCATCACGCCGCTGCTCGCCGGCCAGCAGCGCTGACCGAGCCGATCACAGCCGAACGACGAAGGCCGCCGCAAGGCGGCCTTCTTGTAGGCTTGGCCGGAACTCTCGCGCAGTTCGCGTCGTTTCCTTGCAAAGGCCGGTTTGAGGCCATGTCACGGAATGCAGGGAGCCAAACGATGCAGCTTCGAAACAGCGTCTCGGCCGGTCTGATCCTCGCCGGAACGATCCTCGCCCCCATCGCCGCAAGCGCGCAGACCATGATGCTCGCGCCGCTGCCGCCGCCCCGTCCCTTCGATCTCGCGCTCGCACGCTCCGCGCCTGCGCTCGATCCCGATGCGACGTCGCGCGCTAGCGTCGCTGCGCGTGACGGCGTCGAGCGGCGCCAGCCCATGGCGGTGGCTCAGCGTCTGGATCGCGATGTGCCGATGCCGCGCGGCGTCCCTTCGATCATGGCCCCCGCGGGGCCTTGAGCGCGCATCCTGCGAGGCAGCGTTCATGAACGGTCAAGCTTCTGCGCCTATGGCTGGCGCAGGAGACTTGTAACCATGAGTGATTCCTTCGCCATCGCGCAGAGCTTCGCGGTCATGCAGGCGCTGGCCACCCAGCAGGCGCTGCAGACCGAGATGATGAAGCAGCAGGCGGCGTCCGAGCAGTCGGTGCTGGCGCTTCTGCAGCAGGGCGCCGAGCAGATGCAGGCCGTCCTCCCGGAAGGGCAGGGCCAGTCGGTCGACATCACCGCCTGAGGCGGTTGCACAACCTCCTAAGCCCGCCTAACCTCGATCCCGTTCCGAGGGGTGCTCGCAAGAGCTGAGATGGCCGTCAGGCCGAACCCATCGAACCTGATCCGGGTCATACCGGCGGAGGGACTGGAACGCGGTGCAGCGCCATAGTTGCATCCGCATCACAGCGCTTGAACCGCTTCGACGCCGGATCTCCTGAACCTTGAACAAGGCGGAGATCCTTAGAAATGAACATCCCCACCCCCCCGAAAAACCGCGCCTTCGGTGCGCCGACCGGCGTCACCAACGGGCCGATCATCGGCTCACGCAAGATCTATGTCCCGACGCCGCAGGATGCCTCGATCCGGGTGCCGTTCCGCGAGGTCCTGCTCTCGACCGACGCCGAGCCGGCTGTCAGGATCTACGATCCTTCAGGCCCCTTCACCGAAACCGATGCGAAGATCGACCTCAATGCCGGCCTGCCGCAGCCGCGGCGCGACTGGCTGAAAGGCCGCGGCTTTGACAGCGTTCCGGGGAGGGCAGTGACGGCCGCCGACAACGGCAACATCTCAGCCGACCACCTCGTCCCGGCCTGCCCAGCCGAGCGCCCGGTGCTGATGGCGCGGTCGCGCCAGATGGCGACGCAATACGAGTTCGCCCGCGCCGGCATCGTCACGGCGGAAATGATCTATGTGGCGCATCGCGAGAATCTCGGCCGCGCCGCCATGCTCGAGGGTGCCCGCGAGCGCCATGCCGACGGCGAGAGTTTCGGCGCCAGCATCCCGGAATTCGTCACGCCGGAGTTTGTTCGCGACGAGATCGCCCGCGGCCGCGCCATCATCCCGGCCAACATCAACCACCCCGAGCTCGAGCCGATGGCGATCGGCCGCAACTTCCTGGTCAAGGTCAACGCCAATATCGGCAACTCGGCCGTGACCTCGGGCGCGGCCGAGGAGGTCGAGAAACTGGTCTGGGCGATCCGCTGGGGCGCCGACACGGTGATGGACCTCTCCACCGGCCGCAACATCCACAACATCCGCTCCTGGATCCTGCGCAATTCGCCGGTGCCGATCGGCACGGTGCCGATCTACCAGGCACTGGAGAAGGTCGGCGGCGATCCGATCAGGCTCGACTGGGAGGTGTTCAAGGACACGCTGATCGAGCAGGCCGAGCAGGGCGTCGACTACTTCACCATCCATGCCGGCGTGCGGCTGCCCTATGTCCCGCTTACCGCGAACCGCGTCACCGGAATCGTCTCGCGCGGCGGCTCGATCATGGCGCGCTGGTGCCTGGCGCATCACAAGGAGAGCTTCCTCTACGAGCGCTTCGACGAGATCTGCGAGATCATGCGGGCTTACGACGTCTCGTTCTCGCTCGGCGACGGCCTGCGCCCGGGCTCGATCGCCGACGCCAATGACCGCGCCCAGTTCGCCGAGCTGGAGACGCTGGGGGAACTCACCAAAATCGCCTGGGAGAAAGGCTGCCAGGTGATGATCGAGGGCCCGGGCCATGTGCCGATGCACAAGATCAAGGAGAACATGGACAAGCAGCTGCGCGAATGCGGCGAGGCACCCTTCTATACCCTCGGGCCGCTCACCACCGATATCGCGCCGGGCTACGACCACATCACCTCCGGCATCGGGGCGGCGATGATCGGCTGGTATGGCTGCGCCATGCTCTGCTACGTCACGCCGAAGGAGCATCTCGGCCTGCCCGATCGTGACGACGTCAAGACCGGCGTCATCACCTACAGGATCGCGGCGCATGCCGCCGACCTCGCCAAAGGCCATCCGGCCGCGAAGATCCGGGACGATGCGCTCTCCCGCGCCCGCTTCGATTTCCGCTGGGAGGACCAGTTCAATCTGGCGCTCGACCCCGACACGGCGCGCTCCTTCCATGACGAGACGCTGCCGAAGGATGCCCACAAGGTCGCGCATTTCTGCTCGATGTGCGGGCCGAAATTCTGCTCGATGAAGATCACGCAGGATCTGCGCGCCGAGGTACTGGCGATGAGCGACAACGAACGCGCCAATCTCGAAGCGCTTGCTGCCGAAGGCATGGTGGCCAAGTCGAAGGAATTCCTCGACAAGGGCGCCAGCATCTATCTACCTGCGGCGGAATGAACGCTTTCCAGAAAAGCTTTGACACCGCGACCGTCTCTTCGGTCCTCGCGCGGGTGGCAGAACGCCGCCCGCGCATCCACTGCCTCACCAACACGGTGGCGCAGAACGTCACCGCCAACATGCTGCTCGCCTTCGGCGCCATCCCCTCGATGGCGAGCCATCCCGAGGAGGTCGCGTCGGTGGCGGCGGGCGCCGGCGCGATCCTGATCAATCTCGGCACGATCAGCCCGGAAGGCGAGCGGGCGGTGCCGAAGCTCCTGGAGGTCGCGCGTGCCGGCGGCAAGCCGCTGGTGCTGGACCCCGTCTTCGTCGAGCTCTCGCCGTTGCGCATGCGCCTCGCCGAGGAGGCGCTGCGCCTTTCCGGCATCGTCGTTCGCGGCAACGCTACGGAAATGCAGGCGCTGGCTCCCCGCTTCGCCCTGGCGCCGAGCGCGACGCGCGTCACCACGGGCCGTATCGACCGAATCGAGGGCCCTTCCGGCGTCGTCGATATCGGCCACGGCCATCCGCTGATGACGAAGGTCACCGGGCTGGGCTGCGCTTCGAGCGCTCTCGTCGCCGCCTGCTGCGCCGTCGAGCCCGATCCGGTACTCGCCGCCGCGACGGCACTCACCGCCTATGGCATCGCGGGCGAGATCGCCGCCGAGCGCAGCGCCGGGCCGGGCAGCTTCGCGATGCATCTTATCGACGCTCTTGCTGGCCTCGACCAAGCGACTCTCGCAACCCGCATGGGTTGAGCGCGGCCAAGGCCTCTTTCGGATCGTCCGCGAATCCCGCACAATCGCTGCCGATGCGGCTCTCCCTGTTCAAGCGCAAGCCCGATCCCGCGCAGATCGAGGTTCGCCATGGCGGCATGCTCTATCCGGTGCTGGTGAAGCGGCGGGCGAGTGCGCGCCGGATGACGTTGCGCGTCTCGCAGGCCAGCGGCGAGATCACTCTGACGCTGCCGGAGCGCGCCGATTTCGGCGCCGGGCGGATCTTCGCCGAGAACCATGGCGGCTGGATCGCGGCGCGGATGGCCAAGCGTCCCCTCGCGGTGCCCTTCGTGCCGGGCGAGAGCGTGCCTTTTCGCGGCACGCCGCATCGCATCGTGCACTGGTCGAAAGCGCGCGGCCTGACCCAGGCCACGCTCGACCCGGACGGCGCGCCGATCCTCGCCGTCGCAGGCGATGGCGCCCATGTCTCCCGTCGCATCAAGGATTTCCTGCGCCGCGCCGCCCTGCAGGACCTCGAGGAGGCAGTGGGCCGCCATACCGCCGCGCTCGGTATTCCGGCACGCCGGATCACGATCCGCGACACCACCAGCCGCTGGGGATCCTGCTCCTCGCGCGGCGACCTGAACTTCTCCTGGCGGCTGATCATGGCGCCGCCTCTGGTGCTGGACTATCTCGCGGCTCATGAGGTCGCGCATCTCAAGGAGATGAACCACTCGCATCGCTTCTGGGCGCTGACGCACAAGCTCTGCCCGCGCACGGAGGAGGCCGAGGCCTGGCTGAAGCGTAACGGCGCCGGGCTGCACGCCTACGGCTGAGCCTCGACAGCCTGATCGAGCGGGCCTAGACAGCCGCCTGCCGTTCACCGAAGGCCGCGCTCCATGAAGCTTCGCCCCGACACCCTGGCGATGACCGCCGTCCTCGCCATGCTGACGGCGCTCGGGCCGCTGGCGACAGATTTCTACCTGCCGTCCCTGCCGGACATTGCGCGGGTGATGGGCAGCGACGTCGCCGGCGCCCAGGCAACGCTCTCCTCCTTCCTCTTCGGCTTCGCCGGCGGCCAGCTCCTCTGGGGCCCGCTATCGGACCGGCTTGGCCGCAAGCCGGTGCTGCTGGTCGGCTTCGGCATCTTCGTCCTGGCGACCCTGGCCTGTGCGCTGGCGCCCTCGATCGGCGCGCTGACCGCGGCCCGCGCCTTCCAGGCGCTCGGCGCCTCGGGCCCGATCGTGCTCGGCCGCGCCATGGTGCGCGATCTTTACGAAGGGCCGCGCGCCGGCCGCGAACTGGCGCGGATGGGCATGATCATGGGGCTGGTGCCGGCGGTCGCGCCGGTGCTCGGCGGTCTGCTGCAGCAGGCCTTCGGCTGGCGCTCCACCTTCGTCGCCTCGCTCGTCTTCGCCATCGGGCTGGCGGCGGTCGTGATCCTGTTCCTGCCCGAGACGGTGCGCAGCCGCTCGCGCGAGCCGCTCTCCTTCCTCGCCATCATCCGCGGCTTCGGCACCTTGCTCGCGAACCGGGCCTTCCGCGTCTATGTCGGGCTCACCGCGCTGGCCTATGGCGGGCTGTTCGCCTTCATCTCCGGCTCGTCCTTCGTGCTGATCGACATCTACGGCCTGACGCCGATCCGCTACGGCCTGTCCTTCGGATTCGCGGTGCTGGGTTACATCCTCGGCACCATCATCGCGCAGCGCCTGGTCGGTTCGCGCGGCATGGACGGGGTCATCGCGCTCGGCGTCGCCTGCCTCGCGGCCGGTGGCCTTACCATGCTGCTCTGCGTGCTGAGCGGCTTCGGCGGACCGCTGGGCGTAGTGGTGCCGATGGCGCTCTATGCCTGCGGCGTCGGGCTGACCATGCCGCAGGCCCAGGCCTCGGCGATGATGCCGTTCCCGGATCGCGCCGGCGCGGCCTCCTCCTTCACCGGGCTCTGCCAGATGCTGTTCTCGGCCTGCGTCGGGCTCCTGGTAGGCCACGCGCTGAAGAGCGGCGCGCTGCCCCTGCCATTGGTGATGTCGGCGATCGGCGTCGCGGCGCTGGCCCTGTTCCATGCCAGCGCGGCGGTGCGGGCAGCGAAGAGCTGAGAGCCGAGGGACCTTCGTCCCGGCCCTGACCCGATCAGCCCCCGAACAGCCGCTCCAGGAAGTTCTTCTCCCGTGGCGCCGGCGGGATCCAGGCGCGGTCGCTGTCGGCCGGTTGGGTATTGGCGGGCGGCTGCATCCCGGCGACGGGAGCGCCGCCGTCGAAGATCGACTTTGGTGCGCCGTGCCAGAGCCCGCCCGGCAGCGGCGCCGGCTGCATGCCGGCATGGGCGGCGCGCATGTACTTGGCCCAGACCTCGGCCGGCAGGCCGCTGCCGAAGACGCGCCTCATCGTGCTGTTGTCGTCATTGCCGATCCAGACGGCGGTGACCAGCCGCGCCGTGAAGCCGACGAACCAGGCGTCGCGGAAATCCTGCGTGGTGCCGGATTTCCCGCCGACCTCCCAGCCGGCGATGTTGGCCTTGCTGCCGGTGCCGCTGGTCATGACCTCGTGGAACATCGCGTTCATCATCGAGAGCTGCTGCGGTTGGATCACCGGGCCGAGATTGGCGGGCTTGCGCGCATAGATCACCTTGCCGGTGACCGACTTCACCTCGCGGATGACATAGGGCAGCACGGCCTGCCCGCCATTGGCGAAGGCGGCAAAAGCGGTGGTGAGCTCGACGGGGGTCACCTCGGAGGTGCCGAGCGCCAGCGAAGGATTGGCCTGCAGCGCCGAGGAGATGCCGAGCCGCTGCGCGACCTGCACCGATGCGCGCGGTGTCACCTCCTGGTTCAGCTTCACGGGAATCGTGTTGAGCGAATGGGCGAAGGCGGTCTGCAGCGTCACCGGGCCGCGATAGGTGCGGCTGTTGTTCTCAGGGCTCCAGCCCCGGATCGTCACGGGTGAATCCTCGCGGATCGTGTCTGGCGTCAGCCCGCTCTCGAGCGCCGCGAGGAAGATGAAGGGCTTGAAGGCCGAACCGGGCTGGCGCTTTGCCGCGGTGGCGCGGTTGAACTGGCTCTTGGTGTAGTCGCGGCCGCCGATCAGGGCGCGCAGCGCGCCGTCCGGCGCCAGCGAGACGACGGCGCCCTGGCCGGCATGGAGCTTGGCGCCCTGCGCGCTCAGCGCCTCGACCAGGATCGTCTCGGCGGAGGACTGCAGCTTGGTGTCGATCGTCGTCAGCACCGTAACGTCGCCCTCAACCGCGCCGATGAAGTCGTCGAGCACGTCCATGACATAGTCGGCGGCGTAGTTTACCGAACCGGCGCCGATCCGCTCGGCGGCCTCGGCCGGCGCGACCAGCGCCGTCTTGGCCGCGTTCTGCGAGATCAGCCCCTGGTCGGCCATTGCCGCGATCACGAGCTGGGCGCGCTTCTCGGCCGCTTCGGGGTTGCGGTTCGGCGCGAGGCGCGACGGCGCCTGCACCAGCCCGGCCAGCATGGCGGCCTCGGCGATGGTGACCGAGCGCGCCGATTTGTTGAAGTAGCGCTGCGCCGCAGCCTCGACGCCATAGGCGCCCGAGCCGAAATAGACGCGGTTGAGATAGAGTTCGAGGATCTGGTCCTTGCTGTAGGTCCGCTCCAGCCAGAGCGCCAGGATCGCCTCCTGGATCTTGCGGGCCGCGGTACGCTCCTGCGTCAGGAAAAGGTTCTTGGCGAGCTGCTGGGTCAGCGTCGAGCCGCCCTGGACGCCGCCCGTGCGGCGCAGATTGTTGACGACGGCGCGGGTCAGACCGATCGGGTCGATGCCGAAATGGTCGTAGAAGCGCCGGTCCTCGATCGCGACGAAGGCATTAGGTAGGTAGGGCGGCACCTCGCCGATGGTGACGGTGCGCCCGCCGGTCTCGCCGCGATTGGCGAGCAGCGAGCCGTCGGCGGCGAGGATCGCGATGTTCGGCGGCCGCTTCGGCACGGTGAGCTGGTCGATCGGCGGCAGCTGGGCGGCATGATAGGCGACGAGTCCGCCGACGCCGATGGCGCACCACAGGCCCAGCACCATCGTCCAGTAGAACAGCCCGCCGAGGAAGGAACGGCCCTTGCGTCCGCGCCGCCGGCCGCCCCCGCCACCCGCGCGCTTGTCGCGTCGGGGTTGGCTGCGCGGCTCGCTTCGTTGCGGGCCGCGATGGCCACGCAGGGTGCGATCATCGTCTGAGAGGCGCATGTCGAAATCGTCGCGGCTTTCGCCACGTCCCTGTTCGAATGAGGGCTCGCGCCACTCGCCCCGTCCCATCCGGTCGTTCATCCTGCTCCGCCATACCGCATGCCGCGATACTCCGGACACGCGACGAGGCTCCACACAGGAGTGAAACATGGCGCTTTTAAGGGGTGGTTAAGGCTCCACGGGCCGTCCCGGCTTTCCGACGGCCATCTGGTCGCGGCAACGTGAAGATGTTGCAATAGTGCAAGCCGCTCTCTGCCTCGCGTCGATATTGCGCAGCCTGCGACAATCCGTCATCAGGCATGAAAAGATCGAGTTGATGGGAGCCCAAGGGCAAATTCGGCCTCGCGCCGCGCTACCGAGCGACCCTTTAGTCTGAAGCAGAAAAGAGAGACCCATGTCCGCCCTCGCCTCCGTCAAACGCCTCGATCCCTACTTCCTGGCCCTCCTGCGGATATTCACAGCCTTGAGCTTTATCTCGCATGGCACGCAGAAGCTGTTCGGCTTTCCGGCCCCGCCGGCCTGGGGCATGCCCGGCGCCTTCACGCTGTCCTGGACCGCCGGCGTGCTCGAGGTCTTCGGCGGCGCACTTGTGCTCGTCGGCTTCCTGACCCGCCCGACCGCCTTCGTCCTCTCGGGCATGATGGCCGTAGCCTACTGGATGGCCCATGGCTCTAAGGGCTTCTACCCGCTGCTGAACGGCGGCGAGGCGGCCATGCTGTTCTGCTTCATCTTCCTCTACATCTTCGCCGCCGGCCCCGGCGCCTTCAGCGTCGACGGCATGAAAAAGAACGGCTGATCCGGCCGGTCACGGACGAAAAAAAGGCCCGCCATCCTTGCAAGGGTGGCGGGCCTTTTCGTATCGCCGGAGCGGCGAGGCTCAGACGGCGCCGGAGATCCAGCGCGACAGGTCGCTCTTCGGCGCGGCGCCAACCTTCTGCGAGGCCAGCTTGCCGTCCTTGAACAGCATCAGGGTCGGGATCGAGCGGATGCCGAACTGGGCCGGGATCGCCTGGTTCTCATCGACATTCATCTTCACGATCTTGACCTTGCCGTCGAGCTCGCCCGCGATCTCCTCGAGCGCCGGGCCGATCATCCGGCAGGGGCCACACCATTCGGCCCAGAAATCCACCACGACCGGCTGGTCCGCCTTGAGGACATCCGCCTCGAAGCTCGCATCGGTCACCTTGATCGTCGCCATGGCATGCAGCCTTTCATAAAAGATGTGGCGGCCGCGCCGCCTTCGCCCGGAAAGCTAGGAACGCGCCGGAGCCGGGTCAAGGCGCGTCCGGCGCGGAGTCGGGTCTGTCCCCCGCACATGATGGCGCGGCAACGTCAAACGAGGCCCAGCTCCATCTGCGCCGGCACGTCGGCGCCGCTCAGCCCGGCGAGCACGGCGTCGAGCCGGGCCGGGTCTGGCTCCAGCCGGGTCAGCGTCGCGGTATAGACCAGGAGCGCGCGCACCCGGCGCCCGGGATAGATCTCGCCGACCAGCGCGCGGTAGACCGCAAGCTGCGCCAGCGTTGTCTCGGGGATCGCGCTCGCGTCGCGGGGCGGGCGCGCCGCCGTCTTGAAATCGGCGATGACGACCTCGTCGGCGGAGACCGCCAGCCGGTCGATCTGCCCCGAGACCGGGCGGCTGCGGCCGCCGGAGAGCCGGACCGCGCCCGAGATCGGCACCTCCGCCAGCGAACCCGGCGCGAACAGCCCGGCCAGCGCGGGCTCGTCGAGAAGCGCCAGCGCGTCGGTGATGATCGTCTTGCGCCGCTCGGGCGGCACGGCCCCGGCGCGCGCCTGGCCCAGCGCCTGCGCCACCGGCTCGCGCTGGTCGCGCGCGATCTCCGGCAGCATCTGCAGCAGGAGATGGGCGAAGCGCCCGGCCGAGGCCGCCGCGGCCAGGAATGGCCCGTCGACCGGCCGCTCCGGCTGATCGGCGGCGGACAATGCGCTCGACGGCTTCAGCGGCGGCGCGGGCTCCTCCTCGCGCGGCGGGAGCGAATAGAGCCAGCCGGGGACGCGCTCGGTCGCGGGCGCAGGCCGTGCCTCTGCCGCTTCCTGCACCTGTGGTACCGAGGCCATGAAGCGCCGGATCGCCTGCTCGCCCTCGCCGATTTCGTTCAACCCGGTCGTGGAGGCGGCGAGCCCGGCCTCGATCATCGCGTACCAGCTGCCTTCGGGTGCCTCGCCCTTGGCTTGCGCGCCGCAGACGATCAGCCGGTCCTCGGCCCGCGTCATCGCGACATAGAGCAGCCGGTGGTGCTCCTCCACCATCTGGGCCACGACGCGGGCCTTGGCCGCGCTCGTCGCCTGCGCGTCCTCGGCGCTGGAGGGCGGCCAGATCGGCACGGCCTGCCGGCGCGGCGGCTCGATCGCCAGGATTTTTGGCAGCCGCTTCGCGCCCGGCGCCACCCCGAGATCGGCGAGGATCACGACCTTGGCCTCCAGGCCCTTGGCGCCGTGGACCGTCATCACCCGGACTTCGCCGGCGCTCGACGAGAGGTCGCGCTTCACGTCCGTTGCAGCCTCGCTGACATGCTGCAGGAAGCCGGCGAGCGAGGGGCCGTGGCGGCGCTCATGGTCGAGGGCCGCGGTCAGGAAGGCGTCGAGCGCATCGCCGGCCTCCGCACCGAGCCGCGCCAGCGCCAGGTTGCGCCCGCCGCCCGGGCCGAGCAGCCGGGCGAAGAAGCGGAACGGACCGCTTCGGTTGGCCTCGGCCTTGAGCTCCGCCAGTTTCCGTTCGACCGCCGCGTAGCGCGGCTCGCTCGCCGCCGCCTCGTGCAGCGCGGCCCGGAGCGAACCGGTTCGCCCCGGCGCCAGCCGCAGCAGGTCGTCGTCGTCGAGCCCGATCAGCGGCGTCTTCAGCGCGGTCGCCAGCGTCAGATCGTCCTCGGGCAGCAGCAGCGCCCGGCCGAGCACGACGAGGTCCTCGACCGCCGGATGCTCGGCCAAAGTGAGCCGGTCGCGGCCCGTGACGGGAACGCCGGCGTCCTTCAGCGCCTTGACGATGTTCTCGAACAGCGCGCCGCGCTGGCGCAGCAGGATCATCACGTCGCCGGGCAGGAAGCGGTTGCCGAGATCGTCGACGCCGCGGCGCCTCCATGCGTCGAGCGTGGCTGCGATGCGCTGCGCCAGCTTGGCGGTGCCGCTGCGCCGCTCCGGCGCATCGACCGGCGTCGTCCAGGCATCGGGCGGCTCGCCGGTGTCGTTGGCGCTGAGCGGCCAGAGATCGACGCTGCCGGCGGCGCCGCGGCGGACCGTGTCATGCGGCTCCGGCCGCTCGGCGCCGTCGAAGACGAGGCCGCGCGCATGCTCGGGGACCGCGAAGACGGCATCGACCGCCCGCATGATGTCCGGCGCCGAACGGAAGGAGGTGTTGAGGCTGATCGGCTCGAAGCGCTGCCCGGCCGCGTCGAGCCTTTGCCCGAGCTGGCGGCGCTCCTCGCCGAAGGCGGCCGGGGCCGCGCCCTGGAAGCCGTAGATCGACTGCTTCTCGTCGCCGACGACGAAGACCGTGCGCGGCTTCGGGTTGAATTCCTGCGGGCCCTCGCCACCGCTGCTGAACTCCTCGGCGAGCTTGCGCAGGATCGCCCATTGCGCTTCGCCGGTGTCCTGCGCCTCGTCGAGCAGGATGTGGTCGATGCCGGCATCGAGCTTGTAGAGCACCCAGGCCGCCTCGATCCGCGTCAGCAGCGAGCGTGTCTTCGCGATCAGATCGTCATAGTCGAGCAGCGAGCGCTCGCTCTTCTGGCGCTGATAGGAGGCGAGCATCCGCGTCACCAGCAGCGCCAGCGCATGGCTCCGGTCGCGGATCGCGATGGCGTTGAGCTGGTCTGCCGCGGCGAGCAGGCGGGCGGCGAGTTCCTCCAGCGTCGCCAGCAGCGGCGCCTCGAACTCGGATTTGCCCTTGCCGCGGATATTGATGTTGATCGTCCCGGCATCGGTGATGAAGCCGCGGCGGCAGAAGGCGACGGGATCGCCGTCATCGGAACCGGCGATGAGGCTGCGCAGCGTCGCGGCGAAATTCTGCCGCGTCTGGCTGCCGGCAGAGAGCGCATCGATCAGGGCCGCGAGCCCCGCCATCTGCGCAAGGTTCGCGCGGAAACCGGCGCGAACCGCCTCGGCCGCGAGATCGGGTGCGATCCCCAGCACATCCGCGATGCCCGCACGCATCTCCTCGGGATCGCGGGCGCGGCCCTCGCTGTCGTTGAACAAAGCGCGCTGGCGCAGCGCTTCCTGCACCATCGCCTCGAAGGTGTCCTGCGCGGCATGGCGGGCGAGCAGGTCGAGTGCCTCAGCCTCGGCGCTGTCCGGTGCAGCCGCCACGAGCCGCAGCAGTTCGCGCCGCGCCTCCTGCAGCATCTCGGCCTGGGCGAGGTCGTCCGCCACCTCGAAGCGCGGCGGCACATTGGCCTCGAACGGGGCCGATTGCAGCACGCGGGTGCAGAAGGCGTGGATCGTCTCGATCTTCAGGCCGCCCGGCGTCTCCAGCGCCTGGGCGAAGAGCCGCCGCGCCGCGGCGCGCTGGAGGGCTGAGGGCGCCTGCCCGGTCAGCTTCTCCAGTGCCGCGACCAGCTCCGCCTCGGGCATGGTCGCCCAGGCGCTGAGCGCGGCGAAGACCCGGTTCGCCATATTGGCGGCGGCGGCCTTGGTATAGGTGATGCAGAGCAGCCGGCTCGGCTGGACCTCGTCGAGCAGCAGCCGCAGCACCCGGTTGACCAGTACATGCGTCTTGCCCGAGCCGGCATTGGCCGAGACCCAGGCGCTGAGGCGCGGCTCCGCCGCCAGCGTCTGGCGCTGGTTGGTGAGCGGCGGGACGATCCAGCCTGCCTTCACGCCTCGCCCCCCTCGTCGCCCTCGGAAGCGGCAGACCACTCCTTGACCCGCGCCAGATGGTCGTATGGCGAGGCATAGCGGATATAGTCCGGCGCGCGCCGCGAGACGAAAGCCTCGCGGCCGCTGCGCAGCGCATCGAGATGCTCGAGCAGGCGCTCGAGATGGCGGGCGGCGACATCGGCAAGCGGCTCGCCATCGAAATCGAGCGGCTTGTCCTTGGCCCAGCCCTTCGGATCATGATGCAGCTTGAGATAGAGCAGCGCCTCGACCGGCGTCGGCCCGGCGAGCGGCGGAAAGCCGGCCCGCGCCGCGAGCTCCGCCTCCAGCGTCAGTTGCGGCGCGAACCCCTTCTCGACCTGCGCCTTGCTCGGCGGCGCCCCGGTCTTGAAGTCGATGATCCTGAGCGCCGGCTCCCGCGTCAGCTCGATCCGGTCGGCCCGGCCGCTGAGCCGGAAGCGCGCGCCGTCCGCGAGCGGGAATTCCGCCCCGGTGCCGAGTTCGACGCCGATCCGCGAAAGCTGGCCGCGTCGGGCCTGCTCCCAGCCGATGAAATGTCCGGCGGTGATCAGGAAGCGCGGCCACCAGAAGGCGCGCACCTCCGGGGCATCGTCGAAGGCACGGAACTTCTCCTCGCCGATCGCGATCAGCCGGCCCAGCGCATCGGCGGGAAGCTGCTCCGGATAGGTCTCGGCAAAGCTCGCGACGATGTCGTGCAGCAGGTTGCCGCGGTCCTGCGCGCTCGGATCCTCGACCAGCGGATCGAGCGCGTCGAGCTTGAGGATCCGGCGGGCATGGATCTGGTAGGGGTCGCGATAGAGCGTCTCGACATCGGTGACGCTGAGGGTGAGCGGTTGCAGCGCCCGCGGCGGCTTCGGCGCCGGCCGTGCGATCGGCCGCGCATCGGCGGCCGGGGCGGAGAGCGCCGCGGCGAGCCCGCTCAGGCGCTGCCCGCGCCCGAGCGCTTCCGTCCAGACCGGCTCCGGCGTCACCGCCTTCAGCCGCTGCCACAGGCGCGAGGCGATGGTCTCGGCCTCGCCGGCCTTGCGCGCGCGGGTCAGCGTCACGCGCGGTGCCGCCAGCGCCTGCACGAAATCATGCGCGGTCTGGCCGATGCGGCGTTCCGGTGGCGACAGGCCGAGCTCGGTCCGCATCGGCCGGTTGACGAAGGCGTCGGTCTTGGCCTCGGGCGGCCAGACCGTCTCGTTGAGGCCGCCGAGCACGACATGGTCGGCCTCCAGCAGACGGGCCTCGAGCAGGCCCCAGATCTTGACGCGCGGATGGCCGCCGCCGGCGCGGCGCACGACCTTCTCCGCCAGCAGGCCGTCGAGGATCGCGATGAAATCGCGCGGCCGGCCGCCCTGCGGCATGTCGGCCTGCGCCGCGTCGAGATCATCGAACAGCCCGGCCAGCGCTTCGCCGTCCGGGCCGGCGAAGGCGCGCGAATGGCCGTCCTCGTCGCGGCTGACGGCCTCGACCGCTTCGCGCGCGGCCTGAGCCACCGCGGCGAGCGAGGGCTCCGCCAGGAACAGCGCCTCCAGCAATGGCGCCAGCGCCCCGCCGAGCCCGTTCAGTACGGCGGTAGCCGCCGCCGCATCCGCTTCGGTGAGGCGGCGGCGGGGGCGGGGCACATGGCGTTCCGCCTGAAGCGTGGCCCAGCGCTCCAGGTTCTCGTGCAGCCCGGCGAGACCCCGGCCGATCGCCTCGCCGCGCCAGAGCCCGATCTCCAGCGCCGAGGCGCCGTGCTCCACGGCCTCGCGCGGCAGGCCGAGCCGACAGAGCGGGTGCGCCAGCAGCGGCACCAGGCTCGCCGGCGTCAGCTGCGCCAGGGCGGTCTCCAGGATCAGCCGCAGCAGCGAGCCGGCCGGCCAGCGCGACAGCGGCAGCCCGGCGGAATCGTCGACCTCCACGCCCCAGCGCCGCAATTCGATGGTGACGCGCTCGGCCAGCCCGCGGTCGGGCGTGATCAGCGCCGCCTGCCGGCCGGGATCCTCCAGCGTCTCGCGCAGCGCGATCGCCACCGTGAGCGCCTCCTGCCGCTCGTCGGCGGCCTCGACCAGCCGCAGGTCGCCGAAGGCGAGGGCGGCTTCCTCGCCGCCGAGCCGCGCCTGCAGATCGGCCCAGCTCTGGGTAACGGAGGCTGGCAGCAAGGCCTCGCGCAGCAGATGCGAGCGGGCCGCGCGCGTCGTGTCCGGCGTGGCCAGCGGGCGGATGTCGTCGCGGGTCGCCTGCAGCGTGTCGAGCAGGTGGTGAAGGGCCGCCTGCGGATGCGAGGGCGCGGGCTCCGCAGCGATCGCGTCCCAGGCCTCCCCGTCCAGATCGAGATCGATCCCCGGCAGCACCACCGCGCCATTGGGCAACCGGGCTATCGCCGCGAGCAGCCGCGCCGTCGCCGGCACGGTTCCGGTCGAGCCCGCCGCGATGATCGGGCCCTTCGCCTCGCCAGCGAGCAACCGTTCGCGCTCGGCCGCCAGCATCCGGTTGCGGAAATCGGCGGGGTCGCAGGCGCCGCGCTCGGCGAGGATCGCCGGCCAGGCCTCGCCGAGAATGGCGAGGAAGCTCGCATTCAGCTGCCAGACCTTGTCGAAGCGCGCCGCGTCGAGTTGGCCCAGCCGCTCGATCGCGACGCCCTCGGTCTGCATTTGGTCGAGCAGGGCGGCAAGGTCGCCGGCCAGCCCATAGGCCTCGGCCAGGGTCGCCGGCACCAGCGAGGGCTCGGACGGATCGAGCCTGAGATGGCTGCGATTGGCGCTGCGGCCCCAGGCGTCGACGAGTCGGGTCAGGATCATCCGCCGCGCCAGCGGATCGATCGGCGCGAGCCGGGCTTCCGTCCAGGCGCCGGCCCCGATCACCGCCGTCTCGGCCTCGTCGACATCGCCCAGCGGCATGATCCGCGGCAGCAGCAGAGGCCGCCCGCCGAGCTTCTCGGAGAGGCAAGCGGCGAAGGCGCGGGCCGCCCGTCGCGTCGGCAGATAGAGCGTCGCCCGCGCCATGGCGGCGGGGTCGTCCGGGTCGTGGACCGGGCCGAAGCGCCCCTCCAGCATCGCCTGCGCCAGCACGTCAAGGAACGGCGCGCCGGCGGGGATGGTGAAGAGGTTGAGCTCAGGCATGGACTCTCTGGCGCGGGACGCGAGCCGCCTCGGCGAAGGCGGCCTCGGCCGGCGTGATCGCCTCGGGCGTGCCGACATGCAGCCACTGCCCGTCGAGCACGAGGCCGTGCAGCCGGCCGGTCGCGATCGCCCGGTCAAACAGCAGGTTCAGCGAGAATGGCCCGTCCGGCGTGTCCGCGAAGAGTTCGGGCTTCATGATGGCGACGCCGGCATAGACGTAAGGTGCGCTCTCCGCGCTGCCGCGGCGTGTCAGCAGCCCGTCATCGCCTCGGAAGAAGTCGCCGCGCCCGTCGAAGCCGACGCTGCCCTCACGCCTCGCGAGCAGCAGCAGCATGTCCATGCCGGCCGCGTCCCAGCGTGCGGCCATCGCGGCCATGTTGGACGGGCCGGTCTCGCTCCAGAGCGAGTCGGAATTGACGTGGAAGAACGGCTCCGCGCCGAGCAGCGGCAGCGCCTTCTTCACGCCCCCGCCGGTTTCGAGGAGCTCTGCCCGCTCGTCCGAGATGGTGATGCGCGGCTGCGCGCGGCCGGCGACATGCCCCTCGATCTGCGCGGCGAGATGGTGGACATTGACCACCGCGTCCGCGACGCCGGCCTCGGCCAGCCGGTCGAGCGCATGGTCGAGCATCGCCTTGCCGCCGATCCTGACCAGCGGCTTCGGCAGCGTGTCGGTGATCGGGCGCATGCGCTGGCCGAGCCCCGCCGCCAGGACCATCGCGCGGCGGATCGGACTGAAACGGGCCTGCGTCACGCGAATCTCCGGGCTGCGAGCGAGCCTGTTTCATAGCGCGTCATGGTCGGACTTGTCCCGGCCAACCACGTCTTCCATCGCAGCTCGCCGCGATCAGGCGCCAGCAACCAACTCAGCCCTCATCCTGAGGAGGCCCGTAGGGCCGTCTCGAAGGATGCTCCAGGAGGCTCCCGAACCATCTGGAACATCCTTCGAGACGCGCCTGTGGCGCTCCTCAGGATGAGGGCTGGGAAGAAAGGCGACGGCCGAGTTCGTCAGGCTTGCGGCTCGGCAGAAGCCTCCGCCTCCACGGCATACAAAGACGGCAGATGCGCCTGGTACCAGCCCTTCAGCTCGGCCAGGGCCGGATGCTCGAGATTGCGGCGCAGATAGGCCTCGATCCGTGGCAGGTGCTTCAGATAGGCCGGCTTGCCGTCGCGCTTGTCGAGCCGAGCGAAGATGCCGGCGATCTTGGTGTTGCGCTGGGCGCCGAGGATCGCATAGGCGCGGGCGAAGCCGGCAAGGTCGAAATCCGGGCTGTGGCTGCGCCTGGCCTTGCCATAGGCGGCGAGCAGCCGCAGTTCCAGCGCCGCCGGCACGTCGACGCGCGCATCCTGCCCGAGCGAGGCGAGGTCATAGGCCGGGTGGCCGACCACCGCATCCTGGAAGTCGATCAGCCCGAGCTTGGCATGGCCGTCGCGGCCGGGCAGCCAGATCAGGTTGGGCGAGTGGTAGTCGCGCAGCGTCCACGTTCCCGGCGCTTCCAGGATCTCCGTGAACAGCCGGCCCCAGATCCGCGAGAACTCGGCCTGCGTCACCGCAGGCAGCGTCACGCCGGCGATATGCGGGGCGTACCATTCGAGGATCAGTTCGGTTTCGATTGCCAGCGCCCCCCGGTCATATTCGGGCAGGATATGGTCGCGCCCCTCGGTTACCGGCAGGATCGTCGGCAGTGTGTGCCGGTGCAGGTCGGCAAGCAGGCGCGCGGCCGCCTCGTAGCGCTCGGCGATCGGGCCGTCGTCGTCGACCACGCCCTCAGGGCCGAGATCCTCGATCATCAGCAGCCCGGTATCGAGGTCCTGCGCATAGATCTTCGGGGCCGAATAGCCGAGCGAGCGCAGGCCGCGATCCATCGCGACGAAGGCGTCGATGCTCTCGGCCAGATGCGCGATGGCGCTGTAGGGCTTGCCGAGCCGGATCGCCGGCCCGTCCGGGCGCGGGGGCGAGATCATCAGCACGGCCGTGCCGCCATTGGGCCGGGTCAGCCGTTCATAGGCGCGGCTCGAGGCGTCGCCCTGCATATGGTCGCGCCGCGCCTCGCTCCAGCCGGCCTGGTCGATCAGCCGCCGGCTCGCGATCGCGATCGCCAGCCGCTGACGCCAGAGCACGCCGCCGGAAAGGTCCGCGATGCGCCCGGTCTCGGGGTTCTGGGGATCGACGTCGAGCACGATGTCGAGCCGGCGCCCGCCCGGCAGGCGCGTCCCGGCCCGGTCTGGCCATTCGATCAGGGTGATCAGGCGCTCGAGATCTTCGACCAGGCCGATATCGTCGAGCTCGTCCGGCGAGCGGACGCGATAGAGGTCGCCATGCAGCACCGTGCCGCGTGGCGTGTCGTAGCTCTGGACCAGCGTGAAGGTCGGGCTCGGCGCCTCGAGCGTCGGGTCCTCGGCGAGCTCGCGCAGGATCGCCCGCGCCAGGAACGACTTGCCGGAGCCGAGATGGCCCGACAGCGCGACGATGTCGCCGGGCTTCAGGATCGCTGCGAGATCGGCGGCGAGCCGCAGCGTCGCCGCCTCGCTGTCGAGGACCAGCCGGTGCATGCCGGCCTTGCGCGCCTCATCGCTCATTCCGCCGCGTCCGACATCGGCACGCCCTCGGCGGGGAATAGCGCCGTCACGCGCGTGCCGCGCCCCGGGGCCGAGTCGAGCTCGACGCGCCCGCCATGCAGCTCGACGATCGAGCGCACGATCGAGAGCCCAAGGCCGACGCCGCGATGGCTTGAGCCGAGCGAATGGCTCTCGAAGCGGTCGAAGACCTTCTCCTTGACCTCGGCAGGAATGCCGCGGCCCTGGTCGGCAACGGTGATGCGGATGTCGCTGCCGCTGCGCGTGGCGCTGACGGTGATGCTCTGGCCGGGCGAGGAGAAACCGATCGCGTTCGAGATCAGGTTGAACAGCACCTGCCGCAGCCGCCTGCCATCGGCCCGCAGCCGGCCGGTCTGGGGCGCGATCTCGACCTTGAGATCGAGCTTGCCGCCTGCCAGTCGGTCATAAAGCCCGGCGGCAGCCTGGGCGATGGTCTCGGCGACGTCCACATTTTCGAGCTCCAGCGTCAGCGCGCCGTTGTCGATCGTGGCGAGGTCGAGGATGTCGTTGATGATGGCGAGCAGCGCGCCCGAGGAGCGCACGATATGCGAGGTGTAGTCGCGCTGCTTCTCGTTCAGCGCGCCGATCGTCTCGGTGCCGAGCAACTGGGCGAAGCCGATGATGTTGGTCAGCGGCGAGCGCAGTTCGTAGGAGACGTGGTGGACGAAGTCCTCGCGCAGCCGTGAGACCTTCTCCAGCGCCTCGTTCTTCTCGGTCAGGGCGCGCTCGACATTCACGCCGGCGGTGACGTCGGCGAAGGTGATCAGCGTCGCCCCGTCCGGCAGCGGCGCCGCCGCGCAGTCGAGCACCGTGCCGTCGCGGCGCTCCATCCGGCAGCCATAATCCTCGCGTGCATCGCGCACGCCGGTGACGACGCTGTGCAGCTCGCTCCAGATCTCGTCCTGCGGGAAGAGCGGGCGGCACAGCCTGACCACCTCCTCGATATGTGGCGCCGTGGCGGCGAGGTCGGCCGGGATCTTCCAGGACTGCGAAAAGGCCGGGTTGGATAGCTTGAGCCGCCCGTCCGAGCCGAACACGGCGACGCCCTCGCGCAGCGAGTCGAGCGTCTCGCGCTGGGTCCGCGACAGCGCGTTGAAGCGTGACTCCAGCGTGAAGCGTTCGGTGACGTCGTCGAACAGATAGGTCACGCCGCCCTGCGGATTGGGGCTCGCCACGACATGGACGGTGCGCCCGTCCGGCAGGTACCACCAGTCCTCGTTGGCGCGGGTCGATGTGTAGGCGGCCTGGACGCCGGCCTTCCAGCTCCGGTAGTCGCCGAGCTCCGGCAGGCGCCGCTCCGTCCGCAGACGGTCGAGGATCTCGCTGTCGCTCGGAAGGCCGTCGAGGAAGGCGGTGTCGAGGGACCAGAGCGTCTCGAAGCCAGCATTGTGGTAGACCAGCCGCTGCGAGGCGTCGAATACGGCAACCGCCGTCTTGAGCCGGTCGAGCGTGCGGACATGGGCATCCATCTGGCGCTGCAGGTCTGCCCGTACCGCTTCCAGCTCGCTCATGTCCGTGGCGATGCCGGCGAAGCCCGCAGGCGTCGCCAGTTCGAGGACGTCGAGGGTGCGCCGCTGCCCCGCGACCACGGCCGGGGCGCGGGCCGAGAAGGGGCGGCCCTCACGCCGGGCCTTTGCGGCGCCCTCGCGCTCGCCGCGGTCGAGCAGTTCGAGGCCCTTGGTCACCGCTTCCGCACCGTCCGCCGCCTCGACGGCGCGCGCATAGGCACCGTTGCACCAGCTCAGCCGTCCTTCCTGCGTGCGCGTCCAGGCGGGCTGCGGCAGGCCGGCGAGCAGCCCGGCGAGCGCGGCGTAATCGCCGCTGACGCGTTCCAGCTCGCCGCGCAGCGCCAGGACCTGGGCGCGTTCGCCGGTGACCTCGCGGAAGCGGACCACGGCCCGCCCGGCGACGGGGCGGCCTTCGACATCGATGAACGGGCCAGCCTTGCTGCGCAGCGTGAAGCCGAAGGCCTCGCCCCGCTCCTTCAGCGCGTCCGTCGCCAGCTCCAGCCGCTTGGCGTCGGCCGGAGTCGCCCACGCGCCATAGGCCAGCGCCAGCGTCGCGCCGGGCGCGCCGAGAAAGCCGCTATCGCCCTCGAAGACCGGCTCGGCCTTGCGCCCGTTCCAGCTGACGATGACCTGCGGGTCGGCGGCGAGCAGAGCGGAAAGGCGGTCCTGCTGGCCGCGCGCGGCTTCGAGCTCGCTGGCGAGCTCCGCCTCGCGGCGCTGCCAGCGCGTCCGTTCGCGGACATAGACCAGCGAGGTGGTCGTGGCGAAGACGGTCAAGCCCGCCAGGATGATCGACAGGGCGCTGGTGCTGAACAGGCCAGGCGGCAGCGGGCCGAGCCATTCGCTCTGCTGCGCCAAGGCTGCGCCCTGCTGCGCCAAGGCCGCGGCCGGAACCTGGCTGGCGGCGAGGCCGGGCAGGAGCGCATGCCGGCGCCAGCCACCGCTGCTTCGTTCCTGTCGGCTCGACCGTTTCATCCCGCGTCCGTCTTCCTCATGGGGCGGCATTCGCCGCCGGATGTTCCGGTACTCGCGACCCACGCGCCGAACGACGCTCTGAGTCGTCGAAGAACGCCGCCTCGGGGCACCCGACGCACGCCTGCAACGACACTGATCACTGCGTGTCGATCCGGTGCGCGCAACGGCGCCGGTGACCGAATCAGCTCCACTCTAATCACCCCCCGACTCCGGCAGGAAGTGGTTAATCGCGCGTAAATCGGGCGAATTTTAAGGATTGCCAGCCGGAATCAAGGTGTAGAGGCCGATCTGCCTGCGTGGTCTATTAGTAGCGTCGGCGCGCCGGATTGCCGCGCCGTGACCCATGAAAAAAGGCCCGGCGCGAACGCCGGGCCTCCTCGAAATCCGGGTTTGCCGGATGTCAGTAGCGATAGAGCTCGGGCTTGAACGGGCCGGTCACCGGCAGGCCGAGATACTTGGCCTGCGCATCGTTGAGCACGGTCAGCTTGGCGCCGACCTTGGCGAGGTGCAGCGCCGCGACCTTCTCGTCGAGATGCTTCGGCAGGGTGTAGACCTTGTTCTCGTACTTGGCGTGATGGTTCCAGAGTTCGACCTGGGCCAGCGTCTGGTTCGAGAACGAGCAGGACATCACGAAGGACGGGTGGCCGGTCGCGTTGCCGAGGTTCACCAGGCGGCCTTCCGAGAGCAGGATGATGCGCTTGCCGTCGGGGAACTCGACCTCGTCGACCTGCGGCTTGACGTTGTCCCACTTGAAGTTCTTCAGGCCGGCGACCTGGATCTCCGAGTCGAAGTGGCCGATGTTGCAGACGATGGCGCGGTGCTTCATCGCGCGCATGTGCTCGACGGTGATGACGTCGAGGTTGCCGGTGGCGGTCACGAAGATATCGGCGCGCGGAGCGGCGTCTTCCATGGTGACGACCTCGTAGCCCTCCATCGCCGCCTGCAGCGCGCAGATCGGGTCGATCTCGGTGACGAGGACGCGGCAGCCGGCCTGGCGCAGCGAAGCGGCCGAACCCTTGCCGACATCGCCATAGCCGGCAACGGCCGCAACCTTGCCCGACATCATCACGTCGGTACCGCGGCGGATGGCGTCGACCAGCGACTCGCGGCAGCCATAGAGGTTGTCGAACTTCGACTTGGTGACGGAATCGTTGACGTTGATCGCCGGGAACGGCATGCGGCCGGCCTTGGCCAGCTCGTACAGGCGATGCACGCCCGTCGTGGTCTCTTCCGAGACGCCCTTGATCGCGGCGCGGGTCTTGGTGAACCAGCCCGGATTGGCCTTGAGCTCGCGCTTGATCAGCTTGAAGAAGATCGTCTCTTCCTCATTGCTGGGCTTGTCGAGAAACTCGGCCTTGCCGGCCTCTGCCTCGGCGCCGAGGATGATCAGCATGGTCAGGTCGCCGCCATCGTCGAGGATCATGTTCGGCGTGCCGCCGTCGCCCCAGGTCGCGGTCTTGAGCACGTACTCCCAGTACTCCTCCAACGTCTCGCCCTTGATGGCGAAGACCGGGGTGCCGGTCGCGGCGATCGCGGCGGCGGCATGGTCCTGGGTCGAGAAGATGTTGCAGGACGACCAGCGGACGTCGGCGCCGAGATCCTTCAGGGTCTCGATCAGCACCGCGGTCTGGATGGTCATGTGCAGGCAGCCGGCGATGCGGGCGCCCTTGAGCGGGAACTTGCCTTTGTGCTCTTCGCGGATCGCCATCAGGCCCGGCATCTCGTCCTGGGCCATGTTGATTTCCTTGCGGCCGTAATCCGCGAGGCTGATGTCCTTGACGATGTAATCGGTCTTCGACACGGGGCGTGCTCCACTGCTCGATCTGGCAAAGGGGGGTGTTTGAATGATGCGCGGGTCTTTAGCAGCGCGAGCGCATCAGCGCAATCAAAGATATAAAGATGTCTTTATGTGACGCGTCGAGCCCGGCCATCCGGCCTCGGAACGCGATGGGCGGCGCGTGCAGGAAATGCCCCGTCCGGCGAGCGCCGCGGGGTAATGCCTGCGATCCGAAGGGGATGCGCGGGGCCTGAAGGCGCGCGGCTCATGCCGCGTGCCGACTGTCGATGTCGAGTGTCGATGTCGAAGCGGCTCGAATACGCCGCCTTCCGACCCCGCGCGCGGTTCTCTGGCGAAGCCTTCGGCCAGGTCGGTTCGAATGGACCGGTCCTTGCCGCGGCCCCTCCATGGCGGCGGGCCCGCAACGGCCAACCCCATGAACACCGCCATTCCGCCCGGCCGCACGATGCCTCGCGACAGCCCCCTTGGTCGGGCGGAACGAGGGGAGGATAGGCATGGGGCAGGGCGGCGGGGATAAAGTTGCCCGCATGAGGCCGAAGCGAGATCGAGTGGATCAGGCCGCGGTGAGCGTCCGCAGATCGGTTCCGCTGGCGAGATGCTCCGAGGAGTCGAGAATTTCGACGGCGACGATCCTGCCCTCCTCGTCGAAATCGAAGATGATCCGGGGACGGACTTCCTTGCTCTCGATCACCTTCGTTTCAGCGAAGCGAAGATAGAGAGCGTCGGCCTCGGCATCATACGGGTTTTCATCGCTCGCGGCCTCCGATGCGATAGTGTCTACTCGCCCTCGCCGAACCGGTCCGCCACCAGCGCGCCGAGCGCCGCCAGCGCTTCCTGCGCCTCTGCGCCCGTGGCGACCACCGTGATGGTCGAGCCGATGCCGGCGCCGAGCGTCAGCACGCCCATGATCGAGGTCGCGCCGACGGTCTCGCCGCAGCGCGAGACCGTGATGTCGGCATCGAAGCCGGCGGCGCATTGCACGAACTTCGCCGTGGCGCGGGCGTGCAGGCCCTTCTTGTTGACGATCTGGAACTCGCCATAGAGCGCCCCGGTCGGGATCTG
Organism: Allobosea sp. Root381; assembly: GCF_001429395.1. Lineage (GTDB taxonomy): Bacteria > Pseudomonadota > Alphaproteobacteria > Rhizobiales > Beijerinckiaceae > Allobosea. Next base: position 76,898 of record NZ_LMJT01000014.1, read on the forward strand.
GACCTCGGGGCACTCGCAGTCGTCCTCGCGGTCGCCCGTCTCGAAGCTCATCGTCCCGCTTCCCTGTTCGCGCCGCTCACTTGCCCGCGATTCACTTGCCCGCAAGCACGCGGCTGGCGACCGTGATGTATTTGCGGCCCGCATCCTGGGCGCTGGTCACCGCCTCGTCGAGGGGCTTTTCCTCGCGCACGCTGGCGAGCTTGATCAGCATCGGCAGGTTGACGCCGGCGACGACGTCGATGCGGCCAGGCTCCATCACCGAGATCGCGAGATTGGAAGGCGTTCCGCCGAACATGTCGGTCAGGACGATCACGCCCCTGCCGGTATCGACCGTCTCGACCGCGGCGATGATGTCGCGGCGACGGCCTTCCATGTCGTCATCGGGGGCGATGGCGATGGTGGCGAGGTTCTGTTGAGGGCCGACGACGTGTTCGAGCGCGGCACGGAACTCCGTGGCCAGATGCCCATGCGTCACGAGGACCAGTCCGATCATTCACTATGGCACCGGAGAGCGCCTGCAGCGCCCGGACAAGGTCGCGGTTTATGCGGCACGTGCGAAGCTTAAGCAAGCCGGCTGCGCAAAATCCTGTTGAATTTCGGCCTCAGTCGCCTTCAGTGAACAGGCGTAGCGCAGCGAGCACCAGGCGCTCGTCGCCCGCCCGGCCCATCACCGTGAGGCGGGGCAGGTCGATGCCCGCCAGCCGCTCGACCAGCTGCTCGGGCTCCGGCATGCGCTCGGGCTCGCTCCCACTGAGATCGACGATGAGGCGCACGACCGCGCCGGGCAGATGCGGCTCCGGCGTCAGGCCGAGCCCGCGCCGCTCGATCAGCCCTTCCAGCGGCGGCACCGGCCGCGCCAGCAGCCGCCCGCCGCGCGCGCTGAGCGCCGTGCGGTCGTCGGCCACCAGCCGCGCGAAGAGCCCGGATTGGCGTGCCTGCGCGATCAAAGCCAGCGCCAGAACGGACTTTCCGGCGCCCGAAGCGCCCCGGATCAGCACCCCGGCCTCGCCGATCGCGATGGTCGTGGCATGGATGCGGCCACCGTCCGGGCCGCCTCTCGGCTCGCTCATGATCGGCTCAGCTGGTCTGCGGCAGGGCGGGCAGGCAGACGATGAAGCGCGCGCCGATCCGCGGCTGCTCGCCATCCGGCTCGGCTGGACCGAGCCGGTTCTCGGCCCGGATCGAGCCGCGATGCGCCTCGATGATCTGACGCGAGATCGACAGGCCGAGCCCCGAATTCTGGCCGAAGCCCTCGTTCGGCCGGTCGGTGTAGAAGCGTTCGAAGATCCGCTCCAGCGCATGCGGCTCGATGCCAGGCCCGTCGTCCTCGATCGTGATCAGCACGTCGTTGGCCACGCGCGACAGCATGACGCGGACCGGCTTGTCGGGCGCCGAGAAGGAGCGGGCATTGTCGATCAGGTTGACGATGACCTGGCCGAGGCGGGAATCGTGCCCGAGCACCAGGAAGCCGCCGCGCCCGGCCCTCTGGCCGCGGCGCTCCGCGACGAACTCGATCGGCGGCTGGCCCTCGCGGCGCATCTCGTTCTGCAGCGAGACCACGGCCTCGAGCACCTGCTCGAGGTCGACCGGCCCGGCATCGTTGCGCGCGAGCTCGGCATCGAGCCGCGAGGCGTCGGAGATGTCGGAGATCAGCCGGTCGAGCCGGCGGACATCGTGCTGGATCACCTCCATCAGGCGTCCGCGCGACTCGTCGGACTTCACCCGCGGCAGCGTCTCGACTGCGCTGCGCAGCGAGGTCAGCGGGTTCTTGAGCTCATGGGCGACATCGGCCGCGAAGCTCTCGATCGCCTCGATGCGGCTGTAGAGTGCCTTCGTCATCTCCCGCAGCGAGCCGGAGAGATGGCCGATCTCGTCGTGCCGGCTGGCGAAATCCGGGATCTGCTCGCGCGCCTTCACGCCCTTGCGGACGCGCTGGGCCGCATCGGCGAGCTTGCGGATCGGTTCCGCGATGGTGCCGGCGAGCAGGACCGAGAGCACGATCATCACCGCGGCCGAGATCGCGAAGACCTGGAAGATCGCATAGCGTTCCGAGGCGATGACGGTGTCGATGTCGTCGCCCTGGGTCGAGAGCAGCAGCGCGCCCTTCACCGCCCGGAAGCGCTGCACGGGAACCGCGACCGAGACGATGGTCTGGCCGCGCGTGTTCACCCGGACCACGCTGGCCGTCATGCCGCTCAGGGCGCGCGCGACTTCCGGGTAGGATTTGCCGTTGGCGTTCTCGAAATCGTCATAGACAGGCACATCGGCGCGGCCGAGGCGGTTGCGCAGCAGGTTCCAGGTGCGCTCCAGCAGCGGCGGCTCGTCCGGCTCGCCGATGCGCGGCAGGTCGAGCCGGAGCACGTCGCCGCGCGAATAGAGGCTGCGCGAATCCAGCGTCAGCAGCCCGTCGCGGTCATAGATGCGTGCGCGCGTCTTGGTCGGCGTGACCAGGCGGCGCAGCAGCGGCGCGACCTTCTCCGGATTGATCGAGAAGTCGAGCGGGTCCTCGGCGATGCCGTAGCTCTCGCCGGCCTGGAGCTGCAGCAGCTTGTCGGGGTCGATGTTGATCGCATCGGTCTCGACCGTCGCCGAGGCCGCGATCGCGCCGGCGATGATCTCGCCCTGCGTCAGCAGGCTCTGGACGCGGGACTCGATCAGCCCCTCGCGGAACTGGTTGAGGTAGAGGAAGCCGACCAGCAGCGCCACGAGGCCGCCGAGATTGAGGACGACGATGCGCCGCGTCAGGCTGGATGCGGCGCGCGACGAGACGGCGCGGAGCGCACGGCGGGCAAAAGCACGCAGGCGCAGCACCGGTCCGTGCTGCCGCCTGCGGACATCAGCCCCGCGCTCGTCTTCGATCGTTGCCATCGCCGTCCGTCGTGCTCAAGTCCCGTCATCGCGCGGAGCGCAGCGACAAGGCAATCCGAGCTTGTCGCTTCCCGATCGCTTCGCTTCGCCCGGAACGACGGCGGGAGTCAGCCTTCCTTGAACCGATAGCCGACGCCGTACAAGGTCTCGATCATGTCGAACTCGGTGTCGACCTGGTTGAACTTCTTGCGCAGCCGCTTGATGTGGCTGTCGATGGTGCGGTCGTCGACATAGACCTCGTCGTCATAGGCCGCGTCCATCAGGGCGTTGCGGCTCTTCACCACGCCCGGCCGCTGCGCCAGCGACTGCAGGATCAGGAATTCGGTGACGGTCAGCGTCACCGGCTCCCCCTTCCAGGTGCAGGTGTGGCGCTCGGGGTCCATCCGCAGCAGGCCGCGCTCCAGCGCCTTGGCGTCCTCGTTGCGCGGGGCGGCGGTGGCGTCCTTCGCCCCGGCGCGGCGCAGGATCGCCTTGACGCGCTCGACCAGCAGGCGCTGCGAGAACGGCTTCCGGATGAAATCGTCGGCACCCATCTTGAGGCCGAAGAGCTCGTCGATCTCCTCGTCCTTCGAGGTCAGGAAGATCACCGGCAGATCGGATTTCTGGCGCAGCCGCCGCAGCAGCTCCATGCCGTCCATGCGCGGCATCTTGATGTCGAAGATGGCGAGGTCGGGCGGGTTCTGCTTCAGGCCGTCCAGCGCCGAGGCGCCGTCGGTATAGGTCATGATCCGGTAGCCCTCGGCTTCGAGCGCAATGGAAACCGAGGTCAGGATGTTGCGGTCGTCATCGACCAGCGCAATGGTTGGCATAAGCTCTTTGTCTCTTGGCCGCGTTGCAATAATTGGGTCACTCTCGCGAGAGAGAGGCTAAACCGTGGCAATCTAGCGGTGACGCTGCGGTTTGCCTACGTCCCCGACACAGAAAGCCCCGAAAGGCGCAAGAGGTTCCATGACGAGTTCGCCCATGCAGGCATCCGCACCCGAGCAGAAGCGCAACGACCCGATCAGGCCGACCGACGACCAGGCTCGCGAGCTTGGCAAGCGCCTGCTTCGCGGCGCCCGTTGGGGTTCGCTGGCGACGCTTGGTCAGGACGGGCATCCTTCGGCGAGCCTCGTCAGCGTCGCGACCGATGTCGACGGCACCCCGCTGATCCTGGTCTCGGCGCTCTCCGGCCATACCGGGAATCTCGACGCCGACCCGCGCTGCTCGCTGCTGCTGGCGCCGGGCGGCAAGGGCGATCCGCTCGCCCATGCCCGGATCACGCTGAAGCTCCGGGCCCGCAAGATCGCGCGGGAAGGCGAGGAGGGTGCGCGCATCCGCCGCCGCTTCCTGGCGCGCCAGCCCAAGGCGGCGCTCTATGCCGATTTCGGCGATTTCTCCTTCTTCGCGCTTGATCTCGAGGGGGCGAGCCTGAATGGCGGCTTCGGGCGGGCCTATGAGCTGGTTCCGGCCGATCTGCTGACGGAGGCCGCGGCGACCGGGGCCGTGGCGGCGATGGAGGAGGGCGCGGTCGCCCATATGAACGAGGACCATGCCGACGCCATCCAGGACTATGCCACCGTGCTGCTGCGTGCCGAGGCCGGCGCCTGGCGGATGACCGGGCTCGACCCCGACGGCGCCGACCTGATGCTCGGCGACAAGGCCCTGCGGCTTGCCTTCCCGCGGATCGCAGCGACGGCGGGGGAAGTTCGCGACGTGCTGGTGGAATTGGCCATCGCTGCGCGCAAGAAACGCGACATGCCGGAGGCGCCTGCCTCATGATCTCCCAAGTCTTTCCGCTTAAATCGATTTAGGCGCGGCTGCTGAGGCCGCGCCCTTTTCGATGTCTTGAGCCCGCGCCATCATGGCCTTATGGGTCGGTCATCGAGGCTACTTGGCTCACCCGCGCGGACCCGGTTCGCGCCCATCTTACAGTTCAGGCGGCCGCGTCCTGCCGGCCGTCTCGGGAGGTTCCTGTGAAAACCATCGGTCAGTTCAACGCCGCCCATGGAGTGGAGACGTTCGGCTTCCGCAACCTGAAGGCGGTCTACTGGAACCTCGAGGCCGCCAGGCTCTACGAGGAATCGCTGAGCCGCGGGGAGTCCCAGCTCGCCCGGCAGGGCGCGCTCTGCGCCGATACCGGCAGCCATACCGGCCGCTCGCCGAAGGACAAGTTCACCGTGCGCGACGCGCTGACCGAGAACACGGTCTGGTGGGAGAACAACAACGCGATCTCGCCGGAGCAGTTCGAGACGCTGCTGGGCGATTTCATCAAGCATGCCGAGGGCAAGGAGCTCTTCGCGCAGGACCTCTATGGCGGCGCGGACCCGGCGCACCGGGTCAAGGCGCGCGTCTTCACCGAGCTCGCCTGGCATTCGCTCTTCATCCGCAACCTGCTGATCCGCCCGGCCAGCGAGGAGATCGCCGGCTACACGCCGGAGATGACGATCATCGACCTGCCGAGCTTCAAGGCCGATCCCAAGCGCCATGGCTGCCGCAGCGAGACCGTGATCGCGATCGATTTCACCCGCAAGATCGTGCTGGTCGGTGGCTCGGCCTATGCCGGCGAGATGAAGAAGTCGGTCTTCACCTATCTCAACTTCGTCCTGCCGACGAAGGGCGTCGTGCCGATGCACTGCTCGGCCAATGTCGGGCCGAACGGCGATTCCGCGATCTTCTTCGGTCTGTCCGGCACCGGCAAGACGACGCTGTCGGCCGATCCGGACCGCACCCTGCTCGGCGATGACGAGCATGGTTGGTCGAAGGACGGCATCTTCAACTTCGAGGGCGGCTGCTACGCCAAGACGATCAAGCTCTCGGTCGAAGCCGAGCCGCAGATCCACGCCGCCTCGCTGCGCTTCGGCACGGTGCTCGAGAACACGGTCATGGACGAGATCTCGCGCGAGGTCGATTTCGACGACGGCAGCAAGACCGAGAACACCCGCTCGGCCTATCCGCTCGACTTCATCCCCAACGCCTCGCGCACCGGCCGCGCCGGCACGCCCAAGAACATCGTCATGCTGACGGCCGACGCCTTCGGCGTGATGCCGCCGATCGCCAAGCTTACCCCGGCCGAGGCGATGTACCACTTCCTCTCGGGCTACACCGCCAAGGTCGCCGGCACCGAGCGCGGCCTCACCGGCGTCGAGCCCGAATTCTCGACCTGCTTCGGCTCGCCCTTCCTGCCGCGCCACCCCTCGGAATACGCCAACCTGCTGCGCGACTTCATCGCCAAGCACCATGTCGATTGCTGGCTGGTCAACACCGGCTGGACCGGCGGCCAGTACGGCACCGGCCGGCGCATGCCGATCCGCGTCACGCGCCGCCTGCTCGCAGCCGCGCTCGACGGCTCGCTGAACCGCGCCGATTTCCGCAGGGATCCCTATTTCGGATTCGCCGTTCCCACTTCTGTGCCCGGCGTCGAGCCGCACATCCTCTACCCCGTCAAGACCTGGCAGGATAAGGCCGCCTTCGCCGAGACCGCCAAGAACCTCGTCGGCATGTTCGCCAAGAATTTCGAGAAGTTCGAGGCCCATGTCGACGACGCCGTGAAGGCGGCGGCGCCGGTCAGCTCGCTGGCGGCGTAGCAAGCAGCTCACCGCATTATGCGCGGGGCACCCTCTCCCCGAGGGAGAGGGTAGGGTGAGGGGTCGGCCGTTGGACGCTTTGGCAACACCCTCACCGCGGCGTCGCGGTGAATTGAAGCGCAACTGGTCCCGGGGCCAGCACCTCACCCCTGCCCCTCTCCTTGCAGGAGAGGGGTTCCCGGCGCTTCTCACATCGAATGTTGGGGCGAAAGCGCGATGACCGTCCTGATCATCCTCTTCCGCCTCATCGCCACCCTCGTCGTCCTGGGGGCGACGACATGGGGCGCCGGCCTGCTGCTGTTCCGGCTCTCGGGCATGACCGCGATGGGCGCGGCCATCGGCTTCGGCCTCGCCGGGCTTGCCGGGACGATCGGCCTCTGGACCGGCGCGGCGCGGCTGCCCTTGTCCTTTGCCGTGATTTTCGTCGGCCTCCTCGGCTGGTGGAGCGGCTTCATGCCGTCGCATCAGCGCGATTGGATTCCCGAGCTCGCGCGGCTGCCCGCGATCGCCCGCGAGGGCGATGTCATCACCGTGACCAATCTGCGCAACTTCAACTGGCGCAGCGAAAGCGACTATGACGAGCGCTGGGAGACGCGCAGCTACGACCTGACCAAGATCGAGGGCATCGACCTCTTCCTGTCCTACTGGTCGGGAGAGGCGATCGCGCATCTGCTGGTCAGCTTCCCCTTCGCCGACCAGCCGCCGCTGACCTTCTCGATCGAGGTCAGGCGCGAGAAGGGCGAGGAATGGTCGGCGCTCGCCGGCTTCTTCCGCAGCTACGAGATGGCCTATGTCGCGGCGCCCGAGCGCGATCTCGTCGGCCTGCGCAGCCATGCCCGCAAGGAGGATGTCCGCCTGTTCCGCATCGCGGCGACCCCCGCGCAGGCGCGCGACGTGCTGCTCGCCTACGTCGCCGACGTCAACGAACTTGCCGCCCGCCCGCGCTGGTACAACACGCTGATGACCAATTGCACCACCGTCGTCTACAAGCTCGTCGGCACGGTGGCGCCGCAATGGAAGTTCTCGTTGCCGCTCGATCCGCGTGTGCTGCTGTCCGGCTACCTGCCGGGCTATCTCCAGCGCATCGGCGCGGTGCGCAGCGATATCCCGCTGGAAGAGCTGGTCGGTCAGGGCCGCATCGGCGAGCGGGCGCGGGCGATCTCGCTCGACGATCCGCAATTCTCGAACAAGATCCGCGAAGGCGTGCCGATGGCGCGGTGAACCCGTCCTTGCGAGGAGTGTCAGCGACGAGGCAAGCCAGGAGCGGCAGCGCGTCCCCCTGGATCGCTTCGCTGCGCTCGCGATGACGGCTTGTCCCTAAATCGCCGCGCCGTCGCTGACCGAATCCGCGCCGAGCCCGAGCCTGACCGCCCGCACGATCTCCGCCTCGGACGCGCCGCCGCGCTTGCGCGGGTGACGCTCGCCGATACGGTGCTCTGCGATGATCTGCCCCGGCGCACCCGATAGGATCACCACCCGGTCGGCGAGATAGGCCGCCTCGTCGATGTCATGGGTGACGAAGAGCACCGTCTTGCCGGTGCGCTGCCACACGCGGATCAACTCGTCCTGAAGGCTCTCGCGCGTCAGTGCGTCCAGCGCCGAGAACGGCTCGTCCATCAGCAGGATCTCGGGATCGACCGCGAGCGCACGCGCCAGCGAGACGCGCTGCCGCTGACCGCCGGAAAGCTGGTGCGGCCAGCGCTGCGCCAGCGGCGCCAGCCCGACGAGGTCGAGCATCTCCTGCGCCTTGGCCAGGCGCTGGGCCCGCGGCACCTGGCCCTCGAGCCCGAAGCCGGCATTGGCGACGACCCTGCGCCAGGGCAGCAGCCGCGAATCCTGGAAGACCAGCGCCACCGGCCGCCGCGTCGTGTCAGTGGCGTGGATTGCGACCTCGCCGCCGCTCGGCTTCGCAAGTCCCGCGATGACGCGCAGTAGCGTAGACTTGCCGACGCCGGAGGGGCCGACGATGGCGAGGAATTCGCCACGCGCGACCGAGAGGTCGAGCCTGCGCAGGACCTCCGTCGCTTCCCCGTCGCGGGTGAAGGTCAGCGACAGCTGCCTAATGTCGATCACGCTTTCCATCGCAGAACCCACCTCTGGAAGGCGACGAAGCCCGTGTCGAGCAGCCCGTAGAGCGCAGCCATGGTCAGCATGTAGACCACGACGATGTCCGTCGCGAGCAGGCTGGAAGCCTGCATCATGCGCTGGCCGACGCCCGCCACGCCGAAGATCTCGGCCGCGACCACCGCCATCCAGGCCTGGCCCAGCGCGGTGCGGACGCCGACCAGGATGCCGGGCATCGCGGCCGGCAGCAGGATCTTGCTGAGCTTTTGCCAGGCCGAGCGGAAGCCGAAGGCATCGGCAACCTCGATCAGGTCGCGATCGACGCCGCGGATCGCGCCCTGCGCCGCGAAGAAGACGATCCAGAACACGGCGATGGCGATGATGAACACCGCCGCCGACGGGTTGACGCCGAACCAGATGATCGCGAAGGGCACCCAGGCGAGGCCGGGGATCGGCCGCAGCACACGCACCACCCAGGCCGTCGCCTCCTCGGCGGTGCGCGACATGCCGACGAGCACGCCGAGCACGATGCCCAGCCCCGTGCCGGTCAGCAGGCCGACGAAGTAATGGCCGAGCGAGCCCAGGATCGCGGCCAGCCAGGCGCCGTTGGTGACCTCGCGCCAGAACGCCTTCGGCAGGGCGCTGGGCGGTGGCAAGAAGGCCGGATTGACCAGCCCGAAGAACGGCACCGCCTCCCACAGCAGCAGGAAGGCGGCGAGGCCGAGAAAGGCGAGGGCAGGGGCCCGGAGGGAGGTCAAGGGGCGATACTCGTGGGGGCCGCAGAAGATGCGTCATGGTCGGGCTTGACCCGACCATCTCTGCAACCAGCGGGAGCTGGTCAAGAGATTCCCGGGACAAGCCCGGGAATGACGCCCGATGAAATCCGGCTCAGCCCCCGGCCTTCACGGCCTTCTCGAAGTACTGCGTCTCGAACAGTCCGTCGAAGGGCAGTTCCTTCTCCAGCGAGCCGAGCTTGACCTGATAGGCCTGCATCGCGCGCGCCGGCTCGATGATCCTGGCCGGGTCGATCTGGAACTTGCTGGCCGGCGAGGTCAGCGCCTTCCGGATCAGGGCCGGGTCGACGATGCCCTTGCCCAGCGCTGCGCCGACATGCGGCACCGCCTTCTCCGGCGTCTTGGTCAGCAGGTCGGCGCCGCGGATCAGGCCGGCGACGATCGTCTGCACGGCATCGGGGTTCTTGGTGGCGAAGGCGCCGGAGACGGCGACCACCGTGCCGGGCTGGCCCGGGAAGACCTCCTCCCCCTCGGCGATCAGCTTGATCTGCGGGTTGCGGTCCTGGATGATCGTCAGCGCCGGCTCGCGCACGCTGCCGCCGTCGACGGCACCGGCGAGGATCGCCTGCTGCGTCGCATCGATGCCCATGGCCACGATCTCGATATCGGCCTTGTCGGCCTTGGCGACCTCCCAGAGCCAGTGCTGAAGCGTGGTGTTCGGCACCGAGCCGGGCGGCTGGGTCGCGAGCCGGGCGGCCTTGCCGGTGGCGGCGCGGAAGGCCTTGAAGGCGGCGGCAGGCGCCGTGCCCGAAGTGAAGAACTTGGCCAGCGCCGGCGCGGCGACGACGACGTTCTCGCCGATCGCGGTGGAGGCGACGACGCGGACGTCGATCCCGCGCGAGCGAGCGACGGCCAGAGGCGCGACGCCGGCGACATAGACGTCGATCGTGCCCGATGCCAGCGCCTGGATCATGTTGGGGCCGGATTCGAACACCGTCACCGCGACGTCGATACCGCCCTGCTTCAGCCAGCCCTCGCCATTGGCGACGAAGAAGGGCGCTGTTCCGACGACCGGGATGAAGCCGATGCGGGCGGTCACCGCCTGCTGCGCCCGGGCGGCGCCGGCGAGCGACGTCGTTGCGGCGAGCGCGGAGCCCGCGATCAGGAACTGGCGGCGATCCATCGTTCATCATCTCCATGGCAACGGCGCCGAGCAGCGCCTATTGACATAGCAAGAAAAGGATTTTCTATCTGAGTACAAGTGAGAGCCAGCAAAAAGATTATTATTCCTGTTTAGCTGGATATTTCGACGGTAATTTTCTTTACAGGACGGGTATCAGAGAATGGACGCGATCGACCGAAAAATCCTGACGGTGCTGCAGGCGGACGCCAATATCTCGATCGCCGAACTGGCCGATCGCGTCGGGCTGTCGCAGACGCCGTGCTGGAAGCGGATCCAGAAGCTCGAGCAGAACGGCATCATCCTGAAGCGCGTCGCGCTCGTGGCGCCGGAGAGGATAGGGCTGGGGCTGACGGTCTTCGTCCAGATCGAGACGGCGGACCATTCCGGGCCCTGGCTCGACAAGTTCGCGCAGCTGGCGGCCGCGATGCCGGAGGTGATGGAGTTCTACCGCATGGCCGGCGACGTCGACTACATGCTGCGCGTCGTGGTCGCCGACATGGCCGCCTATGACGGCTTCTACAAGCGGCTGATCGAGACCATCCCGCTCAAGAACGTCACCTCGCGCTTCGCGATGGAGCGGATCAAGTCGACGACGGCCTATCGCGTGCCGGACTTGCCGAAGCCGTGAGGGTCTGAGCGAGCCTGAAGGCTATTCGGATTCCGAGAAAGCACGGCACGCTCTGAGCATCGAAGGCATTCGATGCCTTGAGGAGATAGATCGACACTTCGCGTCCGATCGGGCGCACGGCGATCCGCGGCTTGCAGCTACAAAAAAGCGACCGCCGGGGTGCGGCGGTCGCTTCGATGGTGAGGACGGTGCGATCGCTTAGGCGGCGACGGCCT
>NZ_LMJT01000015.1 GCF_001429395.1 Allobosea sp. Root381
CTCCTTCGGCTTGATGTCGAAGGACACGTCGCGGACGACCTGCCGCCACGCACCCTCGACGCGAAACGACGTGCTCAGGTTGCTGACGGAGAGGATGGGGGAGGCGGCGTTTCCGTTCACGGGGCTCATTCCTGTTCTCCCGAACTGTTGTGATGTGATCGGCCGCGGGGCGCTGGATCAGACATGGCTTTTGAAGCGATCCCAGCTGTTCTCTATATGACGGCGCAAGATGTCGGAGAGCTCGCTCTTCCGCCGGGCGCAGAGATGCTCGATGATCGCCTCATGTTCAGCGAGCGCTTCCTGCCATTCGGCCGGGTTGTCGCTGCCCATGAAACGGACGCGCTTCAGCTGCGACTGCAGGGATCGATGCGTCGCGATCAGCGTCTGGTTATCCGATAGCTTCACGATATAGGAATGGATATCCTGGTTCGCATTGAAATATTGCAGCCGCTCGTTCCGCTCGAAATGGGCGACCATGCGGTAATGCATGGCCCTGACCTCTCCGATCTGCGTGTCCCTCGCCTTCTCGCAGGCGAGTTGCCCCGCGAAGGGTTCGAGGACCGCAAGCACTGACAACATGTCGTGAACATCCTTGCGGGTCAGCTTGCGAACGATCGCGCCCCGGTGTGGGACGAGTTCAACCAGCCCCTCGCTGGCGAGATATTTCAGGGCCTCGCGCAGCGGTGTCCGGGAGATCTCGAGCATCTCGCCGAGGCGTACCTCATGAATCCTCGCGCCGGGCTCGAATTCGCCCTGCGCGATCATGTCCCGGATCCGAGCCACGATACGATCGTGCAGCGTCTGACGCTCGATGACGAAGCGCCGGAGGCCGCCGGATGACGCATGTTGCTCGGCTTCCGGGAAATCGGTCACCGTCGGGTCGGGGAATGGCATGCGTGGCGTAACACCTTGTCGATGAGGCTGCCGGGCGGGCGCGGTTGAGGCGCAACCGGGACGGCGGGGAACTCCCGTCCCGGCGACCACGACCGTCAGTGGGCTCCCAGAGCGAGTTTAGGCACGGGTCGAGCGAATTCGGTCCCGACAAGCAGGGTTTCGATTGCCTTGGCCGCGGCCATGACCGTGAGGTCGCTATGCATCCGTCCGACGATCTGGATGCCGAAGGGCAGGCCGAGATCGTCGACGCCGCAGGGCAGCGAGGCGACCGGGTTGCCGGTCACGGTCAGTGTCGAGGTCAGCGCCGCCCAGTGAACGTAGTTCTCCATGGCTATGCCGTCGATCTCACGCGGGAAGAGGTCCTTGGCGGGGTAAGGCGGGATCGTGACCGTCGGGCAGATCAGCAGGTCGTGCTCGTCGAAGAAGGCGTCGAGGTCGCGGATCAGGCGGTACTGCTCGCGATAGGCCGCGCCGATCTCGCGGGCGGTCATCTTGAAGGCCGCTTCGAGATTGGTCAGGACGTTGGGGTTCACGTCGTCGTTGTACATGTGCATGCGGTCTTCGTGTCGCGCGATGAAGTCGACGCCGCGAATGGTCCAGAAGATCTCCACTGCATTGCGGAAGTCCGGATCGGCATGGGCGCTGTCCTTGAAGAAGGACGCGAGATGCTTGACCCTCGCCTCGAAGCCGGCGCGGATTGGGCGCGACAGCGGCGCGATGCCGAGATCGGCCGAGAATGCGACCTTGAGCTTGCTGAGGTCGCAGGCCGGTGGGGAACGGAATTCGCGCGAGTCACGCGGAAATGCCAGCGGGTCGGCGCTGCACCGGGTCGCCATCGCCGCCAGCATCAAAGCAAGGTCGTCCATGTCGCGCGCCATCGGCCCCTGGGCCTGATAGGTTGTGTAGGCGATGGCGCGCTTAGCGCTGCCCATCACCCCCGGAGAGCCGCGAAAAGCCGTCACGCCACAGAACGAGGCCGGAATGCGCAGGCTGCCGCCGGTGTCCGAGCCGGTGGCGAGCGGCATCATGTTGGTCGCCAGCGCGACAGCCGAGCCGCCGGAGGAGCCGCCGCAGGTCCGTTCGAGATCGAACGGGTTCAGCGTCGTGCCGAACAGCTTGTTCGTGGTGTTGGCGCCGGCTCCGAATTCGGGCGAGTTGGTCTTGCCGATGACGATGCCGCCGGCTGCCCTGAGCGAGCCGACGACATGGTCGTCCTTCTCGGGGACATGGTCCTTGAACAGCAGCGAGCCATAGGTGGTCCGGATGCCGGCGGTATCGTTAAGTTCCTTCACGCCGAAGGGCAGGCCGTGCAGCAACGGCAGGTCGTCGCCGCGGACGACGGCCGCGTCCGCCGCCTTCGCCTCGGCCCGCGCGCGGTCGAAGGCCGGCGTGTTGACGGCGTTGACGAAGGGATCGGCATATTCGATCTGCGCGATGCAGGATTCCACCAGCTCGGCCGATGAGAGCTGCTTGTTGCCGATGAGGCGTCGGGCTTCGGTCGCGGATAGGTCGCAGGGGCGAGTCAAGTCGGTCTCCGGAAAACAACAGAGGGGGAGAAAGGGTGTGGAGCTGTCACGGGTCCACAGATTTGGGATCGAGGGCGATGCGCAGCCCGTCCTGGAGCAGGTTCAGCCCGAGCACGAGGAAGAGGATCGCCAACCCCGGAAAGATCACGATATGCGGGGCGATCAGCATGTAGTTGCGGCCGCTCGCCAGCATGCTGCCCCATTCCGGCGTCGGCGCCTGCGCGCCGAGGCCGAGGAAGCTCAGGCTGGATGCGGTCAGCACAGCGATGCCGATGCGCAGCGTCGCCATCACCGTGATCTCGCCGGTGATGTTGGGCAGGATGTGCCTCAGCATGATGCGCCCGTTGCGCATGCCCATCGAGCGCGCGGCTTCGATATAGGGCTCTTTCATCAGGGCAAGCGTCGCCGAACGCGCGATCCGGGTGAAGATCGGAATGGTGTAGACCGCGACCGCGATCATCGTGTTCGTCAGACTTGGGCCGAGGATGCTGACGATGACGATCGCGAGCAGTACGCCCGGGAATGCCAGCATGACGTCGATGACGCGCATCAGCACGATGTCGAGCTTACCGCCGAAAAAGGCGGCGACGACTCCGAGCGGGACGCCGACCGACATCGCCAGCGCAACCGACAGCACGCCCTCAAGCAGCGAGATGCGCGCGCCATGGATGACACGTGAGAGGAGGTCGCGCCCGAGCTCGTCGCGGCCGAAGAGATGCGCCCAACTCGGCCCTTCCAGCATCGCGCCGAACTCCGGCCGGAACGGGTCGTACGGAGCGATCCAGGGCGCGAAGAGGCCGCAGAAGACGATGATGGCGACGATGATGCCGCCGGGCAGCGCCGGCTTGGACCTGCGGAATTTCTTCCAGAAGCGGGCCCATTCGGAGGAACGCTGCGGCTTGAAGGGCTCGGCCGCGCTGGGCACGGTTGTGTCGACGTTTTCCGTGAAAGACATCGTCAGGCGACCTCGACGCGGGGATCGACCAGGCCGTAGAGCAGGTCGGTCAGCAGATTGATGATCACGAAGGTGACGGCGATCAGCAGCACGGAGGCCTGCACCAGCGGCAGGTCGCGCGAGGAGATCGACTGAATGATCAGCCGCCCGAGCCCGGGCCAGCTGAACACGGTCTCGGTGATGACGGCGCCGCCGAGCAGATATCCCATCTGCAGGCCAACTACGGTGATCACCGGCATCAGCGCGTTGCGCAGCCCGTGACGGGTAATCACGCGGAAGCCCGACAGGCCCTTGGCATAGGCGGTGCGGACATAGTCGCTGTCGAGCGTCTCGATCAGCCGGGCGCGCATGACCCGGGCGATGATCGCCGCGTTCGCCAGGCCGAGCGTCACGCACGGCAGGATCAGGTGCAGCCAGCTGTCATTGCCGGTGAGCGGAAGCCAGCCGAGCTGCACGGAGAAGACGATCATCAGAACCAGGCCGACAAAGAAGGCCGGTGCCGAGATGCCGATCAGCGACAGGACCAGGATGATGTTGTCGAGCGCTCTGTACTTGAACGCGGCGCAGAGCACGCCCGAGACGATGCCGACGACGACAGCGAAAAGCATCGCCGCGCCCGCCAACTGCAGGGTGTTGAGATAGCGGTGGCCAATCTCCTCGACCACGGTCCGTCCGGTCTTGAAGCTGACGCCGAAATCGCCGGTGACGGCGCGCCCGACGAAATGCAGATACTGCTCGACGATCGGCCTGTCGAGGCCGAGCGATTTGCGCACGTTCTCGATGTCTGCCGCCGTGGCTTCCGGGCCGGCGACCACCTGCGCGGGGTCGCCCGGCGTCGCGTGGAGCATGAGGAACACCACGATCGAAACACCAATTAGGGCCGGGATCGCGAAGATTATGCGTCGAATGATGAAATGGAACACGTCGCACCCTGGGTTTCGCGCGGCTCGTCAGCTTGCGGCGCGGCGAACGGCACGGCCGGGCGAAGCTCGCCCGGCATGCTCTGGCGGTGCCTCCCGCCGCGTCGACGCGGGAGGCGCAAGACGCTTGCGCTAGACGAAGCGCGCGCCGTTGAAGTCGATGAACTCGTTGCGCTTGATCACGATGCCATCGACAGTCTTGGCTGCCGCAAAAAGCTGCGGTGAATAGAACAGCGGGATCAGGGGAACGTCCTCGCTGATCGTCTTAAGCGCCTCGGCGACGGTCGCGTTGCGCGCGGCCGGCTCGAGCTGCGTGCGCTGCTGCTCGATCAGCGCGTCGAGGGCGGGATTGCTGTAGTTGCCGTAGTTGCTCGGGCCGCCGGTCTTCATCACGAGGTTGAGCGACACGTCGGCGTCGGCGGTCGGCGAGCCCTCGCTCAGCATATAGGCGGCGGCGCGGTCGCGGGCCCGCAGCATGCTGAGATGGGTCGGGAAGTCGACTGTCTTGAGGCTGATCTTGAAGCCGGCGGGGGCCGCCTGGGCCTGGATCGCCTCGGACACTGCGCGGTCGTTCAGATAGATGCCGAGAGTGTGATAGAAGTCGAAGGCCACGCCGTCCTTGAAGCCGGCCTCCTCGAGCAGCTTCTTGCTTTTGGCGGGATCGTACTCATAGGGCGTTGATGCGGGCAGGCCCAGGATCGACGGATCGATGAAGCTACGGCTGACGTCGCCCTTGCCGTTCATCACATGCTTGATCAGCGCGCGAGTGTCGATCGCATGCGCCAGCGCCTGGCGAACCTTCGGGTTGTCAAAGGGCGCCATCTTGGTGTTCAGGCCGAAATAGACCGTGCGCTGGCTCATCGCCGTGATCAACTGGGCGTTGGGAGCCTTTTCGAGGCGGGGCAGCATCGCCGGCGTGATGTTGTCGATGAGATGCGCCTCTCCCGACAGCAGGACGAGAATCCGCGCGCTGTCCTCCGGTACGACGCGGAACTCGAGGCCGCGGATTTTGGGGCTGCCGCCCCAGTAGTCCGCGTTCGAGTCGAGCCGGATGCGCTCGCCCGGTCGCCATTCTGCCAGCTTGAACGGGCCGGTTCCGGCCGGCGAACGGCCATAGTCCTTGCCGTGCTTCTTCGCGGCCGCGGGGCTGACGATGCCGAGATTTTCCATCGTCAACTGCGCCAGCAATGCAGCGTAAGGGCGCGGCGTCTTGATCACGACCGTCAGCGGGTCGACCACTTCGACGGCCGCGATCTGCTCGCCCATGCTCCGCCGCGGCGAGCCGGTCGCCGGATCCTTGAGGCGCTCCAGCGAGAAGCGTACCGCCTCGGCATCGAAGTTGCTGCCGTCATGGAACTTGATGCCCTTGCGCAGCTTGAAGGTCCAGCTGACGCCGTCAGCCGCCGTCTCCCAGCTTTCGGCGAGCAGCCCGGCGAAGTTGCCGTCGGGCGCGCGCGCGACCAGCGTTTCGTGGATCTGCATCGCGACGCGGCGCGTGCGCAGATCGGTCGAGAAATGCGGGTCGAGCGTCGAGGCGTCCGCGCCCGTCGCATAGATCAGATAGGTGTTTTTGCTTGCCTGTGCCCGGGCCGGGCCGCCGATACCGGCCGCGATCGCAAGCGCTCCGGCGGATTGCAGGGCGCGCCTGCGGCTGATGGTGGCGGTCATGTCCATTCTCCTCGTGATTATCGTTGTCGAATTTAGGCCGGCTGCCCCGTGCCTTCGCGCAATGCCCGGAGCGTCGGAATCAGGCGCGGGAAGACGCGCACGAGCGTGCGCATGCCGTTGATGAATCCCGCCAGATCCATGCTCTCGTTCGGCGCGTGGTTGGCCTGGTCGTGGGTGGCGTGCGGAATCTCGAAGCAGGGCTGCCCGAGGATGTCGGTGAAGACATAGTTCGGGCCGGCGCCGCCGATGTTCGGAAAGACGATCGCCTCGCTCCCGTAGACCTCTTCCAGCGTCTGCGTGATGACCGGCAGGACGGGGTGGTCGACCGGCGTGCGCGACGGCGTCACCCGGTTGAACGCGTGAATTTCGATGTCGTCGAAGCCATGGGCGTCGAGATGCTGGCGCAGCTTGGCGACGATGTCGGCCGGCTTCTGGTTCGGCACGAGCCGCATGTCGAGCTTGGCGGTGGCGGTCGCCGGCAGCACGGTCTTCGAACCCGGGCCGGTATAGCCGCCAAAGATCCCGGCCACGTTGCAGGTCGGCTCGGTGATCAGGTTGAAATAATAGCCGTCGTGGACCCGCCCCGGCAGCAGCGCGTCCACGCCGAAGAGTTGCTTCAACGCAGCTTCGTCCTCGGGAATCCTGTCGATCGCCGCCGCTTCGAGCGGGGTGAGCGGACGGACATCGTCGTAGAAGCCCTCGATGGCGATGCGGTTGTCCGGCGTTTTGAGCGTGTTCAGCGCCCAGATCAGACGCCATGTCGCGCTCGGAACGCCGGTCGCGCGCATCGAGTGCTGGTCGCCGCTGGTCGTCCGTGCCCTGAGCTCGACATAGGCCATGCCCTTGAGCCCGAGGATGACCATCGGCCGCCCGGATTCATGGATGTGGCTGTCGGAGAAATAGGTGATGTCGGCCGCCAGCAATTCGCGATGGCTTTCGACGAAGGGCGCAAGATTGGGGCTGCCGATTTCCTCCTCGCCCTCGAACATGAACTTGAACGAGAGCGGGAGCTCGCTGAGGACCGCGCGGAACGCTTCAATCGCCTTCAGGTAGATGAAGATCTGCGCCTTGTTGTCCGAGGTGCCGCGGCCATAGATCTTGCCGTTGCGGATCTCGGGCTCGAAGGGCGGCGAATCCCAGAGTTCCAGCGGCTCCGGCGGCTGGACGTCGTAATGGCCGTAGATCAGCACGGTCGGGGCGCCTTCCTTCAGCGCCTCGCCATAGATGATCGGATGGCGCGCTGTTGGGAAGACTTGGGTTGCGATCCCGACATCCTGCATCTGCCGGACCAGCAGCTCAGCGCATTCGGTTATCCCCTCGTTGCGCGTCGAGATGCTGGGCTGGCGCAGCAAGGCGAAGAGCTCTTCGAGGAAGCGCTCCTTGTTGTCGTCGATGTACTGGTCGAGGCGGAAATCCAGATCGTTCATCTGCTCGCTCATCGTCAGGGCACGGGCCGCGTTCAGGCGCCGGTCGCCACGGCGAGCACGCGGTCGAGCGCCACGAGATCGACCGGATGCTCGCGCTCGTTCGCCATGGCGACGACGCAGCCGCTCTCGCGCAGGATGATGACCTTCTGGTCGCTGGCTCCGGCCGCCCAGGCCACGCTCTCCGGCACGCTGGGGAAGACCCGGTCGCTGTTGGACCGGAAGCAGGCCGCATAGGTCGCCCCCGTATGCGAGGGCGTCAGCGCGTAGTCGACCCAGCCCTCTGGCAGCAGGCGCTCGCCGTTCCAGACGCCGTCCTGGACGAAGAGCAGACCGAAGCGCGCATAGTCCCGCAGCACCGCGAAGCCGGCTCCGGAGGCAATGAAGTTGCCGTGCATGTCGGCGGAGTGCTGGTAGGAGTGCATGCCGATGCGGTCGGCCAGGAGCGCATAGAGCGTCTCGTGATAGGGCAGGCCGCGCTTCTCGATCTCGTTGCGGATAATCGAGCCGAGGACGTTGATGCCGGTGTTGATGTAGCGGTAGTTCTCGCCGGGAAGCGTGACCTGGCTGGCGCGCTGCGCCACGTCGAAGGCGTTCTCGGCGTTGTAATAGACGAAATTGTCCTCGAACACGTGGCTGCAACCGCCCTTGCCGTCATAGGCCGGGAAGCCGAGGCCCGAGCGCATGCGCATCAGATTGTCGAGGGTGATGCGCGAGCGGACGTCGCGCGGATTGGTCCAGGCGGGGGCCGGTGCGCGGTCGTAGACGCTTCCGAGCCAACTTTCCTGGACGAGCCGGCCGATCAGCGTGCCGGTGATCGCCTTGGTCATCGACCAGCTCGGCGTCACGCGGTCCGGCCGGCCGGCGTCGCCATAGCGCTCCAGTACGATTCCGTCGGGCTTGGCGATCATCAGCCCGTAAAGCCCGGCCGAGCGCTCGAACAAAGTATCGGCGGCGGCGGCGAGTTCCGGCGCGGCAACGACTTCTGCATGGCTGTCGCCCAGCGGCCAGGCTCCGGAGCGGTCCGCCGGCCGGCGCTTGATCGGAGCGGGGTCGAAAGCCGGCTCGCGATGGCCGGCGAGGACGATGCCGCCATAACCCTCGCGGGCGATGGCGCGCCCGTGCACGGGGGCGCCGAAGGCCGCGTCGGTCCAGGTCACGGTGACGGCTTTGTCCTGGTCGGAGGCCTCGATCGCGATCGCCTTGCTCTGCCAGGCGGTCTCGACCAGCGTGGTGAGGGCGCCGTGGTCGCGCCCCTCATAGAGCCCCTCGGAGACGCCGGCGATCAGCGGGCGGAAGCGGGCATCGGCGGTCCGCCGGTCGAGCCCAGTCACGTAGAGCATGTCGATATAGCGCTTGGCGAAGAGCGCGACCACCTTTTCGCGTAGCTCGCGCTCGCCGCAGACATAGACGTAAGGCGCCGGGATCTCCGCTTCGGCACCGGGCCGCATGAGGGGCAGGTTGCCGTCGAAATGAACGAATTTCTGTTTCATGTCAGGCTTTCCTGTAATCGTCCTAGATGCGGCGCCGGAAGCGCGGGTCGAGCGCATCGCGCAGCCCGTCGCCCAGTACATTCACGGCGAGCACCGTCACGGTGAGCGCCAGCGCCGGGAAGAAGAGGAGCCAGGGCGCCGATCCGATGAAGGAGCGACCCTCGGCGATGATGTTGCCCCAGCTCGGGATCTCGGAGGGCGTGCCGAGCCCGAGGAAGCCGAGGCTGGCCTCGGCGAGGATGGCCGACGCACAGAGAAAGCTGGCCTGGACCAGGATCGGCGCCGCCGCGTTCGGCAGGATGTGCCTCAGGATGATGCGTATCGGACCGGCGCCCATCGAGCGCGCCGACTCGACGTAGAGAAGCTCCCGCAGGCTCAGCACGACCGAGCGAACCAATCGCACGACGCGCGGGATGTCCGGCACCGAGATCGCGATGATCACGCTGGTCACGCTGGATCCGAACATGGCGAGGAAGGCGATGGCCAGCAGGATGCCGGGAATCGCCATCAGCCCGTCCATGATCCGCATCACCACGAGATCGACATAGCGGCTGTAGCCGGCGAGGACGCCGATGGCGCTGCCGACGACGGTGCTCACCGCGGCCACGGAGATGCCGACGAGGAGCGAGATCTGCGCGCCGTGGATCACCCGGCTCAGCACGTCGCGGCCGAGATTGTCGGTTCCCATCGGATTGGCTTCCGAAGGGGGGCGCAGCCTTTGGCGGCCGGAAATCGCCATCGGGTCGTGCGGGGCGATGTAGTCGGCCAGCAGCGCGGCCAGGATCAGCACCACGACGATTGCGGCCGCGATGGCGGAGCTGGGATGACGGCGGATGGTGGCCGCGAGCGAGCGCGCTGCGCCGAGCAGCGCCGGGGCGAAGGACGTCATTCGTCTATCCCTCGATCCTGGGGTCGAACAGCCGGTAGCTCAGATCGATCGAGAGGTTCACGACGACGTAGCCGATCGACAGGAAGAGGATGACGCCCTGGATGACGGGGTAGTCCCGCTTGAGGACGCTATCGATCACGAGGCTGCCGATGCCGGGAATCGCGAAGACGCTCTCGACGATCACGACGCCGCTGAGGAGCCCGGCGATGCTGGTTCCGATCACGGTGACGATCGGAATGGCGGCATTCTTCAGGACGTGCAGGACGATCACCGTCCGCGGGGCCAGGCCCTTCGCATGGCCGGTCCGGACATAGTCCTCGGAGAGCACCTCCAGCACGGTCGCGCGCGTCACCCGGGCGAGGAAGGCGGCCGAGATCAGGCCGAGCGTGAGCGACGGCAGCAGGATGCTCTTCAGCCAGGGTTCGAAGCCGGATGCGAGCGAGGCGTAGCCCTGCACCGGCAGCCAGTCGAGCTTGAAGGAGAACAGCCAGACGCCGCCATAGCCGAGGACGAAGGACGGCAGCGAGAAGCCGAGGACGGCGATGGTCATCACCAGCCGGTCGACCCAGCTATGCGACATCACCGCCGCGAGCGCGCCGAGCGGAATGGCGGTGGCGATCGCCACGAGCATCGCGCCGGCGGCCAGCGAAATCGTCGGCTCCAGCCGCTGCATGATCAGGGTCGTGACGGGGATCTTCGAGAATAGCGAGGAGCCGAAATCCCCCGTCAGCACGCGCCCCAGCCAGAGCGAGAACTGCACGATCACCGGCTGGTCGAGCCCAAGATCGCGCCTCACGCGCTCGATCTGCTCCTCGGAAGCGAAATCGTCCGACATCATCGCCGCCGGATCGCCCGGCGCCATCTGCATCAGCGAGAAGACGACGACGGCGACGACGAAGCAGATCGGGACGATGCTGAGAACGCGATAGACGACGGAGTTCATCTGCTGGCCTCATCTACGGACGCGGTCGGGGCAGTCTCAGTCCTTGGTGAGGTTCCAGAAGGTCGGAACCTCGGACTTGATGATGCCCTTGATGTTCGTCCGGTAGGCGGAGGCCTCGAAGGTGTTCCCGATCGGAATATGGGGAACATAGGTCCAGGCGAGCTCGTGGAACTTCCGGTTGATCTCGTGCGCGACCTTGTCGTCCGTCGCGAACGAGAAATCGATGCGCAGCTTCTCCATTTCGGGATTGTCCGGCCAGCCGAAGAAGGCCCGCTGCGGGTTCATCCAGAGGTAGTGGTTCTTGACGATGGTATCGACGGTCAGCCCGGCCGATGCCGCGTGAAAGATGCTCCAGCCGCCTTCCGTCGGCGGCGTCCGCCGCGCGCGCGAGGTCAGCAGCGTGGCCTGGTCGGTGGGCCTGATCTCGACGTTCATGCCAATGCTGCGCAGATTCTGGGCGGTGATCAGCGCGTATTGGTGGATGCTCGGGATGTCCTGCGCGTCCAAGATCACGATCTTCTCGCCTTTGTAGCCGCCCTCCTTGAGGAGCTTGCGGGCGAGGGGGAGATCCTTCTTGCGCAGGGTCGCGCCCGGCATCTCGACCGCCCAGGGCGAGCGGCAGACGAGATAGGAGGCGCAGACCTTGTAGTATTCGGGATCGCCGATCGCGAGGCCGAGATATTCCTCCTGGTCCACGGTCGCCATCACCGCCTGCCGGATCTTGACGTTGTCGAAGGGCGGCTGGGTCATGTTCATGCGCAGCACGGCGTCGAAGCCGCTGTCGTCGAACACCGCGACCTCGACGCCCTGGCTCTTCTTCAGATCGGCGATGTATTCCGGCTGGACGCTGACGATCCAGTCGATCTCGCCCTTCTTCAGGGCGGAGACGGCGGTGCGCTTGTCGGCGATGTAGACCCATTCGACGCGATCGACATTGACATGCTTGCCGCCCGACATGAAGTCGGGAGCCTCGCTACGTGGCGAGTAGGCCGTGTTCTTGTCGAAGATGGCGCGCGAGCCGGGCTTCCACAGATCGTGGCGGAAGATGAAGGGACCGCTGCCGTTGACCTTGCTGATCGACTGGGTGATCGGAAGCTCCGCGTCGGCCTTCGGCATGATGAAGGTCGGCGTGTGAATGTTCGCAAGGTAATCGAGGATCTTGAACTCGCGCGACAGCGTGAACGAGAAGGTCTGGTCGTCGACGATATCGACGGAGGTCACGAGCGAGGCGAAGTGGATGAAGCGGTTGCGCTGAAGCGCACGCTTCACCGAAGCGGCGACGTCCGCAGCCGTCACCGGGCTGCCGTCGTGGAATTTCAGCCCGGTCCGGATCTTGATGGTGTGGACGAGCTTGTCCGGCGAAAGGGACCAGCTATCGGCCACCTGGGGCGCGATATTGCCCTTCGAGTCGATCGAGAACAGCGTGTCATAGGCCATGAAGCCGAGGTAGCGCGGCAGGTAGCCGGTCTGCGCGTAAGGGTCGATCAGATTGAGATCGTACAACATGCTGACGCGCAGCGTTTTCTCATGCGCGAGCGATGATGTCGACTGCGACATCACCATGGCTGCCCCGAGAGCAATGGAAACGGCAATAGCCTTCAACATAATAAAGAAATCCTCCAACCCGTATCCTAGATTCGATATCACGCGCCGAGGTGTGTTGTTTATTTTTGCGCGCAAGGCCCGTTTTTAGGGGGCGGAGTTATTTTCGTATTGTTATTTTTATTATGATATTAAATTCACTAATGGACCCTATAAGGAGATTTGAGACGTGTCAAGCATGCTGCATACAGAGTTCAACATTTCGCGTGTTGGCTCCGGTGCAGGAGCGCCCAACCGACGCATGGCAGAGAAAAGCAGGCAACGCGCGGCCCGCCACGGTATAAATGCAAGGAACGGCAAGGGCGGCTCATTTCCAGCCGCGCCCTTGAGGAACGCGCCAGCCTAGCGCGCGGCCTGCGTCGCCTCGCGCGCAAACCCCAGTCTAAAGGAAGGCAGCCGGCAGAGCTGACTGCCCCTGCGGTTCGGCAATTCCGGCAGGGTCTGGTGGTCGTCCAAACGCAGCCATCCCGCTCCTCGGATGGCTCGATCTCGGCAAAACGCGGTGAGGCTTATCCGGATTTTCCGAGGCTATTCAGCAGTGAACTGCATGCATCCATGACGTGGCTATGAATTAACTGAGATGCACTCTGGGCATCGCCTGCTCTACAGGCGGCAAGAATCTCGCGATGTTCCTGATCAGCTACGGCCTGACCAGCGGACAATGACAGCTGAATTCTGAGGAAACGCTCGATCCTGTCGTTCACCGACCGGATGAGGCCGACCATGAAGGGGCGGTTGGCGTCCTCGTAGAGGCAGGAATGGAACTTCCAATTCAGCTCGGCCCATTTCGCGACATCCGTCTCCGCGGCGAACTGGTCGGAGTAATCCTGGGCCGCGGCGAAGGTCGCGGCCGTCATCTGCGGTACGGAAAGCTTGATTGCATTGGCTTCGAGCAGAGCCCGGACCTCGAAGATCTGGACGATCTCGAACTGGGACATCTCCGTGACGACCGCGCCGCGATTGCGCTGGAAGATGACGAGCCCTTCGGCCTCGAGACGTTTCAGGGCCTCGCGAACCGGTATCTTGCTGACGTTGAAGAGGCCAGCGATCTCATCCTGGCGGATCGGCAGACCTTCCTTGATCTTGCCGCTCATGATCGCTTCGCGAAGATGGCGCGCGATGACGTCGGAAGCCGTCGGCCTCGCTCCCAGATCCTCTGCCTCGATCAGCGACATATCCACCCTTCTCCCCGCGGGCATGAACCCTAATGAAGGGTGAGGCCGGTGTCAGCATCGCAGCCGACGCCGGCGAGGCGGTCATGCCTCAACCCAGGCGATTCTTGAAGAACGCGCCACCCCTCATGATCACGTCGATGTTCTCGCCGCGACGCGTGAAGACCGAGGAATCGGTGGTCGGATCCCCCTCGACCACCAGAATGTCGGCGAATGCGCCGGGCGCGATCACGCCGATCTTGCCGTCCATCATCATCATCTCGGCGTTGATGCCGGTCGCCGAGAGCAATGTGTCGACCGGATCCTCGACGCGGCCGCGCAGCGCGAACTCCTCGCCCTGATATTCGTGCAGCTCGTAGCCGAGCAGGTCCGTTCCGAAGCCGATCTTCACGCCGGCAACACGCGCGATCGCAAGGCTTTCGAGCCCGCGGTCGCGCACCTGCGAGATCTTGCGCATGCTCTGCGCGGAGAAGCCGTACTTGTCCGCGAACTGGGTCAGGATGTCGGAGGCGACCAGCGTCGGGACCAGATAGGCGCCATGCTCGCGCACGAAGGCGGCGCTCTCCGCATCGATCAGGTTGCCGTGCTCGATCGTGCGCCCGCCGGCGGCGACGACGGCGCGGATGGCGCGCGGCGTATAGGCATGGGCCATCACATAGGTATTCCAGGCCTGCGCTTCCTGCACGATCGCGCGCAGCTCCTCGTCGGAATATTGCAGGTTCTCGATGGGGTCGGTGACCGAGGCGGCGCCACCAGAGGCCATGACCTTGACGAAATGGGCCCCCTTGCGGAGCTCGTCACGTGCGGCCTCTCGAACTTCCGAGACACCGTCGGCGATGCGCGCGATCGCGCTGCCCGTCCGGTCGTTCGAAACCTCTCCCGGGCGCTTCAGCGTCGAGCGCATGTCGCCGTGGCCGCCGGTCTGGCTTAACGCGAGGCCTGAATGGATCAGGCGCGGCCCGCGGATGTAACCCTCGTCGATGGCCTTGACGAAGCCTGCATCGGCGCCGCCACCGTCGCGGACCGTGGTGAAGCCGCGCGCCAGCATGCCTTCGATGATGTGGTGCGCCTGGGCATGGACGAAGGACGGCCACTGCTTGCCGGCGCTGAGATCGACGCTGTTGGCGATAATGTGCACATGCGCGTCGATCAGGCCGGGCAGCAGGGTGCGCCCCTGGCAGTCGATGGTCGTGCCCGCGTCGCCACCCCCGCCGCCTTCGGTGACAGACTGAATCCTGCCCTCGGAGACGACGATGCTGAGCCCGTCGCGCAGCTCGCGATTGACGCCGTCGAAGACACGCGCATTGCGGAAGGTGACTGTCATGGCCGGCCCCTGTTACGATCCTGATGACGATATGTGGTGTTGATAGACGAGGCGGGCCGCGGCGAGATCCTCGAGCGCGCTGCCCACCGCCTTGAACACGGTGATCTCGTCGGAATCGCGACGCCCCTGATGGCTGCCCGCGACAAGCTCTGTCAGGTTCGCGCGAATGTCCTTGGGCTGCAGGCTGCCTTCCGCGATCGCGCTGAGGATGTCGCCCGCCTTGGCCTGCGCCTCATCGGTATCGACAAACACGCTTCCGCGCTGGAAGCAGGCTCCGTCGGCCTCGCGCATGGCCGGGGTGAAGCTGCCGATCAGGTCGAGATGTGTCCCCGGCGCCAGCCAACTGCCCTCGACAAGTGCGACGGTCGACAGCGTTGCGCAGCTCACGATGTCCGCGGCGCGGACGCCGGCCTCGAGATCGGCCACGACCGCGGTTTCATGGCCGGACGCGGAGAGCTCGGCCGCCAGCCGCGCTGCGCTCGCGCCCGTGCGGCTCCAGATGCGGACCTCGTCGATTGGTCGAACGACCGCCATTGCGGCCGGCAGCAGCCGGGCGACACGGCCCGCGCCGACGACCAGCAGACGCCGAGCTTCCTTCGCCGCCAGGTAGCTCGCCGCCAGTGCCGAGGCGGCGGCGGTGCGATAGGCCGTGAGCACGTCCGCGTCCAGAAAGGCGAGCGGAACGCCGGTGCGGGCGTCGAACAGGGCGTAGATGCCATGCAGGCCGGGCAGGCCGCGCTCCGCGTTGCGCGGGAAGATGTTGATGATCTTGACCCCGTAGAACCCGTCCATCGACCAGGCGGGCATGATCAAACTCGTGCCTTCGTAGCCCTCGCTCTCGATCTTATGGGCGTGCCGCAACGGCACGGTCGCCGGCGTGGCAAAGGCTTCGCGCAGCGCCTGCACCAGTTCGGCCATCGAGAGACCCCGCTCGGTGGCGGCTGCGTCGAGAACCAGCATAGCGGCTACCGAAGCAGGAAGCCGTGCCGCAGCGGATCGTCCCGGTCGATGATCCAGCTCGCCTGCCCGTAGACGGACGCGCTGCCCGAAACCTCGGGAATGATCGCATCGAGCTCACCAAGCTTCGTCGCGCGCAGCACCCGAGCGGTCATGACGGAGCCGACGATCGACTCGTTGACCAGGACGCCATCTGCCGCGAGCCGCCCCTTGGCGAAGAGCAGGGCGGCTCGCCCGGCCGTCCCCGAACCGGTCGGGGAGCGGTCGAGCTGGCGATCGGCGAAGATGCAGCAATTGGCCTGGGTGGACCGTGGATCGGTCGGCTCCCCGTCGATGATCGTGCCGTAGATGTGGTTGAGCTCGGGGATCTCAGGATGGACCACCGGAAACTTCGCATTGGCGGCAGTCTTGACCTCGGCGCCGAAGCGGATGAGCGCCTCGGCGTTGTCCGGGCGGATCGACAGGCCGAAGGGCCGGCCGTCGGTGTAGAAATAGAAGGCGCCGCCGAAGGCGATGTCGCCCGTGACGCGGCCGAAGCTCGGCGTATCGACGCTGACATCGGCATGGAGGAGATAGGACGCGACATTGACGAAGCGCACGCCCGCGGCGCGCTTGCCGTCCCAAGCGACGAAGGCCTCGATGAAGCCACAGGGCGCGTCGATGCCGATCCGGGTCTCGGGCTCCGTACGCTCGACCCAGCCAAGTTCCACCGCCGCCGTCGCTAGTGCGATGACGCCGTGCCCGCAATGGTCGCTGTAGCCTTCGTTGTGCACGAAGATGATACCGAAATCCGCATCGGCGCTGACGGGGTCGGTCAGATAGCCGGCATACATGTCTGCATGGCCGCGCGGCTCGAAGATCAGCGCCTGGCGCAGCGCGTCGATGTTGCGCTTCACCCAGTCGCGTCGCTCGACGATCGTGCGGCCGGGAAAGCGCGGCAGGCCGCTGGTCACGATCCGGAAGGGCTCGCCGCCCGTGTGGACTTCGACGGTCTGGATCAGTCTCTCGATATTCATGATGGCTTGGGGCTCAGTTGCGGCCGGAGGAGTATCTGCGCTGAACGATGAGGTGACCGATCGTGGTGAGGACGAGGGTCGCCAGCATGAGGATGAACGAAGCGGCCGCGCCGAAGGGCCAGTTCATCTGGGTCATCACCTGCGAATAGACGAGCGGTCCCATCATCACGAAGCTGGGGCCACCGAGCAGCACCGGCGTCGCATAGGCGTTCATCGTCAGGATGAAGCTCAGCGTCGCTCCCGAGATGATGCCAGGCATGGCCAGCGGCAGGATGATGCGGCGCGTCGTGGCCAGCGGGCCGGCCCCGAGATTGAACGCGGCTTCCTCGACGGACCGGCTGATGCCTTCCAGCACCGTCTGGAACGACAGGATGACGAAGGGGAGGTTGACCGCGACGATGCCGATGATGACCGCCGTCGGGGTGTACATGATCTCAAGCGGCTGGTTCAGTATTCCAAGCCCGAGCCCGACATAGTTGACCACGCCGTTGGTGCCGAAGGCGATCATCCAGCCCGCGGCGCGGACCGCGTTGCCGACGAAGAGCGGCAGCACGATCGCCAGGATCAGCAGCGACTTGAAGCGCCCGCCGGCCCGCGCCAGCACATAGGCCAGCGGAAAGCCGATCACGATGCAGATCGCCGTCACCAGCGCAGCGATGCCGATGGTCTGGCCGAGGATGCCCCTGAAATAGGGATCGGCGACGAACCGGACATAGTTCTCGAGCGTCAGCGCCTCGGTCATGAACTGACCGGGGATGAACTGGTTCAGGCTGTAGCGCAACAGGATGGCGAGCGGGACGACGAGCCCCGCCGCCACGAGAAGCGTCGCTGGCGCTGCCAGTGTTGCCGCCGAGAGAACGGAGCCGTTCTCCCTGTCGAAGGTGGTTCTTGTCATGGGGCGCGTCGCGACGGTTGGAGGGCGGACGAGGGGCTCAACCCTTGAAGTCGCGGTCCCACCAGTCCTTGAAGGTGGTATTGTTGTTCTTGAAGAAGACCGGATCGGGATTGATCAACCTCTTGGTCTCCTCGTCGGAGAAGCCGATGCGCGCCCTCAAATCCGGCGCCACCACCGCATCGGAGACGGTGGGATTGTAGCCGAAATCGACCGCGAAGGCCTCCTGGGCCTGCTTCGATAGTGCGGCATCGAGCATCTTGTAGGCGCCCGGCTTGTTACGGGCATTGCGCGGAATGCCGAAGCCCTGGACATAGAGCATGACGCCTTCGGCCGGGGCGACCGTCTCGACGGGGATGCCGGCGTTCTGCCACTGCACGGCGCGCGCCTTCCACATCACGGTGACACCGACATCGCCGGCCTTCAGCGCCTGCGCCATAGCTTCGTTGGTCGGGACGACCCGAACCCCCTTGCCCTTCAGGTCCAGGAGCGCGCGCTTGCCTGCCTCGAGATCATAGGCCTTGCCGGTGGATGCGAGCGACGCCGCGAACAGGTTGAACATGTACTGGATGTCGATGAAGCCGAGCTTCTCGCGGAAGCCGGGCTTCCAGAGATCCGCCAACGAGGTTGGCGCGGCGGGAACCAGCTTCGGATTATAAAGGATGACGAGACCGCTATAGACCTGCGGCATGATGTATTGGGCGATGTCGTCCTTCAGAAACGGCAGCAGCTTGGCGGCATTGGGCAGCTGGGCGAGATCGAGCTTTTCGAGCGCGTTCTGGTCGACCAGGCCGCCGTTGAGGACGTTGATCAGCGCCTGGACATCCGTCGAGCCGCGCGGCAGCTGCCGCTCCGCCAGCATCTTGGTCTGGCGCGGCGGCTCGGCTGCTTCATCATAGACGATGTCCAGCCCGTTGGCCTTGGCGACCCCGTCGCCGATATGGCGGGATACGAGCTTCGCGTAGTCGCCGCCCCAGGTGCCGACGACGAGGCGGCCGGCCTGTGCCCAGGCCGGAGCGGCGCTCAGGCCGGCGAAGGCCGCGGCGGAGGACAAGAAGGCGCGACGCGAAAGACCGACGGAGGACATGGCTGTTCCCTTTGTTTGTTTGGTTTGTCGTGGCGGATTGTCAGGCGGTGAATGCGGTGACGGAGGCATCCGCCCAGGAGACGTGGCAGGGATCGCCGACGCTGAGCGGCTCCGCGAGATCGCGTAGCGTCGAAATCACGGCCTCGCCGGTGGCGAGCCGGACATGCACGTCGATGCGGGAGCCCAGATAGGACACGAACTCGACCTTGCCGGCATGGCCCGGCGGAGCTGTCTCCGCGGCGGGGCCGAGGCGGATGGCTTCCGGCCTGATCGCCAGAGTCGCCTTGCCTGTATTCAGCGTCGCGCCGGAGGCATCGCGTTCGGGACATGACAGCAAGGCTCCCTGGATCGAGCGAAACTGCCCGGGAGCGACAACCTCGCCTTCGATGAAGGAGCTCTGGCCGACGAAATCCGCGACGAAGCGCGAGCGGGGCCTGTTGTAGAGCTCGCGCGGCGTGCCGATCTGCTGGACGACGCCGCCTTCCATCAAAATCAGGCGATCGGACATGGTCAGCGCCTCGTCCTGATCATGCGTGACCATGATGGTCGTCAGCTTCAGTTCCTGCTGCAGCGTCCGGATCTCTATGCGGACCTGCTCGCGCAGCTTCGCGTCGAGATTGCTCAGCGGCTCGTCCAGCAGAAGCACCCTCGGCCTGATCGCCACCGCGCGGGCGAGCGCGACACGCTGCTGCTGGCCGCCGGAGATGTTGCGCGGATAGCGATCGGCCAGATGATCGAGCCGCACCATCTGCAGTGCGCTCTGCACCCGCTCACGAACCTCGGCGCCGCCGATGCGGCGCATCTCCAGGCCGAAGGCGACGTTCTGCGCCACCGTCATGTGTGGGAAGAGCGCATAATTCTGGAAGACCATGCCCGTGTTTCGCGACCAGGGCGCGATGCGGGTGACGTCGTCCTCCCCGATCGTGACCGAGCCACGCGTGGGCGTGATGAAGCCAGCGATCATGCGCAGCGTGGTCGTCTTGCCGCAGCCGCTGGGGCCGAGCAGGGAGACCAGTTCACCTTCGCCGACCTCGAACGAGACGTCTTTGGCGGCAGCGAAGTTGCCATAGATCTTGGTGAGGCCTGAGACGACGAGCCGGGACATGATCAAACCACGCGGGACAGGGAGACGTAACGGTCGGTGAGTAGGAGCGCCGCGCCGATCAGGACGATCTGGACCACGGAAACAGCCGCAATCGTAGGGTCCACCTTCCACTCAAGGTACTGCATGATCGCGATCGGCAGCGTCGATTGACCCGGACCGACCAGGAAAAGTGTCATTTCGAGATTGCCGAACGAGACCACGAAGCCGAACAGGCTGGCGGCGACAAGACCCGGCCGAATGCCGGGGAGAAGGATCCTGCGGAACGTCGTCCAGGGCTTCGCCCCCAGGTTCATCGCCGCTTCCTCAATGCCGCGATCAAGCCCCGAGAGACTGACGCCGAGCAGCTTGATGCACCACGGGATGACGATCAGCACGTGGCCGATCACAAGCCCCGCATAGGAGCCGATCAGCGGGAGATCGGTCGTCTTCTCGGCCTGAACCTCGAAGATGTAGAGCGCGGCGCCGAGCACGACGCCCGGAATGACCAGCGGAAACAGGAGAATGCTGCCGAGCGTGCCGCGCCCGCGGAACCGGAAGCGCTGCAGCGCGATCGCTGCGGGGATGCTGACCGCCAGACCTATCGCGGTGGACAGCGCCGCAATCTCGGCGCTGAGCAGGAAGCCCGAAGCGAATTTGCGTTCCGAGAATGCGGCCGAGAACCACCGCAATGAGTGGCCTTCGGGCGGGAAGGACGGGATTTCCTGCGAGAAGAACGCCAGCCATGAAACCAGCACGATCGGCAAAAGGACGATCGTCAGGCCAGGCGCCGCAAACGCTCGCAATAGCACTCTGCCCGACATGACGTCTCTCAACGTATTCTATATTTCGTATACGATATCTACAATCAAACATCGCTGCTCGTCAAGACGCGATCAGGCGCAGCTTGATCGGAGGGGGACGTGGTGCCGCTTCTTAGGCAACCGACCGTCTCAAATCGCAGCAGTCGCCGGTTGTGCTAATCGCGAAGAATGCCGCGGCGCATCGCTCGGCCATGGCCAACCGGCCACGGCTATGCGTCGATGCGAGATTATTTCAACCTGCCCGCTGTGTCGGTCGAGTTGTGGCATGGCAGGTAGTGCCGGGAGTTCTGTAAATTCTGAGGTCGGCGGTGGCAGGCTGGCGATGCTCGACGTCACCTCTCTCCGCGCAAAGGCAGTTTCTGCCCCCGAAACGCTGGCCAATGTCGAGTAGAGGCTTGCCACATGGAAGCCCGCTTCCCTGGCCTCGGCATGGGCGTGAAGTTCGACATGGGCTCAGAGGTCGTCAACTACGAGATGAAGTGGACCCGAGATGACCGCAGGGCGATATCGTTAGCGAACAGGCATCACCCGGCGCCGCGGATCCAAATCCACGATCGCACCTTGATCGCGAAGTGTAGCCTGCAGTGTATCGATGCCGACGGCGGCCGGCGCCTCGTCACCCGCCGTCGCCAGAGCAGCAAGCGTGCCGGCCGCATGCCCGGTCACCATGCACACGGCCTGGCCGCGGATTGAACCGGCGGCCTCATGCGTCGCCGAGATCGACCGTCCCGCAACGACGAGATTCTCGATCCCTACAGGAATGAGGCAGCGCACCGGGATGCCGTATGACCGGGGCAGCGAATAATAGGTGATTCCCGTCCCCTCGACGTTGCGGTTCATGACGAGCGTGCCGGGCTTGACGTCGTGGATGTCGAGCGGATAGGCGCCGCGCCCGATCTGGTCCTCGAAATCCGATCCCGCCAGCACGTCGTCGGCGGTGAGCGTGTAGTTCCCTTCGATATGGCGCGTCTCGCGAATGCCGACCTGGTAGGAGCTCGCAAGCAGGCGCGCGCGCTCAAAGCCGGGCACGTATTTGCGCAGGAACCGCGTGACCTGGGCGACCTGGCGCTGCGTCTCGATTTCGGCGCGCGTCAGGTCGTCGGGGTCCGTGCCGTCGATCCCATGAACGCGCGTGGCATTGATACCGACCTCGCTGCGCCCGGGCAGCGTGTAGATCGTCAGCCACTCGACCGGGACATCCCACTCCCCCGCGGCTCTGGCTTGCGAGATCAACGCGTTGAAGCCGACGATCTGGGCTGCCGGGGTCGAGCGCAGATGCTCGATCGTGTGCTTGCTTCCCGAAAA
Source organism: Allobosea sp. Root381 (assembly GCF_001429395.1). GTDB lineage: Bacteria > Pseudomonadota > Alphaproteobacteria > Rhizobiales > Beijerinckiaceae > Allobosea. Next base: position 21,973 of record NZ_LMJT01000015.1, read on the forward strand.
ACCTTCGGCGTCGCATATGTCGTGGGGGTTGGCTTCGAGGTAATCCAGGGTGGCGGCGACATCGACGCTCCCGAGCCTGAAGATGGCGGAGACCGGCTGCGTCGCGGAATCGAGCGGACGCCCCTTGGTGAAGCGTCCCCCGGCGCGCGCGACCAGGTCGGCATCGCCGGAGCAATCGACGAATGTGCGACCGGGAATGATCTCCAGGCCTGCCTTGTTGGCGACGGTGACCGCACAGATCCGGTCGCCGTCCTTCAGGACATCGACCACGAAGCTGTGCAGGAGGAAGTTCACGCCGGCTTCCGCCGCCATGTCGAGCAGGGTCAGCTTGAGCGCTTCGGGATCCTGGCCGGTGATCGAGCCGAGCAGGGAATCGATGCTGGTGCGCGTTCCCCCGTCGATGGCGGCAAGGCGCTCGAAAAGCTCGCCACCGATCCCGCCGAGCGCGACGTATCCCTCATTGTCGGCCGCACCCAGCAGGGACTGGCCGAGCGTCAGGACGCCACCGATGGTGCCGTACTGCTCGACGACCAGCGTGCGAGCGCCGGTGCGCGCCGCCGCGATGGCGGCGATCGCTCCGGCGGTCCCGCCGCCCACGACGACGACGTCGAATTCCTTGCGCATGCGCATCGCGGCTCTCCCAATCTGGTGTTGTGTCACAGCCCGGTTGTCGCGCCGGCCGTCAGGCCGCGCACGAAATGCCGCTGCAACAGAAGGAAAAGGATCAGGACGGGCAGCGTCGTGAGAACCGCTGCCGCAGTGAGCGGCCCCCATTGGACCCCGTAATCCGTCATGAAGAAATGAAGTGCGACCGGTGCCGTCCGCATGCCCTCGGACGAGGTCAGGACGAGCGCGAGGAGAACCTCGTTCCAGGCGCCGATGAAGGCGAGAAGGCTGACGGTCACCAGGCCCGGCTTCGCGGCCGGAAGCACGACGCGATAGAGGGCGCCTAGGCGGCCTGTCCCGTCGATAAGCGCCGCCTCGTCGAGCTGTACCGGGATCGAGCGAAAATAGCCCTGCAGGAACCAGATCGCCAGCGGCGCGATGAAGGCGCTGTTGGCGAGCACCAGGATCACATAGGTGTCCAGGAGACCGAGCCGGCTTCCGAAAAAGTAGAGCGGAACGACGGCCGACAGCTCTCCCAAGGCCATGCCGCAGAGAATGGCGAAGAGGAGCAGGTTTTTGCCGCGGAACTCGTAGCGTGCGACGACATAGCCGGCGTGGATGGACACGAACAGGACGACGGCGATGCTGCAGAAAGCCACGATCGCGCTGTTCAGCATGAACCGGCCGAAGCCACCCCGCAGCACGGCGACGTAGTTGTCGAGCGATAGGGGCCATGGAAGAAACGTGCCGGCGTTCGGAGCCCCAGGGGCCTGCAGGGAGGTGGTCAGTGCCAGCGCGAAGGGAAGCAGCATGGCCGCGCCGACGCAGAACATGAAGGCCGCCCGGGCTGCGGCCGCACTACGCGCCGTGGCGTCATGACGCGACGTTGTCATGACTGTGCTCCGGCCTTCACCAGGCGAAAGTACAGGGCGGCGAGGAGCAGCTCGATCGCGATCAGGAATACGGTCAGCGTGGCTGCCAGCGCGATATCGAAGTTCTCGAAACCCTCGCGGTAGAGACGGATGCTGAGCAGCTCCGTGGCATGCAGCGGGCCGCCGCCGGTGAGGACGAGCGGCAGGACGGCTACGTTGAAGAAGCTGATCATCAGGGTGACGATGCAGACCATCGAGATCGGCCGCAGCATCGGAATGATCACATAGCGGATCTGCTGCAGCTTCGTCGCGCCGTCGACTTCGGCCGCCTCGTCGACCTCCTTCGGTATCGCGGCGAGCCCAGCCAGCAGCATCAGCATCGCGAAGCCGGTCGCGCGCCAGGCGTTGATCACCGTCAATGTCGGCAGCGCCTGCTCGAGGCTGATGAACGGGTTGACGGGCGGCAATCCCACTGAGCGCAGCAGATCGTTCAACGGGCTGAACTCACCGCCGAGCAAGAGCTTCCACATCAGCGCCAGCACGACCTGGTTGGTAACCCAGGGGACAAGAACGATGGCGCGGAGCACCGCCGTGCCCCAGCTCTGGCGGCGCAGCGCGAGCGCCAGTGTCAGGCCGAAGGTCCAGCACAGCGCCACGCCGACGATGACGAACACCGCGGTGTTCCAGAGGTTCTCGAGGAAGCGCTCGTCCTGGAACAGGAAAACGTAGTTGGCCGCTCCGACGAAGCGGACCATCTCGTAGACGTTGGTCGAGAAAAGGCTGTACTGGACGACGAAGATCACCGGGTAAAGCGTCGCGAACAGCACCAGCAGAAGGCCCGGTGCCATCAGCGCATAGGGAAACAGGTCGATCTTCGCGCGATGCGGCGATCGGCGCGCTCGGGTGTCAGTCAAGGTCATGTCGAGCCATCGGCCAGCGCCATCGACGCTGGCCGTCTCTGCTGGAGGGCTTACTGCTGCTGCGCCACGCGATCGTAGCCGGCCGCTGCGCGCCGCAGGACCGCCGCAATGTCGCTGTTCGGCTTCAGGATCACTTCGTGCAGCGCATCGACCATGGCTTCGGTCAGCCGGCTCGCGGTCGGCACGTTGATCATCGGTTCGCTGTTCGCAGCGGTGTAATCGAGCCACCACTGCAGATAGGCCGCTTCGGGAGTCTTGAAATAGGGATCGCCGGCGGCGCTGCGGCGGGATGGCAGCGCTCCCGCGATGCGGGCATTGGCGGCCTGCACCTCCGGCCGCAGATAGAACTGGATGTACTGCCAGGCGGCGTCGGGGGTCTTCGCGCCCTTGGGAATGCCCATCGACCAGCCGGTAAGGGGCGTCGGAGACGGCTTGGCCGGGTCGTCGGATGGGATTTCGACCAGCAGGATATTGTCTGCACCGACTGCGCGCGCATGGTCGCGATAGCGATGCGAGCCGTCGATGAACATCGCGAGCTTGCCGGTGCGGAAGGCGTCGGTCTGGTCTTCCCAGCTCATGTTGACGACATCGGGCGGCGTGATCTTGTGCACGTGCACGCAGTCCGACAGGAACTTGTAGGCGCGCACGGCCGCGTCGTCGGTGAAGGTCGCCTTCCCGTCATCGCCCAGGATGCGGCCGCCGCGCCCATGGATGTGCGGCTGCAGATAGACGGCATGGACGAGCTGCTGCTTGCCGCCGAAGAAGCCATATCCCCAGCGCCCGTCGCCGCTGACCTTCTTGCCGAATTCGACGACGTCGCTCCAGGTCCTGGGCGGTTTCATCCCTGCGCGTTCCAGCCAGTCCTTTCGCACGAAGAGCGCATGCGAAATGGTCTCGAGCTGCATCGTCGTCTTCTGGCCGTTCGTCAGCAGAGCCGGCGAATAATCGATCAGGAAATCCTTGCGCTGCTCGGCGTCGAACGCCTTCTCGATATAGGCGTCGAGCGGGCTCAAGGCCCCGGCCTTCGACACCATCGGGATGGACTCCCACCCGACACGAGTGACATCCGGTTGGGTGTTGGCCTGAACCGCCGTGACGAGCCGGCGTGCCAGTTCCGCGAAGGGATAGATCTCGAAAGCGACGTTGATACCCGTCTCTTTACGGAACGCTTCTTCATGCAGCTTGATCGCCTGCTCGCGGACCGATTTACCTTCGGGACTCAGGAACGACCAATGGACGATGGGCTGACCGTCGAACGGCTTGCCTTGCGCCTGGGCCCGGCCGGCGCCCGGCAGCAGGAACGATGAGGCCAAAGCGGCACTGCCCGCCAGTACGGCGCGGCGGGTCTCGATAAAACTGCTCATCCTGAAGACCTCCACCCTGAAAGTCGTGACCGTTGTCCGGTTCTCTGTCGAAGCGACTGGTGCACCATTTCATGATGCCATGTTAACGTCAACATTATTACAGGGAGCATCCGTTTGCTAGCGGCGGCGCGGTTGCGCGCCCGCGCCCAGATGGTACGAACATGCTTCGCACCTTCCAGCCTGCAGGATCGAGACGTGCCCCGTCCAGCTACGATCGACGAAGTCGCCAAGCTTGCCGGCGTCTCGAGCATGACGGTGAGCCGCGTGGTCAACGCCAGCCCGAGGGTGCGCGAGGAAACGCGCAGCCGCGTGCTTTCGGCGATGGCGGAGCTTGAATATCGGCCCAATGCCATCGCTCAGGGCATGCGCAGCAGCACAACGCGAACGGTCGGGTTCCTGCTGCCGGACCTGACGAATCCCCTGAACGCCATGATCGCGCAATCCGTCGAGGCAAGTCTTGCGGCCGCGGGCTTTCGCATGCTCGTGGCCAGCACCCGCTTCGACATCGACAAGGAAGCGCACTACCTGGAGCAGTTCCAGGCGAACGTCGTCGACGGGATCATTGCGCTGCTGTCGGACGAGACGTCTGAGGTGATCGCACGGGCGATCGAAAAATCCCGCGTGCCTGTCGTCGTGATCGATCGCGACCTTCCGGTGCCGGTGGATGCCGTCTTGTGCGAGCATGAGCAGGTCATGAGCGAACTCGTGACGCATCTGGTCGGCCTCGGCCATCGGCGGATCGGGCTGTTGAACGGCCCGATGACGATCAGGCCGGCACGCCGACGACTCGACGCATTCTGCTCCACCGCGCTGAAACTGGGTGTAGACGATCCGCTTCGCTACAGCCGCGCCCCGCCGCCGACGATCGAGGAGGGCTTTCGCGCCGCGATGGAGCTGATGACCGCAACACCCCGGCCCACCGCTTTGATCGTATGTTCAAACCAGAACATGTTCGGCGCACTTCGGGCCATCCGCGATCTCGGCCTTCGTATCCCCGGCGACCTGTCCTTCGTTGGAGCTGATGAGAACATGTCATCGGCCCTGCTCGACCCGCCACTGACCGTCATCGATCGCGATATCGGATCGATGGGAGAGGCAGCCGCTCGGCTCCTCATGGATCGGCTTGAATCACCGCACCGCAGGCCAGGCGCTCAAGTAACGATACCGTCGCAGCTAATTCTAAGAAGTTCGTGCGGACCGGCTCATCGAACCGACTGATCCTCAGCTGGCTAGGCCGCCGCCGAAGCCGCGCGACTTCTGGGCGATCCGGACACGGCTGCAGCACGACCGGCGCGTGACGAGCAGCGAGCGGAACGCCCCTTATGGAATCCAGTTGTGGCCGTGCGCCGCTGACACTTACCGGAAGCGAAGGCGCTTTAGCGCCGCCTAAGCCCGCAAGGTCGCTGGAATGGACGGATGTCCGCTCATTGGTGCAGCTTAAAGTTCCGCTGTTGGCGGGAGTATCCTTGTGCTGGAGCAGTACTGCCGCCGGGCATCTAGCTGGATGTACAAAGCCGGTTTTCGTTTTGCGCCTCGCTCTTGCGCCGAACGCTGACAAGAACGGCAGCCAGGCCAACCGCCGAAGTCGCCGCGCCCGCCACAGCCACCATCGGATATCCCAGCCCTGCCGCGATAACGCCGCCTCCCAGCGCAGCCCCGAAGGCGTTACCGAGATTGAACGCCCCGATGTTCACGGCCGAAGCCAGGTTGGGCGCGTCGGCTGCGGCAGTCATCACTCGAACCTGCAGCGGCGGAACGAGCGCAAAGCTCGCGATACCCCACAGGAAGATCAGCACCGCGCTTGCGGCGGCGTGGCCCATCGCCAGGGCAAACGCGACCAGCACAGCCGAGAGGGACGCCAGCGTCACGATCAGCGTACGGTCGACCGAGCGGTCAGCGAAGCGTCCGCCCAGCCAGTTGCCGACCGTCAGCCCGGCGCCATAAGTGAAGAGCATCGCGGTCACGAAAGCTGACGAGGCCCGCGTTGCCTCCTGCAGGATCGGCGCGATGTAGGTGAAGACGGTGAACATCGCGCTGGATGCGATCACGGTGAGCGCCAGCGCGCCGAGGACTGGCCCTCGCGTTAGTGCTCGCAGTTCGGCCTTGGCGTCGCCTCCCACCGGAGCGGGGAGCGCGGGCAAGGTAAGGCGTAGCGCGGCCATCGTCGCCAGGCCAAGCGCCGCGATGCCCCAGAACGAGGCGCGCCAGCCGAGATGCTCGCCCGCCCACGTGGCGATCGGTACGCCGACGACATTGGCGATGGTCAGACCCATGAACATCGCCGCGACCGCGCCCGCCTGGCGCTGCGGCGGCACGAGGCTCGCAGCGACGATCGAGCCGACACCAAAGAAGGCGCCATGGTTGAAGGAGGTCAGGATGCGCGCGCCGAGCAGCATCGCGTAGCTGTCCGAGACCGCCGAGAGCAGATTGCCGAGCGTAAAGATACCGGCGAGGCCGATCAGCAGCATGCGGCGCGGCACCCGTCCGGTCGTTAGCGTCATCAGCGGCGCGCCGATCATCACGCCCAGCGCGTAGGCACTGATCAACAGGCCCGCGCTCGGGATAGAGACGCCGAGATCGGCGGCGATGATCGGCAGCAGCCCCATCGGTGCGAACTCGGTCACACCAATGCCGAAAGCGCCTATGGACAGCGCGATCAATCCGGGATTGAGCTTCATGATGACATTCCTCAGACCGGCGCCGGCGCGAGGCGGGCAAAACCCGCCTGCTCGCGGTCGGGCGTGTGGGGATAGGGCGGCAGGAACGCGTTCGCCGCAGCGAGCGCGATGATCTGGGCCGGCGTTAGCGGCCAGGCTCGCGCGCCCTTGATCTGGCGCAGCTGATCCTCGTTGCGTGCGCCGACGATGACAGAGGAGATGGTCGGCCGCCCAAGCAGCCAGTTGACGGCAATCTGCGGGACGTTGTGGCCTGTGTCGGCAGTCACGGCCTCGAGGGCTTCGATCACGCAGTTATGCTCGCTCTCGACGGGCGGGCGCAGGCCCGGCGATCCCGGTTGACGGTATTCCATATTTCGCTCGCCTGTTGATATTCTGGCGCATAGATAGATCCGGTAGATGCCCGGGATTAGCCGCTCTCTTCGGGCAGGATATTTGCGATAGGAGCAAAGATGCTGGTCGGAGCGGATCGAGCGCATTCACTTGCGATGTTTGCTGCGGTCGTGGACGAAGGCAGCTTCTCTGCCGCTGCCCGCCTGCTGAACCTCAGCCCTTCGGCGGTGAGCCGGACGATCGACAGGATCGAGGCACGCCTCGGCGTCCGGCTGCTCCTTCGTTCCACCCGTTCCCTGACCGTTACCGCGGAAGGACAGGCCTATCTGCAGGCGGCGCGGCGAATCCTTGTGGACCTCGACGATGCGGAGCAGCAAATCGCCGATCAGGGGGCGCCACGCGGACGTTTGCGCGTTAGCGCGGCATTGTCGCATGGGCGACTATGCGTGGTTCCTTTGCTAGGCGAGTTTGCGGCCCTCTATCCGCATATCCTTGTCGACATTTCGCTGACGGACACGCTCACCGACATCGCGGGCGGGCAAGCCGATGTCGCAATCCGTTTCGGGCCGCTGGCGGACAGTACCTTGACCGCGCGCAAGCTGGGAGAGACGCGCCGCGTCATCGTCGCGTCGCCAGATTATCTCGCTCGCCACGGCACGCCACAGGCCCCTGAAGACCTGCTCCGGCACAACTGCCTCAACTTCAACTTCCGACGCGCTGAGCCCGTCTGGCCTTTCAGCCGGGACGGCCGCGACTTCGCAATGTCCGTCAGGGGTAATATCGAGGCGAATAACGGCGAGACTCTCGGGCAACTCGCGGCGAACGGGGTCGGCATAGCGCGTGTCGGAGCCTTCAGCGTCACCCGGGAAGTCGCGGATGGGGCGCTCGCGCCGATCCTCGAGAAATTCAATCCCGGAGATGTCGAGCCCATCCACGCGGTCTTCGTCGGCGGCGTTAGCGTGCCTGCGCGGGTCCGGGCCTTCGTCGACTTCCTGGCATCGCGCCTGCGATGAACCGCCCCGCTGGCGGACGGCGTGTCGGAGGCCCCATAAATTGCCGGTCACGCCCCAGCATGGGTGTCGTGGCTGCTCGAAGTTGCCGCATCGGAGGCGGGCGGTTTGACGATCGCGGCTCGCCCACATTGTTTCCTCTACCACTTCTACGCAGCGCTATTTCTCGGGCAAGCCGGCCGCAACCATCAGGTTCATGACCCGTTCGGCGGCCTCGAGAAAAACCGGGCTGGCATTCTTGGTGGGGTGCGGCGCATTGCTTGCCGTCGAACCAGGTCTCAATTCCAAGGCCTTCGCCATGGCCGCCCTGGCTTCGGCGGTTCGGCCCAATTGCTGATAGGCCGCAGCCAGCAGCATATGCGTGCGTCCGCTAGCCGGCGTGATCGCGATCGATCGCTGCAGCCAGGGCAAGGCTTCTTCGGCGCGGCCCATGAACAGGTAGCTCCAGCCCGCTCCGACCGCCCACGTCCAGCGCGCGACCTGCGGCGTATCAAATCGGTCCGCTTGCACGAATGTCGCGACCGCGTCATCGAAGCGTCCAAGGTGAATCTGAGCAAGCCCAATGAGGTACAGCGTGCTCCCGCCCCACGGATTGTGGGTCAACGTTCTGGCGCACGCCACCAGGCTTTCGGCGAAGCGGTTCGTCGCCGACAGAAACCGACAATACGTTTCCAGCACTGGAATATAGTTGGGTCGTGCGCGCAACGCGCGCTCCATCATCATGCCGATGTCGTTCTTGGTCGCCTCGCGCTCTTCGGCGGGAAACCAGTCCATCTGAATTCCGCGGAGTTTGAACGCAGCGAGCGCGACTTGCAGGTCGACATTGTCGGCGTCGTCGGCGAGGCCTTGTTCAAGCATTGCCTGCGCAGTGCGCAAGCGTTCCGGCGACGTCTGGTTGATCGAGGCCGTCGCCTGTTCAATGGCGGCCCTGGCGCTGCCCGTCGGCAAGCCATCGGCCAGGCGCTCGCCTACATTCAGAAGAGCGTTGACGCGCAGCGCCAGTGCGTGGCCCATGCCGGCGGTCAGGCGGGTCTGCTGAAGTTGCATATTGGCGGCCGTCCGTTCGACGAACAGCGACGTCGTCCACTTGCCCGCCCCGGTTGCGGGCTCGATCATGCGGGCGCGCAAATTCCATGCGGTTTCGGTTTTCTCCAGCTCGCTGCTGACGACGTAATCGGCCCCCTGAGCGGCGCCGGACGGAACCACCACACGGATCATCTCGATTTTCATCAGCCCGTCGGTCAGATCGCGGACGATGCCTGCCGCCATCCGGGTGGCCTGTGGATCATCGCCCGCCGCCATGGGCATCACGGCGACGGTCACGGGCGAGTTCCTCTGGAACCGGGGGAGCCATGCCGCTGTCGCCCAGGCCGACGCGCCGAGCCCCGCCATAGCCACGAGTACGGCGCGGCGCGGCATGCCGAAACCGTGCCGGCCGGGGGCCGGTTCGCTTAGTGTTTCGGACTCCATCGCCGAGCTGGCTTCTACCGGCGCGTCCGTGCCTCTCGTGTCCGACACCTCTGCCACGAACAGGTAGCCGCGGCCGGATATCAGTTTGATGATCTGCCGCTGATCGTCGCCCAACGCCGAGCGAAGCTCGCGGATGGACTGGAACACGCTGTCCTCGGCGACGTGGACGTCCGGCCAGACAGCCTCCATCAGCTCCTGCTTACTGAGAACCCGCCCCGGATTGGCGGCAAAAAACTTCAACATTTCGAGGCTTCTCAGCCGAATCTTGATGACGCCACCGTCCGGCCCGCGCAGCTCCACCCGATCTCGATCCAGTTCAAATCCTAAAAACTGCAACACGCCGCGCTTACCCCCAGCTGCAAAACGACCGCAGAAAAACGCCCAATTATCATAAAACGCGGCCAAACGCGGCCCATTCAGAAAATGTCAGAAACCGTCAAAGCATGTCGGCAGCCGATTCAAGACGTGTCCGGCGCGCGATGACAGAGATGGACGGAATTGACGTGGACGGGGGGATCGAAATCCGGCGGCCGCGTGCGTCTTTGCTTTGCCGGGGAACCATGCGTCCAAAAACACTTTCGACTCATGCGCGCGGCGTCTCTCCATGGCGCAGCGTCACGCGCGGCTTGTTGCGCGCCGTATTGCTGGCCTCGACGGCGCTGACGGTCGCCGCATATTCGGCTCCGGCGCGGGCTCAGGACGCGACCTGGCTCGCCAGCCCGACCGACAACAATTACGATAACGGCGTCAACTGGAGCAGCGGGACGGCGCCGAGCGGTTCGGCCTCCTTCGGCGTCTCGAACGTAACCAGCCTGTCGATTTCCTCCATTAACACCACGGTGGGGGGCTGGATCTTCGGCGCGGGCGCCTCGAATTACAGCTTTAGCACCGCCGGAATTCTGAGCTTCAACGGCGCCGGCATCATCATCAACGGCGGCAGCGCCACCATCACCAACTACGGCGCTCTGACTTTCGGCGCCGCCAGCACCGCCGGCAGCGCCACCATTACCAACAACGCCGGCCTGTACTTCCGCCACAACAGCACGGCCGGTAGCTCGGCCATCACCAACAACGACGGCCTGTACTTCTACGCCACCAGTACTGCAGGTAGTGCCGCGATTATCAACAACGACATCTTGGGTTTCTTTGACACCAGCACGGCAGGTAGTGCCACCATCACCAACCACGGCGGCCTGACTTTCTACGCCACCAGCGCGGCCGGCAGTGCCAACATCACCAACCACCACAACGTGAGTTTCTCGCGAACCAGCACGGCCGACGGCGCTACCATCACCAACTACGGCAGCTTGGGTTTCTCGGAAACCAGCACGGCCGGCGGCGCCAACATCACCAACAACATGAGCCTGCAATTCTCCGGCGCGAGCACAGCCGGCAGCGCCACCATCACCAACAACTACGGCCTGTATTTCTCGAACACCAGCACGGCCGGCGGCGCCACCGTCACCAACAACAACGACCTGCAATTCTCCGGCATGAGTTCGGCCGGCAGTGCCACCATCACCAACAACAACGGCCTGTATTTCGCTGGCACGAGCACGGCCGACAGCGCCGCGATCACCAACGACAGAGACCTGTCGTTCCACGCCACCAGCACGGCCGGCAGCGCCACCATCGCCAACGATAGCTACCTGCAGTTCAACGGCAGCAGTACGGCCGGCAGCGCCGCCATCACCAACAACGACAATCTGTATTTCTTCGGCACCAGCACGGGCGGCAGCGCCACCATCGCCAATAACGCCGGCGCCACTGTCGATTTCTCGTCCTCGACGGGCCCCGCCGGCGACAACAGGCTCGGCGCCGGCTCGATCGCCGGCGCCGGCAATTACATCCTCGGTTCCAACGAACTGACGGTCGGCTCGAACAATCAGTCGACCGAGGTGAGCGGCGTCATCTCCGGCGTGGGTGGTTCGCTGGTCAAGACCGGCACCGGCACGCTGACTCTGGCGGGTGCAAACATCTATACCCGCGGCACGACGATTTCGGGCGGCACGCTCCAGATCGGCAATGGCGGGACGACCGGCTCGATCCTGGGCGCGGTCGCCGTGGGCGCGAGCGGAACGTTCGACCTCGTCACCGCGGACACCGCAGACATCACCAGCATCACGAACAGCGGTTCCACATATTTCCGCGACGGCACCAGCGCCGGCAGCACCACCATCACCAACAACAACAACCTGCGATTCTACAACACGAGCACGGCCCGCAGCGCCGTGATCACCAACAACGGCGGTCTGTATTTCGGCAACACCAGCACGGCCGGCGGCGCCGACATCACCAACGACCGCACTCTGACTTTCGGCGGCGCCAGCACCGCCGGCAGCGCCGCGATCACCAACAACGACATCCTGAATTTCTACGACAACAGCACGGCTGGCGGCGCCACCATTACCAACAACGCCGGCGTGGATTACAACGACGACCTGTATTTCTACGACAACAGTACGGCAGGCAGTGCCACAATCACCAACCACGGCGGCCTGATTTTCTCCGCCACCAGCGCGGCCGGCAGCGCCAACATCACCAACTACCGCAACGTGCGTTTCTCGAACACCAGCACGGCCGGCGGCGCCAACATCACCAACTACAGCAGCTTGAGTTTCTCGAACACCAGCACGGCCGGCGGCGCCACCATCACCAACAACGACGGCCTATTTTTCTTCGCCACGAGTTCGGCCGGCAGCGCCACTATCACCAACAACAGCCTCCTGCGATTCACCTTCACCAGCACGGCCGGCAGCGCCACCATCACCAACAACGACGGCCTATATTTCTCCGCCACGAGTTCGGCCGGCAGCGCCACCATCACCACCAACAACAACCTGGTTTTCGACGGCAGCAGTACGGCCGGCAGCGCCGCCATCACCAACAACGCCAACCTGTATTTCCTCGATAGCAGCACGGCCGGCAGCGCCACCATCGCCAATAACGCCGGCGCCACTGTCGATTTCTCGTCCTCGACGGGCCCTGCCGGCGACAAGAGGCTCGGCGCCGGCTCGATCGCCGGCGCCGGCAATTACATCCTCGGTTCCAACGAACTGACGGTCGGCTCGAACAATCTGTCGACCGCGGTGAGCGGCGTCATTTCCGGCGCGGGCGGTTCGCTGGTCAAGACCGGCACCGGCACGCTGACACTGGCGGGTGCAAACACCTATACCGGCGGCACGACGATTTCCGCCGGCACGCTCCAGATCGGCAATGGCGGGACGACCGGCACGATCCTGGGCGCGGTCGCCGTGGGCGCGAGCGGAACGTTCGACCTCGTCACCGCGGACACCGCAGGCATCACCAGCATCACGAACGGTGGCTCCACATATTTCCGCAACGGCACCAGCCCCGGCAGCACCACCATCACCAACAGTCGCGACCTAAATTTCCTCGACGCCAGCACCGCCGGCAGCGCCGCGATCACCAACAACAGCGTCCTGGCGTTCTTCGGCAACAGCACGGCAGGTAGTGCCGCGATCGTCAACCATCCGGGCGGTGCGGTAGACTTCTCGGGCACGAACGGCCCAAACGGCGAGGGCAGGATCAGCGCGGGGTCGATCGCGGGCGCCGGCTCCTATCTACTCGGTGCCAACGAACTGACGGTCGGCTCGAACGATCTCTCCACCGAGGTGAGCGGCGTCATCTCTGGCGTCGGCGGCGCGCTGGTCAAGACCGGCGCCGGCACGCTGACCCTGGCGGGCGAGAACAGCTATACCGGCGGGACGGCGATTTCGGACGGCACGCTTCAGCTCGGCAACGGCGGCGGCACCGGCTCGATCCTCGGCAACGTCGTCAATGACGCTGTGCTCGCCTTCAATCGCTCCGACGCGATCACCTTCGCCGGCGACATCTCCGGCAGCGGCGCGGTGCGGCAGATCGGTTCGGGCACGACTATCCTGACCGGCACCAACCGCTATACCGGCGACACCCTGGTGTCCGGCGGCCGGTTGCAGTTCGGCGATGGCAGCGCCGGCGGTAGCAACACCCTTGGCGGCAACGTCACCGTGACCGGCGGCACGCTGGCGATCCAGACGCCGGCGACCCTGAACGTGGCGCAGACCGTGACCTTGGGCGACAACACCGCTTTGTCGATCAGGGCCGGCGCCAACAGCCCGTCGCTGTCGGCCGAGAGTGTCATGATCGGCAATGGCGTCGCCTTCAACATCAGCGGCATCGACGATGCAAGCCAGCTCGACAAGGTGTTGATCAACACGACGTCCGGCATCGGCGGCGACTTCGCCGGCGTCACCGTCGGCGGCTTCAGCGGCACGGTGGACTACCTCACCGTCTCCACCCGCAAATCAGCCGACACCCTGCAATATCTCGCCAGCTACGGGTTGACCTGGACCGCCGGCAACGATCTCGCCCACGGCACATTCACGCTGACCAACCCGACCGACAGCTTCACGGTCGGCACTGCCCTCGCTGACCATGCCGCCAATCCCGCGACCGGGTGGAACGGCACCGCGCTGACCAAGACCGGCGCGGGCACACTGATCCTGACGGCGGACAGTACCTACAGCGGCGGCACCGCGATCAACGCCGGCACCTTGCAACTCGGCAACGGCGGCGCGACCGGCTCGATATCAGGCGATGTCGTCAATGGCGGCGTGCTCGCCTTCAACCGCAGCAACGTGGCCACCTTCGCAGGTGGCATCTCTGGCAGCGGCGCGGTGCGGCAACTCGGCTCGGGCACGACGATCCTCACCGGCACCAACAGCTATAGCGGCGGTACGACGATTTCGGGCGGCGTGTTGTCGGTGTCGCGCGACGCTAATCTCGGCGCGGTCACGGGCGGCCTGAGCTTCAATGGCGGCACCTTGCGGACGACCGCCAATCTGACCACGAGCCGCGCCGTCGATCTCCTCGGCAGCGGCACGGTCGAAATCGACAGCAACACGACAGCAACCTTCGGCGGCGTCATCTACGGCGCGGGCGCCCTGATCAAGCAAGGTAGCGGTTCGCTCCACCTCACCGCTGAAAACACCTATGCAGGCGGGACCGTCATAACCAACGGCGTGTTGCGGCTGGGTGATGGCGCCACCTCGGGTGCGATCCAAGGCGATGTCGTCAACAACGGCTCGCTCTACTTCGACCGCTCCGACAACGTGACATTCGCGGGCAATATCTCGGGCAGCGGCCTGGTGCAGCAACTCGGCACCGGCACGCTGACCCTGACGGGCGCCAACAGCTATAGCGGCGGCACGACGATTGCGGGCGGCACGCTCCAGGTCGGCAATGGCGGCGCGACCGGCTCGATATCAGGCAATGTCGTCAACGACGGCGTGCTCGCCTTCAACCGGACCGGGACGCTGACGCTTGCCGGCGACATCTCCGGCAGTGGCGCGGTGCGGCAGATCGGCTCGGGCACCACCATCCTGACCGGCACCAATACCTACAGCGGCGATACCTTCGTGTCCGGCGGCCGGCTGCAGTTCGGCGACGGCAGCGCCGGCGGCAGCAACACGCTCGGCGGCAATGTTACCGTGACCGGCGGCACGTTGGCGATCCAGACGCCGGCGACGCTGAACGTGGCGCAGAACGTCAGCTTCGACAACAATCCCACTTTGTCCGTCGTGGCCGGCGCCAACGGGCCGGCGCTGTCGGCCGGCAGCGTCACGATCGGCAACGGCGTCACCTTCGACATCAGCGGCATCGACGATGCGAGCCAGCTCGACAAGGTACTGATCGACACGACATCCGGCATCGCCGGCGATTTCGCCGGTGTCACCATCGGCGGGTTCAGCGACACGGTCGATTATCTCACGGTCTCCACCCGCAAGTCGACCAACAGCCTGCAATACCTCGCCAGCTATGGCTTGAGCTGGGCGTCGGGCAACAATCTCGCCAGCGGCACGTTCACGCTGACCAACGCCACGGACAGCTTCACGGTTGGAACCGTGCTCGCCGACCAGGCGGCCAACCCGGCGACTGGGTGGAACGGCACCTCGCTGACCAAGGCCGGCACGGGTACGCTCACCCTGACCGGCGACAACACCTATAGCGGCGGCACGACGATTTCGGGCGGCGTGTTGTCGGTGTCGCGCAACGCCAATCTCGGTGCGGTCACGGGCGGCCTGACCTTCACGGGCGGCACGCTCGCGACCACGGCGAGTTTCGACACCGCCCGTTCGATATCGCTGACACAGGCGGGACGCTTCGACGTTCTGGGCGGTACCGAGCTCGGCCTGACGGGCGTGGTCTCGGGCAGCGGCGATCTCGTCAAGAGCGGCGCCGGCACGCTGCGGCTCGACAACAGCACCAATGCCTACGGCAACACGCTTGTTGCGGCGGGCACACTGGTCGGCAATGCCGGCTCGATCTCGGGCAGTATCGGCAATGCCGGCACGGTCGTTTTCGACCAGGCCGGCAATGCGAGCTTCGCCGGCGGCATCGCGGCGCTCGATGGCACGCCCGGCGTGATGGTCAAACGCGGAGCGGGCGCACTGACGCTGACCGGTACGTCCTCGCTCGACTGGACTGTCGAGACCGGCCGGCTGATCGCCTCGGCCGAGCGTTTCGGCGGCAATGTCGCCATCGCCTCCGGCGCGTCCTTCACCTTCGACCAGGCCGTGAACGCGGCCTATGCCGGCGTGATGTCGGGCACTGGCGGTTTCAACAAGACCGGCGCGGGCCTGCTCGACCTGACCGGCGACTCCTCCGGCTTCAGCGGCACCACCACGGTTGCAGGCGGGACTCTGGTCGTAAACGGCGCGCTCGGCGGCACGCTGGACGTGCTGACGGCCGGTCGTTTGCAGGGCATTGGAACGGTCGGCAATACGACCGTTGCGGGCACGATAGCGCCGGGCAACTCGATCGGCACGCTCAACGTCGCCGGCAACGTCACCTTCAATCCCGGCTCGATCTACGAGGTCGAGGTCAATGCGGCGGGCCAATCCGACAGGATCGTCGCCGGTCGCAACGCGACGATCAACGGCGGCTCGGTAAAGGTGTTGGCGGGTGCAGGCAGCTACGCGCCGCAAACCCGGTACACGATCCTCACAGCCAACGCGCCAAGCGGCCGGTCGGGCACTTTCAGCGGCGTGACCTCGAACCTTGCCTTCCTCGATCCCTCGCTCAGCTACGACGCCAACAACGTCTATCTGACGATGACGCGAAACAGCATCGAATTTGCCGCCATCGGCATAACCCCGAACCAGATCGCCACCGGCGGCGGCATTGAGAGCCTTGGCTTCGGCAACCCGGTCTACAACGCGGCGCTGAACCTCTCGGCCGATCAGGCGCAATATGCCTTCGACCAGCTCTCGGGCGAGATCCACGCCTCGGCCAAGACGGTGCTGATCGAGGACAGCCGCCTCATCCGCAACGCCGTCACCGACCGCATCCGCGCCGCTTTCGACACGGTCGGGGCGTCGGGCATCGTCACGACCTATGTCGACGGCAAGCCGGTGATGGTGAAAGCAAACACCGATCGCGTCGCGGTCTGGGGCCAAGGCTTCGGTTCCTGGGGCCACGCGAGCGGCGACGGCAACGCGGCCCGTCTCAACCGCTCGACGGGAGGCTTCTTCATCGGCGCCGATGCGCCTGTGTTCGACACCTGGCGCTTCGGCGCGGTCGCCGGCTACAGCCGCACGAGCTTCGACGTGAAGGATCGCCGCTCCTCCGGCGCGAGCGACAACTACCATGTCGGCCTCTACGGCGGCACGAGTTGGGGTATCTCGGGGGGCGATGTCGCCTTTCGCACAGGTGCCGCCTACACCTGGCATGACATCGCGACCTCGCGGAACGTCATCTTCCCCGGCCTCGGCAACAGCCTGAAGGGCGACCACAATGCCTCCACCGCGCAGGTCTTCGGCGAACTCGCCTATGGCGTCGGCGCAGGCGGCGCGAGGTTCGAGTCCTTCGCCAACTTCGCCTATGTCAACCTACGCACCGACGGCTTTACAGAACAGGGCGGAGCGCCGGCGCTGACCGGCGCGTCCTTCAGCACCGACGCGGCCTTCACCACGCTCGGCCTGCGCGCCTCGACCACCTTCGACTTCGGCGGCGCGACCGTGACGGCCAAGGGCATGATCGGCTGGCGTCATGCGTTCGGCGATACGATACCGCTTTCGACCATGCGCTTTGCCGGCGGCGGCGATGCGTTCAGCATCGGCGGCATTCCGATCATGCGCAATGCAGCGGTGATCGAAGCCGGCCTCGACTACGCCGTCACGCCCAACGCCACTCTGGGCGTCTCCTATGGCGGCCAGTTCGGATCGGGCGTGTCCGACCAGTCGGCCCGCGTCAACGTCAACGTGACGTTCTGATGGGCGGCGGCGTCGAACGACTAAATCCGAATGCTCTTTCTGCACCAGACCTGTATGCTGCTGGACATCCTTGATCCCTGTCGACCATCCTCACCTACGTGCCGCCAGTCCCGCGGATCTAACGGCGTGCACGCGCTTCCAGCCCTATACTCGCGGAAGTCGAGGTTCATGGTGACGATGATGAAGCTATGCGCGTAGATTCTGCAACGTCTGCTTCTCGGTAGACTCTGAATGTCCGGCGTTAGCGCGTCTCGAGCAGGTAACCGGTTGTGGTTTTTCGGGCGGGATGGGAGATGGTGATACCGCGCCGACGTCCGCCGGTGCGCTTTGAGGAAGCGTCCCCCGAAATGGGGGCTCCGCGGGCGCCGGCGCGATGCCGACGGCGCGGAGCGAGGCAGCGACCGGGCGCTGCTGCTGCAGGCGGGTGCAAGCCATCATCGTAACCGCCACCATTCAGGTCAAAGCGGCGCATTCCAGTTCTGTGAGCGGCCCGAGCAGACCCAGTCCTTGCCGCTCTGAAGCGAGCCGACATAGCGGAAGCGCGCAATCATGCGGCGGTCGGCGTTACTCGTGTTCCAGACCTTGGTCCGGCCGGCCGGCAGCCCGTCGGCGCCGCAATCCCGCGAGCCGTTGGCGCGGTGGATGCAGAACTTGATGTAGACCCGCGAGCCGCAATTATTGGTCATCCGGGCCGAGAGGAGGCGACCGTTCTCCAGCCACTGGACCTGCCCCCGCACGCATTGGCGCGGCGCGCTGTAACAGCCGTCCTTGTCCGCGCTCTGGGCGGAGGCCTGACCTTGGAAGACGAGTGCCGTGACTGCGGCGGCGAAAAGCGATCTGCATATCGATGGTGTCATCAAAGCGTCCTTGTGTCCTCGTGCGGGCTTGGCGTCAGCTAGCGCCAGCGGCGGACGTGCGTCTTCACCCGTTCGGGTGAGACATCGCACGGGACGAGGAAGCGTCAGAACCGTGCGGAGGTCGCGAGCCGGACGAGGGCGGCCTGGCTGCTGACGCCGGTCTTCGCATAGACCGCCTTGAGCTGGCTGCGGATCGTTTCCCTGGCCAGCTCTGCCTTTTCGGCAATTTGCGCGATCGATTGCCCGCCGGCGATCTCGATGAAGACTCGGGCCTCCGCATTGGAGAGCTTCAGGGCCCGGGCGAGGGCCGCCAGATCGCCAGGCTGCGGAGACTTCGGCAACGTCTCCATGACGAGGATGACTGAGGTGCCGGCGAGATATTCCGAGATCTGATCCTGCAAGACGCGGATGAGCGAGAGCTTGGCGCCGGGCAGGTAGCTGGCCCAGGTCCTTGGGCCAGCATAGCCGCGCGCGAGCATTGTCGCGAGCATCTCCTGTGCCGCGGTGTCGACGACACGCAGCGTGCCAAGCGCAGACATTCGCACATGTTCGCCGGCCGCGAGCCAGCTCCGGCCGGTCTCCGAGGCCGTTCTGATCTTCAGGCCTTCGCCGACGACGATGACGCCGACATCGAGCGCGTCGAACAGCGAGGCCGTGATGCCGGCCTCCACGTTGTCGAAGCGGTTGGTTCGGTAGTGCCGAAAGGCCCGGCGCAGATGCGGTGCGAGCATCGTCAGCTGCCGGGCGGCGGCGTCGTTCCTGTCCGCGTCCGCGCTGCTGGTCAGCGTACTGATGAGGAATGAGCAGCTGGAATCGTGAAACAAGGTCGCGCCGATGCCGGCCTCAAAGCCGAAGCCATTGATGAAGCTATAATACTCGTGCCGAAGAAAGCACCGGCGATCGATGAGTTGCTCGCCGGTGATGCCGATTCCGATGGGCGTTTCGGCGAGCTTCTGCATCCAGGGATTGATACTGGAGTAGTGCGCGGAATAATCGCGCAAGGCGACCGGGTCGAAGCCGGAGGCGAGCGAAGCGGCACCCTGGCCGGTACGATGATCATGGAAGAAAAGGGTCGAAGCCGCGCCGGGGAGCGTCTCGTTCAGCTTGTTCAGGAATTGTTGCCAAGTCGCCTCGCCGACAAGTGAAGCGTAGATCAGGTCGATCAGGTCAGATGTTGTTTCGGGTGCGTGGAGCATCGTTTCAGGCGGGCAAGCTTCTCATCGACAACTATAGATATAATCATGCCGCAGCGTCATATTGCAAGAGCGTGATCTCTGTCGACCGAACCGTTCCACCATTGGTAAAGCTGCTCGGCGTCGTCGTCGTGCCGAAGGTCACGGCGATCGCCGCCGCACCCGTCAGCATGGGCGGCCCGGTGAAGGTCGTGTTGCTGTCGGTTCCGGCATTGCCGATCACGAAGTTGAATGGCGCGCCCCGTGTGAGCGCGGTCGCCCCGTTGGGCCCGGCCCGTGCCGGCGAGATGGCCGTCGGGACCAAAGCTGCGGCCGCCGCTCCGGGAAACGCTACGCCTCTGCCAGGCGCGGCCAGGGAAGCGGCGCCGAGGACGCCTTTGAGGGCATCACGGCGCGAGTGACGAGGCTATTGGCGCTTGTCATTGGAGATCTCCTTGTCGCGGGAGCTTTGATTTAGGCACTTAGAGTTCATCTAAGTTATGCGTGACTTGTTAACGCATTTGACGATAACGATGAAACGAGACTTGACGCGGATCGTCCAAGGAAAACCGCCAAAATGAGATTGCGGTCTGTTGCGGCACTTTTAGCCATCCTGCTGGGTAATGCTGATGGTGCCTATGCTCAGGCGTTGCCGTCCTACATGACTCCGATTTCCGGGCTCACAACGACGACGGATGCCGAAACGGCAACCAAGGACATCCTGGCACTCAACACGGGAATGTTCGAGCTTTATAGCGAGGCGGCGAAGGTGTTTCGCGTCAATATCCTCGCCAAGCACCCCGTGATCCTTGGCCTGTTCTCGGGCGCGGGCGGGCGTTTCACGCTGTATCAGCCTGGAAAGCCGCCGGTCGATGCACCGCCGGTGCCGATGCCCTATCAGTTGCTCAAATCCGTCGCACACAGCACCCTGGCGCTGGCCGAGGTCGCCGGGCCATATGTCGACAACCCCGGCAACAAGTCATGGCGCGGGTCGATGCTGGCCTATCGCAGCCGGATGCAGTCGGCACTCGACGGTCTTGATTTGACCCCGATGCAGGCCGACTGGCGCGAGAACAACCGCATTATCCTGCAGAACAATCTCGCTTTCATGGACGATTGCACCGAGAAGGGCATGATCGCCTTCGATGTGCTGGAGAGGTTCGGCAGAAAGCAGGCGCCTTATCTGGCCAAGACTGTCGCATGGGCAGCGCAGATCCAGGTCAATCACTGGATGACGGTGCTGGCCGACTGGAAGACGATGCTGGGTCCGGACTGGGACAAGACCTATGCCGCCAGCAACACCATTTATGCGACTCGCCAGAACAATGTGCTGTTCAGCGTGCTGGCGCAGTTTTTTCCGCCGGAAGCGATGAACGACCGGCTGCTGCTGATCGAGACCGCGTCCTTCACCACGACCCAGGCCGATATGCTGGACTCGCTGACCCGCATCATCGCCGATCGCTCGGTCGGCTCGTTGTTGTTCGGCCATTATCGTTTGACGGATTACGAACTGATGGGGGGAGATGCGCGCGCCGCCATCATCGCCGAGAGCGCCAGGCGCGGCATGACGCCATTCCTGCCGCCGGTGGTGCCGTTCGGCTCCAGTCAGTGGCCGATGCTGATCACGACCGGACCAGGGCCCGCATCCATCGCCGACCTCCAATAGGCTTGGCCGAGCAGCAAGCAACTGTTGATTGGGGGGAATGCATGGATACCTCGCGCCGCGAGTTCATGAAGTGGGTCTCTGCAGGAGGCATCACGCTCAGCTTGTCCCGGCTGGCAATGGCGGAGCCGATTGCGTTCCCGGAACGCGCGACCTTGCCGGGGCACGGCAAATGGAATCCGGCGGTCGGTGCCGCCGGACGCGTCGACGGCGTCGCCAAGGTCACGGGATCGAAGCTCTACGCATCGGATTTCCGTGCGTCCGACCTGCCGGGTTGGCCGGCCCGGACCTCGCATGCGCTGCTGGTCCGCGCACCCGATGCAACACATGTCTATCTCGGCATGGACCTCGCGCGGCTGAGCGGCGCGCTGAGACCGACGGTCATCGTCACCGCGGCCGATCTCGCGGAAATCAACACGCGCGTGCCCGCCTTCTACGAAGGCGATCTGTTCTGTCCGGTCGGAAGGACACCTCTGTATCTGGGACAGCCGGTGGCGTTGCTGATCTTCGAGCAGTTCGATGCCTATGATCGTGCGCGGCTGCTGCTGCGTGACGGCACCTTCGTGCAATTCGGCGAAGAAACCGGCGCGGTGGAGATGCCCAACTACGCCGCGTTCCGGTTCACGCGCGTCGCTGGCGCAACGCCGGACGCAGCCGACGCCTATTCGCCGATCCTGGCTGGCTGGGTCAGCCCTGGCCGCGTCCAGAGCACGGCCTTGCCGGTGTGGTCGTCGCTCGCCCAGAGGTCCGATGCATCTTACAAAGAGGCCGCGGTCCATGGCGACCGGATCCGTGCCGAGATCACGGCAAGCGAAGCATCCGATCTGGTGCTGAACCGGACCTTCGACACCCAGTCCGTTGATCCGATGTTCCTGGAACCGGAGTGCGGTCTCGGCTGGTACAGCCGGCAAACCAAGGCGCTCGAACTGGTGCTTGGCGTGCAGTCGCCCTATGAGGCGGCCGAAGCCGTGGCCTACCTGTTCGGCGAAGCGAAAGCCCCTTTCAAGCCCGGCAATATCAACGCGCAGTTCGCTTATGTCGGCGGCGGCTTCGGCGGCAGGGATCATACGCCGTTCGTTCTGTATGTCGCGCTGGCCTCGATGTTCTTTCCCGACCGTCCCGTGCGGCTCGCGCATGATCGCTATCAGCAGTTTCAGGGCGGTATCAAGCGCCACGCGATCAATATGAAGTCGCGAATATCGGTCGATCGCGCGACCGGCAAGATCAAGGCGTTTGCAGCCGATCACGTCCTCGACGGCGGCGGACTGGCCAATTTCTCGCCCAATGTCGCGACGGTCGCCGCGACGGCGGCAATTGGCATCTATGATGTGCCGAAGGTCGATGTCACGACGGTCGCGACGCATACCCGCGGCGTGACGGCGGGGTCGATGCGCGGCTACGGCACGCTGCAGACCATGACGGCACTGGAGGTGCTGATCGACGAAGTCGCCACGGCATTGCCGCTCGACCCGATCGATCTTCGGCGGCGCAATGCCCTGAAGCCCGATGGTCGGACCATGACGGGCAATCCCTACGCCGTCTCCGTGCGCACCACGGAGATACTGGACAAGCTCGAGACGCATCCGATCTGGCAGCAGCGCGCGGTGGAGAAGGCGAGCGCACCGAACGATGTTCTGGTCGGCACCGGCGTGGCCTGCGTGACCAAGGATTACGGCACTGGCGGCGACTGTTCGAATGGCCGCGTCGAGCTTAGCCCCGACGGCCGGATCGCCATCTATTGCGACCATGTCGAGATGGGCAACGGCATCGGTACGGCCCTGGCCAATCGCGTCGCGGTGCATCTCGGCGGCATCGCCGACGAAGTCTCGGTGTCGCGGGTCGACGTGTTCGACGCACTGGAACTGGTGACGTCCGGCGATTCCTACACCATGGACCAGAAGACCCAGGACAAGGCCGAGAAGAATCCGCGCTGGGTGCCGGCGATCAGTTCGGCGACCTCGGCTTCGATCGGCGCCCATGTCGGCACCCATGCCGCGGCGGAGGCCGCGCGGGTGATCTTCCGCTTCGGCCTGTGGCCGGCGGCGCTGGCCTTGTGGGGTGTCGCGCCGCGCGATCCGCGGGCCAGGGATTGGGACAAGGTGCAGTGGGCGGACGGCCAGCTGACCGTGCCCGGCCTGCCGCCGCTGCCGCTCGCGACACTCGCCGCCACCGTCCATGCGCGCAATCTCGTCTCCGGCGCCATGGCGCACGGCTTCTCGCGCTGGGCCTGGTCACGCGCTCGCTTCCCCATCGATGGCGAACAGTACAGTGCCGAGATCGATGGGCTTGCGGTGCGGCGCGGAGCGGGCAAGTTCAGGCGCATCAATCGCGTGAGCGTGCTGTTTCCACCGACCAGCAACAACCGGATCGGCACGGTCTACACCTCGATGTGCGGCACGGCCGTGCGTGTCGAGATCGAGAAGGCGACCGGCGCGCTGCGCATCGCCAAGGCCTATAGCGTGTTCGAATGCGGGCAGGCGCTGGTGCCGGAAGTCGTGCTCGGCCAGGCGCAGGGCGGCTTCGCCATGGGCGTCAGCTACGCCCTGCTGGAAACGCTGCCGCCATTCGAGGACGGGCCCGGCAACGGCCAGTGGAATCTCGGACAATATCTGGTGGCGCGCGGATCGGATCTGCCGCTGCGCGATATCGAGATCGAGATATTGCCGCCGCTGACGCCGGACGAGGCACCGAAAGGCATGGCCGAGGTGGTGATGATCCCCGTCGTGCCGGCACTGCTCAACGCCATCCATGACGCCATCGGACATCGCTTCTCCGCGCTGCCGGTCACCCAGGTCATGCTCAAGGGAGTGCTCGCGTGACGACATTGAGCATCACGATCAACGGGCACGCCCACGCACCCACCGAGGTGCGCGACGATCTCAGCATGAACGACTTCCTGCGCGAGTATCTCGGGATGACCGGCACCAAGTTCGGCTGCGGCGCCGCGCAGTGCCTGAGCTGTGCCGTCATCGTCGACGAGCCGGACGGCACCAGCCACACCAGCCCGACCTGCGTGGTCTCGGCTGCGAGCTTTCACGGCAAGGCCATTCGCACCGTCGAGGGGCACGCCAGGAACGGCGAGCTGTCGCCGCTGCAGAAGGCCTTCATCGCGCATTTCTCGTTCCAGTGCGGTTACTGCACGGCCGGCTTTCTCAACGAAGGCCAGGTGCTGCTCGAGCGCCTGGCGAGGGCGCCGGTGCCGCGAGCGGGCCTCGAGGAACTCATCGCCGAGGCGCTCGATGGGCATCTCTGCCGCTGCACCGGCTACATCAAATATCATGAGGCCGTCCGCGACGTGATCCTGACCGATGCGACGCGCTATCTCATTCAGGAGCAACGCGGATGAATGCCGAAAAGCGCGCCAAGGCTCTGGTGATCGTCGCAACGCTCGGCATCAGCATAGTGACGGCCTATGCGGCGAGCCACGAGCCGTCGAAAGGCCTCGCGACGCCGCAGAGCTTCGATGGCATCGCCGATACCGATGCGCGCTCGGCTGCGATCTTCACCGAACTGGGCAAGGTGTTGACGCATCCGCGTTGTGTGAACTGTCATCCCGCTGGCGATCGTCCGCGCCAGGGGGACGCGCGTCGCCTGCACGAGCCGCCGGTCGTGCGTGGTGCCGACGGGCACGGCACTGAGGCCATGCGTTGCAACTCTTGTCACAAGGACACCAATTTTGATCCCGGCCGCATACCCGGCCATTCGGAGTGGCATCTCGCGCCGCGCGAAATGGCGTGGGAGGGCAAGACCGTCGCGGAGATCTGCACGCAGATCAAAGACCCAGCGCGCAACGGTGGCCGCAACGTCGAGGATCTGATCGATCATATCGGCAAGGATACGCTGGTCGGCTGGGCCTGGGCGCCAGGCTACGGCCGCGCGCCTGCACCGGGAACGCAGGCGCAGGCGGGTGCCTTGGTCGAGGCGTGGGCGAAAAGCGGAGCTGCCTGCCCGAATGGATAGCCCGCTGCAAGCGGTTGGATCGGGCTTCCGGCGGCGTTGTCACGTTAGATCACCGGACCGAACGTCGGCGCACAGCTCCGCCAGAAGCGTATCTCGCGACCCCATCACGATTAGCTGCTTATCCGGAAAATCGATACCGAGGCGCGACCGATCGCTGCAACAAGCCGAAATTAATAGCAATCACAGTATTTTAGATCGAATCTAAGGGCGGAGCGGCGGGGCGTTGCTTTGGTGGCGCATCGAGCCATCGCGAGCATCTGCGCAGGTCAGCGCAAAGAACCAGCCCGCGCACGATTGCTATCAAAGGCCCGTTGATAGCGCAGACGGCTCTCAGCCGAGGCCCAGCACCCAATCGCGGTCGACGCGGCGCGGATGCGTCTGCAGACGCAGCTGAAATGCCGCCTCGAATGCCGGCTCGGTCACCATCTCCTGCGCAGGCTTGTCAGCGGTAACCTTGCCACCGTCGAGCAGGACCAGACGGTCACAGAAGCGCAAAGCAAGATCGAGATCGTGCATCACCACAATGACGAGCGCGCGCCCTGCAGCGGCATAGGCTTTCAGCCGTTCCAGCAATGCGAGCCGATGCCGCATATCGAGACTGGCGCCCGGTTCGTCGGCGAGCACGAGAGGTGGTTCGGTCGACAAGGTTGCGGCGAGCATCGTGCGCGCCCGCTCGCCACCGGAAAGCTGGCTCCAGCGGCGGCGTGCCAGTGGATCGACACCATTGCTTCGAAGTATCTCGTCCAGGGTCCGTGCGTCGGTGAGGTTGCGATCCCGGCCGAGTGCCACGATCTCCGCGACCGAGTAATCCCAGGCCGGCTCGAACTGTTGCGGGCAGTATCCGCAGATCGCGCCGCGTTCGCCGGCTTGCCACGCCGCCAGCGGCCGGCCATTCCAGAGCACCTCGCCCCGGCTCGGCCGGCGATAGCCAGCGAGGCAGCGCAGCAATGTCGACTTCCCCGCGCCGTTGGGGCCGAGAATGCCGACGAGCGCGGGCGCGTCGAAGGACAGGCTTAGACCCTCGAGCAGCGCGGTTTCGCCCGCCTTCACGCCTAGATCCCGACATTCGACGCGCATCACGCCCTGAGCCTCCGCGCCAGCAGCAGCAGGAAAAATGGACCGCCGATCAGCGCGGTGACGAGGCCGAGCGGAATCTCCGCTGGAGGCAGAACCGCACGGGCGATGCCGTCGCAGACCGCGACGAGCGCGGCCCCGATCAGCGCACTCGCCGGCATCAGGGCGCGATGGCGCAGGCCGATCCACCAGCGTGCGAGATGCGGCGCGATTAGGCCGATGAAGGCGACCAGGCCTCCGAAGGCCACCGCCGCAGCGACAACTGCGGCGCCGACCAGTACGGCACGGCGCGCGAAACGGGCGGGGTCGAGGCCGAAGGCGAAGGCCTGTTCGTCGCCGAGGCCGAGCAGATCGAGGCCATGCGCCAGCCGGATCGCGAAGAGAAGCCCGGCAGCGACGAGCCCCGCCAACAGCAGCAGGCCGGCGAGGTCCGGCGTCTGGATGCCGCCCAGCGTCCAGCTCAGCACGACCTGGAGGTTCACCGTGTCGTCGGAGAGGGCCAGCATCAGGAAGGACCGGAGCGCACCCAGCATCGCGGCCACCGCGACGCCGGCAAGCAGCAGGCCTGCAGTGTCTGGGCGGCCGTGCAGGCCCGAGACGACCAGAACGAGCCAGGTCGCACCCCAGGCGCCAAGGAAAGAGAGCGCCGCCAGCGCCGGGCCGCCCGGCAGGCCCAGCGGCACGAGGAGCGCGATCGTCGCCCCGATCGCGGCTCCACCGGACGCGCCGAGCAGGTAAGGTTCTGCAAGCGGATTACGGAACACGCCCTGGAAGATCGCGCCGCCGAGCCCCAGCAGCGCGCCGACAAGGGCCGCGGCGAGCACGCGCGGGATGCGCCAGACCAGCAGCAGCCGGCTTTCCATGTCCTGGGCGCCCGCAAGCGCGGAGGCGAGCCGGGCAGGGGACGCCCAATCATGCCCGGCGATCGTCGCAAAGAGCAGGGCGGCTGCAAGTGCCGCGGCGAGGAGGAGGAAGCGGCCCGTCATGAGGTGCTCGCCCGCAGCCGCGCAGCGAGCTTCTCGATGCCATCGACCGTGCGCGGTCCCGGAATCAGGAATTCTGCCCGCGCGACCGTGTAGGCCCGCCCTTCGCGCACGGCGCGCGCCAGCCGCCAGCCCGGCTGCGCCACCATCGCATCGAGGTCCGCCTGCGAACCGGCGAAGAGCAGCACGTCGGGGTCTGCCGCGATGATCGCTTCCGGCGATACATGGGCGACGATGCCGCGCTCCAGCGCGTGCCGCCCGCCGGCCCTGACGATGGCGTCGCCGGTATAGGTGTCGGCCCGGGCGATCAGGACCAGGCCGTTGCCGAGCTTGCCGGTGATCATGACGATGCGTTTTCGGCTTGCCGGTGCCCGGCCTGCCACCGCAGCCAACCGGGCCTCGAGCGCCGCCGCGACCGTCTCGCCGCGCTCCGGCTCGCCGGTCGCCTTCCCGACGAGACGGAGATTGTCCATCACTTCGGTTACGCTGCGGGCGAGCAGGACCATGACCGGCACGCCGAGCCGCGTCATCGGGTCGATGAGCTGGTGCATGGCCTGCCTTGCCGGTGTGACGATCAGCAGGTCCGGGCGTTGCGCCACGACGGCGTCCACCGAGAAGCCGAGCCGGCCGCCGATCTGCGGCTTCTGGGTCATTTCGGGGGGGAAGCGCGTATAGGCCTCGACCCCGACGATGCGATCGACCAGGCCGAGTGCCGTCACCAGCTCGGTGTTCGAGGCGAAGATCGGCACGATGCGCTGCGGCGTACGCGCGATCTCGACCGTCCGGCCGACCGCGTCGGTCAGCCGGATCGGCTCGGCGCTCGCCGGGGCGGCGAGGCCGAGCAGGCCGGCCAGGATGAGCGCGCGGCGCAGCACTCAGAAGCGCGCCTGCAGGCCGGCCTGGAGTTCCAGGCCGGGCATGGAGGTCCCGGTGCCGCCATTGGCGAAGCGGGCATCGAGCTTGTAGGGCCGCTTGTCGGTGCCGATGAAGATCGGATGGTCGTTCTTGTTGAAGAGGTTGTTGACCAGAGCGAACAGCTTCACCCCCTTGGCGATCTCGACCTCGCCGCGCAGGTTCACCACCCAGAACGGGCTCTTGCGGTGGATCCAGTCGCGATTGGGCTCGGCGAAGGGGATCAGCAGGTTTTCCTCGGTGTTGTACCACATCGGCCCGTAGAGCACGCCGGATACCTGCAGCGACCAGGGATATTGCACGCCGCTCTGGCCGAAGCGCGTGCCGATCGCCGCCTGGTATTCGTACATGCGCTCGGGCTTGCGGCTGTTGGCCGTGGCGGCTGCGCCCTTGTCCTCCATGTCGAAGTTCCAGGCGCCGTTGCCGAAGACCGACCAGCGCCAGGCGGTATTGGTGTATCCGGCAAGCTTCAGGATGTCGGCATCGAACTGGAGCTCGACGCCCCGCACCACCACATCGGCGGCATTGTTGGCATAGTCGGAGGTGTTGGCGACGCCGGTTCGGGCCCGGGTGATGATGCGGTCGGAGATGACGTTCTGGAAGATCGCCAGATCCATGCGCCAGCCGTCGCCGGCATAGGCCGCGCCGGCCTCGACCTGCTCGCTGGTCTCGGGCTTCACCGAAGGATTGCCGAAGATGCGGCCGCCGCCCAGCGTATTGAAGTCGGCGGCGAGCTCGGTCGCGGTCGGCGCGCGGAAGCCGGTTGCATAGCCGACGCGGAAGGTCAGCCGGTCGGTCGCCTTGAAGGTCGCGCCGGTCGACCAGGTCGTGGCCTGGTAATCGACTTCGCGCGGGCGTTGGGCTGCGAGGTTGGGCGTGTATTCGAAGCTCGTGGTGCCGAAGGTGCGGCGCACGCCGGCGCGCAGCGTCAGGCGCTCGTCGAAGAGCTTCTGCGAATCCTCGATATAGAAGGCGTTGACCGTCTCGGACTGGTTGTTGTCCTGCGGCGAGACCGGGGCCAGCGGGTTGCCGGGCACGCCGATGCGGTCGCGCGTCGAGCGCAGCGTGCTGCGTTCCCAGTCCCAGCCGGCGAGCAGGTCGTTGCCGGCCCAGAGCGTCATGCTCGGCTGGAAGCGCGTGCCGACGACGTTGAGCTCGCGGCGGTTGTAGTCGGCCGCGGTGCCCGGCGCCGGCAGGCCGTTGCCACCGCGGATCACCGGCGAGGCCCAGCGGAAACTGTCGACGTCCTGCACGGCATAGCCCTGCAGCATCCAGCGATACTGGCCGCCGGGCAGCTGGCCGCGATAGGTCACGTCGAAGGAGTTGTTGTAGCGGTCTTCCTGGCTGATCGTGTTGGCGCCGGAGCCGCGGAAGCCGACATCGTAGATGCCGTCGGTGCGCAGCGTCGCCTCGACGCGATGGTCGGGGTTGATCTGCAGGCCAAGCGCGCCCGCGACGCCGAGCCGCTTCCAGCCGGTATTGACCATGGTCGAGCCGCCGCGGCCCGAGTGATAGTCGTCGCGCGTGCCGCCGGAGATGCCGGCATAGTAGTCGATGCGGTCATAGAGCCCGCCGGTCTGGGCCTTGCCCCGCAGCAGCCCCCAGGAGCCGCCGGCGCCCTCGATCATGGTGCCGGGCGCAGTGCGGCCGGTCTTCAAGATGATGTTGATCACGCCGCCGATGTTCTGGCTGCCATAGACCACGGAGGAGGGGCCGCGGATGATCTCGATGCGCTCGACATCGGCGGTCGAGAGCTTGGAGAGGTTCGCCGTGCCGGCGCGCCGGCCGTTCATCAGCACCAGCACCTGGCTGCGGAAGTCCTTGCCCTGGCCGTCGGTGGCGCCGCCGCGGATGTTGATCGACGTCTGGCCCGGCGTCCACTGGCTGAAGAAGCCGACGGCGTTCTCCGCGAGGAGATCGGTGACCGACTGCGCGTGGGCGCGGTCGATCTGCGCGGCGTCGAGCACCTGGACGGTACCGGGAATGCTGCTGCGCGGCTCGGGGCGGCCGGTCGCCGTGACGACAAGCTCGTCGAGCTTGATCTCGGTCTGCGCGGCGGCGGGAAGCGCGAGGAGGCCGAGGGCCAGGCTCGTGGCGCCGAGGAGGGTGGTCTTGAGGGCGTGGCGGCGGATCATGACAAGGTCCAGACGAGAACGGCCGAGCGGCGATGGCAGGACAGTCGGAAGCCGCCCGGAACCGGTTCGGCCTGTTTCGTGAGATGGGCGAGAAGCGCTGGGCGCCGGGAATCGTCCGGCGCCCAGCCCAGCCGGTCGGCCTGGAAGGTGGCGAAGCGCCCGAGCTCCGACAGGACGAGCGAGAAGGTCCAGTCGGTCGCGTCGGAGCGGTCGGGCAGATCCCCGCCAAGCTGCGGCAGGACGCGTTCGATGCCGGGCGTCTCGTCCTCGCCATGCCATTCGCGCGGCAGGCAGGCGGCCAGGATCAGCCCCTTGGGGCCCTGCTGCGCGGGCACGACCCAGATGATCCGGCGGCGCGCCCATTGCCGGCAGCGTGCGTGGAAGCGAGGGGCATCGCCGAAATAACCCGGCATGGTCGCGGCCAGCACCGTATCCGCCGGCTCGCAGGCGACGGCGGGCTCGTCCCAACCCGCCGGAATCACGGCTGGCGGGTGCGCAAGCGCGGCGAGGCGCCCCTGCATGGTCGGCGAGGGCTCGATCGCGGTCCATTTCCGGCCCGGCCGGCGCAGTGCGGCGCCGAGCTGCCCGCCGCCGGCACCGATATCGACGAGATCGCCGATATCCGGAACCAGCTGGCGGATCAGCGGCGCGACGCGCGCCACATAGTCGGAGGAATCGATGGCGCTGGCATAGAGCGCGAGCGGATCGAGCGCGACGGCAGGGGCGAGCTCGCGAGAAGGCAAGGCAGTCATGCGATGCTTAATAATGAAACATTATAACATTGCAAATGCAATAGCGCCCGCGCTGCCTGAGGCGCACTCGCACTGCAGCGCCGACGGCAATCCGCCCCCAGCGGGCCAGTTTTATCCATGGTCACGGTCGACAGCCCCTCGCTGATGCGGGCGGGGCTAGGTGGACGCTCACTGAGAGAACGGGCCGGCGAGGGCGCGCGTCTCGGCGGCGACCCGCCGGGCACCCCGCCAGCGCGACATCCTCACTGCTGTCGAGGCAGGTCTCCTGGCTCGCGGGTCGTCGCTTCCGGCCGTCTTCCCGGCGCGGACGCCAGTGACTTCATGGCCGGAAACTCACCGCTCACAGTTGCGGGGGCAGCTCCGGGTTTCGCGCAAGACCGCGCGTCACCGGATTCCCTCTTAGCTCCGGATCGCTCCGGAGACCTCGACGCCAGCAGCCTAGATGGCGAGATTGTGGCGTCAAGCTGTCAGTCGCGTGTCGAGGATTGCGTTGTGGATGGGAGCGACAAACGTGCCATGTACGGGGCAACCCGGGGCGATCAAAGGACGTGGCGCAGCACCATCTCCAGCCCCAGCAGCATCAGGCAGATCAGGAAGCCCCGGCGGAAGGCGGCCGGGCTGATCAGCCTCCGCACGAACTGCCCTGCCCACATGCCGGCAAGGGCGGGCACGACCGCGAGGGCCGAAAGCGTGATTTGGTCGAGCTGGAATGAGCCGCGCGCCCCGAGGCCGATCGCCAGTGCGATCGTCGATATGGTGAAAGACAGCCCGAGCGCCTGGACGAGATCGTCCTTCTCGAAGCCGAGAGCCTGGAGATACGGTACCGCGGGAATGACGAAGACGCCGGTGCCGCCGGTCACGGCGCCTGTTGTCGCGCCGATGGCCGGCGACAGCCAGGCCTCGAGGCGCTTCGGCACTTCGAGCTGGCGCGCGAACAGCGTGTAGGCCGAATAGATGACGAGTGCGCTGCCGAGAGCGACGCTCGTCAGGCGCGTATCGCCACTGGCCAGCAGCGAGGTGCCCAGCACCGTCCCGACGACGATGGCGAGCATCATCGGCCAGAGCCTGCGGATGAGCGGGCCGAGGCTGGGGCCGGCAAGGAGCTGCCAGAGATTGGTCACGAATGACGGGATGATCAGCAGGCTCGCCGCTGCAAGAGGCGAGACGATGGCGCCGAGCACGCCCATCGCCACCGTCGGCAGCCCCATGCCGGTCACGCCCTTGACGATGCCCGCGGCGAAGAAGGTGGCGGCGACGGCGATGAGGAGTGGGGTCGAGAGATCGAACATCAGCTCTGGATAGGCCGGCTGACGGCGCATGCAATGCGGATTCTCCGTAGCCTGCCTTCGGTTCGCCCGAAGCCTCATCTTCTGCTAACCCTTCCGCATGCGCTTCGACCTGACCGATCTGCGCCTGTTCCTCGCCGTGGTCGATGCGGGCAGCATCACCCATGGTGCGGCCGAGGCGGGGCTGTCGCTGCCGGCGGCAAGCGAGCGGCTGCGCGACATGGAGGCCGCCGGCGGCGTCGCATTGCTCGAGCGCGGGCGGCGCGGGGTCACCACCACCGAAGCCGGCGCAGCGCTTGCCCATCACGCACGCACCATCCTGCACCAGGTCGCGCAGATGCGCGGCGAGCTCGGCGAACATGCCAGGGGCCTGCGCACGACCATCCGGCTGCATGCGAATACGGCGGCGATCACGGAATTCCTGCCCGGGCGCCTGGCGAGCTGGATGGCTGCGAATCCGCAATCCGATATCGAGCTGAAGGAGCGGCAGAGTGCGGAAATCGCCCGCAATGTCACCGCCGGCTTCGCGGAGATCGGCATCCTGTCGGATGCGGTCGATCCGGGCGACCTCACGCTGCGGCCCTTTGCGACCGATCGGCTGATCGTGGTGGCGCCGCGCGGCGATGCGCTGACGGCGATGGCGCGGGTTCGCTTCGCCGATGTGCTCGACCGGCATTTCATCGGGCTGGCAGGCGGCGCCTTGCAGGATCACATCGAGGCGCAGGCGGCGAAGATCGGCGCCAGGCTCAAGATCAGGGTCAGGCTGCGCAGCTTCGACGGGATCTGCGAGATGGCGAGCGCAGGCGCCGGGGTGGGGATCGTCCCGGAAGCCGCCGCGCGCCGTTGCCGGCGCTCCGTGCCACTCGCCGCCATTCGCCTGTGCGAGGACTGGGCGACGCGCCGGCTTTCGGTCTGCATCCGCGACGAGGCCGATCTGACGGCGCCGGGAAGGAGTCTGTTCGAGCATCTGACGTCGAACGCGCGGCCGTGACGCGGCCGCAGGCTGCTCAGCCCGCGCGGCGCAGGCCCAGCACCGTGCCGCAGGTGACGAGTCCGAGCCCGGCCAGGGAGGCTCCGCTCGGAGCTTCGCCGAGCAGCAGATAGCCGCCCAACGCCGTAAGCCCGGGCACAGTCGCGGTGAACAGGGCGATCTCGGCCGCGCCCAGCAGCGCGACGGCTCGCGTGTAGATGAAGACGGACAGCGCACCGATCAGCACGCCCTGGAAGAAGCCCTGTAGGGCGATGTCGGGCCATGCGGCCGAGAACAGCGTGGTCCCGGGCAACGCGGCATAGACCGGCAGGAAGAGGGTCGCGGAGATGCCTGCAACGATGGCCGCTGCTTTCACGGCCGGTATGCCCATGCGCTTCGCATAGAGCCCGTAGCCGGACCAGCAGAAGGAGGCGGCGAGCAGGCAGAAATCGCCCATGAGGACAGTGCCTGCAGAGAGCCGCGACCCGTCCCAGATCACCACGGCCACGCCGATCGGGATGGCGCCCAATGAGACCTGTCGGCTCCGCTCCATCCCGCATCCGCAGAACAGCTTGAGCAGCAGCGCCGTCGTCAGCGGCAGCGCGCCGTGGATGAGGATGGAGCCGTGGGCCGCCGGTGCGAGCGCAAAGCCCGCATAGGCGAAGAGGCCGAAGCCTAGCCCACCCAGAGCGGCGAGCAGCACGGCCTCGGCCGGACGCAGGCCGCTCAGCCCGTGCCGGATAAGGATAGGCGACAGCACGAGCCCGCCGACGCCGAAGCGCAACGCGGCGATGTCCGGCAGCGTGAGTTCGGTCGACAACCCCATGCGCGAGATCAGCACGAAGGCGCAGAACAGGCTGACGACAGCGCAGGCATAGGCGACCCCGCGCACGCGCTGGGTCGCGACCGCGTTCACCTGCATCAAGCGACACCGTCGAAGCTTGTCCCGCCGGGAAGCACGCCGAGGCGGATGAGACGGCTGTCGGCGACGGCGGCGAGGCGATGTTCCATCGCTTCGCGATAGATCGGATCGCGCAGCATGTCGGCGAAGGCGCCGGGGCTCGGATACTTCGCGATGAAGCAGATGTCCCAGGTCTCGTCTTCGGGGCCGATCATCCCGAGTTCGAAGCGACCGCGCCAGACGATCCGGCCGCCGAGCCGGGCGAACACCGCAGCGCTGATCCGGCCGTAGCGCGCATAGGCATCCGCGCCGGTGGCCTCGCGACCATCCGGATAGCGAGCCGCGCCGTGCAGGCGGATCAGGTTGAGCATATGCACCGGCCCGGGCCGGTCGTCCGCCCGAAAGGCGGCGAATGTCTCGCGCGAGAAGGTCGTGAAGGCTGTCATGGCCGTGCCCCGTCGCCTCACTCCGCCGCCGCGTTGAGCGACCAGGAGCCCGGATAGTTCGGCTTGCGCCGCGACATCCAGGCATCCAGCCCCTCGCGAAGATCGGCGGTCGGGGCCATGCGGGCGAATTGCTCGCCTTCGATCAGGAGGCCTTCGGCGATGCTCTGGTTGATCCCACGCGTCACCGCCCTGAGGATGCTCGCCGCCGCCAGGGGCGAATGCCGGAGGATCCGCCCTGCCAGATCGCGTGCCGCCGGCAGGAGATCCGCATGCGCCACGAGCTGGTTGATCAGGCCGAGTTCGAGGGCCCGCTGCGGTGTGAAGACGTCGCCGGTCAGCAGCAGTTCGAGTGCCCGCTTGCGCCCGGCCAGGCGCGGCAGGCGTTGCGTGCCGCCGAAGGTCGGCGGCATGCCGAGATTGATCTCCGGCTTGGCGAAGGAAGCGCGGTCGCTCGCGATGGCGAGCGGCACGGCCTCGGTGATCTCGCAGCCGCCGCCGAAGGCAAGCCCGTTCACAGCGGCGATGATCGGCTTCGGGAACGCCTCCAGCCGTGCCGTCAGCCGCTGGCCGCGCGTGACGAAGTCACGCATGGCGACATCGGCGCCACGCGCCACGCTCCGCGAGAATTCGTGGATGTCGCCGCCTGCCGAGAAGGCACGGTCCCCTGCGCCGGTCAGGATGACCGCGCGGATGCCATCATCGATCTCGATGGCGTCGAGCAGCTCCAGCAGCCGGTCGATCAGGGCGTAGCTCAATGCATTGAGCTTTTCGGGGCGGTTGAGGGTCAGGGTCGCGATCGCATCGCGCGTCTCGGTCAGGACGAGGTCGGTCATCCGGTTTCCTTTGCACTAATTGGCTGGATCAGGATCAACGCCTTTCCGGTTTCTGTATATTCACTAGTCGGTATACATGGGCATCATGTCCGATGCCTCGAAGCCGACGCGCAAGCGCATCATCGACGCCGCAAGCAAGCTCTTCTACGCGGAGGGTATCGGCCGCGTCAGCGTCGATGCGGTCGCCGAGAAGGCAGGGTTGACCAAGCGGACGCTGTACTACCACTTCAAGAGCAAGGACGATCTGGTCGCCGCCTATCTCGATGCGCGCGACCAGCCCAACCTGAAGCAGATGGCCGGCTGGTTCGACGATGCCGAGGGCGGGCCCGATCGCAAGGTCGAGGCGATCTTCTCCAACCTGGCGCGCGTCGCCCGCCATCCGAAGTGGAAGGGTTGCGGCTTCCTGCGCACGGCCGCGGAGCTCGCCGCAATGCCGGGGCATCCGGCCGTCAAGGCCGGCGCGCGGCACAAGGCGAACTTCGAGAACTGGTTGGCGAGCGAATTCACCGGCCGCCGCCTCGCCGAGCCCGAGATACTCGCCCGCGAGATCGTCCTGCTGATGGACGGCGCCTTCTCGATCACGCTGGTTCACCGAAATCCGGCCTATATCGAGGCCGCGGGGCGCGCTGCCGCCACGCTCGTGCGGGCGCGAGGTTCGCTCGGCCGCGAAGAGGAAAGCTTCGCGCCGGTTACTTGACGCTCAAACCGGCGGTCACGAAGGCCTTGCGACGGCTGCGAATACCGCCGTTGACACCTTTCGCTAGGGCAGGCAGATCATGGTTCGGCGCTGCCGAGAGGCGGTGGCGCCAGTGCCGGGCATGTCGAGACGTGAATCAACTCAGGAGGCTCGAGGAGGAGGCGATCTTCCTTTTGCGGGAGACGACCGCACTGTTTCAGCGTCCGGTCATGCTCTATTCGATCGGGAAGGACTCGACGGTTCTCGCCCATCTTGCGGCCAAGGCGTTCTGGCCGGCAAAGCCGCCCTTTCCTCTGCTCCACATCGACACGACCTGGAAATTCCGCGACATGATCGCGTTTCGCGATCGGCTGGTCCAGGCGCTTGGCTTCGATCTGCAGGTGCATGTCAATCGGCAAGGGCTGGAGCACGGTGTCACGCCGTTCTCCGTCGATGCGACCGCCTACACACGCATCATGAAGACCGATGCGCTCAAGCAGGCCCTGGAGCGCGGTGGCTTCGATGTCGCGATCGGCGGGGCGCGGCGGGACGAGGAGAAGAGCCGCGCAAAGGAGCGCATGTTTTCGCTGCGCAGCCCGCAGCATGGCTGGGAGCCGCGCAGCCAGCGACCCGAATTCTGGCGGCTGGCGAACCCGCATCTGCGCCCCGGCGAGACCATGCGCGTCTTTCCGCTGTCGAACTGGAGCGAGCGCGACGTCTGGCGCTACACGCTGGCCGAAGGCATCCCGATCGTCCCGCTCTATCTCTCGCAGGCGCGGCCCGTTGTGCAGCGCGGCGAGGCGCTGATCGTCGTGGATGACGAGCGCTTTGCGCTCCAGCCTGGCGAGGCGCCGCAATCCCGATCCGTGCGCTTCCGGTCGCTGGGCTGCTATCCGCTGAGCGCGGCCGTGGAGTCCAAAGCCGCCACGGTTGCGGCAATCGTGGCCGAACTCGAAGCGACCACGACTTCGGAGCGGCATGGCCGGCTGATCGATGGCGCAGGCGCGGCGTCGATGGAGGCCAAGAAGCGAGAGGGCTATTTTTGAATCCCGTTTCTGCGGCCTATCAGACGATTTTCGGCACGCCCGAAATTGCGCCGCCCTCCAATCGCCCGCCGGCCTTGCGCATCCTGTCCTGCGGTGCGGTCGATGACGGAAAATCGACCCTCATCGGGCGCCTCCTCTTCGAAGCGGGGGCCGTTCCCGATGACCAGAGGGCGGCTCTTGCCGCGGATTCGCGCCGTTACGGAGCGGCCGATGGCGATATCGATTATGCGTTGCTGACGGACGGGCTCGAGGCCGAGCGCGAGCGCAACATCACGATCGATGTCGCCTATCGCTACATGTCGACGGCGAGCCGCGATTTCATCATCGCCGACACCCCCGGCCACGAGCAGTTCACCGCCAACATGGCGACCGGAGCCTCGCAATGCGAGGTCGCGATCATTCTGGCCGATGCCGCGCGCGGGCTTCGGCAGCAGAGCTTCCGGCATGCCGCCATCTGCAGCATTCTCGGCATCCGCCACGTCGTTCTGGCCGTGAACAAGATGGACAAGGTCGGGTTCTCGCAGGAGCGCTTCCGCGAGATCGCCGAGGCCTTCGCGCCTGTCGCCGGGCATCTGAACCTCGACGTCGTCGCGATCCCGCTCTCCGCCCGCCATGGCGACAATGTCGCGGTCGCGAGCCGATCGATGGGCTGGTACGAAGGCCGCACGCTCCTGGAGCATCTCGAACGTCTCGAGATCGCTCAGGCCGGCGATACCGCCGGCCTGCGCCTGCCGATCCAGGGCGTCTGCCGCACGGCCGCGGGCGAGCGCTTCTATCTGGGAACGATCGCCGCTGGGACGCTCTCGCCCGGCGAGCGGGTTCGGGTCGCGGTCAGCGGGGCCGAGGCCACGGTCGAGCGGCTGGTGGGCGTCGAAGGCCCGCTCGGCCGGGCCGGTCGGGGCGAGGCGGTGGCCGTTTCATTCGCCCCGGAGATCGATCTCGGGCGCGGCGACCTGCTGCATGGGGATGCCGACGCTCCCGGTTGCTCCAATCATTTCTCGGCACATGTCATCTGGTTCGGCGAGCGGCCACTCTTCGCCGGCCGCGATTATGAGCTCCGCCTCGGGACCTTCGCCAGCCCGGTGACCGTGACGGCGATACGGGGCAAGCTCGATATCGTCAGCGGGCTGCGGGTCGCGGCGGCCGAAATCGAGCGCGACGACATCGCGATCTGTCACCTGGCGACGCCCGGACTGATCGCGTTCGACGCTTACGCCCGCTGCGCACCCACCGGCAGCTTCCTGCTGATCGACCGGGTGAGCGGCGCGACGGTCGCGGCCGGGATGGTCCGCAACGCCCTCGACCGCGGCAGCAACCTGTTCGCGCAGAGGCTGACGGTGGATCGGCAGGCGCGCGAGGCGTTGCTCGGTCAGAAGGGAGCGGTTCTCTGGTTCACCGGGCTGTCCGGTGCAGGCAAGTCGACCATCGCCGATGCCCTCGAGCGCAGGCTGCACGCAAGGCGCAAGCTCACGATCCTGCTGGATGGCGACAATATCCGGCTCGGGCTGAACCGCGATCTGGGGTTCACCGAGGGGGACCGCGTCGAGAACCTGCGCCGCGTTGCGGAAGTCGCCAGGCTGATGGTCGATGCCGGGTTGATCGTGCTGTGCAGCTTCATCTCGCCCTTTGCCGCCGACCGGGCGATGCTGCGCGAGCGTCTCGCAGGCAGCCCCTTCTTCGAGCTGTTCGTCGATGCGCCTCTCGACATCTGCGAGCGGCGCGATCCGAAGGGGCTCTACGCGAAGGCGCGCCGCGGCGAGATCCGCAATTTCACCGGCGT
This sequence comes from Allobosea sp. Root381, assembly GCF_001429395.1. Taxonomy (GTDB): domain Bacteria; phylum Pseudomonadota; class Alphaproteobacteria; order Rhizobiales; family Beijerinckiaceae; genus Allobosea. The sequence goes on from NZ_LMJT01000015.1 coordinate 60,945, forward strand.
CGACTCGGCTTATGAACGCCCCGCCGCTCCGGACGTCGTTCTCGACAGCAGCCGCTGCGAGCCCGACGAACTCGCCGATCGCGTCATGAGTCTGCTGGTGGAACGGGGTATTGCCATCTAGCCGAGCCTCGACCATCGGCCGCGACAAGCAGGCGACATTGCGCGCTCCCATGAAGTGATCGAGGATGCCGGCGAAGCTCCTGCTGAACTATGCGCGACAGGCTTTTAGGGGGACAGGCATGGGCTCTCTTTTCCAGAACCAGTTGCACCAGGCATTCGGCACCTGGCCGCTTGGCTATATCCCTTATGGCGGGGCTGATTTCGGCGAGATTCGAGCGGTCGCGGACGCTGTCGGCGATGGCGACGATGTCCGCTATTACGAGGCATGGACGGCGTTTGCGGCTCGGCTGGAAAGCGAAGCTCAGGCCGCCCTCGGCAAGGGGCATGCCGTAAATGCTCGCGAGAGCTTTCTGCGGGCCGCCGCCTTCTATGGGGCCTCGTACCATCCGCTTTACGGCGCGCCTGTCGATCCTCGTCTGCTGGCCGCATACCGCCAGCAGATTGCGGCGTTCGAGCGGGGACTTGCCCTGGGACCGCACCCCGTCGCGCGGCAGCACATCGTCTACGGCGACGTCGCTCTGCCTGCCTATCTGATCCCGGCGATCGGCTATGAAACGCAGGTTCGGCCGCTGATCATTTTCAACGGTGGCTATGACAGCACGGTCACCGACATGTATTTTGGCGCTGCGGTGGCGGCCTCGCGGCGAGGCTATCATAGCCTGCTATTCGACGGGCCGGGCCAAGGAGCGATGCTGTACGAGCATGGCGTGCCCTTTCGTCCGGACTGGGAGGCGGTCATCAAGGCCGTCGTCGATTTCGCCGTGGCTCACCCGCTGGTCGATGGCCGGCGCATCGCGATCAGCGGAATGAGTCTCGGCGGCCATCTCGCGCCACGTGCGGCATCCGGAGAATCTCGCATTGCCGCCGTCATCGCCGATCCCGGAACCTGGAGCATCGCCGACGGCTTCAGGGACCTGATTCGGCGCATGTTCAGCCTGCCGATCGAAGCCGTGGCCGACCTGGGTGCGCTCGACCAAGCTGTTCTCGACAAGGCCGATGCCGCGATCAGGAGCAATCGCGAAATCTATTGGAAGGTCGTCCAGAGGGGGTTCTGGACCCATGGCGTGAGCAATCTCCGCGATTACCTTGCATCGGCGGAACTCTTCACCATGGCAGGCCGCGCAGAGCTGATCCGGTGCCCGACGCTGATCACCCAAGCCGAGGGAGACATCCTGGCGGTTGGGGCAACCGGCTTCTTCGATGCCCTGCGCTGCCCGAAGACCTTGCTGCACTTCACCGCCCAGGAGGGTGCCGATGGTCACTGCGAAATGCAGAATCGTTCGCTGATCAACAGGCGCGCACTGGACTGGCTGGATGAGCAGTTCCAGGCGGTCTAGGCGTCGGAATTCCTGGAGCTCCGGCTCTTTCAGATGGGTCCGGAACGGCACGGTTCTGGCGAGCCGGTAAAGAAGCTCTTGCCGCGCTCGATGCCCGGATCCTCGCGTATCTCGAACCGCATGGCCTCTTGACGCGAGCCTGGATCGAGCAGCCGCTTGCAGGTGAGGACGTCCAATGGGGCGCCGCTCTGGATGGCCTCGCTGACCGAGGCGCAGCTGCGGAAGATCTGGGGCGACGGGTTCGCCCGGGCGACCTTTGGAAGGGGCGCCGATGCGGGCAAGGAAAATTACCAATGGTGACTTGACGGCGGTAAGTTACCAGCGTAGGTGCCTGACGTAACGGAATTGGGTCCGCGTCATGCCGCTCGTCAAGAAGGCCAACACGCATCATCACGGCGCTCTGCGCGAGGCTCTCCTCGCCGAGGCGGAGCGGGTGATCGACAGCGAGGGGCTGGATGCGCTTTCGCTGCGGTCGATCTCGAAAGCCGTCGGCGTCACCCATGCCGCACCGGCCAATCATTTCGGCGATCTGCCCGGTCTGCTCAGCGAGCTGGCGGCAGATGGGATGAAGCGTCTCGCCGTGCGTCAGGCGGCGGCGGTGGAGGAAGCCGGGCCGCTGCTGCGCGATCGCGCCCATGCGGTTGCGCGCGCCTATTTCAAGTTTGCGACCGAGCACCCCGGGCTCGTCACGCTGATGTCGCGCAGCAACCGGCTCTATCTCGACCGGCCTTCGATCAAGGAGGCGGATGCCCTGGCACGACGTGTTGTCGACGATCTCTCCGAGGAGAACCGGAAAAACAAGAAGATCGATGCGGTGAGAGCCGCCGCGGAGCGCACGGCGTTGCGGGCCATGATCCATGGCTATTCGATGCTCTATCTCGACGGCCGCCTCGGCCCGACTCTGGCGGACTTGCCCGAAGGCATGACCCCCGAAGCCTTCTTCGACGTCGTCCTCGACGTCATCGACTTTCCGTAAAGCGGAGCTGCGCATGACAGAGCATACCTTCCGCAACGGCGCCTGAAGATCATCCGGCCCGTTCGGACGCCTTCCAACAAGAACCCAGAGCAAAAGATCGGGCCGGGGCAGCCTTTACCGGACGGCGAGCCTGCCGCATCCCGGGCCAACTGCCTTCTCGGCCGTTATCGGTGAGGAAATCTCTGTCACGAAGCTTACGTATAGTCGCTTTGATGACGTAGGTGTCGTTGATAAACATCAGAACGAGAGGACTATCATGAAGAACATTGCCGTCATCGTCGCGAGCCTCGGCTTCGCGGCAGCCCTGTCGGGCACCGCGAACGCCGCCTCGATTCCCAGCACCTCGGCACTCGCCGCCGCGGTTGCGACGAGCGACATCGTCACTGTTGCCGGAGGCTGCGGCCCGAATGGCTGGCGCGGCCCCTGGGGCCACTGCCGCGACACGCCCTATAGCGGGCCGCTACCGGGTGGCGGCTGGGCCGGCCGACCGCAGCCCGCGGCGGACTATTTCGGCAATGGCTGTCCTCCCGGTTACTGGCACGGCCCCTGGGGTCACTGCCGCAACACGCCCTATCACGGCGCGCTGCCCGGTGGCGGCTGGAAGTAATCGGCTCCGATCCCTGGCTTCAACGACTGGATATCCCGATGCTTAAGAACGCCCTTTCGGCTGCCGCGATCGCGCTGGCGATGCTCGGCTCTGCCAAGGCCCAAACCGCGCAGCCGGTTCCCCAGCAGCCGGAGCAGATCAAGATCATCGAGCTCGTAACGGCCGAGGATGCCGCGGCTGTGCTCGATGCCCGGTTGGCGGCCCTGAAGGCCGTCATCGGCCTGAATTCTGACCAGGAGAAGCTCTGGGCTCCCGTCGAGACCGCCATCCGGCAGGTTGCCAGGCATTCGGCCGAGCGTCGCGAGCAGCGCACCAAGGCCCCTCAGCCGCAGAGCTTCGTCGATATCCTGGAGCGCACGGCCGATGCCGAGGCGGCTCGTGCGGCAGACGTCAAGATCGTCACTGCGGCACTCAAGCCGCTCGTCGCGTCTCTGTCCGAGGTTCAGCAGCGCCGTATCCCGGCCTTCCTCGGCCTGCGGGAGGGGCGCTACGGCATGCCGCAGCCTATCGCCGAACTCTGGCTGTTCGAGGAAGAGCAGTGAAATGGCAGGGCGAGCCGATCACGCTCGCCCCTCGACTGCCCGATGCTACACGTCGTCGCAGTTCATTAGCCGGCTCTATAGAGCGTGTTTGCCGCCGCGCAATGGGAGGATTTCACAGATGAAGATGTCCTTGTTGTCGCTTCCCCTGGCACTCGCAGGCGTGGCCGCATCCGCCGAGCCGAGCCTCGCCGTAGAGGCGAACTACCGCTGCTCCGGCGGCAGCGCGCTGACGGCGCGCTTCTCTCCGCCGGGCACGGAGCCGGGCCATGTCGTGCTGAGCTTCGGCACCGGACACTCGGTGACGCTGCCGCAGCAGCTCTCGGCCGATGGCGGGCGCTACGCCGGCGACGGCATCGAATTCTGGATCAAGGGACGCGATGCGACGCTGCGTCGAGGCGGCGGAAGCGAAACCTGCTCGACGAGCTGAAGGAAATCGCGATGCCCGGATGCAGAGCAGTTGTCGTCGGGACATCCTCTTCCGCGACGACACCGACCAGCCGATGTTTTTTGAGAAACGAGAAGAGCAATCTCTGTCTGTGACGATCAATCGAATGAACGATAGGAGCAATCAAATGAATCGCCTTGCATATCTGCCGGTGGTGGCCGGCGTTGCGCTTATGCTCTCGGCCTGCCAGTCGGTGCCGGAAAAGATCGAGAACAAGGAAAACCTGCTCGCCGCCGCCGGCTTCACCGCCCAGCCCGCGAATACGCCGCAACGTCAGGCCTCCATGCGCAAGCTGCCGCCGAACAAGTTCGTCAGGCAGGCGAAGGGCGACGATTTCGTCTTCGTCTATGCCGATCCGGTGGTCTGCCAGTGCGTCTATGTCGGCGACCAGAACGCCTATGGCCAGTATCGGCAGATGGTCTTCCAGAAGAACCTGGCCGACGAGAAGCGCATGACCGCCTCGATGGCTCAGGATGCGTTCGACTTCGCGCCGTGGGGGCCGTGGGGCCCGGACGGCATCTACTGAGCTCCGCCCGGGTGGGCTATCGCGCTTCTCGGCGCGATGACCCGCGCGATCGTCCGCACCACCTCGGAGAGGGCATGATGAAGGCTTCAGCCAGCAGAGAGGCCGGCTCGGCATATGGGCCGAATGGCCCTAAGCCGGAACAGAGGATGTTGAAAGAGCCGCCTGATGCCAAGGGCGTCTGGCTGGTCCGTCCAGATGGCGATGTCGCGGCCGTGGCTGCCGGCGATCTGGCGGCCTGACGCGAGGAGGATCGCCGCGATGCGTCTCGCCATTATGCGCGCTTTGCTTCTGGTTGCCGCGTTCGGCGTCGCCGCGGTTGCGCCCGCGCAGGAGCCTGGCGGCTTCTACGACCCGGGTGGGCTCGATCTGACGGCCGCCCGGCCGGGGCAGATCCTTCGCATCGCCGAGATGGGCGGCGCGCCGGCAGGCGCTGCCGCCTATCGCCTCGTCTATCGATCGACCTCTCCCGAAGGTCGTGCCGTGCCCGTCTCCGGCGTGATCGTCGTTCCGCCGGGGCCCGCACCCGCGCAGGGGCGCCCGGTCATCGCCTGGGCGCATCCGACCTCCGGCGTCGAGCCGCAATGCGCGCCGTCCCTTGCGAACGGCTTCTTCGGTCAGGTCCAGGGCCTGAGCGGCATGCTGCAAGCCGGTTATGTCGTGGCGGCGACCGACTATGCCGGCCTCGGCATGCCCGGCCCGCATCCCTATCTCGTCGGGGTGAGCGAGGCTCGGGCCGTGCTCGATTCCGTGAGGGCGGCGAGGGCCCTGCCGCAGGCTGAAGCCGGCCGGCACTTCGCGGTCTGGGGCCATTCGCAAGGCGGGCAGGCCGCGCTCTTTACCGGCATGGCGGCGCAGGGCTACGCACCCGACCTGACCCTTGTCGGTGTCGCGGCGGCAGCGCCGGCCACCGAGCTTTCCAGGCTGCTGGCCGCGGATATCGAGACAACGGGCGGGCGCAACCTGACCGCGATGACGCTCTGGTCCTGGTCGCAGGTCTATGGCGCGCCGCTCGACAAGGTGGTGCTGCCGGGCGCCATGCCCGCGGTCCGGCAGCTCGCCGGCGACTGCATCGAGAGTATCGGCGACATCTTCGCGCGGCTCGCGCCGACCAGGGCGCTCTCGAAGTCCTTCCTGGCCTCGGACAGCTTCTACGAGACCCAACCCTGGCGCGGCTTGCTGGCGCGCAATACGCCTGGCCTCATGCCGCGCAATGTGCCGCTCTTCCTAGCCCAGGGGACGGCCGACGATCTCGTCCGCCCGCCGGTGACGCAAGATTATGCCGATCGCCAATGCCGGGCGGGGCGCTCCGTCCGCATGCTCTGGCTTCCGGGCGTCGGACATCTCTTCGCCGCGCGGGACAGCGCGGACCAGGCGATCTCCTGGATCGGTGCGCGCTTTGCCGGCGCGCCGGTTCCCAACGACTGCGGCGCCACGACAAATCCCTGAAACCGGCTCGCCAAAGGAACCCTCCCATGCTTTTCGCCCTTGCACCGTTCGTGGCGTTCGCCGTCAGCGTCTCCGCGCTGGGGTCGATCGGCGCCTTGCTGCTCGGGGCCGTCGCTTCCGCGCTCGTGATCCTGCCCGGCGTCGTCAAGGGGCGCTCGGCCAAGATTCTGGAGATAGGCTCGCTCGTTCTCTTCGCAGCCCTCGCCGCCTTCGAATATCTCAGCGGCGCGAGGCTCTCCCTGGTCGGCGCGAAATTCGCCGTCGATCTCGGCCTGCTGCTCATCGTGGTCCTGTCGATGATCGTCGGGAAGCCGTTCACGATGCAGTACGCCAAGGATGAGGTGGCGCCGGAGCTGTGGTCGAGCCCGGAATTCCTGCGCAAGAACTACGTGATCTCCGCCGTCTGGGGGGTAGCCTTCCTGGCGATGGTTCTGGCCGAGCTTGCGATGCTGCTGTGGCCGGGCCTGCCTCACCAGCTGCCGATCCTCGTCATCGTCATTGCCCTCGTCGGAGCGTTCAAGTTCACCGTCCGCCTGCGAAAGCCGGGCTCGGCCACGCCCGCCTCGCTTGGGTGATCGGCTGGCCCGATGCGGCAATTTCTGACGCTTGGACTTGGATTGTCACAGGGGGTGGGATCATGAAGGGTTACCTCGTCAAGGTCATGCGCCAGATCTCCGGTGTCGTGCTGGTCGCCGGTGCGGCGCTCCTCGGCTCGACCGGCGCCTTCGCCCAGCCCCGGCAGGCGACTGGCTGGTCCGTTCCGGACGTCTCGGCCCTGTCGGACAGTGCGGCGGATCAACTCATCAGGAAGGGCCGCGATCTCATCGTTGCGACGCCTTCGCTGATCGGGCCGAATGTGGAAAGCCCCGACAAGCGTTACGCCGGAAACAACCTGTCCTGCAGTAATTGCCACCTCGCGGCGGGCACCCGCAAATTCGAGCTGGCGCTGTTCGGCCTGGCTGATCTGTTTCCGCAATACAGCAGTCGCACAGGCGGGCAGATCACGATCGAGGATCGCGTGAATTCCTGCATGACGCGCAGCCTGAACGGTCGCGCCATGCCGGACGATGCCCCCGAGATGCGCGCGCTGGTGGCCTATATCGATTTCCTGTCCCGGAACGTGCCGAAGGGCGAGACGCTGCCCGGCCTTGGGGCGGGATCGATGCCCGAATTGACGCGTGCGGCCGATCCCGCGCGCGGCGGGGCCGTCTTCCAGAGCGCCTGCGCCGCCTGCCATGGCAGCGACGGTCTCGGCGTCCGGCGAAGCCTGCCGACCAGCGATCTCGGCTATCTGGTCCCGCCGCTATGGGGCTCCGACAGCTTCAACAATGGCGCCGGTATGGCCAGGCTGAGCGTGGCGGCGAACTTCATCCACTTCAACATGCCCCACGGCACCGACTACACCAATCCGCGTCTCTCCGTGGAGGATGCCTGGGATGTCGCCGCCTACATGCTCTCGCACCCTCGGCCGGTGAAGCCGGGGCTGGAGAAGGACTTTCCGGACCGGCTCCTGAAGCCGGTCGATACCCCCTATGGCCCCTATGCGGACGGCTTTAGCGCGGACCAGCATCGCTACGGGCCGTTCGGCCCGATCCGCGACGCTATTGCGAAGCTGAGGCCCGGCCCCGTGCCGTCACCGAAGCCATGAGAGCGGGATCGCCCCGCTTACAGGCTTAGATACTCGGCAGCTTGAGCCAGAGCGCCAGCGCGCTGAGCACCATGTTGACGGCGAGCGCCGCGAGCAGGAGCCCCATCAGCCGGCGGATCACATTCGTGCCGTTCGCGCCGAGCACCTTGCGCAAGTGCTCGCCCATCAGGAACACGGTCCCCAGCACGGTGAGCACGGCGGCCAAAGCGAGGATCGTCAGGCCCTGCTGAAAGACGGTGTAGCGGTTGTTGTCGACCAGAAGCAGCATGGTCAGCATCGAACCCGGGCCGGCGATGATCGGCACGGCGAGCGGATAGATCGCGATGGTCATCCCGCTCTCCGTCGTCTCGGCCTCGACGCCTGCCGGCGCCGGTTCCTCGAGCACCATCTTCAGCGCGTAGAGGAAGATGATGGTTCCGCCGGCGATCTGGAAGGAGAGCAGCGATATTCCCATCGCACGCAGCAGGAAGGGCCCGATCAAGGCGAAGGCCGTCAGGATGCCGAAGGCGATCACCACGCTGAAGCAGGCGGCCCGCTTGCGCTCGGCCGCGCTCAGATTGTTTGTCAGACCCAGGAACAGCGACAGGTGGCTGGGCGGATCGAGCATCGCGATCAGAATGACGAACTGCGTGATGAAGAGATTATAGTCGTCGAGCACCTGAACCTCACATGGCAGAGGCCGGACCCGCGGCCGGCTCTTCGGTCACATCCGTCTACGAATTCGGGGCATCCGCTACTCTGTCGGAGCAGCGGGCCGAACGGTGGAATGCACGTTCTGGGTGAACCCGATGCTAACGTAAGGAAATTGATCGATGCTTATTCTTCGGAATGCGCGTCGCCCTAAGGCTTTCGCCGGGAGAGATGAAGCCCGGCGATGGTGCATCTGACCGAGCCGCCGGCGCGCTCGATGGTCGGGATCTCCAGCGCCACGATCGGCGTCGACTGCTCGATCAAAGCAAGCTGGCGAGGGTCCAGGCTGGCGCGGGCGGTCGTCGACATCACCAGGATGTTTCCGGTGCCCGAGCGCAGTTCCAGCGCATTGCCAGCGAACTGAGCGATCTGGTCTTCGCTGAGCGTGATTACGGACCGGCCTGAATCCTGAAGGCGCGCCACGATCTCCGCGCGTCGCGCCGGGTCGCTGATCAGCGAAAGGCCGACCAGCGCGTGGTCGGTGCCGATGCACATCAGGACATTGGTGTGGTAGATCGGCACGCCGTCGCGGTCGGTCGCAGCGAAGACCATCGGCTCGAAGTTGAAATGCGTGCAGAAGCGCTCGAGCGCGATCGGATTGGTCCGTTCTGACTGGACCGCGTAGGCGACGCGGTCGATATGGTCCAGCACCATGGCGCCGGTGCCTTCCAGGAACAGCCCGTCGGGCTCCAGGCCGGAGTAGTCGATCACGTCCTGGACGCGGTACTCGGCCTTGAGCATCTCGATGACGTCCGCCCGCCGCTCGCGGCGCCGGCTCGCGGTCTTCATCGGATAGATCGCGACGTGGCCCCCGGCATGGGTCGAGAACCAGTTGTTCGGGAAGACCGAATCCGGCGTCTGCGTGCCGCGATCCTCGAACAGAAGCACCCGAACGCCATGGCCGCGCAGCGTCTCGACGGCGCGCGTGATCTCGTCGAAAGCCGCGCGCGACAGGTCCTCGCGAGCGTCGGCAATCTGCTGGAATCGGTTGTCCAGGGCGGTCTCGGTATTCACCGTGAAGTGATGCGGCCGGATCATCACCACATCCGCGGGCGCCTGGACGGACGGACGGATCGCTTTCATCGGACTGCGCGCTCCGCGGTTGCCGCCGCGATGCGGGTCCACATGCCGTAGAGGTCGCGCGTGTCGTCGGGGTCGGCCAGGATGTCGAGATATTGCAGGAAGTCGGTGCCCTCCAGCTTGTCGCGGAGATAGCGCAAGGCGCTGAAGTCCTCGATGGCAAAGCCGACGCTGTCGAACAGGGTGATCTGGCTTTCGGATTTGCGGCCGGGTTTCCGGCCGGCGAGCACCTCCCAGAACTCGGTCACCGGAAAGTCGGCGGGCATCTGCTGGATCTCGCCCTCGATCCGCGCCTGCGGCGGAAACTCGACGAAGACGTCCGAACGCTTCAGGATGTCGCTGTGCAACTCGGTCTTGCCCGGGCAGTCCCCGCCGATTGCGTTGATATGCACGCCGGCGCCGATCATGTTGTCGGTGAGGATCGTGGCGTTCTGCTTGTCGGCGGTGCAGGTGGTGATGATCTGCGCGCCCAGGATCGCGTCTTCCGCTGTTGCGCAGCTGATGATCTTCAGTCCCGTCCCGGCCAGGTTCCGGGCCGCCTTCCGCGTCGCGGACGGGTCTATGTCGTAGAGCCGGACCTCCTCGATCCCGCAGATCGTCTGCATGGCGATGGTCTGGAACTCGGATTGCGCACCATTGCCGATGAGCGCGAGGACGCGGGACTTTGCCGGCGCGAGACGCCGCGCCACCAGCGCCGAGGTCGCCGCCGTGCGCATGGCCGTCAGCAGCGTCATCTCGGCCATGAGCAGGGGATAGCCCGTCCGCACATCCGAGAACACGCCGAAGGCGACGACCGTCTGCAGGCTCCGCTTCAGATTGCTCGGATGGCCGTTCACATATTTGAAGGCGTAGTTCACGTGGTCGGAGGTTGGCATCAGCTCGATCACGCCTTCCGGCGAATGCGAGGCCAGCCGGGGCGTCTTCTCGAAGCTTTCCCAACGCAGGAAATCCGCCTCGATATAAGCGGCGAGTTCGGTCAGGACGCGCGGTAGGCCTATCGCCGCGGTCAGCCGCACCATGTTCTCGACGCTCACGAACGGGATGCAGGCTCGGGCGGACGGGGGCGGGTTCGTCATGGGAGCACTCGGCTGGGAAACGGGCTCATCGGAGCGAGTTACCCTATGATAGCGCTGACGATTTCAGGCGATATGCCAGAATCTTGCACATTATGACAGGCCGCTTATCAATATCGGCAGTCAAATTGTGCAAGTCGTCAGAGTTTTCCATGGCCAAGCAGAACCCCGCCAAGTTCGTGTTCGACGATCTGGACCGCAAGCTGATCAGCTTCCTCCGCGCGGATGGCCGCGCGCCGCTGTCGAAACTGGCCGATGCCTTCGGCGTATCGCGGGGGACCGTGCAAAACCGGCTGGACCGGCTGCTGGCGTCGGGCGCGGTGCTCGGTTTCACGGTGCGCGTGCGGGAGGATTACGAGGGCGGTGGCCTGCGCGCGATCATGCTGATCGAGGTGGTCGGAAAATCGACCTCACAGGTGATCAGCAGAATGCGCGGCCTGCCCGAGATCGTGGCGCTGCACACCACCAATGGCGGCTGGGACCTGATCGCAGAGATCCGGGCCGAGAGCCTGGCGCATTTCGATCAGGTCTTGCGCGAGATCCGGATGATCGACGGCGTGTTGAACAGCGAGACAAGCCTGTTCCTGAGTTCGGTCACCAGCTAGAGGCATTTCTTGATCGCGTTGAAACCTTGCTCCCGTCATCGCGAGGAGCGTCAGCGACGGAGCAGTCCAGTAGCGGCAGCGCTCGACGTCCCTGGATTGCTTCGCTGCACTCGCAATGACGGCAACGGGTTGATCCAGTCTGATTGGGCAAACGCTCTGGAAGCCCGAAACTCCACGGTCCCCGCCGGATCGGCCAGGGTTGAGATGCTCTCCAGATCAGCCGCTTCTGCGTCAGGCTGATCGATCGAATTAGTCATAATAGTGAAGTTCTTTTCGTTCCCGCGCACGGGTGCCGCAAATGTAGTAATAACTCCTCGTCAGCGGGAGGGGCGCGAGGATGAAACGAAACTTCAATCTGGCTTCGGCTCTCGCGCTTCGTGCCGGAGATGCGAACACGGCCACAGCCATTGAAGTCGATGGCGCGCGCTACACTTACGGTGAGCTCGCGGCGGCGGCATCTAAGCTGGCGGGAGCCGTCCTGCCGTTCCACCGCTCGGCGCGCATCGGCGTGCTCGGGACCCGCAGCCATGAGGCCTATGTCGGAATTCTCGGCGCCTGCTGGGCGGGCTTCGCCTATGTGCCGCTCAATCTGAAGTGGCCGCCGGAGCGCCTTGTTGCGCTGATGACGCTGCTGGACCTCGACGCGCTCGTCACCGATGCGAACGGCGCCGAGCTGCTCACGCCCGATGTCCTGGCTGCCGCGCCCGATCTCGTCGTGACGCCGAAAGCCTGTGCGCTGGCACCCGCACGGCCGGGGCAGCAACTGGTCGCGCGCGAGGCCCTGAGCGCCCCCCCGATGGCGGAGCCTGCGCCCGTCGAGGCCGAGGCGCTCGGCTACGTCATCTTCACCTCCGGCACGACCGGGCTGCCCAAGGGCGTGATGATCTCGGCCGGCTCGCTGGCCCATTATATCGAGCAGAGCAGGGGGTGGACGAACTATACCCCCGCCGACAGGATCGGCGAGGCCTGCGATGTCTCATTCGACCTCACGGTCCATAATCTCTTCCTCTGCCTCGATGCGGGGGCCGCGCTGCATGTGCTGTCGCAGCTCGAGCTGATGGCGCCGGCCCGCTTCATCCGGGCGCATGAGCTGACGGTCTGGATGTCGGTGCCGACGGTAATCGGGCTGATGCGGCGCTCGGGCCAGCTCAAGCCCGGCATCTTCCCGTCCCTGCGGCTCTCGATCTTCTGCGGGGAGCCGCTGCCGGTCGAGGCGGTGCAGGCCTGGGCCGCGGCGGCGCCCAATAGCGTCGTCGAGAACATCTACGGCCCGACCGAATGCACCGTCATCGGCCTGCGCCAGCGCCTGAGCGATCCGCCTGTCACGACGCCGGGTCGCGACATCATCGCGATCGGCACGCCTTACGCGACGATGGAGGTCGCGATTCTCGACGAGCGCCAGCAGCCCGTGCCCGAGGGAACGCCGGGCGAGATCGCGCTGGCGGGCCCCCAACTTGGCATCGGCTATCTCGGGCAGTCCGAATTGACCGCCGACCGCTTCCGCATGATCGACGGCAAGCGCTGGTACCTGACCGGCGATCTCGGCAGCCGGGACGGGAACGGCGTGTTCCACCATCTCGGCCGTGTCGACAACCAGGTGAAGGTCAAGGGCAACCGCATCGAGCTCGAGGAGGTCGACGCACATCTGCGCCGGGCCGCCGGCACCGAGCTGGCGGCAACCGTGGCCTGGCCGGTCAGGCATGGCTCGGCCGAGGGGCTGGTGAGTTTCGTCGTCGGCAATGCGCATCCGCCTGCCGCGATCGGCGAACGCCTGCTGACCGGGCTGCCGCGCTACATGGCGCCGACCGTCATCCACGAGCTCGACGCCATGCCGCAGAACGTCAACGGCAAGATCGACCGCCGCGCCCTGCTCGCGCTGCTGGAGACAGGCGCCGTCGGCGGATAGCCTGCCCGGCTCGAGTGTTCGAAACATCCCCGCGAAGGAGATAGACATGACCGCCAGCGCCGCGATCCGCGCCACCATCCTCAAAATGCTGACGGAGCGCGGTCATGTCGGCCCGATCGGCGACCATGACTCGCTGTTCTTCAGCGGCAAGCTCGACTCGCTCGCGGCGACGGAGGTGATGATGCTGCTCGAGCGCGATCACGGCATCGACCTGACCGATGCCGATTTCGATATCACCCGGCTGGATACGCTGGCCGAGATCGAGGCGCTGGTCGCGCAGCCGGCCTGACGGCGTGCTCGCCAGCGCGGTCAGGCGCCGAACAAGTGCAGGAAGAAGCCGAGCCGCTCGGCAAGCCCGAGATGGCCACTCTCGTCGGCGAAGATCTGGATGAGGCAGAAGAAGCCGATGACGCCGACGCGCGGCAGCACCTCGTAGCGCCAGAACCCGTCCTCGGGCCGCGGCTTGCGCCGGCGCAGCTGCGAGGCGACGAGCGCCGCCGCCAGAACGAAGGCGTAGAACGCGTAGGATTCGAAGCGCAGCAGCGTGGCGACCAGCCCATGCTCGGCTACGAGATGGGCCTGCGCAATCAGCGAGAACAAGAGGTTTCCGATGCAGGCCGCGCAGAAGGTGGCGCAGGCGATCCGCAGCCTTGGATGCGCTTTGAACCAGCGCGCGAAGGCGGGGTAGAAGAAGAAGTCGACCAGCACCTCCTTGAAGTAGAAGAGATACCGGTTCCAGAACTCGGCGATGGTCCGGGCCGTCAGCGGCCGGGCCATGTTACGCGGGATGCGATAGCCGCTCATCCGGATCACCGCGACGAGCGCATGCCAGAAGGCCGCTACCGAGAGCAGCGTCAGCACGAAGTTCTTGGCCACGACCCCCCAGCTCGCCGTGAGCGACGGCGGCGTGCCGGCGGCCGTCAGGCTGACCGCCTCGTTCAGCGTCGGGAAATCGGCGACCTCGTAGAAGGTCCGCGACGCAAGGCTGTGCAGCCAGGCCAGGATCACGGCCCAGACGATGAGCTTCAGCGCCTTGAGCCGCGTCGCGGCGAGCTCCTCGGGGGTCTTCGCGTCGAAGGTCTTGAGATAGGTCAGGCCCTTGAACGGGATCGACGGCCCACCCCAATACGGCCTGACGAAGCCCAGCCGCAGCAGCGCCGGCGTCTGGTCCTTGCCGCGCTGGTCGGCGAAAGCATAGGCCAGGAAGAAGAACGATGCCGTATAGATCGTGATCAGGGTCCAGAGGGCCGTGTGCTCGACCGTTCCTTCGTCGAGGCCCAGGCCCACCGCGAGCAGGATCGCAAGCACGCCGAACTGGCCGAGGACCGGGCGGCGCCCGAACAGGGTCGAGCGCCAGCGCCGATGGGCGGCGAGCGCGAGACCCGTCAGAACCAGGAACCAGCCTGCGGCCGGGATCTGGATGGCCGCCACCGGAAGCTCGACCAGCTCGGGCGTGGCGTCGCGCAGGCGGGCGACGAAGTCACGCTGATCCTCGGTCCGGAACGGCCGCAGGATGACATAGGCTATGCCCGAGAACGCGATGATCGGCAGGCGCCGGAGGGGCAGGAGTGCACAGGCTGCGAGCGTCAGCGTGATCAGCGCGACACCCGCCAGGGACAGCTGCAGGCTGGACAGGAGTGCGCCGACGAACGCCGCATGGATGGCGAGGATGCCCGCAGGCGTCTGCACGAAGGCCAGTGCCCGCACGTTCGCGTCGATCCCGAGCCAGCCTCGTCTCCAGGCTGCCAGCGTTGCGAGGATCGTCAGGGGCCGGCCGCCGGCGGTGTCTTGCTGTGAGCGGGTATTCATGACGCAGCGGTTGGCATCGGCTGAGTTCCGGCAAGAGGATCAGCACATCAGCTAACGCATCTTTCTTAAGACACTGCCGCCCGGCGGATTACCGCAGGGCTTGAAATATTTTGCCGAGATCATCTCCTCCCGCTAAGGAGAGCGGGATCTTGGCTGGTGTAGAGCGCCGTGCAGCTGCGTCACCTGCGCTATTTCGTGAATATCGTCGATGCCGGCAGCTTCTCGCGCGCGGCCACGCTCATCCATGTCGCGCAGCCGGCCCTCAGCCAGCAGATCGCCGAACTCGAAGAGAAGCTCGGCGTCAGCCTGCTGCAGCGGAGCGCTCGCGGCGTGCTCCCGACGGCCGCCGGCGAAGTGCTTTACCGGGAAGCGTCGTCGATCCTGCGTTTGATGGAACGGCTGCCGGGCATCGTTCGGTCCAGCGTCGGCGAGGTCACCGGCATGGTGGCGCTGGGGATGTCATCGACCCTGGCGGCAGGGCTGGCTGGCTCGCTGATCGAGAATTGCCGCTCGGAATTGCCGCAGGTGACCCTCAAATTCTCCGTAGCCGACAGCGAGAGCATCAAGGCGAAAGTCGCAGCCAATCTGCTCGACCTCGCCCTCGTCTTCGAGGACGAACTGGTGCCGATCTTCGCGCGCAGGCCGCTGTTTCGCCAGCGCCTCTACGTCGTCGGTTCGGTGCTCCCGCCGGACCATGTCGGCGCGGTGACCCTCGCGCAGCTGGCCCGTCTGCCGCTGATTCTGCCTGACCAGCCGAATGTCACGCGGCGCCTGCTCAACTGCGCCTTCGCCTCGGCGGGGCTGGTGCCGAACATCGTCGCCGAGGCGGACCAGTTTTCCAGCATGCTGTCTGCCGTTCGCGCGGGGATAGGCGCGGCCATCGTCCCGAAGGGCGAGTTTTCCGAGCGCGAAGGCGCGGGCCTGGGACGGGCGCTGGCCCTGGACCCACCGCTCTTCCTGACGGCCTCGATCATCTCGTCCAGCGACCACACCTTGACCCATGCCGGCGAGGCGGTCCGCGATCTGGTCGCCCGCCATGTCGCCGAGGGGTTGAACGCAGCCTTCCCGCCGGGAGCGGAAAGGCTGGGTGGCGAGCCATAGCCGGAACCGATAGCTGCATATCGAAGCAGTATTTTTCCTCCGATCCGCGTTCGACCATGGTTTGGCCGCCTTTTCAAAGGCGCTGGACCAAAAGGCCAGCTCCCCAGCAGCAGGACCCCGTCATGCCGAACCTGATCTATCGCGTCGTCTCAGCCTGTGGCGCACTCGGATACGGATACCCGAAGGAATCGCTGGAAGCCGCCCTGCAGGGCCGTGTCGACGCGATCGTCTCCGATGGCGGATCGATGGATGCCGGCCCCTATTATCTCGGCACCGGCAGCGAGTATTTCGAGCGAGAGGCGGTGAAGCTCGATTACCGCCACATGGTCGAGGCCGGCCGAAGCCTGGGCTGCCCGGTCATCCTCGGCAGCAGCGGCATGGCCGGCGGCGCCCGCAATCTCGATCTGATGATCGGCATTGCGAAGGAGGTCTTCGCCGAGCTCGGTGTCACCGACGCGAAGGTCGCCACCATCGATGCGGAGATCGATCCCGAGCTCATCATCGCCGAGTTCCGCAAGGGCGCGCTGCGGCCCACGGGCGTCGGGCCGGACCTCAGCGAGGAGACATTGCGCGACAGCACGATCGTCGGCCAGATGGGCATCCATCCGCTGATGACCGCCCTCGAAGACGGCGCGCAATACATCCTGGCCAGCCGCTCCTGCGACGTAGCCCTCTTCGCCTCCGACATGATCCGGCGCGGTATCGACGCCGGCCTCGCCTATCATGTCGGGCATGTGCTCGAATGCGGCGCGCTCGCCTGCGATCCCGGCTCGCCGTCCGATTGCCTCGTCGCCGAGATTTACGACGACGGAACGGCGCTCTTCGTCGCGCCGAATGCGACGCGGCGCTGCACGGCCTACTCGATCGCCGCGCATTCGCTCTACGAGGAAAGCCACCCTCAGCTGCAGTTCTACCCGGAGGGCGTGCTGGCCATGGAGAAGACCCAGTTCTTTTCCCGGGACGCCCGCACGGCCGGCATCCGCGGCAGCCGCTTCGTGCGCGCGGGCAAGCCCTGGCCCTGGAGCATCAAGCTGGAGGGCGCGCGCCATCTCGGCAGCCGCAAGGTCTCGCTGATCCACATCGACCCATCTGAGTTGCCGAAGGTGCCGGAGGACGTGCTGGTCTATGGCCGCAACGGCGTGCAGGCGCGCCCCGTTTCCGGCGAGGAGCGTGAGCTCGGCCTCATCGTCGAGACCCGCGCGGCGACGCAGGAGGCCGCGGTGCTCTTGGCGAGCCTGCTGACGCATTACCTGATCCATTACGGCTACCCCGGCCGCAAGGCGACTGCCGGCAACATCGCCTATCCGCTCTCGCCGAACCTCGTCAGCTTCCGGCGCGAGGACGGCAGCTATGGCGCCATCGTGCCGAGCGGCACGCGCGACCCGGTATTCTTCGCCAACTATCCCGCGATCAAGGCCGCGGTGCTGGAGCTGATCGCGAAGGAGTTTCCGGATGCGCTGGCGCAGGCGAGCCATGAGATCATCGAGGCCGACGCGCTGAAGCCGGTGATCCTGCTACGCTCGGTGGACAAGGACCCGCAGAAGCTCGATGCGCTTCATCGCGAGGAGATCGATCGTCTCGCGGGGCTCGTCGCCTTCAAGCCCTCCTCGCTTCTCGCCCTCGATGCGCCCGACGCCTATGCCTGGTCGCTCTACCACCTCCTGCAGAACGAGCGGATCATCAAGGATGTGATGTTCCCGATCACATATTTCGACGCTGACGGCGCCGACTGGACGCAGACCGGGACCGGCCGGGCCCGCTATTTCGAAATCGGCGAGACCGGCTATACCGGCGACATCGACGACAGGACGCTCTCGCTGATCGCGGACGAGCCGCCTTCCGGGCGGATCGTCGGAATGCACCGGCTGCTCGACATGGCGGTCGTGATCCGCAGCAAGGACGCCGGCATCAACCGGCTTACCTTCGACATCATCTTCACCTCGGGCGAAAACTATGAAGCCGCGCTGCGGTCCAACGTCTTCAGCAGCGGAAATGTCGCCCGCATCCTCGGCCTGCCGGTCGAGCGGGTGGTCGGCACCTTCTTCGTCGACAGCTGCAACGCCATCAAGCTCTCCGTCGACCGCCCGAATATCTCCGCCTCGGTCGACGAGCGGGACGTCTTCGGCGCGCAGCAGCAGGCCGCGATCGAGAGCCTGAGCATCCCGATTCATGCGGCGGCGCTCGCACGCGCATCGGCATTCTGAGCGCGGCTCAGCGGGGGTTAAGCTAGCCCTTGAGCATACCGGCGGCGGCCAGCGCTGCGCTCAGCATTGCTGCGCCGCCGAGCCGCGTCAGGATCTGGGCCGGCGCCATCAGCTGCAGGCGACGGCCTGCGGTGAGGACCGCGACGGTGCCGGTCCCGCCCATGGCGGCCCGGGTCAAGGCCAGTATCGTGGCGTCGGTCGCCGGAAACCCCAGGCTGCGGGCCATGATCGCGCCGCCCAATGCAAGGCCGCCCACGGCGGCGATGACAGGGAGCAGCTTCGCCGGGGCGAGGCCTTCGACGAAGGCGCCCCAGGGCGTGAACAAGGCGCCCGCGATGAAAAGGACGGGATAGATCAGGACCGGCACGACCAGACGATAGAAGGCGACGATGCCCGCCCTGGCGCGGCCGGTCAACGGATCCGCCAGGCGGAGGGCCGTCGCGAGCAGCAGGACGACGAGGGGAGACGGCCAGTCGGCCGCCAACCCGATCTGCCCGGCCGCGAGATGGAGCGCGAGGAGCGCGACGAGCCCGAGCGCGAGATTACCGGAAGAGCGGCCATCGTCATCGCGCGTCGGCAACAAGCTCTGCGCTGGCTGCACGCCACATTCCGCCAGCGGTTCCGGTTGTCTCCGGCCGACGACACCGGCCAGCAGCATGGCGAGCAGGTTCCCCACGATCAGCGGCGGCATCATGCGCGCGAGCAATTCGTCTTTCGCGACCCCGAAAGCCTCGCCATAGCCGAGCGAAAGCGGGATCGCGCCGGCGCTGATGCCACCGGACATGACCGGCGCGACCACGAGGAGCAGCGTCTCTACGACGGATTGACCGAGGAGCAGCGCGAATGCGGCGGTGCAGGCCACGGCCGCCACGGTCGCGACCATCATCAGGACGAGCAGGCGCAGGGCACCGGACGGGAGCGAGGCGCGATCGACGCTCATGACGCTCCCGGCGATGAGCACGGTCACATAGAACGGCACGCCGTCGATCGCTTCGAGCATTCCGCGCAGGGCGGCCGCGCTGCCTTCCGGGATGACATGCGTCCAGGCGAGCCAGGACGGCAGCAGGATCGCCAAGGCCGTCCCGAGGCCCGTCGCCCGCAGGAAGGCGATGCGCCGGGCGAGCTCTCCAAGTGCGATACCGCCGACGATCGGGAACAGCAGGCCGCCGATCAGGGGCGCCTTACCGGGGGCAGCAAGCGATCCCGCCAGGGCGACGACGAGCACAAGATAGAGCGGCAAGGGAACGGAGCCGATGCGGGCTGCCGCGACCTCGCGCATGATGCTGCCTCCTGTCCGTCGCCAGATTGATCGAGGCGGTTTCAGCGTCTCGGGCGCGAAGCTCCCGGGCGATCCCTTGTGAGGCTATGCGGGCTGCAAGCGCAAGCGCCGGACGACGCTGCGCTCGATGCCTGCGCTATCGGCGGGATGGCCGCGCCGCGGCCGAAGATCGCGGCGGCGGGGCGCCAGTGTTGCCGGGAGCGTTTCAGCGCCCGGCCAAACAGGCGTCTTCCTCAGGCGGCCGGACGCGCCAGCTCGCCGAGGCGGGCGAAGTTCGCCAGGCTGACCAGATGCGCGTGGATCGGCAGCACATAGCCCTTGCGCTTGAGCTCGAGCCAGGCCTCGTCGGGCAGCGCGTCGAGACGCTCCGCGCTCAGCGCCGAGAAGCCGGAGAAGTTCGAGCTCGTGCCGTCGGGCGCGCGGATCTCGACATTGATCGACTGGAACAGGTCGAGTTCCTTGAGGGCGGCGGTGAAGGCCGTCGTCGCCTTGGCGGCTTCCGCGTATTCGGCGACGAAGCCGATGATGTTCCGCAGTGCCTCGGTGGGTTCGCCATCCTCGCCGAAAAGACGCTCGCCCTCCTCATCCTGGAGCCCGGCGAAGCCGCCATCGATGCAGATGACCTGCTGCTCGGCCGAGACATCGCCGCCGATGAACGGGTAGCGCCGCAGATAGGCCGGCGCATGCAGCCCACGCCAGCGGCCGTCGGCGTCGACGAAGCAGCCCTCGCCGGCGCGCATCCCAACCATGAAGAGCGGCGTGATGCTGCCCGGCTCCTCCAGGAACAGGATCGGCATGTCGCGGCAGCCGGGCGCGAATTCCGCCAACAGCGCCGGCAGGACATGGGCTCCGGCCGCAAAGGCGTAAGGCTTGCTGGTGGGCGCAAGCCTTGCCTGCCGGTGCGTGTTCCGGTCGAGTACGGCGATGCTGGAATAGAAGAGCGGAAGAGGGGCCATGATCCAGTCCTGACAAAGTAAGCTCAGATGCTCTTGCGCAAGGTGAGCCGGAAATAAAGTTCGACATCGCGCTGCGCCGCCGAGACGCGCTCGAGCGGCCGCCCGATGCCACCCTCGAACGAAGCCCAGTCGGTCGGCCGCCAGATCAGGCCGGCTCCGACGGAGGTCGCGCGCATGCTGTCGATGACGCTCGGATAGGTGATGCCATGGTCGAGGAAGACGAAAGCTTCAAGCTGATTCAGCGGCTCGGGTAGAAGATAATGCAGCTCAGCCTGGCCGTAGAACCCTGAATCGCCGAAGGCGGCGCCGATCGGATAGCCGCGCACTGTCGTCGGCCCGCCGATCTGGAAGATCTGGTCGCCTGGCAGCTGCTTCTCGCCGGTATATTGCCAGGCGCCGACGAGCGAGCCGTAAACATTTTCGTTGATGCGCCAGATCGACGCGGTGTTGCCGGTCAGGATGGTGTAGTTGCGGTTCTGCCCGAGAAGCTTGTCCTCGCGCGCGACCTGCGACCAGTTCGCCGTCGAGCTGTGGTTGATGCCGGCCAGGGTGAGGTTCAGGGAGAGCCCCGCCTGCACGCGGGTATAGCTGCTGTCGACTGTTGCAGTGTCGAGCTGCTTGCTGCGGCCACGGCCGGTGCCGAGCGCGCCGGTGGCCTGCAGCAGGACCGTATCGGTGGCGAAGATCGGCTGCGACAGGGTCAGCGAGGCGCTCTCGGAGATGCCGTCCGGCCGCAATTCGCGGATGGCTCCATTGACGATCCGATAGGCCGATCGGGTGAAACTCGCGCCGAGCCGCGTGCCCCAGGCCGAGACCGGAAGCGTGTAGCTGCCACTGCCGAGAATGCTGCCCCGTGCCCGCGAGCCGTAGAGGACGAGCCGGTCGTCGATGCCGAGAAGATTATGATGGCGCAGGAACAGGATGCCCTGGTAGCGCCCGGTCGAGAGCACGCCCTGATTGTCGTACGAAAGCTGGACGACGTTGCGCGGCGGCTCGGTGAGCGCGAGATCGACATCGGTCAGCCCGAAGCTCGCGCCGGCGCCGAGTTGGGCCCTGATCTGCAGCTCGTTGATACGGTTGAAGACCGAGACGGTGCGGTTGAGGGCGGGCGCGTCGACGACCTCGCCATCGGCGATCGGCACCTGCGAGCGGGCATACCACGGCCATGTCTGGACAGCGCCGGTGACGGAGACCTTGCCGACGCGCCCTTCGACCAGCTGGATCCTCAGAACGCCACCGTCGAGCTTCTGCGGTGGCAGCACGGCGCTGGCGGTGATCTGGCCCTTCTCGGCATAGAGATCGTTGACGGATTGCACGATCTGCCCGATCCCGGCGAGGTCGACGCGGCGCCCGACATGGCGGGTCCGGATCGCATCGAGCTCGGCCGCATCCAGGAAACGGGATTCGCTGAACTCGATCCGGGTCAGCAGGACGCTGGCGCCGCCGGCGGGGAATTCCAGCCTCGGCCCCACAGGCGGGGCGACCACGGCTGGGCCGCGTTGGCGCTGCGGTGCCGTCTGGCGCTCGATCTCCAGCCGCTGCCGCTCGGCCTCGTTCTCTATGGTCTGCGACACGATCTGGGCCCGCGCCGGGCCGGCGAGGAAGCCGGCGGCGAGACCCAGGGCCAGACAGGCGGCAGCAAGACTCGATTGGCTCAAGGCTGACCCTCGACGCCATCGAGATTGACGAGCGGCCCCGACGGCCGCCCGACAGCGGCGGTCGTCGCGGGAGCGTCCGCGGCAATCCGCCAGCGGCCGTCCTCGCCCAGCACGAAGCGCCGCGCGATCTCGCCGAGGGAAAGCCCGCTCGGCAGCAGGGTTCCAAGCCGCGCCATGTCGCGAACCAGGGAGGTGCCGAAGCTGGGCGGAATGTCGACCACGTCGGAATCGAAGTCGATGATGAAGGCGTCGGTGGCCAGCCTGGCGCCGTTGACGGTGAGATAGAACGGGCGGCTCTTCGGGAAAAGCTGGGCGTCGTAGCCGTTGACCGGCGCGAGGCTGCGATTATTGGCGAAGATCGTCATGATCGGCGTGCGCAACGTCATGGCGCCGGGAACATCGGCCCTGATGATATGGAACGTTGCCGCGGTGGTGGCGAGCCTGCTGTCGCGCGCGGCGAAATTGCCGATCCGGACGCGCGGAGCGTCTATCGCGAGATCGACGCTCTCGGCCACGGCGCTGCGCGAGCCGCCGATGTCGAGCGCCAGCGGCAGGCTGCCGCCGCTCGGGAGCTGGACGATGTCGGCGGCGATCCGCGTGCCCAGGATCGTGATGCTGGCGCCGGCGCCGAAGCGGCCGAGCCGGACCTCGTCGGGCGCGCTGATCGAGGCGCTCAGCGCCGCGCCATGGCCGATATCGATGGAGCCCTGTCCGCTGATGCCCGCGAGCAGCGTCATGATGTCGGCCGCGGCGATGCGCTCGCCGCGGATCGAGCCCGCGGTAGAGAGGGCCATCGAGCCGTTCGAGGTCAGCGTACCGAAATCGATTCCGGCCTGGGCCGAGAACAGGTCGAGATCGCCGCCGATGGAGGCCTCGGTCACCTTCAGCGCGCCGATAGCGTCGATCTCGGTCAGGCCCTCGCTCCTCAGCCGGGCCAGCGTCACGCTTCCCGCGACAAGGCGCGCGTCCCCGGCGCTATCGAGCGTCTCGGCAAGGATCGCTCCATTCGCAGCGGCGAGCCGGAGACCGCTTGCCCCTGCGGTCAGACTGCCGATGCGCAGCGTGCCGCCGGAATTGGCCGTGGCAGCGCCGTAAATCCGCGCCGTGCCGAGCGTCTGGTCGCCGCCGGAGTGCAGGCCGGCATCACCGCGGGCGTCCAGCGCTGCGATGGCGAGTGGCCCCGTCGGGGCGCTCGCGGAGACGCCGCGCGCTGCAAGCGAGGCGATGGTCACCGCGCCATAGCTCGAGACAGCCGCATCGCCGGCGATGTCGAGGCGATCCGCCGCGATGCCGGCATGGTGGGAGATCAGCGCCAGCCCTTGGCCGGTCGTGACGTCGCCCAGTACGACGAAGCCGCCCGCCTCGACCAAGCCGCTTCGACCGGCGGCCACCGTGTCGATGTCGATCTCCCCCGCTGCCGAGCGGACCGTGAGATCGTCTCCGGCGGTCGCCGAACCGAGGCTGACGGGTCCGTGGGCGGCGAGGGTAAGGGCATCGCCGGCGCTCAGCCGGGTCGCCTCGACCGAGCCGACGGAGAGCGTGAGCGTGCCGTCGCGGGCTTCCGCCATGGTGAAGCGAGCAGCGCCGCCGGCCTGGATGGTGACGTTGGTTCCGGCCGTGACCGTCGTGACATCGATCGCTCCGGCTGCATTCACCAGCAGCGCCGCCGCGGCCGAGAGCCCGGTCGCAATCACGTCTCCGGTCGTGGAGGAGACCGAGAGACCACCCGCTCTGATGGTCGCGGCTCCGAGCGTGACGGTGCCAGATGCCGAGAGGGCCGACCTGCTCCCCGCGTCGAGGCCGCCGATGGCCAGCATGCCGCCATTGGCCGCGACGGCGGTCGCGCCGCCGGCGCTCAGCGCATGCGTGATCGCGATGCTGGTCGCGGCCGTCACGGTCGCGTCGCCCGAGGTTGCGACCGAAGTCGCACTGATGCCGGCGCCACTCGAGGTGATGACGAGGTTGCCTGCGGCGGTCGTGGCACCGCCGAGCATGATGGCGCCGGAGGCGGAGAGGGCGGAGTTCGCACCGGCCTGGAGGTTGGCGATACCCAGGGTATTGCCGGTGGCGGTGGCTGCTCCGCCTGCAGTCAGGGAATTCGTGACCGAGATCGCGTGAGCCGCGGTCAGGTTCGCATCCCCGGCGACGCTCAGCGTGGCCGCCGTGATTCCGCCCGTGATTGAGGTGACGGCGAGGTTGCCKGCCGAGAGGGCGGCGCTTGCACCGACCGCAAGGTTGGCGATGTCGAGCGTGCCACTTGACGTGGTGGCGTTGACCGAACCGCCGGCGATCAGCGAGCCGGTAAGGGCGATGAAGGTGGCCGCGGTCAGGTTAGCGTTGCCGGCGACGTCGAGGGTCGCAGCGGTGATACTGCCTCCGGTCGAAGTGATCGAGAGATCGCCGGCGGTGGTGGTGGCGCCGCCGAGCGTGATCGCATCGCCGGCCGAGAGCCTTGAATTCGTACCAAATTCAAGGCTGGCGATGTTGAGGGTGCCGCTGGTGGCGGTCACATTGCCGGCGTCCCCGGTTGTCAGTGCGGTCGTGACGGAAATCGCGGTGGCGGCAGTTAGGTTAGCGTTGCCGGCGACGTCGAGGGCCGCAGCGGTGATGCTGCCTCCGGTCGAAGTGATCGAGAGATCGCCTGCGGTGGTGGTGGCGCCGCCGAGCGTGATCGCATCGCCGGCCGACAGCGTCGAACTCGCGCCGGCCTCAAGGTTGGCGATGTCGAGGGTGCCGCTAGTCGCGGTGGCGTTGGCCGCACTGCCCGCGATCAGTGAGGTCGTGACGGAGATCGCGCTCGCGGCTCTCAGGCTTGCTGTGCCGGCAATATCAAGGGTTGCAGCAGCGATGCCCGCGCCAGTCGAGGTGACGGCAAGATTGCCCGTGTTGGTGGCGGCGCTGCCGAGCGTGACCGCGCCGCCGGCCGAGAGTGCCGAACTCGCACCGGCTACGAGGCTGGCGATGTCGAGGCGGCCGCCGGTGGCGGTGGCGTTGGCCGCGCCGCCGGCTGTCAGTGAGGTCGCGATGGAAATGGCCGTGGCAGCCGTCAAGTCGGCATTACCGGCAACGTTCAGCACGGACGCCGTGATGTTGGCCGCGGTCGAGACGATGGAGAGATCGCCAGCGGTGGTCGTGGCATCGTCGAGCGTAACCATACCGCCGGCCGAGAGCGTCGAGCTCGCACCGGCTACGAGGCTGGTGATACTGAGCGTGCCGCTCGTGGCGATCATGTTGGCTGCGCCACCGGCAATCAGCGAGCCCGATACGGAGACGAAGCTCGCGGCGGTCAGGTTTGCGCCGCCGGCGACGTTGACGGCCGCGGCGATGATGCCCCTGGCCGAAGTGACGGCAAGATTACCCGCGGTCGTGGCAGCGCTGCCGAGCGTGATTGCATCGCCCGCCGACAGCATCGAACTCGCACCGGACTGGAGGCTGCCTATATCGATCGCGCCGCTCGTGGCGGTGGCATTGACCGCGCCGCCGGCGGTCAGGGAGCTCGTGACCGAGATCGCAGTGGCGGCGGTCAGGCCCGCATCGCCGGCGACGTCGAGGGTTGCGGCGATTATGCCGGCGCCAGTCGAAATGACGGCAAGGTTGCCCGCGGTGGTCTTGATATCGCCGAGCGTGACCACGCCGGATCCGGAGACGGCAGAGCCTGCACCGGCCCTGAGACTGGCAATGTCGAGGGTGCCGCTCGTGGCGGTTACGTTGGCCACACCGCCGGCGGTCAGCGCGGTCGAGACCGAGATCGCGGTGGCGGCGGTCAGGTTCGCGGTACCGGCGACGTTCAGCGTGGCCGCGCTGATGTTGGCGCCCGTCGAGGTGATCGAGAGATCGCCTGCGGTGGTGGTGGCATCGCCGAGCACGACGGTGCCGGAAGCGGAGAGGGCGGAGCCTGCACCGGCCTCAAGGCTGGCGATACCAAGCGTGCCGTTTGCGGCGGTTGCGTTCGCCGCGCCGCTGGCAGTTAGGGCGTTTGTCACCGAGATCGCGGTGGCGGCGGTCAGGTTCGCGGTACCGGCGACGTTCAGCGTGGCCGCGCTGATGCCGGCCCCGGTCGAGGTGATCGAGAGATACCCAGCGGTGGTCGTGGCATCGCCCAGGGTGATCGCGCCGGATGCGGAGAGGGCGGACCCTGCACCGGCTACGAGGCCGGCGATACCAAGCGTGCCGCTCGCGGCGATCACGTTGGCTGCGCCACCGGCAATCAGCGAGGCCGATACGGAGACGAAGCTGGCGGCGGTCAGGTTCGCGCCGCCGGCGACGTTGACGGCCGCGGCGATGATGCCCCTGGCCGAAGTGACGGCAAGATTGCCCGCGGTTGTGGCAGCGCTGCCGAGCGTGATCGTATCGCCCGCCGAGAGCATCGAACTCGCACCGGACTGGAGGCTGCCAATATCGATCGCGCCGCTCGTGGCGGTGGCATTGACCGCGCCGCCGGCGGTCAGGGAGCTCGCGACCAAGATCGCGGTGGCGGCGGTCAGGTTCGCGGTACCGGCGACGTTCAGCGTGGCCGCGCTGATGTCGGCGCCGGTCGAGGTGATCGAGAGATCGCCTGCGGNGATCGCGGTGGCGGCGGTCAGGTTCGCGGTACCGGCGACGTTCAGCGTGGCCGCGCTGATGTCGGCGCCGGTCGAGGTGATCGAGAGATCGCCTGCGGCGGTGGTGGCATCGCCGAGCACGACGGTGCCGGATGCGGAGAGGGCGAAGCCTGCACCGGCCTCAAGGCTGGCGATACCAAGCGTGCCGCTGGCGGCGGTGACGTTCGCCGCGCCGCCGGCAGTTAGGGCGTTTGTCACCGAGATCGCGTGAGCCGCGGTCAGGTTCGCATCCCCGGCGACGCTCAGCGTGGCCGCCGTGATTCCGCCCGTGATTGAGGTGACGGCGAGGTTGCCTGCGGCGGTCGTGGCATCGCCGAGCGTGACGGCGCCGGAGGCCGAGAGGGCGGCGCTTGCACCGACCGCAAGGTTGGCGATGTCGAGCGTGCCACTTGACGTGGTGGCGTTGACCGAACCGCCGGCGATCAGCGAGCC
>NZ_LMJT01000016.1:0-54679 GCF_001429395.1 Allobosea sp. Root381
CCTGCCGCAGCTTCGCGACGATCTCTTCAGGCTTGTGCTTCTTCTGCGGCATCGCGGGCATCCTCCAAAGGCTCAAAAAGCCTACTTCAGGGAGGGCCACTTTTCAGGGGGCAGGCCACTAACAGCAATCGCTTCATCGGTATCTCTCCCCATGTTGGCGCCGTATGGCGGCGCTCCGATCGTCTTCCCATGTCTTCCATGGAAGCTTGCATGTTGAAGTCGTGGCGCCGGATGCCGCTGCTGTCAATCATCCATTTCTGCTTGCATGGAAGAGCGGCGCATGGTCACTCGGCTGTCGGAGGGTGGCATGGACGAACTTGCTCGCAGGTCCGATCTTGATGGCGGCCGGCGCGGCTCGCTGGTCGACGAGGCCTACGCCGCGCTCAAACGGGCGATCCGCAACACCGTGTTTCCGCCCGGCTATCAGGGTTCCGAGCAGGAGATCGCCGTGCGGCTCGGCATGAGCCGCACGCCCGTGCACGAGGCGATAATCCGGCTGCAGGAGGACGGGTTGGTCCGGGTGTTGCCCAAGCGTGGCGTGCTGATCTGCCCGCTCGCACTGGATGACGTCCGCGAGATCTACGACGTGATCATTGCGATGGAAGCGATGGCCGCCGAACTGCTCGCGGCACTGCCGGAGGTGACGCGGAGCGCGGTTGTCGGCGCGCTCGCCGACGCCACTGCCGCCATGGATGAAAGCCTTGCCCGCGACGACCTCGATGGCTGGGCGGCCGCCGATGATCGCTTCCACCAGCTTCTGGTTGAGCGCTGCGGCAATGGCAGGCTGAGGCGCATCTTCCAGACGGTGACCGATCAGGCCCACCGGGCTCGCATGCTGACCTTGAGGCTGCGGAACCGTCTAGATCACTCGGCTGACGCCCATCGCGACCTGATCGCCGCGATAGCGCTCGGCGATCCCGCGCAGGCGCAGCTCAAGGCCCGTGCGCATCGGATCGCAGCGCGCGACGAGATCCTGCCGCTCCTGGGCAAGATCGGTCTCCGCCACATGTGAGTGGGTGCGCAGCGTCAATAGCTGGCGTTGGGCCATGGTCAATGAGCGGACATTCAATCCGGCGCCCCGCTCATAGGGCGGGCTATCATCTCGAACCGCTGCTTCGGCAAATTAGCCGAAAGACGTCCTTATCGTGCTCCAAAGTGCTTTCGCCCGCTCTGCGATCGCACCCGAGAGCTCTCGGCCCAATCGCGAACGGCTTTGCCAGGCGGGGAAAACGAAGCCGTAGCGCAGTTCGATGGCGGGGCGGAACGGCCGGAAGATCAAGCCGGGCGTTCCGCTCGAATGCGCGACGAAGGGGTCCGCGACGCAACAGCCGAGGCCACGCGCTGCGAGCTGGCATGCAATCATGCCGCTCTGCGTTTCGAAGCGCGATTCGGGCGTAACTCCTGTCTCGTCCGCCTGGCGTTCTATCTCTTTCTGGATCAGCGAGCGGCGGTGGGTCGCAATGAAGCTGGTCTTGGCAAGGTCCGAGACCGTAACCGCTTCCAGCCGCGCCAGCGGGTGGCTTTCCGCCATGGCGGCCACGGCCTCAACACGCAAGAATTCTTCGGTCTCGAAGCCGGCGTGGCTGATCGGGAGAACGGTTATAGCAAGATCGAAGTGCTCCTGGCCGAGCCAGCTGTCGATATCGATGCGGACGCGTGAATCGACGCTAGCCGTGATGCGTGGGTCGCTTCGAGAGAGCTTGGCCACTGCATCGATGACGATGGCCTCGGCAACATGCGGTGCGGCGAGCACACGGATGTGGTGGCGCCCACCACGGCGCAACTGGGCGGCGAAGCGTTCAAGTCCATCATGTCCCTGCAGCAGCCGCTCCGCGTGCTGGTAGAACTCGCGGCCTTCGGCGGTCAGGCTCAGGCGCTTGTTCTGCCGGTCGAAAAGCTGGAAGCCGAGTTCGCTCTCGAGCGCACTGAGCAGTCGTCCGATCTGCGGCTGGGTGCGGCCGAGCCTCGTCGCGGCCCGCGATACGGTGCCCGTCTCGACGAAGGCTCTCAGCGCCTCCAGGCCGCGCAGCGCCGCCACTCGTCTCAGTCGATATGCGAAATAAGCATGATTTTCTCTTTATTACGCATTTGACGCATATGTCGAGGGTTGCGACGCTCCACCTTCGAACTGGAACGGTGCGAGACGGGCGATTGTGATGGCGACCGAGAAACCGGCCTGGCGCGTGATGCCGCAGGCCTATCTGAAGGACCGCAAGCGCCCCTATGGCGTCTCGAAGAAGCCGTTCTCGCAGTATGTTACGATGCCGGATGGCTGCCGGCTCGCGGTCGACGTCTATCTGCCGCAGACGCCCGAAGGCGTGGCGGCCGAGGGGCCGTTCCCGGCGATCACCATCTTCACTCCCTATTATCGCCGTTTCGCGCTGGCGGATTCGAGCAAGGGCGACGAGGTCACGCCCGGCTCCTTCCGCTACCGCGACAATTTCGTGCCGGCGGGCTATGCGCTGGTCGTCATCGACGTGCGGGGCACGGGGGCGAGCTTCGGCACGCGCGACAGCTTCCGTTCGCCGCGCGAGCGCGAGGATTGTCGCGACATCGCCGACTGGATCGTGGCGCAGCCCTGGTCGAACGGCGCGATCGGCGCGACCGGCGTGTCCTATCTCGGCGCGGCATCGGACTTCCTCGCCAGCACGGGCCACAAGGCGGTGAAGGCGATCGCGCCGCTCTTCGCGGTCTGGGACACCTATTCGGACCATTACTATCCGGGCGGCATCCTGCTGAAGGAGCTGGCGCGGGTCTATGACGACCTGATGATCGCGATGGACCACGACCGGCGCGACCTGCTGAAGAACATCTCCTACTACGCCAACCCGAACTATGCCGGCCCGCAGCCGGTGGACGAGGATGCGGACGGAGCGCTCTGCCGGCAGGCGATCACCGAGCATATCGGCAATTTTCACATGCCGGACTTCATCACCGAGTTCAAATTCAAGGGCGATACGCTGCCCTACGACCCGGACTTCACCTCGGCGAAGTTCAGCCCCTATGGCTTCTATGAGGGGATCGACCCGGAGGTCGCGGTCTATTCGGTCTCGGGCTGGATGGACGGCGCGGGCTACGCCAACGGCTCGATCAGCCGCTTCTTGACGCTGCCGAACGCCAAGCGCCATCTGCTGCTCGGCCCCTGGGACCATGGCGCGCGCATCGACTGCTCGCCCTGGCGGCCGCGGGTGGAGCCCGATTTCCCGATCGTCGGCGAGGTGCTGCGTTTCTTCGACGAGTACCTGATGGAGCTCGATACCGGGCTCCGGAACGAGGCGCCGATCCACTACTACACCATGCATGAGGAAGCCTGGCAGGAGGCCGCCTCCTGGCCGCCGGTCGAGACAAGCGAGACGCTGCATCTCGACGAAGGTTCGCGGCTCTTGCCGCAGGCCGGCGCGGACGGCGCGGACGAATACCAGGTCGATTTCAGCAAGGGCACCGGCGGCCAGACCCGCTATGAGCGCATCGCGGCGATCGACAGCCGCGACTACTACATCGACTGGAAGGGCCGCGACGAGGCGATGCTGCGCTACGATTCCGCGCCGCTGGATCGGGACTGGCAGGTTTCAGGACATGTGATCGCCGATCTGCAGGTGTCGTCGAGCGAGCCCGACGCCGCAATCTTCGTCTATCTCTCGGAGGTCGAGGCCGACGGCACCGTGCGCTACGTCACCGAGGGGCTGCTGCGTGCGCTGCATCGCAAGGAGAGCGAGTGCCCGGCCGAACACCGCACGACCTGGCCGTTCCGCAACTTCACGCGGGCCGATGCCGCACCGATGCCGGTCGGCGAGCCGCAGCGCCTGCATTTTGCACTGCTGCCGACGTCATGGACCTTCAGGGCGGGCAGCCGCATCCGCATCGCGATCGCGGGCGCCGATGCCGATCATTGCGGGCAGGTGCCGCATGGCCGGCCGCCGAAGCTGACGCTGCATCGCGGCGGGGCAACGAATTCGACGATCAGATTGCCGGTGAGGCCCGCAGTCTGAGAAGGTCACAACGGACCGCGCCCCGGCCATGAGGAGATGGCCGGGATGCGGATACTGATCCTGAAACGGGACGGAGGGGAACGATGATGACGACTCGAAACATGGCGGCGGCATTGACCGTCGCGGCGGCGCTCGGCCTCGGTGCCGGCGCGGCCCAGGCCGGCAAGGCGGACGACACGCTGGTCTTCGCCTCAGCCAGCGAGGTCGACACGGTCGATCTCTACTACCAGAACCTGCGCGAGGTCGTGATCATCGCGCAGCAGATGTGCGACACGCTGATGTATCGTGATCCGATCAAGGGCGAATACAAGCCGCTGCTCTCGACCGGCTATCGCTGGATCGACGACAAGACGCTCGAGTTCAAGCTGCGCAAGGGGCTGAAATTCTCGAACGGCAAGGAACTGACGGCGGCCGACGTCGCCTACACCTACAACCATGCCCGCCAGCCCGACAGCGGCGTCGTCACCCGCCTGCTGGTCGACTGGATCGAGAATGTCGAGGCGCCGAGCGCCGATACGGTGATCTTCAAGGCCAAGGCGCCGACGCCGGCCGCGATCGAATACTTCTCCGGCATCACGCCGATCTATCCCGAAGGGCATTACGACAAGGCGCCGACCGTCAACACCGGCGGCAAGCCGCGGCGCGACTGGGGCGCTGTCCAGCCGGTCTGCATCGGCCCCTACAACCTCAAGGAGTTCAAGTCCGGCTCCTCGGTGACGCTGGTCAAGAACGAGGCCTATTTCGCTGACAGCCCGAAGGGCAAGCCGTCGATCGGCACGCTGATCTACAAGACCATCCCCGACACCGACACGCAGCTTGCCGAGCTCGTGACCGGCGGGCTCGACTGGATCTGGGGCGTACCGTCCGAGAACGCCAAGCAACTCGGCGCGATGCCGAACGTCACGGTCAAGGCCGCGCCGACGACGCGCATGTCGTTCCTCTCGCTCGATGCGGCGGGCCGCTCCGGCGACAACCCGATGAAGGATGTCCGCGTCCGCCGCGCGATGTTCCACGCCATCGACCGGGCGGCGATCTCGCGGGAGCTGGTCGGCGAGGGGTCCGAGGTGCTGCGCTTCATGTGCGACGCGCGCCAGTTCGGCTGCGACACCAAAACCGAGGAATATGCCTATGACCCGGCCAAGGCCAAGGCGCTGCTGAAGGAGGCCGGGCATCCCGACGGCTTCACGATCCCGATCTACGCCTATCGCGACCGGCCCTATACGGAAGCAGTGATGAACTATCTGCGCGCCGTCGGCATCAACACCGATCTGCGCTACCTGCAGTGGCGCGCGCTGCGCCCCATCCTGCAGGAGGGCAAGGCCGAGGTGGCGCATCTGAGCTGGGGTTCGCAGGGCGTGCTCGACGCCTCGGCCTCGGTCAGCAACTACTTCAAGTTCAGCATCGACGACTATGCCCGCGACGAGCAGGTGCGCGACTGGCTGCAGGCGGCGGACACCAGCGTCGACCCGGAGAAGCGCAAGGAGCTCTACGGCAAGGCGCTCGCCCGCATCAACGAGCAGGCCTATATGGTGCCGCTGTTCAGCTACGGCCGGACCTATGCCTTCAATGCCGAGCTCGAGATGCCGGTGACGCCGGACGAACTGGCCCACTTCTATCTGGCACGCTGGAAGAAGTGAGCATGGAAGCGGTCGCCGCAGTCTGATCGAACATCATGTTACGCTTTCTCGCGCGGCGACTGCTCGTCACCCTGCTGGTGATCGCCTGTACCTCGGTGCTCGCCTTCTCGCTCGTCCATCTTTCCGGCGATCCCGCCGCGGCGATGGCGGGCGAGGGGGCTTCGCCTGCGGATGTCGAATCGATCCGCCGGCTCTACGGCTTCGACCAGCCGATCCACACGCAGTATTTCGCCTGGCTCGGCAAGATCCTGTCGGGCGAGTTCGGCCGGTCCTTTTATCTGCGCCAGCCGGTGGTGACCGTGCTGGCCGAGCATGCGCCGGTCACCGCCAAGCTCGGGCTGTCGGCTCTCGCCTTCGCGCTGCTGCTCTCGATCCCGCTCGGTATCCTCGCCGGGCTCTATCGCGACACGGTGATCGACCGTTTCGCGCTCGGGCTGGCGGTCGCCGGGCAGGCTCTGCCGTCCTTCCTGTTCGCGCTGCTGCTGGTCTACATCTTCGGCGTGCAGCTGCGCTGGCTGCCGATTTCCGGCTCGACGACCTGGCTGCATTTCGTGCTGCCCTCGGTGACGCTCGGCTATTACGCGGCGCCCGCGCTGATGCGGCTGACCCGCTCGGGCATGATCGACGTGCTGCAGTCCGACCATGTCCGCACGGCCCGCGCCTATGGCCTGCCGGCCTGGCGCGTCGTGCTGCTGCATGCGTTGCGCAGCGCCATCATCCCGGTCGTCTCGCTGGCGGCGGTGCAGCTCGGCTTCATGCTCGGCGGCTCGATCGTCGTGGAGACGGTGTTCTCGCTGAAGGGGCTCGGCCTGCTCGCCTGGCAGTCGATCCAGCGCTCCGACATCGAGGTGATCCAGTCCATCCTGCTGGTGATCGCGCTGATCTATGCGCTGCTGACGCTGCTGGCCGACCTCCTGAATGCCCTGATCGATCCGAGGATCCGCATCTCATGACGGCGGCGACACTCACGGCGATGAGCCCCCGCCGACTCGCTTTGCACCGCCTGTTGCGGCATGGCAGCTTCTGGTTCGGCGGCGGCGCGATCCTGCTGATCCTGCTGGTCGCGCTCGTCGGGCCGCTGTTCACGCTCGACCCGGTCGCGCAGAATCTCAGCGCCCGCCTCGTCCCGCCGGTCTGGGACGTACGGGGCAGCTGGGCGCATCCGCTCGGCACGGACCAGCTCGGGCGCGACCTGCTGGCGCGGCTGGTCGACGGTGCCCGCGTCTCGATGTTCATCGGCCTCGCGACGGTGCTGGTCTCGGGCCTGATCGGCACCGCGATGGGCATGGCCGCCGGCTATTTCGGCGGCCGGGTCGACCTCGTCATCAACTTCCTGATCACGATCCGGCTGACGCTTCCGGTGGTGCTGGTCGCGCTCGTCGTGGTCGCGGTCGTCGGTTCCTCGCTCACCGTGCTCGTCGTCGTGATCGGGCTTCTGCTCTGGGACAGGTTCGCGGTGGTGACCCGCAGCGCGACGCAGCGGCTGGCGCATAGCGACTTCGTCATCTCGGCGCGTGCCATCGGCTCCTCGACGCCGCGCATCCTGCTGGTCGAGATCCTGCCCAACATCGTCGGGCCGCTGATCGTGGTCGCGACCGTCGAGGTCGCGCATGCCGTGTTGCTGGAGGCCGCGCTCTCCTTCCTCGGCCTCGGCGTCAAGCCGCCGCTCGCCTCCTGGGGGCTGATGGTGGCGGAATCGAAGAACCAGCTGCTGTTCCGCCCCTGGCTGATCGCGATCCCCGGCGTCGCGCTGGTGACGCTGGTGCTGGCGATCAACCTGCTCGGCGATGCGCTGCGCGACGTGGTCGCGCCGGAGGGCCGGGCATGAGCACCCTGACGGACAGTGCACTCATCGAGCTCGACGACCTCAAGATCACGATCCCGACCGCGCAGGGCCGCGTGTTGCAGCCGGTGCGCGGCATCGCGCTTTCGGTCAAGCGCGGCGAGACGCTGGCGATTGTCGGCGAATCCGGCTGCGGCAAGAGTCTCACCGCGCTCTCGCTGATGGGGCTGGTGCCGAAGCCGGGCCGCGTCGACGCCGCCCGACTGAGCTTCGACGGCCAGCCGCTGATCGGTTTGCGCGAGGCGGAGTGGCGCAAGCTGCGCGGCCCGCGCATCGCGATGATCTTCCAGGATCCGATGACCTCGCTCGATCCCTGCTACACCATCGGCAGCCAGATGACCGAGGTGATGCGCACGCATCTGGGCATCGGCCGGACGCAGGCGCGCGAGCGGGCGGTGTCGCTGCTCGCTCGGGTCGGCATCCCGTCGCCGGCGGCGCGGCTGGAGCAGTATCCGCACCAGCTGTCCGGCGGCCTGCGCCAGCGCGTGATGATCGCGATGGCCTTGTCCTGCGAGCCCGACCTGATCATCGCCGACGAGCCGACCACGGCGCTCGACGTCACCACCCAGGCGCAGATCCTCGGGTTGCTGGCGCAGCTGCAGGATGAGACCGGCGTCGGCATCATCCTGATCACGCATGATCTCGGCGTGGTGGCGACGATGGCCCACCGTGTCGCGGTGATGTATGCGGGCCAGGTGGTCGAGACCGGCGATACCGCCGAGGTCCTGACCGCCCCGGCGCATCCCTATACCGAGGGCCTGCTGCAGGCGATCCCGACGCCGGGACGCACCGCGCGGGGCGCTCTGCTGGGCTCGATCGCCGGGATCGTGCCGCCGCCGACCGGCGAGGTGAAAGCCTGCCTGTTCATGGAGCGCTGCCCCTATGCGCGGCCCGTCTGCGCCGCGCCCGTGCCGCTGTTGCCGCAGGATGGAGACCGCGCCCTCCGCTGCATCCGCCCCGTTGCGGAGCGGGTGGACGAACCGGGTTTCGAAGAGCAAGGCGAGGTGGTGTCGTGAGCGCGCAGGCCGCACTGAGCATCGTCGGCGCGACGCGCGACTACCCGGTCTCCTTCCATGGCGAACGGCGCACGCTGCGGGCGCTCCGTGGCATCGATCTCGAGGTCGAGCAGGGCGAGGTGGTTGCGATCGTCGGCGAATCCGGCTGCGGCAAGACCACGCTGTCGCGGCTGATGCTCGGCATCGAGGCGCCGAGCAGCGGCACCGTCGCGGTCGCCGGCAAGCCGATCGCGTCCTATCACCGCATCGAGCGGGCCGGGCTGATCCAGCCGGTCTTCCAGGACCCGTATTCCTCGCTCAATCCGCGCCAGACGCTCGGCAGCATCATCGCGGCGCCGCTCGTCGTGCGTGGCGAGGGCAATGCCCGCAGCAGGCAGGCGGCGGTGGCGGAGATGATGCAGGCCGTCGGCCTGCCGCCGCATCTGCTCAACGCCTATCCGAGCCAGATCTCGGGCGGGCAGCGCCAGCGCGTCGCCATCGCGCGGGCGCTGATCGGGCAGCCACGCATCCTGATCTGCGACGAGCCGACCTCGGCGCTCGACGTCTCCGTGCAGTCGCAGATCATCAACCTGATCGGCGCATTGCAGAAGAAGCTCGGGCTGACCGTGCTGCTGATCAGCCACAACCTCGCCGTGGTCTACCACATGGCCGAGCGGGTGGCGGTGATGTATCTCGGCACGGTGGTCGAGACAGGGCGGACCGAGGAGCTTTTCGCGCGGCCGCGCCATCCCTATACGCGCTCGCTGCTCGACGCCGTGCTGCCGCCGACGCCGGGCCGGCGCCCGTCATGGTCGGAGGCGATCGCCGAGCCGCCGAACCCGGTCGAGCCGCCGCCAGGCTGCCCGTTCAACCCGCGCTGCCCGCGGGCGAGTGACATCTGCCGGACGGAGATGCCGGAGCAGACCGCCGCGGCCGGGGGGATGTTCCGCTGCCACCACCCGTTCGAAGCGACAGCGTGACGCCTCCGCCGGAAAGGTAGTGCGATCCATCAGCGTGAAATTGGCTTGGCTTTGCGAAACGGGAGCCACGCTCGCCAATCTTTTCGCTGCCGGTAGCGAAGTTGACTTGACCAGCGCAGCGCACCGCCCGATCGCCACACAGGTTGGTCCGAGCTGGTACAACGGGCCAATCCTGCTGCCCGGCCTGTCGCCCGGCTGAGGCGCTGGCAGACGAACGTCCCAGATGTCTGGAATAGGCAACTCCAGTGGTGTTGCCTATCACTGAACGAGCTTGCCCAAACCGGACGTTTCAGACGTCACCAATGGGCAGAGCTGCGCGTCGGGACGTTCTACGGCTTTGTCGGTCCTGCGGGCACTGGCAGGAGGATCGAGATGTCGAGCGACCCCGAACGGATTCTCGCTTTGCTGCGCGAGCAGGAAGCCGCGTCGGGACTTTGTCGGGTTTCTCTGTCCCGAAAGTTCCGTTTCAGTCTCGTTTCGTTCCGAATCAACCGGATGGGCCGTTTGCGACCCCACGTTCAAGATACTGATATAATTGAGATTTATGGTCGGAGCGAGAGGATTCGAACCTCCGACCCCTTGTCCCCCAGCAAAGTGTTCCATCACTCTATCTCCTTGCTGCGGCGGCGCTTTTTGGGCTGAGGCGCTTCAATACGGGGGCTATTAAGGGGGGTCGCGTCGAGAGCGTTGCGCACGTCGTCTTCCGTGGCGTGCGCGTAATAGGCGCTCGTCGTAGCCGCGCTGGCGTGTCCCAGCACCTTCTGAGCAGCCTTGATGTTGCCGGTCTGGCGAAGGATGCGGGTTCCAGTCGTGTGCCTCAGGCCGTGGAACGTCAGGTCAATCCCAAGCTCCTCTGCGGCGCGCCGCCAAGCGATTTGCAGTCCGTAATAGGTGACGGGGAACCTCTCTCCGAGCACCCGGCGCTGCTTCGATCTCCGGCGCAGCGGAAAGGTGAAAACCCACGTTTCGTCATGGCCGATACAAGTGCTCAGTATCGCTCGCATATCGCGGGAGAGCGGCATCGTGTGCGTGCGGTTGCCCTTTTGTGTGACCTTGAGCCGGCCGCCTTCCCAATCGATCTCGGACCATTTCAGGAGGCAGTTGTTCAGCCGCAAACCGCTAGCCAGCGCGAACATGGCGGCTTCCCGGTATCCCTCCGTCAGATGGGCGCGAACGCGCTCCTGATCCACGAAGGTCAGCTCAGCAACTTGCTCGCCCGGCTCCGGCACGCGGTGCTCGCGCCACTCCGGCTCGCTCGAATAGCGGATCTTCCATTTCTTCCGGGCGTAGGTGAACAGCTTCCTCAACGCCTCGACCGTAGAGCGGTTCACTGTGGCGGGCTTCACCAGCGGGGCGGGGGACTTGTCCTTCAGCGTCTCGCGGCCCTTGATCCGTTCGCCGCGGCGCGCCGCTACCCATGCGGTGATGTCGGGGTCGGTGATATCGTCCAGCCGGCGGTCTTCTCCGAACCAGGCAACCATGCGCGCCAGGTTGTGGAAGTCCGTCTCCGAGTTGGTGTTGTGCTGCCCTTTTTCCTGCCACCAGCGGGCGGTGGCTACGCCAAGCGTCAGAGGGCCTTCGCCTTTGAAAGCGGCTTGCGTTAGCGCCTGACGCTCGGCGTCGCGCTTGGCCCTTTCGCGCGCTTTTCGCTCAACAACCTCAGCTTCTCGTTTTGACGCTGTTCGCGCAGACTTGCGAAATCGAGTGCCATTGAACTCGAAGTCGTAGACGTAGTTGACCGCGCCAGGGGGCTTGTAGACGGACATGGTGCCTGCCTCCGTGATGCGGCAATGAAGTCGTCCAGATCGGACCTATGGAATCGCATGGCGCGGCGCTTGTCACCGCCAGACAGGTCGATCCATCTGACCTTGCCTTCATGGACGAGCTCGCGGAGCCGGGTTTCTCCGATACCGAGATAGCCAGCAGCTTCGCCCAGCCTGAGAAGCGCCGGCACCACCTGAGCGCGCGTCATGGTGCACCCGGGTGGGTGGGGGTGGGGGCCTTATGTACCGTCCTCATGTTCTGAAGACCTTTGGGCCACTGACCTGTGACGGCGAACCGCTGGTGCGGGTGATACCCCCTGCGGACGCGGTCTTCGATCCTCGCAAAAGCTATTTCAGCTGGCTGGTTGCCTCGATAACCGTTGCACCAGAGGCATGCCGCAACGAGGTTATCCCAGCCGTTGCTGCCGCCATCGCACTGCGGAACGATGTGATCCCTCGTCGCTAGCCGATAGCGGTAGGAGCGCCGCGCTCCAGTCGTGGAGCGCGGCCACTTCGGCTTGGGCTCGCAGCCTGGAAGACGCAGTTCGACGCCGCAGAACGCGCAGCGGTGCCCCTGCTCGGCAGAGAGCCGAAAGATCATTGGCCCTCTCATCGCCTCAAGAGCCTTGGGTTCGTGCGTTGGCTGCGTCACTCCCCCGCCCTCCGATACCGCCTCTCCACCGTAGGGTTGAGGAACTGGTCTTCGGGTGAGGTGGCGTCGCTCTTGTGTGAGCGGGCCATCCACAGCGCCGCGCGAAGCAGACCCCACATCGCGAGCGCGGTGATGAAGCCGGCGGTGAAGCCTTCCAAGGTCATGCCGGCACCTCGACCGGCTTGGCGTCTTCGGCAGCATGTACCCAGCCGCCCGTATCCCCGTAGTTCTGCCCGTCAGGCTCTACAGGCTGGGCGATGATCTCTGCCGTGGCAGCGCGGATGTCGACGATGCGTGCAGACTGGCCGCGCAGGGTGACCACGTCGCCGATGGCGTGCGGAACCGTGATGTTGTGGGCGGAAACCCATTCCTTCGTCGCCTTGTCGCGCGCGGACCAGGTCGAATAGCCGTCGAGAATTTCGACGAGGTCGGAGTCGGGATACCAATAGGCGCGGTCGTCGAGGTTCTTCGCAAAGCGATAAGCATCATCATCGGCACAGCGGATCAGGTCCCGCTTGACCGCTTCGGGGTCGCGCGCATCGGCACCCAGCCAACGGGTCACGTCATCCAATACGTCGTTGACCGCGGCAGCAACGATCTGCGGGTCGCGGTATTTGGGGCGCGCCGGGGTCTCGCTCATCATCGTCTCTCCCATGTTCCGTTCATGCGGTGGCGCCAGCCGGAGGCCTTGGAGCCGGGCAGGGGGCGGGCTGTCTTCACGATGGCGCCGGTGTGCCGGTCGCGCTGGCGGTCGGCCTTGCGGATGCGGCGGATGTCGTCGACGGTCTTCGGGGTATGGCAGCAGTCCTTGCCGAGAAGCTTCCCGTCGTCCGCCGTCAGCGGCTTGGTCTTGTCCATGACCAGCGCCTCGGGCGTCGTGTGGTCGACCTCGTAGGGCTTCTTGCCGAGGACCAGGCCGCATTCTTCGCAGCAGACAAAGCCGTCGCGGTTGGTGGCGCGAAGCACGATCTCGGCGCGAAGCTTGCGGGAGAACTCGCGCCTCATGGCCGTTTGCCTTCGGCCGCGATATACGCAGCACGCGCGCGGTCGAGCGGGCTCAGCAGCGGGCCGGCAGGCGCATCGCTCATCCGCGCTAGCCACACCTTCCGTTCGCTCAGCCAGATCTTGTACGGGTGGTACTGGCGCGGCCCAAACGGATAGGCCGTGTCGATCGCGCGCTTCTTGTCAGCAAAGCTGGCATCCTTCGGGAGCGCGGCAATAGCCGCCTCGATCGCCTGCCGGGCCTCGGCTCGCCAATGACTGCTCACGCCGCGGCCCTCCCTATCTCGACTGGGTCCGTCCCGATCATCAGGCCGAGCAGGCTCAGCACCGCATCCTTGCTCTCCTGGAACCGCTGCTTGCCCATCGCCTTCATCGACTGGCTCTCGGCCGTCCAGACGGTGACGACGCATTCGCGGGTGGTGACGACGGCGTAGGAGTCCATTGGCTTGACGAAGGCCGCGATGCGCTGGGCCTCGGACTTGCTCGAGGCGACGACGTCACGGCTCTGCCGGTAGCCGGCACGGATCAGGCACCAGCGGCGAAGGTGCTCGCTGGTCGGGAACTGATCGGCCAGGCCCTCGGGCAGGTTCTGCCAGGCCTCGTTCACCGAAGCGAAATAGTGCCGATGCGAGGCGGCCGAGCGCTCCTCGATAGCCTCGAGGTTGTAGACGACGCCGACGACGAACTCGGCATCGCAGCGCTTCGCGAAGGAGGGCAGAGGCACCATTGCGTCGCCCGTCCAGCGGAATGGAAGTGCGGCGTTCATTCCGCACCAGCCCCGGCGCCGGCCATGGCGCCTTCGATCATCCGCTTGACCTCGAGCGCGTCGCCGGGCTGTCGAGCCCAGAAGTCGCGCAGCGCGTGACGGTTACGGCTCTCGAAAAGCCCGATGGCGCTGACTTCCTCGCGGTTTTTCCTGACGAACTCCGCGATGCGATCCGCCACCTTGCCGAGCGGGACAGGTTCCAGCGGCCCGACCGGGTCGAACTGGAACATGACCGTCTGGCCCTGGCCGATCTGAGCGAGCCGCTTTTCGGTCGCGCCCTGCTCAGCAGCTTCCCATGCCGTCACGTCCTGCGCGCGGGTGCGGTCGAACTCCTCATCGGCATAGACGTTGCTGAAATCGTCCGGCCAAGCCTTGCGCAGCGCCAGAGCCTCGGCGACTTTCGCCAGCATGACGCGGGGCATCTTCCCCCACTGGCCCGACGTGTCGAGGGTGCTAATGCGCGTCGCGCCCGGCGCCGGCTTGGACACCATCTTCGGGTTGCCATCCGGCCATGTGCCGTTCTGCGTCTCGACGGTTTCCGACCAGCCTTCCTTGAGCGGGGCGTACTCCTCCCAGAAGGCGGAAGCCGTGACCTTGTGCCAGGAGCCGTGCGAGTGCTTCCACACTCGCACCGTTGCCTTGACGATGCCGGCCGGGTTCGACTGCCCGCGCAGCGCAGGGTCGATCTCGAAAGTCGGCTCTTCCTCGTCGGGGCGATAGTTGCCCGTCCGGTCAGCGATGGCGCGGAAGCCGTCGATGCCGACGATGATCGACATCTTGCGCTTGGCGGCGTTCGTCTTGTTGTAGACGAAGGCGTAAATCTGCCGGCGCAGCGGGTCGAGCCGCAGATGCCTCGCCGTGTGGATGAACAAGTCGAACTCGTTCTGGTTCGTGTCGGCCGCGACCGTGTTGCGGATCAGCGTGAGCTGCGTGTTCGTGAAGTCGGCCGGGCGCAGGTTGACGACAGCGTTCATGGTCACTTCCTCAGAATGCGGATGGTGGTGCCGCCGTTGGAGAGGTTGGCGCCCTTGACCTCGCGGCCATCGCGCAGTGCGGCGGACAGCGCGGCCTGATCCAGCTTCGGCGGTTGCGGCTTGAAGAACTCGGCCGGGATGTCGGCCTCTTCGATCACGATCGCCTTCGGCTTCACAGCCGAGAGCGTCACGGTGCCGACGTCGGTCTCGATCGTCTTGCGGCCGGCGATCTCCAGCGCAGTGCAGATCAGCGAGCGCTTGAGCTTGGCGCGACTGGCCAGCCTATCCTTTCGGCCGGCGAGTTCCTTGACGTAGACGTCGATGCCATCAGCCATCGCCTCGTCCTCGCCGATGCCGGCGAGCAGCGACCGGACGATGCCCTCGAAATCTGCTTCGCCCTCCAGCGTGTCGCGGATGAAGTCCTCGTCGCCTTGCGCAAGGTCGGCGATCTGCTCGCGCAGCACCTTCGCCGCGTCGAGCTCGCGCTGAACCTTGGCGATGTCGCTATGTGCGTTCATCCGAAGCTCCTGTCGGTGAAGGTGCGGCCCTGCTCCTTGGCGAGCTGGGCGATCATGAGGGCGTGCAACTGCCGGCGAAGTGGCTGGACCGCGCGATGCTTTCGGGCGCGGGCAGCGATCTCGGCGCGAAGCCGCTGTATCTCGGGATTGGCCGCCGCAAGGCGGCGAGCGCTTTCGGACGCGGCCTTGGCCTCCCGGCGTTTACGGCGCCAGGAGAGGAAGGCGGACAGCGCCTGATGGGCGAGGGCGCGGATCACAGCAGCGTCCCCCAGCCGACGGCGAACGGCCCGCCGATCACGATGAAGAGCATGGCGGCCAGCGATCCAAGCCGCTCGACGATACGAGGCACGGCGATGTAGCCGTCATCCACCGCGCGCCATTCGATGACGACGCATCGCGCCTTGTAGTCCGGGTCGCGATGAACTTTCGCGAGCGTCTCGGCCGAAGCCTTGGCGCGATCCTCGTCGAGGTATTGAGCGAGGCAGGGGACGGTGCCGTCTTGGACCTTCTGCGCGATCAGCAGCGCCAGTCGGTCAGAGCGCTCGGGAATCCAGAGGGTGCGGGTTTCCATCAAGCAGCCCTCCGCAGATCAGCACGCAGCCAGTTGAGGACGCGCAGGCAGAAGCTGCGTAGGGCGCGATCACCGATGGCATTCGCCCAGCGGAGGGCCTGCCGCAGATCGCGGTAAGCGAAAGCGAGGGAGATAGACCGCGTGCCCTCGGTCGTGGCGCGCGCCGCTCTGGCAACCTCGGAGAGCGCCCGCGAAACGTAATGGGCGTAGTGATCGCGTTTGATCGTCTGGAGGTTCATCGTCCTCACTCCGCTGCTTCAAGGAATTGGGTGATGTCGCGGCGCGCCGCGATCAGGGCGAGGCAACGGTCGAGCGTCGCCAGCTTGTCCTCGCGGTCGATGCGAGCGATTTCCCGCTCGCAATGCCGAGCGCGCTCATAGGAGCCGACGCCGAGGCCGGAGACCGGCTCGATCTCGTAGAACTCTCGGACCGGGGTCAGCGCAGCCAGGGCGCCGCTGACGAAGCAGCAAGCCGCAACCTCGACGTCGGTCTGGGGAATGAAGCGGGGGCGGGACATCGCGTCTCTCCGTTGATGGAGAGAACATAAGTTGGAGATTTCCAACTGTCAATTAGTAAGTTGGAAAATTCCTACTGACGTCCGGAGTCAGGAGGCGAATCAGTTAATCGGAAATCGTTCTTGTTATGTTCTCATTAATGAGTCACGTTGACGCATCCCAGTTGGAGTACCGCCGATGCCGTCTGCCGAAGGAATTGTTGCCCGCTTCCAGCTTCACTACCGCTGCCACAATTGCGAGCGGAACGTATTCAAGACGCTCGATGTCCCGGACGTCGATGATGCGCCCCGCGATATCGACGAGTTATCGGACAGCGCATTCCTCGCACAGCAGCGCTATTGGTGCACGCCGTGCCAGAGCGCCATCGGCACGATCGTCGCTATCAAGCAATTGCCGATCGACGAGGAGATCGCAGCATGAAGCTCTGGCACGACGGCCTTCCGGAGACGACTGAGTACAGCCTCTTCCCGCCGTCGGGGCGGTTGAAGGCATGGATCGAGGACAAAGGGCGGACGGAGGCGCGCTTAGGCGAAGCTCTGCCCGGCCTCTCGTTCTCGGTCGTCGATATGAGCCTCGGAAATCGTCCCGCGATCATTCCGAT
Organism: Allobosea sp. Root381; assembly: GCF_001429395.1. Taxonomy (GTDB): domain Bacteria; phylum Pseudomonadota; class Alphaproteobacteria; order Rhizobiales; family Beijerinckiaceae; genus Allobosea. Next base: position 16,807 of record NZ_LMJT01000016.1, read on the forward strand.
CCTGGGTGAGGCCGGGGAGGGAGGGCGCGGACTTTATGCCTCGCCGCCCTCGCGGGAACGGCACCAGGAGATCGAGGCTGTGCTGGCTAGATTGGACATCTAGCAGGCGCCTCACATGAAACTGGCGACCAAGCGGCGGACGACGGCGATGATCTCGACTTTCACGCCGTCGTCCGCGCTGTTGTTGCGGACCACGACGATCGGCTTGTGCCTCGAATTCGTCGATCGAGGGTGAAACTCGACGCGGTCCTCGTAGATTTCGAGCTGCTTTACAGACCATTCGCGCTCGAGGCCGCCGTGCCTCGTGCGCTCGACGACCACGATCATTCCATCGCGCAACGGGTAGCGGTCCTGGATGTCCTCGTAGGCCAGCGCCGAAACCTGATCACCATCCATGATCGGCCGCGGCCGCAGCGCGTTCATGCTGTCGCCCTCGACATCGAACGCCAAGTGCCGGGCATCCGGGAACCTCGGGTCAACCGTGTCCTCAATGTAGCGGGGCTCATCCCAGTCTCCGAGATCCTCGACCGCGATGAACTCGCCGGCTTTGACCTTCCCGACGATGCGGGTCTGCGTCGATGGCCGGGGTGTCGATTGCTTCACCGTGCTCGGTTCAAGAGGGGGCGGGCTGACGCCGGCCATGGCTTGAACGACTGCCTCGGGTGATGTGTCCAAGGCGAGCGCGAGCTTGCCGATAGAGCGGCCCTGAACAGTCTTCTTTTTCTCGATGAGAATGTCGTTGACGAAGCTGCGCTCAAGTCCGCCGAGCTTGGCAGCCTCAAACGGGTTGCGGCCGGTCGCGGCGAGGCGCTGGCGGGTGAAATCTAAGAGGTCTGACATGTTGGAAATATCCCACATATCAGCCATGCGCTTCGAGTTGGAATTTTCCTCTTGTGAAGTTGGATTTCTCCAACTATCTTCACAAGCATGGAAACTGAGCTCAAGCGCCATCTGCTGACCCTGGTCGAAGCCTACGCAGGCGCGCTGGGCATCGGCGTCACGACTGTCTGGCGACAGGCAATCAACGATCCAGCCTTTCAAGAGAGGCTCCGGTCGGAGAACACGATCACGCTGCGCACCTACGATCGCGCCGTGGCCTGGTTCGCCGAGAATTGGCCGGAGACGTCGGCTTGGCCCGCCGAGGTGCCTCGTCGGATCGAGAGGGCCGCATGACGCCTTCACTCGACACGGCGTTTTCGCATTTTGCGGCGGTTCGGCCGGCGGCGCTCGTCGATCGAGCCTTCCTCGCCGAACATATCCCGCTGAGCTTCGACAGGGCGAACGGTGTTGTCGTTCACCGCCACCCTGTCGGTTCTCGGCTTCGCCAGCAGCGCCAGAAGCTGCCGGCCGTTCATTCCCAAACCCGAAACCACTGCACGCGACCTCCGCAACTCCACTGTGCATGAGCAGTCGCGCCTTCGACGCCTTCCCGCGACGGGACAGTTTTCGGCCTGATCCCCTGATTTCGAGGCTCCAATGCAACGAGACGAATGGTTCTTCCGGATCAAGACGGCGACGCGAGCGCTGGTGAAGATGATCGGCACTCATGAGGATGCCGGCGCCATCGCGGGCGTGTCCAAGACGCAGATGCATCGTTGGGCTCATCCTCAGGACAGCGACCTCATCACGCTGACCGCCGCGATGAAGCTCGAGGCCGAGTGCGGCATGCCGTGCGTGTCCGAGGTCATGGCGGCTCAGAGTGGGTTCCGCCTCGTGAGCGCCGAGGGCAAGGCCCCTCCCAACTGCATGGTCACGGCCTTCGCCGGTATCGCGGACGAGTTCGGCGAGGTGTCCGGCCGCGTCGCGGACGCAATCCAGGATGGCTTGGTTTCCCCGAACGAGCACACCGCGATCAACGATGCGCTGCACAAGCTGGCCGAGGCCGTTCGCGTAGCCAAGGGCACGAGCGCATCGCTCCGCGCTGTTGATGAGATGCGGAGGGCGTCATGAGCGACGGCCTCCTCGCGCAGACAATGCAGCGCATCATGTCGGTCCTCGACGAGATCGACGAGCGCAAGGCGGACATCAAGGAAATCTACGCCGAGGCGAAGTCGCATGGCTTCGACAAGGCCGCGATGGGCGTCGCCATCCGCGAGATCCGTGGTCGCGACAAAGCCCAGACACCGGCGGCCGAGGAGCGTGCCAGCATCGTCGAGCTCTACGTCTCGGCTTTCGACAAATCCCCTCGCACGTACGTGCATGTGCCCGCACGCGAGGCGGCCCCCCGTCAGAGCCCATCCGAGGGAGAAGTCGGAAGCGCCGTGAGATCCGGCGCACCAGTTCCTGAGATAGCCACCCCGGATAGTTTCCCCGCAGTCCAGAGCGAAGGAGCGGGCGGTGAAAGGCCGCAAGAAGGATCGGCTGAGCGCGAGGCCGGGGTTGGCTCGGAAGACTTGCCCTCGCAAGCCGATCATTTCGTCACGCCAGCCGGTGAGGGGGAGGGAGCCCGTTTCCCCGTCGATCCCTCGCCGGCGGCGGACGATCGCCCTGTCATCAAGGGGCTGGCTGCCGCGAACGCCATCGCGGCGCGCGCCTCGGTCCAGACGGACCAGCCCAAGCGCGAACTCAGCGGAGAGATGCCGGAAATCCCGGCCTTCCTCCGCCGGCCGCGCACTGATGCAGCCCTGTCGTTCGGAGAGCAGGCATGAGGCCTATCGTTGCGACGCGCGACACGGCCGGGCGCCTGACCTTCGAGCCGGCAGTGCCCAGGCCGGCGTTCAAGTGGACCGATACGCTTGACGCACGGCTCCGCATCCTCGCCCCTGATTATACGGCGGCGTCGATCGGCATCATGATAGGCGTCAGCCGGAACGCGGTGATCGGCCGGTGCCGCCGGAAGGGCATTGAACTCGGCAAAGGTGCGCCTGCGCCGGTGCGCAGGTCCCCGGTTTCTCCCAAATCCCCGGCACCGGCGCTGCCGACGTCCCCGGCCCCTGTGTTCGGCGTGCAGAAGTTCCACGCCTTCGGCGGCGAGTCCGATCGGACGAAGGTCGAGGCGATATCCAGGCAGCGCCTTACCCTGCAGGAGTACGCCGCTGCCAAGCCGACCCCAGCATGGCAGCCGAAGCGGGTCGGGTTCTTCGACATCCGCAACGGCCTCTGCCGCTGGCCGCTCTGGTCGAGCACGACCCCGTTCTCCGAGAAGTTCTTCTGCGGCCTGCCGACCGATGGCGGCGTCTACTGCGCGCACTGCAGCGAGCGCGGCACCTCCCCGAAGGCAACGGCATGGCTCGACAATCGCCTCGGCATCAGCAAGGCGAGGGCCGCGGCATGAGCTTCCCCGCCCGTCGCCAAGCCAAGGCCACGCTGCCCTATCTCGCCTACGAGAGCCGGCACAGTATGGCCAACCCGCCGCTGCTGGCCGTGCTCGACCGCGACACCGAAGACCGCGCCCTCATCATGTTCCGCGACGAGCTGCGGGACACGAAGGAAATCGCTTGGCGCCTTGAAGCGACAGAGGCCGCCGTCGCCAACGGCATTGCGAATGCTCGCGAGCGGGCGAGGGCGCGATGAACCGCGTCGAGCACCTTTCCGAAGACGTGACACTGTACCTGGGGGATTGTCTCGACATCCTGCCCGGTTTGTCGGCCGACCACGTCATTAGCGACCCGCCTTATGAAGACGAACTGCACGCTGCTGTCGGCAAGATCAATCGTATCCGGAATGACGGGCAACGCACCGTTGATGTCCTCGGCTTTGAGGGCGTCAACGCTGATCGCTCTGACATCGCTGCAGCATGCGTCGAGGCCTCGTCGGGATGGGTGATCCTATTCACGCTTGCGGAAGGCGTCCGTGCTTGGCGCGACGACCTGCAGGCCGCCAAAGCCAAATGGGACACCACGTGCTTTTGGGTGAAGCCGGACTCGTCGCCTCGCTTCAATGGGCAAGGCCCAGCGCGAGCCGCTGAATGCTTTGTGACGTGCTGGGCTGGAACTGGCTACCGCCGGTGGAACGGCGGTGGCAAGCGCGGCCTCTACACCCATTGCGTCAACACAGGGCGTCAGGGCGAGCACCCGACCGAGAAGCCCGTCCCGCTCATGGTGGAGATCGTGGGGGACTTTACCCAGCCCGGAGAAGCCATCTGCGACCCGTTCATGGGCTCGGGCACTACGGGCGTTGCTTGCGTTCGGCTGGGCCGCTCCTTCGTCGGCATTGAGCAAGATCCGAAGTGGTTCGACCTGTCGTGCCGTCGCATCGCTGACGAGTTGCGTAGGCCTCGTCTCCAGCTAGAGCCCGTCGCCAAGCCCGTTCAGGAGGCCATGCAGCTATGACGCGCACGGGCCTCTTCCAGTTTGTCCGTCATCATGCCGTGCCTGAGTTCCATCAGCGCGGCTGGATGGTCGTTGACGACCTCGGCGCCCGGCACGGCCTCTGGTCTGTGCTTATGTGGCACTGCGAATGCGGGAGCGTCGCGCCATGAGCCGCCCCGCCGCCAAGCCTGCCGACACCCGCGACCCGATCATCGGCCGCCGCATCCGGGTCCTCCGCGGCCCCTGCGCCGGCAAGGAGGGCAGGGCGGTCAACGCCTATCGCCAGCGCGTCGCCACTCCCGACCGCATCATGATCGAGCTCGACGGCTTCCTCCCTGGCTGGGGGATCAAGAGCCTCCTCACCGACGACATTGAGATTCTGCCATGACGAAAGCCGGCAAGCTCTGGACCAACCGTGACGTCGAAAAGCTTGAGGCCATGGCCGGCAAGCATCCCAACCGTGCCATAGCGGCTGCGCTCGGCCGCTCGCCGAAGGCTGTCCAGCGCAAAGCGATTGAGCTCGACATCAGGCTGCGCATGCCACCGCGGGCGCGAGCCCCGCTGATCGAGGTAGACGAGGCCGCCGCCCGTCGCCGATTCGAGCAATGCCCGGGCTACATGCGCCGGATCATCGAGAGCGTGTCGTTCAAGACGACCGTCCCGGTGGAAGCCATCTTGAGCCAGAGCCGCCGCCAGGATCGCATGCTCGCCCGGCGCATCATGATCTGGACCGTCGCCCGCGACACCAATTTCGCGATGTTCCGGATCGGCAAGCTTCTAGGCCTCGACCACACGACCATTCTCCACGCCATCCGCCGCCAGAACGACGCCACCGGCGAGAACGTGCGCGGCGTCGGTGGTGTCCGCCCTGAGACGAAGGAAGCGCAGGTTCGGTTCCTCGCGAAGCGGGCTGCGTCCGGGCGGTTTCAGGCGGAGGCGCTGACGTGAGCCGCATCGTCGCCGAGCAGACACTCGGGCAAGATCTAGCAGCCTGGCCGTTTGGGAAAGACGAATGACACGAGACCCATATGAACTGCTCGCATCTCGCGCGGCTTCACACGCTGCAAGCCACGTCGAGTTCATGCGCTCAACAGCAAAGGGGGATACCCCCATTGAGCAGCTTTTGTTCACTGCGCTGAGAGCAGTGATCGCCTATGGCGGCGTAAGCGTAAAAGAGGCCTATTTCGCTCACGATGAAGGGCATCTAGGACGCCTGAAATCTGAGGCAGATTATAAGGAGGATTCGATCTTCCTTCGAACTCAGGTGCAGCTTGTGGGATGGCGCGTCGATTTTCTCTTAGATGCTCCGGTTCTCAACTCGGCAGGCGACATCGATCACTGGCGTCAACTCGTCATCGAGTGCGATGGGCATGATTTTCACGAGCGGACAAAGGAACAGGCCGCCAAGGACCGCTCTCGCGATCGGGCCGCTAGCCTCGCTAAAATGACGGTATTCCGCTTCACCGGCGCCGAGCTGTGGCGCGACCCTTGGTCTTGCGCCAAGCAGGTCTGTGATTGGGCGACCAAGGTTAGGTGGGGGCATATCTGATGGCGCGCATCCGATCTATCCACCCTGGCCTATTCACTGACGAAGCCTTCATGACCGCGAGCGCCCATGCGCGCCTGCTGATCATAGGCATCTGGACAGAGGCTTGGGATGACGGGGTCTTCGAATGGAAGCCCCTCACGCTCAAGGCTCGGATATTCCCCGTCGACGCTGTGAACGTCGCCGATCTTCTGGCTGAGCTGGCTGGCCTTGGCTTCGTTCAGCAGTTCGACGCCGGAAAGCCTTACGGAGCTATCCGGAACTTCCAGAAGTATCAGCGCCCCAAAAAGCCCAACAGTTCCGGCGCACTCCCGGACTCACTGCGCGAATACGTCGGGTCGGTTCCGAACCAGTCCGGAACCGATGGGGAAAATCCTCCGCAGATGGAGGATGGAGGAGGAAGGGAAGGGGGAAAAGGAAACGAAGATACCGGCAAGCCGGCATCTTCTTCCGCCGGCCTGCCCGAAATCGATTTGGAAGAGGCAGAGCGCCGCTGCACCGAGGCTGCTGGCTCCGACCGTCTCGGCGACTTCGCCCCGATCCGGGAGATCATCCTCAGCGGCGGCATCGATCTGGACGAGGTGCTGGTCGCCATCCGGGCCCGTCCAGCCGCCAAAGGCGCCGTCAGCTCATGGAAGTTCTACGGCAAGGTTCTGCGGGACAAGATCGCCGAGCGCACCACGGCAACCCCGTCGTTCGGCCCGCCCAAGGTCTTCATCGCCAGGGATAGTCCCGAGTGGGATGACCGCTGCCGGGCTGCGAAGCACTCGCCGAGCCTCACCACCCAGCACGCCGAGACCAGGGCCGAGGGCTGGTACTTCCCGACGCCTCAGCCCCCATCGATCGAGAAAGCAGCCTAATGGCCCGAAAAAAGAAGCGCCCCCGGCCGATCCCTGAGATCGAGATCATCGAGACGCTGCAGCCGGCGCCGTCGGATCTCGACTTCGGCACGGCGGAGAAGCCCAAGCTCTGGTATCTCGTCTGGACGACGCCGCGGGGGGAGGCAAAGGCGGCCGATGGGCTGGCGGAGGCCGGGTGTCAGGTGTTTTGGCCGCATTTCGAGCGGGTCATTCGCCGCAAGAACAAGCCCGAGATCAAGAACCTGATCTCGACGTTCCCGCGCTACCTTTTCGCGTCAGGTCTGCCGAGGCTCGCGCAGCGGCTGACTGTCGTCGGCCCCGATGGAAAGACTGGCATCACGATCGACGGCCGGCCGATCGAGGACATCCGCGAGATTGATGGAATCGTCGCTGTTGTCCGGAACAGCCAGGGGTGGTGCAGCGTGCCCCGGGCTATCATCGAGATGGTCGCGGCTTATCAGGGCACAGTCGCGCATCCGGTCCCGCCGGCCGTTCCGGTCAGGAGGCTCGATGCCGAACCGGGCGACCGCGTCGTCGTTATCGATGGTCCGTTCGCCAGTTTCCAGGCGACGGTGGCCGATGTGCTCGGGCTGGAAGTTGTCCGCGTGCTTGTCGATCTCTTCGGGCGCCAGACCCCCGTCGATCTTGATCCGAGACAGATTGAGGTACGGGAGCGCGCGAAAGGTGTTGACGACCGTTTCGCCGCCTGACATAGAGAGATTCATGGTTTGTTCGGTAGTGTGATCGCCATCCCTTCGGCTCGATCTCACGAACCCCGCGCCGCCCCCTCGGGCGGGACCATGCGAAGCTTTGTCCAGCGACTGCGGATGTACCAGCGCATAGGACGACAGGAGCCCGGCCGAGAGGTCGGGCTTTTCGTTGTCAGCGTTGCGTTGGTTTGCTCAGGAGCCCCGCTTCGATCGCGAGCTCGATATCGATTTCTGCAATGTCTGCACTGGTCAGTCTCAGATCGCGTCTCAATCTTCGCTGGGTGATGAAGTCGATCGGCAGGGTCGGTCGGCGCAGCTGTTCAGGCGCCGGCTGCTTTCGGCTTTCTTGTGTAAACATCCGCTGGGTACATCTGCAGCGGGCACTTGGATGCATCGGCATCGTCCGAGGTTTTGATGGGACGCCCCTCTGATTTCAGTAGCGACGCCGAGGCCACGATCCTCGACATCATTCGCGACGGTGGGACGCTCGACAAAGCGGCCGAAGCCGCGAAAGTGAGTGCGCGCACGATCCTCCGCTGGCTCGACGCCGATGAGGAGTTTCGTCGCAAGTACACGCAGGCGCGCGAGGATCAGGGCGATTGGTTCGCCGACAAGATCGCCGACCTTGCGACCGATGACACGAAAGAGCCGGCCGACATCACTGCGCGCGTCAATGCGCTGAAATGGCTTGCCGGCAAGCGGAAGCCCAAGGTCTACGGCGACAAGATCGTAGCTGAGCACACTGGCAAGGATGGAAAGGATCTCCCGGCTCCGACGCCGGTGACGATCTTCCAGCTTCCCGACAATGGCAGAGGCTGAGAAGGGGCAGGGCGCCCCGACGATCATCAGGCCGCAGCCTGGCCCGCAGACGACGTTCCTTTCGTCGCCAGCCGACATCGCCATCTATGGCGGCGCGGCGGGTGGCGGGAAGACTTGGGCGCTCCTGATGGAGCCACTTCGGCACGTCAACAACCCCGCATTCGGTGCGGTGTTCTTCCGGCGCAACCTGACGCAGGTCAGGAACGAAGGCGGCCTCTGGGACGAAAGCGAGAAGCTCTATCCTCACCTCAGCGCGGCGCCCCGATCGGCGCCTGATCTGAGTTGGACATTTCCTTCGGGAGCGGGGGTGGCGTTCGCCCACCTCGAGCACGACAAGACGATCTACAACTGGCAAGGATCGCAGATCCCGCTGATCTGCTTCGACGAGCTGACGCATTTCAGCGCCAAGCAGTTCTGGTACATGCTCAGCCGCAACCGCTCGATGTGCGGTGTCCGGCCCTATGTGCGGGCGACCTGCAACCCCGACGCGGATAGCTGGGTCGCCGAGTTCATATCGTGGTGGATCGATCCCGAGACCGGGTTCGCAATCGCGGAGCGAGCCGGCGTCCTGCGCTGGTTCATCCGCATCGGCGATGCGATCATCTGGGCAGACAGCCCTGATGAACTGGCACACCACACGAACCCGCTGACCGGCGAGCCTATCCCGCCGAAGTCGGTGACGTTCATCCCCGCCAAGCTGAGCGACAACGCTCTGCTGATGGCGGCGGACCCTGGCTACCTCGCCAACCTCATGGCGCAGCCGACAGTCGAGCGCGAACGCCTCCTCGGCGGTAACTGGAAGATCCGGCCCGCGGCGGGCCTGCTGTTCCAGCGCGGGTGGTGCGAGGTCGTCGACGCACTGCCGGCGCGCATCGTTCGGTGGATGCGGGGTTGGGACCTGGCAGGAACGCCGAAAATCGAGGGCAACGACCCCGACGCCACCGCTGGGGTCAAGATCGGCCTTCTGACGGACGGCCGCTACATCGTCGCGGACCGTGTCGCGGATCATCTTTCCCCGGCAGGCGTCGAGACCCTGATCAAGAACACGGCCTCGGCCGACGGTCGCGAGGTTCATATCTCGCTGCCGCAGGACCCAGGCCAGGCCGGCAAGTCGCAGGTCCAGAATCTGGTCAAGCTGCTCAGTGGCTATGCCGCACGGGCGACGCCGGAATCGGGCGATAAGGAGACGCGGTTCAGACCCTTCTCCGCGCAAGCGGAGGCCGGCAACGTCCTAGTGCTCCGCGGGCCGTGGAATGAGCAATGGTTCTCCGCGCTGGAGGGCTTCCCTGAATCGGCACACGACGACGATGCCGACGCCACGAGCCGAGCCTTCAACGCGTTACTCGACAGGTCGCGCTTCACCCTCGCCAACGTGAGTTGATGCATGACCCTGACGTCAGACACTTTGATGAACCTGACGTCTGGCCTGGGGACCATCAGGGACAAATCGACCGGCGGCATGTTCGTGCTGCCGCTGCTCGACAAGGGGCAGGTCGACAACGCCTACCGGGGCGACTGGATCGCGCGGAAGATCGTCGACGTCCCGGCGTTCGACGAGACGCGTGAATGGCGCGACTGGCAGGCTGATAAGCCACAGATCGAGAAGATCGAGGCGGAGGAGGCGAGGCTTTCCGTTCAGCGGAAGGTGATGCAGGCCCGCAAGCTGGCGCGGCTCTACGGCGGCGCGGTGCTGTTCATCGGCACTGGCGATCGTGACCCGATGGCCGAGATCCGGCCAGACGGCATCAAGGCGGGCGGGCTGAAATACCTGCACGTCTTCAGCCGCCACGAGATGATCGCCGGCGAGCTCGACCAGGACCCGCTCTCGCCATTCTATGGGGAGCCGATCAAATACACGCTGGCCGGCCGGCAGGACATGGTCGACATCCACCCGTCGAGGGTGGTGCGCTTTGTAGGTGCCGAGATCCCCGATCGCGCCGTGGCCTACGATAGCTGGGGCGATACGGTGCTGCAGGCGGTCTATGACGCGGTCATGCAGGCCGGCAGCGCCGCCGCGGCCATCGCCGCCATGCTGCAAGAGGCCAAGGTCGATATCGTCCGCGTTCCCGAGTTCATGGAGAGCTTGGCCACCGAGGAATATCGCAGCAGGCTGCTGCAGCGTTTCTCGCTGGCGAACACTGGAAAGTCGATCACCAACACCCTCCTTCTCGACAAAGAGGAGGAATGGTCGTCGAAGCAGATCAGCTTCGCCACGCTGCCGGATGTGCTCAACACCTACCTGCAGATCGCCTCGGGCGCTGCGGACATCCCAGCCACGCGTTTGCTAGGCCAGACGCCCGGCGGGCTTCAGTCCACGGGGCAGAGCGACATTCGGAACTACTACGACCGGATCAGCGCAGGGCAGAACCTCGAGCTCCGGCCGGCACTCTCACGCCTCGACGAGATCTTGATCCGCTCGGCCCTCGGCTCCAAGCCCGACGCGGTCCACTACACCTGGGCCCCGCTCTGGCAGATGACCGAGGTTGAGAAAGCCGAGGTCGCGCAGAAGAAGGCCAAGGCGGTGAAGGACATCGCCGACACCGGGCTCATCCCGGATCAGGCCTTCGCCCGCGGCGTCCAGAACATGTTCGTCGAGGATGGGACGTTCCCCGGACTCGACGCCGCGCTCGAGGAATTCGGCGACGAGCCGGGTGAAAACGACGCCGAGGCAAAGGCAGAGGCCGCGCGCCTCAACGCCGAGCTGGAGCGCCAGCAGGCGGCCGAGGAATGAACATCCAAGCATGGATGCGCGAGGCTCGGACGACGAAGCGCAAGCGGGTGGTGCTGAGGCCGATCCCGGCAACGGTGGCATTCGAGGCGGCGCTTCTGGCCCCAACCAATCGGCTGCTGCGTCGCATGGCCGAGCAGGTCGCACAGGACGTCCTGCCGGCGGCCATCTCGGCCAAGGCCCAGATGATGCGCGACGACCTGAACTGGTTCGAGCGCGCCATGCGGGCGCTGCGGGATTTTGCAGACGGCTTCGTCGATGGCCTGCGCTCGGAATGGCGCGACGCTTTCGGCTCGGAGGAAGAGCGCAACCGTCGGCGGTTCAATGAGGCGGTCCGGTCGGCGATCGGAATCGACCTCGGCGCGGTCATCCAGGCCGAGGGCATCGGGAACACGATCGACGCGGCGGTGCTGCGCAACGTCTCGCTGGTCCGTGGGCTTTCTCAGGATGTCGCGCGCCGGCTCTCCGCCAAGCTGCTCGGTGCTCTGACCCGCGGCCTCAACAACCGCGAGATCGAGCGGATCATCTCGTCCGAGTTCGGCATTGCCCGCCGGCGCGCCAAGCTCATCGCCCGCGATCAGGCCGCCAGCTTCAACGGCGACATGAACCGCATTCGTCAGCAGGCGATGGGCGTCACCGAATACGTCTGGTCGACGTCGCTCGACGAGCGCGTCCGCGGCAATCCCGAGGGCAGGTATCCGAACGCCCGGCCATCCCATTGGGATCGCGAGGGCAAGACGTTCAAATGGTCGAGCCCGCCGCAAGACGGGCATCCCGGCCAGCCGATCAACTGCCGCTGCACTGCGCGCGCGGTCATCGTGTTCTAGCCGTCAAGCCAAGGCGGTTCGCCCGGGCCATAGATATAGTCATTGGCGATATAAAACTGGCCGGATTTCTTTGGGCCATAAATATGGTCGTTTCTTATATAGTATTGCCCGCTGTTCTTAGGTCCGTATATGTAAGTATTTCTGACATAGTACTGGCCCGATTGTTTCGGCCCATAAATATATCCGTTTTTTATATAGTACGTTCCACTCATGATCGCCTCCCCAGGGCTGATCCTAGAACGACCAATCCGGGATTGCCATGCTCTTCACTGACAAGATTGCCTTGGACGGCACGCGCCGTACCGGGGACGGCTACCTCGTGGCTGACGCCAAGGTCGCCCGCACCGGCATCCAGATTTACCACGGCCGCGAGGTCGGGAAGCCCGAGATGGATCAGGTCCGGGTCTTCCGGCCAGAGGCCGAGGTCTTCAGCGACAAGGCGCTCGCGTCGTTCGCGCATCGGCCCGTCACCAACGATCACCCGGCCGAGGCCGTCGGCGCCCGCAACTGGAGGCAGCACAGCGTCGGCATGACCGGCGGCGACATCGCCCGCGACGGCGAATTCGTCCGCGTGCCGATGACGGTCATGGATCAGGCGGCGATCGACGCGGTCGAGGCTGGCAAGCGCGAGCTCTCCATGGGCTATGCCTGCGACCTCGACTTCACCGCTGGCACCACACCCGCCGGCGAGGCCTACGACGCCATCCAGAAGAACATCCGAGGCAACCACCTCGCAATCGTTGCAGCCGGCCGAGCCGGTCCGCAATGCCGCATCGGCGACAGCTGGGCGGCCATCCCACCTCCAATGGAGACGCCCATGAAGACCCTCATGGTCGACGGCATCACCGTCGAGATGTCCGATACGGCCGTGCAGGTCGTCGGAAAGGTACTGCAGCAACTCAACGACGCGAAAGCGACCGTCGACGCGCAGGACAAGAAGATCACCGACCTCACCACTGCGGTTTCGACCAAGGACGGCGAGATTGCCGTGCTCAAGAAGCAGGTCGAGGACGGCAAGATGACGCCGCAGCAGATCGACGCTGCGGTCGTGGCCCGATCGGCCGTCATCGCCGATGCCAAGGCCATCACCGGTGCCGAAGTCACCGCAGACGGAAAGACCGATTCCGACATCCGCCGCGCCGCGGTCGATGCCAAGCTCGGCGATGCCGCCAAGGGGATGGACGACGCGGCCATCGCCGGCGCGTTCAAGGCCCTGCGAGCTTCGGTCGGCGATGCCGATACCGACCCGGTCCGTCGCCTGTCTATCGACGGCCTGAAGCAGGTCGGCGACGCGCGCCAGCAGGCCAACGACGCCTTTTCCAAGAGCGTCACCGACCTCAACGCCTGGCGGAAGGAGGGCTGACCGATGCCCATGACTTTCAAGCAGAACATCGACGCCTACGCCGTTGGCCGCCGCGCCAACATGGAGGAGTGGACCACCATCACGCGGACGAAGGAGGGCTCCGGCACTCTGGCGTTCGGCGTCCCGGTCATGCCAGGCACCGGTGCTCACACCTGCATCGTCCTCGACGCCACGAACGGCCGCAACGTGTTCGGGATCACCGAGGCCGTCGCCGTTCTCCCGCGTCCGGGCGACACCTACGCGCAGTACGACAACGTCGCCATCTGCGAATCCGGCGTCATCGGCGTGCTTCTCGGCGCCAACGTCACCAGGGGAGCTCAGGCTCGTTTCAACACGGCGAACGGCACCTGGACCGGCGCGGCTCAGTCCGCATCCGTCGTCACCATCCCCGGCGCGCAGTTCGACGAGGATGGCTCCAATGGGGCAGTCGGAATCGTCCGCTACCGCCGTCCCGTTCCCTCTGTCTCGGTTTCGGGGTGATCCATGCACAATCTCATCGGTCATAACGGCGGGCCGCTGCTCAATGACGCGCAGGCCTTGGCCTTCGTTCAGGGCCAGGCCTACAAGGTCAACCAGACGGTCTATGAGGCCCGTTTCCCGGACTGGGACTACGCTCGCCTCGTGTTCGTCGACACCAGCGGCCCCGCGTGGTCGCCGGGCGTCCTGACCTATACGTCGGATCTCACGGGCAAGGCCAACTGGCAGTCCGGCGCCGCGAAGGACATCCCGCTCGCTGACGTGTCCCAGGACATGCAGCTCAGCACGTTCCATCTCGCCGCCATCGGCTACCAGTACAATATCGAGGAGGTGAACGCGGCCATTCAGGTCGGCGCTTCTCTCCCGAGCCGCCGCGCTCGCGCTGCGAAGCTCGCCTATACCAAGTTCATGTGGGACCTGACGATTGCCGGGTCCACCGAAAAGGGGAAGGCCGGCCTCATCAACAACGCGGGCATCACCGCCGCGGCGGCAGCCGCCGACGGCACAGGCTCGGCGCGCCACTGGATGGCGAACGATGGCACCGTCACGAAGACGGCCCAACAGATCATGCGCGACATCAACCAGGCTCTGACCGGGACGAATGTTTCGACGAACACGGTCGAGTGGGCAGATACGGTCCTGCTGCCGGTCGAAGCGTTCAACCTGATCTCCTCGACGCCGTTCAACTCGCTCGGCGCCGACACGATCCTGTCCTGGCTGCTCCGGACCAACAACTACACGCTGACGACGGGGCGCCCGCTCACCATCCGTGCGATGCCTCAGCTTCGCACGGCTTCGACCCAGACCGTCGTCGGCGGCGGCCGTCTGGTCGCCTACAAAAACGACCAGAACTACGTGAAGCTCAACCTCCCGATGCCTCACCAGTTCTTGCCGGTCTACCAGGACGGTCCGCTCAACTGGCAGGTGCCCGGCATCTTCCGGACCGGCGGTCTCGATTTCCAGACCCTGGCGACCTTCTACTACCTCGACGGCATCCTGCCGGCGCCGGCGTGATCGCCTGAACTTGGCCGCTCGGGATAGCCCGGGCGGCCGCTCCAATAAGCCGAGGTCACATGGCGTATCACCTGAAGAACCTCTCGCATTTCCCTCTGGATGTACCGTCGCTCAATGGGCCGATGATCCTGCCGGCCTACGGCGAGATCACAGCTGACCTGAGCGCCTACGAAGCCGAGGTCATGCGGCACTCGCAGATGGTCGAAATCTCGGACGCCGACGAGGCTGAGCCGGATATCGACGATCTCCGCAAGCAATACGCCGATCTCGTCGGCGAGCAGCCCGACAAACGCTGGGGCGCCCCGCGTCTCCAATCCGAGATCGACAAGGCGCTGGCCGCCTGAACGAAGGACAGAGCCAATGCCCAAGGCCCCGCTCTACACCGTCTCCAATCCGGCCAAGGAGCCGCGTTTCGCTGAGATCGGCATCCGCAAGGAGCCGATCGACGCGGGCCTCTCCAAGGAGCTCGCAATCAGCGCCGAGACCGCGGCCGACTTGGCTGGTCAGGGCTTCAAGGTGACCGGGCCCGACGGCAAGGCCGTCTCCGGGCGGAAGGCCAAGGCCGACTGATGCCCTACGTCATCCCGACGCTCAGCCAGTTTCGGACGAAGTTCCCGACCTTCGCGGGCGTCGGCGACGACACGATCAACGCGGCGATCCAGGAGGCTTCGGCTTCGGTCGATCGCTCTTGGATCGAGGCCGACTATCAGCCGGCCATCCTCTATCTCGCTGCGCATATCCTGACGGTCGATGGCGCTCTTTACGGGGACATCGGCTCGATCGGCGGCGTGATCGGCGCCGGACTGGTCAGCGAGGCCAAGGTTGGCGACGTCCAGGTGAAGCTGGGCAGCGCTGGCGGCGGGGCAGGTGGAGGCGGCTCGTCCTCCGGCTACGCGTCGACGCCCTACGGCCGCCGCTACATGGAACTGCTTCGCCGGAACCAGCCCGCTATCGCATTGGTGTGATCCATGGTCGCCATCAGGACGAAGGTCACGCTCCGTCGTCGCGGCAACCTGGCCAACCACATCGCGAAGATCGAGAAGGGCGTCGCGGGACCGACGGCGGTCAAGGTCGGTTTCCCGGCTGGGAAAGCTGACGCGGACGTCGTCTCGATCGCGATATGGAACCATTTCGGCACCTCGCGCGGCATTCCGGCGCGTCCCTTCATTACCATCGCCATGTTCAAGAACCGCCGGGAATATCGGGCGGCGCTGCGAAAGATTGCCAAGGCGACGGTCGAGAACGGCACGCCTCTGGTCGCGCAACTGCCCAAACTCGGCGCGCTCGGTGCTGGCAAGATCCAGGACCAGATTGCGGCCAACACGCCGCCGCCCAACGCGGCTTCGACCGTTCTGCGGAAGGGCTCATCCCGAACGCTGATCGATACCGGCCGCATGCGCCAGAGCGTGACGTGGGAGGTCGACAAGTGAGCCTGTTCGCTCTGGCTGGTCTGGCCGTCGACATCGCGGCCACGCCTCACACGCTGCGCACCTGGCCTGCCGGGTCTTATGTCGAAGGCAAATGGACACAGGGCGATGGGGTCGAGGCGCCAATCCGCGCCATCATGCAGGCGCCGTCTGCCCGCGACCTCGAAAGCCTGCCGGAAGGCGAGCGCACCGAGGGGCTGGTGACGGTCTGGTCGCGCACACCGCTCAATTCCGCCGACGAGGACGATCGCACCCGCGCCGACGAGGTCATGAACGCGCGCGGCGAGGCCTATCGCGTCGTGAAGGCTCAGGACCGGGCCGAGGGCGGCTTTTACCGCGCGATTGCGAGGCTCATCACCCATGATCGAGGACGAAGCGTACCGGAGCCTGTGGAGCTACCTTAAGCGGGTCGACGACAATGCTTCGCTGATCGACCCGAGCCGGACGAAACTCGTCGAGATCATCTGGGATAACCAGGGCGCGCCGCGGCCGAAAGGCCCATACGCCATGATCCAGTTCCTCACCGATCGCGATACCGGCGAGATCGATGGGGAGTGCTACGAAGAGCGGGACATCGACGGTGAGGGCCGCATCGTCCTCTCCAAACACCGCGGCGTCGAGCTGCTGTTTCGGATTCACGTCTATGCGCCGCGCCCGGTCGTCTTCGCCGGGCTGCTGGCGGCCGGGCTGCGCTCCGGCGAGGCCTCGGTCTGGATGGCGCCATTCGTCGTCCGTGAGGTCGGCGAGGCCACTCGCGAGCCCGAGATGATCCAGCAGACGCCAGAGGGCCGGGCGCAGTTCGACGTCACCCTCGGCGCCATCGCCACCGACCAATTGCTCGTCGACGTCATTGAGACGGGCGCCGTCACCTTCGAAGGGCAGGGCGGCACGACCGTCACCCGATCGCTCACCTACCTGAAACCCTGAGGAGCCCGCATATGGCGCGCTTGCCCTATTCCCGCGTCGTCGACGTCACGTTGACGCGCCAGGATCGCTTCGCCGTTGCGACCGGCTTCTCAGTCGCGCTGATCGTGCAGCCGGAGGTGATCGCCGGCATCCTGGACGCGGATCACCGGACGAAGCTCTATTCGACGCTGCTCGAGGTGGCCGCAGACTTCGACGAGGCAGATGCGGCCTACAAGGCGGCCGCCGCCATGTTCGCGCAGAACCCGCGCCCCCGGCAGATCAAACTGGGGTACCGCAATGCGGCCAACTCGATCACGAGCGAGCTCAACGCGATCTACGCCGCGGACTCGGACTTCTACTGGCTCGGCTTCACCGCCGAGATCCGCGACACGATCAGTCAGCAGCTCGCCGCCGACTGGGCCGAGACGAAGCCGGTTCTCGCTGGCCTGGATTCGAATGACATCAGCACCGAGAGCCCGGCGGCCGAGCCGGACAAGACCTCGACGGTCACGATCAGCATCGCGTCGCCCGGCGTCGTCACCTGGAACGCCCATGGCCTGCAGAACGGTGATCAGGTCGTTCTCACCACCTCGGGCGCGCTGCCGACCGGCATGACGGCCGGCACGACCTACTACGTCGTCAACCAGGCGACGAACACCTTCCAGCTCGCGACGACGCCCGGCGGCTCGGCCGTGACCACAACCGGCACGCAGAGTGGCACCCACACCGCCACCTCGCCGCAGTTCGGCGGCTCGATCGCCGAATACATCAAGAGCAAGGGCTATGACCGGTCGTTCGTGTTCTACCACACGGATGCGACGCTCTATGGCGCCCTGGCGATGTTGGCCTACGCGTCGACGCGCGATCTCGACCGCGGCAACCTGCTCGCAGCGCAGCGCGGCGACATCAATTCCGGCAATGCCTATACGGTCAAGTTCAAGAAGCTCGCCGGCATCACGCCGCTGAACAAGAGCTCGGCCGTCGTTCAGGCGATCACGGGCTTCGTGCCGGGCCTCGGGCTGAACCCCGCGCAGGGGCACTTCGCCAACACCTATGTCGACATCGGCGGCCTGCCGATGGTCGTCGAGGGATCGGTCGGCTCGGCTGCCTTCATCGACGAGATCCACGCTTCGGACTGGATCGTCGCGCGCATGCAGGAGGCCCTGCTCTCCACGCTCGCGAACAACGCGCGGGTGCCCTACACGAACCCCGGCGTCGGCATGCTGACCAACACGGTCGACGGCGTGATGCGCCGGGCGGTTGCCGCCGGCGTCGTTGCCGCGGACTTCGCCGACGACGCGACCGAGATCGTCCCCGAGTACACGATCAGCGTCGACAGGGTCGAGAACATCCCGGCCTCGCAGCGGCGCAACCGCATCGCCCCCGACATCAAGGTCGATTTCCGTTACGCCGGCGCGATCCACTACGCCTCGGCCTCGATCACGCTTCGGTTCTGAAGGGAGCCTGACACATGGCCGTGAATTGCGCCCCGCTGACGCTGTACAGCTTCGACAACGTTGTCGTCACGATCGACGGCCGAGAGGTGATCGGCGTATGGGAGGGCGACGATGCCGTCCTCGTCGAGCGCCCGACTGACCTCGGTTCGGCGCTCACCGGCGCCGACGGCGCCTCTGTCGTCTCGATCACTGCGGACCAGTCCGCGACCGTCACGCTGAAGCTGCAGCCCAACTCGGCGATGAACGCCTATCTCGAGCAGGCCGTGAAGCGGATGCGGATGGGTTCGCAGCGCCTGCTGAACATTGCGATCCGCGATACCTCCACGGGCGAGGGCGGCGGCTGCTCGGCCGCGGTCGTCATCCGCGAGCCCTCCAAGTCCTGGGGAGCCGCGGCAACCGAGCGCGAGTGGCAGATCTTCTGCAACTGCTGGCAGGAGAACGACATCTCCTACAATCCGGCGGCCTAGCCCTTCGGCTTGAGCATCGCCATCAGGTCGCTAGGCTCCGGGATCGGAACAGGGCTCATCGCCATCATCGTCTGCGGCGCGATCCCGGCTTTCAGTGCCAGCGCCTGCAGGATCACCGTCTGGATGATCACCATCTCCCTGAGCTGCGAGACTTCCATCTGAAGGCGATCGAGGCGTTCGGTCGTGTCATCCATCATCGCGCAGCACCCGTTCTACGACTAGGTTTGCGCTATCAATCGCCGGAGCTAGCACCTCAAGATAGCGGTGAGCATTTTCATCAGCGATCTCGCTGTTCTTCAGTCGTTTCAGGACAGCGGCGCGGATGCCCTCGACTGCCTCTCGCCCGCCTGGCTGTCTAAGCAAAACGCGAAGCGCCTCTTCGGCGACCATCTCCGGGCCGAGCGCGGCGCTCACAAGCCGCTGGATATCTGGGTTGCTCATCCGTCTCTCCGTGGATGCCCCATCGAAGCTGATCCGGCCGGCGCCGGCAACGGGATATTTGAGGCTCTCGTCCCATGGCCTGCTCATCCTGTGCCGCCGCGCGCCAGGCGCTGATCGCCGCTGCCGGCAAGGCGGCTCGAGGCCAGATCAAAGCTGCAGCCTCATCCGTCCGTGAAGCCATCGACCACGCGCGCGAAAGCGATCGCATCCGCGCAATCACGCGACGCTGAGGGCCGACGGGCGCGAGGAAATGCTGCTGTTATCGAAAAGCGCCTTTTGACCCGTATTGCTTACAAGAAATCGCCATCCGTTTAAATTCGCTCTCAGCTTCTGCAATACTGTGTTGATACCCGCCGTCGGCAAAACGCCGCTTCAGATCGTCGCCATCTTTCACGCACATTCTCTCTTGCCACATCCGTCGCAGCTCGGCGTCAAGGTCTTTGTTACCAGGCCAGGACTGCCCGCATCGCTTGCCAACTACGACTGCAAGGGCGGCCTTTGACAAGGATTCAGTGGAATGTTGAACGCATTCCGCGCTTAGCGGCGACAACTGCATCGCCAAGGAGACGATGATGAGAGTCAACGTGGTGCGCATCGCGTCCCTCGCAAGCACCCGAGCTCTTCAGTCGGGTAAATACAACTGCGCCGTTCCATCGAGAATTACAATCAATCGAACGCTGTTGCGACGTGGGGACTTTCATGGCTGAGAAGAAGATCAACGGTCGGACAGTGCGCTATGACCGGCTGCCCGGAGACCAGGCGCTCGACCTGATGCTCCGCCTGCTGCAGCTCCTCGGAGAGGGCGACACCCTCTTGGAATCGGTGCTCACGGCGGATGAAGGCGAAAGCGACAAGCTCGCGATCGTGGGTCTCCTCAAGTTCGCGAAGAACATGAACGTGCCCGAGGTGAAGGGCTTCATCCTGGAGATGGTCGGGTACTGCCGCATCGACGGAGCGCCGGCGATGGCGGGCGTCATGGACCTCGCCGAAATCCTGCAGACCGCGCGCTTCGCCATCCAGACGGAGTTCGGCAGTTTTTTCGCCGACGGCGCGGGCTCGGTCCTCCTGAAGGCGGCCCGGGCGGCGTAAGCCTCTCTGCCTCCCAGGTCCGCGCCGTCGCGCCGAACCTCGACAAGCGGGCGTGGTTGCTGCGCCCCGTGATGGCCGATCCACCCCTCTGCTCACTGGGCGAGATCAAGACGATCCTGACCATCGACGATATCGCCGACCTGCATGAGGTGCTCGACCTGAAGGAACACATGGCGGCGAAGGCGATTGAGCAGGCCGCTAGAAATCGATAACGGCCCTGTTACCGCAAAGGCAGATTTCGGCCGTGCAGCCGGGCAAAGGGAGATCGGGAGCTACGGCAGCCCAAGACTTTCCGACGAACGCGCGCGACTGCCCGCAGCCGGTTTCGCTGTCACGGATGAACTCAACGATCTGCCTGGGCCCCATCGTTTGAACCATCCGGTTGAGATCGCGCCGGTTCGAAATCGACGCTATGCTGTGTCTCACGAGCTTGCGCTCTGCCCCCTGCGGATCTTTTTGTGCCTCGGGCGCCAGGCAGAGGAAGAATTCCGCCGACAACTTCAGCCTCCGATCAAGATTGAAGGATCCTAGGTCGTCCGGGGTCATGAAGGGCTCATGATTCGAGGGTCTGGATCGGACTTCAAGGGGGTTGGGCCCTAGCAGCCGGACCATGTCGGCCTCGCGAGCGGGAGCGGCCACACGAGCAACTCGAACAGCGTGAAAAAGCATCATCTGAACGCCGCGTCCGGTCAGCGGGTAAGGCCAAAGGGCAGAGCCCGTCTCGTTACGGGCTTTGGCGAAGAGCCGTCTGATGAAGCTGAGCATGGCCGAATCTCATGGGACACCGGCTCAGAATATCCCCTTTCCGAATCCGGCGGGTCAAAGCATCCTGCCGCAAAAGGGAGGTGGAGATGCGAACGGTGATCATTACTGCGGCGGTTGTGGTCGCAGGCGTTGCCTCGGCGCAGGACGGAAAAAACGCCGCGATCAAGGCCGTGGCTGATGTCACGGCGGCCGCGCCCTATTGCGGCTTCGAGGTTAATCGGGACGCTATCGAGAAGTACCTGACGGAGCGCGGTGTTTCACGGTCTAGGCCAGCCGATGCCGAAGCACTGGAGCGCGCCTTCTATCAGGCAGGCTCAGGGTGGCGCGTCACCGGCTCGGTCTATGGCAAAGGCAAGCCGCAGTTCGATGCGCCATGCCAACAAGCAGAGAGCGCCTTCGGTCCTCAGGGTACGATCCGCTCTGGCCTCATCAGATTGAAATAGCGTCGCCGCCACGCGCGGCAGAATTGCTGCGCGAGGTGAGATGATCCTAGACGAGCTGATCTCCAAACTCGGCTTTGAGGTCGACGGCATCCAAAAGCTCCGCGCGGCGCGGAAGGAATGGGACAAGACCCTCAAGGCGTCGGCCAAGGGCAACAAGACCCTCATCGCCACGAGCCGTAGCACGGCTGTCGCCGCAACGGGCGCCTCTCGCCTCGGCACTGCTCTGCGCACGATCTTGGGCGTCTTTGCCCGCCTCCTCACCGTAGCTGCCGGCGTTGCCGCCGGTGTTGCTGCGGTCGGGACCGCCTTCGTCATCGCGGGTGTCCGCGCGGCGCGGGCGCGCCGGGCATTCGTCCTGACGGCAAAGGAGATGGGCACGACCGGCCAGAACATGGAGACGCTGGGCAATATCCTCCGCGTCGCTGGCTTCGGTGATGGATTCGAAGCCGAGGCCAAGAAGGTTGTCGGGGCGATCGACGAGATCGCCAAGACCGTTCGCAAGGGCGGCGACGATGCTGCCGAGGCCAAAAAGAAATTCCAGGGTTTCGGAATCAACGACTCGTTCAACGTCGATCCGAAGACCGGCAAGAGCCGAGACACCGCCGCGATCGCGCTCGATGTCTTCCAGGCATACAAGCGCGCGACCGAGCAGGCAGCCAATCTTCGCAAGGAAGCCGATGCGATCGGCAACAAGGCGCCCCGCAAAGCCGCGGCGCTGCGCAAGAAGGCGATCGAGCAGGACCGCAAGACCGATCAGCTCGCCGAGGACGCAGGCATCGGCGGTCGGCTTCGCGTGCTCCTCGACAGTATCGCTTTAAAGGATCTGCCAGAGCTCGTTCGAAAGGCGGCCAGCCTTTTCCCCACCACGTCCAACAAGTCGGAAGGTGACCGCGACAACGTCGCTCGCCAGGCAGAAGATGCGGCTCTGAAGGCGAGCGCCCTCTTGGAAGGTACTGCCGACCGCCTCACCGAGATCGGTGTCGCGCTGGCGACCCACGTGCTCCCGCCGCTGAACGCCTTCCTCGACAAGCTGGTGTCGTTCGGCAAGGCGACCGGCTTGATCGCGGAGACGGGCCCCGAGCGGGACGCGCGCCAAGAGAGTGAGCGCGAAGCAAGGAGGGCCGAATCGTTCAGCACTCCGCGCACCCAAGGCGAGGCCGAGAAGGCTGCCGAGCTCTCGCAGAAGCGTTTTGAGGACAGCATCGAAGCTGCCGCGGAGAGGGCTCGACAGCGTCGACGTCAGAGCCGCGAGGGCGAGACCGGCAGCGCGCCGGCCGCACCAGATCGGCAAAGCCGCCTCACCGACGGCTACCGGCTGTCTCAGAACGCTGAGGATCGCCGCCGCACCTCCGAGCCGGCCAGGTCCGCATCTAGCCCCACCGCGGCGCCATCCTCCGAAGGCTGGCTGCAGTATTTCCGCCGGATGCTCTCGCCGGAGGCCAACGCCTCGAAGCTTCAGAAGACCGCCGAGCAGAAGACCGTGAACCAGTCCGACTTCGGCAACGACCAGCGGAGCATCACGAACAACGTGACCGTGAACGGCGCGCCGCAGGAGGGTCTTGCTTCGGCTGTCGCTGGCGCGGTCAATCAGGCCGTCTCGCGGATCAAGGCATCGAACGCAAGCACAGCAGGAGCCGGGGCGCCGTGAGCTGCATCCTCATCTCTCGCTCGATCGGCGGCGTCTTTGTGGATGTGGTGGTATCGGAGACGCACGAGTCCGAGATCGAAATCCCGAAGCATCCCGTCGAGAAAGGTGTGAAGATCAGCGATCACGCGTGGCGCCTGCCTCGCAAGGTGACGCTGGAGTCCGTCGTCGATGGTCCGCGCGCCGTTGCTGCTTATCAGCAACTGCTAGACCTGCAGGAACGGCTTGAGCCATTCACGCTGGTGACCGGCCTTCGCGTCTACAACGATATGATGCTGATCCGGATCACGCCGGAGCGGGACCGCGAACACAGTCGCGTTCTGAAGTTCGAGGCCGAGCTCGAGGAAGTCCGGATCGTCAGCACGGAGACGAGCGCGGGCGGCGGTTCAAGCCAGAGCGACAAGGCCCAAGGCACCACCAAGCGCGGCCAGGTCGCCGCGCGGCCGGCCGAGAGCATCCCTAGCCGCACCGACAAGATTCTGAGCGGCGCAATCGCGGTCGACTGAGCCCATGGCATACCGCGAGCTCCCCATCATCGACGCCCCGTCGCAGGCGTTCACGACGACCCTTTCCGGCCGGCGATGCGATTTCGTCGTGAACTATTCGACCTGGGATAATCGCTGGTCGTTCGACCTCGACGTCGATGGCGTGCGGGTGCTGTCGGGCAGGCGCATCGTCCTCGGCGTCGACCTCCTAGCGCCGTTTGGCCTCGGGATCGGCAGTTTGATTGCTGCGCCGTGGGGCGATCAGGAAGTCGAGCCCGGTCGTACCGAACTGCCGTCCGGTCGGGTGAGGCTCTTCCACTACGATGCAGCCGAGGTTGCGGCGTGAGCATTCGGCAATGGATTCGGCGGGTCGAGGTGACGATCTCTGGCAAGGCCGGGACCCTCACCGTTCGCGACTTGAAGATCGATTTTAGCGTGTCGAAAGGCATCGGCAGCAGCCAGAACGAGGCGAAAATCTCGATCTGGAATTTGACGAAGAGCCATCGGAAGCAACTCGGTGACGAGCTCGACAAGATCGAGCTTAAGGTCGGCTACAAGGATGGGCCGCTCTCCACGATCTTCAAGGGCAGCATTCGGGACTCGACGGACACCAAGGACAGTCCGGACATCGAGTCGGCGATCGATTGTGGCGATGGTGACGAAGCGGTGTCCAAGGGCGCCGCGTCGAAGACATTCAAGAAGGGCACGAAGCCCAAGGAGATCGTCGAGTACCTAGTTGGCCAGTTGCCAGGGGTCGCCAAGGGCGAGATGAAAGGCCTGGATGACCTGCCGGCCTACAAGCGCC
The DNA here is from genome assembly GCF_001429395.1 of Allobosea sp. Root381. Taxonomy (GTDB): domain Bacteria; phylum Pseudomonadota; class Alphaproteobacteria; order Rhizobiales; family Beijerinckiaceae; genus Allobosea. The sequence continues at coordinate 41,331 of NZ_LMJT01000016.1, forward strand.
CGGTCACGGTCTTCGGTCACGCCGCGGCGGAGCTCGACAAGATCGGGCGCCAGCACCGGCTTTACTGGTCGATCCAAGACGGCACCGCCCAGGTTCTAAAGAACAACGAGATGCTGCCAGGCGTCACGGTGATCTCCGAGGATACCGGCATGATCGGCATCCCTCAGACCACCGACAAGGGTATCCGGGTTAAGACCCTGCTGAACCCGAATATCGCGCCTGGCCGCCAGATCGACGTTCGATCCGGCTTCCTCGACGAGGGGAGCGGCCGCGACAAGAGCAAGACAGATCAGGGCGGCGGCATCTTTCGCGTCTCTCAGGTGACCTTCACCGGCACCAACGAGGGAGACGATTGGTACGCTGAGATCGAGGCCAATCGCGCCGAGGGCGGTAAGGTGGTTCGCTGATGGCTGGGTATGTCGGTTCGTCGAACAGGCGGAATGAAAGCGATGCGTTCCGCGCCGCCGTTCAGGCCGAGGTCGGCGAGATAAACACGACGCTCGACGGCGAGATCGTCAGCTACGATCGCGCCACGCAGCGAGCGACAATCAAGATCAAGCTCGAGCAGTCGATCGGCGGCCAGACCATCCAGGCGCCGGCGCTGGAAGACATACGCGTCGCGATGCCGAGTGGCGGTGGATTCGGGGCCCACTACGACCTTAAGTCCGGCGATCCGGTCATCGTCCATGTTCGGCAGAGCAATACCGATACGAGCCAGACCGAAGGTGGCAACGCCCAGGGCGGCGCGACGCGCTCCTTCAACCTCTCCGACGCCATCGCCTATCCGGGCGGCGGCGAGGACAGCGATGTCATGGAGAACATGCCGGCCGGCGGGGCTCACTTCGGCTCCAAGGACGGCAAGAGCGGGCTTCAGGCGCGGGCAGGGGGCTCATCGGCAATCGTCGGCGGTCCCAGTGGCTCCGACAAGCTGACGGTCAGCGCTGATGGCAAGATCGACCTGAAAAGCGAGAGCGGCGACAGCCTGCTCGACATCGTCCGCGGCGCCCTGGTGCTGATCAAGGATCACGTGAATTCCGGGGCCCCGACCGATGCGGGCACGCAGGCCGCGGCGACCGCGCTTATTGCCAAAATCGACGGGATGAAGGCCTGAGCTATGGCTGACTTCGTCGGGCTGTCGATTCAGCCGCACAACGACCTGCGCCTCGATGCGATCGGATCGCCGGTCCTCGTCTATGACGCCGAGGCGATCGGCGAGCATATCCGCCAGCGCCTCATGCTCTGGCACGGCGAGTGGTTCCTGAACACGGATGCCGGCGTCGAGTGGACGAAGTACGTCTTGGGCCGGCCGCCGTCCGAATTGCCGCTGGCTGAGAGCATCATCAAGGCTCAGATCGCGGCGACGCCTGGCGTCTCGGAAATCCTCGAGTTCAGCGCGGTCTACGATCGCGCCTCGCGCGGGCTTCGCATCGAGCGCTGCCAGGTCGCAACCGTCTTCGACGACATCCTCGACATCCAGTTCTAGGGGCTCCCATGGCCTATGGCGTCATCCCGAGCGGCTTCGAACTGAAGCGGCTGCCGGAGATCCTTGCCGATATCGAAGCGGCGAACATCGCGACGTTCGGGCCCGGCGTGGTTCAGACGCCGGCGTCGCCGCTGGGCCAGTTGAACGGCCTTCATGCCGATCTCGCTGCGTCCGTCTGGGAGCTTGCGCTGTCAGTCTATCAGGCGCTCGACCCCGACCAGTCGGAGGGCAACAACCTCGACCGGGTCGGGAAGCTGCGGCTTCTCAGCCGGGCGCCTGGCGAGAGCGACATCGACTTCCGTCAGGCGATCACGAACGCCGGCCGGGCCCGCATCGACATGAGCGACCTGTCGCAAGCGCTATCTGCTCTGGCGGGCGTCACCTGGGTCCAGACCTATGTGAACGACGGCGACACGGCGGACGCCGATGGGATTGCCGCCCACAGCGTCGCGGTCGCGGTCCTCGGCGGCGATGACGATGACATCGCCCAGACGGTCCGCGCCTATGTGGTCCCCGGCATCGGGACCTATGGGAATACGACGGTCGAGACGACGATCGAAGGCTTCTGCCGGTCGATCAGGATCATCCGGCCGGCCGAGGTCCCCGTCTCGATTGCGGTCGACGTAATCGCCCGCCCAGACCGCAACGGCTGCCCGCCGCCTTCGGCGCTCGCCATCGCAGCGGGCCTTGCTGATGCCCTGACCGGCACCACGCGGCCCCGGAACGGCCAGGACGTGACCGAGTACCTGATCCGTCAGGCAATCGAGTCGCGATACCCCAACATCGAAGTTGACGAGGTCCGCGCGAGCATCGTCCCGGCCACCCCGGGCGCCGTTCCGGTCGACATCGCCTTCTTCCAGATCATGGTCGTTTCGGCCGATCGCATCAGCATCACGGTGGCTTGACATGGCGCGCCAGTCGCTCAACTTCGGACAATTCGACAATGATCCTTCGGCCGACAAGGCGCGCGAGGGGGCGGCCAAGATCGAGGCGAATTTCGTCGAGCTGTATGCCGCAATGGGCGGCAAAGCGCCGTTGGTATCCCCAGCCTTCACGGGAGCGTCGACCTTCGGCGGGCCGGTCACTGTTAACGCCGGCCTGCAGATCGGGGCGTTCGCGACCTCTGGCCAGTTCCGCATGCTGGGTGACAACTCGATCGGGCGGGTTCTCGACTTCGACTTCACGCAGATCAGCTCGCAGTCGGGCGAGTGGCGGTTTGGCCGCGGCACCAACACGAGCGGGTCGACTGCGCTTGTGGTCTATCGGGCCGACGGCACCTCTACGGCCGACCATCGCCTGGCCTCGGGAACGGCCGGGACGATTGCTGCGCTGTGCCGAAACGGTGGCGGACTGTCAGTGGGACACACTGCGAGCGTCGCGGCGACGCTTGACGTGAACGCGACGGCGCTGATCCGCGGTGCGGCTGGAACGACGCGGGAGCTTCGCTTCGGAACCGCCGGCGCGCTACGCTGGAACCTTCGGGCCAACGCTTCCGCTGAGAGCGGGAGCAATGGTGGTTCGAATTTTGAGCTGCTTGCGTATGATGATCCGGGGGCAGGTCTCCGCACACAGCTACAGATTATTCGGGCAAGCGGTCACGCCGTTTATTTCGGTAACTGGACGTGCGGGACTGATAACGGGTTCACCCTAGGCGGCGCATCGAACCGATGGTCCGTCGTCTACGCCGGCACCGGGACGATCAACACCTCCGACGCGCGCGAGAAGACGCCTGTTCGCCCGTTCAACGCGGCCGAGATCGCGGCGGCCCGCGACCTCATCGCGGAGATCGGCATCTATCAGTGGCTGGCCGCGATCGCGGAGAAGGGAGAGGACAGCGCTCGCCTGCATGTCGGCCTGACCGTGCAGCGCGCCATCGAGATCATGGAAGGCCACGGCCTCGATCCGTGGCGGTATGGTTTCATCTGCCGCGACGAGGTCACCCGCAAGGTCAAGATCCAGCAGACGCAGGTGGTGACGGAGCAGCAGACCGAACCCGATGACGGGTTTGATACCGTCATCGAGGTCCGCGACGGCGTCCCGACGCTGGTCCAGAAGGCGCGACCACCGAAGCCCGTTTTCCGGATGGAGCCTGTGCTCGACGAGAGTGGGGAGCAGGTGATGGAGCCGGTCGAGCGCCAGAGTGACCTGCTCGACCAGAACGGCCAGCCGGCGATCATCGTCGAGATGCGGCCGGCGCTGCACCCTGTCCCGGTCATGGTCGAGCGCGAGGAGACCATCTGGGTCGAGATCGACGAGCCGGACGGCGACCGCCTCGGCTTCAGGCCCGACCAGCTCGACCGCTTCATGCTGCGCGGGCTGCTGGCACGCGTCGAAGCGCTGGAGGGCTGATCGTGTGGTCCTGGAGCAGTTCCGAGGTCTCGCTCAGCAGCGACCAATACCTGCTCAGCGGAATGCCCGCGATCTTTCGCGGCGACCTCGTCGAGGCCGAGGTCGACAAGGTCGCCACGCAGTACCGCGAGGCGACGAAGTTCCTTGCCCTGGTCCGCGCCTTTCTCGGGGAGGGAGAAGGCGCGGCGATCGAGCTCAACGAGGTCCCGAGCTTCTTCGACATCGACTCGGCCGCTGGCGATCAGCTCACGATCATCGGCAAGTGGCTCGGCTTTCCGCGATGCCACTGCGTTTGCGACGCGCCGGCCGTCTTCGGCTTCGACTGCGGCAGCCCCGGGCCGTTCACGATCGCGGGTTTCTGCGCGCCGGGGTCGACCTGGGTTGACTGCCCGCCGCTCGGAAACTCAACCCTCTGCATCGACGACGACGAGGCCTATCGCGGCATGCTGAAGGCTCGCCGCTACCAGATGATGGGGCTCTATGATGTCGCCTCGCTGCAGGCTGCCATTCGGCATGTCTGGGGCGACACTGCACAGGTCGCGGACACCTCAGTCGGCAGCGTCATCCTTGCGCCGGGCAGGGCGCTTACGGCCGACGAGACCGCGCAGCTTCCCGTCGCCTTCCGCGTCTTCCCGATCGCGCCCGGCATCCGCGCAATGGTTCATCTCGGGTTCGGCCCGATTTTCGGTTTCGGAACGGGGTGGGGCGGCTTCTGCGAAAACGCCGAATTCCTCTGCCCGACCGACCCCCACACCTACACCTGCGCCTGAGCGAGGATCGACATGTCCGCCATCAACCTTCCCTTCGCGGCGAGCGCGACGCGCCGTGTCCCAACTACCGGGGAGCTCGCCAACGGTTTCGGCTGCGGCCCTGCTGCCAAGGAACTGTTCGACTGGCTGGCTTGGTGGGAGACCGGGCAGATCGGCCGTGCCATCGCCAAGGCGGGGCTCACGATCGACGACGCAGACATCGACCGGCTCGCAAAGGCAATTCGGTCGCTGGGGGGCAACTACCGCCTCGCCGGCGGCACCGCCAACGCCCTCTCAATCACGCTCGATCCGGCGCCGACCGACTGGGCCGACCTCCTCAACGTTCCGCTCTTCGTGCGTATCGCATTGCTCAATACCGACGCGGCGACCCTGGCAGTCACGGGTGCTACAGGCACGAAGTCGATCACCATGCCTGGAGGCAAATATCCTTGCCCGGTCGGTGTGTTGCGACCGGATGCTGTTGCCATCTTCATGTATAATGGCGTCAGCGTGGAGTATCTCAACGCTCCTCTGCCGAGCGCTACCAACTTCTTCGTCAACCAGGGTTCGGGCTCCGACAACAACATCGGCAGCGCTGCTTCGCCGCTCGCGTCGATCCTGGAGGCGATGCGTCGGACCCCGATCGGCGGGATCTGCAACATCGGCCTGACCGGCGACTACTCCCACAACCAGATCACCCGGCTCAACGGGCGTCGACTGAATATCCAAGGCTTCAACGCGGCCGGTAACGCGCCCGAGCTGCGCAACTTCACCTTTGTAGCCAACCCGATCGCGGGCAACCTGCAGGACCCGATGTTCACCAACATCGCAAACAACCCCAACAACACGTCGGGCTTTTTCCTCGGCGCGGGTGACAGCCTCCAGTGCAACACGATTGGGTTCATCCGAGGCGCGGTCTCGGGCGGCACCCAGATCCGGAGCGGACAGTTCACGTCGGACGGCTTTGCCTCGCTGGACATGGTGAACTGCACGCTCACCTCGCCAGGAACCGCGAACACGACTTGGTTCATCGCGGCGGTGAACCGGCTGAGCCTCAACCTCAACATCACTACGCTGACCGGAGATAATTCGGGCAAGATTTACTCCAGCGTGATCGGTGGGGCGCCGCTGACGGCAGGGCTCGACCCGAACTCGCTCTGGAACTTCATGTGTAACCTGACCAGCTCGTGACGAGGTAATGATGCAGCTCAACCTCACGCATGACGGCCGCGATTACGCCGCCTGGACGCCTGCGCAGCTCATCGCAGCCGGTGTGCCCCAGGGGGTAGTTCTTGGAGCGTTCCGCTCGGCCCGCAAGTCCGAGATCGACAAAGAGGCCGAGCGCCAGCGGCTGCACTGGATCACGCCGGGCGCAGGTCAGGCGATGACCTATGCACGCAAGGTCGAGGAAGCGAAGGCGGTGCTCGCTGCCGCCGATCCCGTCCCGGCTGATTACCCGATGCTCGCCGCGTCGATTGGGATCGACGGCGCGGACATCGTTGCCGTCGCAACGACCGTTCTCGCCATGGACGCGGCATGGGCGCAGACCGGCGCGGCGATCGAGGCCACTCGGCTTCGCACCAAGAACAATATCGATCAGGCCTCGGATATCGCAGCAGTGCTTTCGATCACGGCTGCGTGGCCTCAGCCGGCCGCCTGACGGGCGCCAATTTCCGCTCTCGCAGCCGCAGGGCCGGCTTCTCGATGATGTGCCACGATACTGCGGCAAGCGCGACAATCACCGCGAAGCTGACGATTGTTACGGCTGCAAAGTTGGTCCCGTCAAAGAATTTGGCAATCGCATAGTTCTGGACCGGGTAAGCATAGAGATAGATGCCGTAGGAAAGGTCACCGACCTTTCGCGTCGGATACCATGCTAGCAGTTGCGAAATGCCAACCCGGATCACCAGCAGTGCTGCGATGGCCCAGGCAAGCGCTTCGTACAGGATGGTGGTCGAGGCCGCGGCCGCCACGATAGCCATGGCACCTGCAACAAGGAGCATCGCCCGTTCCCCCGAAAGGGCTGCGACGGCCGCCCCTGTGAGGAACGGGATGGCGAAACGTACGAGGAAGTGAGGCTCGGCGCGGGTGAACCACGTCGACCGATCTTCCGGCCACGGAACCGCGGTGTAGAAAAACACGTACAGCCCGAGTGCCAGCAGTGCCGCGGCCACCACGCGCCATCTGAAGGATGCGGCTGCCCCAACGACGAACAGACCCGCCAGCAGGAGATAGGCGGCTGTCTCGTAGGGGATGGTCCAGAGCGAGGCGTTGACCGCCGGCCATCGCGCTTCGGCGAGGACGCCTGGAAGCGTGAATTGGCGATCGACGAACAGCGAGAGAAGATTTCGCCAGACGAAGCCCCATGTTTCCGGCCGTCCAAAGTACTCGGCTGCCGGTAGCGATGACACCGCTGCGCCGGCGAGCATGGTCGCGAGCAGGCACACGATCAGTCCCGGGTAAATCCGCAGGACGCGGCTCCACAGGTAGGAGCCCGTCGACCCTCGATTGAGCAGGCTGATCGTGACCAGGTATCCCGAGATTGCGAAGAAGAGCGCGACGCCGAACCCGCCCGCGGTCGTATCCAACAATGGAACCGTGGGTTCCGCGAACCCGGCCGCACCGAGCTGATGGCTCCAGAAGACGCAAAGGGCGCCGAAAAGGCGCAGGGCGTCGAACGAATTGGAGTGCTTCGGGGTCACTCCACGTCAGCACCACAACTTAGCCAGCAGCGCAAGCCAATCTCATCGGAGATCCAAGATGAACACTCGCGAGGTGCAAGCCGCGCTGCTTTCGCTTGGCTTTGGCCTGCGATCTGCTTGCAGCGATTGCCGATGGCCGGATCCAGGTCGTGACCGTAGAGCCGCCACCCGAAGGCGGCGGCGTGCAAGTCCAATCGGCTTACGTACGCTTTAGCACAACGATGTCCTGAAAGTCATGGATCGCGCCAGATACCACCCGATTGACTTGGAACCGCTTGGCCCACTCGGTGTGGACATACTGCTCGCCAGTGAAGCTGATGCCGTACTCGTAGGCGTCGGAGGTTAGGTGCCCTTGCTGGAGGATGAACGAGAAGCCGGGCATGGCGCTCCGCGCGCCTTCCAGCTTCGCACGGGGGATCGACAACATCTCGAAAATGTCGCTCTCCGTCTCAGCACGCTTGAGCGCCCGTTCGCCGTGAACCGTCAGTAGGAGGGTGGCGCCAGGCTTCGTCACGCGGTGCAGTTCGTCTAGGTAGAAGAGCGAATCTGCCTCCGACATATGCGTGAAAACGGAAATCGAGATCACGCAGTCGAACGAGGCATCCCGCGCTGGCAGAGGAGCTCTGGGGGTGGTCGCCATCGGTGCAACCCACGGAAGGTGAGTGCCAGCCCATTCCAGAAGCTCGTGATCGATGTCAGCGCCGGTGTATCGGCCCCTGAACCCTTTGAACATGCGTGCGAGGCGGCCAGAGCCGATGCCGAAGTCGAGAATGCTCGGATACTCGAATAACGGCGAAGGACTTGCGGAATGCAGAGCAAGGAAAATGTCACGGCCATGGCTGGCGAAGTCGAGGCGGTCAGTTAGACCCGATACGCGTTGCATCAGATCGCGCGGCGGGAAAGATGCGATAAGACCGCTTTCGGCCAAGACTTCTACGTTTTGCGATACATTGAAGGCTGCCCAGTCGTGCGGGTCGCTGTTAACGTCCAAAAGACTGCTCACTATTGCTGACTCTCTGGTTAGTGATGAGCGGGCTCTCTGGCTCATCGGAAGCTGACGCGCGGACATAGCCGATCCGGCCTCAGTAGCAAAGCTACCGCCCGCCTAGCGCGGGCTTTTTCATGCCGAGGTATCCTATGAAAGTCAGCGACAAGGGGCTGATCGAGCTCGTTTGCTCGGAAGGCATCGTGCCATATCCGTACCGGGATAGCGTAGGCGTCTGGACTTACGGAATCGGTCACACGAAGGCGGCCGGTGCTCCTGACCCGGCGATGATGCCGAAGGGCGTCGCCACGTCCCTCAAGGCGTGCATCGAGCTATTCCGCAAAGACCTCGCCGAATACGAGGCCGCTGTCTTGAAGGCGGTGAAGGTGCCGCTCAAGCAGCACGAGTTCGACGCTCTCGTGCACTGGCACTACAACACTGGCGCCATCTCTAGCGCGACGCTGACGAAGCGGCTGAATGCTGGCGACCGGAAGGCTGCTGCCGAGCAGTTCCTCGTCTGGAAGAAGCCGCCCGAGTTGATCCCGAGGCGGCAGAAGGAGCGGGCGCTCTTTCTCAACGGCACGTACTCGAACAACGGGAACGCGCTCGTCTACACCGCTGACGCCAAGGGCAATCTCGGCAAGGCGACCTCGCAGAAGGTCGCGGACCTGCTGTGGCTGGTGCCTGAGGCCCCCGCCAACACTTACGACGCCGTCCCTGTAGAGTCGCTTCCGAAGACACCAAGTAACGAGCCAAAAGCTCCAAGTAAGGGCCTGGACGCTGCCGATGCGCCCGCCTTCATCGTCCGCGACGAGCCGATCCGCCCGAGCATCTGGGCCTCGCTCGCGTCCCTGATCTCCTATTTCTTCAAGGGGAAATGACCATGCTTTCATGGATCGACTGGCCCGTCCTCACGAGGCAGCTTCTGCTTGTCGTAGTTCCGGTCCTCGTCGCGAAGGGGTGGCTTCCCGACTACCTGGCTGATCCCATGGTCGAGGCCGCAACATACATCATCGGCACACTGCTTGTCGGCTGGGTGATCTGGCTAGGCCAGCGACGCGAGCAGCCGGCGGCGAAGATCGAGGAAGTCGCGCAGCTCCCCGAGGTCGCCAAGGTCGAGGTCAAAAGCGAGAAGCTGGCGCAGGCCATCCCGAGCGCCAAGGTGGTCGCATGAGTGCGCTCCTCGCAGGGCTGCTTACCGAGTTCTGGAAGCCGCTGGCGGCGCTGTTCGGCGGCGTGCTGGCCGGCGCCGGCATCTGGTTCAAAGCCCGCTCCGACGCCAAGACGAAGGCGAAGCTAGAGGACATCACCAATGCGAACACAATTCGCCGCGACGGCGCTGCTGCTCGGGCTGGCGCTGCCGTCGATCCTGACCGGCTGCGTGACAGCGACGGGTGGAAGCGCGACTGAAATGGCTCTGTGCGATCAGTTCCAGCCGATCCGGTGGTCATCTCGGGACACCGACGAGACTATCACGCAGGTGAAGCAGGCGAACGCTGTTGGCGCCCGGCTTTGCAAGTGGAAGCCGTGATGCCCTACCGCAATTACCCGCTCCCGGTCAGGCTGTATCTCGGCATCCATGACCACTTCCCCGCCCGGCGCTCGGAATGGGTACTGGCGGGCATCCTGATCACATGGGGCGTCATTCTCCTCGGGCCTCACCATACCTTTGCCGGCAACCCTGCATGGCGTCAGATGGCGGCGATCATGTCCGAGGATACATGGGGGTGGGTTGCCATTGTCGTGGGCGCCTTCCGCTTTCTTGCGCTCGTCATCAACGGCACATTCGCCGGCACATGGTACGGGCGATGGTCCCCGCATGTGCGGGCGCTGGCGTCGTTCCTGTCCTGCTTTCTCTGGCTTCAGATCAGCTTCGGCCTTTGGAATTCGGATGCGGCGACGACTGGCCTTGCCGTGTACCCTGGCCTTCTTGTGCTCGACGCGATGAACATCATCGCAGCGACCAAGGATGCGGCGAACATGGACAGGTCCGTTGCCGATGGCGCTTCCTGAAAGCCTCTCCCCCGAGAACGTTATCGGGACGCTTGCTGCCGGCATCGCCATCGCAATCGTCATGGTTCGCCAGTACCTGAAGGAGAGGAAGGCCCCCACCAGTCCGACGGGCGATCGTGTGATCCCCGGCATCACCATCGCGGACATGAACCCTATCCGAGAGCTTGCCTCGGAACAGGCGCGCACGACGGCGGCGAACGAACGCATCGCCACAGCAGTCGAGGCCTTGCTGTCACTCCTGCACAAGCAGGACAGCGACGAAAGGGTGCAGGTTGAAGCCAAGCGCATTGCGAGGGAGATGCGAGACGACGAGATCGAGGACGAGGTCGAGAGGAGGATCAGGCAGCGCCTTGATGATCGGAAACGGCGTACCGCGCGCCCCTAAACTCGGTCCGGTCCAGCATCGGGGGCAGGCCAGTCGTCGCCTGCTGTAGGACAGAGGGTGGGCAGATAACTTCAGACCACTTGCATGCTGGCCTGCCATTTTTTGAGTTTCACCTGCACGGGTTTTCGCCTACTGGCTGCAGGGAGTTTTGGTTGGCATGTGTAGGACGGGCGTTCATGCAGGGTGGCAATTCCATACGCGTCATAAGCCCATTAGCCGCAGCCAGCTTTTTTCTAATATTTCTGGTTATTTATCTTCCCAATCTCGCTAGCCTAAGCGTGACTATAGATGATCAGGGTGCGATATTCCGCACTTGGCCGTGGATATGGCTGGCGCAGGGACGGTGGGCCGCATTCCTAGTTGAGCGGTATATCCTCCCGACCCCGGTCATTCCATTCACGCCGCTTGCCCTGTTGGGTCTCTGCCAAATAGCATCCTTTATGGCTCTCTGTCGCATTACGGGCCTAGAAACTTTTACTTGGGCTTTGGTCGCCGCCTTCGCGTTCTTTGTGGCGAGCCCTCAATGGCTCTTTCTAATGGAATTTGGCCCCAACAATACGGCTATGGGGTTGGGGCTTGTTGCCGCTTCATTTTCAGCTCTTGCCTTCAGCATCGCCGCAGACCCGAAACGAAGTTGGGTTCAGGTAGCGGCTTGCGTGATTGTTTCGGCAGTTTGCCTGTGTGCAACAGTTGGGCTCTATCAGGCATTCTTCGTAGTCGGGCTCGTCGTCTCGTCTGCCGCCATCATTTTCTGCTACGTTCGAGGAACTACGACATTCAGCCGAGTGGTCGGCCTGCATGGATTGCTCCTTACGTCAGCGGCGACCGGTTTTGTGGCGTCGGGTATTGTCGGTAGGTTCGCCAACTGGTTTTACAGTATCGAGAGGGTGGAATTCTATGCTGATGGCTTCATCAATCTGCCCGCACTGTTTTCGAACCCTGCGAGCGGGATGGCACTGGCTTGGAGTGACTTTCTCGGTGTCGTGTGGGGTGCGGGCGGGTTCTATTATCTAAGCACCTGGGCGTTTGGGGCCACCCTTCTCCTATCGAGTCTTCTGTTCGTGTGGGCGGCATTCAAGCGCGGACCCGTCGTCGGGGTTCTGGGCGCGGCATGGGTTCTGCTGGCGAATATTTCAATTGTAGCATTCCAGCTCGCAGCAGCGGGCGGCGGTCAGCGCATCCCCTATCGGGTAATGACGGTGATGCCGATGCTTTCGGCTTTCCTGTTTGTCGCGTCGATCTCTTTGCTGGGCTGGAAAGCCAGATATGCACTGATGGCTGTCGCGCTCATCGCGACCTTTCAGGGCTCTGTGGTCTTCAACCGCGCTGCTGCCGGATCGACCTTGATGGCGCAGAAGGATGCTTTCATAGCTGGAGACCTGTTCCGGCGAGTTGCGAGCGTTGGCAAACCGGGCGATTTTGGTCTCTACAAAATCGAGATATCTGGCCGGATAGTATCGCGGTCGCCTTATCCTATGCCACCTACATCCCAAATGGCGCACTCGTGGTTCGACTTGGCACCCCTCGAATTCCAAGCGCCGGACTATATGCGCTCTCTAGGCTACCCGGTTATTGGAGACTATTTCAAGGGCGATTTCGCTGAACAATTCGCGGGAATGCCTTCATGGCCAAGCGAGGGGTCAACGCGTGTGGTAGGCGACACGGTCCTGATAAAGCTCAGCGACTAACGCGGCGCATCGACCAGCTTGAGGCAGCGCGCCGCCCCTCCTAGTCCAGCTTCCTCCCTGTCAACTCGGGCCGGTCATCCTTCGGGGTGGGCGGCCTTTTTCGTTTCAGCGAACCGCCACCAGCGCAGCATACCGATCGATCTCCGCGCGCAGCTTCGCGACTGCCGCGTCGCCGCGGATCTGCTTGATGCCCCGCAGTTCGTCCTTCACGCCGTCTAGCGCCTGGTTGCGCTTGCTGAGCGGCATCTCGGCGAGGAACTTGAGCTCGCACTCTTCCTTCCATTCCTCGGACCAGGTGCTGACCTCCCGGCCAGCGAGGAAAGAATAGGCGAGGGGCGGGTTCTCGGGCGGGTAGCGCATGATCGGGTCTCCTGAAGGCGAGGCATAGCGCTACGGAACGATTCGGAGGAGCGCCGGTTTCGACTCGTTGTGCGTTCGGAGTTGCGTCATGTGTGCCCAGCGGATGCTTCGTCCCGGCCCAATGGTCGAGATCATCAAGGGGCCTGCTCCGAGCCGGCGCGAAGCTCGACAGCGGGCGCTGTTCTTCGATCCCATGCCCGAGCGCGTCGAGCCCTGTCTGGCGCTCCTGAGCAGCAAGGCGCCGACGGGACCCGAATGGGCCTATGAGGTGAAGTGGGACGGCTATCGCTTGGCCGTCCATATCGGGCCCGGCGCCAAGGTCCGGATTATCACCCGCGGCGGCCATGACTGGACCAGCCGCTTCCCGACGATCGCGCATGACGCACGCGAGCTAGGCCTCGACACCGCCATACTCGACGGCGAGGCAGTGGTCCTCGACGAGCGGGGTGCCTCCGACTTTAGCGCACTGCAGAAGGCGCTTGGTGGGCGCGGCGGCAAGCGTTCGGCGGCCGGCGCCATCCTCTATGCTTTCGATCTGCTCTACCTGAACGGCCAGGATCTCCGCTCGCTCCCGCTCGGCCAGCGCCGCGAGCTCCTGGGCGATGCGCTCGCCCGCGCCCGACACAGCTCGCTCC
>NZ_LMJT01000016.1:54699-134529 GCF_001429395.1 Allobosea sp. Root381
CCGGGACGCGCCTTATCGCCCGGGCCGCGGCGGCGACTGGCGCAAGATCAAATGCGTGCAGAGCGAGACCTTCGTCATCGTCGGCTATGAGCCGTCGACCGCAGCGCTGGGCGGGATTGGTGGCCTGCTGTTGGCAGCACGGAAAGGCGCCGAGCTCGTCTATATCGGCAACGTGGGGACGGGCTTCACCCATGCCAGCGCCACCGCCCTTCGGTTCCTGCTGGCAAGGCTCAAGGTCGACAGACCCGCCGTGGCGCTCAAGCGAAAGCGAGTAGTGTGGGTTTCGCCGGAACTGCCGGCCGAGATCGCGTTCCGCGGCTGGACCGACGACGGCAAGCTGCGGCACGCATCGTTCAAGGGCCTCCGCGAGGACGCGGACGAGGCCGCAGTGTTCGAGATCGGATAGGGCCATCAGCGCGACCAGCCGTAGCGGTCACCGAATCGTAGAACTCGTGGGTATCACCGCGGCTCATCAGATTCTTGGAGCCGCAGCGGGAGCAGAAATAGCGCAGGCAGATGTCGGGTATCGGCGTCTCATGCGGGAGCCCACTGACATCGATACCGTTCCTGTAGTGGCCGCAGTCGTTGCAGAAAATCTCGATGCGGCAGAGGCCAAGGGCCATAACGCTGCCGACGGTCGCTGGTGGGATTTCGGTCCCGTCGCTCCGATAGGCCCGTCGGGGACTCCGATTCATAGCGCCCTGATTTGCTCTTCAAACTCCTCCGGGATCGCGCCGTGACGCGCAAGCACGTCGAGCGCGCTGACCTCGCCGGTTTCGTCGTCGGCGGTGACGTGGATAACCGCGACCCCTTCCGCCGTGCGGCCCAGCCGCTCGCCTTCGTTGAGGGCGTGATGCTTCGTCTTGGCAGGCACGCGCTGGCCTGGAACCAGACGCTTCCGATGCGTCTTGAAGGGCTGGAGGAAGAACGTTTCGACGCTGGCCATGGCTTGACTCCCGAGATCTGTATGTTCTCATTACGTTCTCATTTCAGGGAACGCAATCATGTCCGCGCAGCCAGCTGATCAGCAGGTCGACGACACCTCGCTCGACGCCGAGATCACGGCGCTGATTGAGGATCTGGTGGACGAGCATGAGGGGTTCGAGCGGGCGGCGCTGCGGGCATTGGCGCGCAGCTATCTGTTGCTTTTGACTGAGAGCGACAGGTTGAAGGTCGATGCCGACCGATCGTGTTCGCGCGGCTTCCTGCGAGGGCTCTTCTCGGACGGGGCGCGGCCCGTAGCGGTCGACGATGAGCCGTGAGCCGCCGTGACGAGCCGCCCGACCCGGGCACGAGGTTGATCGACTATCCGTGGGTCGTGATCCGGTTCCGTTGTCACTTCTGCGAGCGGGGTGGCAACTCCCGTCTTGCTGCCTGCGTCGCTCAATTCGGCAGGTTCGCGACCCTGGATCGGTTGCTGCACGCATTCATGTCCGGCTGCCCGCACGATCCATACGACCAATCCCGCAGTCCACCGCAGAAATACGGCCGCAAGTGCGGAGCCTACCTGCCCGATCTGAACTCGGGCAGGCCGCCCGATCATCCCCCCTCGATGACGGGCCTGTCCTTGATCGAAGGTGGCAAGGCGGACATGCTGCCCGCCGAGCCGGCGCCTGTCGAGCGCCGCCGCAGGGTGGGCGACGCTGATGTGTAATCTCTACAGCCACACGCGAAACGTCGAGGCGATGCGCAAGCTCTTCGCCAAGTTCGACGACGCCGGCGCGAACCTGCCGGTGCAGCCTGGCATCTTCCCTGACTATGACGCGCCGATCATCCGCAACGGGGACGGCGGCGCGCGCCTCGCCATGACGCGCTGGGGCATGCCCTCATCGAAGAAGGCGATCTTCGATGCGGCGACCGCGCGGGCAGACAAGTTGCGAGCGAAGGGCAAGGAGGTCGATTTCGACCTGCTCCTGCGCATGGAGCCCGATAAGGGGACGACCAATGTGCGCAACACCTCGAGCTCGCACTGGAAGCGCTGGCTCGGCGTTGAGAGCCGCTGCTTGGTGCCGTTCACGTCCTTCAGCGAGTTCGATTGGGGTTCCAAGCAGGACGTATGGTTCGCCTTCGGAGACGATCGGCCAACGGCATTCTTCGCGGGCATCTGGGCGCCGCAATGGACGAGCGTGCGCAAGATCAAGAACGGTGAGGAGACGGCCGACCTCTATGCCTTCCTGACGACTGAGCCGAACGCTGAGGTCGGGCCGATCCACCCGAAGGCAATGCCGGTTATCCTGACCACGCCGGAAGAGTGCGAGGCGTGGATGACGGCGCCGTGGGAGCAGGCGAGGGTGCTTCAACGCCCGCTGACGGATGGCTCGCTCCAGATCGTGGCGCGCGGTGTCAAGAAAGATGGCGAGACGGCCTAGCTGAACAGCATCGACCAGAGCTTATAGGCATTGCCGGCGAGCATGAGATAGGCGCCTGCGCCGACGACAAGCATTGCTACCGTGGGCCATATCCAGCGTGCTGCGAATGATGGGTAGGGCTCTTTCACCTGAACCACCCCCACAGAGCAATAAGACCCAGCCCTATAGCCGTTACCACCATCTTCGCGTTGGAAGGGCCGTAGCGCATTAGGGGCGATCCGCATAAAGAGCTATCGGATATAGCGCCTTGCACCTGTCGCGGCGCCCCTTTTCCTCCGGGATGCTGTCCAGTTCTCGTTGCGTGATGGCCCTCAACTCGTCTGCGGCCATGAACGCGACTGGTGTGGCGGCCGCCTCCCTTGCTTGCCCTTCGTCGGCAAGCATCTGCATGCGAAGGTCGTGGATCTCCCGCTCCTTCTCCGCCAGGACCGGCGCGAAGAGGGCCAGCACGGCGCGGGCTTGGCGAAGGGCATCGGTGCCCGTTGAAAATACGGTGATGTAGGTCGGGTGCTTGGCTTCCATCTCTCTGATGTGCGCCATCTCAGCATCCCACTGACCAAGGGATACGGGCATCTGATGTCGGGCCTCGCAAAGCACCCTCGCGACCTCCTCCGTGCTAGGCAACCCAACCTGTGCATTTTTTGCACACGTTGCGCTCGGCATCGCAGGGGCGGGGCTAGTCATGGGGGAGGCTCCGTGATTTTCAGGGCCGCGGTACGATAATGCCGCGTTTCTCTGTTCCAACGATAGGCCTGCAAAGAAGCCCCTCATTCCGTTCCTCCCGCCGCGGAGAGAAGGGCGCGGCCGGCGGGGGTGATGACGCCGTGGCGGTCGATCAGCCCGGCCAGGAACAGGTCGGGGGCATCACGAAACCCAATGTGGACTCGCCCGTCCGCGCCGGTGTTGTAGACGCGGGGCTTGTCGGACGCCGCCGCCGGCCAGAGTACAGCGTTGGGCTCGGCTGCCATCTCCAACGCCTTCATGTGCGCGCTGGTCAGCCCTGTCATCTTCTCACCGCTCATCGCTTCGCTCCTTGGTCAGGGCTGCGCTGGCGATCCGTCGTGGCCAGTCAGGATCAAGGGCGATCTCGGTAACATCCTGATCCGCAATCTCCCGTAGGGCTGCCTCCCTACCCGTCTCGCTCGGGGCGGGCGACGCGAGGGCGGCGAGCAGATCGTAAGCGTCATTCAAACGTGCAAGGTCGCGAGCGGCGAGGTGCCGATAGCTCTTGAATATGCTGATGCGCGCTTCGTCGAGTTTCGCCATCGCCTCCCGCACCGCATCCACCCCGCCAGCGGTCGCATCCGGCAGCGGTGCGGGGGAGGCGTAGAGCGCTGCCTCGAAGAAGTCCCTGAGAATTTGGTCGCTCGGGGCGTCGGTGCCGAGGCGCACTCGCACAGCAGCAACCCACTTATCTGGGTCTCGCCCAACATCTTCGAAAAAGCGTGGGCCGAAAGTTGTTTTACCCCGCGCTACAATGGGTTTGGTCCTTTCCTGCTCGCAACGGCAATCCCAGCTAGGTGCAAGCCCTCGGCAGCACGCCTCACCGGGCGCGGCCTTGGCGGTCTCGTAGGCGAGGACGAAGGCCTTCCGGCTTAAGCGGAACTGATGCGGGGTGTTCTCGTCCGCGTAAGCTGCCTCAAGCGCCCTTTCGTCAATCTGCATCACCGAACCTCGCGAAAACACGGGTGATGGAAACCTCGACACGAGGCGGCTCGTCTTCTGGGACACGCGGCCACATGCGGATGTCGTAATCCGCGCCGTGCCGCTCGATGAGTTCGGCAACGAGCGCGTTTAACTTACCGACCGCCCGCTCAAGGTCCTGTAGGTGAATCGTCGGGATAGCCTTCTCGTCGATCTCGATCTCAGCCATTGCGGGGCTCCTGTGTGGTGGCTTCGGAGAGCCATTTGCTGATGCGAAGGTAGTTCTCGACATCCGGCGTCTTGCCGTTGCAGACTCGCGAGACCGTCGCATGGCCACAGCCGATTTCGACGGCGGCCTCTCTCATCGTGATATGCTTGCGGGCCATCAGCACGCGGACCTGTGTCGCGAAAGCTTCAGCGTTGAAAAGCGGCGCCATCATCCCTCCTCCTGTGGCGATGTCCCATTCGGCGGCGCCGGCTTGCAGCCTCGCCACCATCTCAGACGCGCGCGGGTCAGACATCGGCGGGGTCCTTCATTTGCACGCTGAAACTGAGCGTCGACATGTCGAAACCCCTTTCTTCCAGTAGTTGCGCCAACGTCTTGCCGTCGTGGATGCCGACCCCTTCAAGAGCGTCGGAGAGGATGCGGCCCTCGGATCGCCCAGCCCCGGCGCCGCCGTAAGCGTATTGGATGGCGGGTTTGTCCCATCGGTCTGCCTTGCCGAAGCGCGCGACGAGCTGCCCCGGCTTTGCCCTCACGAAACGACGGCTCATTCGCCGGCCTCCTTCTCGACTGCGGCTAGGGTGGAGCGGGCGCGGCGGAGATCGCTTATCTGGATGTAAACGACATCAAGATCGCTGCGGGCCTTGTAGAAATCGGCCAAGTTTGCGAATTGCTCCAAGCCACTACGCATCGCCTCGACTTGGGACTGGAGGGACGCGATGGTGGATTCGGCGGCGGTGAGCTTTGCGGAGTAATCGTCCGCGCGAGCAGCAAGCGCCTCATATGACGCCTTGAGAAACGCTTTTCCCGCCTCCGCCTTATCCGCCCGCTCTTTCTCGGATCGGGCGGTCTCTTCGGCTAGGGTGAGGCGGGAGAGGAGGCGGGCTATCGCGTCGGGGGAGCAGCGGGCGATGTGGGCGGACGTTTCCCGGCCGGTCTTGACCGACGCCACGTGATCTTCGCCTGCGAAGATTTCACAGAATAGTGCGTATCCAGGCTCCCAAGGCCCCGGCGTCACGCCGTCCAGCCCGCGCCTCAGCGCCTCGACCTCACCATCGGTTGCGGGTTCAGGGGCGGTCATGCTGCCTCCTTGGAGCCATTCTCAATCTGTGAGATCGTGCGGTAGGGAGGGCTTGCCGATGACGGACATCGACATCGTTTCGCGCCTGGTGGCGGCGGCCGAGAATGCGCCGGCTGATCTCGCTGAACTGCTTAAGCAGGCGGCCGAAGACATCGAGACCCTGCGGATGATGGTTGGCATCCGAGAGGAGGTCGAACTGGAATTCGCAGAGCCGGCGGGGAGCGCGTAGGGGCATCATCGCGGCGCCCTTTCGATGGCATCCCGAAGCACGCGCATCCGCTTGATCGCATCGCCGTGGCTTTCGCACCGGATGACGATATTGTTGCCGTCGAAGCAGCAATCAGGGTCAGACAGGGCCTTGGCTGCGCTTTTAATGCCCGCCAGGTCAGCCCTCAGGCCCGCACAAAGGCTTGCGAAGCCGTCGCGCTCCTGGTCGAGCGCGTCGACTTGGGAGAGCCGTGCAGCCACCTTTCGGCAGTTCGCCGCGTTGGCCACATTCGACCAGAAAGCGCCATCCTCGCCGTGAATGTCGCGGCGCTCGAAATACGCCGCCGCTTCATTGAGAAATGCGATGAGGGATTGCGTATCAGGACCGTTCATTCCTCTTCCTCCGGGCGAGAGGAAGTGACCGAGCTAGATTCGGCGAGGGACGAGGCCTTGGAGAGGGCGGAGTCGATCAGAGCGAGGGCTTTTGAATTGTCGCGACAAAGGTCCTCGGCGAGGACAACCCAGCCGCGAGCTTCCTTCAACGCCTCATACAGATCGGGCGCAGCGGCGATCAGGCGGGCGTTGGCAAGCGCCTCCTCCGCCGCGTACTCCTCACCGTCTTCGGGCGCGTCCCACGCGGGGACCATCGCAGCTGGATACCGGTCGCCGTTGAGGACGATATGGGTGTTGCCGCGGGATCGGAAATTCGGCGAATACTCGACATGCCACGGCCCCTCTGTGTGCTTGCTCTCAGCCATGGGGGAGATGCTCACGGCTCGAACTCGCTGTAGTTGCCGACGTGCCAAGCCTGAACGTTCTCGACATCTTCCGCATGGCCGGCGCTAACGAGCCACGGCAGGAAGCCATCGGGGTCGGGGCCATCGACCCAAGGCCGTTCAGCTTGGGGCTTCCACGAAAATCGGTAGTGCTCAGCGAGATATGAGCGCTTCACGTCGCGCAGCACGCGCACAGGCCCGCTCCATCGCTGGTCGCTGTATTCGCCCGTCTCGATAATCAGCAGCGTCCCAGCCGCGATGATTTGGTCCAAGTCGGTCATCTGCTTGCCCTCGTTGTAGGGTGTAATTTGCATTTGCGTCGAGAAAAATATATGTTGCGTTGATTATCTGGTCAAGCGGAAAATCAACGTGACATTGATTGATTGCGACTCGACGGAAGGTGCGTTAGCGAACGCCATGGACAATGAGCCGTGGCAGAAGCGCGCGAAGCTGGCAGGACTGAGCCAAAAAACGCTCGCGCGGCTACTGGGCGTCGCGGAAAACACCATGTCGCAGCAGCTGCGCGGCAAGTGGCAGTCAGGCACGCCCCGATATGTGATGTTCGCGATTTTAGCGTGGGAGCGTTTGCCTCAACCGGCCAAAGAGGAGCTGATCCACTGGGCTGAGGAGCGTGACGATGCGTGAGCGCTACGTCTATGTGATTGGCGAAGACGACGGGCCGCAGAAAATCGGCCTCTCGTGGTATCCGCCGAACCGGCGCGCGTTCCTGGCCCGCGTGACCGCGAAGCGGCTCAAGCTCCACCATTACGCGGCCGTCAGCGCTGTCGATGTCTACGCGGTTGAGCGGCTCGCTCATTGGCGGCTGCGCGATCTGCGGTTGGAAGGCGAGTGGTTCAACATCACACCGAGTGCGGCTGCTGAGGAAGTTGAGCAAGCCGTGCTGGCATTCGCTGCCGGCGACCGCGCGCCATATGCTGAGCCGAAGGAAGTCGAACGCGCCACGGTCATCGCACCGGCCAGCATGATGGCGCGCGTCGAAGAGTGGCGTCGCAAGCAGACGAAGATCCCCAGCAAGTCGGAGGCGATCCGAATGCTGGTCGATCAGGCGCTGGCGAATGAAGCGCGACGCGGAAAGTGATTCTGAGAACGCGAGGGGAACGCTTTGCGGGGGGTTGTACGGGGGCTCTTGCACCGTAAGGCGCAGAATCGCGGCACTGCGCGCAAGATGGTTTCGCCGCTCGAACAAACGCGAACGTTCTAACCTATTGATTTTAGTGGGTTTTATGGTCGGAGCGAGAGGATTCGAACCTCCGACCCCTTGTCCCCCAGACAAGTGCGCTAACCGGGCTGCGCTACGCTCCGACGCGTCGGCTTATAGTGGCGGGGCGCAACGGATGCAATCGGCTTCGACAGGTTGTTTCACCGCTTCCTCGATTATCTCCGCCAGCGCCACTCAGGCAGAGATCGATGCGTAGGCGATTAACTGTGGCTCAGGGCTTCGATTGCCTGCCGGGCGCGATGCCCCCATGGTCATTGGCGGGACGGGAAGGGTGTCGAGACGGAGATGACCATGTCGTTGGCGACGGTGATCGCAGCCCCTGCGGGGGACATTACGCGCGCATCGGTGCATCCTGGCGGTTCGCTCGGGACGTTCTTCGGCGAGCTTGCGCCGGACTGGCACTCGCAATGGGCCTGGGACAATTACGAGGAGACGATTCTCGCCCTGTCCCGGCAGTTCGGCCTGCGTCGCGTCTGCGAGATCGGCGGCGGGCGCGATCCGCTCTTCACCGCCGAGCAGGCGGCCCGCCGCGGCATCGACCTGATCGTCAACGACATCGACGAGAACGAACTCGCGCTGACGCCGGCCGGGCTCAAGACGGCGCGCTTCGACATCGCGGGCGATCTGTCGGAGCCGGACATCGCGCGCGGCGGCTACGATCTGATGGTGTCGCGCATGGTCTTCGAGCATGTCGCCGATGTCGAGCGCGCCTGGACCAACATCCATGAGCTGCTTGCTCCGGGAGGCGTTGCGCTCGCCTTCTTCCCGACGCTCTGGGCGCCGGTCTTCGCGCTGAACCATGTGCTGCCGGAGAAGGCCTCGCGCGCCATCGTCCATACGCTGTTCCCGCAGCGGCGCGACGGTGGCGGCGATCCGAAATTCCCGGCGCATTACGACTGGTGCCGCGGCAGCCGCGCCAGGCTCGGCCCGATGTTGAACCGCGCCGGCTTCAACGACGTGCACGTCCAGCGCTTCTGGGGTCACGGCTATTTCGACCGCATGCCCGGCCTGAAACAGGCCGACCACGCCTTCAACGCGCTGGCGGCGAAGATCGGCTGGGACTTCGTGACGACCTACGCTTATGTCGTCGTCCGCAAGGATGCGCGCTAGGGCGACTACCGTCCTTCGGAGGCGGTCAATCTATCGCTCTGTTCCAGCATCGGCGCCCGGCTGCTGAACCTGCATCATGACAGGGCGGAGGCGGGCGCCGGAACGGTTCGCGGCGAGGTTTCGCTGCGGGGTTGGACCCAGCGCAGCAAGGGGCGCTCGACCCAGAGATAGACCAGGATCGACGCGAAGGTCGCCGCCAGCGAGGCTGTCACCACATAGGCCGCGAGCGGCAACTCGCCGCCGACCAGCGCTGTCCAGATGTTCCGGAGCGGGCGCAGGATGAAGGGGTGGGCAAGATAGAGGCTGTAGGACGCATCGCCGACCATGGCGAGCCACGCCGTCATGCGGGACGTCGAGCTTGGCGCGAGTGCTGCCGCAGCGACGATCATCAGCGCTGGGATGCCCCAGCGCAGGCCGTCGGGCAGGCCAGACAGGCCGGCCAGTGCCTCGATGTCGAGCAAGCCTGCGAAGCCGAGAGCGCCGAGCAGGACCGCCGCTCGTGCCGTCAGGCGGGCACCCTTGAGATAGGCGATCGCCAGCAGGCAGCCGAACAGGAACTCCAGGATCAGGGACTGGCTCCAGAAGGCCAGTTGGACCTGCGCGGGCTCGAACATGATGCCGAACGCGGCGAGTGCCAGCAGGAAAAGCGCGAGCGCGCTCATCCCGTAGCGGAAGGGCAGGAAGAGTGCCCCCGCGAAGAGGGCGTAGAAGAACATCTCCATGTTCAGCGTCCAGCCCAGCGCCATGACCGGGCGGATCTCGCCCGGCACGCGCAGGCTCGGAATGAACAGGTAGGATGACAGGATATGCTGCCAGTCACCGATCGGGACGTTGAGCAGCCGCGGCGCGACCAGCCCTCCCAGCAGCAGCACCGTCGTCAGCAGCCAATAGAGCGGCACGATCCGCCTGATGCGGCGGGCGAGGAAGACGCGCCACGCGCCGCTTCGGCCGAACAGGTCCTTCGACGTGTAGACCATGATGAAGCCCGATATCACGAAGAAGATATCGACCCCGGCTCCCCAGCGAATGACCGACCAGTCGACCGGGCTGCTGCCGGTGGTCGCGGCCATGTGCTCGGTTTCACGCGCGGCGTGCCCGACGACGACCAGAAAGGCCGCGATGGCTCGCAGGACCTGAATGTTGAGGTTGTGCTTGGTTGTCGTCGCCATGCGTCGGCTCGTCGGTCTCAGGCTCTGTGCTCTTGGTGGCCGGCGTTCGGGCGCTGGGCCGTCACGCGCTGCATCTTGGCCTGGGCGGCCAGCCCCCAGACGAGGCCGAGCATCAGGTAGACATGGCGCCAGTGATCGGTGTCGATCTGCACGCCCTGGAGGATCGTGACGAACAGCACCGACCACAGCACGATCGCGTGCTTCTGCGTCGGTGTGCGCTGGAAGACGAGCCACCAGCCGGCATAGGCGGTGGACGCCATCAGGGCCAGCCAGGAGAAGCCGCCGAGCCAGCCATAGGACGCGAAGGCATTGACGTAGACGTTGTGCGGGTCGGCCTGCTGGAAGATCCAGCGGAAGCGCAGTGGCCCGAAGCCGTTCGGCTCCTCCAGCAGCATCGGGATCGAGCGCAGCTGGTTGCCGAAGCGTCCGGTGACCCCGCCGTCATAGTCCTGCACCAGGCTGGCGCGGATCTCGAAGACGCTGCGGATGTTTTCGAAGGACAATGCCACCAGGAGCGCCACGGTGAGGAGCCCGAACGCGGCCAGCGTCAGGGCGACGATACGCGCCCGTCCGGCGGCGCTCGAGGCGGTGAGGAAGGTCAGCGACACCATCAGCAGCGCCGATGCGGCGAGATTGCCCCAGCCGCCGCGCGAGAAGGTCAGGAAGAGGGCCGCGATCGGAACGCTGAGCAGGAAGAGGCCGCGCATCAGGCCGCATCGGCCGATCAGGATGTTCTGAAGCACGAAGATGATCGGCACGACCAGGTAGGGGCCGAGCACGTTGGGGTCCTTGAACGTCCCGGAGGCCCGGCCGTAGAGCGTGAAGGTCTCGCCCGTTCCGGCGATGTCGAAATAGCCGGCGATGGCCGCGAGACTCGCGCACCAGGCGGCGAACAGATAGCCCTTCAGCAGCGTTTCCAGGCGCCCGAACGCGTCCTCGGCCATGATCGCCGCCAGGGTGACGGCCGTGATCATCAGATAGACGGAAACCGCCATGAAGCGGACCGCGTCCGAATCGCTCATCCAGGGGATCAGCGAGAAGAAGCCGCCGAGATTGAATGCGAGAAGCAGAAGCGCGAGCGGAAGCAGCCTCGGCGAGAAACGGATGCCCGTCACCGCGAAGACGAGGAGGACGACGAGAAAGGCGATCTCGTAGGGCGCCGGCTCGACCAGCACGAGAAAGCTCGACGCCGTGAGCAGCCACAGCGAGCCGCGCTTGATGGCGGCATAGGATACGGCAAAACGGCCTTGCCCTGCCGCTCTTCCGCGATCCCGCTCCGTCAGCGCGCTCAATACGCGTTCTCGTTCTTGGTCAACAGCGAGAACGGCGTCTTCGCCAGGATGTAGAGGTCGAGCAGCACCGACCAGTTCTCGATGTAGTAGAGGTCGTGCTCGACGCGGCGCTGGATCTTGTCCTCGGTGTCCGTCTCTCCGCGCCAGCCGTTGATCTGAGCCCAGCCGGTGATGCCGGGCTTGACCCTGTGGCGGGCGAAATAACCGTCGACCACCTGCTCATAGGCGCGGTTCGAGGCCTTGGCGTGGAGCGCATGCGGGCGAGGGCCGACAAGCGAGAGATCGCCCTTGAACACGACGTTCAGGAGCTGCGGCAACTCGTCGATCGAGGTCTTGCGGATGAAGCGGCCGACGCGCGTGACCCGCGGATCGTCCTTGGTGACCTGCTGGGCGGCCTTGTGGTCGCTCATCTCATGATAGAGCGAGCGGAATTTCAGGACCTCGACCTGCTCGTTGTTGAAGCCGTAGCGCTTCTGGCGGAACAGCACCGGCCCCCGCGAGTCGAGCCTGATCGCGATCGCGGTCGCGATCATCAGCGGCGAGAGCGCGATCAGCGCCAGCGTGCCGACGACCTTGTCGAAGAGCCATTTGACCACGATGTCCCAATCGGCGATCGGCCGGTCGAAGACGTCGAGCACCGGCACGGCCCCGAGATAGGAATAGGAGCGCGGCCGGAAGCGTAGCTTCGACATATGCGCCGAGAGGCGGATGTCGATCGGCAGCACCCAGAGCTTGCGCAGCATGCCGAGCAGCCGTGCCTCGGCCGAGATCGGCAGGGTGAAGATCACGAGGTCGAGCTTGGTGCGGCGGGCGAACTCGACGAGATCGTCGATGGTGCCGAGCTTCGGATAGCCTGCAACCAGATCGGGCGAGCGGTCGTCGTTGCGGTCGTCGAAGACGCCGCAGATCTGCAGGCCGGTGTCGCGCTGCGCCTCGAGCGCCTTGATCAGCGCCTCGCCGGCCTCGCCGCCGCCGATGATGGCGGTGCGCCGCTCCAACCGCCCCGTCCGGGTCAGGTGCCGCACGCCGAATGTGACCAGGAGGCGCTCAGCGAGCAGAACGGCCGCGCCGGCGCTATAGAAGCCCAGTAGCCAGACGCGCGAGACCTGATCACCGATCTTGAGAAAGAAGAAGACCGCGAGCGTGATCAGGAAGAGCAGCGTCCAGCCGCTGACGATCCGGACGGCCGTCGCCAGGAAATTCCGCAGCGCACCGACATGATAGAGGTGCAAGGCCTGGAACGCGGCGAGCGCCCCGACGGCGAGCGCCGGGATCGTGATCTGGTAGGGCAGGGTGCTGCCGACGCTGCCGGCGGCGTAGAGCCAGTAGATCAGCCCGCCGGTGCCGGCGACGGCCAGCATGTCGAGGAAGCGCACCACGCCTTCGATCATCACGGGCGAGAGCGTCGGCTTGACCGGGATCGCGGCGATCTTCTCCGCCAGCGGATGGAAGGCGCGCGTGCCGCTCTTCGTCTTACCGAGCATGTCGGGCGTGGCCGAGGCGGCAGCGTCCGCCTTCATCATATCCCGGACGTCGAACGCGCCAGCCATGAAACTCAACCCCTGATCGCGGTCGGCGCTACCGGCTTTCCGTCTCTACCGCCCCGTCGAACTTGCCGTTGACCTACCGGAAAATGCTCACGGAAGGCTTAATCCGACCATTCGCTGTTTCAGCACGGGGGAGGGTACGTCATGCATCCGCTGGATGCGAGGAACGGTTCGGACGCAAGGCTCCGAAATCGATCCGCAGGGCTCACTCGGAAATTCGGATTTTTCCTCGGCCGATCAAGGTATTGGATACCTTTTCAGGGTTTCGATTCAGCCTGTATTTCAATGTTTTAAATTGCGCCGAAGTTGTTCTCAGGTTGACGCAAGGCATTATCGAGGCTATATCAATCCGTGATGAGTGTATGAGAAGCACATTTTCAGGCGACCATTCCTTCTGACTTTCGCGGTCAGGGCATCGTCGCCATTCAGCCTTCGCGGCGGCCTGCGCTGCGGGCTCTTCTCTTTTGACTCTGACCTCAACTCAAGCTCTTGCCTAGCTGCCTGGCGTCGCCCCCGCGACGCCCGTGGCCGGCTTCGCCCGTGTGCAACATGTCTACCCATTGGTTCTTCCTGCTCGCGGCCATTGCCGTCGAGATCGTCGCGACGGCCGCGCTGAAGTCGTTCGTCGCGGCGCCCTGGCTGGTGGCGCTCCTGCCGCTCGGCCTGATCGGCCTCTCCTTTGCGCTGTTGAGCGTCGCTCTGCGCGTCATCCCCCTCGCGGTCGCCTATGCGGTCTGGGAGGGGCTCGGCATCGTCGGCATTGCTGCCGTCGGTCATCTACTCTTCGGCGAGCATCTCAGCGCTGGGCGCCTGGTTGCGCTCGCCGCGATCCTTGCCGGCATCCTTCTCCTGGAACGGGGTGTCGGCGACGATCATGCCGATCAGCCCCGCAATGCTGGAGTCGATGGGAGGCCGGTGTGACCTTCGCTTTGACACCACCGGTGCTCGCCATCGCCTGGCTTGCTCTCGCGGTCGGGCTGGAGGTTGCCGGTTCCTGCCTGCTCAAGCTTTCCGACGGCATGCGCCACCGCCTGTCGGGACTGGCCGGCATCGTGCTGGTGGTCGGTGCCTTCGCGGCGCTCGCCCAGGCCATCCGGGGTATGGATCTTTCCGTCGCCTATGCCGTCTGGGGCGGGGCGGGCCTGGTCGTGACCGCCATCATCGGCGCGCTCGTCTTCGGCCAGCGCATCCGGCCGACGGGCTGGGCCGGCATCGGCCTGGTGCTGGCCGGCGTGGTGGCGCTCAAGCTGCTCTGAGCGGGCGGCCGTTCAGGCCTTCGCGCGGCGCAGGATCGCGATACGGTACGCTTCGATCACGCCGTCGATCATCGTGTCGAGCCGGAAGTTCTGCCGCACATGCTGCGCCAGATCGGCGGCTTCCGCCCGGCGCTCGGCGTCCGGCGTGGACAGCGTCCGGCGGATCGCGTCCGCGAGGATGATCGGATCGTTCGTGGGGATCAGCCGGTCCCTGTGGCGCGGCCCGTAGATCTCGTTGATGCCGCCGACATCGGTGGAAACCAGCGGCTGAGCCGCTGCTGCCGCTTCCAGGATGACATAGGGCAGCGACTCCGCTCGCGACGGCACCACCATGACATGCGCCCGCGAGAGCGCCTTGCGGATCGGCCCCGGCGGCTCGAAGGCGCATTGCGAGGCGATGCCGCGCGACACCGTCATGGCGCGGAGTGCCGCCTCGTCAGGTCCTGAGCCGACGATCAGGAGGCGCGGCCTCGAGCCGTCGCGTCTGCCGAGCAGGCTGACCGCATCGATCAGCGTGTCGATGCCCTTGGCCGAGCGCAGTTCGCCCAGATAGACGAGGTCGAAATCCGCATCAGTATGGTCGATCGGCTCGAATTCCGGTTCGGAGATGCCGTTCAGCACGATGCGGTGGTCGGTGCGCGGGGGATGGCCGATATGGGCCTCGAAGCGCCCGGCGATGAAGCGGCTTTCGAATAGGAACATGTCGGTGGCGCGCTCGAGCAGCCGCTCGACCGCCATGTAGACCCGGTGTTCCGCGCTTCCGGGCTTGTAGTTGAAGCTTCCGCCATGCGGCGTATAGGCGGTGACGTAGCGCCGCTGCGGGCTGAAGAGCGCCGGCAGGCGGCCATAGAGCCCGCCCTTCGAGCCGTGGCAGTGCACCACATCGGGAGCAAGCCGCGCGCGCGCCGTGATCGCGCTCAGCTGCGCGCGTGCATCGGTGAGGCTCGGATAGCGCGACATCGGCACGCGCGTGATGCCCAGCGTGAGCGTCGCGGACAGCTCGGCGAAGACGTCGTCGGCGCGTTTCCCGCCCGTGGTCGAGTCGCAGAAGATGCCGACCTCGTGGCCGAGTGCGGCCTGGCCGCGCGCGAGATCGAGCACATGCCGGAACAGGCCGCCGAGCGGCGCGCGGAAGACGTGGAGGATCCGCAGCCGCGGCAGGGACGGGTCCGTCATCGGCGGGTTCCGATCGTGTTCAGAACCAGCGTTCCTTGATGACGATCGTGTCGCCGGGCTGGACCGGATAGGTGATCGGCACGCTCGCCGTGACGAGCTGGCCGTCGATCTGCCGCGTCACCTCGGCTGAGGCGCGCTGCCCGCGCGGCGTGAAGCCGCCGGCGATCGCCACCGCGGTCTGCACCGTCATGCCGGGCACGAAGGGGAACTGACCGGAATTCGTCACCTCGCCGAGCACGAAGAACGGCCGGTAGGTGTCCACCTCGACGGAAACCTTGGGCTCGCGGATGAAGCCGGCGCGCAGCCGGGCCTCGATGGCTTTCTCGAGCTGCTGGGTGGTGCGGCCCTGCGCCTCCACCGTGTCGATCAGCGGCATCGAGATCCGGCCGGACGCATCGACCGCGTAGATGTTGGAGAGATTGTCCTGTCCGAAGACGATGATGCGCAGCCGGTCGCCGCTGGCCAGCCGGTACGGCCCGCTCGCCTGCGCGAGCGCATAATCCGCCGCTTCGTAGCGAGGAGCGCAGGCGCCGGCCGCCATTGCGGCAGCCAGGGCGAGGGAGACAAGACGAAGGCGCATCACCAGCAGTATCCGTGCGGAAACGCGCCGACATTGCCGCGATATGGTTAACAAAGCCTTCCGGGCAGGCTCGCCGGTGCCAGGTTTCCTGACGCTGCGTGATCTTAACCCCGCACTAACCTTACTGCGCTTTCATCACGCTTGCGTCCTGCTCCGGGCGCGAGAGTTCTGCGTGAATGGATGCGACATGACCGGCCAGACCGAGAATCCCGCGAGGGAGGATACCGCGCGCGACGGTGAGGGGCGTGGCGAGATGCTCGATCTCTCTGCACTCTGGGTCGCGATCAAGCGGCGCAAGGCCTGGATCGTCGGGCCGACGTTGGCCGCGTGCTGCCTGTCCTTCGTCGCGGTCAATCTCGTCACCCCGCGCTATACGGGCGAGGCCCGCATCCTGCTGGAGAGCCGCGGCGGCTTCTTCACGCTGCCAGGCCAGTCCTCGCCCGATACGACCGGCCAGTTCGACAGCGAGGCCGTGCAGAGCCAGGTCCAGCTGATGATGTCGCGCGATCTCGCTCGCGAGGCGATCAAGCGCATCGGCCTCGTCGGCAATTCCGAGTTCGATTCCGGCGCCGGTGCGCTGAGCTCGCTGCGCAAGCTCGCCGTCATGGTCGGCATAGGCGGCCACCCGGCGGACCATTCGCCCGAGGATCGTGTGCTGGAGAAGTATTTCGACCGGCTCCTGGTCTATCCGGTCGGGCGCTCGCGCATCGTCGCGGTGGAGTTTACCTCGCAGGACCCGGCGCTGGCGGCTAAGGGCGCCAACATCATCGCCAACACCTATCTCGAGCTTCAGGAGGCCGCCAAGCAGGACTCCGCCCGCAGCGCCTCCTCCTGGCTCTCGACCACCATCGAGCCGCTGCGCAAGCGCGTCGCGGACGCCGAGGCGAAGGTCGAGGAGTTCCGCTCGCGCCACGGGCTGTTCGTCGGCGCCAACAACACCACGCTCAACGCCCAGCAGCTTGGCGACCTCTCGACCCAGCTCTCGGTGGCCCGCAGCCAGCAGGCCGAGGCGCAGGCCAAGGCCGGGCTGATCCGCGATGCGATCAGGCAGGGCCGCACCTTCGAAATCCCCGACGTCGCCAACAACGAACTGGTGCGCCGGCTGATCGAGCAGCGCGTCAACCTGCGCGCCCAGATCGCGCTTGAATCGCGCAACCTTCTCTCCGAGCATCCCCGCATCAAGGAGCTCAACGCCCAGCTCGCCGATCTCGAAGGACAGCTCCGCGCCGCCGCCGAGCGCACCGTACGGACGCTGGAAAACGAGGCCAAGATCGCCGGCCAGCGCGTCGAGAGCTTCAACGCGGCGCTCGAGGGGCAGATGAAGAACGTCTCCTCCGGCAACGAGAGCGAAGTGCAGCTGCGCGCGCTGGAGCGCGAGGCGCGCACGCTGCGCGAGCAGCTCGAGCAATACATGCTGCGCTATAGCGAGGCGGTGGCCCGCGACACCCAGAATGCGACGCCGGCGGATGCGCGCGTGATCTCGCGCGCCATCGAGCCGCCCGAACCGTCCTTCCCGAAGAAGCTGCCCATCGTGCTGGTGACGACGCTGGCGACCTTCCTGGCCTCCCTGGCGACGGTGGTGTCGCGCGAGCTGCTCAATGGCCGCGGCGAACCGCCTGCGCCGCCGCCGCCGCGGCGCACGCCGGGCTGGGTCGGCGGCGCAGCGGCCCCAAAGGACAGTGAAACGGCGGCGGATCAGCGGCGTGAGCGCGTCGCCGGCCTCCTGACCCATGCCGGGCGCGTTGGCCAGATCACGCTCGATCGCGACCGGCCGGAGCAGACGCTGGCCGATCTCGCCGAGCGCACCGATGAGCCGGCGCGCGGCATGGCGCCTCTCGTGCTGGTACTCGACGGAGCGGGCGAGGGCGCAACCACGCCCCATCACCTCGCCGAGCTCCTGTCGCAGCGCTGCCGTTGCATCATCGTCGATCTCGCGGCCGATGACGGCCGCCGCGAGCCCGGCTTCTCCGAGCTCCTCGCCGGTGAAGCCATGTTCTCCGACATCATCGGCCGCGCGCCGGGCTCGCGGCTGCACCGCATCGGCCCCGGCCGCGCCGGGCGCAACGCCGTGCTCGCCGCGCCCGATCTCGTCGACATCGCGCTGGATGCGCTGTGCGAGACCTATGACTGGGTGCTGGTCGCCGTCGCCTCGAATGATGCGGCTGCCGTGCTCGAACCGCTCGCCCGCCGCGCCCAGGGCGGCCTCGTCATGGCCGGCCAGGTCGGCAATGGCCACGCCGTCGAGACGGCCTATCGGCTGGCTGATCTCGCCACCGGCCCCGTCACGCTGATGCTGGACCCGCCGGAGGAAACCCCGTCGCGCGGCCTGCGCGAGCCGGACACGGCTGTGGTCTAGCCTCGATGCGGGCCGCGGCTTCGAGAGCCTTCGCGCCCCGTTCGTTGCCGTCGGGCATGCCGGAAGGCATGCTGCCGGCATGACGAGAACAGATAGCCATGAAGCTTATATCGCGGCGGCGCCGGAGCAGTTTCGAGCCCTTCTGGATCAACTGCGCGCACAGCTATCGCGGGCGCTGCCCGACGCCGAAGAAATCATCAAACACGACATGCCTGGATTTCAGATCGAGGGAACGATCGTCGCGGGTTATGCCGCCTTCAGTAAGCAATGCGGTTTATACGTTGATCCGGCTGCAATTGCTGCCCATGCCGACGAAATCGCGTCGTCGAAACTGAAGGCGACCAAGACTGGCGTCACGTTCTCGGTGAAGAATCCCATCACGGCCGCACTGGTCGAGAAGCTGGCAATCAGTTCGCGCAGCAAGAAGGGCTTTTAGCGACGGTCTCCCGTCACCAAAGCTCGCCCCGCGACCCGCAGGTGCCTGCCCTAATCGTCCACGGCGTTGCTGCGCCCGCGCTTCAGCCAGCCCGAGACGCGATGCGCCAGCTTCAGCGCCAGCGGCGAAGCCTTAATTCTGCGCTTGGCCCAGCGCTTGGCGCGAGCGACGCCTGCAAAGGCATGGCCCTTCGCGGTCAGCGGCAGGAAGCTGTCGACCAGCTCGTCGCGCTCGTCGCAGATCGTGGTCTTGTAGCGCGCCTCGCCGACGCCGAGATCGAAGACGGTGGTTCCTTCGCGGCATTTCAGCTTGATCAGGTCAATCAGCAGGATCTCGCCCGGGCTGGTCTTGGCCGCCTCGCTCTCCATGTCGAAGGAGGTCGCCATGCCCGAGAAGCGCCCGCCCTGCATCGCCCCGATATAGGTGGCAACCGGGCTGCCGGCGAGGTCGAGGGAATAGAGCTCCAGTACGGGGGCGTGCCGGCCATCCGCCTGAGCTGCCCGTTCGATGAAGCCACGCATGCCGGGTTGCGCGAAAGGGTCGGCAACGCCCATCGCGCGGAAGCGCGCGGATTTCTGCAATAGGAAGGCGTCGAGCACCCGTGCGATCTCGGCCGGCTCGCGGGCCCGCAGGAACTCCGATGGCCCGTAGCTCGCGAAGCGGTTGCGCTTGTTCTTCAGCTTCTTGTGGGCATGGCTGCTCATCGAACGGCGCAGCGAGCCATCACAGTCGCCCGCGGCGAGGGCGAGCTTGTAGGCTCCGCTCGGGCTCGGCCCCGCGGCGAGGGACGCCAGCGGATTGGCCTGTCCCTGCCAATGCGTCGGCTGGTTGACGAAGATGAAGGCGTCGAGCCCGCCGATCGCTACGCCGATTTCGGTCAGCAGCAGCCGCGCCGCCGCCGGATCGAGTTTGGCGGCGAAGTCCGGCGCGTAGAGCCCCATATGGTAGTTGGCATGTTTGCCGCCGATGAATTCGGCGAAGCGGATGCCATTGCGGCGGGTGATGACCAGCGGCAGGATCGCGAGGGCCGCGCCGTCCGCATCCCTGACGGCGGCGAAGCGGACATCCATGCGCTCGGCGGCGCCCACCGTCTCGATGAAGGGGCGGACCCAGCCATAGGCCTGATAAGGCGTGACCAGCGCCCGCGCCTCGAGCGCGCGCCATTCGCGCTCGACCGCAGCGATGTCGTCATGAATGGTCGTCGCCTGCCAGGGACGGACTGCCATGGCGGGGCTGCGGCTCTCCTGCGAGATCGGGGCCGGCGGCGGGCTTTCGGCGCGTGCCGACATTGCGGGGGCGGACATGGGCGACAAGGCCTCGGGCGCGGACAGTCGCGCCTCCTTAACCCGCTATTGTGAACGGATCAGGCAAGGTCGCCTTGCCCGCCGCCGGGATCGGCGAACAGCGTTAGCGAGCGGTTGCTGCGGACCGGACAGATGAACCTGCGCCATCACCTTTTCTCAGCCGGCTTCGCGGCGATCTCGGCGACCGGCGCCGACCGCTGGGCCAGGGGCCTCGCGCGGGGTGTGGGTGTCATCCTGACCCTGCATCATGTCCGCCCGAAGCGCGAAGACGGCTTCCGTCCCAACGCCCTGCTCGAGATCACGCCCGATTTCCTCGACCGGGCGCTCGGCCTGATCCGGGCCGAGGGCTACGATCTGGTTTCGCTCGACGAGGCGCTGGCGCGCCTGTCCGCGCCGCGCGACGGCCGCTTCTTCGTGGCACTGACCTTCGACGACGGTTATCGCGACAATGTCGAGCATGCCTGGCCGGTGCTGGCGAAGCACGGCGCGCCCTGGACGCTCTTCGTCACGACCGGCTTTGCCGACCGCACGGCGAGACTCTGGTGGCTGGAGCTGGAAGAGGCGATCCGGGCGCTGCCGCAACTGGACGTCGCGCTCCCCGATGGTCGCTTCGGCGCCCGAAGCAGCAGCGACGACGAGAAGCAGAGCGTCTTCGACAAGCTCTACTGGCGCCTGCGCAAGCAGCCGGAAGCGATTCTGCTCTCAGCGATTTCCGATCTCGCCGCCCGTGCAGGAATCGACGCCGCAGCGCTCGTCGAGCGCGAATGCCTGCCCTGGGAGACGCTGCGGGCGCTGGCCGGCGCACCCGGCGTCACGATCGGCGCGCATACGCTGACCCACCCGATGCTGGCGAAGCATGATGCCGCATTCGCGCGGGCTGAGATTGTCGAGAGCAAGGCGCGGCTGGAAGCGGAACTCGACATGCCGATCCGCCATTTCGCCTACCCGGTCGGCGATCCGACCTCAGCCGGACCGCGCGACTTCGCGTTGGCGCGGGAGGCGGGTTTCACCAGCGCCGTGACGACGCGGCCCGGCCATCTCTTTGCCGAGCATTCCGAGCATCCGCACGCGCTGCCGCGCGTCTCGCTCAACGGCCTGCACCAGAGCGAGGCGGCGCTACGCGCGCTGCTGTCTGGATTGCCGTTTCTGCTGTGGAACCGGGGGCGGAAGGTGAATGTGGCGGGGTAGCCGTCATGCTCGGGCTTGTCCCGTGAATCTCGTGACGGGGAGACGTCGGAGCCACGTCCTGCTCGAGATTCTCGGGTCTGCGCTGCGCTTCGCCCGACAATGACGGCACCCTCACGGCCCGTCCTTCCGCTCCATCCACTTGATCAGCGGCAGCAGCGGCAGCACCCAGGCGAGGCCGAGCACGATATAGGCGACGGTCTGGACGAGCTTGGGCGCCTCGGTGATGCGTCCCTGCGCCAGCGCCATCGCAACGAGCGCGTAGACACAGACGAACACCAGGATGGCGACGGTCCCGATCAGCTTGCGGTGTGTCTGCCTCATCCTGTGATCTCCTGCGCTCCGCTGCCTGCGGCAATGCGGGTGTTGTCCGGTCCCGGCGCGCCGACTATCTGTCACCTGCCAGTGCGCTTGTGAAGCGCGTCCGATGCGACCGAAGGCCCCGCTTCCGTGACGATTGCAATCGAAAAGCCAGCCCCGATCATCCTGCAGGGCGGGAAACATGCCGGCATAAGGCGCTGGCTTTGGGCCGTGGCGGCGCTCGTCTTCGTCATGGTGGTCGTCGGCGGCGCGACGCGGCTGACCGGCTCGGGCCTCTCCATCACCGAATGGAAGCCGATCACCGGCGCGCTGCCGCCGCTCTCGGCCGAGAGCTGGGCCAGCGAATTCGCGAAATACCGCGAGAGCCCGCAATACAAGCTGCTCAACGAGGGCATGAGCCTCGGCGCGTTCCAGTTCATCTACTGGTGGGAATGGGGCCACCGCCAGCTCGGCCGCTTCATCGGCACGGTCTATCTGCTCGGCTTCCTCGTGGTGGCGGCGCGCCGCATGTTGCCGTGGCGCCAGACGCTCGTCCTGTTCGGGATGGGGCTGCTGCTCGGCCTGCAGGGCACGATCGGCTGGATCATGGTGGCGTCCGGTCTGGAGCCCGGCATGGTCGCGGTCGCGCCGGTGAAGCTGACTCTGCATCTTACTTTCGCGGCGCTGTTCTTCGTCTCGGTCATCGCCTTCGCGACCTGGCTGACGCCGTCGCGGCACCGGGAGGCGAGCGGCGGACGTATCGCCGCGATCGCCCTGCTCGTCCTCCTCTTCGTCCAGATCGGGCTCGGCGGGCTCGTCGCCGGCTCGAAGGCGGGGCTGACCTACAACACCTGGCCGCTGATGGACGGGGCGCTGGTCCCGCCGGCGGCGAGCCTGTTCTCGCAGTCACTGCCGCTCTGGGAGAACTTCGTCGACAACCCGGTGCTGGTGCAGTTCAACCACCGCATCGGCGCCTATCTGCTGCTGGCGCTGGCGCTCTGGCACGCACTTGCGATGCGCCGGAGCGCGCCAGGGACCGGCGCCGCCAAGCGCGCGACCGTCGTCGCCGGCCTGACGCTGGCGCAGGCCGTGCTGGGCATCGTCACCTTGCTGCTGGTCGTCCCGCTCTGGGCGGGGCTGGCGCATCAGGCGCTCGCCTTCGTCGTGCTGGCGATGGCGGTGGTGCATGTGACGCGGACCCGCGGGGCCGAGAGCGCGTAACCGCTTCCGTCATGCTCGGGCTTGTCCCGAGCATCTTGTCACGGCCAGCGCGCGCGGACCGCGCATCCCGGCAAGAGATTCTCGGGTCTGCGCTTCGCTTCGCCCGAGAATGACGCTCGCGCTCAGACCAGCGCCTGGTCCAGATCGTCGATCAGATCCTGCACGTCCTCCAGCCCGATCGACAGGCGGATCACCTCCGGGCCGGCGCCCGAAGCGGTCTTCTGCTCGTCGTTGAGCTGACGGTGCGTGGTCGAGGCCGGGTGGATCACCAGCGAGCGGGTGTCGCCGATATTGGCGAGGTGCGAGAACAGCTTGAGTTCGGTCACCAGCTTCACGCCGGCGTCGTAGCCACCCTTCAGCCCGAAGGTGAAGACCGCGCCCGCGCCCTTCGGGGAATAGCGCTTGGCGAGCTCGTGATACTTGTCGCCGGCCAGTCCGGGATAGCTGACCCACGCGACAGCCGGATGCTTCGAAAGATGCGTCGCGACCGCGAGCGTGCTCTCGCAATGGCGCTGCATGCGCAGCGGCAGGGTCTCGATTCCGGTCAGGATCATGAAGGCGTTGAAGGGCGAGAGCGCCGGCCCCATGTCCCGCAGGCCGAGCACCCGCGCCGCGATGGCGAAGGCGAAGTTGCCGAAGGTCTCGCCCAGCACCATGCCGTTATATTCCGGCCGGGGCTTGGACAGCATCGGGTAGCGCTCGTCGCCGACCCAGTTGAACGAGCCGCCATCGACGATGATGCCGCCGATCGAGTTGCCATGGCCGCCGAGGAACTTGGTCAGCGAATGCACGACGATGTCGGCGCCGTGCTCGAAGGGGCGGATCAGGTAGGGCGTCGCCATGGTGTTGTCGACGATCAGCGGGATGTTGTGCTTCTTCGCGATCTTGGCAATGCCGGCGATGTCGACGATCACGCCGCCGGGATTGGCGACCGACTCGATGAAGATCGCCTTGGTCTTCGGCGTCACGGCGGCGGCGAAGGCGTCGAGATCGTCGGAATCGGCCCAGATCACGTTCCAGCCGAAGTTCTTGTAGGAGTGGTTGAACTGGTTGATCGAGCCGCCATAGAGCTTGCGCGCCGCGACGAACTCGTCGCCCGGCTGCATCAGCGCATGGAAGCAGAGGAACTCGGCCGCATGGCCGGACGCCACGGCGAGCGCCGCCGTGCCGCCCTCCAGCGCAGCGACGCGCTCTTCCAGCACGGCGTTGGTCGGGTTGCCGATGCGCGTATAGATGTTGCCGAAGGCCTGCAGGCCGAACAGCGAGGCGGCGTGGTCGACATCATCGAAGACGAAGCTCGTCGTCTGGTAGATCGGCGTGGCGCGTGCGCCGGTAGCCGCATCGGGCGCAGCGCCCGCATGGATGGCGAGCGTGTGGAAGCCCGGTACGCGGTCGGTCATGGCATACTCCCTGCGATCTTCTGACGGCGAGACATTGCGTTCGGTTTAACGAACGCGCCTGCGAGCGTCAATTCAGGGGCGGGGCGCGAGCGCGGCGCCGATATGCTCGGGCCTGAAGCCCATGCCGATCAGACGGGCAGGGATGCGCCGCAGGAGCGGGAAGCGGCCCAGCAGCTTCACGGCCAGGGGCGGGCGCACCTCGCCGCTGCCGGTCAGGAGCGGGTTGATCACCCGGTTCTGGATCGCGACCTGCATGGCCTGCGTAGCGCGCGTCGGGAAGGTCCGGCGTCGCTGTACGGCGGCGAGGTCGGCATCGGTCAGCCGCTTCTCCCGTAGCGGGGCCGCCAGCAGGTTCGCCGCCGCCACCGCGTCCTGGATGGCGAGATTCACCCCGACGCCGCCGATCGGCGACATCGCATGCGCGGCATCGCCGATGCAAAGCAGGCCCGGCTTCCACCATTGGGTGAGCCGGTCGACCGCGACCGAGAGCAGCTTGATGTCGTCCCAGTCGCGGAGTTCGCCCACGCGGTCGGCAAGCAGCGGCAGCAGCGTGGCGAGCCCGCGGCGGAAAGCGTCGAGCCCCGCCGCGCGCAGAGTCTCCAGCGCGCCCTTCGGGATGACATAGGCGCATTGCCAATAATCACCGCGGTTCAGCATGACGGCGAAGCGGCCCCGTGCGATCTGGCCGAAGGTCTGGTTCATGTCGCTCTCGCGGCGCGAGATGCGGAACCAGAGCACGTCCATCGGCGCGCCGAGCGTCTCGACTTCGAAGCCTGCCGCCTTGCGGATGTCGGAGCTGCGCCCGTCGGCCGCGACGACGAGGTCGGCGCGGATCGTGACCTCGCCCTCGGCGGTCTCGGCCTCGAGCCCGACGACGCGCCCGTTCTCTCTCAGCAGCCCGGTCGCCTTCGCCTGCATCAGCAGCTGGAAGCGCGGCTGCTCCCGACCGCGATCGGCCAGGAAGTCGAGGAAATCCCATTGCGGCATGAAGGCGATGTACGGCGCGGCCACCGGCAGATGGCTGAAATCGGCGATGGTGACGTCATCGCCGCCGAAACGGGCGACGATGTCGTCCTCCTTGGTGTGGGGCAGCTTGAGGAAGTCGTCGAGCAGGCCGAGTTCCTGCATCAGCTGCATCGTCGAGGGATGGATGGTGTCGCCGCGGAAATCGCGCAGGAAGTCGGCGTGCTTCTCCAGTACGATCGTGTCGACGCCGGCCCGCGAGAGCAGAAAGCCCAGCATCATCCCGGCCGGGCCGCCTCCGGCAATGCAGCAGGTGGTTCTCTCCTGGCTCATGGCTTTGCCTTGCTGCGTGTCATTCGGTCAGCTTGATGCCGGTCTTCGCCACCAGATCCGTCAGGGTCGCACGGTCCCCGGCCATGAAGGCGCCGGTCTCCTGCGGGCTCCAGGCGACGGGCTCGATCACCAGCTCGCGATAGCGGGCGACGAGCTCGGCGTCGCCCATCGCCGCATTGATCGCCGTGTTGAGGATGCGCAGCGTCTCGGGCGCGATGCCCGCCGGGGCGACGATCGAGGCCCAACCGGGATAGACCACCGCGACGCCCTGTTCCTTCAGCGTCGGCAGGTCCGGCAGCTGCGGCTGGCGGCCCTCGGTGGTGACGGCGAGCGCCTTCAGCTTGCCGCCCTGGATGTTGCCGAGGCTGGCGGCGAGGCTGTCGATCATGACATGCACCTGGCCGGACATCAGGTCGGCCGCCGCAAGCCCTGCGCCGCGATAGGGTACATGCGCCAGCTTGAGGCCGGTCGCCTGCATGATCATCTCGAAGACGAGGTGATTGGTGCCGCCGATGCCGGCCGAGGCGAAGTTGAGCTGCCCGGGCCGCTGCTTCGCATAGGCGATGAACTCGGCGAGCGAATTGACCGGCAGTGTCGGCGAGGCGTTGAGCGCCAGCGGGAACAGGCCGAGCATGGCGACGGGCACGAAGTCGCTTCCGACGTCGTAGGGCAGTTTCTGGCCGAGCGCCGGCGCGGCGGCGAAGCTCGCTGCGGTCGCGACGAGGAGGGTATGGCCGTCGGCCGGCGCCTTGACCGCGACCTGGCCGGCGACGATGCCGTTGGCGCCCGGCCGGTTGTCGATGATCACAGACTGCCCCAGCCCCCGCGACAGCGTCTCGCCGAGCCGCCGCGCCGCGATGTCGGTGCCGCCGGCCGGCGCGAAGGGCACGACCAGCTGGATGGGCCGCTCGGGAAAGGCGGCGCTGGCGGGCCGCGCACCGAGCGCGCTGGCGAGGCCGGCGAGGAGAATGGTGCGGCGATCGAGTCGTGGCATCGGTATCCCATGAGACCGGGGAGGCGCTGGTCGCGTCGTGCGATCGCGGCAGCAAGAGGCGCCGCCAGAGTTCCCCGAATACATGGGATGGTCAAGGATCGGGCGGTCGGGTTGGCTGGCTGACGCTGCGTACCGCCGCTCCCGTCATTGCGAGGAGCGTCGGCGACGAAGCAATCCAGGGGGAGTAAGTGCTCTACGTCCCCCTTGATTGCTTGGCGCACGCTCGCAATGACGGGGTCGGCTCAGCAGGACGTGCGCGGCACTTACGTTCCCGGCCGGTTGATCGTCAGCTTCTGGAAGCCCTTGCCGGCGAGCACCGGCTTCTTCGACGAGAGGATGCGCGAGTTGATGCCCTGCCAGCCGATCTCGCCGGAGAGTCGGCCGTACTCGATCTTGGGGCAGCGGTTCATGATCACGGTGACGCCCTTTGCCTCGGCCCGCGCGGCGGCCTCGTCGTTGCGGACCTGAAGCTGCATCCAGATCACCTTCGGCAGCGGGTCGAGCGCCAGCGCCTCGTCGGTGATCGGGCCGGCGGCTTCCGAGTTGCGGAAGATCTCGACCATGTCGAGTGCGCCCGGAATCTCCCTGAGCGAGCCATAGACGGTTCTGCCGAGCAGCGTCTGGCCGGCGAGTCCCGGGTTGACCGGGACGACGTCGTAGTCGCGATCGATCAGGTATTTCGTCACGATCCAGCTCGGCCGAGCCTCGTTGGCCGAAGCGCCGACGAGGGCGATGCGCTTCGTCGACTTCAGGATGTCGCGGATCAGGCGGTCAGGATAGGCGTCGTGGTTCATTGACTCGAAAGCTCGGAATTGAAGGGGGGCATGGAACGTCATGGTCGGGCTTGACCCGACCCTCTTCGGCCGGAGATTCTCGGGGCTCCGCTTCGCTGCGCCCGAGAATGACGGTGAAGCCGACGATACGCTAGTCCGTCCACACCGGCGTACGCTTCTCAACGAAGGCGCCGATGCCTTCTTCCGCATCGCGCGCAAGCATGTTCTCGACCATCACGGCGCTGGCATGGTCATAGGCCGCGGCGAGCCCCATCTCGCGCTGTTCGTAGAAGGTGCGCTTGCCTATCTTGATCGTCGCCGGCGATTTCGAGGCTATCACCGCTGCGAGGCGTTGCGCCTCCGCCAGCGCGCCGCCTGCCGGCACGACGCGGTTGACCAGGCCCATCCGCGCCGCTTCCTCGGCCGGCACCATCTCGCCGAGCAGCAGCATCTCCAGCGCGTGCTTGGCCGCGAGGTTGCGCGTCAGCGCTACCATTGGCGTCGAGCAGAACAGCCCGATATGGACGCCAGGCGTGCAGAAGCGGGCAGCCTCGCCGGCCACCGCCAGATCGCAGCTCGCGACGAGCTGGCAGCCGGCGGCCGTGGCCGTGCCTTCGACGGCTGCGATCACCGGCTGGGGCAGGGCGGTGATCTGCTGCATCAGCGCCGAGCAGCGGCCGAGGATGTCGGTGAAGTAGGCCCGGCCACGATCCGCATCGGCGCGATGCGCGGTCATCTCCTTGAGGTCGTGGCCGGCCGAGAACACCGGTCCTTCCGCCGCCAGCACCACCGCCTTGACGTTCCGCTCTTCGGCGAGGGCGGAGAAGGCATCGCTCAGGGCTGCGATCAGCGCCTCGCTCAGTGGGTTGCGCGACTGCGGTCGGTCGAGCGTCAGCGTGACGACACCCGCCGCATCCTCGCGCCGGAGAACGGGGGCCGGATCGGACCTGTGGTGAACGTTCATGGCAGGACCTTCGACTTTTCGACTGCGGCCGTTCGATTGGCGCTTTGGCTTATTGTCGGGCGGGCGCCCGCGTGCTGCAAGGGGAATGACCTCAACCCATGCTGTGCCGGATCGCCCCGAGATGACCACCCGCATGACCGTTTCCGAACTCGAGGCCTATCTCGATGAGGTTTTTCCGCAGCTCCATATCGGTGGCCGCACCTATTTCGTCGAGGAAGTCGGCCTGATGACGGCCCGCATGCGCTGCGACTATCACGAGAAGCATCTGCGCCCGGGCGGCACGATCTCCGGGCCGACCATGATGGCGCTGGCGGACCTCGCACTCTACGCCGCGATCCTCGCGCAGATCGGGCCGGTGGCGCTGGCCGTGACCACGAGCCTGAACTTCAACTTCCTGCGCAAGCCCGGCAAGGCCGCGTTGATCGGGGAAGCGAGGCTGCTCAAGCTCGGCAAGCGGCTGGCCGTCGGCGAGGTCGCCCTGTTCTCGCAGGGCGAGAGAGAGATGGTGGCCCACGCGACGGGTACCTATTCGATCCCGGCCGAGCGGTAGCCGCCGCTGATGGCCGATGTGACCCTGCTGCAATATGCGCTGGTCGGCCTGGCCTCGCTTCTGGCCTCGATCGTCGGCGGCGTCGCCGGCTATGGCACGGGGCTGCTGCTGCCGCCGGTGCTGATCCCGCTGATCGGCGCCGAAGCGGTCGTGCCGGTGATCGGACTCTCGGCCCTCTTCACGAATGGCAGCCGGCTCGTCGCCTTCCGCGAACATCTCGACCTGAGAAGGGCTGGCATCGTCTCGCTGTTCGCCTTGCCGTTCTCGGCGCTCGGCGCCTATGGCTACACGCTTCTCTCGGGGCGTGGCGCGCTGCTGCTGATCGGGGCCGTGCTGATCGTGCTCGTGCCGGCGCGCCGGCTGATGGCGCGCCGGCTCGGCCATCTCGGCGATGGCGGGCTCGCCCTCGCCAGCAGCGGCTACGGCCTGCTCGTCGGCGGCACCTCGGGCTCGGGCGTGTTCCTGATCTCGATGCTGCTCGCCGCCGGGCTTTCCGGCATGGCGGTGATCGCGACCGACGCGGCGATCTCGCTGCCGGTGGGCATCGTCAAATGCGCGGTCTTCCTGTGGCAGGGCGCGCTGCCGCCTGCCGCCTGGATCATGGCCGGCGTCATCGGCCTCGCCGCCGTCCCCGGCGCCTTCGTCGCAAGGCGCTTGACGGGCGGGCTGACGCTGGCCGCCCATGCCTGGATACTGGACGGCGTCGTGGTGCTCGGCGGCACGCTGCTCCTGGTGCAGGGGCTGCGCGCCGCGAGCTGACGGGCCGCTACTTCGCCGGGAT
Organism: Allobosea sp. Root381; assembly: GCF_001429395.1. Taxonomy (GTDB): domain Bacteria; phylum Pseudomonadota; class Alphaproteobacteria; order Rhizobiales; family Beijerinckiaceae; genus Allobosea. The sequence goes on from NZ_LMJT01000016.1 coordinate 83,930, forward strand.
CGGCTCCAGCCCCGTCTTCCTGATCGCCGGCGCCGCCTCGCTCGAGCCCAGGCAGGCGATCAGTTGCTTCGCCGCCGCTGGCTCCTTCGCGCCCGCGGCGAGGCCCGCCGAGAAGACGGTGACGCGCTGGATCTCCTCCGGCAGCGTGCCGACGAAGTCGAGCCCCTCGATCGGGACCAGCTCGCTCACCTGCTGGAAGCCGAGCTCGGCCTCGCCGCGCGCCACGATCGTGCCGACGCGCTCGGAGAAGATCTTTTTCGACTTGGCCATCACCGCCCCGCTCGGGTCGAGCTTGGGAAACAGCTCCTCGGAGAGATAGGTGCCGCTGGCGCTGGCGGAATAGGCGATGGACTTCGCCTCCATCAGCGTTTTGGTCAGCGCCGCCACCGTCGAGATGTCCGGCTTGGACGCGCCGGCCTTGACCGAAAGGCCGATCGCGGAGCGGGCCAGGTCCACCCGCGTTCCGGCCTGGCCCTTGCCGTCATCGACCAGCTTGTCGAACGCCTCTGCCGCCAGGATGACGACGTCGGCCGGTTCGCCGCGTGCCAGCCGGTTGGGGATGGCGTCCGGCGCCGCGCCCATCGAGGCGCCGTAGCCGCTGACGACCTTCTGCCCGATCTTCAGCTCGCAGCCGGCGAGAAGGTCCTTATAAGCGGCGGTGAAGCCGCCGGAGCTGAGAACGTGAACCTCTGCCAGCGCATGGGCCGGAAGGGCCAGCATCGCGGCGAAAGCGAGCACTGCGGAACGATGTTTCCGTTTCATGGCGCATCCTCCTGGCTCATGCTGATCGAAGTGACGGCAGGTTCGCAAGCGTGACGTACGGTATCTGGATACCTTTTCTGCCATCCATCTCAAATAGCTGCGTTTTTTGGCGTAAACAGAGCTTCTGCTTGCTTGACAGGAGCCGGCTTGCCGCCTATCCACCGCCTCACATCGCCGCTGGCTAGAGCCGGCGGCTTGTCGTTTCTCCAAGCTCGAAAGGCGCTCGCGATGAAGACCATCTCGCTCAAGCCCGCCGATGTCGAAAAGAAGTGGGTTGTGATCGACGCCTCCGGGCTCGTCGTCGGCCGTCTCGCCTCCGTCGTGGCGATGCGTCTGCGCGGCAAGCACAAGGCCGCCTACACCCCCCACGTCGACTGCGGCGACAACATCATCGTCATCAATGCCGACAAGGTCGTCCTGACCGGCCGCAAGCGCGACCAGAAGGTCTACTATCACCACACCGGCTATGCCGGCGGCATCAAGGAGCGCTCCGCCAAGTTCATTCTCGAAGGGCGCTTCCCTGAGCGCATCGTCGAGAAGGCCGTCGAGCGCATGCTGCCCCGCGGCCCGCTGTTCCGCCAGATCCTCGGCAACCTGCGCGTCTACAAGGGCGCCGAGCATCCCCACGCAGCCCAGTCGCCGGAGGCGCTCGACGTCGCCGCGCTCAACAGCAAGAATGCGAGGGTCTGACTATGGCTGAAGTTCTCCAGTCTCTCGAGCAGCTCGGCCAGGTCGCCAAGACCGCGCAGCCGGACGCTCCCGTCCATGTCAAGAAGGTCGATGCGCAGGGCCGCGCTTATGCCACCGGCAAGCGCAAGAACGCCATCGCTCGCGTCTGGATCAAGCCGGGCACGGGCAAGATCACGGTGAACACCCGTGACCAGGAGGTCTATTTCGCGCGCCCCGTGCTGCGCATGGTCCTCCAGCAGCCGCTGATCCTGGTCGAGCGCCTGACCCAGTACGACGTCGTCGTCACGGTCAAGGGCGGCGGGCTTTCGGGCCAGGCAGGTGCTGTCCGTCACGGCATCTCGAAGGCGCTGACCTTCTATGAGCCGGAGCTTCGCAGCCCGCTCAAGAAGGGCGGCTTCCTGACCCGCGACTCGCGCGTCGTCGAGCGCAAGAAGTTCGGCAAGGCCAAGGCCCGCCGCAGCTTCCAGTTCTCGAAGCGCTGATCGTTTTCCGATCATCCGATATGTGGAAAGGGCGGCTCGCAAGAGCCGCCCTTTTCGCTTGGTGAGCGCGGTTCGTCGCCGGTGCGCTCCAGCTATATTCTTGGTGCATTCTCGTCCCGCGAACCGGCGCCCGCTTTGCTGAGAAATGCCGTGGGTTGCGTTACTCTGGCCCGCCTGAGGAAGGGCAGGTAGGCTTCGGCCATGGCAGGTGCCTTGGTCGATTTCGGATGGATCTCGTCGCGCATGTCGGCGCTCTGCAAGGCGGACCGGAAATCGATGATTTCGACCTTGACCTTGGCCTTGCGCTGCACGCTCGACAGCACGTCCTCGAAGCGGTCGATCAGCAACTCGACGATGGCCGCGATTAAAGGGCGGTGAGCTGGGTTGATCGGCTCGAAGCCTCTGGCTTTGAAGTAGCGCCCGAGATGCATGCCCTCGTCATGGGTCGGTACGGCGCCGTAGGTGTAGGTCTGTAGAGCCACCCGCGTGCGGGGCGAGATCTTCGCGACGTCTTCGAGGATCTGCTTGTAGGTGTATTTCACCGAGGCGAGGATGTGGTCGAAGTTCTTGTTGACGTATTTTCGGGCATTGGCTGGATCCAGATCTCCCGAGGCCCGCTGCTTCAGCCATGTCGGAATTGTCTCTCCGAGGAAGTCGTTGCCGCCGGCGGAAAGCAGGAACGCCTTCGGCTTGTTCGCGAGACAGGTGCGATAGCCGGTTGGATCGTCACGGCGTGCGAACACCTGCGCGATGGTCCGCGAGTAGCGCGAGACGTTGCTGACCTGATAGCCCATCTTGTTGAGGTGCTGCACCATGGTGACCTGGTTGCCGTAGATGGACAGGCAGAACCATGAGTCGCCTTCGGCGAGAATCTCCCCAGGATCAGCGTTCACCAGGCAGGGGCTAGGGCCCGCGTCGAAGATGTTCAGATAGCGGGGCCCGAGATCGGCCAAATCCGCGGTGCGGCCGGCGACGGGCACGATCAGGTCGTCATAGCGCGCCCATGCCAATCCGCGTCCGATCCGTTTATTGGCTGGCGCCCGTTCCTTCCCGCTTCGTTTTGCCGGCATGGGCGATACCTCCCTGTTGCTGACGTTGCGTCAGCATGGAAAGCGCGAGCCGTCCGGTTTGTCGAATCGTTTTCGTGTTTTGGTTGTGGCGCCGCTGCGCGCTTGTTGCAGTATGTGCCGGCTTCACAAAACAGGAATCTGCTGATGACTGCCCGACCCGTTCTCCTCGTCACCGGCGGCAGCCGGGGCATCGGCGCCGCGATCTGCATCATGGCGGCGCAGCGCGGCTACGATGTCGCGGTGAACTACCAATCCAATGCCGAGGCGGCCGAGAAGGTCGTCGCGGCCTGCAAGGCCGCCGGCGCCAAGGCCATCGCGATCAAGGGCGACATGGCCAAGGATGCCGACATCACGCGGGTCTTCGCTGAAGTGGCGGCCGCGCTCGGGCCGCTGAGCCATGTCGTCAACAATGCCGGGATCACCGGGCCGGCGGGCAGGCTCGCGGACGCCGACCCGCAGACCATCCGCACCTGCATCGACGTCAACGTCACCGGCGCCATTCTGGTCGCGCGCGAGGCGGCGCGCGCGCTCCTCGCCAATGGCGCGGCGAAGGACAGGGCCATCGTCAATATCTCCTCGATCGCCGCCGGCATCGGCTCGGCCGACGAGTTCGTCTGGTATGCGGCCTCGAAGGGCGCGATCGATTCCCTCACCATCGGCCTTGCCCGCGAGCTGGCGCCCTCCGGCATCCGGGTCAATGCGGTCGCTCCGGGCATGACCGAGACCGACATCCACGCCATGTCCTCGGGCGAGCCCGGACGCGTCGCCCGCATCGCGCCGACGATTCCGCTGAAGCGCGCGGCCCAGCCCGAGGAGATCGCCGAGGCCGTGCTCTTCGCCCTGTCGGAGGCCTCGTCCTACATGATCGGCTCGATCCTGCGGGTTGGTGGCGGGCGGTAGGGGCGAGGCGGCACCGCAAGCCTCCGGCTGATACGTTCGGCACTTCGTGCTAAATCCTGACGCGAATCCGTCGACCGGAAAGCCATGCGCGTCCTCCTGATCCTGATCGCCTTCGGCATGATCGCAATCCCGGCGCTGCTGGCGCTCGCCCACCCGGCTCTGCCGCGCGCGCGGCGCATCGCCCATGCGCTGGTGATCTTCCTCGCCCCGGCCTTTGCCCTGGGGCTGATCCATGGCGTTCCCGAGCTCGACGGCCGAGCCCTGCAAAACCCGATCGCGTGGACGACGCTGCGCCTCGTCCTTTCCGCCCTCGCGCTGATCCTGCCCTGGTGCCTTTATGTCTGGCTCGCGGGTTCGCGCCGCTGACACTGGATGTCCGACATGACCGAGCCCGCCGATACCCCGCCGATCGACCACGCCTTCACCGGTGACAGGCGAGGGCCGGCGATGGACCCGACCTATGCCGGCGCGCTCTCGTTCATGCGCCGGCGCTATTCCAAGGACGTTTCCGGCTGCGATCTCGCGATCTGGGGCGTGCCCTTCGATCTTGCCGTCTCCAACCGGCCGGGCACGCGGTTCGGCCCGCAGGCGCTGCGCCGGGCCAGCACGATCTTCGACGGCGATGCGCAATATCCCTCGCGGATCGACCCGTTCGAGCACCTGACGGCGGTCGACTATGGCGACTGCCTGCTGCCGCGCGGCGACCTGCAGGGCTGCGCGCGCGCGATCGAGAACGAGGCCGCAGGCATCATCGCCTCAGGCGCGCATCTCGTGACGCTCGGCGGCGACCATTTCATCACCCTGCCTTTGCTGCGCGCCCATGTCGCCCGCCACGGCAAACTGGCGCTGGTCCAGTTCGACGCCCATCAGGACACCTGGGATGATGGCGTCGGCGCGATCAGCCACGGCTCCTTCGTGCTGGAAGCGGTGCGCGAGGGGCTGATCGATGCCGGGCGCTCGATCCAGGTCGGCCTGCGTACGGTGGCGCCGCGCGATTGCGGCATCGAGGTGCTCGACGCCTATGCGGCCCATGAGCTCGGGGTCGCGGGGACGATCGCCCGCATTCGCGAGCGCGTCGGCAGCGGGCCGGCTTATCTCACCTTCGACATCGATGCGATCGATCCGGCCTTCGCGCCGGGGACGGGGACGCCGGTGGCTGGCGGCTTCTCGTCCGCCCAGGCGCTGCGCATGGTCTGGGGCATCCGCGACCTTGATTTCCGCGGTATGGACGTGGTCGAGGTCTCGCCTCCTTATGACCACGCCGATGCGACGGCGATCGCCGGCTCGGCGCTGGTCCAGCACTATATCCAGGCGCTAGCCCTGAAGCTGCGCGGTTGAATCGGGATGTGAGGGAGCTGAATCGGTTTGGCAGGTATCGCTCGCAAACGATTCATCTCTTTGGCGTTTGGCTTACCCGTCATGCTCGGGCCGTCCCGACCATCCACGCCTTGACCACTTTATCCAACCAGCGAAGACATGGATGGTCGCGATAAGCCCGAGCATGACGGGGAGGACACCCTCCGCTCACCAATTGACAGCACGCCCCACCTCCCTCATATCCGTTTCCATGACGATGACCCTGTCCCGACGTCGCCCTGTCACGGTCGCCACCGCGCGATCGCGATGACGCTCGGCCTGAGGCCAGATCGTCCGCGACCGCGCCCGGAGCGCGGTTTTTTTATGCCTGAAGCCGACCAAATATCTCGAGGTCCGGCATTTTGCTTTCGCACCCATCGGGGGTCCAGATGAGCCAGAACCTGAAATCCATCTTCATCGACGGCGAGGCCGGCACCACCGGCCTGGGTATCCGCGACCGCCTCGCGGCCGTGCCCGAGGTTGTGGTGAAGAGCATCGACCCCGACAAGCGCAAGGACCCGGCCGCCCGCAAGGAGATGATGGCCGGCGTCGACCTCGTCGTGCTCTGCCTGCCGGACGATGCGGCGAAGGAATCCGTCGCGCTCGCCGACGAACTTGGCAGCAGCGCCCCGAAGATCGTCGATGCCGCGACCGCTCACCGCGTCGCGCCGGGCTGGGTCTATGGCTTCGCGGAACTGGCGCCCGGCCATGCGGCCAAGATCGCCAATGCCAACCGGGTCTCGAATCCGGGCTGCTACCCGACCGGCGCGATCGCGCTGCTGCGGCCGCTCGTCGATGCCGGGATAATGGCGCAGGACCATCCGATCGCCATCAACGCGGTCTCCGGCTATTCCGGCGGCGGCAAGAGCATGATCGAGGCCTATGAGGCCGGCACGGCGCCGGCGTTTGAACTCTACGGGCTCGGTCTGCATCACAAGCACCTGCCCGAGCTGCAGGAATATGCGCGGCTGACGCGGCGCCCGATCTTCGTGCCGTCGGTCGGCAATTTCCGGCAGGGCATGCTGGTCTCGGTGCCGCTGCATCTCGACCAGCTGCCGGGCAAGCCGAAGGCCGCCGATCTCCAGGATGCGCTGGCGGAGCATTATGCCGGCTCGACCTATGTGAGCGTCGTGCCGGCGGCGAAGGCGGGCGGCAAGCTCGAGCCGGAGGCGCTGAACGACACCAACAAGCTCGAGCTGCGTGTCTTCGGCGACGACGACCTGCGGCAGGCAGTGCTGGTGGCGAAGCTCGACAATCTCGGCAAGGGCGCCTCGGGGGCTGCCGTGCAGAACATCCGGCTGATGCTGGGGTTGGCGGAGGGCTGACAGCTTTCGTCGTCTTTCCGCGGCTTCGCGAAGCGAAGAGCCCGGAACCATAACCGCTGAGCGATCTTGCCTGTCTGCCTCGGCACGTTGAGCTTCGTTCGCAGAGGGCATCGGTTCTGAGTTCCGGGTTCACGCCTGCGGCCTGCCCCGGAATAACGACCAACAAAAAAGGGCCGCTTGCGCGGCCCTTTCTCGTATTGGGTGAGCGAACCCTCAGCCCTGATAGGCCTTGAAGTTCTGCTGCTGCTCGCCGAGGCCCTCGATGCCGAGCTTCACGACCTCGCCGCCCTTCAGGAAGCGCGGGGGCTTGAAGCCGAGGCCGACGCCGGGAGGCGTGCCGGTGGTGATGACGTCGCCCGCATCGAGCCGCATGAACTGGCTGATGTAGTGCACCAGATAGGCGGCGCCGAAGATCATCGTCTTGGTCGAGCCGTTCTGGACGCGCTCGCCGTCGACGTCGAGCCACATGCCGAGATTCTGGACGTCCTTGACCTCGTCGGTCGTCACCAGCCAGGGGCCGAGGGGACCGAAGGTGGGGCAGCCCTTGCCCTTGGCCCACTGGCCGCCGCGCTCGATCTGGAACTCGCGCTCCGAGACGTCGTTGCAGACGGCGAAGCCGGCGATCGCTGCAAAAGCCTTGTCTTCCGGGATGTAGGAGCCGCCGTCGCCGATGACGATCGCGAGCTCGACTTCCCAGTCGGTCTTCTTCGAGCCCTTCGGAATGATCACGTCGTCATTCGGGCCGACGATGCAGTTCGGCGCCTTGTTGAAGAGGATCGGCTCCTTCGGGATCTCGGCGCCGGTCTCGGCGGCGTGGTCGGCGAAGTTCAGGCCGACCGCGATGAAGTTGCGCACGTCGCCGACGCAGGCGCCGATGCGCGGGGACCCCGAAACCGCAGGGAGCGATTCGGGGTCGAGCGCCTTGATCTTGGCCAGCGAGGCCGAGGTCAGCGCCTTGCCGGCGAGGTCCGGGATGGTGCCCGAGAGGTCCCGCAGGACGCCCTTCGAATCGAGGAGGCCTGGCTTTTCCTGGTCCAGTGCACCGTAGCGTAGCAGTTTCACGTGGTTTCCCCCGTTTCAAACGATCTAATTGAGGCGCGAAACTGAGCGGATGCGGCGCGTAAAGACAAGCCTGTTCGCACGCATGGGGCCGCTGCATGCCGCGGCCGGGGCAATTGTTGCGCGAATGCAACGGGTATTCTCAAAGCAATGCGGTTAAAAGCAGGCTTTCAGATGATCCTTAGGGGCTACTCCCCGCAAAACCGGCGATAGTTCTTATATAAACGATCCGTTTTGCTGGCAAGTGACGTCTAGGATGCGAAAAACCGTCGATTTCGGGCGATTCTCTCAACTGCGCGGTAGCGGAGCGTCGGCCACATGGCCGATTTGTGGCGTTGAAGGCGGGATTGCGGCGGACGGGGCCGCGGTTCATGGTCGCAAATCAGCGGGGCGGAGTAGTCCCGAATAAGCGATTGACGGGATGGATTCGATGAAGCGTTTCGTTCGTACGGCTGCCGTCGCGACGGTCTCGGTGGCGGCTCTCCTCGCTGCGGGAGCAGCGTCGGCGAGTTCCTTCGCCATCCGGAGCGGACAGAGCGCCGAGGGCCTGGGCATGGCCTATGCGGGTGCGGCCTCGGGCGGCATCGGCATGGGCTCGATGGCCTGGAACCCGGCCACCATCACAATGTTCCCCGGTCGCAACAGCAACTGGAACTTCACCTATCTCTATGCCAACGGCGACTATCAGCCGACGCGCCCGACCACGGTCGGAGGCGTCCCGATCCAGGCGCTTGGCGGCAGCCCGCTTGGCACCGGCAACATTGGTGGTGATGGCGCCTTCATCCCCGCGTCCTATTCGAACTGGCAGCTCACCGATCGATTTTGGATTGGCTTGACCACCGGCGCGCCCTTCGGCCTGCGCTCGAAGCCGGAAAACCAGTTTTACGGAGGTCAGATCTATGGCCGCTCCGCGAAGCTCGGTTCGTACAACGTGTCGCCGACGATCGGCTACAAGGTGAATGACTGGCTGTCCGTCGGTGCGGCCTTCCAGATTCAGTACCTCAAGACCACGCTCAAGACCGCAACCGGCGCGAGCATCTTCCAGGCCGTCGGCCCGTCGGCGCCGAGCCAGATTCTCAAGGGTGATTCGATCGATTACGGCTTCCGCGTCGGCGCGACGCTGACGCCGTGGCAGGGCACGACCATCGGTCTGGCCTATCGCTCCTCGATCCGGCAGACCCTCGACGGCACGATCTCGACGGTTGCTGGCGTGACGCCGATCAAGGCCAATCTCAACCTGCCGGACTCGGTTGTCGTCGGCCTGTCGCAGGTCATCAACGACCAGTGGCAGGCCCATCTCGGCGTGGAATGGACCAACTGGAGCCGCTTCCGCCGCATCCCGATCGTCAATGAGAACACCGGCACGCCGTTCCCTGGGCTGCCGAGCCTGAACTTCGAGTATGACGACAGCTGGTACTTCAGCGCGGGTCTCGAATATAAGTACAACCGCGACCTGACGCTGCGCGCCGGTGTCGCCTACGAGCTCTCCGCGGTGAACGACACCAACCGCACGGTGTTCATCTCCGATAATGACCGCCTCTGGCTGTCGGCCGGTGCCAGCTACCAGGTCATGGAGAAGCTGAAGCTTGATGTCGGCTACACCTATATTCACGTCAACAAGGCGACGGTGAACTATGGTGGGACGCATCCGCAGCAGGGCCCGGTCATCTTCGCAGCCGAGGCCAAGCCCTACATCCACATCGTCTCGGCCGGCCTGACTTATCGCTGGGACAATCCGGCGGAGACGATCCCGGTCCAGCCGGTGGTGCGGAAGTTCTGACGGCGCGACGCCTGATTAGCTCGAGAAAGCCGGCCCTCGGGCCGGCTTTCTTATGCGACGTGGCGGGCGGGCTTGCAGTGTCGGCTTAGGGCCGAAAGCGGACCTTAACCTGCTGCTGCGAACCTACGTCATGACCAACGTCATCCACCTCAACATTCCGTTCGCGCTGCTGGGGCGTTGGCGCTCCGACAATGAAGATGGTCGCTCCGAGTATCGCATTTCAGTTGACGCGGGAGCTTTGAAAGTCGCAGCGATAGATTTCGTTGATGGTGAACCCTACGAAGTTTCCAGCATTGTTTATGATCGGATCATGCTCGCCTTCGACACCTTGATGCCCTCGACGGGCCGGAGGGGCCATCTCGTGCTGAAGGCAGGCTCCGCGCCCGACCGCGCCCAGCAGACCTTCACATTCACAGATACTCTTGAAATGGTGCGCCAAAAGGGCGACGAATGACCGGAAGGGGGCGTGAGCGACCACCACCCACTGCAGTGCCCTCACGCCCTCGTCAGCACATAGGTTCCAGGAGCATCCTCCAGCGCCGGCAGCTTGCCTTCGCCGGGGATGCGGGCCTTGACCCGCTTGGGCGCCTGCTTCTCCAGCCAGGCGAGCCAGTGCGGCCACCAGGAGCCGGGATGCTCCTCGGCCTTCGCCATCCACCCTTCATAAGAGCCTTCGGCTTTCCCCCCGGTCCAATACTGGTACTTCGTCTTGGCGGGAGGGTTGACCACGCCGGCGATATGCCCCGAGCCGGCGACGACATAATCGACCGGGCCGCCGAAGCGCTGTGAGCCGATGAAGACGGATTGCGCGGGCGCGATATGGTCCTCGCGCGTGGCGAGATTGTAGACCGGGATCGTCACCTTCTCCAGGTCGAGCGTCTTGCCGCCGATCCGCATCTCGCCCTTGGAGAGCTTGTTGTCGAGGTAGCAGTTGCGCAGGTAGAAGGAATGGTTCGCCGCCGGCATCCGCGTCGAATCCGAATTCCAGTAGAGTAGGTCGAACGGCGCCGGGGCCTTGCCCTTCAGGTAGTTGTTGACCGCATAGGACCAGATCAGGTCGTTGGGGCGCAGCATGTTGAAGGCGCCGGCCATGCGCGCGCCGTCGAGATAGCCGCTCTTGCCCATCTGTTCCTCGAGGGCGCGGATCTGGTCCTCGTCGACGAAGACGGAGAGCTCGCCCGCCTTGGTGAAGTCGACCTGCGTGGTGAAGAAGGTGGCGCTGTCGATGCGCCTGTCCTTCACCGCCGCCATATAGGCCAGGGTTACGCCCAGCAGCGTGCCGCCGACGCAGTAGCCGATCGCCGAAACCTTCTTCTCGCCCGTCGCCTGCTCGATCGCATCGAGCGCGGCGAAGACGCCCTCGCGCATGTAGCTCTCGAAATCCTTGGCCGCGTGGCGCTCGTCCGGATTGACCCAGGAGATGCAGAAGACGGTGAGCCCCTGCGCGACGCACCAGCGGATGAAGCTCTTCTCGGCGTTGAGATCGAGGATGTAGAACTTGTTGATCCAGGGCGGCACGATCAGGAGAGGGCGCTTGAGCACGGTCTCGGTCGAAGGCGCGTACTGGATCAGCTCCATGATCTCGTCGCGGAAGATCACCTTGCCGGGCGTCGAGGCGATGTTGACGCCGACCTTGAAGGCGCCCGGCGCCGACTGGCGGATCTTGAGCTCGCCGCCGCCGGCCTCGACATCCTCGGCCAGCATCTTCATGCCGCGCACGAGGTTCTCGCCGTTCTGCTGCAGCGTTTCGCGCAGGAGTTCGGGATTGGTCGCGACGAAGTTGGACGGCGACAGCGCGCTGGCGATCTGCTTGACGTAGAAGCGCGCCTTCTCGCGGGTGTGCGGGTCGAGGTCCTCGGCCTTGTCGACCATCGATTCGGCCCAGCGCGAGCCGATCAGATAGGCCTGCTTGACGAAGTCGAACACCGGATGCTCGGTCCAGTCCGGATCGGCGAAGCGGGCGTCGCGCTTGTCCGGCTCGGCGACGGGCTTCGCCTCCTCGCCGCCGGCGCGCTTGAGCATGGTGCTCCACAGTGCGAGGAAGTCCCCGGTGATGGAGGCCTGCGCCTCGATGATCTTGCGCGGGTCCGACACCCATTTCTCGGCGACGCGCCCGAGCGTCTTGACCATCTCGCTGGCTTCGTCCGCCTGGCCCCCCTTGGCCTCGCCGCGCTCGATCGGCTTCAGATAGGCGGCGGTCACCTTGCCGTACTCCTCGACGAGGCGGCCCATGTTCTGCGCGAGCTGGTCGAAATCCGGCACGGGCGGCTCGCTTGAGGCGGCTGCGCCCGCAACCTTCTCGTCCACTCGCCGGTTCATGACATTCTCCCCATTCTTGTTGTGAGGGGTGGCGATGGCTTCGCAATTTGGTGCTATTAAGGACGTAGCGGATATTGGTGACAATGAGAATTCCGCAAGGGCGCCGGATCTACCCATGTCGTTTGATTGTCTTCGCAAAATGCCGATTCGGTCGCTGTTGATCGCGAGCGCGCTAGCCGTCGCAGCCGCCGGCTGCGCCGGCGGGGCGACCAAGGTCGTGGCCGAAGCCGCAGGAATGGCGACGACGGCGCAGGAGGCCAAGCCTTTCGTCCAGGAAACCCGGCCGGCCAACCCCGCCTATATCCCGGTCGGCTCCTCGGTGACGCGTCAGGCTCCGCGCAAGCCGGTCGATGATTTCAAGAAGGTGGAAGCCGAGCTCGAGGCCAAGCGGCTCGCGAACGAGGCCGCCGGCAACCAGGCGCGCGCGCTCGGCAGCGCCACCGTGCCGCCCCAGCCCGCGAAGCTCCCGACGAACTGATCGCTGCAGGGAGCGCGTTTCGCGTCGAGATTGACTTGGAGTCGAGATTGACTTGGATTGGTCATCCCGGGCGACCGAAGGGAGACCCGGGATCCATGCCTGACGCTCCCCGATGAAGGTTCCGGCATGGATCCCGGATCGGCGCCGCCGGGGGCGGCTTGTCCGGGATGACCCGCGCTTAGTTTCAGCGTAAGCGCATCTGGCTCCAACTGGTTGAACTGCGAGCCTCGCCATTGCGGCCCGAGGCCGAAGCTCCAAAGCGCTTCCATTCCCGAAACGCTCCGCTGAGTCCCTATGGCCACAGCCCGACGGGATCGCTTGCTTTGATGCTGATTGATTCTTGCGTTTTTTGCGTTGTCGTGACCAAAGATGCGGCGTGAGGCGTTTGCAGCGCAACGATCTGGTGCGGTCGGTCGGGCGATCTGTCTGCCGTGATCGCGGCGTCAACCCCTCGCTTTTGACCGATATTGCCGAATTCGGCGAGGAAACTGTTCGAAATGGCCGATTTTCATCGCATCAAGCGCCTGCCGCCCTATGTTTTCGAACAGGTCAACAAGATCAAGGCAGCCGAGCGCGCCAAGGGCGTCGACATCATCGACCTCGGCATGGGCAATCCGGACCTGCCGGCGCCCAGGCATGTCATCGAGAAGCTGGTCGAGACCGCCGGCAAGCCGCGCACCGATCGCTACTCCGCCTCGAAGGGCATCGGCGGCCTGCGCCGCGCCCAGGCGAATTATTACGAGCGCCGCTTCGGCGTGAAGCTCAATCCCGAGACGCAAATCGTCGCGACTTTGGGCTCGAAGGAGGGCTTCGCCAACATGGCGCAGGCCATCACCGGCCCCGGCGACGTCGTTCTCGTGCCGAATCCGAGCTATCCGATCCACGCCTTCGGCTTCCTGATGGCCGGCGGCGTGATCCGTTCCGTCCCGGCCGAGCCGACGCCTGCGATGTTCCCGGCGCTGGAGCGGGCGATGATCCATTCGGTGCCGAAGCCGATCGCGCTCGTCACCTGCTACCCGGCCAATCCGACCGCCTATGTCGCGAGCCTCGATTTCTACCGTGACCTCGTCGCCTTCGCTAAGAAGCACGAGCTGATCCTGCTTTCCGATCTCGCCTATGCCGAGGTCTATTTCGACGAGAACGACCCGCCGCCCTCGATGCTGCAGGTGCCGGGCGCGATCGACGTCTGCGTCGAGTTCACCTCGATGTCGAAGACCTTTTCCATGGCGGGCTGGCGCATGGGCTTCGCCGTCGGCAACGAGCGGCTGCTGGCGGCGCTGGCGCGGGTGAAGTCCTATCTCGATTACGGCGCCTACACGCCGATCCAGGTCGCGGCGGCGGCTGCCCTGAACGGCCCCGACGACTGCATCCGCGAGATGCGCGAGATCTACCGCAAGCGTCGCGACGCGCTGGTCGAGAGCTTCGGCAAGGCCGGTTGGGAGTTCCCGGCTCCGAGCGCCTCGATGTTCGCCTGGGTGCCGATCCCGGAGAAGTTCCGCCATCTCGGTTCGCTGGAGTTCTCCAAGCTGCTGATCGAGAAGGCCGAGGTCGCGGTCGCGCCGGGCATCGGCTTCGGCGAGCATGGCGACGACTATGTCCGCATCGCCATCGTCGAGAACGAGCAGCGCATCCGCCAGGCGGCGCGCAATATCGGCCGCTTCCTGAAGGGCGCCGACGCGACGCTGCACAACGTCATCCAGATGCCGAAGGCGGGGTAGGGCGCTCTCGTCTCTCGTGACTGCCTTCCCTCAGCCCTCATCCTGAGGAGCGCCGCAGGCGCGTTTCGAAGGATGCTCCAGGAGGCTCCCGAATCATCTGGATCATCCTTCGAGACAGCCCTTTGGGCTTCCTCAGGATGAGGGCTGAGGAAATTTTCGACCATCTCCTCAGGAGTGGAGGAACCCGCACCGGATTCGGGTTGCTACGCTACTGATGTGTCGCTGCCTGCGGCTGCAAGAAAACTGGACCCCGCGCGCGAAACATGGGAACCCGAGGCGACGGGCAGCGCCGCCCGGGCGGGGTCGAAGCACGCGATGTTGAGCAAGGGTCGTCTGGTCGGGGTCTGCGTCGGCCTGTTCGCCATCATCTGCCTCGTCGCCACCTATGACTTCTCGCGAGGCCGGGTGCCGCAGACGCAGTCGGCGCTCGTCGCCGACGTGCTCGCGACGACCACGGCGCGCGAATGCGGCCGCGACGCCACCGAGGTCGTTTCGCGCCACATCCCGGTCGGCATCGACCAGCCTGCGGCCGAGAAGATCCTGGAAACGATCGCGATCGTGCCGCCGCGCCCCTGGTTCTGGACGCCCGCGACCGAGAACGCCACGAGCTGGAGCGGCGATACGCTGGAGGCGCTGCGCACGATCAAGACGACCGCTTTCGGCAACAACCTGCTGCGCATCCATCTGACCTTCGCCGACGGCAAGCTCAGGCGCAGCGCTGCCGAGGTGGTCTGTCGCTTCGGGTGATACGGAGTGCGTATCGCTCCTGTCGCCCTCAGGCCGTGACAACGCAGTTTCGATAAAGCGGTCGCTGAGCTATCCTGGGCGGGGGTGCAGCGAAAGGTGCTGCCATGGAAGCGACGGACAAGGTCTTCGCCGGTCCCGTTCCGCAGGTCTATGACCGGCTGCTCGTACCTCTGATCTTCCAGCCTTATGCCGAGGACATGGCCGCCCGCGTCATGGCCCTGCATCCGGCACGAATTCTCGAGCTCGCGGCTGGCACGGGGGCGCTGACGCGCGCGATGGCGGCCCGTCTCGATGGGGCGAACATCGTCGCGACCGATCTCAACCAACCGATGCTCGACATGGCCGCCGCCCGGATGCCAGACGACGAGAGGATCGACTGGCGGCAGGCCGACGCGCTCGAATTGCCCTTCGCGGACGAAAGCTTCGACGTCGCCGCCTGCCAGTTCGGGGTGATGTTCTTTCCCGACAAGCCGAAGAGCCATCGCGAGGTCCGCCGTATCTTGCGGCCGGGCGGGCGATATCTGTTCAACGCCTGGGACGCCGTCTCCCGCAACGACTTCGCCGCTGTGCTGCTGGAGGCACTTGCCGAAGTGTTTCCGGCCGATCCACCACGCTTCATGGAGCGCACGCCACATGGCTATCACGACATCGGCACGATTGAGCTCGACGTGATGGCGGGCGGCTTTGCCAGACCGGTCATCGAGCGTGTCGAGAAGCGCGCCCGCGCCGCTTCCGCGATCGATGTTGCGACGGGTTTCTGCCAGGGCACGCCCATCCGCGGCGAGATCGAGGCGCGCGGCGCGCCGGGACTGGAGGCCGTGACCGAGGCCGTGGCGAGGGCGCTGGAACGCCGCTTCGGCTCGGGCGCGATCGAAGGGGGCATCGCCGCCTTCGTCGTTTCGGCCGAGCGCGACTCGTAAAGGCGCGTTTTCACCGACCAGGCGGCATCGCTCTCCGTTGACTCGGGTCGCGCCCCATGCGACCCCGCGACCATGACAAGCGCCGCTGCCCAGACCGCCTCCCAGCCCCTGCGAATCGGCCTCGCCGGCCTCGGAACGGTCGGCGCATCCGTGTTGCGCATCCTGCGCCGGCAGGATAACGCACTCGGCCTGCGCTGCGGCCGCACCATCCGCGTCACCGCCGTCTCGGCGCGTGACCGCAACCGCGATCGCGGCGTCGATCTCGGCGGGCTAACCTGGTTCGACGATCCGGTCGCACTGGCGAAGTCGGACGAAATCGATTGCTTCGTGGAGCTTGTCGGCGGCGCTGACGGCCCCGCCAAGGCGGCGGTCGAGGCAGCGCTGTCCGCGGGCAAGTCGGTCGTCACTGCCAACAAGGCACTGCTCGCCCGTCACGGGGTGGCTCTCGCGGCCCTCGCCGAGGAGAACGGCGTCGCGCTCGCCTTCGAGGCCTCTTCGGCCGGCGGTATCCCCATCGTGAAGACGCTGCGCGAGGCGCTTGCGGGCAACACCGTCACCAGACTCTACGGGATACTGAACGGCACCTGCAACTACATCCTCTCGCGCATGGAGTTGGAAGGCCTGACCTTCGAGGCCTGCCTCAAGGACGCGCAGCGTCTGGGCTATGCCGAGGCCGACCCGACCTTCGACGTCGAGGGTTTCGACACCGCCCACAAGCTCGCCATCCTGACGAGCCTCGCATTCGGGACGAAGATCGACGCCGAAGCGATTCATGTCGAAGGCATTTCCTCGATCACCCCGCTCGACCTGAAGATGGCTGACGAGCTCGGCTACCGGATCAAGCTGCTCGGCGTCGCCGAGAAGACCAAGACCGGTATCGAACAGCGCGTCCACCCGACCATGGTGCCGAAATCCTCCGCCATCGCGCAGGTGATGGGCGTTCTAAACGCCGTCACCGTCGATGCCGATGCGGTGCGCGAGATCACCCTCGTCGGACCGGGCGCGGGCGGCGACCCGACCGCATCCGCCGTCGTCGCCGATATCGCCGATGTCGCGAGCGGCACGGCAGGCCTGCCCTTCGGCCTGCCGGTGGGGCGGCTCGAAGCCGCCGAGCGCGCGCCGATGCAGCGCCACGAAGGTGGCTATTACGTCCGCCTCGCGGTGGCAGACCGTCCCGGTGCGGCAGCGGCGATCGCGACCCGCATGGCCGAAGCCGACATCTCGCTCGAAAGCATCGTGCAACGCCGCTCGGCGGCCGCCGCCGCGCAGGATCCCGCCGGCCGTTCCGGCGCTCCCGTCCCGGTCGTGCTCATCACCTACGCCACCAGCGAGGCGGCGATCCGCGCCGCGCTGGAAAAAGTCTCCGCGGATGGCCATGTCGCGGAACCGCCGCAAGTTATTCGCATAGAGCGGGAATAGGCCTTACGCCTCATCCAGCCAAAGTCTTTGCAAGGGGACCCATTTCATGTCCGTCGATCTTCGTATCTCCCCCGACCAGATCATCGAGCGCTACCTCTCGATGGAACTCGTGCGCGTGACCGAGCGCGCCGCCGTCTCCGCCGCCCGCCTGCGCGGCCACGGCAATGAGAAGGCCGCGGACCAGGCTGCCGTCGACGCGATGCGGCGCGAGCTGAACCGCCTGCCGATCGACGGCGAGATCGTCATCGGCGAGGGCGAGCGCGACGAAGCGCCGATGCTCTTCATCGGCGAGAAGGTCGGCAACAAGCAGGGGCCGAAGGTGCATATCGCCGTCGATCCGCTCGAGGGCACGACGCTTTGCGCCAAGGACATGCCGGGGTCGATCGCGGTGATGGCGATGGCCGGCGCCGGCAGCCTGCTCTACGCGCCCGACGTCTACATGGACAAGATCGCGATCGGCCCGGGCTACCAGCAGGGCGCGATCGACCTCGACGCTTCGCCGGCCGACAACATCAACGCGCTGGCCAAGGCCAAGGGCGTCAAGCCGCACGAGATCTCGACGCTGATCATGGACCGCCCGCGCCATGCCAAGCTGATCGAGGAGGTCCGCAAGACCGGTTGCTCGATCCGCCTCATCACCGATGGCGACGTCGCGGGCGTGATCTTCTGCACCCAGCCGGAGAAGACCGGCATCGACCTCTATCTCGGCATCGGCGGCGCGCCCGAGGGCGTGCTCGCGGCAGCGGCGCTGCGCTGCGTCGGCGGCCAGATGCAGGGGCGTCTCATCCTCGACACCGAGGAGAAGCGTCAGCGCGCCCTGACCATGGGCATCAAGGACCCGAACCGGAAATACGACATGGCGGACATGGCCTCGGGCGACGTGATCGTCTGCGCCACCGGTGTCACCGATGGCGGGCTGCTGTCCGGCGTGAAGTTCGGCAAGGAGGTGATCGAAACCGAGACGATCGTCTATCGCTCGATCACCGGCACGGTCCGTCGCATCTATGGCGAGCACCGCGAACTGGCCAAGTTCAAGCTCGACTGAGCTGAACGACGCCGCTGCGCGATCCGTCGCGGTTGAATTCTCGATAGCCGGGCCTTGCCCGGCTATCGCCGTTTCGGTGTCGGATGCGCGCTTGCCGTGCGTCAAAAGACGATACTAAATCGGCACTTTGCGCTATCCTGCGGCGGTCTCGTTGTAGGAGTGTGCCATGCGTCACGTCCTTCTGCTCGCAGCCGCCGTCGTTCCCCTCATCATCGCCACCGCAGACGAAGCCTCCGCCCAGCGCGGCCGCGGCGGCGGCTGGCATGGCGGAGGATTTGGTGGAGGCGGTGCGGCTTGGCGCGGCGGAGGCGGCTGGCAGGGAGGTGCCTGGCGCGGCGGCGGTGTGGCATGGCGCGGCGCGGGCTGGCGCGGCGGGGCCTGGGGAGGCGGCTGGAACCGACCCTATGCGCGGGCCGGCTGGGGCTATCCCGGCTATTACCGCGGCTGGGGTGGCAACCCCTGGGCCTGGGGAGCAGCCGGGCTGGTCGCCGGCACGGCCATCGGCGCAGCGGCCGCCTCGCCCTATTACGACGACGATCCCTATTATTATGGCCGCACGGTCTACAGCGCGCCGGTCTACAGCGCGCCGGTCTATGCGCAGCCGGTCTATGGCGGCGCAATCGGAGGCTATTGCGCGACGCCGGTACGGACCTGCCAACTGATCGACCCCTCCGAGATCGGCGTCGGCTGCTCCTGCCGCGTCGCGGGCGGAAGGGCTCGGGGGACGGTGGTTGGCCCCTGACTGAGGCTGGACTGTTCTCAGCCGCCATCCCGAGGCGCCGCCTCCGGCCTCTCGAAGCATGGTCATCATGACGGCTGGCGTGCCGTCTCGCCTCGCAATGCGTGATCCAGCCGGTTGACGCGGGCGGCTGTCCGCGCGACGCCCTGCGCAATGATTCCGAATCCGCATCGCCTGTTCCTCGGCGTCTCCAGCTCCGCGCTGGACCGGCCCTGGCGAGACCGGCTCGACGCTGCCGGCCTCGGCCGGGCTGAGGCGCTGTCGCAGCGCGAGGGCATACCGGACATCCTGGCGCGGCTGCTGGCGGGGCGGGGCGTCGAACCCAATGAGGCCGCGCTCTATCTCGAGCCGAAGCTGCGCGATCTGCTGCCCGACCCCGCGACGCTGGTGGACATGGCCGCCGCTGCGGCGCGCCTCGCCCAGGCCGTCGTGGCGCGCGAGCAGGTCGCGATCTTCGGCGACTACGATGTCGACGGCGCCTGCTCCGCGGCGCTGCTCGCTGGCTTCCTGACCGAGGCCGGTGCGCGTCCGCGCATCCATATTCCCGACCGGCTGATCGAGGGCTACGGTCCCAACAGCGAAGCTATCCGCCAGCTCGCGGCCGAGGGTGCGACGCTGCTGGTCACGGTCGATTGCGGCACGACCAGCCATGAGCCCCTGGCGGAAGCGAAGCGGCTCGGGCTCGATGTCGTCGTGCTCGACCACCACCAGGCGCCGGAGCAGCTTCCGGCGGTGGAGGCTCTGGTCAACCCCAACCGCCAGGACGATCTCTCCGGCCTCGGCCATCTCTGCGCGGCTGGCGTCGTCTTCCTGGCGTTGGTTGCGACCCGCGCCGAACTGCGCCGCCAGGGCGTCTGGGCCGCGCGGGGCACAGAGCCGGACCTGCTCGCGACCCTCGATCTCGTGGCGCTCGCCACGGTCGCCGATGTCGTTCCGCTGCGAGGCCTCAACCGCGCCTTCGTCCGGCAGGGCCTCGCTATGCTGCGCGGCCGCGCCCGGCCCGGGCTGGCGGCGCTGATGGACGTCGCCGGGCTCGACGGGCCGGTGCAGAGTTGGCATCTCGGTTTCCTGCTCGGCCCGCGCATCAATGCCGGCGGGCGCATCGGCGATGCCGCGCTCGGCGCGCGGCTTCTGCTCTCCGCCGACGAGATCGAGGCGCGCGGCATCGCCGCCGAATTGAACCGCCTCAACCAGGAGCGCCAGGAGATCGAGCGCCAGGCTGTGTTGGAGGCGATCTCGCAGGCCGATCACGCGCTGATGCGCGACGCCGGCCTGCCCGTGCTCCTCGCGGCTTCTGCCGACTGGCACCCCGGCATCGTCGGACTGGTCGCGGCACGGCTGAAGGAGCGCTTCCGGCTGCCCGCCTTGGCGCTCGCCTTGAACGGGGAGGGCGGTGCGACGGGCTCCGGCCGCTCCGTCGCCGGCGTCGATCTCGGGCGCGCCGTGCGCGCGGCGGTGGATGCCGGCTTCGCTGTCAAGGGCGGCGGCCACGCCATGGCTGCCGGGGTCACGCTGGCCGCGGGGCAGGCGGAGGCCTTCCATGGCTTCCTCACAGAGCGCCTGGCCAGCGAGGTCGGCGCGGTCGCAGCGTCCGAGGCGCTGATGGTCGATGCGGCGCTCAGCGCCGGCGGTGCCACACCGCGCCTGCTGACGGAGATCGAGCGGGCAGGGCCCTTCGGTGCCGGCAGCCCCGAGCCGGTCTTCGTCTTCCCGGCGCATCGCCTCACGGATGCCGTCGAGATCGGCAGCGGCGGCCATGTCCGCGTCAAGCTGCGCGGCGGCGATGGCGCGACGGTTGGCGGCGTCGCCTTCCGGGCAGCGCAGGAGCCGCTCGGCCGCGCCCTGTTGGCCGCGCGGGGCGAGAGCGTGCACTTGGCCGCCACGCTCACCCTCAACCGCTGGGGCGGCAAAGAAACAGCAGAGCTACGCGTTCTCGACCTGGCCCGGCCGACCTGAGAGTTCTCGGGCCGGCATCCGGCCGTTGCTTCCCTCGCAAGCGTCTCGGGTGCGGTGGGAAAATCGCGGGCCGGCGTCGGTCGGCGACCTATGCCACAGGGGACGCGCCAGGGAAGCGCCACAAATTCCAGCGTCGCTTCGACGATTGCGCACAGGAAGCGGAAACTGGCGCTTGCGGAGCCGGGAAGCTGCCACTATACCTCGCCCCGCTTCGACACGAGCCGCCAGCGGTTCGGAAGCCCGCGACCTTCGTCTATCGGTTAGGACACCAGCCTTTCACGCTGGGGAGACGGGTTCGACTCCCGTAGGTCGCGCCACTCCTTTTGGGGTGGCGTAACGCCATTGAAAACAATCAGAAATTGGCGATCGGAATTCTTGATGAACCCGACATTGTGTCGTGGGTGGACCCCGGTTTTGGATGGGTTGTCCAACCCCGCCGGCAGCGTTGAGCTTCGCTGACAACTGACGCGGAAATCTGCGCGATCCAACACGTGAGCAAATTTGCCTGCGACCCTGGGCGTTGAAGCCGCAGTGCTGCCCAAGATCCCGGCCCGCAAAATCCTGCGCTCGATCCAAAGGCGCCCGCGATATGGCCAGGGACATCACGCAGACCGACGCCTATGTCACCTCGCGGCGCGAGCGGAAGGTGGTCGAGATGCTCTTCGCCCATCTCAAGCGCATTCTGAGGCTCGACCGGCCGCGACTACGCGGACCCAACGGCGCCAGAGACGAGTTCCACCTCGCCGCGGCAGCCCAGAACCCCAGGACGCTCGCGAAGCTTCTGCCGAACGGACCGCAGATCAGGCCCGCGTAAAGGGCGAACGCGCCCGCAGGCAATCGCAGCTCGTGATCTCATCGCTCGCAGGCCGATTTTTTCAACACAATCGCCCATTGCAGTCATCGCGACGTCTGCTGGTTACCGGCACTACTGTGATGCCGCTTTTGACGCCGCCGGCGCGGGAGCGGCTCAGTGCGCGCCGGCCAACGCGACCGCGTCAGGCCCCGCCGGGAAGCGCAGCTGACCCTCATTGTCATGGACGGCCTTCCAGACCGCATCGGCGACGTCCGATTCCGTGGTGGTCAACGCTGGCTTAGCGAAGGCCTCCATGATCGGCGTTGCGAAGTCGGCATACTCCGCAGGGATCAGTCTTTCGAGAGGTACGATGGCATTCGCGCCGAACCGCGTGGTTGGCGCATAGCCCGGCTCGACCAGCTTCGCGCGGATATCGAAGTACGCCATCTCGTGGGCGAGCGACCCAGTAAAGCCCTCTATTGCCTGCTTGCTCGCGGTGTAGGCAGCGGCGAGCGGAAAAGCGCCGAGCGTGACACTCGAAGTGACATTGACGATTGCGCCCGAGCGGCGCTCGCGCATCTGCGGGATGACGGCCTGGCACATGGCCATCACACCGATCGTGTTAGTCTCGATCAGCGCTCTTACCAGGGACATCGGCGTCACTTCGAAGGCGCCGACGCCGCCTACTCCCGCATTGTTGACCAGAACGTCTACGGGCCCAGAGGCTTTGATCACCTCGGCAATGCTATTCTCGCTCGTCACATCAAGCGGAAGTACGCGCAATCGGCTTGCATCGCCATCGAAGCACGCGTCCTCGGGCCGCCGCATCGTCGCAATCACGTTCCAGCCGTTTTCTAGGAAGTGCTCCGCGATGGCCTTGCCATAGCCAGAGGAGGTGCCGGTGATGAGGATCGTCTTGGTCATTTCGTGTCTCCTGAACGGTAATGCCGAACGGTTAGACAAGGCGCCTCGTACGATCCATAATCAGAAATCCGAATTTTATTATTGATCGTCCAAAACAATGGATCCTCTGAGCGACATCGTCTCGCTGCTGCGACCAAGCGCAGCGATCTCAAAGCCGATTTCGGCCAAAGGTCGATGGGGCGTGCGTTACGACGCTTATGACGCGCCGGGCTTCACGATCATCCTCACAGGCGAGGCTTGGCTGGCGATCGACGAATGCGAACCGCTTCGGCTGTCTCGGGGCGACTTTCTTCTTCTGCCTGTAACGCCTGCGTTCACGCTAAGTAGCGAGGTCGGCGTGTCATGTGATCCCGTTTCCCCCCGCAGCGAAGCTGTTCGGCACGGCGAGCGCGATGGAGAGCCGGACTTCGTTGCCCTGGGAGGCAGCTTCACGTTTGAGGCGGTCAACGACGCGCTCCTCATGGCTTTGCTGCCGAAGCTGATATTCATTCCTGCATCTGATGGTCGCGCGACGAGGTTCAGCCGGCTGATTGAACTGCTCTCGGAGGAGTGCGCAGCCGACTCTCCAGGTACGGAGTTGGTCGTTCACCGGATGCTGGAAGTGCTGCTTGTAGAAGCGCTGCGCTGGCAGGATCTCGATAGCCAAATGCAGGCAGGACTTCTTCGCGGCCTGCAGGAACCTGCGCTCGCTCGCGCCCTGAAAGCCATCCATGCAGATGTTCGCGCCAGTTGGACAGTTGCTGACCTCGCCAACGCTGCAGGCATGTCGAGATCGGCTTTTTCCGCTCGTTTCGGCGAGGCACTGGGATGCGCACCGATCCAGTATTTGGCCCGCTGGCGAATGGCTATTGCGAAAGATGCCCTGGCACGGGGCGCAAAGTCCCTGGAACGGATTGCAGACGAAATCGGGTACGAATCAGCCAGCGCGTTCAGCACGGCGTTTCGCAGGCATGTTGGATGCCCGCCCGGAAAATTTGCTCGCAGACTGACTTAGTCTAGCACTGCAGATTGCCGCCACGTGCGGCTGCGTTGGGTCGGGGGCTGCCTATTGCCCGGCAGGGAATGTCCGTTTTCTGGCACTAGCCCTGGGAAAGCGGCGTCACGCCATCGTCACTGCAGCTTCGAAGCTGCGATCGCACCTGCATTCCCGCCGCGCCGCGGGGAGGGCCCGGAACTCTTTGCGAGCGCTTGCACAGCCAGAGCATTTTCGAGCGAACCGGGTACCGATTCGCGTGAAGAGCAATGCGCAAAAATAGACATTTGGAGCGTCTCCGCGATTCGGAGAAACGCGGAGACGCTCTGGAACTCTTGCTCTTTCATGAGCTTAGAGCCCGTTTTCCATACCATGCACGGCCGGCATGCGGCGGTGCGGCTACTGGATGACTCCGCGCTTGAGCATGCCGTCGACTGTGCAGCGGCAGTTGCTGCCAACCGGAAGCGGAGCCGACCGGCATGGGCCGCGCGAGGTCGCGCAAAAATCGCTGAGGCGTTGGCCGCCGCGGCGACCGCGAGGGCCGTCATCATAGCTGCCACGCCGGCGATCATATCCGCGATCATAACCGCGGTCGTAGCCCCGGTCGTAGCCACGATCATAGCGGTCTGCCTGCGGCTGCTGATAGCGCGGACGGGGCTGGTATTCCGGCGGCGGCGCCTGGCGGCCAACGCCCGGACGCAGTGGCCCGAACGGGTCGCCGTGAAGCTGCGCGCTGGCTGCTGTCGCCAGCACCAGCGTCGCGCCAGCGACGGCCAGGAATGCGAACTTACGGAGCATCTGCCTATCCTTCAGCTTGAGCCATTGCACATCCATCAATGGTTAGGCGGACGTGAGGGTTCCGGATAGCAGCGCGTTCATGAAGGGCAGGTGAAGGGGGGCAGCCTGCCCGCCGTCGCGCTCGGGCGCGAGCAGGCCGTATGCAGCGCGCTCGCCGGCGGGCTCGATGATGTTTCGTGAATTTCGCTCAAGGGACTTCAAGCGGCGGCCGAGATGCGGCCGGGCGCTTCGGCCGCTTGCGCAAGGGCCAGAGTTCCGAGAGCTTCCGCGCGACTTCGATCACCAGCCCGCCAAACTCTGCGATGCGGGCCTCGCCCAGGCGAACCCCGGGGCCGGCCATGCTGACCGATCCGCTCCCGAGAAGATCGCCGCCGCGACAGCCGTGACGCCCGGCTCCGCCTTGCTGACCGCAATGCCGAAGCCGCACGCAGCGGTCCGGTCCAGTTCGACGAAGAGCTGGTGGAAAGACCGTACGGCGTTCGGCCCGTACTGCCCCAGCTCGCCGAAGCCGCCATTGCGGCCGTCAAGGTCGCGCAGCTGGGTGCGCGGCAGCCTCGCAGGCCAGGATTTGCCGCTCGCCGTGGCATGGAGGGGAACCATGTTCGTGGTCGTGGTCAGCAGCGGCTGGTACATCAAAGCGGATTTCGCTCTTCGGCCCGGCGCATCAGCGACCAGCGAAGACGGATGATCGGGCAGGATTGAGAATGTCCGGACATAGACGGGCTCAGTCTTTCCGGCCCTCGCTTGGCTCGATGATTCCCCTGGCGAGCTGGCGCGCTCCGATGAAGAAGCCGTGGACCGCGTCGGTGACGATCTCGTCGAGGTTCTGCGGCGTCGGCGTCTGATACACGAACCGGCGTATCGCGATGTAGAAGATGCGCCCGTGCAGCCCCCAGAACATTTCGATCTCGCGCTGGCTGAGAGGCGCCACGGCGATGCCGGGCAGGCCGAGCTCTTCGCGCAGCTCAACACAGGCCGACTCGATCACCTCTCGGCGCACGATGTCGAGATAGCGGCCGGTGATGTCGAAGGCCCTCAGGCCCGAGAACACGAAGATCCTGACCCAGTCATGATCGAAGACGCGCGCGACATATTCCAGGTAGAACTGCGTCAGTCGGTCCTCCAGCGGCCGGGAGCTGTCGGCGATCAGCGGTGCCCACGAGGCCTGCCAGCGGCTGAGATAGACATGCTGGTAGACGCGCTCGATCAGCGCTTCCTTGCTCGGGAAATGCCGGTAGATCGCCGAATGCGTGATGCCCATCCGCTTGGCGAGCTCGCGCGTCTGCCCCTCGAAGCCATGCTCTGCGAAGAAGCGGATCGCCTCGTTGAGGATGGCCTGTTCGCGCTCCGGAGCGCGCATGTTGCGCCGCCTTGCGGGCGGCGCCGGGTCCGCTGAATCGATCATGTCGTCTCCGTCGCTATGTTCATTTGAATATAACGTATTGGGTTTTCTGCGCAAATTTGTGACCACTTGGTCATTTTATCTTGACGCGTTCCAGATGTCGTGCATCTATTTTGAGACCAGATGGTTACAAATCTGGATCGGGAAACGCAGACAGGGAGTTCGGCGCCTTGAAAGCCCGGGCATTCAGCTATGTCCGCCCTGCGACGGTCGCGGAGGCGCTGCTGGCCTTCGCAGAGGCCGGCGAGGGAGCGAGCTATATCGCCGGCGGGCAGAGCCTCGTGCCGGCGCTGGCGCTGCGGCTGCAGGCTCCCGAGCGCCTGATCGACATCGCGCATGTCGCGGAACTCCGTGGCGTCTCCTGCGATGGCGAATGGCTCCGCATCGGCGCGCTGACGCGCCATGCCGATGCCCATGACGATCCGCTGATTGCGCGATATGCGCCGCTGCTGGCGCTGGCTGCGCCTCATGTCGCGCATCCGGCGATCCGCAACCGCGGCACGCTCGGCGGCAGCGTCGCGCTCGCCGATCCGGCGTCCGAATTTCCGGCCATGATGCTGGCGCTGGACGCCGAGATGGAGATCGCGGGGTCGGCTGGAACGCGTCGCGTGCCTGCCACTGCGTTCTTCCAGGATCTCTATCAGACCGCGATCGAGCCGGGTGAACTGCTGGTCGCCCTTCATGTGCCCGTGGCGCGGGCCGAGCATCGCTGCGCCTTCGACGAATTCGCCCGCCGGCGTGGCGACTATGCGCTGGTTGGCTGTGGCGTGATGCTGGCCATGCCTGGGGATGTCGTCGCGGAGGCGCGTATCGCCTTTCTTTCGGTAGGGTCGACCCCGATGCGCGCCAGGGCGGCCGAGGCGGCGCTGGCCGGCCAGGCCCTCGACGCGGAGGCCATCCGCAGGGCGCAGGCCGCGCTCGCGGACGATCTCGATCCGCCCGACGACGAGCAGGTGCCGGCCGCGATGCGGCTGCATCTCGCGCGCGTCCTGCTCGGCCGGCTGCTCGGCCGGATGGAGATGGCGTCATGACGGCTCCTGTCGCCATTACGCTGAGCGTCAACGGCGAGACGCTGACGCGGGCGGCCGAGCCGCGCGAGACGCTGGCCGACTTCCTGCGGCGCGATCTGGGCCTGACGGGGACGCATACGGGCTGCGAAATGGGCGTCTGCGGCGCCTGCCTCGTGATGCTGGACGGCGCGCCCGTGCATGGCTGCCTGATATTTGCGGTCCAGGCGGCGGGCGCGTCCGTACAGACGGTCGAGGGCCTGTCCGAAAGCGCAATGATCGCAGATCTGCAGCGGGCCTTTCATGAGCGCAACGCGCTGCAATGCGGCTTCTGCACGCCGGGAGTGCTGGTCACGGCCCAGTGGCTGCTCGCCCGCAAGGCAGCACCAAGCCGGGAGGAAATCCGCGACGCGCTATCGGGCAATTATTGCCGTTGCACGGGCTATGAGGCGATCGTCGATGCGATCGAGACAGTGGCGCGTCGCCGCTCTGCGGGAGAGGCGGCAAGCCGCTTCCTGGAGGAGCCGGCATGAACGCTCCGCTCGGCGCCCTCGATCGCCCGAATTCCTATATCGGCCGCTCGGTGTCGCGGCCCAACGCCAAGCGGCTCCTCGCCGGCAAAGGGCGCTACGTCACCGATCTCGTGCTGCCGCGCATGCTGCACGCCGCCTTCCTGCGCAGCCCCTATGCCCATGCCCGCATCGTCTCGATCGACGCCGGCGAGGCGCGCGCTATGCCGGGCGTGCGGCTCGTCGCCACCGGCGCTGATCTCGCAAAGCTGTGCACGCCCTGGGTCGGCACGCTCGACCACTTCAAGGGCATGAAATCCGCGCAGCAACTGCCGCTGCCGGTCGAGGAGGTGCTCTGGTCCGGGCAGGCGGTCGTCGCCATCGTCGCGGAGACGCGCGCCCAGGCCGAGGATGCCGCCGAGGCTATCGTGGTGGAATTCGAGGAACTCCCGGCGGTCGTCGATATCGATGCCGCACGCGAGGCGGGCGCAGACAGGGCGGCCTCCGGCATCGCCGATAATCTCTGCTTCGCCAGCCGGCTCGACACGGGTGGGATCGATGAAATCTTCGCGGGCGCCGCCCATGTCGTCGAGGAGGAATTCCACTTCGGTCGGCATACGGCGGTGACGCTGGAGCCGCGGGCAATCCTCGCCGACTGGGATGCGAGCGAGGGCAAGCTCACCGTCCACCACGCGACGCAGACCCCCTACCAGTTCCAGGACCTGTATTCGCGCCATTACGGCATCCCGGAAGCGAATGTCCGCGTCGTCGCGCCCGATATCGGCGGCTCCTTCGGCATGAAGCTGCATGTCTACCACGAGGACATGGCGGTCGTCGGGCTGAGCATGCTCTGCGGCCGGCCGGTCAAGTTCGTGGCGGACCGGCTCGAGGCCTTCGTCTCGGACATCCACGCCCGCGACCATCGGGTCCGGGCCCGCATGGCGATGGATACGGAAGGGATGATCCTGGCGATGGACGTCGACGACGTCACCGCGATCGGGGCGTTCTCGACCTATCCGCGTACCAGCGCCGTCGAGGGCAATCAGGTCATCCGGCTGATGGGCGCGCCCTATAGCTTCCGCAATTATCGCGCGGAGCTCTCCGTCGTCTTCCAGAACAAGGTCCAAACCAGCCAGTACCGCGCCGTCGGTCACCCGATCGCCTGCGCCGTCGCAGAACGGCTGGTCGACATGGCCGCAGCCAGGGCCGGGCTCGATCCGGTGAGCCTGCGCGAGAAGAACCTCATCGCCGACGACGCCTACCCTTGCGAGTCGCCGACCGGCTACAAATTCGAGGCCCTGTCGCATCGGAAGAGCCTCGCCAGGCTGAAGGCGCTGATGGGCTACGACGCGCTGCGCGCCGAGCAGGCTGCGCTGCGCGAGCGGGGCATCCATCGCGGCATCGGCATCGCGAGCTTCGTCGAGATCTCCAATCCGAGCCCGGCCTTCTACGGCATCGGCGGCGCGCGCATCTCGGCGCAGGACGGCGCGGTCCTTGCGGTGACGCCGTCGGGTGATGTTCGCTGCCAGATCTCGGTGACCGAACAGGGGCAGGGCACCGAGACCATCATCGGCCAGATCGTCGCCGACCAGCTCGGCATCGCCCGCGAGCGGGTCCGTGTCATCACCGGCGACACAGAGAACACGCCACATGGCGGCGCGACCTGGGCCTGCCGTGGCGCAGGGATAGGCGGCGAGACGGCCTTGCAGGCGGCGAGGAAGCTGCGCGAGAACGTACTCGGCCTCGCTGCGGCCATCCTTCAGGCCCGGCCCGGGGATCTCGACATGCGCGACGGTGTTGTCGTCGACGTGCTGAACGGCGCGGAACGCGTCAGCCTCGCCGAGATCGCCCGCATCGCCTATTTCCGTTCCGATACGCTGCCGAAGGACGCGAGCGCGCAGCTCACCGTCGCGCATCACTACGCGCCGCAGGGGTATCCCTTCGCCTTCACCAACGGCGTGCAGGGCTGCCATGTCGAGCTGGATGCCGAAACCGGCTTCGTGAAGATCCTGAAGCACTGGGTCGTCGAGGATTGCGGGCGGATCATCAATCCGCTGCTCGTCGACGAGCAGGTGCGCGGCGGCGTGGTGCAGGGGCTGGGCGCCGCCTTCTTCGAGGAGTGCCGCTACGACGAGAACGGCCAGCTCACCAACGGCTCGCTCGCCGACTACCTCGTGCCGATGGCCTGCGAGATGCCGGACATCGTCATCGCCCATATCGAGACGCCGACGGCCGATACCGCGCTCGGCGCCAAGGGCTGCGGCGAGGCGGGCACTGCCGCCGCCTCCGCCGCCGCCCTCAATGCCGTCAACGACGCGATGAGCCCGTTCGGTGCCAGCATCGCGCAAATCCCGATGACGCCGACGCGCCTGCTCAAGGCGCTCGGGACGATCTGAAACAACGACAAGAACAACCACCAGCGGAGGACACCATGACCAAAGAGAGCAAGGGCCTGCCTTTCCTCACCCGCCGCGCCACGCTGGCGGGCCTCGCTGCCGGCGGCGCGACGCTCGCCATGCCGGGCATCCTGCGCGCGCAGGGCGAGACCATTCGCATCGGCTTCCCGACCCCGCTGACCGGGCCCTTCGCCGCCGAGGCCAAGGACCAGGTCAAGAGCGCCGAGCTCGCGGTCAAGCTGGTCAACGACAAGGGCGGTATCGCGGGCCGCAAGGTTGAACTGCTCGTGCGCGACGACAAGCTCAATGCGGGCGAGGCCGCGACGCGCACCCTCGAGCTGATCGAGAAGGACAAGGTGCACGCCATCGTCGGCGCGCTCTCCAGCGCCGTCCAGCTCGCCGTCAACGAGGTCACGCGGGCGCGGGGCGTCATCTACGTCTCGATCAGCCAGTCGGACACCATCAACGAGATCAAGGACTTCAGCCGCTTCACCTTCCACGAGGCGCTGAACCCTCACATGACGACGGCTGCTGTCGCCAAGCATACGTTCAAGCCTGGTTCCAAGGTCGCCTATCTGGTCGCCGACTACGCCTACGGCCACGAGATGCTGCGCGGCTTCAAGCGGGCGCAGGCCGCGATCGGCGCGACCAGCGTCGGCGAGATCCTGCATCCCTTCGGTGCGGCCGATTACTCGACCTTCATGCCGCGGCTGCGCTCGATGCGCCCGGACATCCTCTGCATCTGCAATTTCGGCCGCGACCAGGCGAATGCGATCAAGCAGGCCGTCGATTTCGGCATGAACCGCCAGTCGAAGATCGTCGTGCCCGTGCTGCTCCACAACCAGCGGCTCGCGATCGGCCCCGAGGCCTTCGAGGGCGTGATCGGCGGGGCCAACTACTATTGGGGCCTGGAGGACACGATTCCGGCGGCGAAGACGTTCAACGACGCCTTCAAGGCGGCCAATGGCGGCGCCTATCCGACCGATTACGGCGCCTACGGCTTCACCGGCGTGTCCTCGCTCCTGCTCGCCATCGAGAAGGCCGGCGGCACCGACACCGACAAGGTGATCGCGGCGCTGGAGGAGCTGAAATACGACGTCGCCAAGGGGCCGCAGCACTATCGCAAATGCGACCACCAGTCGGTGCAGTCGGTGCTCGTGCTCGAGTCGAAGAAGAAGGCCGAGATGAAGAACGAGGCCGACCTCTTCAAGGTGCTCGCCACGGAGCCGGCCTCGGAGACGATCCTGCGGAGCTGCTCCGAGCTCGGCTTCCCGGCCTGAGCCGGACCGGAAAGGGCAGGACAACAGCCATGGACACGCTCTGATGGATGCTGAACTCATCGCGATGCAGCTCTTCTCGGGCGTCGCGCTCGGGGCGATCCTGATCATGGTCGCGCTCGGCCTGTCGATTATCTTCGGCATGCTGGGCGTGGTGAACTTCGCCCATGGCGCGCTGTTCATGGTCGGCGCCTATGCCGGGCTCTGGGTCGCGTCGCTGACCGGAAGCTTCTGGTGGGGGCTCTTGATCGCGCCCGTCGCCATCGGCGCCTTCGGCATGCTGATCGAGCGGTTCCTGATCCGCCCGCTCTACAAGCGTTCCGTCGACGACCCGCTGCTCCTGACCTTCGGGCTGGGCTACGTGCTGGTCGAGGCGGTCCGGATCATCTTCGGCAGTGACGGCATCCCGTTCCAGACTCCGCCGGAACTGTCCGGGGTCGCCGATCTCGGCATCGGCTTCTTCCCGATTTACCGGCTGTTCGTCGTCGCGGTCGTCGCCGTCATCCTCCTGCTGCTCTGGCTCGGGCTGGAGAAGACGAAGTTCGGGCTGATCGTGCGTGCCGGCGCCAAGGATCCGCAGATCATGCGGGTGCTGGGCATCGACATCTCGAAGGTGTGGCTGCTGGTCTTCGGGCTCGGCATCGGCCTGACGGCGCTGGGCGGCGTGCTCGCCGCACCGATGCGCAACGTCAATCCGGAGATGGGCTCGCTCGTGCTGGCGGAAGCCTTCGTCGTCACGGTCATCGGCGGCATGGGCTCGCTCGTCGGCGCCATCGTGGCGGGGCTGCTCGTCGGCGTCGCGATCAGTATGACGGCTCTCTTCGCCCCGGAAATGGCGACGATCGTGATGTTCGCGCTGATGGCGCTCGTGCTGCTGGTGAGGCCGCATGGCCTCTTCGGCAAGCCGGTGCGCGGCTGAGGAGATGACGATGACCGCCTCCACCTCCTCCGTCGCCGCCGTGATGAGCGGCCCGGCCGGCCGCAGGGGCTGGCGCGCGCGGCTGACGGCCTGGCGCGTGCCGCTGTCCATCCTGGCGCTCTGCCTGCTGCCCTGGCTGCTGCCGTCGCAGGCGCTGGCCGTGAACGTGCTGATCTACGGGCTCGTCGCGGTCGGCTACAACCTGCTCTTCGGCTATACCGGCCTGCTCTCCTTCGGCCACGCCGCCTTCTTCGGAACCGGCGCCTACGCCACCGGCATCGCGATCGGCCAGTTCGGCGTGCCCTGGTACGCCGCCATCGCGCTCGGCATCCTCGCCGGCGGCGCGCTCGCCTTCGTCATCGGCCTGCTCTCGATCCGCACGCGCGGCATCTACTTCTCGATGGTGACGCTCGCGCTGTCGCAGCTCGTCTACTACACCGCGCTGCAGGCCTCCTCCTGGACCGGCGGCGAGAACGGGCTTCGCGGCTTCACCGTGGCGAAACTCGACCTCTTCGGCTGGACCATCGACTTCCTCGACCCGCTGAAGAAGTACTACGTCCTCATGGTTTTCGCCGTGGCGGCCTTGTGGCTGGTCTCGCGCATCCTGAACTCGCCCTTCGGCGCGGTGCTCGAGGCGATCCGCGAGAACGAGACCAGGGCGCGGGCTTGCGGCTACGACGTCGAGCGCAGCAAGCTGATCTCCTTCACGCTGTCGGGGCTCATCTGCGCGCTGGCCGGGACGCTCTCGGCCCTGCATCTGGCGATCGTGCCGCTCGACATCCTGCACTACCACACGTCGGGCATGATCGTGATGATGACGCTGCTCGGCGGCGCCGGCAGCTTCTTCGGTCCCTTCATCGGTGCGCTCGCCTTCCTGCTGATGGAGGATGTGGTCTCGCTCTGGACCTCGCACTGGCAGATCGTCGTCGGCGGCGTCTTCATCCTGTTCGTGCTGTTCCTGCCCAAGGGCATCTGGGGCACGGCGCTCTCCTGGAGGGCTGGCCGATGACCGCCCCTCTGCTCGCGGTCGAGAACATCGGCCGGCGCTTCGGCGGTTTCGTCGCGCTGGAGGGCGTCACCGCCGCCTTCGAGCCGAACAAGGTCACGGCGATCATCGGGCCGAACGGGGCCGGCAAGAGCACCTTCTTCAACGTGCTCTCCGGCGTGCTGCCGCCTTCCTCGGGCTCGATCCGCTTCAAGGGGCGCGACATCACCGGCACGGCGCAGCATCGCTTCGCGCATCTGGGAATCGCGCGCTCCTACCAGATCACCAACATCTTTCCGGAACTCTCTGTCCACGAAAACGTCCGCGTCGCGGCGCAGGCGTTCCGCGCCCGCTACGACATCCTGCGCAACCGGGCCTCGATGCACGAGCTCGACGACAAGGCCGACGCCGCGCTCGCCGCAGTCGGGCTGACGGCGCGGCGGGAGGCGACTGCGAAGTTCCTTGCCCATGGCCAGCAGCGTGCGCTGGAGATCGCGATCGCGCTGGCCGCCGATCCCGAACTGCTGCTGCTCGATGAGCCGACCGCCGGCATGGGGCCGGAGGAGACCAAGGACATGGTGGCGCTGCTCGAACGGCTGGCCGCGGACAGGACCATCCTGCTGGTCGAGCACAAGATGAAGATGATCCTCGGCCTCTCCGACCGCATCCTCGTGCTGCACCATGGCCGGCTGATCGCCGATGGCAGCCCGCAGCATATCCAGACGGACCCCGAGGTCCGCCGCGTCTATCTGGGACAGAACGATGGCTATGCTTGAGATCGAGGGGCTGAACGCCTGGTACGGCGCGAGCCACATCCTGCACGGCATCTCGCTCTCGGTCGAGCGGGGCGAGATCGTTGCGCTCGTCGGTCGCAACGGTGCCGGCAAGACCACGACGATCCGCTCCGTGATGGGCCTGATGCCGCGAACCACGGGCGTGGTGCGCTTTGCCGGGACCGAGCTGCTGTCCCTGCCGGCTCATGCGCGTTTCCGGCTCGGCCTCGCCTATGTGCCGGAGGACCGGCGGATCGTGCCGGGCCTCACCGTGCGGGAAAACCTCCAGCTCGGCCTCGTCGCGACTGATGGCGCCATCGACGAGCGCGAGGCTATCGACGAGATCGCCGAGAGCTTTCCGCGGCTCAAGGAGCGGCTCGACCAGCAGGGCGTGACCATGTCCGGCGGCGAGCAGCAGATGCTCGCCATCGCGCGGGCCATGATCGCCCGGCCGAAGATGATCCTGCTCGACGAGCCGTCCGAAGGCATAATGCCGGTCCTCGTGGAGGAGATGGGGCTGCTGTTCCGGCGCCTGCGTGACCAGGGCGTGACGCTGCTGCTGGTCGAGCAGAACGTCGAATGGGCGCTGAAGCTCGCCGACCGCGCCGTCATCATCGATCAGGGCGAAGTCGTCCATCGCAGCACGGCAGCCGCCCTGCTGGCCGACAAGGCGATCCAGGAACGTTACTGCGCCGTCTGAGCGCGCTTCGGAGACATGCCATGGACATCACCGGCGAACACCGCATCGCGGTTCCGCGCGAAGCGGTATGGGCCGCGCTCTTCGACATCGAGATGCTGAAGGGCTGCATACCCGGCTGCAAGGAGCTGGAGCAGAATTCCCCGACCAGCTTCGTCGCCAAGGTGCAGCTCAAGATCGGCCCGGTATCGGCGACCTTTGCCGGCACGGTCGAGCTGCAGGACATCGACGCCCCGAATGGCTGCCGCATCATCGGCCAGGGCAATGGCGGCATCGCCGGCTTCGCCAAGGGAGGCGCTGCCGTGAAGCTCGTCGCGGATGGCGAGGAAACGGTTCTCAGCTACGACGCGAAGGCTGAGATCGGAGGCAAGATCGCCGCGCTGGGCAGCCGCCTCGTGCAGGCGACGGCGCGCAAGCTTGCCGACCAGTTTTTCTCGGCCTTCACCGAGCGGCTGAAGGCGTAGGCCGGCCGGGCCGCGGTCGCTCCGTGTCCGGCCGGACCCAGGCTTCCTCGCCGATCAGCGGCACGAAGCGCACCGCGGCCAGATCATCCTGCGTCGCGAAGTCCGTCGCGCTGCGGCGCGTAATCTTGACGAGGCTCTGGCCGGCGTTCTCGTCCCCGACCGGCATGACGAGCCGGCCGCCGATCGCGAGCTGGTCCTTCAGGGCCTGCGGCACCGATGGACCTCGGGCCGAGACGATGATGGCGTCGAAGGGGGCGGCTTCCGGCCAGCCCCTCGTGCCGTCGCCGGCCCGCAGCCGGACATTGTCGTAGCCGAGCCCTGCGAGCCGCCGTTGCGCCTGCTCGACAAGCGCAGGGTGGCGCTCGATGCCATGGACCTTGCCGGCGATGCGGCTGAGGATTGCGGCGGCGTATCCGGAGCCGGCGCCGACTTCGAGCACCGAGTCGCCCGGCTTTACCTGCGCGGCCTCGATCATCAGCGCGACCACGAAGGGTTGCGAGATCGTCTGCCCCTCGCCGATCGGCAGCGGCGAATCCCTATAGGCGAACTCCTCTAGGCCCTTCCGGAGGAAGGCCTCCCGCGGGACCGCCCGCATGGCCGTGAGCACAGCAGGGTCGCGGATGCCGCGTCCCTCGATCTGGTTCGCCACCATATGGCGGCGTGCGCGCGTGAAATCAGCGATGTCGAGCATGGCCGGTCCCCGGTCTGGCTGCGAGAGCTGCCTGGAGGCGCCGGACCGCAGGCATGCCGCCAAGCGGCGCCTTGGCGCTATCAGGTCACGTCCGACCATGTCGGCGGGGCGTAGGGGCCGCTGGCCTCGTCGAAGCGCGTCCAGCCTCCACGCTCATATTCGGCGCGGCGCAGTTCGGTGTCGATCGGCTCCGCGCCGTTCATGATCTTCTCGATGGTCGGGACATGGCTATCGGTCGTGCGGACTGCGACGACGGCCCCGCCACGGCGAACGGTCTCGGCCAGGAAATTCGCATCCTGGTCGCTAAGGCCGGCGGAGGTCATCGAGCCAATCAGGCTGCCTGCGGCGGCACCTGCGGTGGCGCCGGCCGCAAGGGTTCCGAAAACCCAGCCGGCCGCAACGACCGGCCCGATCCCCGGAACGGGCAGGGAGGCCAAGCCCGCGACGAGACCTGCCACGCCGCCGATGCCGCCGCCGATCTGGGCGCCGCCCGCGGCCCCTTCCGCCGTCTCGCCCGCATAGTAGCCGATGATGCTGACGTCATCCGGAGAGACGCCCGCGGCCTCCAGCCGCATGACGGCGGTCTGGGCGTCAGCGGCGGTTTCGTAGGAACGTGAAACTGTGCTGGTCATCCGCCCACCTCCCTGAAGGGCATATCCTGGCGAACCCGCGATCGCAGCTCTTGTTCCGCCGGCGGTTTCGACAGGCGCCTCGCCGCTGCGGCCTTCAAGCCATCGAGCCGATGACGACCATCGCGAGCGCGTCGACGTCGATCTCGCCTTCGACGATGACCCTGTCTCCGTCGCGGCGCACCTTGAGCTTCAACGGTCGCTCCGCTGCCTGCCGCTCGAGCTCCTCGATCAATCCTTCGACCGCCTTCGCCTCTAGCGGCTGCTGGATCTGGTCCTGATGCGCCATCGGGCTCTCCTCGTCCTGGCTGCTTTCGGCCGCCGACAGCTCGCTTCGATAGGAGCTGTCTCGCCTTTGCTCTCGAGCCGGATCAATCCTTCTCGAGCTTGCCCAGGTTCCCCGGCAATCCCGAGAAGGGCAGGTCGTCCGGCCGCAGCAGCCCGTCGGCCGGCTCGGGGCCGTGGCTGTTCTCGC
This sequence comes from Allobosea sp. Root381, assembly GCF_001429395.1. Lineage (GTDB taxonomy): Bacteria > Pseudomonadota > Alphaproteobacteria > Rhizobiales > Beijerinckiaceae > Allobosea. The sequence goes on from NZ_LMJT01000016.1 coordinate 120,407, forward strand.
CCTTGTGCTCTTCGTTCCAGCGCCCGATCTCGGCGGTGAGCTGACGGAACTCCTCAGCTTCTGCGGACCCGCCGGGAGCATCGCTCAAGGCGCTCGCACGCTCGACGGCAGCGCGGTACTCGTCTCGGCTGGAAATCATCATGGAGCCGCTTTCGACAAGGTTGGCGGGCTTGTCGTTGGCGGGCTTGTCGATTGAACCGAGCGGCGGCGCCGTTGTTCCGTGGCAAGCGGGAACGGTTTCGGGAAACCTCCCGGAGAAGGCAGAGTTAGCGGTTTGGTTCCGCGCGCCGTCAGCGAGCGTCCGGGGCCAGCGCCAGGCAGTGCGCGCTGTCGCCGAAGCCGTATTCGGCCCAATAGGCTTTCGCCCCGATATTGCGGGCGAAAAGCAGGTCGGTCGCCGTATCGCCGAGGACGAAGCTCTGCGTCGGCCCGGCGGCGCCGAAATGCGGCCGGACGGCCTCGTCGAAGGGGGCGGGATCGGGCTTGCGGGGCTTGCCCGGCTCGTCGCCGATCACCTGTTCGAAATGCCGCTCGATGTCGAAATGAGCGAGCGCCTGCCGCAGCGCCGGCACGTTCTTGTTGCTCACGACGAAACAGCGCCAGCCGCTGCCGCTGAGGTCCGCGAGCCCTTCGCGCACACCTGGGAAGAGTTCGGTGCGGGCGAGCCCTTCGCCGCCATTGTAGATCTCGCGGTAACGTGTGGCCCAGAGTTGCGCTTCGGCGGAACCGCCAGGCAGGCCGAGAAGCTGCGTGAACACCTCCGCTATCACGATGCCGCTGCCGATCGCGGCTTCGATCTCGGCCAAGGACGACGGCTCGCGGCCGAATGAGGCGAAGGTCTGCACGATGACGTGACGGACCGCGGCATGCGTGCTGCAGAGCGTGCCGTCGAAATCGATGATCGCGAGCTTGGTCATGCCGTCTTCGCTTTCGGCCGGGGCGGCGCGATGATGAGCTTGCAGCCTGCCTCGTGCAGCATCGCGACGATCTGTTGAGGCGGCGGCCGGTCGGTGATCAGGGTGTCGAGCTCGCTGACATGCGCGACCTTGCAGGTGGCGACGCGCGAGAACTTGGTGTGGTCGGCCAGCAGGATGCGGCGCCGCGCATTGCGGAACATGGCGCGCCCGACCAGAGCCTCGTCGTCTTTGTATTCGAGCAGGTTGCCCTCGGGATCGACGCCGCCGATGCTGGTCATGTGGAGGTCGCAGCGGAAGTGCTCGACCGCTGCCGCGGCTGCTGCGCCCGCCACGGCGCGGTTATGCCCCATCCATAACCCGCCGGTGACATGGATGACGACGCCGGGGCAGCGCTCGAGCGCGCTTGCGGCGGTGGTGCTGGTGGTGATGACGCGCAGGCCCGCCGGCGCGCGCTCGGCGATGGCCCTGGCGAGCGCATCGACGGTGGTGCCGGGCGTCATGAAAAGCGAGCTGCCGGGATTGACCAGCTCCGCCCCAGCCTGGCCGATCGCGGCCTTGCCGTCCGCGGTCTCGACATGGCGCAGGTCGTAATCGGCGTTGGCGGTGCTCCAGTTGGCGCTGGCGCCGCCATGATGCCGGCGGATCAGCCCTCGCTCCGACAGGTCCTGCAGGTCGCGCCGGAGCGTCTGCGGCGTCACCGCGAAGGTCGCGACCAGTTCCTCGATCGCGGCATAACCGCGCCGGGAGACGATCTCGACGATGTCGTGATGGCGCTTGCTCAGCTCGCTCATGCGCTCCGCCTAAGCGCTGTCCCGCCGGGCTGTCAAGGAGATGCGCGTTTCCGAAAGCTTTCGCTTGCGAAAAAGAATGGCTGATGCATCATCAGGGCGCATGCCGGCTCTAGATCGGCAGCCGAGGATACGCAAAGAGCAAGGGCAGGCGATGGCGCGCAAGATCATCTGCGTCGGCAACCTCGTGCTCGACGAGGTGTTTCAGGTCGAGGAGCTGCCGCGCTCCGGCATCAAGACGGGCGTGCTCGGCTACGAGAAGCGCTATGGCGGGCCGGCCGCGACGGCGGCCGTGGCGATCTGCCGTCTGGGCGGCCGCGCCGCCTATTGGGGGCGCATCGCCGCGGACCCGGCGGGGGAGGCCGGCGTCGCAGCCCTGCGCGAGCATGGCGTCGATTGCGATGGCGTTGCGGTGCTCCCGGAAGGCCGCACGCTGCGCGCCGTGCTCGTCGTCGATCTTCAGGGCGAGCGCATCATCATTTCCGACCGGCGCGGGCTGTCGCACGATCCTTCGGTGCTCCCGGACGATCCGCTCGACGGCGTCGGAGCCGTGCTGGTCGACAGTCGCTGGACTGCCGGCGCAGAGGTCGTGCTGGATCGGGCGCGCGCCGCCGGCATCGTCACCGTCCTCGACGCCGATGGCGGCGTTCCCGGGGAACTCCAACGCCTGATCGACAAGGCCGATCATGTCGTCTTCTCGAGCGAGGGCCTGCGCGATCATGTCGGGGAGGGCGATCCCGGCGCGCTGCTGCGACGCTGCGCCGGCGATTCCGGCCGCGTCTTCGCGGTGACGCGCGGCGCCGAAGGCAGTCTCTGGCTCGTCGATGGCGAGCTCGTCACAGTGCCGGCCTTTCCCGTCCGCGTGACCGACACGACCGGCTGCGGCGACGTCTTCCACGGCGTCTATGCACTCGGCCTTTGCGAGGGGCTCAATCCGCTTGAGGCGGCGCGCTTTGCCGCCGGCGCTGCGGCGATCAAGGCGGAGCGCGGCCGGGGCTGGGACGGCATGCCCGACCGCCAGGCGCTGGAGCGCATGCTGCACGGCGAGCCGGTGTTGGTGTGATTGAAAACGAAAATGGAGATTGCGATAACGAACTTTCTATGCATCATCTTCGCCAGCTGAGACGCCCTCCGCCAGGCGTGTCCTGCGGGAGGCGCGGGGTCCGCGGGGCGGACCGGACGTGCCCCTCTTAGGGCGTCGATATTTGCGTTTCGCCGTGAGGAAAGGTTGAGCCGATGGGCTATGCGACGATCCAGGACATCATCGCCGATCTGAAGGGGCTCGGCGTCCGCTTCGGCAGTTCGCGACCCGATTTCTCCGGCAGTCGCCGCCCGCCGGCAGCCGTGATCGACCGCTGGGCGGAGGCTGCGGCCCTGGCCGAGCCGCAGACCCGCAGCGTCGCGATCTGGGCGATCCGCGAGGCGGCGCTCGCCGCCGGCATCGTCCCGGCCTCGGTTCAGGAGCTCTATATCGCCCGCGCCGCCGAGAAATGGAGCGAGCGCACGGTGCCTGCGATGAATCTCCGTGGCTGGACCTATCGCACCTGCCGCGCCGTCTTCCGCGCCGCCAAGGCGACCGATGCGAAGCTCTTCATCTTCGAGCAGGCGGTCGGCGAGTGGCAATATGCCCAGCAGCCGCCGGCCGAATACACCGCCGGCGTGCTCGCCGCGGCGCTGCGCGAGGGGCATGAGGGCCCGGTCTTCCTCCAGGCCGACCACGACCAGATCAATGCCGAGGCCTATAAGCGCGACCCGAGGGCCGAGACCGCGCGGCTCGAGGCGATCATGCGAGAGCAGATCGCGGCCGGCTATTACAGCCTCGACATCGACGCCTCGACGGTGGTCGACCTGTCGCTGCCGAATGTGCGCGAGCAACAGCGCCTGAATGCCGAGATCACCGCCCATTTCACCGAATTCGTCCGCGGCATCGAGCCCGAGGGCGTGACGATCTCGCTCGGCGCCGAGATCGGCGAGGTCGGCCACGAGAACACCACGCCGGAAGAGCTGCGCGAGTTCATGGCGGTCTATCGCGAGGAGATCGACAAGCGCGGCAAGGATCTGGTGCCGGTCAGCAAGATCAGCATCAATTCCGGCACCTATCACGGCGGCAAGATGCAGCCGGACGGCGTACTGGCGCCCGTCGATGTCGACTACGCGCTGCTGGGCGAGATCTCGGATATCTGCCGCGCCTCCTTCGGCATGGGCGGGGCGGTCCAGCACGGCGCCTCGACGCTGCCGGGCGAGCAACTCGCCCTCTTCCCGAAGTCGGGCGCGATCGAGATCCATCTCGCGCTCGGCTTCAACAACCTGATCTTCGACCACCCGGCGCTGCCTGAGCCGATGAAGCAGCAGATCAGGGACTACACCTTCGGCAACCATGCCAAGGAGCGCGCGGCAGGCGAGAACGACACGCAGTTCCTCTACAATACCCGCAAGAAGTCCTGGAAGGTGATGAAGCAGGCCTTCTGGGAAATGCCGGAAGCGGCTCAGGACGAGATCATGGGAGCTCTTCAGGTGCGCTTCACCGACATGTTCAACTGGATGAACGTCGTCGGGACGAGCAAGCTGGTCGACGAGCACACCAAGGTCGCGAAGATCGCGCCGGAGGTTCCGGCCGCGCTGAAGGAGGCTGCTGCAGCCTGAAACGAGATGGCCGGCCCGGGAGCCTTATCCCGGGCAAGCAACGACAGAAACGCCGCGCAACGACGTGGCCGCACAGGGAGGACGGACGATGGATCGGCAGAGGAGAATACTGTCCGCGACGCTCGGAGCGCTGGCACTTGCGGGCATGGTCGGGCTTCCGGGCGCGGCTCAGGCCCAGCAGAAGGAAGTGCGCTGGGGCCAGTGGAAGGGCACCGAGGTCGGCGAGAAATTCATGGCCGAGCTCAAGGCCGCCTTCGAGAAGGACCACCCGGACATCAAGCTGGTGCCGGTCGACTCCCCCTTCACCGGCTTCCACGACCGCGCGATCGTGCTGCACCAGGCCAAGAAACTGCCCGACGTGTTGATGGTCCAGGTCGACTGGGTCGCGGAATTCGCCGATCTCGGCATGATCGCGCCGATCGACGACCGCATCGCCAAGGAGCCGAAGGAGTTCTACGCCGGCATCCCGACGACCTTCCACCAGAAGTGGCGCGACAAGCAGTATTACCTGCCGGTCGAGAGCGGCGCAGTCGCGCTGTTCTACAACACCGACCTGTTCAAGGCCGCCGGCCTTTCCGGCCCGCCCAAGACCTGGGACGAGTTCGCCGACTACGCGCGCAAGCTGACCAACGCCGACAAGCGCCAGTTCGCCGTGACGGGCACGCTCCAGGGCGAGCCGCCGACCAACATGACCTACGAGATCTACCCGCTCCTGCTGCAGGGCGGCGCCAAGCTGATCGACGTCCCCAGCCGCAAGGCCGTGTTCAACAGTCCCGAGGGCGTCGCGGCGGTCGAGTGGTATATCGAGCGGATCAACAAGGACAAGATTTCGGTTCCCGGCGTGCTCTCCAATGGCGAGCGTGAGAAGCGTGCCAATTTCGCGACCGGCAACATCGCGATGATGTTCGAGGGCCCCTGGGGCATCGCGATCCAGAAGCAGCTCAATCCGAAGCTGAACTACGACATCGCGCCGCTGCCCGCCGGCAAGGCACCCGGCACCATGGTCCGCGGCTCGCTCAACGCCCTGACCTCCCAAGCGCAGGACAACGACGCCGCCTGGACCTTCATGCGCTGGCTCTCCGGCCCGACCGGGAACGCGATCTGGGCGAAGGGTACCGGTTCCTTCCCGGCGCGGACGGACGTCACGGCGCAGGACTGGTTCAAGGAGCAGAAGCTGTTCCAGGCGTTCGTCACGCAGATGGCGCAGCCGAACGCTGAATCACCGTTCCTGATGATGCCGAACGCGGTCCAGATGAACAAGGTCATGTCGACTGAGATGCAGAACGCCGTGCAGGGCAAGAAGACCGCCAAGCAGGCGCTCGACGATGCCGCGGCGGAATGGAACAAGGTCCTGGCCGCGGCGAAGTGATTGCCGCAAGCAATGACCACTTCTTGCGGCTGACCGCGTCTTCGCGGCGGTCCCGCATCTCCCAAGACGATCCACGCTGAGGCGCGCCGGCGCGCGCCTCTTCCCCGTCGCAGAGCATCGTCCCTGTCCGGCGCAGCCGGGCAGGGCAGGCTCGCATCGATCGGTGAGACATGCTGCTGGCGCTGAAACGACGTTACCGTGAAGAAGTCCTGGCCATTTCCTTCCTCTGGCCGGCTCTGCTCGTGCTGTGCGGGCTGCTGCTCTACCCGCTCGCCGACGTCGTTCGCCTGAGCTTCTACGAAAGCAATCTGCAGAAGGAAGTCTGGGTCGGGTTCGGCAACTACATCGCGCTGTTCAACGACCCGCTGTTCTGGAAGTCGTTCTGGCAGACGGTGGTCTTCACCGCCTTCAGCGTGGCGCTGCACCTCGTCATCGGCCTTGCGCTGGCGCTGCTGCTCAACATGCGCCTCGACCCGGTCTTCCGCGCCCTGGCACGCGGCCTGCTGATCGTCCCGTGGCTGCTCGCGCCGACGGTGGCGGGCATGATCTGGGTGCTGATGCTGGCGCCGTTCGGCATCATCAACGGCATGCTGTCCTCGGTTGGGCTGATCGACGCGAACTTCGCCGTCTCCTGGCTCGGCGACACCTCGACGGCGCTCGGCTCCGTCACCGCGATGAATGTCTGGCGTGCCTTCCCCTTCTTCATGGTGATGCTGCTGGCCGGCCTGCAGGCGATCCCGAAGCAGCTCTACGAGGCGGCGTCCATCGACGGCGCCACCCTCTGGCACCAGTTCTGGCACATCACCCTGCCGCAGCTGCGCAGCGTCATCACCACGATCGTGCTGCTCGACTCGATCTGGACCTTCCGCGCCTTCGACCCGGTCTTCGTGATGACGGGCGGCGGGCCGGCGCATGCCTCGGAGGTGCTGGCGACGGCGATCTACTTCGACGGCTTCCAGAAGCTGCGCTTCGGCTACGCCTCGGCGCAGGCGATGGTGATGTTCCTCGTGCTCTTCATCGTCAGCGCCTTCTATGTGCGCCGCGCGATGAACGCCAATCAGTAAGCGGGAGGATACCGATGCAAACCGTGCTGATGGGCCATCTGGGCTTGCGCCGCCGCGAACGACTGATCAACGCCGTCGCCTATCTCTGCCTCATCGTCGCGATCGTGATCGTCTTCATCCCGCTGCTCTGGATGCTGAGTGTCTCGTTCCGGCCGAACATCGAGGTCATGCGGATGCCGCCGACCTGGCTGCCCGAGGTCTTCACGCTCGAGGGCTATGCTAAGATCTTCAGCAACCCGCGTTATCTGCTGGTGTTCTTCAACACCGCGCTGGTCTCGCTGCTGGTGACGCTGATCTCGCTCTTCCTCGGCGCGATGGCCGCCTATGCGCTGGCGCGCTTCAAATTCGCGGGCCAGCGCACGGTGCTGATGTTCCTCATCACCACGCAGATGTTCCCGCTGGTGCTGCTCTGCATTCCCTATTTCCGCATCTTCATCTCACTGGGGCTCTACGACACCCGCACCTCGCTGGTGATCGTCTACCTGACCTTCACCCTGCCGTTCTGCGTGCTGATGCTGCGCAGCTATTTCCTGAACATTCCGCGCGACATCGAGGAGGCGGCGATGGTCGACGGCTGCTCGCGGCTCGGCGCGATCTTCCGGACGCTGGTGCCGATCTCCTATCCAGCCTTCATCGGCGCGGGGCTCTACACCTTCCTTCTGGCCTGGAACGAGTTCCTCTTCGCGGTGGTGCTGATCGAGTCCTGGGAAAACCGCGTGCTGACCATGGCGATCTACAGCCTGATGGCCGAGTTCGTGACCGACTGGAATGCGATGATGGCCTTCTCCGTGCTCGCCAGCCTGCCGCTGGTGATGGTCTTCATATTCCTGCAGCGATACATGGTGCAGGGCATGACGGCCGGCGCGCTGACCTCCTGACGGCCGGCACGGCCCCTATCCGACGACGAAGGGAAGAAACGATGATCGACGACCTCAAGGGCAAGCGCATATTGGTGATCGGCTCCAGCACCGGCATCGGCGCCGCGGTGGCGAAGGCCTATGCCGAGCTCGGCGCCAAGGTGGCGGTGCACTACAACAGCAGCCGCGACCAGGCGCAGGCGCTGGTTAAGGAGATCGAAGGGGCAGGGGGGCATGCCATCCTCGTCGGCGGGGACGTCTCGCAGACCAGGGGCGCGACGAAGGTCGTCGACGAGGCAGCCGCCGGGCTCGGCGGGCTCGACGTGCTCGTCAACAATGCCGGCGCGCTGCTCAAGCGGGCGCGGCTCGGCGAGATCGACGATGCGCTCTACGATCAGGTGCTGGACCTTAACGTCCGCTCGGTGGTGATGGCCTCACAGGCTGCGCTGCCGCATCTGCGCAAGGCCGGCGGCGGCAGCATCATCCACACCTCGTCGGTCGCGGCCCGCAATGGCGGCGGCCCCGGCGCGCTGCTCTACGCAAGCGCTAAAGCCTTCGTCGGCAATGCCGTCCGCAACATGGCCAAGGAACTGGTCGGTGATCGTATCCGTGTCAACGGCGTCGCGCCTGGCGTCATCACCACGCCCTTCCATGAGCGTTACTCGACGCCGGAGATGCTGGAGACGATGCGCAAGACCATTCCCATGGCCGTACTGGGCACGCCGGAGGATTGCGTCGGCGCCTATGTCTTCCTCGCCTCGAACAAGATGAGCGGCTACGTCACCGGCCAGATCATCGAGGTCAATGGTGGCCAGTTGATGCCGTGACGAGAGCGTTTTCACGCATTTTCTTCGCGTGAACCGGTACCCAGGTCGCTTGAAAACGCCCTGGCCCGCGTAGGGACGCCGTTCAGGCGGCCCTGCGACGCGGCCGTGCGGCGTCGCGTTCAGCGACGGCACGCCTCGCCTGCTCCACGGAGCGGAACGTCCGACCGTCGAAGCTGTCGAAGGCGGGCTGTGAGGAGAAGAAGCGGAAATGACCGCTCGAGCCGACGACAATGCCGGCGGCTTCGTCCTGGACCTCGATGACGATGGCTTGAGACATGGGAGTTCCTTCGCCGATCGCTCGGCGCCTTATGCATCGCATGTGATGGAAAGACCGGGGCGTCAGCCGCAGCGGGAGCACGGCACTGGCACCATCAACAGCGCGTGGAACGCACGAAGGCCGAAAGGCGAAGCAGGTTTCGAACGACGAGATCGAGAACAATAATCATGGCGTGTCTCCGGCAGAGGAGCCCACGATGGCATCGTGGTGCTTTTAGCATTGGTGACGCGGTGCAAGCTGCTCCAGCAAATCCCGCGAATGATCAGAAACGGCGCCGATCAATACAGTGAATATTATCGATCCCGCTGAATCGGTCAATGAAATCGCTTTTCAAACATCGGTGTGATCGAGGGAGAATGCCCCTCTATGATCTGTTCCGATCGTGTCGAAATGCTCTTCTGATCATTCAGGAGCGCAAGCGACGAAGCAATCCAGAGGCGGCAGCGTTCTACGCCACCTGGATTGCTTCGCTGCGCTCACAACGACGGTGCGGGTTCGAGCCAGCGTGACCGGCTTTCTCTCCAACTCGCCTCAGTTCGGCTTCCCGCGCGGCAGATGCGAGCGGATGATGGTCAGCATGCGCTCTGCCGGCGTGTTCGGCGGAAAGAAGCCGAGATAGCGGCCCTCGGCATCGAGCAGATAGACATAGGCGCTGTGGTCGACGGTGTAGTCGCCGCCACCGGTCTCGACCTTCTCGTAGAAGACCTTGTAGGCGTCCGCCGCGGCGCGGATCGCATCATGGCTGCCCGTCAGCCCGATCAGACGCGGATGGAACAGCGGCACGTATTCGGCGAGATGGGCAGCGGTGTCGCGCTCGGGATCGATCGTGATGAAGACCGGCTGGATGATCTCGCCTGCCGGTCCGAGCTGGTCGAGCGCCCGACCGATCTCGACGAGATCGGTCGGGCAGATGTCGGGGCAATAGGTGAAGCCGAAATAGACCAGCATCATCTTGCCGCGGAAGTCGGCTTCCGTGCGCGGCTTGCCGCTGTGGTCGGTCAGCGAAAATGGTCCGCCGACCGGCTCGCGGTTCCACATCAGCACGTCCATCAGCTCGGCTGCCGAGCGGCGCGCCGGCTCCTGCGCGCGCACCAGCCCCGAGCCGACCACTGCGAACAGCAGCGCGAAGGCCAGCGCGAGCGCCAGATGCCAAAGCGTGACCGGCCAGGGGGAGCGGCTGCGCGCGCGCATCTCAGGCCGAGAAGACGATGCGGCTGCCGGTCGTCGGGACGATGACGTGCTCGGGCAACTGCGCCTGCGCCTCGAGCGCAAAGTTGAGCCCGCTGCAATGCATGGGGATCACGACATCGGGCTTCAGCTTCCCGATCTCGGCGACGACCTGCTGCAGGTAGTCCTTCGGCGCCGGCCCTAGATGGAATCCGCCGACCACCGCATGGACCTTCTCGACGCCGGAGACCTCCTGCGCCTGCCGCACCGAATTGACGATGCCGACATGGCCGCAGGACGAGATCACGACCAGGCCCTTGCCCTTGATGTTGAAGCAGGTGGCGTGCTCGTGGACATGCTCGTCGGGGATCGGCTTGCCGGCGAGTTCGGCCGCGCTGTAATGGCCGGCATCGCAGCCGAGCCCGTCCTTGATGCCGCGCTCGACGAAGGTGTTCGGCAGGATGCGCTCGATCGAGCGGCGCTTGATCTGCCCGGTGGTGAAGGCGTGACCGGCGACGACGGTCGGCGTCTCGCAGAGCACGGTCGTCACCTTCTGGGCGACGAGCTCGCGCCGGTCGAGCTGGCCGAAATCGGTGAACTGGCCCTGCACCGCACTCGGGCTGACGCGATGGCAGAAATTGTCCTCGCCGCCGGCATAGAGCTTGAGATCCGGCGCCAGCGCCTCGCGATACTTTGCCAGGAAGCCGTTCAGCCCGCCGTAATGGTCATGGTGGCCGTGGCTGACGATCAGCGCATCGACCTTGGTCGGATCGACCTTGAGGATGCCGATATTGTTCAGCAACGCGTCGGCGCTGTAGCCGAAGTCGAGCAGGATGTTGCGGGTCTCGGCCTCGCGCTGCGATTCCAGGAAGAGCGACAGGCCCCACTGGTTGTGAAGCACCTGCCGGTAGTCGGCGCCGCGGCCGGAGCCCGGCGGGATGTGCTGCACGCCCTGCACGCTCTGCGGCTTGAGGAACTGGTCATGGGCCGAGTCGATCAGAACGCGCATCGCCAGCCGGTCGACGGTCGGCACCTGGATTGGGGCCGCGCTGGCGATCTCGACGCAGGCGAAGCCGCCGGTCGCGCCGGCCGCGAAGGCCGCGGCTCCTTTCAGGAATGAGCGGCGTTGGATCTGGTCTGACATTTTGGCCCCCGGCAGCGCGTATCGAGCGGCGAACGCCGCGGGGCGATCCTAACGTCAGCGGGCGAGGGAGAGTTTCCGTTGTTTGCCCGATGGTTGGGAGGTTGATTTACCCGCCGCAGCGGCGTTGGAAAAAAACCATCTCGGGTCGCGGGAGGACGCGGGGTCGCTATTGCTCCGCGCCCTTGATTCCAGCTCAGCCGAGCAGGCCCAGCCTGCGTCCGAGCTTCAGCGTCACCGTCGTTCCGAGCAGCAGGGCGAGGCCGAAGACCCAGCCCGAAAGCGCTCCCGCCGAGATGCCCGACAGCAGCGTGCCGACCGTGCAGCCGAGCCCGATCACCGTGCCCCAGCCAAGCAGCGCGCCACCGATCAGCCCGCGCAGCACATGACCAGTATCCGGCAGCTTCGGCTTGAACTCGCCCGCTGCGAGCGCTGCCGCGAAGGCCGCGAGCACCACCCCTCCGATGAACAGCCCGTTTGGCGTCAGCAGCGCGTCGCGGATGACGGTCGCACAGCCGCGGAAGCTGTCGAGCCCTTCGAGCCGCGAGGGCAACAGTTGAAGCTCCGTCGCGAGCTGCCGGGAGCGCGAGCCGATCTCGGCGGTGACGCCGAGCGGCAAGAGCCGGAGATAGGCGGCGACGCCGATCAGTCCGACGAGGAGCCCGCCGAGCCAGGCCGGCCAGCGCCGGGTGAACACGGCCACCAGCGGATCGCTGGGCGGTTGCTGCGCCTCCTGCACCGGCCTGCCGGTCTGCAGGAGCAGCCAGGCGAGGGCGGCGAGCAGGGCAAGGCTCGCAAGCAACGCGCCGCCATAGCCGAGATGGCGCGGCAGCCACAGCACCGGCGAGTCGACGATGCTCCAGAGGTAGAGATCGTTCCAGCTCAGGAAGCCGAGGATAAAGCCGCCGACCGCGCCAATGAGCGCGAAGGGCGAGGTCGGCGAGCCCTCGCCGAGCCGGTAAAGATGGGCGCTGATGCAGGAGCCGGAAATCGCCATGCCCGCCCCGAAGGCGAGCCCGCCGAGCACGAGAGCCGGGCCGACCGGGCCGATATGCGCCGTCGGCGGCAGCCTCGTGCCGCTCGGGTCCGGCAGCCAGGCGCCGTAGATCAGCGTGTAGCCGGTGATGCCGACGGCGAGCGCGGTCACGATGCCGAGCAGCCCGCGCGCATCGCGCCGGTCGAGCCAGTCCTTCCAGATGCAGAAGAAGCAGAAGCGCGAGCGCTGCAGCACGAAACCGAAGGCAGCGCCCAGGATCAGGGAGAGCTGCAGCTGGGTCGCCGGCTCGCCATGAATTCCGACGAGATGGATGGCGGTCGCGAGCGCCAGCGTGACGGCGGTCGCGACGGCGAACCGCCAGGGCGGCACCGCCAGAACGGCGGAAGCCGCATCGGGGGAGCCCGATGCGGCGGCGATCTCGCGCGCCCGATGGTAGTCGAGTGCGCCGCTGTCGTCCGAGATGCTCATGGGTGCGAGCGGTTCGGCCGGTTCATTAGCAGGTTCACTTGCCGCCCCAGACCGTGCCGGCCGGGTTCGAGATCGGCAGGCCGACGACGTTGCCGTATTCGGTCCAGGAACCGTCGTAATTGGCGACCTGATAGCCGAGCACGCGGGACAGGATGAACCAGGTATGGCTCGAGCGTTCGCCGATGCGGCAGGTCGTGATCACCGGCTTGGAGCCGTCGATGCCGACATTGGCGTAGAGCTTCTTGAGCTCTTCGGGCGACTTCAGCGTGCCGTCGGCCTGATTGACGGCCTGCCCCCAGGGCACGTTGACCGAGCCGGGGATATGGCCGGCGCGCAGCGCCAGTTCCTGGAAGCCGGCGGGCGCGATGATCTTGCCCGAGAACTCGTCCGGCGAGCGGATGTCGAGGATGCGGGCATCCGACTTCTTCTCGACCGTGGCGACGACGTCGGCGAGACGGGCGCGCAGCTTGCGGTTGGGCTCGGCGACGGTGAAGGTCGAGGCCTTGGCAGCGGCCGGATTGGTCGAGACCGGGCGCTTCTCCAACTCCCACTTCTTGCGGCCGCCATCGAGCAGCTTCACGTTGTCGCGCAGGCCGTAGATGTCGAACACCCAGGCGCCCCATGCGGCGAACCAGTTGTTGCTGTCGCCGTAGAGGACGATCGTCGTGTCCTTGTCGACGCCGAGCTTGCGGGCCAGCGCCTGGAACTTCTCCGGCTTGGCGATGTCGCGCTCGACGGTATCGACGAGGTCCGTGTGCCAGACGATGTTCTGGGCGCCCGGAATGTGGCCGCGCTCGAACAGGCCGGGCTCGACGCTCACCTCGACGATGCGGACCTTGGGGTTCTCGAGATTCTTCTCCAGCCAATCGGTGCTGACGAGCGCGTCCGACTGGGCCAGCGCAGGGCTGCTCGCGACCAGGGTAAAGGCGAAAGCTGCCAGCGACCTGCGCAGCCTGGGAAGAAACGACATGGACATCTGCTCCGATGCGGCCGGGCCTCAGCCAAGAGGTCCGACCTGTAACTTTGGGGAAGCAGATGATTGAATCGTTCGAAGGGTCAGGATAGCCGAATAGATTTTTTTTGTTCTACGAGGCGGAAAAATTCTTCCATTGAGGAAATTGCCGGAGAGAGAAGAAAAATTCTCCTCTCGTGCTTTGGCCGTCGTCGCGTGAATTTCACGCTGTTGCGAAGGCTGTTGCGTGAGTGATCTTCACGCGGACGCGTTCACCGATKGCGGGCGCGAGTTGTGATGTGAGGTCGAGGTCGAGGCGTTTGGCGAGGCCTGCGACGGTGATTTCGGCGCGGCGGAGGGGGCCGGTTCGGCGGACCTGCTCGACGATTCCGGGGATCGAGAGCGGGGCCTCGTCGACGAGCTTGAGATGGTGGGGGCGGACATAGAGCGCGGCCGGGCCACCCTGGTTCTGGGAGAGGCCGCCGAGGACGGGGCGGTCATCGAGGAAGGCCTGGCTGCCGACGATCCTGACGGGCAGGCGGTTGGCCTCGCCGAGGAACTCGCAGACGAAGGGTGTGGCGGGGTGGTCGTAGACGTCGTCGGGGGTGCCGACCTGTTCGAGGCGGCCCTCATGCAGGATGGCGACGCGGTCGGCG
>NZ_LMJT01000017.1 GCF_001429395.1 Allobosea sp. Root381
CGCCGGCCCGGATCACGTCGTCGCCGGCGCCGCCGACCAGGCGGTTGTCGCCGTCATCGCCGATCAGGATGTCGTTGCCGGCGCCGCCGATGACGTTCTCGATCGAGATGAGCTCGTCGCCGCCGGCCTCGTCGCCCGAGGCCGTGCCGGCCGACAGGTCGACGGTGACGCCGGCCGTGTCGTCGGAATAATCGGCCGTATCGATGCCGTCGCCGCCATCGAGCAGGTCGTCGCCGACGCCGCCCTTGAGCACGTCGTCGCCCGCGCCACCGAACAGCGCGTCGTCACCGGCACCGCCCTCGAGCAGGTCGTCGCCGGCCTCGCCGTGGAGCTCGTCGTCGCCGTCGCCGCCCTCGACAATGTCGTTGCCGGCCCCCGCCAGCACGANGGCACCGCCCTCGAGCAGGTCGTCGCCGGCCTCGCCGTGGAGCTCGTCGTCGCCGTCGCCGCCCTCGACAATGTCGTTGCCGGCCCCCGCCAGCACGAAATCGTCGCCATCGCCGGCGAGGATCACGTCGTCGCCGGCCGTGCCGGCGATTTCGTCATCACCGGGCGTGCCCAGGGTAGGGCCGCCCGGCACAGGGGCGTCGGCCAGCGACACCACCGTGACATCGTCGAAGGAGACGCCCTCGCTGCCCCAGGAATAGAGGCCGAAGGTGCCCTTGGTCAGCCCGCGATCCTCGATCGCATAAGGGAAAAGCGCCTCGCCATCGACATAGGCCGAGATGCGGTTGTCGACGATGTCGAGGCGCAGCGCGGTATCCTTGCCGACCGCATATTTGTGCCAGGCTTGGCCGAGCACCTCCTCGATGCCGTCCTGCAGGCGCAGCAGGGTCCAGACCTGATGCTGGTGGTTGAGTTCGAGCTTATAATAGTTGTTCGGGTCCTGATAATGAAAGACGAGTCCGAGCCCATCGTCGTCCGGGGTGCGGAAGGAAAGCTCGATCGAGTAATCCTTCCAGTCATAGGCGCCTTCCGTATCGTACACGGCGATGGTACCTTTGCGCAGGATGTAATTGCCATCCCCGAGCGGGCTCCAACCCTTCTGCCAGATGTCGGCGTTGTTGGGACCGCCAGCGGTGAGCTGCTCGCTGTAGATGTTTGACTTCTGGACAAGCCTGCCGTTCTCGACCACCCAGTTCGAAGGCCCGCCGATGGTGCCCTCGTCGAGGATCGACCAGACGCTGTCGAGCGCACCGTCCTGGAAGCGATCCTGCATCAGCACGGCATCATGGCCGACGACATCGACCGCGACGAGATCGGTCGCGACCTTGCCGGCTGCGTCGACGACCTCAAGCAGAACCTGCCTGGTGCCGATGGGCAGCGCCACAGTGGCTTCCGCGGTCTCGGCCACCACGGTGCCATCGACGAGCCAGCGATAGGTAACGATCGAATCGGGCCCGAAGGAGGACTTCGCCGAGAGATTGACCAGGGCGAAATCCTCGCCTTGCGAGGCGACGGCACGCATATCACCCTCGCCATGGGCCGTCAGATCGAGGCGGTTGACCACGACATCGTCGAAGATCGAGCTCTTCTGGCCGCTCGAATAGACGCCGACGGTTCCGCCCGAGAGCGGATCGGTATCCGTCACCGGCCCGCCGAAGACGCTTTTGCCCTCGAGCAGGATGTCGATCCGGCCACCAGAGACGATCACGCGCAGATCGAGCGCATCGTTGAAGCGATAGCCGGCCGCCGTCTGCGCCAGCACGGTCTCGACGCCGTCCTTGACCCGCACGAGGCTGCGCGAGAGGCCCTCGTTGTCCATGACGAAGCGATAGTGGTTCTGCGCATCCTGATAGTAGAAGACCACGCCGATATCGTCGTTGTCGGTCGATTTCAGCGTGACCTCGTAGCTGTAGTCGCTCCAGCCCTTCGCGTCCTCGGCGTTCCAGACCAGGAGCTTGCCCGCGGCGTCGCTACGGTCATGCAGCGCGCCCTCGCCGGAGGCGGGTGCGTCGGGCGCATGGATCGAGCCCTTCACGCTCCAGCCGTCCAGGCTCTCGGCCAGGTTCTGGTCCCAGAGCGTCAGCGAACCACCGCCGAAGCTCGGCGCGAGGCTGCCGTCGTCGAAATCGAACTGCACGGCATGGGCGGGATCGACCTGGGCTTCCTGCATGATGCCGCCGGCCTTGGCGCCGCCGAGCGCGGTGATCTCGGCCGTGCTCATCACCTTGTCGGTGAAGAAGACGCTGTTCACGAAGCCGGGCAGCGTCTCCATGTTCCACTGGAAGTGGCCCTCGTCCGAGAAGATCAGGAAGCCCTTCTCCGGATCGATCTGGTAGCGCGCGGTCGGCATCGACTGCGTGCCGACGAGCACGCCCTGCAGGTACTTGCTCAGCGTCACCGTGCCGTCGCCGTTGTCGGAAACCGTCAGCGCGATGCGCTGCCACTGATCGACCGCGAACTTGCCGGTGTAGCTGCCATTGATGCCGATGCCGCCGGCCATGTTCACCAGGAAGTCGGCATCGCTGAGATTGGTCGGGTCGGTCTGGAGCAGGGCCATCCAGTGATTGGTCGCCTTCGGCGCGAACACGTCCCAGATGATGGTGTAGCTGCGGATCGGGCCGCCATCAGCCGGTGCGAAGCCGGGCTTGACCAGATAGCCCTCATCCGGACGCGTCGCCGGGAAGGCCATGATCTCGTCGTCGCCGCCGGGCAGCGGGATCGCGCCGAGGTCCTCGGGCGTGCCGAAATGCGTCTCCTCGAAGATGCTCTCGGGCTCGACCACGGAGAAGCTGCCGTCGCCATGGCTGGGCGCCAAGGGATCGGCCGGGTCGAAATCGAACTGGACGGCATGGCCGCCGGCCGGAGCCACCGGCAGGATGCCGTCGGCGTCTGCCTTCCCGAGAGCGCTGACCTCGGCCGCGGTCAGCGGCTTGTCGGCGAACATGACGCTGCTGACGTAGCCGGACTGGGTCTGCAGGTTCGAGCCGTTGGGGGCATTGTCGGAGAAGATCAGGAAGCCCTTCTCGGGATCGATCTGGAAGCGCGCGGTCGGCATCGACTGCGTGCCGAGCAGCACGCCATCGAGATATTTGGCAAGCGTGGCATTGCCGTTGCCGAGATCGGTGACCGTCAACACGACACGCTGCCAGGCGCCGTAATGAAACGTGCCCTTGTAGTCGCCGTTGATGCCGATGCCGCCGGACATGTTGATCAGGAAATCGGCGTCGTTGCTGGAGGATTGCGCCGGGTCGGTCTGGAGGAAAGCGAACCACTTGCCGCGGTTCTCGACCGGGACCAGCACGTCCATGGCCAGCGTATAGCTCTTGATCGGCGCGGAGGAGCCGAAATCCGGCCGGATCAGGAAGCCTTCGGTCGTCGGCGCGGTGGCCGGGAAGGACATCACGCTGCCGGTGCCGCCCGGCAGGGCCGGCAGGCCGAACTGCTCAGGCGTGTCGAAGGCGATCTGCTCCGAGAGGTCGGGCCCGCGGGGAACCGGCGGCTTGCTCCAGCCATCGGCATTGCCGTCGTTGAAATTGTCGACAAGCAGGGTATCGGCGTCGGACACCACCACCCGCACCTCGTCGATCGAGACCTTGCCGCTGCGGTCGGTGACGACGAGGGTGAAATCATGCTTGCCGGCCGCGAGATCGAGCGTCGCGGTCGGGCCGGTCGCGACCACCCGGCCATCGGCATCGCGCCACTCATAGGACTGCGCGAGAGCGGGATTGAGGGTGCTGCTGCCGTCAAGCGACACCTGCATGCGATCGGCACCGGCCGGGGCCGCCGCGAAGACGTCGCCGCCCGCCTTGGCCTGGGCGTAGAGCTCAGGGGTGCCGAGATCGAGCCCGGTGATCTCCTGCTGATGATCGCGATACGGCCCGGTCAGGCCATCGCGATCGAGTTCCTCCTTGCCGCGATAGCCGGTGAGGTACTCGTCGCGCTCGGCAAAATAGGTCGAGGTGAAGATGCGGCCATTGTCCGGATCGATGGTGATGAGCCGGATCGCGCCCTCGCCGCCGCCGGTGACGATCTCGTTGGCGGACCCGCTCTGGTAGTCCGCCAGCATCTCGACGACGCTGTTGCCGAATTGGGAGTAGCTGATGTTGGTCTCGGCGGAATCACCGAGCACATGACCCGACAGCGTCATGACGACGTTCGGATATTTGCTGGTCAGTTCGCGATAGACCGCCTCGCCGTCATTGGCGCCTTCAGCCGAATTGGCGACGCCATAGCCGGTGACCGGCGCGGCGCCGATGGTCGAGGCCATGGCGTCGCTACGGCCGGCATAGGTCGTCAGCGTGTGGGAGGCGATGATGACGCGATGGTCGAGATTGGCTTCGATGACGTCGCCCGCCCAGCGCATCACGTCGTCGCGCGGCGCGAATTCCAGGCTCAGCACCAGCCACTTCGTGCCGTCCGGCGCGGTGAAGCTGTGATAGCTGTTGGCCGAGCGCTCGGGTTCGGCATCGTAGACGCCGCGAAAGGTGCCGGGATTGGTCGCGGCCTGCTTCTCGGGCGAGAACAGGTTGTCGAGGAAAGTGGTCGAATGATCCGCGGCCGAGCCGCCTGCGGCCTGGTCGTGGTTCCCGGGCAGGATCGAATAGGCGATCTTGCCGTCGAGCTTGCGGATCGCCGCTTCGGCGATCGCCCATTGCGCGGCGTTGTTGTGATCGGTGACGTCGCCGAGACCGACCACGAAGTCGAGGTTCAGGCTATCGGCATTGTTCGCGAGCCACTGCGTCATCTCGCCGAAGATGTGGCTCTTGGCGGCGTTCGAGGTGTAGTTCTGCGTGTCCGGCAGCGCCGCGATGGTGAAGGCGTTTGTACCCGCCGCATTGACGCGGACATTGTCGCTGACCGTGCTGCCGTCGCCCGCTGTCGCCGTGACGACGAGATCGGCATAGCCGAGGCCGAGCGCGCTCACCGTGAGGACGCCGTCCACGATTGCGGCCGACACGGCGGTGCCGTCGCTGCTCGCGACCGAGAACGTCGTATAGCTGTCGCCAAAGGCCGCTTTGAGATCGACCTGCTTGGTTGCGTCGGCACCGATGCGCAGCAGCATGTCGTTGATGGGGTTCAAGTGGGCCATGGTCGATCCTCTCCGCACAACACAGTCGGGTGATGCCCGGAGCTTTGGAGAGGGCGGGCCGCGCAATCCAATAGAAACGGCCAATGGGTTTCATAGGTCGGTAACCATGCCGGGAACCGGCTCGTGAACGACGCGCAGCTGCGTTGCTTCCACGTCGCCGCGACGGAAGGCAGCATCACGCGTGCGGCGGCGCGTCTCGGCATCAGCCAGCCGACGGTGTCCTCGCAGATCAAGATCCTGGAGGAGGGCTACGGCGTTCAGCTGTTCCGGCGCGTCGGCCGCACGATCGAGCTCACCGATTTCGGCATCCATCTCAAGGCGGTGACGGAGCGGCTCTACGCCGCGCAGGAGGAGGCACGCGAGCTCCTCGTCGGCCACCAGAACCTCAGCAAGGGCCATCTGCGGATCGGCGCGGTCGGCCCCTATCACGTCCTGCCGGTGCTGCAGGAGCTGCGCCTGCGCTATCCGGAGGTGACATTCTCGCTACGCGTCGGCAACTCGGCCGCGATCTTCGAGGCGATGTCGCGCTATGACATTGACATCGGCATCATGGCCGACCTCAAGCCGGGGGACAGCAAGCTTCACATCCAGCTGCTGCGACGCGACGAAATCGCCGTCCTCGTCCACCGCGACCACCCCTTTGCCGAACGCGAATGCGTCTCGCGCGCAGAGCTGGTCGGCGAGACCATCATCATTCGCGAGCCCGGCTCGGTGACACGCAGCGCCTTCCTCAACGCCCTGGTCGCGGCCGATCTTGCGATGCCGCGCTTCCTGGACATCGAATCCCGCGAGGCGACCAAGGAGGCCGTGGCCTGCGGCTTCGGCATCGCGCCGGTGCTTCGATCCGAAGCCGGCGAGGACCGACGTTGCGTCCTCGTTCCGATCGAACCGCCCGCGCCGTTCTTTGACGAGTATGTCGCCTGTTCACGGGAGCTCGTCCGAACTCCGTTGATCAAGGCGTTCCTCGAAGCGGCCAGCAAGGTCTGCGATAGACGAACCAGCGCCAATGAGCACCGTCTTCGCTGTTGAATCGATCGTGATGTGACGAGGGACAATCAAGCCAGATCTCGCGGCGGCGGCGGATCCGTTGCATGCGGACATGGTCGTCGGTCCCAGCGCGCCGCTTCGTCATCATGAGCAGTTCGCGCCCGGTCGGATGAGCCCATCGGCGAGTTTGCGGGTCGCTGGACCCATGGACTCGTCGAGGCGATTGGCAAGATAGGCCTCGGATATGACTTCGCTATTGGCGGCGCGAAGCGAAGCACGCTTAGCCAAGGCGTGATTGCTCACGAAACTGACGCGGCGTCACGCCTGAGATCCGTCGGAAAGCGCGGCTGAAATGTGCCGGATCGGTGTAGCCGGAGGAGAAGGCAACATCGATGATCCTGCAATCGGTGTCTTGCAGCAGCCGGCTCGCATGCTCGTAGCGGACCGTATCGAGGATGTCCGAATAGGACAGGCCGACATGGGCGAGCTTGCGTTGGAGCGTGCGCGTGCTGACGCCCGCGATCTCGGCGACGTCGGCAAGTGCCGTTGTTCGCTCGTCGAGATAGGCCGGCAGCATGAGCTTGAGCAGTTCGACGATGTCGTAGGCGGAAGGGCCGGCCTCATGGTCCCGCGGCGGCGCAAACGACGCGGTCGAACGGTTGGGTAGGCTGAGGAGCGAGATCGGCACGCTGACCCAGGCGGCATGCTGATCCGACAGAAACCGCACATTCGGCCAGGAGGACCGCGTCGCCGGGCTCGGCGCATAAGACGATTCGAAGGCGATTGCCGTGGGCATCCAGTCGGGCCCCGCGAACTGGCGGACGATGTAGACCGAGAAGATATTCTGGATCCATTGCGCGTATTTCAGGTGCAGGCGCCCGCTCGTCACGGCAAGCCTGCTGCAGACCCGCACATGATCCGCGTCATGTTCGATCCACATGCTCAGAATGGTGTCCTCCCGCGACGCCTCTTGGCAGGCATGCCGGAGCGCGACGAGCAGCGTCGGCGAATGCGCGATCAGGGCCCGTGTCCTTTCCCTCATATGGGAGAAATGCAGGCGCTGGGCGGCGAGAAAGCCGAAATCCTCGATGCCCTGGCTCTTCTGAGCGGTCTCGACGAAGCGCAGCGCCGGCAGGAGCGGCAGATAGAGCTCGCTCTTCTCGGCCAGCGACGAGGGCAGCCGGGACTTCTCCAGGAGCATATCCGTCGGAGCGCCGATATCGTCGAGGATGCTGACGAAAGGCAACAGGAACTGGCCACGCGTCAAAGGGATGTCAGCCATCAAATCACGCCGTTGTCACAGGGTCGATACGTCCTTTGGCCGCGATTTCGCGTGGAACGCGCCGGAGAAACAGAGAATAACCCGCTTGCGGGTGGCGCAAAATGGCAAGACTGGCAACCCGTTTATACAGCAAATACTCCAGATAGAGCCTGCCGGCTAAGCCGAAAGTGACCAGCCCTGTGGAGTATCCACTATTCAAAACGATCCATTGACGGAAATTCAGCCATGAGGGCGCCGCCCGTGCGGTGGCTCTCATGGCGTCGAGCCGGTCTCGACGGCGGGGAAATTCAAGGAGAAACCGTGCGCCGGCTCGTTATCGATTTGATGTCGGTAACATCGCGTAGACCAGCCCGGGCGTCCGGCCTGCGGCTGCACCGTGATCGCCGGGGGCGTCGAGACACACGCCGAATCCTCGCTGCTCTCCCAGCTCTACCGGCTCGGCGTTCCCCTTCCTGTTCGCAGAGTGGGCGCTTGCCTGTCTTCCAGCCATCACATGGCCAGTGAGCGTCATCGCAAACTGCGCAAAGCCCCAGTCTGCGGGCGACCGTCCTTCGATTGAATTGCCGGGCCATCCGCAGATGGCTCTCTGAGATTGCCTACCAAGGAGTTTTTGAATGCTATCGCGATTCGACCAACGGGCTGCGCTCTCGGCCTTGGCCTTGGTTGCTCAAGGCATTGGCCTGGGCGGTGCGCAGGCACAGGAAGCGAATGCCGATCTGGCGAAAAAGCTCAGCAATCCGGTGTCATCGCTGATCAGCGTGCCCTTTCAATTCAACTATGACCGGGGCTTCGGACCGAACCGGGGCGACCGGAAAATACTCGACATCCAACCTGTCATCCCGTTCTCATTGAACGAGGACTGGAACGTCATCTCCCGCACCATCGTCCCTGTCGTCTGGCAGCATGACATCGCAGGCCGCTCCGGCAACCAGTCCGGTCTTGGCGACGTCACGCAAAGCTTTTTTGTTTCCCCGACGCAGCCGACCGCCGCCGGCATCATCTGGGGAGCCGGCCCCGTCTTCCTTCTTCCGACCGCAAGCGACGAATTGCTCGGCGGCGGCAAGTTCGGGATGGGTCTGACTGCCGTCGTCCTGAAGCAGGAAGGGCCATGGACGGTCGGGGCGCTTGCAAACCACATCTGGTCGGTTGCGGGGAAAGGAGACAGGTCCGACATCAGCGCAACCTACTTGCAGCCCTTCATCTCCTACAGGACATCCGACGCCTGGACGTTCACGCTCAATACCGAGAGCACTTACGACTGGGAGGCCGAACAATGGTCGGTGCCGATCAATCTCCAGGTTTCGAAACTCGTGACCTTCGGCAGGCAGCCGGTGAGTCTGACCGCGGGCATACGCTATTGGGCGGCCGCACCCAAGAATGGACCGAACGGCTGGGGTCCCCGCCTGGGGTTGACCTTCCTGTTTCCCACATAGGGAAAATTCGGCGATCCAGCGCATTCGGGCGCGTCGCGGTGGCCCTGATATGCGCGCTGCGGCGCCGCGGGCTCCCTCAGCTGGCCGATCCATCGGCATCCGGCCCGGACCGCCGTTTCGGCGTCAGCTCGAAGACCGCAGGAACTGGCAGGGACCAAGGGGCTTTCACCAATTGGATCACGCCGTACAGGCTTTCGCCGGAATCACCACCGAAACGGTGGGAGAATGACCGCTCTCGATTGGCGCGAAATGGCAAGACTGGCGACCTGCCGATGGCCGAAATGATCTGAACAGAGTCCAACCGCCGATCGGAAAACAATCGGCGGTTGGAAGCGTCTGCGCCCGCTGGTGACCAGCCTCGCGAAAGCTCGGTCATGTAGGCGCTTCGCATGTGCGTGCGCCCGCGCCATCGGGACCATGCCGACACCAGAGAAATGCCAAGGAGAAATAGTGCGCCGTCTCGCGATAGGGTTGATTTCGGCATCGTTGCATATGCCGGCCTGGGCTTCCGATCTACAGCAGCCCGTCGGGCCGACGGCCCCCGTGGTTGCGGCGGCGCCGAGCTTCTCCGTCACGAGCTATATCTGGGCGACCGCGATCGATGGACGGAGCGCGACATTCCCGCCGCTGCCCGCCGCCGACATCAGCTTGCGGTTCCGCGACGTGCTCAAGGAACTGAACGGCGCGCTGATGGCATCTGCCGAGATGCGCATCGACCGCTGGAGCTTCCTGATCGACGGGCAGTTCTCGCAAGTAACGACCGGCGGCAAACTGCCCGGCCCGTTCTTTTCGGCGCTGAAGCTGCGCTCGCAGACCACGACCGTTCAGGGCTCCGTCTTCTACCGGGCTTATGAAGACACGACCGTATCGGTGGATCTGGGGGGCGGCATCCGGTTCTGGAACCTCAACAACAAGCTGGAGGTCCTGCCCGGCCTCGCCAATCTTCGTATCGATCACCGCGAATCCGAGATATGGGCCGATCCCATCATCGGCGCTCGCCTCGGAGTAAAGCTCGGCGGACCATGGAGCTTGACGGTGGCAGGCGATGTCGGCGGCTTCGGTGTCGGCTCGCACCTGACCTGGCAGGCGCTGGGCAGCGTCAACTACGCCTGGAGCGAGAAGCTGACACTGAAGGCAGGTTACCGGGCGCTCCATGTCGATTATCGCAACAGCGGTTTCTCGTATGATGTGACGCAGCACGGCCCCGCGATTGCGGCAACATACCGGTTCTGACCGCCAATCCGCGAACTCGGCGATATCGAAAGGAATGGGAATGTCCATGACTGCGAATGCGCTTCGGACCGCAGGCGTTTCCGCGCTTGCGCTGCTTGCGATCTGCGGGCAGGCCTTGGGGCAATCGGGCGAAGCGCAGCCCAAGGTCACCGACCCGCATTTCAAGATCGCGCCGGGTTATCTCCAGCGATCCGACCTGCCGAACAGCCTGGTTCTGCTCGGCCCGCCGCCGGAGAAGGGCTCCGCCGCGCTGGCCCGGGACGAGGAAGCGCGCCGGGCGACGATCCCCTTGCGAAACGGCGAGCGCTGGAAGCTCGCCCGCACGGACGCAGACCTCGCCTTTCCGCAGGCAGCCGACAACTTTTCCTGTGCGATGGGCGTGAAGATCGACGGCGAGCAGACCCCGCGCCTCTACGCGATGATGCAGAAGATGCTGTCGGATGTCGGCCTCTCCACCTATGGCGTGAAGAACAAGTACAACCGGGTCCGCCCCTTCGTGACGCATGAGGAAGCGACCTGCCGCACCGATCAGGAGGCCATTCTGCGGAGCGACGGCTCCTACCCGTCCGGCCACACGGCGGCCGGCTGGGGCTGGGCTCTCATCTTCGCGCAGATCAACCCCGAGCGCTCGGACGCGCTGCTCAGGCGCGGCCTCGAATTCGGCCAGAGCCGCGTGGTCTGCAACGCGCATTGGCAGAGCGACGTCGATGCGGGGCGGATCATGGGTGCGGCGACGGTCGCACGGCTGCAGACCGATGCGACCTTCCTCGCCGACCTCGAGGCCGCGAAATCGGAGGTGAAGGCCGCCAAGGCGAAGCAGGTGCTCCCGGCCCCCGCATGCGCCGCGGAGGCCGCAGCCCTATCGGGGCAGTGACCGAGCCGGGGCGCGCTGCGCACCACTTCCAGACAAATCGATCAAAGACGCCAATGAGGTACCGTTCAATGCGAATGACGCTGGTCTACAGCCTGGGTTTCCTGGTTCTCGCGCCCTGCGTGGCGTCCTCACAGTCCGTTCCGGTCAATGTCGACAACTTCAAGCGCGCCGAGACCGACTTCTACATGGGCAAAACGGCGGATGCCGGTGGCTTCGGCAAGTTCGCCCATAACCGGACGCCGACGCCGATCGACAACCAGCCTGTGGTTCGGATGAACCGGGATACGCTCTATTCCCAGGCGCTCTTCGATCTCGACGCAGGCCCGGTGACCATCACGCTTCCCGATGCCGGCAAGCGCTTCATCTCGATGCAGGTCATCAGCCAGGACCATTACACCCCGATGGTGGTCTACAAGCCGGGCCGCACGACGCTCACCAAGGACAAGGTCGGCACCCGTTATGTGTTCGTCGCGGTCCGGATCCTCGTCGATCCCAACGACGCCAAGGACCTCGCGCAGGTTCACGCCCTGCAGGATGCGCTGAAGGTGGAGCAGAAGTCGGCGGGCAAGTTCGAGGCCCCGAAATGGGATCTGGCGCAACAGAAGAAGATCCGCGACGCGCTCGAAGCCCTTGCTGCGGCGACCGGCAGTTTCACCGATGCTTTCGGCCCGAAGGGCAAGGTCGATCCGGTCAAGCACCTGCTCGGCACGGCAGCCGGCTGGGGCGGCAACCCCGACAAGGACGCATCCTACCTCTCGTCCACCCCGACCGGGAATGATGGCAAGACGGTCTACAAGCTCAAGGTCAAGGATGTCCCTGTCGACGCGTTCTGGTCGATCAGCGTCTATAACGACAAGGGCTTCTTCCAGAAGAACGATTACGACGCCTATTCGGTCAACAGCATCACCGGCAAGACGAGCACCGACGGCGCGATCGACATTCAGTTCGGCGGCTGCGACGGCAAGATCGCCAATTGCCTGCCGATTACGCAGGGATGGAATTATACATTTCGGCTCTACCGCCCTCAAGCAACGATCCTGAACGGCACGTGGAAGATGCCGGAGGCGCAGCCTGTATTGTAGAAGGCATCAGCCTCGTCCGTTCGGTCCGGCAAGCAGCGGTAACGTCCCGCCCAGGCTTTCCGTTGGTCGAATGGTGTAACCGGAACGGCGGACGCCCGCCGTTCCGGGGCCGCTGCAGGTCAGTCGGCTCGGATCTGCTTCCCGGCCCATGTCGGGATCGTTACCGTGCATGGCCATGGCGGTGGCTTTGGCTAAAGTGTTCCTGCTGGCGACAACCGCGGCGCTCACGCCATCGCCCGGTCAGCAGCGGGATCGAAGCCGGGCGAAAGGCAATGCCACTTGCACCTGCGAGTGTTCACGGTGACGCCCCGGATGTGAAAAGTCCCGGTTCAGGCGGTCGATGATACGCCCGCTTGCTGAAGACGCCTCAATGGGATGGCGTGCTGTCATCGTTCCCGGAAGACGCGGCTGGCGTGGTCGGCTACCGGCTTGACCAGATAGGACAGCGCCGTGCGGTCCTCGGTCGTGATCAGCACCTCGACGGGCATGCCCGGGACGAGCGTCTTGCCGACGAGACCCGTCTGCCCCTCCGCCGTGAGCTCGACCTCGGCGGTGTAATAGGTCGCACCGCTCTGCGGGTCACGGCTGGTGGCGGGAGAGACGTGGCGGACAAGGCCGGGCAGCTCCGGCGTCGTGTTGCGGTTGAAGGCAGCGAAGCGAAGGCGTGCGGGCTGGCCGGTGCGGACCTGGTCGATGTCCGACGGCGCGATCCGGACCTCGACGATCAACCTGGCCGAGCGCGGCACGATGGTCGCGACCTTGGCGGCCGGCGTGATGACGCCCCCCACGGTGAAGACGTTCAGCTCGTTGATGATGCCTGAAACCGGCGAGCGGATTTCCGTCCGCGAAAGACGGTCCTCCGACGCGACGCGGCGATCGGAGAGTTCGGAGATCTTCGCAGCCACCGCGGTCAGCTCGCGCTGCGCCTCGGTCCGGGCGGTCTCGTCGACCGCCATGATCTGAAGCCGTGTCTCGTTGATGCGAAGCTTGGACCTGGCGATCATGGTGTCGATCTCGCCGCGTTCGCCGAGCAGGCGGGCCCATTCGCGGTTGATGTTGAAGACCTTCACCCCGTCGATGAAGCCCTTCGCGAAGAGGCCGAGATATTTGTTGCGCTCCAGTTCGACGAGGCGCAGCTCCTCGTTCTTGGCGGCCCTGCGGGCCTCCAGCCCCTTCACCTCCTCGCCCGACTGGACGATGGTGATTTCAAGCAGCTCCTTGCGGCTGTCGCGGTTCTGCTTGTTGCCGGCGAAGAGACGGTGCTCGCCCGCCAGGATCTGGCCGGCGCCGTCCGAGAGTTCGGCGAGTCCCGCGGGCTCGTCCATCGCATCGAGGCCGTCGCGCTCGGCGGTCAGGCGGGCGCGCTTGCCGAGGTTCTCGGCAAGCTGGGAGCGGATGATCGAGAGCTCGGTGCGGATCTGCACATCGTCCAGGCTGAGCAGGATCTGGCCCTCCTCGACCGCATCGCCCTGGCGGATCTCGATCGCCTTCACGATGCCGCCGTCGCGATGCTGGATCTCCTTGAGGTTCTGGTCGACCTTGACGGTTCCCTGGCCGAGCACGGCGCCGGCGAGCCGCGCGGTCGCGGCCCAGCCGCCGAAGCCGAGCACCAGCCCGGCGCCTAGAACCAGGCCCGCCACGACATGGCCGCGCAGTGAAAAGGAGGTCCGGCCTTGCCCCGCCGGCAGCGAGCGGGCCTTCTCGATCACATGACGATCGAAGTTCAGCGCATTCATGAGGACACCACCCGAGAGTTCAATCGTAATAGTAGAAGCGGTGCGAGCCGGAGATCTCGATCGAGAACTCTCTTGCGCCATCCTGCTCCACGGTCACGTCGATGAAGGTCGATTCCTTGTCGCCGGCCTTCTCGATGCGGAAGCGGAAGGGCCGGTCGTCGTCATCGTCGTCGTCGTGATAGATGCGGCCGAAATTCTCCGGATCGTCCGGACGGTCGTCATCATCATCATCATCGTCCTCGTCATCGTCATCGTCACGGCGCCGCAGCGTGTATTGCTTCACCACGATCTTGTCGCCGACCTCGAGATCGAGGATGCGGTGGATCAGCTCGCCCGCTTCCTCATCGGCGTCGCGCCCCTCGACCTCGAACTTGAAGGTGTCGCAGCCTTCCCCGCCCGAAAGAGTGACAGCAGCCTGGCTTCCGACCACGAAGGTGTCGTTACCGGCGCCGCCGACCACGATCTCGAAGCTGTCGATGCGGTCCCTGCCGGCCTCCTCGCCACGCAGATCGCCCCTGACGAGATCGACGAGCGTGTCGGTCCGCAGCAGGCTGAGATCGAGCGTGTCCTGCCCCGCGCCGCCTTTGTAGACATCCGAAACGCAATCGGCATCGACGATGACGGTGTCGTCGCCCTCGCCGCCATCGACGTGGTCGCGCCCGGCGCCGCCGGACAGCACATCGTTGCCGGCCGAGCCATGCAATTCGTCATCGCCGTCGCCGCCGGAGAGATAGTCGTCGCCCTCGCCGCCGATCAGGCAGTCGTTCCCGGCTTCGCCGAAGAGCGCGTCGTTGCCCGCGCCGCCTTCGAGGCGGTCATTGCCGGCGCCGCCGAACAGCACGTCATTGCCGGAATCGCCTGCTAGATTGTCGTCGCCGTCATTGCCTTCGATGACGTCGTCGCCGTCGCCGCCATGGAGCTCGTCATTTCCGTCGCCGCCGAACAGGAAATCGCGCCCCTCATCGCCGAAGATCACGTCATCGCCAACACCGCCGGAGATGTGGTCGTCGCCCGAACCGCCGAACAGGCGATCATTGCCGGCGCCGCCAAAGATCACGTCGTTACCGGCATCGCCATAGATGACGTCGTCGCCATCCTCGCCATGGAGCTGGTCGTTGCCCGCTCCACCCCGGATGATGTCGTTTCCGGCCCCGCCGAAGACGATGTCGTCGCCGTCGCCGCCCTCGATCACGTCATTGCCGTCGCCGCCATAGATGACGTCGTTGCCGGCGCCGCCAAGGAGTACGTCGTCGCCGCCGCGGCCGTCGATCAGGTCGTTGCCGCCGCGCCCCTCGATATGGTCGCGGCATTCGGTGCCGATCAGCTCGTCGCTGCCCTGCGTGCCGACCTGCACCAGCACCTCGACGACGTCGAAGCCTGCGGTCTGCTGCACGGAGTAACGCCCATCGGTGATCTGGTAGCTCAGCGTGACCGGGCCGAAATAGCCGGGCTCCGGCGTGTAGATCCAGCCATCGGCCGTCTGCGAGATCTGGCCGCGCGAGGCGAGCAGGTTGATCACCCGCAGCGCGTCGCCATCGGCGTCGCTCGAGCCGAGAAGCAGCATGGCCATGGTCAGCGTCACCGTCTGGCAACCACCGAGATCGGCCAGGCGCAAGGCGGGGCCGACCCGGGGCGGCCGGTTGCGGACGCCGGGCTCGGGGCCCGGCCCCGGTCCCGGACCTGGCCCCGGGCCGGGATCATGGCCGTCATCGTCGTAGCCCGGCCCAGGCCCCGGGCCGAACGGCGGCCAGCCGCCGAAATCCGGCACGCGCACCGCGGGGTCGATCGATACCCCCGGCAGCGCACCGAAGCCGCCTGAGCCCGACGCCCAGAAGGAAACCCGGAAGCCGTTGTCGTTGCTCGCGCCGAAGCCTTCCGGCGGCTGCATCCCGATCGGCACGAAGGGATAGCTCGCGAAATCGAACGCCGGCGAATCGATGTTGAGGTAGTCCGGCAGTCCGGGCAGGGGCTGCCCCGGACCACCGGAGCCGATCGCCTGATCGAACTCGCGGCCGATCGAGCCGGTTTCGTCCTCCGGCGCCGGCTCGTCCGGCCGTCGCTCCTTCTCCTCCGCCTGCGCGGCGTGGCGCTCGTCGGGCGGGGCGGCGCCGGCCTCATCTTCGCCGGTCGCCGGCTTGGGCGGCGGGGGAGCCTCGGCCGCATCCCGCGCGAACAGGCTCTGCACGAAGGAGGCGAGCGCGATCACCGCCCCGACCAGGACGACCGCGATGCGCGACCGTGCCGGCGGCGCCTCGCCGCCCTGCGCATAGATCTGCGCGGCTGATGGAGCCTCTTGCGTGCGGCGCGCGGCCTTGACGTCGATCATGCCGACACCCGCTGGTTGAGGGCTTCAGGAGAGAACGCACCGACATTCGGCAGGCCGGGTGCAGGCCTCGCTGCCTCCTTGGGCGCAGCCGTTCCGGGCTTGATGATCTGGTCGCGCGGGCCGAAGGCGCTGAGCTTGCCGCCCTGGATCACGCCGACATAATCGACCGCGATCAGCGCGCTGGGGCGATGCGCCACGATCACCACGATGGCGCCGCGGGCCTTGAGTTGCTCCACCGCCCGCGTCAGCGCCGCCTCGCCTTCGCCGTCGAGATTGGAGTTGGGCTCGTCCATGACGACGAGGAAGGGGTTGCCGTAGAGCGCGCGCGCCAGTCCGATACGCTGGCGCTGGCCCGCGGAGAGAGCCGCCCCTTGCGAACCGAGCGGCGTGCGATAGCCGCCGGGGAGCCGCACCACCATGTCGTGGATGCCGGCCGCGGTCGCAGCCGTGACCACGGCCCGCGAATCCCCGGCTTCGGCCAGGCGAGAGATGTTCTCCTCCACCGTGGCGTCGAGCAGCCCGACCTCCTGCGGAAGATAACCCATTGCCCGGCCGAGATCCTCCTCCGGCCACTGGTCGAGCTCGGCGCCGTCGAGCCGCACGGCGCCGCGCAGGGTCGGCCAGATGCCGGTAAGCGCGCGGACCAGCGTGGTCTTGCCGCCGCCGCTGGGGCCGATGATGCCGAGCGCCTTGCCGGCCTCGACCTCGAAGCTGATATCGCTGAGCAGCACCTGGCCGCTGCCCGGCGCCGCGACCGTGATGCGCTCGACCCTGAGGCCGCGATGCGGCGCCGGCAGCGGCATCGGCTCGCCGGCCTTGCTGAGCGCGACGATGGTCTCGCGCAGCCTGGCGAAGCTCTGCCGCGCCGCAACGAAGGGCTTCCAGTTGGCGATCGCCTGGTCGACCGGCGCCAGGGCGCGGGAGGAGGCGACCGACGCCGCGATGATCGCGCCGGCCGAAAGCTCCCCGCCGATCGTCAGGAAGGCGCCGAGGCCCAGCACCGCCGATTGCAGCACCATCCTCAAAACCTTGGAGACCGCGCCGAAGGAACCGGA
Organism: Allobosea sp. Root381; assembly: GCF_001429395.1. Taxonomy (GTDB): domain Bacteria; phylum Pseudomonadota; class Alphaproteobacteria; order Rhizobiales; family Beijerinckiaceae; genus Allobosea. The sequence continues at coordinate 17,044 of NZ_LMJT01000017.1, forward strand.
CACGTCGCTGGCGCGGGTCTGCAGGTCGAGATGCTCGGCATTGGCGGCGGCGAAACGGCGCGCGGCGCGCTCCGCCATGCCCATCGCCTTGATCACGTCGGCGTTGCGCGCGTTGGAATCGGCGATCGCGTTGCGAGCCATCGCGGCCTGCCGGGCCTGCGTCGTGCTGCGCCGCGCCATCACCTCGGCGCCCAGCGTCATCAGCGTCAGCACCACCGCGCCGGCGAGCGTCAAGGCGCCGAGCCAGGGATGCAGCAGGTAGATGAAGACGAGATAGATCGGGATCCAGGGCAGGTCGAACAGCGCGCCGGGCCCCTGGCTGGAGAGGAAACCACGCACCGTGTCGACATCGCGGCCGCGCTCCAGCGCCTCGGTGCCGGAAAAGCCGAAGCGTGGCATGTCCATCGTCACGCGATGCGCGATCGGCGCGACATTATGGTCGAAGCGCGCGCCGACCCGGACCAGCATCCGCGTGCGGACGGCATCGAAGCCGCCCTGGAAGACATAGAGACCGAGCGCGATGACCGAGAGGGCGACCAGGGTCTGCACGCTGCCGCTGGTCAGGGCGCGGTCATAGACCTGCATCATGTAGAGCGAGCCGGTCAGGGCCAGAACGTTGATGACGCAGGAAATCCCGAGAAGGTAGGCGACGACCCCGCGCATCCCTTCGGTCAGTTTTGCGGCATCGCGCCGACGCGCGAGATTCAGGCTTTGACCCGACATGGAACTGCACTCTCGAATGGGAGGTACTCGACCCGGATGCCGCCCCGGCGCGTGGCCGGGGCGGTGGTTGGCGACGCGTCAGAGCGTCACGTTGCCGGAGTTCAGGACGTGGGTGCCCTTGAGGCTGAGCTCGAAGTCGGCATCCGGGCCGCCATCGACATTGCCCCGCAGCACCGTGTACTCGCCGTCCTCACGGGTCTCGTAGGTGACCAGCAGCTGCGCAGAGGCGGTGAACTCGCTGCCGCTGACGATGGTGAAGGCCTGGTCGCCCGCCGTTCCGCGGTCGGCGTCGATCCCCGAGAGGTCGAGCCGGTCGCCCGGTTCGAAGTCCAGGATGGTGTCGCCATCGGCCGCCTGCCCGCTGGTGAAGCGGAAGGTGTCGTTGCCGGCACCGCCCTCCATCACGTTCACGGCGTCACTTGCGGTGATCGTGTCGTTGCCCGAGCCCGTCGCGACGTTCTCGATCGACCAGAGCGTGTCCGAGCCTGTCTGCGAGCTGTAGGCATTGCCGCGGCCCAGCAGCCCCGTTCCGAGATTGACCGTGATGTTGGCGGTGATCGCCGACATGTCGAGCGTGTCGATGCCGGTGCCGCCCTCGAGGTCATCCCCGTAATAGGTGTCGTTGCCGTCACCCGCGCTGGCGACGAAGAGGTCGTTGCCCGCACCGCCGACCACGAAGTCGTTGCCGGTGCCGCCTTCGAGCCGGTCGTCGCCTGCCCCGCCGAAGAGGCGGTCGTCGCCGGCATCGCCGAAGAGCAGGTCGTTGCCTTCGCCGCCGAAGGCGATGTCGTCGCCCCCGCCCATCGCCAGGACGTCGTTGCCGGCACCGCCTTCGGCCAGGTCCGCGCCCTCCCCGGCGGAGATGGCATCGTCGCCGCCATTCCCGATCAGGACGTCGTCACCGGCGAAGCCGACGATGCTGTCCGCGGCAGCCGAGCCGATCAGGACATCGGTCTGCGCCGTTCCCGTCCGCACCCCGCCGGAGGCCGGCGGCGCAGCGTTGTCGTCGTCGCAGCCACAATCGTCTTCATCATCGTCATGGTCGTCGTCCTGATCGTCGTCGTCATTGACGCAGGTTTCGCCGTCGTCGTCCTCGTCCTCGTCCTCATCATCGTCATCGTCATCGTCGTGATGATGGTCATCGTCATCGTCATCGCCGACCGACAGCACCGGATCGAAGTCACCCGAGAAGCAGATCTGGTGCTGGCCGTTGGAGAGCGTCGAGATGCCGGTCTCCGGATCGAAGCTACGCTCGTAGTCGGCAGGGTCGCTGCCGGCCGGCAGCTCGACCACATCCTGCGGGCGGAGGCTGCCGATGATCGTGTCGTTGCCGCCATTGGAGCGGAAGACGATGCGATGCGCCGAGGTCAGGGCCGAGATGTCGACGGTGTCGTCGCCCGCGCCGCCGTTGATCGTGATCGTGTTCACGTCGAGGCTGGTATTGGCAAAGTCGCCGATCACCTGGACCGTATCGTTGCCATTGTCCGTGTTGACGACGATTTCCTCGATGTTCCACAGCTCGGCGATGACCGCCGCATTCGTGGTGCCGCCCCTTGTGATCACGATCTCCGTGCCGGCGTTCAGCCCGGTAATGCCCGCCGCCTCCGCGGCCTCCCGGGAATAGATCCGGTAGAACTCGGCGACGTTGTTGGCCGTGTTGCCGTTGATGACGAAGGTGTCGTCCGTCCCGGCCCCGCCATCGACGATGTCGCGCCCGTCGCTGCCGTTGAGGCTGTTCGCCTGGGCGTTGTTGGCGTTCCAGACGATGGTATCGTTGCCACCGCCGGCGAGGATGATGTCGTTGCCCAGGCCACCGTCGAAGGTGCTGGCGGCATCATTACCGATCAGGATGTTGTTGCCCGCCGTGCCATCGACCGTGCCGTTGACGTCGCGGGTCACGTTCACGGTGGCATTGGCGGTATCGCCGGGGGCGCCGGTGGCGGTGTAGGTGAAGCTGCCTCCGGCGTTTCCGGTCGTGGGATCGGTGAAGCTCACCGAGCTCGCATTGTGCGAAAGGTTGGTCAGGCTGTTGGCGTTGCCGACGCCCGTGATGCTGATCGGGCTGTCGGGATCGACATCGTTGGCGAGAAGGGCCCATTTCGGCACCACAATGCTCGTCGTGCCGCTGATATTGGTGATGACCGTATCGTTGTTGGCCACCACATCGTCGTCCACCGGCACGACATTGATGCTGGCGACGGCGACATTGCTGTCGACGATACCGTCATTGACCGTGATCTCGATCAGGCGCTGGCCTGCCGCGGGCGCGTCGCTGGTGTTCTCGAATCGGACGGCCTGGATCGCGGACTGGTAGGCGGCGAGCGACGCCTCGCCGGACAGCGTCAAGGTGATGATGCCCGCCACGCTGGTGTTGATCGCCGCAGTGATTCCCTGCGGCAGCGCCCCCTGGACGAAGAGCCGATCCCCTGCGGAAGCGTTGGTCAGCACGATCCGCGCCGAGGCGATCTCGCTGCCGTCGTCGGTGATGCCCGGACGGTTGGCGATCGCAGCCCCCGCCCCGTTCTCCGTGTAGCTCGTCTGGAGATCGGTCGTCGGCGCGGCCGAGGGCACGAAGAGATCGACCCGCAGGTTGTCGATCACGACGCTCTCATTGCCGTTGTCGATGCCCGACACCTCGAACCGAATCTTGGCAGCAGCGGTGAACGGCCCGACGAGATCGAAGGTCGGAGTGCTGCTAACACTGCCCCCGATCGTACCGAGCGGCTCGAAGGTCGTGCCGTCGGCCGAGAAGAAGACCGTGACCTGCTCCCCGGCATCGAGATTGTTCGCCACGGCGCTGAAGCTCAGCTGAGCCGATGCGGCGGTGGACAGGTCGAGCTCCCTCGTGATGATCGCGCCGTTGCCGGTCCCGAAGCGCAGCGCCGATCCGGCCAGCGTGATCTGGCCGTTGTTGCTCACATTCGCCCCGTCGTCGCTCTCCGTCCAGTCCGGTCCCCAGGCGATCGAGCCGGAGGAATTGCCATAGCCTCCCTGGCCGAAGCTGGTGGCGTAGTTGCCAGCGGCGCTGAAGGCATGGAGCTTCAGCTCCGGCGGCGAGAAGGTGATCGTCTCATCGGCGAATTGCAGCTTCTCGATGTTGTAGAGCCGGTCGACACCGTCCGAGACGCGGTTGCGCCCGGTTACGGGATCGATCGCGCCGCCCGTCTGGCTGATATGCGCGACCGTGATGCTGCCATCCGCGTTCGAGGTGATCTCGTAATTCTCGCGCACATCCCAGTAGACCGCGGTATCGACATCATCCGCGGACCCGCCGTCGAGAATCTCGCGGACGATCGACAGCCGCTCCGGCGAGATCACGCCGCTGACCATGAGCTCGGGCAGCGTCTTGCCGTTCCAGGCATCGACCGTGGCGTTCTGGATCACCTGCGTCAGCGAGTCGACGGAAGCAAGCTGGTTGCCATCTTCGTCGCTGATCTTGACGCGGACGTTGAGATAGCGGTCACCATCGATGATGTCGTCGCCGCCGCGGCCCTCGATCACGTCGCTGCCGCCGCCGCCGAGCAGGATGTTGCCGCCGACGAAGATGTCCTCGATCGTGCCGGTCTTTCCGTCTTCCCAGGAGCCGTCGGCCCAGTATTGGCCATTGACCATCAAGTCGCCGGTGACGATCTGGTCGAGCCCGGCGATGCGGTCGATCGCGGCGCGGTTCAGCTCGTTGTAGCGGAAGCCCGTCTCCGGCGTCGGATCGGTGGTGGTGCCGCCCTCCGCACCGTTTCCGGCGCGGTCGTCGCCGCGCAGCACGTCGTTATGCTGCCAGCCGGAAAGGCCTTCCACCTGGCTGAAGCGGTCGCGCAGCACCTCGTTCGGCAGGGTCGTGAAGATGTCGACCTTCATGTCGGAGTTGGCGCCGGTCTGCTCGCCCTTGTGGGTCACCCAGTCATGGCCCCACATGCCGATGAACTTCTGGATGCCCGCGCCGCCGAACATGATGTCGTCGCCCGAATCCGCGTCGTAGTCGGTGTCGCCGGATCCGCCGTTGAGCACGTCATGGCCGAGGATGGTCGAGTTGAAGAACAGCTCGCCATTGTCGCCGGCGATGTAGTCGAAGCCGCCTCCGGCCTCGACCCAGTCGTCGCCCTCGTTGCCGAACAGCATGTTGATGCCGTCGCCGCCGACGATGAAGTCGTTGTCCTCGCCGCCGCGGATCTCGCCGTCATCGGCACCGGAGACCAGGTAGTCCTGGCCGTCGCCGCCGAAGATCAGCGACATGCCGGTACCGTCGACGATCACGTCATGCCCGGCCTCGCCCTTGAGCACGCTGACTGCGCCGATATCGGTCCCGGCCGAGGTGATGATGTCGTTGCCCTCGCCGCCATTGATCGAGTCGACGCCATAGCCGGCCTCGATGCGGTCATTGCCCGCGCCGCCCCAGACGGTGTCGTCGCCGCCGCCCGCGACGATGTGGTCGTCGCCGCTGGTGCCCTGGATGACGATGTGGTCGTTGCCGTTGAAGCGGAAGTAGTTGGTCCCGCGTTCGACCAGGCTGGAGATCGCCTGCAGCACGGGGTTGTCGTGCTGCGGATCGACCTGCCCGGTCATCTGCATCTGCTTGAGGTAGTCGACGTAGAAGACGTGGTCGGGCACCGAGAAGATGTCGGCCGGCAGGGCCAGTCCCTGCTCGCCGAGATTGGTGTTGCGCATGACGATCTTCGCCAGCGAGTTGTTCTCGAGCTCGGTGAGGAAGTTCAGCCCCTGGGCCCGCGACAGGTAGTAGAACCGGTCGGAGTCCTGCAGGTTCTCCATCTGCAGCTGGAAGACGAAGGAGAAGGTCGAGCCCAGCATGCCGCCGAAGGCCATCTTCTTCTCGGCCAGGCCGCCGACCCAGAGGTCGACATTGTCCAGGCCGCCGCGTTTCTCGGCATAGGCGCCGGTGCCGTTGAGGAATTCCAGGCGATCACTGGGGGCGTTCACGCCGCCGAAGACCAGATTGATTGCCGCGTCGCGCTTCGCCTCGGCGGTCGTCGCCGAAGTGACGGTCGAATGCGTGCCATAGGCGGCGATGAAGTTGATGATCGATTCCGGATTCTTGAGGTTCGTCGCGAAATCCGACCAGCTCGTATAGGGCCGCAGCAGCGTGTCGCCGTTGGCCAGCTCCTGGAACTGGGCGCGAGCCTGGTTCAGCGTCGGCATGCCGGTGTCACGGCCGCGGGCGATGTTGATCGCGGCGAGATCGAGCGGGATGCCGACGAGCTGGTTGCGCAGGACGTCGGTGACGAATTCGTCGATCTCGTTGCCGCGCTGGGCTGACATGCCCAGCGCGATCGCGCCCGCCATCTGCGCCTGCGTCACATCCGTGGTCTCGAAGGCAAGCGGGTTCAGGAAAGCGTCGAACAGCCGCATCTTGTCGGGAGAGCCGTCCGCGAAGATGCGGTCGACGCTCTGGTTCAGCATGGAATGACCGAACCGATAGACCACATTCGCGAACTCGGCGAAGATCGCCGGGTTGAGGTCGACATCCGGCTCGACGATGAAGAGGTCGACGTCCGGCTGGATCTTGCGGGCGAACTCCTCGAAGACGAGGTGCTGGTACTGCATCTCGGTGGCGACGCGCGCCGCCTGGAACAGACGCTCGCCGTCCCAGCTGCCATCGGCGTGCTTCCACGAGGCGATGAACTCCGCATCGCCCGATGCCGTGATCGTCGCCTTGATCTCCTCGACCTGTCGGTTGTGCTCGGCATGGAAAATGTAGTGGACGGCGGTCAGGCCGATGTTCTCGTTGCCGCGGCCGTCACCCGTGATGAAATGCGCATCGAGCATTTCGTTGTCGTAGGAGGTCTGCTGACCGCGCTCATTGAAGGCGCCGGAATATCCAGTCGCGCTGTCGCTGTCGGCCTGCAGCACGCCGCCGATCAGCACTGGCACCGCCGCATGAGCGATGTCGTCTAGGAAGGCGTTGGGCAGGCGGACGGCGCTGGCGAGACTCGCCGGCGCCGTGGGTGTGCCGGAGATGACGAGGTCGTCGGCGGTGTTCGGCACCCCGTCGGGGCCGACACCGACGATCACCTGCGCGTAGCCCGTGTCCGGATCCGGGATGAACCTGCCATAGGGGTCGGTTCGCAGCAGCGGAACTTTGCCGACATCGGCGTCGGTGAGTTCGATGCCGAGCATCGTTCGCGCCTGGTCCTTGATGTCCTTCCAGGTCGCCAGGCCGCCATTGGCGCCTTCGAGCAGCAGGCCGGTGGCGACGGGCTTACCGTCCGGGCCGAGCTCGTATTCCCGCAGGAAGACCTGGTGCGAAGCATGCGAGGTGTAGGTCTGGTTCTGGTCGACCCATGGCGTGGTGACGTTGGCCGCCTCGTCATCAACGGAGACGCGCGTCAGCACCATGAAGTTCGTGTGCGGCGTGGCCGGGTTGTAGAGCGGGTCGTCCGGCTGGAGCGGGATGTAGACGGTGCCGTTCCCGCCCTTCTTCACGAGGTCGAGGCCGTGATCGAAGAACTGGCCGAAGAGCGTGAACCAGGAATTATAGGGCGCGGAGAGGCCCTCATCCGGCGCGACGTTCGGCAGCAGAACGGTGTTGCCGTCAAGCTCGACCCCATGCTGGTCGAGCAGCGCCGCCAGCGCTCCGGCATCAGCCAGGGCATCGTCGCGCCCCTGCGTGGCGGCCGTCACGGCGTTGCTTGCGATCTCAAGCGCCGCGAGCAGAGGCTGCAGCTCGGCGATCGTTTCGGCTGCGGCAATGTCCTCCAAAACTTGATTATGGGCCTCCTGAGCCGTGAGCAGTGCCGCCTCGGCCGCGTCGAGCGCCGCGAGAGCACCCGGCTGAGCCTGATGGGCGGCCCGGATCTGGGTCACGAGCCCGGGAATCTGCGCTTCCGATACGCCCGCATGGCGCAGCGCCGCAGCGATGGCGGCGGGATTGTCGAGCGTCTGGTCGACGATCAGGTTCGAGATGATGCGCGGATCCGCATCGACGACGGTGCCGGGAGCCAACTGGCCGGGCGCCAGCGCCGTGCCGCCGGTCGAGGCGTAGTTGTTGTTGTTGAGCCAGACCGGATTGGTCGGCGTCCCGAACATCAGGGCGTCGTCCTCCTCGTTGACCCAGTTCGGCTGCGTCAGCTGCGGGAAGGGCTCGCCCGAGGCGCCCCAGCGCTCACGGCCGGGCACGAGGTTGTTGTAGCTGCCATCGACGGTGCGCAACCCGTTTGGCAGCAGCGGATTGTCCACGAGTTCCCTGAGAGCATCGCCGATCTGGTCGATGCTGTCGGTGCCGGAGACGCCAGCGATCATCGCGCTGTGCTGCTCGGCAATTTCGATCTGCTTGAGAATGAACTGGAGATCGTGCGCGTTGAGCTTCATGGCAGCCTCACCTAACGAAAGTCGCAGAAGAGATGCAGTGCGCGGCAATCGAAATTGCCGGAACATCCCAGATTAATTGTTCGTTAAGCGAATATGCCGATATTTTATTAGAATGATTATCGAGAAAGGTCGCACGATTTTCTGCGACGTATTGCCGTATTACAAACTAGCCTCTAGGCCCGCCGATCAACTAGTCGATCGGCAGGCTTCAACCTAGACCTTGGACCAGGGTGTCCGGCTGATGATCGCAGCGTCCGCGGAATGCTCGTGAAGGAGGCGAGCCCACCTTCCCTGCCGGTACCGCCGCGTGACATCGCGACGCTGCCGGAGCTGCGCCTCTCGACGCAGTTCCTGCTGACCGGTGGGCTCTTGCTGCTCCTCGCGATGGTGGGTGCCGGAATCGCCGTGACGCGCCTCGTCGCCGAAGCGACCATCAACCACACGGCCGCGTACTCCGCCGTCTTCGTCCAGAGCATCGTCGCCCCCTTCGCCGAAGAGCTCGGCCGGCAGGGCACCCTGTCGCCATCATCCCTGAGCCGGCTCGACGAATTGATGGCCGGGCCGGCGATCAGCGAGCGTTTTCCCTATCTCGAGATCTGGCTGCGCGACGGCACGGTAGCCTATTCCAACTCGCCCGAGATCATCGGCCGGAAGTTCACGCCGCCGACGGCACTGAGCGAAGCCTTCGCCGGCGAGGTCGTCTCCGACTTCACCGACCTGCAGACCGCCGAGCATCGCAGCCGTGGCTTCGAGGCGACCTTCCTGGAGGTCTATACGCCCGTACTCGCCGCCTCCGGCGAGATCGTCGCTGTGGCCGAGATCCACGAGATCAAGCAACCTCTCCAAGACGGGCTCGCCCGCATCAGGCTGATCAGCTGGCTCGCGGTCGCTGCCAGCACATTGGTCATCATGGCCGGGCTCTACGGCGTCGTCAGGCGCGGCACGCGCACCATCGAGCGCCAGCAGGCCGCACTTCTCGTCCGCGCCGCGGAGGCAGAGCAATTCGCGGCGGCCAATCGCGCGCTCGGCGTCAGGCTACGCAACGCCTCCGCCCGGACGGTCGAGATCCACGAGAACACGATCCGCCGTCTCGGCGCCGACCTGCATGACGGGCCCGCCCAACTCGTCGGCTTCGCACAGCTCAAGCTCGACGAGTTCGCCGCGGCGTCGAGCCCGGGCGCGCGGACGCGGCTGCGGGAAATGATCCGGACCGCGCTGGCCGAGGCGATCCACGAGATCCGCGCGATCGCCAGCGGGGCGCTTCTTCCGGAACTGCACGCGCTCACCTTGTCCGAGGTCATCTCGCGGGCGGTACAGGCCCATGTCATGCGCACCGGCGCGCAGGTCGCGCTGGAGGCCGTACCCATTGTCGTGGATGTCGCCGATGCCGCACGCGCCTGCGTCTATCGCTTCGTCCAGGAAGGGCTGAACAACGCCTACCGGCATGCTGCCGGCGGCGGGTGCACGGTCAGCTGCAGCCTCGATGGCAACTGGCTCGGCATCACCGTCAGCAGCCGCGGCCGGACGCCGCCGGCGGCGCGGGACGAGGCAGCGGGTCCGCGCCTCGGCCTTATCGGCATGCGCGAGCGGATCGAAAGCCTCGGCGGCACGCTCACGCTCGAAACCGACGACCGGGGCAGGACGCGCGTGACCATGTCGATCGAGCTCCAGGGAGGGTTGCTTGCAGACGAACAAGACCAGGGTCGTGATCATTGATGATCACTCGATCTTCCGCAGCGGGGTGGTGCAGGCGCTGAGCGGCGCGGGCGACATCGTCATCGATGCCGAGGGAGCGAGCGCGGACGAGGCGCTTGTCCTCTGCGAGCGCCATGCCCCGCAAGTTGCCCTGCTCGACCTCTCCATGCCGGGCAACGGCCTGGAGGCGGCTGCGGCCTTGCGCAAGCACTCCCCGGACACGAGGGTGGTGATCCTGACGGTGTCCGAAGACGAGGAGACCTTGGTCGATGCGCTCGACGCCGGCGTTGCCGGATATGCCCTCAAGGGTATCTCGGCCTCCGAGCTCGCCGAGGTGATCCGGACGGTGATGCGGGGCGAAACCTATCTGCCGCCGAGCATGGCAGCCCGGCTGGTCAAGAGCCTGCGTACCATCAGCCCGGAGCTCGAGAGGCTGAACAGTCTCTCGGCGCGGGAACGCCTGGTGCTGCGCCTGATAGCCCAGGGTTTCACCAACCAGGAGGTGGCCGAAGCCACCGGCGGCACCATCAAGACGGTCAAGTTCCACGTCTCCAACATCCTGGAGAAGCTGTCGTTAAGGAACAGAACCGAGGCAGCAATCTTCTTCCAGAAGAATGGTCAATGACGAGCGGGTCCTTCTTGTTGCCCCGTCAGCCTGTTCACACCTGCGTTGCGGCCGGCCTCGGGCGCCAGCCGGCGGCTCGGCTGGACTGGTCGAGGTAACGCGGCATGCGGTCTCGACCGATCGGCAGTGGACACCGGCCTCCCGCCGGATAGACGCGTGGCGTCCCTGCACAGCCCGGCGGTTTCAGAACGGAACGGCCATGCGCACGCTGAACTCCTGATTGGCGAAGTCCTTTGCCAGCTGGGCCTTGTATTCGGCCCGCAGCTCATAGCCCGCCTTTGCGAAGAGATGCAGTCCCGTCCCCAGGTTGAAGAGCTTGTCCGGCATCGACGAGGTTGAGGCGAAGGTGATGCCTGGCCCGCCATCTTCCGAGAACGATACCCGCTGGCTGAGCCCGTCGCCGCTCAGGAACGTGCCGCCGATCGAAACATACGGCCGAAGCCATTGGTCTTTGCCCAGGTCGATCCGGGCACCCGCTTCCAGCGTCGGCTCGAATGCCATGCTCCACTCCCGGATGGCATCGGCCCGGAAGGTCGCTCCACTTCCCGAAAGCGTATAGCCGGGCATGTGGGTGTGGAGCAGGTCGAGATCTGCTGAGGGCCGCAGGTACCAGCCGTCGAAGGCCAGTTCATAGGCAGCCCGCAGGCGAAGCCCGGCCGTCCAGACCTCCGTGTTATTGCGCGCGTTCCAGCTATTATCGCCGACGAAGAAGTTCGTGTCGGAATCGAAGCTGCCGTAACCGCCATGAAGCGCGCCTGCGAGCAGCCATGGGCCGGCCTGATGCTTCAGGGAGATCGCGACATCGGCCCCCTTGCCGTCGATGGAGGTGAGCCTGTCGCTCGTGCGCATCCTGCTCAGGTTGTAGGAGGCGGTCGCGCCCAGGAACCAGTCCGGGCTCAATTCCCACTGCCCGCCGACCCGATAGCTCAGGCCATTCTGGGTGGAGCCGTCGTTCCCGACGCCGTTGGCGTAGATCATGCGGGAACCGACGATGCGGCCCCATACGCATTGCGTCTCGCGCAAGCTGGTGCTGCTGCCTTCGAACAGCGGACAGCTCAGGGCCGCCGTGAGGGACTTGCGCGCATCCAGTGTCTGGTTCACCGCGGACTGGCCGTGATCCTCCGTGGCTGTCAGGCTGTTGATCGCCCGGCCATATTGCTCGGCCGTGTCGATATTGGCGAGGTCCGCGAAGGTGCCCGCCATGGTGACATTGCCCGAGTTCCAGGCCTGCTGAAGGCTGCCGAGCAGCGAACGCTCGGTGTTCGTCAGGCTTCCCCTGGCCTTTCCGACGAAATCCGCCGATGGCGAGATGGCAATGCTGTTGCCGTTCCGCGAGGCCGACCAGGAGACCGGGCTTTCCGGGCTGACGCCTGCGGTCTCGGGGTTGTTGGTCGAGATCGAGGAGGCCGAAACCACCGTGAAGCTGCTGCCAGGCAGCAGCCCATCGACGGAGTAGGGCCGGATCGCGACGCCGTCGATGGTGAGCTTGGCCGTCTTCAGGAGGTCCGCGTTCTGGGCGCCTGCCGGCGCGACGCTGTTCACGTCGACGCGCAGCCGGCCGGCGAGATGGGTGTCGACGTTCTTGACCGTGGCGGTCGCGATCTGGCCGACCCCGCCGACGTCGAACGTACCGCCATTGTAGAACCAGCCGCTGCGATTACTGATGTTGATCGTTCCGCTTCCGGCGCTGATATAGGTGCCGCCGACCTCGTTGCGGAACTCGTTCCATTCGTTCGTGCCGCGATAGGTCAGGTTGATATCGCCCACCAGCGTTCCGTAGTTGAGCACTTTCTCCTGGCCGAAGGTCGAGATCACCGCCTGGTTGGAGACCGCGCTGACATGGGAGCCGGCACCGATCACGATGGTGTTGAACTGGCCGCCATCCACGACGATGGCGGCGCCATCGCCCGCCCCGCCGCGAAGGACGCCGGAGTAGTCGACGGTGATGTTGCCGCCATAGCGGCTTTCGTCGAGCAGCCCGTCGATCTTCTGGAAGCCGCTCTGAGCGAAGATGCCGTAGGAGCCGGCGCCGGTCGTCTGAATGTTGCCCTTCAGATGAACCGAGATCTCGCCCCCTGTTCCGCGCGATGCGCTTCGCTTGTCGAGATTCTCCGTGATCTTGGTCAGGACGCTGTTGACCGTATCGGTATCGTTACCCAGCAGCCTGACGACGCCCTGGAACTCCTCCGGAACCTTGTCGATATTGTCGAGAACCGTGCCGCTGCCGCCAGTCTTGCTGATGATGCCGGCCAGAACGGACGCCGTCGCTTCAAGGGTGCTGCGGACCGTCTTGTCGGTCTTCAGCAGGTCGCTGACCATACCGCCGCCGCCGCCAAGCGTCTGGGCGAAGATCCCGTGAGCCTCGGCGCCCTTCGTGTCGATCCTGACGGTTCCGTCCCGACTGCCGATCTCGATGAAACCGCCATCGCCGCTGGACCGGCCTTCGCCGCCGAACACCGGCAGCGTCCAGCCTTGCAACACCGAGGCGCCGCCATAGCCGCCGCCGCCGCCGATCGTCTGGGCGAAGACCGCTATCGAATTGTCGCCGGTCGTTTGGATCGCGGCATTGTTGCTGAACATGACATGGATGTTGCCTCCGTTGCCGGCTGCGCCGCCCTTGCCGCCGTAGGAGGCCGCGTACTTGACGCCGCCGGGGCTGCCGGCGGCATTGGAGATGCCGCCGCCGCCGCCGATGGACTGGGCGAGGATGCCGAAGGCGGCCTCGCCGGTTGTCCGGATCGGGCCACCATGATTCACCTTCACGGTCCCGCCCGCGCCCGAGGCACCGCCCGAGCCGCCGAGCGTGAAGCTGCCGGATTTGGAAGATGGCTTCTTGTCGCTCGAACCCTGCGCAGCCGCCGGCACCTTCTCGATGCCGACCGCCTTCAGCAGGGCCGCGATCGTGCTGGCCGAGGCCGCCTTCTCGTCGCCGCTGCCGGCCGAGCCCGCGTCGGAGGCCGATGCGGGGTTCATCAGGAAGGCGCCGCCGCCGCCGCCGATGCTCTGGGCCACGACCGCATGCGCCTCGTTGCCGCGCGTCTCGACCGTGCCATAGTTGTTCACGGTGACCTCGCCGCCATTGCCGCCGGTTCCGCCATTGCCGCCGACCGTCAGGTTAAGGACGAGATTCTTGTTGTCGCTGCTGAGCGCACCCACGCCGACGCCGCCGCCGCCGCCGACCGACTGGGCATAGATCCCGTATGAGGCCTCGCCCGCGGTCCTGATCGTGCCCTCATTGGTCAGGGTGACCTGCCCGCCGAGATTGCCGTGGCCGCCTTTGCCGCCGAGCGTTCCGCCGAGATTGGTCTTGTTGCTGCCGGATGAATAGGCGAGCCCGCCCTGTCCACCGCCGCCGCCGACCGATTGCGCGAAGACGCCATGCGAGACGTCGCCGCCGGTCACGACCAGGCCGCTGTGATTGAGGAGCACGGTGCCACCGACATTGCCGCTGCCGCCGTCGCCACCCATGGAGAGGGTCAGCGACACGTCCGGCCGCTTCACCGACCCCTTCGACTGCTTGTCGAGGTAGTCGGTGATGTTTTTGCCGAAGGATTGCGCCTGCTTGTAGAAATCGGATTTCTTGAAGGAGTCAGCGAGGGACTTGTAGGTATCCGAGTTCTGGATGTCCTTGATGAGGGCGTCGAGATTTTCCTTCGTCTCGGCGTTCTTCTTGTCGCCCGCCCATTCCTGATAGGCGTCCACGCCGACGGCCTTCTTCAAGGTCGCCCAGAGTTCGCCGACGGTATCGGGCGTATCATCGGGCGCTGCCGTCAGGTTGCCGCCATTGCCGCCGCCGCCGCCGACCGACTGCAGGAAGATGCCGTGCGAGGCATCCCCGCGGGTCTCGATCGTGCCGGCGTTGGAGACATCCACGACGCCGCCGGTGCCACCGGTGCCACCCCTTCCACCAAATGAGAGGCTGACCGACAACGTGCCTTCCGCCGCCGCGCTGCCACCGCCGCCCATGCCGCCGCCGCCGCCGACACTCTGTGCGAACAGGCCGTCCGCCTGCGAGCTCTGGGTTCGGATCAGGCTCTGGGAGGACAGGATGGCCTGCACCTTGCCGCCATTGCCGCCGCTGCCGCCATTGCCGCCGATCGCGTTCACCATGGTGACGGAATCGGCCAGCGGCAACTTCTGCACCAGGCTGTTAAGCGTCTTGTCGAATGACAGGCCCGAGGCAGCCGATGCGTTCACGGCACCGCCATTGCCCCCGCCGCCGCCGATGCTCTGAAGCAGGATGCCCGTGGCGCCGGCGCCGCGTGTCTCCACCCGGCCGCGATTCTCAACCAGAATGGGCCCGCCGTCGCCACCACCCTTGCTGCCGGTGCCACCGATGGTCTGGCCGAGCGCCACCGTGCGATAGAGGCTGAGCGCATCGGCCGAGGAAGAGGCCGAGCCGCCATTGCCGCCGCCGCCGCCTATGCTCTGCGCCTGAATGCCGAACGCCCCATCACCGTGGGTCGCGACACTGCCGTCATTGTAGACATGAACGAAATCCCCGGAGCCGCCGCCGCCGCCCGTGCCGCCGATGGTATTGGTGACGTTCAGGGCCGTGGCGCCCGGAGCGGCGATGGCCAGGCCATAGGCCAGCGCATTGCCGGCATTGCCGCCGCCGCCGCCGACGCTCTGCGCCTGAATGCCGATGGAGCCGACACCGAAGGTCTCGACGCCGGCATTCTTGTTGTAGACCTTGACGGTCCGGCCGTGGCCGCCAGCGCCACCGGAACCGCCGATGGCATTGGTGAGGGCGATCGAGGGCAGCGGCTGGCCGGAGGGCGTGACAGCCGGCAAGGCAAGGGCAAAGGCGCCCGCGCCACCGCCCGTGCCACCGCCGCCACCGATGCTGATGGCCTGAAGCCCGAGCGCGGCCTCCCCGCGGGTGATGATCGCGGAGCCGTTGTCGACCAGGACATGCCCGCCATTGCCGCCCATGCCGCCCGAGCCGCCCGTCGCAGACGAGGCGGACAGGCCGGGACCGGTTGATTTCGCCGATGCATAGCCGCCCGTGCCGCCGCCGCCGCCGACCGACTGCGCCAGCAGCGCGGTTGCGCCCTTGCCGGCCGTTTCGATGTTGCCCTGGCTGCTCCTGAACGTGACCTCGCCGCCAGCGCCGCCGCCGCCGCCCGCTCCCCCGAGAGCCACCGCCAGAAACGCCATCGAGCTCGACGCCACGCCACCGGTTCCGCCGCCGCCGCCGACGCTCTGCAGCAGAGCGCCATAGGCCGAATCGCCGGATGTGATGATGGATCCGCTATGCTTGAGCGTGACCGCGCCACCGATGCCGCCCGTGCCACCCGTGCCGCCGCTGGTGAAGGGCAGGATGCCGCTGCTGCCGCCGGATCCGCCGCCGGAACCGCTCACCACCGGCTTGCTGAGATGGAAGGCGTCCAGCGCGCTGCCCCCGCCGACGCTCTGCGCCACGATGCCGGCCGAGCCGGTGCCGCGCGTTTCGATCCGCCCCGTATTCGTGATCTCGACCGTGCCGCCGAGCCCGGCGCCGCCGCCGTCACCACCGGAGGTGAAAGCCGCACCGCCGCCGTTTCCGCCGACGCCGCCCACTGACTGCGCCATCAGGCCGAGGCTGTAGTCGCCTCGGGTGGCGATCGAACCGTAATTCTTCGCATCGATGTTGCCGCCCCGGCCGCCGCGGCCGCCGGGCGTGCCCGAGGTGAAGGCGCCGTTCGCGCCGCCGCCGCCGATGCCTCCCACGCTCTGCAGGATCACCGCCGGAGAATTGGCCCCGTTCGTCGTCACCGAGCCGTAGTTGTTGAAGGAGACCTGTCCACCGCCGCCGGCGTTCGATGGATAGCCGCCGCTGTTGCTGGCGTGCCCACCGTTGCCGCCGAACGAGTTTACGGAGACGGCCGGCGCCAGAGCACCCTGCACGGTGACCGCCGCCGAGCCCTCCAGGGTGACGCCGACGTCGCCGCCGCTGCCGCCCCGGTCCACGTCTACCCTGTAATCATAGGTGCCGTCGGCGGATCGCCTGCCATCCACCTTGCCGATGCCGGCCGCGCCGCCCTCGGACATCACATAGATGGCGGGAAGCGACAGATTCAGCGGATTATTGCCGCCGCCATAGGCAGTGACGCGGGACGCAATCGACAATGTCACGCGCCCGCCATCGCCGCCGCGGGCGATGCCGGTCTCGCTTTCCGTCCAGGACGTGTATCCCAGCCCTCCGGTCCCGCCGCGGGAATAGACATGGATCAACGGGCTGGAGCGCTCATGCGCAGACGTCGCATAGCCGAGCCGCCCCGAAACCTCGGCGGATTGCGCCAAGATCAGCGAAACGACACCACCATTGCCCCCGCGCTGGCCTGGCAGATTGTGGAACACGCCCTTTGAATAGACGGAGCCTCCCGCCCCGCCGACGGAGCCGATTTCGAGGGCGGGCGAGGGAATGTTGAGGATGGGCGCATGCTGGACCCAGAACGAGGAGCCGCCATCCTTGCCCTCGGTTGCGGACGTCCAGAGAAACGCGGTTTCGCCGTCTCGGCCATCCGCACCCCGCATGACCTGAGAGACCCGCCCCCCTTCAGCCTTCGCGCCGGACGCGACGAGAAGCGCAGCCAGGCTGGCGCCACCGAGAAGGATGCTCGACAGCCCGTTGGTGGCCAGCTGCACGCGCTTGCGCAGGCGCTTTCCGCCCTGCTCTCCTTGCAATCTCACGATAAAGTATCCCCGCCAATCCGCCGGGTAGCTTAGCTTGAGATTGGCAGTCTTGAAACAAGAAACAACGTAACGTTGAGAATTTAAAAGTAACAAATTGCAGTTATATGGAACGAATTGGAACGAATTGGAACTAATTTACACCGAAACCGGTTGATCGCCCCCGATTCTCGATGGCCTTCTGGCCGCTCATTGATGATTCGTCGACCGCCACCGCCGCGCATTGCCATTCGCATTCCGCGATGAATGATCTTCGCTAATCGCTGTTGGCGTCCGCTCGGGTATGAAGCGGAGATGCGCTCCGCCACATACCCCTCGGAATCGGCTACTCCGCCGCCTTCGGCGAACGCACCCGCAACCACGCCAAACGAGGCCAGGCTCCGACGGAAACGCCGGCGACCAGCCGTAACGACCGAAACCGTCAGGGCTCGATGGCGCATCCCAGGCGTGAGAGCGTGGAATCGACCCAGCTACGGTCGTCCTTGCCCTCCAGGATCGCCTGCATCTTTTTCTCTTCCGCGACATGCTTCTTGTGGGCGGCTTCATAGATCGCCTCGGCATGATCGAAGGGCACGCAGAGGAGGCCGTCGGCATCACCGATCATGAGATCGCCCGGCTCGATGACCATGCCCTGCAGCGAGATCGGAACGTTGATCTCGCCGGGCCCGTCCTTGTAGGGGCCGCGATGGCTGATCCCGGCCGCGTAGATCGGCAGGTCGTTCTCGCGGATCCAGGCGGAGTCGCGCACCGCTCCGTGGAGCACGATCCCGGCGATGCCGCGGGTTTGCGCATGGGCGATCATGAGTTCGCCGATCAGTGAATTTGTGAGATCGCCGCCGGCATCCACGACGATGACGTCACCGGGAGCGGCGAGATCGAGCGCCTTGTGGATCATCAGATTGTCGCCTGGACGTGTCTTCACGGTGAGTGCCGGTCCGGCCATCACGCCACCGCGGTGAAGAGGCCGGAGCGATGCCCCGCCGGCGACCATGCGCGACATCGAATCGCTGATGTTGGCGACCGGAAGCGTGCGGAAACGCTTGACGAGATCGGCCTCGACCTGACGGCGGCGCTTGAGAATTCGAAATCCGATCATGGAGTGTCCTTGGTTTAGAAGCTGGCCGGTACCAGGCTGAGAGAGCGTTTGCGCAGGAGCCGGGATTGCGCCGGCGCGGTCAGGTTGCGCCGGCTTCCTCCTGATCGACGCGGGCCTTGCCGCGGCGGATAGCCGGCAGGGCCATGCTGATCAGGAGCAGCAGCGAGATGGTCAGGAAGGTCAGGCTGATCGGGCTGCGCACGAAGATCGAGAGATCGCCTTCCGACAGGAGGAGCGCCCGACGGATGTTCTCCTCCATCATCGGGCCGAGCACGAAGCCCAGCACCAGCGGCGCGGGCGGGCATTTCAGCTTCGCCAGTACATAGCCCAGCACGCCGATCACCGCGCAGAGATAGACGTCGATCGCACTGTTGTTGAGGCTGTAGTTCCCGAGCGCGCAGAACATGACGATCGCAGGAAAGAGCCAGCGATAGGGAATGCTGAGTAGCCGCACCCAAAGGCCGACGAGCGGCAGATTCAACGCGACAAGCAGAGCGTTGCCGATGAACATGCTGGCGATGACGCCCCAGAAGAGTTCGGGGTTACGCGTCATGACGGACGGGCCCGGCTGTACGCCGTTCATGATCAGCGCACCGAGGATCAGGGCCATGGTCGCGCTGCCGGGAATTCCGAGGGTCAGGGTCGGGATGAAGGCCGTCTGCGCGGCCGCATTGTTGGCGGCCTCAGGCGCGGCGACGCCTTCGATCGCGCCCTGACCGAAACGGGACGGGTCCTTGGCGAGCTTCTTCTCGAGCATGTAGGAGGAGAAGGACGAGATCGACGGCCCCGTGCCGGGCAGGATGCCGAAGAAGGAGCCGATGGCCGTGCCGCGCAGCGTCGGCAGGAACGAGGCCTTCAGGTCGCTCCAGCGCGGCATCAGGCCGCCGACGTTCTTGGTGAAGACCTCGCGTGTCTCCTTCTGCTCCAGGTTTACGACGACCTCCGCGATCGCGAAGATTCCGACTGCGAGCACCGTGAAGCCGATGCCGTCCGCAAGTTCGGGCAGGCCGAAGGTGTAGCGTTCGACGCCCGAGTTCACGTCGGTGCCGACCAGGCCGATCAGCAGGCCGACCACGACCATGGCGAGCGCCTTGACCATGTCGCCATGACTCAGCACCGAGGCGGCGACGAGGCCGAGCACCATCAGGGCGAAGTAGTCCTCCGCGCCGAAGCGCAGCGCCCAGCCCGCGAGCGGCACGCCGAGCGCGACGATCAGCAGCGTGCCGATGCAGCCGGCGACGAAGGACGAGATCGCGGCGATCGCGAGCGCGGCACCGGCCCGGCCGCGGCGCGCCATCTGGTAGCCGTCCAGGCAGGTGACGGCGGAGGAGGTCTCGCCGGGCAGGTTGACGAGAATTGCCGTGGTGGAGCCCCCATATTGGGCGCCGTAGTAGATGCCGGACAGCATGATGACGGCCGAAACCGGCGGGAGCCCGAAGGTCATCGGGAGCAGCATCGAGATCGTCACCAGCGGGCCCACGCCCGGCAGTACGCCGATCAGCGTGCCCAGCAGCACGCCGAGGAAGCAATAGGCGAGGTTCTGCAGCGACAGCGCGACGCCGAAGCCGAGCACGAAATGATCGATGATCTCCATGGCTCAGAAATTCCACGCGAAGAGGCTGTAGGGCAGCTTCAACCCCCAGACGAAGACCGCAGCAGCGAAGGCCGACATCACGACCGTCAGGACGAGCACTTCCAGCGCCTTGAATTCGTGGCCGGCGCGGGCCGACACGAAGAACAGCGCAGCAAGCGCCGGCACGAGGCCCAACCGCTCCATCAGGAAGCCGAAGAGCAGGAGCGATCCGGTCAGCAGCGCAAGCGGCAGCCAGGCCCAGCCTCCATCGACAGGCAGACAGCTGCGCAGCCCCCTGATGAAGGTGACGATGCCGAAGCCGATCAGAACGAGGCTGAGGATGCGCGGGAAATAACCTGGCCCCATGTCGATCGTGGCGCCGAATTTGTAGCCGAGCGCGATCGCGAAGCCGAGCGCGCCGAGCCCCATGAACAGCAGGCCGGCCAGTGCGTCCTGGTTCTTGAAGATACTGGTTCTCATGGCTGATTCCGAAGTGATGTCGGGAAAGCGCAGCGTGGCTGCGCTCCGTAACGACGTCTCAGGATCGGTGGGCGCGCCGTGCCGGCGCTGGCAAAATCCGCCAGCGCTTGGCCGGCCGGGAGGCCGCCGAACTGCAGCCTGGGCATCCCGGCGCCCGCCTTCGGCTCAGTCGGCGACCTTCACATCCGCCGCCTTGATGACCTGCGTCCATTTCGGCACGTCGGATTTGATCAGTGCGCCGAACTCCTCGCTGCTGCCGCCCAGCGCTTCGGCACCAGCCGAGCGCAGCTTGGCCTGGGTGTCGGGCAGCTTCAGGATGGTGTTCAGTTCCTTGTTGAGGCGCGCGACGATAGGCGCAGGCGTACCTGCAGGTGCAGCCAAGCCCCACCAGGTCACGGCGTCGGAGTTCTTGATGCCTCTCTCGTCGAAGGTTGGAACATCCGGCAGGTCGGCGTCGCGCTTGGTCGCGAACAGGGCGATCGGGCGCAGCACGCCCTCCTTGATCTGCGCCATCGCCGAGGGCACCGACGAAATATAGATCTCGACGCGCCCGCCCAGGAGATCAGGCAGTGCCTGGGCTGCGCCCTTGTAGGGAATGTGCCGGAACTTGACCCCGGCAAGCTGCTGCAGGAGTTCGCCCGCCAGATGCGAGCTCGTCCCGACGCCAGGGGAGGCGAATGTCAACTTGCCGTCCTTGGCCTTCGCCGCGGCGATGAGATCCTCGACAGTCTTCAGGGGCGAGTCCTTGGCGACGACGAGCACCTGAGGCGCGGAGGCCGCGAGGCCGATCGGCGCGAAATCCTTGATCGGGTCGTAGTTGGCCTTGCCGAGGATCGGGTTGATGACGAGATTCGCGTTCTGCGCCAGGACGATCGTGTAGCCGTCCGCCGGCGCCTTGCCGGCAAGGCTCAGGCCGACGCTGCCGCCGCTGCCCGGCTTGTTGTCGACCACCAGCGTCCAGCCCGTAGCCTCGCCCAGTTTCTGGGCGATGACGCGCGCCACGACGTCGGTGCCGCCGCCCGGCGGAAACGGCACGACAAGCCGGATCGGCTTGTCCGGATATTGCTGGGCCTGTGCCGCCGTTGCGAGCGCCGAAATCGTCAGTGCGGCAAGTGCCTTGTAGATCATCCTCATGATGTTTCCTCCCGTTGTTATGGTCGTCCGGTATCTGGTCCGGATCTTAGGCGGCGAGTTCGGTCAACCTCGCAAGGCTGGCCGCATCCGGCTCTTCGCCATCGAGCACCGCGATGACGTGTCGGGCGGCGATCTCGGCCATCGTCTTGGCCGATCCCGCGGTCACCCCTGCGATATGCGGGGTCCCGATAAGGTTGGGCAGCGTCCAGAGCGGACTGTCCTTCGCCGGCGGCTCGACCGCGAAACTGTCGAGGGCTGCTCCGGCGATCTGGCCTTCCAGCAATGCGGCCGACAGAGCCGCCTCGTTGATGAGGGCGCCGCGCGCCGTGTTGACGACGAAGGACGTCGGCTTCATCAGGCCGAACCGGCGCACATCGAGGAGATCGCGCGTGGCGTTGGTCAGCGGGCAATGCAGGCTGACGATGTCGGCCTCCCCGATCAGGCGGTCGAGATCGCGTTCCGCCCCCCTGTCGAACTGAGCGATTGCTTCCCGGGCGTGGGGGTCATGCAGGATAACGGACATGCCGAGGCCCTGCGCCATCCGGGCGACATGCTGACCGATGGAGCCGAAGCCGACGAGTCCGATCACAGTGCCGGCGATATCACGCCCGATGAAGCTCGGCTTCGGCCATGTGCCGGCTTTGACGGCGTGGTCGAGGCGCGGGATATCCTTGAGCAGCGTCAGGGCGAGCGCGATGGTGTGCTCGGCGACGGCACGCGAATTCGAGCCCATGGCGCGAATGACGGGAATGTCTCGCGCGGCGGCGGCATGCAGGTCGATGTTGTCGACGCCGACGCCGTGCTTGGCGATGACCCGTAGCCGGGGAGAGGCCGAGATGATCGCCTCGTCCACCCTGCCCTGGCGGACGATCAGCGCATCGACCTGCAATTCGGCAGCGCGCTGCGCCACCTGCTCGCTGGGCGCATAGGCAGGCGAGAAGAAGACGTCCACGTCATGGGCGTTGAGAAGATGGATGGCGCTTTCGGCCAGCCGGTCATGCGTCACGAGCACACGCCTGCCACGGGTTGCGGCACTGGAATCGGTCATCGATGCGTTTCCTCACGGCAGCTTCGTAGCCTGCTTCGCAGCAGGTTCGGTGCCCTTGACGCGTAGTATTGACCGACGAACCGTTGCGCGTATGCTGAAATAATCGCATATATCAATGATTTTTTGTCATGAAACATCCGATCGACGCCATTGAAGCCTTCATCCAGATCGCGGAGCTCGGAAGCTTCAACAAAGCGGCGGAGAAGCTCCACGTCACCCAGACCGGGCTGACGCGACGCATCCAGCGGCTGGAAGCGCATGTCGGCCTCAAGCTGATCGACCGCACGACCCGCACCGTCGCATTGACGAGCATCGGGCGCGAGTTCCTGCCGGAAGCCAGGCGGATGATCGATGCCGTCGATCGGTCGTTCGAGCGGCTGAAGACCATGTCGCGCTTCTCGACCGGCGACATCACGATCGCCTCGGTCCCATCGCTGATGTATGGGCGCCTGCCCCGCATCCTGCGGAGCTATGCGACGCTGCATCCGAGCAACCGCGTCGAGATTCTCGACCGGACCAGCACGTTGGTGATCGAGGCGGTGCGCCGGCGCCAGGCCGAGTTCGGCCTGCACGTCCAGCCTCCGAACCAGCAGGACCTTCACAACGAGATCCTGGTCCGCGACCCCTTCGTCGTCTACTGCCGGAACGACCATCCGCTGGCGGGGCGCGCGACCATCGCCTGGGCGGACCTCGCCGGCCACGACCTGATCACGCTGGGCGGCAGCAGCGGCAACCGGCTGCTTATGGAGGCGCAGCTGTCACGCTCCGGCATCGAGGTCAAAACCAAATTCGTGGTCGAGTATTTCTCGAGCGCCATCGGGCTGGCTTCCGAAGGGCTGGGTATTGCAATTCTCGTCGCTTCCCTCATCGAGAACCTGCGTGCCGACCTTGCCCAGATCCCGCTGGTCGAGCCGATCGTCAACCGGCCGGTCTCGCTGATCCGCCGGCGCGGTGAAACACTGACCCCGGCAGCACAAGCGCTCTACACGATGATCGTTCGCGATCTCGGTCCGCTATAGCAGCCACAAAGGTCGACCCAGCGTTTCGGCGGGCATGTGGATCTTGGCGGTCAGTCCAACTCGGGAACGCCCCGTCTTCAACGCAGGACGCGTGTTGGTGAGGCCCAGATGAGTTGCCGGCAACGGCACGATCAAACGCCATATGCTGTCAAGCGTATGCGACCCATCCACGGAATGTGAAGCCGACGTAGAAAAGGCCAATCTGGGTAAACCCGGCTTCGCGCAGAACCTGTTCGTCTTCTTCAGGCGAAAGGATCGGCAATTGCTCTGCGATAGCGGTTCGTGCCCTCTCAGCTTGCGATCGCTCGATGCCCGACGACGTCGCGAACGAGGCGTACCGGCTCATCCATAGATCAATCTCGCCCTCCGGAATGCTGTAATGGGCGCATACGAACGGGGCGCCCGGCTTCAGGCGTCTCCGGACCTCCTCGAGGGTGCGTAAGCGTTCCCGGCGCTCGATAAAATGCAGGGTCAGGATGCACGCGGCGGCATCGAACGGCCCCGCGGGCGCGACGTCGATAAGCCCCAGGTGCAGCCGTGTACGGCACGCGAGGTCGCCGAGGGTGGTTTGCGCAAGCTCCAGCATAGGAGCGGAAGGATCAACCCCGACGAACGACCACTCAGGCTGTGCTTCGGCGAACACCTTGAGTTCGAGGCCGCCCCCGGCACCAAGCACCAGGATCTGCGCATCAATCGGAGCTCGTTCCGCAATGAGGAGCATGGCCATGCGCTGCATGTCGGCGTAACCGGGCACCATGCGTGGTGGGTTCTCTGCGTAGCGTGCGGCGGCCTGACGGTCGGAGAATGCATCCATGCCCCACCGCTACCACAGCGCAGTGGATGCTGCGAAGGTCCGCGGCGCGGCCGTGGCTTCCGCACTCAATGCTACCTCTCACTTATCTCAATGGCCGGAAAATTGAGATAAAATATTGATTTTGCATCGACTTTTCTCCGGAAACCGCATGCCGTTTTTCGGGCCGATGCTTTAGCGTCCACAGGGATTGAGAGCCGTTGAAGGGATGTCTGATGCCGAGGCGCTGGGCAATTGAATGTCGCGTCGGTAAGCTGTTGTTTACCATGATCGGGTCTGTTCGCTCTCCTCAACAAAAGGAGAAGCACATGGATCGTCGCTCGTTCCTGACCGCCCTGTTCGGCGGTGCCGCGGCCACTGCCATCGGCGGGGTCGCCACCAGTCAGATCGCAGCCGCCGCATCGGCGCCCCTTCTCGAACGGACTGCGCTCGACGAACTCGAGGCGGAATTCACCCAGTACCGCGGACCCCGGCATCGCCGTCCGCGGCGTCAGGTTTGCGAGGTTCGCCGCAACCGCTTCGGGCGCCGCGTTCGCGTTTGCCGCTGGATCTGAAAAGGCTGCCCCGGCCCACCCGGCCGGGGCACTCCTTGGCTCTTCCTCTCGCCCCGACAGCCCTGTCCGGGCCTCGCCTCGGTCTTGGCCTGCTAATCGGCCTGTAGCGTCAGACTTCCTGAACGGCAGGCACGCGAACAGGCCTATGACGGAAACGTACCACTTTCTCTCTGCTGGCTCCTGCAACCACCCGGCTGACACCGGGCGCCTCCCGGAGCACGCTCCGCCAGGCGTTCTCCACCTCGGCCGTGAAGGCAACGCCAAGTCTTCGGCGCAGCGTCCACATCAAGGTTTCTTCGAGTTCGTGGTATCGGGAGCTTATCAGCCGGCAGACCTTGTCGGACGGCGCCAACGCCCTCACCGTGGGTCCGATCGCACCGAATGGCCCGGCATGGGCCAATATGAACGCGAGCGCCCGTAAGAAGCTGCGTTCCTCAGGGGCGAAGTCCATGCAGAACACCCGATAGACGTCCGGATATGTCTCGAGCAGCCGGATGTTGAACATGATGTCCGCCTGCTCGGCTTCGGAGCCCATAGTCTCGAGGCTCGCCAAGGCGAGCGAAATGGCGCGGTCGCCCATCGATCCCACCTCAGAATTTCGCACTGAAATTGGCCTTGAAGGATTGGTCCGCGCCGCCTGAGCCGAACTGGCCGCCATAGGAAACACCGAGCACGGCCGTGGGTGTCAGCGCGAAGTCGACACCGGCCTCCACCAGCGCCGCATCGCGCGCAATCGGCCCTCCGGCGATCGTGAACGGATTGCCGCCGCTGGCGAAGCGCATCGTCGTGGTCGAGGTCACGTCACCGAAGGCGTGGCGCCAGCCGACCATGCCCCTGGCCGTGACCGACGCGCCATTGACGTCGAACGTTGCGGAACCGCGCAGGCCGAGCGTGGTGAAGCCGGTCTGCGCATTGCTGGACCCAGCCGTCAGCGCCGCCGCGCCGCCGGTCTCGCGGAAGCTGTCCGTATGCAGATTGGCATAGGCGAGGTTGGCGAAAGGCTCGAAGCGGGTCGCCCCCATGGAGAAGCCATAGGCCAGCTCGCCGAAAACCTGCGCCGTCGCCGCGCCGTAGTCGCCCCCGAGGCTGTTGCCGATGCCGGGGAAGGCCAGGCGGCGGCTGGTCGAGACGTCGTGCCAACTATAGGCCGCCCCCGTACGCAAGGCGAGATTGCCCCATTGCGCGCCGCCATAGACGCCGAAATGGTAGTTGTCGCTCGTGCCGGACGCGTAGCGCATTTTCGTATCGAAACTGCTGTGGCTGTAGCCTGCGACGGCACCGAAACGCCAGTTGTCGAAAGCCGGGACGTCCGCGCCGATGAAGAAGCCGCCGGTCGAGCGGATGACACGGGCGGCATTGTGATTGCTGCCGGCATGGCCCCAGGAGCCGAAGCCCTGCCCCCAGAAGGCGAGGCCGTCCCTGTTTCCGGCAACCGGCTTCGGCACGCCGTCCTGATAGGTAACGACGGGGCCTGAAGCTCCCACGCCGTCGAAGGCCCCGCGGAGGCGATCATTGACGGCGTTGCGGACGAAGCGGCTGTCCTCGATCAGCACGGTCTTCGCGGAAGCGTGGAGTTCACCCGAAAGCTGGTCGAAAGCGCTGCGCGCCTGCTCGGCCGAGAGGTTCAACACTGCGTCATGGACGGCGTTTCCGCTGCCGAGACTGTCGACGCCGCCGCCTGTCGCCCTCTGGTTGGCCGTGCTGCCGATCTCGGCGAAGCCGACATTGTTGCGTGTCATCGTCAGATAGACGTTGTTCTCGTCATAGCTGAGCGACGGATCGAGGAAGACGAGGCTCGAGGTCACGCCCTCGGAGAAGGTGCCTGTGACGCCTCGCCCCGCCGTCAGGATCGTGTATCGCGTCGATGCCGCATAAGCTCCGGTTCCGCTCACGACCCGCACGGCGCCGCCGTCGATCACGGCCGACTCGGTGACGGCAAGACTGTCGGACTGCCCCGCCCCGTCGACCTCGACCTCATAGGTCGAGCCCATGCGGAAATGGATCGAACCGTTGACGGCCAGCGTGCCGATCGAGTTGCCGGGCGAGATGGTCGCGCCGGCACTGATGACCGTCGAACCTATCGTGCCGACGCCCGACAATACGGTACCGTTCTGCATGTCCAGCGAACCGCCGAGATTGCCCTCGACCGCCAGCCCGCCGCTGATGACCGCGGTGGAGCCGGTGAAGGCCGAGCTGTCGCCCGTCAGGCGCAGCAGGTTGCCGCCGCCGACAGCGACCTGGAAATCTCCCGATCCGGAAATTGAGCCGCGATAGGTGCCGCTGCCGGCCTGGCCGAACCGCAAGAAGGCATCCTGCGCGATCGAGACATTGCCGCCGAACAGATCGGTTCGGGAAATCAGGCCGCCTTGGCTGATCGTCCAGTCTAGCGCGCCGGCCCCGGCAAGAGTTAGCGTTCCGGCGCCGGTCTTCTCCATGGTGCCCCGGCCATGGATCTCCCCTTGGAACACGCCGTCTCCGGCCTGATCGAACACGACATGGCCGTTGTTGCCGATATTGTTCCTGATGCTCCGGCTATTGCCGACGAGCGTGCCGGCCCGGACGAGGGTGTCGCCGCGGTAGCCGTTGTTGCCGGTTATGATCAGCGTGCCGTGGTCGTCCTTGACGAGGGCGCCGTCGCCGCGCAGCTCCGACGCGATCGTGGCGACGTAGGCGGAGCCCGCCCGCGAACCGTCGCCGACGCGGATGACCGTCTGCTCATCGGCCAGCGTGATGGCGTCGCCCTCGATGCGATAGCCATCGACGGCGAACTGCATGCCGCCCACGGAAACCGCGCCGTCGGCGCCGCTCACGGTCACGACGCCCGGAGCCGCCTGGAAGACCGCGAAGCGGCCGCCCCAACCATGGTTGGCCTCGCCGTTCGCGGTCGTCCAATTGGTGGGACCGTTCCGCCAGATGCCGCTCCCACCGGCAATCGCGCCGTCGGAGATCGTGCCGGCACCGTCCCAGAACTGTATCGCCGGGCGGGGATCGGGACCTGGGCCCGGGCCCGGGTCCGGGTCGGCGCCGACGACGATGTTCACCTGATTGGCGATGGCGGTCTGGATCGCGATGTCACCGATGCCGTAGCGGCTATCGTCCGGCACGCCGACGACCTCGAGCCCGTTGTCGGTCAAGGTTCCGCCATAGTTGAACAGGCGGTAGACGCCCTGGCCGAAATTGACCCCGGCACCGTCGTCGATGGTCAGCCTGCCATCGAGCGTGAGATGGCCCTCGACCTCGAAGAAGGCAGAGCTGCTCGGTGCATCGACCAGGATGTAGATGTCGGAATTGTTCTGGAGCGTCAGGCTCCCCATGGTCAGGGTGCGGTCATATTGCCCGACGAGCCGCCCGCCATCGGCGATGGCGACATTCCGCTCGATGCGGCCCGAGCCCGTCACCGTGCCGCCAAAGGCCACTTCGACATTCCCGCCATAGCGGCCATCGAAGGAGAGCCCGCCATCCCGGATGATTGCGCCGGGCGAGTCGAGGCTATGGCCGGTCAGGCTCACCATGCCCCGGCCGACCTTGTTGATCACATGGTTATGGCCGGTGATGACGCCGGACAAGGTGCCGTAGTCGTTGTTGTCGAGCGTGATGCTGTCTTCGAGCAGCATGCTCTGGGCGATCGTGACGCCGTTCGACAATTCCAGGGCGCTGCGGGTGCCTGCCGCCCTTCGGAAGGTCACGTTGCCGCCGAGGCCGAAGGCATTGTCCCGGCCCGCCACGACCCTGCCGCCTTCGATCGATGTTCCGCCGATGTAGCTGTTTTCGGCAAGCAGCCAGAGCGTGCCGTCGCCATCCTTGCGCAGCCCGCCGAGTCCGCCGATTGCGCTCGAAATGGTCGAATCGCCATCCCGGACACCGATCATAAGGATGGCGTTCTCATCGAGGATGATCGTTCCGCCGGCATTGCCCTGAATGCGATCGATCGTCTCGCTTCGAGCCAGGCGCAATGTGCCGCTGCTGCCGACCCGCAGTTGGCCGGTGTCGGCGATCGCATCGCCGCTGTCGAGCACCAGCGTGCCGTACTGGACGTTGGTGTCGCCGGTGAAGCTGTTCCGCCCGGTCAGGGTGAGCGTGCCGTTGCCATATTTGACGAGCGGGCCCGAGCCCGAGATCGTGCCCGCCACGGTTGCGGAATGGCCGGGGCCGACATTGAGCATCGCTCCGGCGGTGCCCGAGATCAGCATGTTGTTCGCTAGGTTCAGCCCGTCGACATTGAAGGTCAGCTGCGAGGCCGACGAGCCGTTGGAGGAGAACGCGATCGCGCCCGTGCCGATGCCGGTGGCCGAGTTCAGCCTGATATCGCCGTAGGCGATCTCGGTGCCGCCGGAATAAGTGCTGTTGCCATTCAGAATGACCGCGCCGCTTCCGACCTTGCGAAGCCGCGACGTTCCGGCGCCGTCGTGAAGACCCTCGATCGAGCCGATCGTCAGGGTGAAGGTCGCGGCGGTGCCGGCGCTGTCGTTCTGAACGGTGCCTCTGGTATTGGTGAAATTGTTGAATTCCAGATCCTGTCCCGCAAGGTCCAGAGTGCCGGCGCCGACCAGCGCGACCCTGGTTCCGTGGCGGGTAAAATACTCGCGCCCCGCAAGGCTCGGGCCGAACTGGAACCGCCCCTCCCACAGCCGCAGCAAGCCGGCGTGATTTCCCGGCGATGTCTGGATGCCCGAAATGGAATCGGGCGAAAAGATCAGGGTGCCGTAGCTGGGGCCTACGCTGCCGATGTTGAGAGTCGAATTCGACTGCAGGAACCTTAGATTGCCGGCATAGGTCGCGGCAACGCCGCCCGCGGCCGAGATGGACGCCACAGCATTGGAGATGTCGATATCGTCATCATAGGTTCCGGTAGCCGTATAGCGATACTGGGCCTGCGCCGTGACGAGCGGCAGCAGAACACCCATCAGTGCAGTGGCGCAGAGAAGGCGGCTTTTTCGGGAAGAGACGGAATCCGTCACGCGGCTGGTGGCAAGCATGATGATACACTCGGCCTGTTGTGGAAGCTGGATTTCGAGCGGGGCGGAGCCGCGGAGGCACGCATCCGCTCGCCTGAACGAAGAGCCGGAAACGGCCGCGCAGATCAGAAGGCGACGGCGCTATCTGGTGATCGCCCTGATGTCGGGCTCTTCCCTGGACCAATCTGTGGAACCGACATGGCGTCTAGACCTCCGCTCGAATGTCGAACGGCCTAGCAAGTTCGCCCATGGCCTACCCTGCATGTTCCAAGGGGATGCAGTAAAAAACTCAAATTCCCGATCAAGAAAGGCTATTAACGCTCTCCTTGAAGATTATCGGCCTGCGATTTTCCTGTCTATTTTGCGTTTGACAATTTTTTCATTCGTGCAACATAGGGTAACATAGCATCCCGATATTGTTCGCCGCGCTTGCGGACGTTGTCTAAGGCTTGTGCATGGGCGCGGAGCATCTCCCGAGCGGCCTGCTTCTGCGCCGTCGTCATCTTTGCGGCCTCGCCGAGCCTGGTCGCGAACTCGTCAATCATGGTCTCGAGCTCGACAGGCGGGATGGCGGCGATGAAGCCCGCCATGGTCTGGTCGAACGCGTCCTTCCAGGAGGTTCGGGTGAAGCCGGAGGCGGGGATGAGCCGCGAGGCCTCTTCATCGATCTCGAACCACTCCGCGGCCGCCTCTTCGTCGAAATAGACCGTCTTTCCGCTTTCCACGGAGAGCCGCTCGAGAATGGTAACGACGGTCCCGGCCTTGCGCATGTCCAGGGCGGCGGCTCCGGTCGGTACGAAGGCAAAAGCCAGCGCGGCTACAAGGGCAATTCCGGCAAGCAGATTGCCGACCCTCGGCACGGAATGCTCGCTTGCTCGCCGGCCCCCGGGCCAGATCTCGCTGTTCCTCATCGCCACCCCAGTCTTTCGCCGCAACCAGTGCCGAAACGGCAATATTGGGAACGATTGACGGGCGCCCCCTCCGTTCACAGGGGGGACGCGACATCGCGCGCTCCTATCCTGGCTCAGCTGCTCCCGAACCTTGAAAGACCTTCGATGCGCCGGATTCGATGCGCGCGGCCCTCCTGGCCTTCGCGGTCCATGCTTGCCCTGCTGATCGCAACAGCGATGCTTGCCGTTCCCGCAAGTGCCGCAGAGTTCGCGCGCCCGGCGGGGCCTATACTCCTGAGCCTGACGGGCAAGATCGGGGCAATGAATTCCGACAAGGCGGCGCTCTTCGATGAAGGCATGCTGTCGTCGCTGCCGCGGCACCAGATCGTGACGAGCTCTCCCTGGACCGAGGGCATCAAGCGTTTCGAAGGCTTCCGGCTGAAGGACCTGCTGGACAAGGTCTCTCCCGCAGGCAGCATCCTTCGCGCGGAAGGCATCAACGGCTACCGGATCGATATTCCCATCTCCGACGCGGAAGAATTCGGCGTGCTGATCGCGTCGCGGATGGACGGAAAGCCGCTGCTGCGGCGCGACAAGGGGCCGCTCTGGATCGTCTACCCACGTGACGCTGTGGCAGCCCTGCAGATTGACCGCTATGATTCACGATGGGTGTGGCAGCTCGACAAGATAGAGATCAGATGAGCAGCGGGGCAGGAAAGCGGACGGCAACAGCTATTACCATTGCTGTCATCGCCGCCTGCGCCGTGCTTCTAAGCCTGGCCCTGCACCGATTGGTGAAAACAGAAGAGGACCTGTCCAGCTCCTTCGGCGAGAATGTGCTGTGGTTCATCTCCCAGGTTCATTTCGAGAACCATCGTCTTGCCTTGGCCGCCGAAGCCTGGAACCGCGGCCATCGGACGGACGCCGACGTGCGGGAACTCCAGCTCCGGCTCGACATGGCGTTCAGCCGCCTCGCCGTGCTCTCGGAAGGTGTCTATCGGAACGTGATCGCGCGGAATCTCGGCAGCGAGCCTTTGGCGACGGCGCTCTCTCACCTCAAGACGTTCGAGGAAGCCTTGGGCCGCGCGATGGTGTCACGGGCACCGCTCCCGCAGTCCCACATCGACAGTCTCCTCAACGATGCCGTCGTGTTCAGCGCGGCGTCGAACGACGTCATGACGGCGGACCGCGACGACCTCGCCGCGCAGCGCGACACATACAGGCGGAACCTGCTCGAGGCGATCACCGCCATACTGCTGATCTTCGGTTTCGGGATCTTCATCGTGGTGCGCCTGGTGAAGAGCCTCCGCTCGGTGGCTCTGGCCGAGGCTGCGCTCAGGCGCGACCGCGATTTCTCGAACCTGCTCCTGGAGTCGAGCGGTGACGGGGTCGCCGCCTTCGACATGGACGGCCGGTGCACGCATCTGAATGCCGTGATGAGCACGATTTTTCCCGTTCCCGGCGGGGCCGATGTCGTGGGACACCTGATCAAGGATGCCTACCGGCTGCCGGACGGCCACATCATCCTGAACATGATACGGGACACGGTGGCGGGGCAAAGCCTTCACATGCCTGCTCACCCGGTCCCGAACGGCAACCGCTATGTCGAGAAGTTCACCCATCCGGTCCGGTCGGGAAACGCGATCGTCGGCGGCGTCCTGTTGATCCGGGATGTCACGGATGCACATCTCGCCCGGATGCAGTTGCTCGAGCATCGCGACCAGCTCGAGGCGACCGTCAAGCAGCGCACCGGCGATCTGGAGGACGCGCTCGAACGCGAGACGCGCCTGCGCGAGCTCTACAAGGGCTTCGTCTCGATGGTGTCGCACCAGTTCCGGACGCCGCTCTCGATCGTCGATTCCAGCGCCCAGCGCATGATCCGCCGCGGGAAGGAGATGAGCGAGGAGGAAATCCGCGAGCGGGCGGGCAAGATCAGAACGGCGATCCTGCGCTTGACAAGGCTGGTTTCGAGCACCCTCAACGCGGCGAAGCTGGATGCAGGGGAGATCGACTTCGCACCGCGCCGCTGCGATCTCGGGAAGCTCATCGTGGAAGCCTGCGAACGCCAGAAGGAGGCGACCCCCAACCGGCGCTTCACGATGGCGCTGGAGCAGCTGCCCGACTGGGTATCCTGCGATCCGCTCCTGATCGATCAGGTCGTGGCCAATCTCCTGTCCAATGCCGTCAAGTATTCGGCTCCGCCCGATCCGATCGAGATCACGGCCGAGCTGGACGATTGCTGGATCCACATCAGCATCAGCGACCGCGGCGTCGGCATCCCCGACGATGAGCGCGACAAGCTCTTCGAACGGTTCTTTCGGGCGAGGACCTCGGCCGGCGTGGAAGGCACCGGCATCGGCCTGCATGTGGCGCGCACCATCGCCCGGCTGCACCAAGGCGATGTCGTCTCTCTTCCGCGGGTGGCGGGCGGCTCGACCTTCGTTCTCAGGATCCCGAGAGAGGAGGCACTGGCAGCATGAGTGTTCATCGTTCGAGCATGACGGATGCGGCCTCCAGCCGGCAGAGAACCATTCTCTGCGTCGAGGACGAACCGGATCTCCGCTCCGATATCGTCGAGGAGCTGGTTTCGGCGGGCTACCGCGTCATCGAGGCCGGCAATGGCCGGGAAGCGCTCATCAAGCTCGAAGACATCCGCCCGGATGCGATCCTGTGCGACATCACCATGCCTGAGCTCGGCGGCTACGAGCTGATGGCGAAGCTTCGGGCCGAACGTCCCGAACTCGCCGAAGTGCCCTTCATTTTTCTCACCGCGCTCGCCGACAAGGCGGAGGTGCTGAACGGCAAGAATGCCGGCGCCGACGACTATCTGGTCAAGCCAGTCGACTATGATGACCTGCTGGCGACGCTCAAGGCGCGGCTTCGACTCGTCGACCGGATTCGTGACGCGTTCCTTGCCGATCTCCAGCGCCAGCAGCAGAGAATGATCGAGGAGGCGGTGCGCGACGGCGAGGTGGCGCTGGCCGCCTTGGCGGCGGCTCTGGACCGGCTGTCGATCGGCATCTTCCTGCTCGAGGAGACGGGCGAAGTCCGCATGGCCAACGAGGCGGGCCGGCAGCTGGCCGGAAAGGGCGACGGCTTGTCGCTGACGCCCACGGGGCTGCTCGCCCGTTCCAGCGCGTCCTCGCAATCGTTGAGGGCTGCACTCGCCACGGTGTTGCGGGATGCCGGAACCAGCCAGACCCTCGCGGTCGCGCGTGACGAAGGGCATCCCCTCATCCTCCAGATCTCGTCGCTCAGCGTGCCGGGCAGCAACGCCCGCCATGCCATCGCGCTGGCGGTCGATCCCGACAGGCAGGCCGACATCTCAACGGAGCTTCTGGCTTCCCTGTTCGGCTGCACCTCGGCCGAAGCCCGGCTGGCTGCGGCTCTGGTCGCGGGCAAGAGGCTCGAGGAGATCGGAGAGGAGTTCGGTGTCAAGCAGACGACGATCACCTTCCATCTGCAGAACCTCTTCCAGAAGACCCATACCAACCGGCAAGCCGATCTCGTCGCCCTCCTGATACGGGCCACGCTGCCATTATCGTTGAGCCATTGAAGCGGGCGAGTTCCCCTGCGTTCGCAGGGGGAAGCCTCCGATTGTCCATGCTAGCGCCACCCGACGAATGAGGTGGTGCAACGATGCGATCAAGACATTCCGTTTTCGCGCGGCAGGCATCGGCATCGGCGCGAATGGCCATACGTGCCTTGCAATCAGCGCGCGCGGTCGGGACATTCCTGAGCCTGGCTGTGCTCACAAATTGCCAGAGTTCACCGCAATCGAGTTTCGACAGCCCGGTCTTTTCAGACGAGACGCGCGCGCTGGAAAAACAGCTCGATGCGGAGGCTGCCGCGTTGGGAACGGCGCAAGCGCTCATGAGCATGCCTGCCGCATGGGACCCGACCGGAGCCGCAAGCCTGGTGACGATCCCTGCCGGCCTGGCTGCCCGAGAAGCGTTCCGGCGGCAGGCGGACGCAAGAATGGAGGCTCAGTTGGCAAAGGACCAGGCGGAGTTCTATCGCAGATACGGCCTGAACCCCGACGGGAGCCCCAGCGGGCGCAAGGGGCCCTTGTCCGTAGACTAAGGCATCGGCCCGAAAGTACCCTGCGGCTTCCGATAAAATCGGTGCAATATCAAAGATCTATGCTCAGGAATCATTGAGCCTGGATTGGGTGCGTCTGCACCAACGCATTCGTGTCGCGCTGGCGCCACGCCACGCTCATGCGGAGAGCCGCCTGCGCGGCTCCAAATCCGTTATCGACGTTGACGCAGACCAGTCCAGGGGCGCAGCTGGCAAGCGCGGAGTGTAGCGCGACTTGCCCACCCTGTGCGACGCCGCGGCCGACAGATGTCGGCACCGCGATGATCGGCGCCGGAACCAGGCCTGCGAGGACGCTGAACAGGGCGCCTTCCATGCCCGCGACAGCGATGATGAGCCGCGCCGCACGGATTTCCTCGACGCGCTCAAGCAGGCGCCAGAGCCCGGCCACGCCGACATCCGCCACAATCTCGCAACCGACGCCGCAGAAGGCCAGTGTCCGGGCTGCCTCGCCGACGACCGGCATGTCCGAGAGGCCGGCGGCGACGATCATGATGCCGGAAGGTCTCGTGGCCGGCACCGCGCCGAAGAAGGCAGTCCGCGAGCGCTCATCGTAATCGAGCTCTGCCTGTAGCTCGGCCGGAAGCTCCGCGACGCACTCGGCCGCGAACAGCGTGATCAGCAGGGGCTTGCCCACCTGCCTGGCCTGCAGGAGTATATCGACGATCTGCTCGCGCGACTTGCCCTCGGCATAGACGGCCTCGGGCAACCCTGTTCGCGCCGTCCGATCCCAGTCGATCACAGCTCGTTCCGGCACAATTGCGCTCATGGACCGGCGTTCCTCACGAAGGCGCTGCCGGTACGATAGGGCGAGATGCCTATGAACGTCCTGTCTTCGGCGGCGCTCGCGCGCATCATTACGGCCTCCAGCGCCGCCTGCTCGCCGGCAGCCAGAACGCGGCCGACCTCGAGATGAACCCCGTCGCGGCGCAGCCGGACGCGCACCGTCTCGTCCTGCCCGATGCAGGCGCGCGCCTCGCGCTCCGTCCGGTCTATGAAGGCGAGATCGCGCTGCACGATCGCTATGCCCGTCTCGATGCGGCTGGCGAGGCAGGGCTGGGCCGGCAGTTCCGCGAACTGCGTCAGGCCGAGGCTGCGCGCAATCGCCCGGATCGTCGCCTTGTCGATACGCGCCGCAACGAAGGGATGCAGCACGTCATGCTCGCCGGCGGCGATCAGGCCGGGGCGATGTTCCGCCATGTCGTCCAGATTCGTGCCCGAGGCAATGGTCCGCTCGGTCGTCGCGCGGATGGTGCCATAGAGGTTCGACTTGCAGAAATAGCAGCGATTATAGGGGTTGGCACGATACCGCGGATCGTTCTGCTCTCCGGCGTCGAGGATCGTCAGATCCCACCCCTCAGTCGCGGCATGGCTATCGATCACCGCCCGCGCCGAGGACGGCACGGCCGGCGAGACGGCGTGAATCATGATCGGCCGCACCTCGGAATGCCGGTGCGCGACCGAGGCCAGCGTCATGCTGTCGACGCCGCCGCTGACCGCGATCGCGAGCGGAGGCGCCTCGCGCAGATTGGCGAGCAGCCGTGACAGCGCCCGATCGGCCTCCTCCATCAGCCCCGCTCCCGCTGCGCCGTAAGGCGGCGCTCGGCCAATGTCGCGGCCGCGCTGAGCGCATCGCTCTCGACCTTGACGGTCGTCGCGCCGTCGGGCCGCTGCGCCTGCTTGAATCGCAATCCCTGCGCGGTCAGTCCATTCTCGCGCGGCAGGATCGTGCGGCGGATCTCGTGCCAGCGCAGGCCAAGCGTGGAACTCTGCAGAAAGGCCTCGCGGCCGACCGCCTCGCGTCTCTCCGGCTCGACGAGCAGCGAGAAGGTGATGAGCGGGCGTCCCTTCTTGCCGATGGCCGGTACCAGCCGCAGGTCGCGCACACCGGCAAGGGCACGCAGCCTGTCCGCAGCTTCCGCGATCTCCTCGCCCGTCATGTCGTCGATGTCGAAGCTGAGTTCTAGCAGGGGCTCGACCTCCTGCTCGGCGGCCGCCGGCTCGAACAGGCTGGCGCGCAGCACGTTGGGCATGCCAGGCAGGGTCCGCGTGCCGGCGCCGTAGCCGACCCCGAGCAGGCGCATCTGCGCGGGCCGGGCGCTGCCGCTGCCGGCGAGGAAACGGAGGATGGCCGCGCCGGTCGGCGTGACGCGCTCGCCGCTCACGCCGTCATCGCGCCAGGCGAAGCCGGTGAGGATATCCGCCGTCGCGGGTGCCGGCACCGGCAACAGCCCATGCGCGGTCCTGACGAGCCCGCCGCCCAGCGGCAATGGATCGACGGTCCAGCTCGCACCGTCGAGCGCGGCCGCGATGCTGCCGGCGGCGACGACGTCCATCAGCGAATCCCAATCGCCGATCTCGTGGAAATGCACCTCCTCGACAGGCATGCGGTGCATGCGCGCCTCGGCCTCGGCGAGGATGGTCAGGATCGCAATGGCAGCGTCCGCGGTCCCCGGGCTCAGCCGTGCCGCGCGGATCGTCTGGCGCATGCCAGCGAAGGTGCCGGAGCCATGGCCATGAGAGTGGTCGTGGCGATGGATGTGGTGACCGCCGTGAGCATGGTCCGCGGCGCGTGGCTCGGCCCCATGGTGATGCCCGTCATCGTGCCCATGACCGTGCCCGTGTCCATGGCGGTGATGCCGGCCCTGCCCCTCGTCGTGACCGGCGGTATCGCCGGAGGTCGGCTCCGCCGCTGCAAGCGAGAAGTGGCGGGCAGCGATGCCGCCCGAGAGTATGTCGGCGAGCCGTACCACCCCGGCGCCTCCGGGCAGAACAGCCGCGACATCGGACAGGACGCGGCTCTCCAGATCGGGCCGTGCCGCCAGCATCGCAGCGACGAACATGTCGCCGGCGATGCCTCCCACCGGGTCGAGATGGACATGGAGAGGCGTGTTCATGGCCACCCGCTTCAGTGGCCGGCTGGCCAGGGATCAAGCAGGCGGCCATCGGCGCCGAACCGCATCGGCTCGGGCTCGCCCATGATCTCGACGCCCGGGCGCGAGGCGATCTGCGGCAGCAAAGCCTCGGAAGCGTAGAGATATTCCAGGTGCAGCGTGTTGGGGATGCGGATCATGGTGATGGCATCGGGCGTATGCGACTCGCAGGTCTTCACCGCTGCCTGGATCGCGGTCTGGTCGTCGGGCATCGCCATCGGCAACGAGGCCGCGATCAGCACGCCGGAGGTCAGCGAGTTCGTATAGACGGATTCGCGGTCGAATCTGTTGAAGAGGCGGTCAGTGATCACGTCCGCACGAGCGACGCCATTGGCATTGCCCTGGCTCTTGTCGGTGACGTCGAGCACCACGATCCGCGAGACGGAAGGACCACCCTTGATCGCAGTGGTCGAAGGCCGCCCCGTGATGTTGGGGTCCATGCCGCTGCCGGAGAATTCCTTGCCGACATAGTCGACCAGGAGCACGTCCAGCGGGCCCGAGGCGAGCGGCTGGTCGAGCGGGCCGAGCGGAAGGCGCGGCATGTTGCGCATTGCCTCCGCGAGATAGATGCGCTCCTTCTCGATCATGCCCTCGGTCGGCAGAACGACCACCTTCGACAGCCGGTCATAGGCATTCTCGACCGTGCCGATGCCGAACAGCACCTTGCAGGTCGCGAGCTTGACCCGCGCCATCTCGACGACGAAGCGGCCGACATAGTTGAAGCCCCAGGCGTGGCAGTTGTCCGCGCCCGACTGCTTGCCGAGCCCGATCGAGAGCATCTTGGCGAGCCCGCTCTCGTTCTCCCAGCGGAAGGCGCTGTGCGGCTTGATGCGGTTGAACAGCACGATGCCGTCCGCCTCATAAGCGAGTTTGTCGATGCGCACCGACATGCCGTTGTCGAGCACGCCGACCTCGACCGTCTCCATGCTGGAGCGGATCGGGCAACCGGCGCTCGCCTCGGTGACGCCGAGCTGGGCGAGCACCTTGGTCTGGCCCTCTGCGGTGGCACCGCCGTGGCTGCCCATGGAGGGTACAATAAAGGGCTCGGCGCCGAGCGCGCGCAACTCCGCGACGATGGCGCGCACCAGTTCCGGCAGGCTGGCGAGGCCGCGGCTGCCGACGGTAAGCGCCACCGACATGCCCGGACGAATGCTCTCGCGCACGAAGCCTGCGCCCGCCATCGCCTCGCGGACCCCGACCGCGGGATCGGCAACGTCCTGCGCCTCGAAATGCTGCCGCACCAGCGCCATGCGCGGCGGCTTCACGTTCTCGACAAGCTTTACGTAGCTCGGGCGCATATCTTTCTCTCCGGAGCGAAGTGGCGGTTCGCCGCCCTACTGCGCTCCTATTCCTTGAACACGACTTCGCGCTTTCGGGACATCCCGGGCAGCAGCACGACCAGGAGGCTCACGACCGCAATCGCCAGCAGCGATGCGGTCAGGGGCCGGGTCAGGAACTGGGTCGCGTCGCCGCGGAACAGCAACATGGAGCGACGCAGGTTTTCCTCCAGCATCGGGCCGAGAATGAAGCCGAGCAGCAGCGGGGCGGGCTCGCAGTTCAGCTTGTAGAGGAGATAGCCGAACACCCCCATCCCTGCCATCACCAACACATCCGCACCGGCATTGTTCACGCTGAACACACCGATCGCGGAGAACACGACGATCGCCGGGAACAGGTAGTTGTAGGGGACTGTCAGCAGGCGGACCCAGATGCCGATGAGCGGCAGGTTGAGGATCACCAGCATCAGGTTGCCGACCCACATCGAGGCGATCAGGCCCCAGAACAGGTCCGGCTTCTCGTTGATGAAGGCCGGCCCGGGGGTGATGCCGTGGACGATCAGCGCACCGACCATCAGCGCCATCACCGGATTGGACGGGATGCCGAGCGTCAGCATGGGAATGAAGGAGGACTGGGCGCCGGCATTGTTGGCGCTTTCCGGCCCGGCCACACCTTCGATGGCGCCCTGTCCGAACTCCTTGGGGTTCTTGGCGAACTTCTTTTCCACCGCATAGGAGGCGAAGGAGGAGAGCAAGGCGCCGCCGCCGGGAAGGATGCCGAGCAGGGAGCCCAGCCCCGTGCCGCGCAGCACCGGCGCGGCGATCCGGCGGAAATCCTCGCGGCTCAGCATCAGGGAGCCGACCTTCGCGACCCCGACCGAGCGCTGTTCCGGGTTCTCCAGGTTCCGCACGATCTCACCGATGCCGTAGATGCCCATCGCCAGCGCGACGAACTGCAGGCCATCGCTCAGGTTCTCGAGTCCGAAGGTGAAGCGGGCCTCGGTGGTGTAGACGTCGCGGCCGACGAGGCCGAGCAGCAGACCCAGAATGATCATCGCCAGCGCCTTCAGCAGCGAGCCGGAGGCCAGCGTGATCGACGCGATCAGCCCGAGCACCATCAGGGCGAAATATTCGGGCGGGCCGAACTGCAGCGCGAGATTGGCCAAAGGCGGTGCGAACAGCGCGATGAAGAGCGTCGTGACCGTGCCCGCGAAGAACGAGCCGAGCGCTGCTGTCGCCAGCGCTGTTCCAGCGCGGCCCTTCCTTGCCATCTGGTAGCCGTCGATCGCAGTCACGACCGAGGTGCTTTCGCCTGGCAGGTTGATCAGGATCGCCGTGGTCGAACCGCCATACTGCGCGCCGTAATAGATGCCGGCGAGCATGATCAGCGCGGACACCGGCTCCAGCCCGAAGGTGATCGGCAGCAGCATCGCGATGGTGGCGACGGGGCCGAGGCCGGGCAGGACGCCGATCAGCGTGCCGAAGAGCGCACCGATGAAGCAGTAGAACAGGTTGGTGACGCTCAGGCTCGTGGACAGGCCGAGCGCGAGATTGCTGAAAAGATCCACAATTCGATCCTCGTCAGGACAGCCAGGAGCCGAGCATGGGGATAGGCAGGCCTAGCCCGAGGATGAAGACGGCCCAGGTGAACAGCACGAGTCCGGCCGCAAGCGCGATAGCCGCGCGCCAGCCGACCTGTCCACTCGCCATCGCCGAGAGAATCGTCGCGATGCCGACGCAGGGGCCGAGCCCCAGCCGCCCCAGCCCCAGGCCGAAGACGAGAACCGAAGCGACGACCAGAAGGAGGCCGCGCCAGGCGATGGCCGACGGCGCGATCGCCTCGCTCGCCAGCGCCCGAAGCAGGATGGCGAGGCCGATCAGGGCGAGCAGCCCGGACAGCACCAGGGGGAAATAGCCGGCGCCCATTCGCAGGGCGGTGCCCAGGGACAGATCCTGCGCGAGATAGGCGAAGCCACCTGCGGCGGCCATGAACATCAAGCCGGACAGGCCGTCCTGGCTGAGCAGGGCCTTCCTGAAGCTGTTGCCGGTCATGGGTGATCCATTCGAAGATAAAGAGGCGTGGGCGGCAACGCGCCGCCCACGCATGATCGCATTACTGGGGCTTGATGTTGCCCTTTTCGATGACTTCCTTCCACTGCACGGTCATCGACTTGATCAGGTCGGTGAACTGAGCAGGCGTCGTGCTGATCGGGGTCATCCCGAGTTCCTGCATCTTCTTGACCGTCTCGGGCGCCTTCATGAAGGCCTGGATCTCGGTCGAGAGCTTCTCGACGACGGCATCGGGCGTGGCGGCCGGAGCCAGGAAGCCGTGCCAGGCGGTCGCCTCGAAGCCGGGGACGAATTCGGCCACGGTCGGCATGTCCTTGTCGAACGCCTCGCGCTCGGGCGTCGCAACGGCCAGGGCCAGGAGCTTGCCGGACTTCACCTGCGGCAGCAGCAGTGGCACGTTGTCGAAGGCGAGCTCGACGCTGCCGGAGAGCAGGTCGGGCAGCATCGCGCTGGAGCCGCGATAGGGGATATGGACCATCTTCACGCCGGTGCGCTGCATGAACAGCTCGCCAGCAAGGTGCTGGGTCGTGCCGACGCCGGCGGAACCGAAGCTGACCTTGTCGGGATTGGCCTTCAGATAGGTGATGAGATCGGGCACCGTGCGCGCCGGAATCTTGCTCGGATTGATGACGAGCACGTTCGGAACGACGCTGACCTGGGTGATCGGCTTCAGGTCGCGCAGCGTCTGATAGGGGAACTTCGCGCCGTAGAGCGTGGGATGGACGGCCAGGTTCGACGTCGAGGCCAGCACCAGTGTGTAGCCGTCGGGCGCGGATTTCACGACCTTCTCGACGCCGGACACGCCACCGCCGCCGCCGATGTTCTCGACGACGAAGGGCTGGCCCAGTTTCTTATGCAGATGCTCGGCAGCGAGGCGCGCGATGATGTCGGCGGTGCCGCCAGCCGTGAAAGGCACCACGATGGTGACCGGCTTGCTCGGATAGGCCGGCTGCGCCAGCGCCGGGGCGCCCAAGGCGAGCGACAGACAGGCCGCCGCGATCGTTTTGAAAACCATGATTCCTCCAGTTCTTTTCCACGCGGCCTTGTGTTCGGACGCTTGATGAAAATGGCGAGGCCGCTGAGACACGCCGGAAGCCGCTGCTGGCGGCACGGCGGGGAACCTGCTCAGTTGTCGTATATTTGTCAAGTCATGTCGGGACGCCGCGCAACGCGACAGCCATATCGGTCGTCAAAGCGAAAGATCGAGGGCCTTGCCCTCGAAGATTCGGTCGCGCGAGCCCTCAAGATGGCTGCGCATCGTCTCGCGCGCGAGCGTGGCATCGCGATGCCTGATGGCTTCGAAGATCGCCTGATGTTCCGCGAATACGCCGTCCAACCCGGATTTCGGGCCCATCAGCGACACGCCGTGGAGCTTCATCCCGACCGCGATGTGATCCTTCAGGGCGAGCATCGAAGAGATGTAATAGTGATTGTTCGTGGCGTGGGCGATCGCGCAGTGGAAGGCGAAATCCGCGTCTTCCCGATGAAGGTGAGCACGCGTCGCGTTCTGCATCAGATCAAGCGCGGAAGCGATTGCTCCGAGCGCGGCGTCATTGCGACGAAGTGCCGCGTAATGGGCGTGATCCGGCTCGATTGTAAGCCGAAACTCATAGCAGCGTTGAATGTCCGCGATCGTCTCGACCGGCGAGAACCCGATCGGCGGGGCTTCCTCGACGCGCATCCTGACGAAGCTGCCGGCCCCCTGCCGCGAATAGACCAACCCCTCGTTGCGCAGCCGCCGCAGCGCCTCGCGCACGATCGGCCGCGAAACCAGCAATGTCGCTGCCAGTTCGTGCTCGCCGGGCAATTTCTCGTCCGGCTTGTAGTCTCCCCGTCCGATCTTGGCGCGAATGAACTGATAGGCCCGTTCGACCAGCGGTGTGCGATGCGCACGCTCGCTCATCTCATCGGGGCTGTTCGGCCCGTAGTCCACATCTGCTTCAGAAGCGGCACGAGCCGGCATGACAGGTTTCCGGAATCAATCTCATTGCTGCGGTCAGGCAGCTCGGGAGTATTACAATGCGAGTTCCCAGCCCGTTCGCCAACGGCATTCTTGGCGGCTGGGCACGGTTTGCATCGCCCGGCAGATTGTCACGATGAGATCAACATTACAACATGTTGACATTGCGGGGTGCGCCTCATAACCAATGGCCCGATCAACGAGGACATGGCGCCGTGCGCCGGAGGATTCGTCATCGGTGGCTAAGCCAGCAGCTGCGAGCCATGCCCTGCCTGTCGCTTCGGAGCCGTCCGCAGCAAAGTTGCGCATGCTCGCCGACGACCTCACCGGCGCGCTGGACAG
The DNA here is from genome assembly GCF_001429395.1 of Allobosea sp. Root381. GTDB lineage: Bacteria > Pseudomonadota > Alphaproteobacteria > Rhizobiales > Beijerinckiaceae > Allobosea. The sequence goes on from NZ_LMJT01000017.1 coordinate 60,322, forward strand.
TGCCGCGGCCTTCGCCACGCCCGAGCAACCGGTCGCCGTGTCGTGGCATGGCCTGCCGGATCTGGTCGGAGCCGTTGCGTGTGACAGCGCGTCCCGGGAGCTTTCGGCCGAGCGGGCCAGAGCTTCGGTGAGTGCCATCGCCCCAGCCCTCTGGCAGGCGTTTCCCGGTCTTGCCTTCAAGAAGATCGACAGCCTTTTGCGCGGGCAGGAAGCCGCAGAGATCACCGCCATCCTCGCAATCTTGCGCCCGGCGCATTGCATCGTCGCTCCGGCCTTCCCGGCGCAGGGGCGGATCGCCCGTGGCGGGCGCCAGGGCGTTATCGCCGCGGAGGGCTGGCGGCCCGTCCCCTGCGACCTCGTCGCAGAGCTGAGGGGCGACGGGCTCGATGTCGTGCAAGCTGCTCCCGGAGCTGCGATCCCGCCCGGCGTCAGTTTCTGGGATGCCGAGACCGACGATGACCTCGATGCCGTCGTCGCGGCCGGCCGGGGGCAGCGAAATACGTTATGGGTCGGCAGCGCCGGCCTGGCTGCTGCCCTCGCTCGCGCGGCCGGCTTCGCCCGGCAGGCGCCAACCGCGCTTCCTCGGCCTATTCTCGGGCTCGTGGGTTCCGAGCACGGGGCGATGCGCGCGCAGCTTGCCCGGCTAGGCTCTCTCCATCACTTGCTTCCAATGATGGGCGGCGAGGACGCAGTCGCCGCCGGGTTAGCCCGGGACGAGATCGCCTTTGTGAGCATCGATCTTGCGGCGGGCATGCCGAGGGCAGAGGCAAACAGGTTGATCGAAGCGCGTTTTGCCGAACTGCTGACCCGGCTCGACCGGCCGGGAACGCTGTTTGCCTCCGGCGGGGAGACCTTGCGCGGCCTTTGCGACGCGCTTGGTGCGGAGCGCCTCGATGTAACCGGCGAGATCGTGCCGGGCGTCCCGCGCTCGAGCATGCGCGGTGGGCGCTGGGACGGCATCACCGTCATATCGAAATCCGGGGCCTTCGGCGGTCCCGATCTCCTGAAGCAGCTGGCCGCGGGCGATCCCGCGGGCCTCGCCGGAGCGGCAGCATGAAACCACATCTCGCAATCACCATGGGCGATCCCGCCGGCGTCGGCCCGGAGATCATCATCAAGGCCTGCCTGGCGCTGAAGGACCGGCTGGCGAGCGGCGAACTGCGCCTGCTCGTCATCGGCAGCAACGCTGCGCTGTTCGAAGCCCGAAGCATGATGGGCGCGGCGATCGACATCCCCGAGGTGTCCGAAGGTGACGTCTGGCCGAACCTCGCCTGCCTGCAGGCGGGCCCCGAGGGAGAGCCGATCCGCCCGGGTGTTCTGTCGTCGGATGGCGGCCGCTTCGCCTATCTCGCCGTGGAAAAGGCAGTGCGGCTGGCGCAAACCGGCCGCATCCAGGGCATCGTCACCGCACCGCTGAACAAGGAAGCGCTGAACAAGGCAGGCTACAAATTCGCCGGCCACACCGACATGCTGGCGACGCTGACCGAGTCCAAAGGCTCGGTGATGATGCTGGCCCATGGCAACATGCGCGTCAGCCATGTCACGACTCATGTCGCGCTCAAGGACGTGCCCGGCAAGCTGACGCCGGAGCGCCTGCGCTATGTCATCGAGCGCACCGACGAGGCGCTCCAGGCGCTCGCGCCCGGCCGCCGCAAGATCGCGATCGCCGCCCTCAACCCGCATGCCGGCGAAGGCGGGCTCTTCGGCAAGGAGGACGACGAGGTTTCGGCCCCTTCCATCGCCAAGGCGGTTGCCGACGGGTTCGACGTCGTCGGGCCGGTGCCGGGTGACACGGTCTTCGTCAAGCTGCGCGCGGGCCAGTATGATGCCGTGGTCGCGATGTATCACGACCAGGGACATATCCCGGTCAAGCTGCTCGGCTTCAACGTCAACCCCGAGACCGGCAAATGGGACGCGCTCTCGGGCGTCAACATCACGCTTGGCCTGCCGATAGTCCGGGTTTCGGTCGACCACGGCACCGCTTTCGACATCGCGGGCAAGGGCATCGCCAACGAACTCAGCCTGATCGAGGCCATCGAATACGCCGAGAAGCTGGCCGCCGCACGCGGCCTTGCCGCGACGGCCGCAGCCTGACGGGAGCCGACACATGACCATCCACACCCCCGTCGCGACTAGCCTCGCCACCCCGATCGCGCTGCAGCGCCCGCATGTCATCGAGTTCGGCGCCGGCACCGCGCCACTGGCAGGCCGCTGGGCGGCCGGCCGGGGCTTCCGTCGCATCCTGGTGGTGGCCGACGCCTTCAATGCCGGCCGTGTCGACGTGCTCGGCCTCGAGGGCGAGGTCACGGTTTTCGGCACCGTCAAGCCGGAGCCGGACGTCCCAAACCTGGACGAGGCGCTGGCGCTGGCCGCCGAGGTCAAGCCCGACCTCGTCATCGGCTTCGGCGGCGGCAGTGCCATGGATCTGGCCAAGCTCGTCGCGGTGCTGCCCGGCTCAGGCCAGACGCTGCACGAGGTCGTCGGCCCCGAGAAGGTGGCGAAGAAGGGCGCGGCCCTGATGCAGGTGCCGACCACCTCCGGCACCGGCAGCGAGGCCGGCACGCGCGCGCTCGTCACCGACCCGGCGACGCAGAACAAGCTCGCGGTGCAGAGCCTCTTCATGCTCGCCGACATCGCGATCATCGATCCCGCGCTGACGCTGACCGTGCCGTCCGCCGTGACCGCGGCGACGGGCGTCGACGCGATGGCGCATTGCGTCGAGGCCTTCACCAGCAAGAAGGCGCACCCGCTGATCGACATGTATGCGCTCGAGGGCGTCAGGCTGGTCGGCCGCTTCCTTGGCCGCGCCATCGCCGACGGCTCCGATATCGAGGCCCGCGCCGGCCTGTCGCTCGCCTCGCTCTATGGCGGCTATTGCCTGGGCCCGGTCAACACGACCTCGGGCCACGCCGTCGCCTATCCGCTCGGCACGCGCCACCACATCGCGCACGGCGCCGCCAACGCGCTGATCTTCCCGCACACACTGGCCTATAACGCGCCGGTCGCGCCGGAGAAGACGGCGGCGATTCTCGCCGCGCTCGGCCTGCCGGCCTCCTCGCGCCAGGAGGAGGTCTTCGCCTCCGCACATCGGTACTGCGCTGAACTCGGCTGCGAGATGAAGCTTTCGGCGCTGAAAGTGCCGGAGGATGACCTGCCGGTCATGGCCGGCGAGGCCCACGCAATCCGCCGCCTTCTCGACAACAATCCGCGCGATCTCAGCCGCGACGACATCCTCGCGATGTATCGCGCCGCGTACTGAACCGCGCCATCCGCCTCTCCTCTTCGCCAAGGCATGCAGACATGAGCAAGATCAAGGGTACCTTCGTCGCCATCGTCACCCCCTTCGACAAGGACGAGGCCATCGACGCCGCCGCCCTGCGCCGCCAGGTCGAGCGCCAGGTCGGGGCCGGCAACGGCATCTTCTGCGCCGGCACCAATGGCGAGTTCTATGCGCTCTCCTTCGAGGAGAAGGTCGAGGTCGCACGCATCTGTGTCGAGGCCGCGGCCGGCCGCCTCGAGGTGCTCGCCCATATCGGCGAGATCTCCACGCAGCAGACCATCGCGCTCGGCAAGCAGGTCGAGAAGCTCGGCGTGCGCGCCGTCTCGGCGATCACGCCCTCCTTCATCGCCTGCTCGCAGGAGGAGCTGATCGAGCATTACCGGAAGGTCGCGGACGCGCTGTCCCTGCCGGTCTATCTCTACAACATCCCCGCCCGCACCGGGAACACGATCGAGCCCGAGACGGCCCGCATCCTCGCCGATCACCCGAACATCATCGGTATCAAGGACAGCGCCGGCTCGCAGGAGAGCCTCGACGGCTTCCTGGAGATCGCTCGCGAGCGTGACGATTTCGACGTGCTGGTCGGCCCGGACTCGCTGATCCTGCACGGGCTCAAGAACGGCGCGACCGGCAACATCTCGGGCCTCGGCAACGTCTCGCCAGTCACGGTGAATGCGATCGGCACGAATTTCGACAAGGGCGACATGGAAGCCGCCGAGGCTGCGCAGACCCGCTTCAGCGCGCTGCGCAAGGACCTGTACGCCTTCGGCTTCCCGCCGGCGATGGTGAAGCGCGCCCTGCGCCATGCGATGCCGGAGGTCGGCGCCAGCCGCGCCCCGGTGCTGATCACGGCCGAGGCCGATGCCGGGGTCGCGGCGGTTTCCGCCGCCAATGCCGAAGCCGTCGGCTGAGGGCAGCAGCATGAGCTTCACAGTCGTCAGCCTCGGCGGCCCCGTGGCGCCGGAAGGCGAGGCGATGCTGGCTGCCGCCGGCATCACCTCGCTCTCGACGGGCCCCTATCCCGCCAAGGACGAAGTCGTCGCGCTGCTTGCCGCGCATCGCGCCGATGCCGTGATCGTGCGGCTCGTCGAGCGCATCGATGACGAGATCCTGCGGGCGTCGCCGAACCTCAGGCTGGTCCACAAGCACGGCGCCGGCACCAACGATATCGACGTGGCCGCGGCCAAGGCGCTCGGCATCCCCGTCATGGCCGCGGTCGGCGCCAACGCCCATTCGGTCGCCGAGCACGCGCTGGCGCTGATGTTCGCGCTGATCAAGGACATGCGCCGGCAGGACGCCTTCGTCCGCGGCGGCAACTGGGCTGGCAAGAGCTATCAGGGCCATGAGCTGCGGGGCCGCAAGCTCGGCCTCGTCGGCATGGGGCTTATCGGGCGCAATCTCGCCCGCATGGCCAGCGCCATCGGCATGAGCGTCGAGGCCTACGACCCCTTCGCGCCGGACGACGCCTTCGGCCGCGAATGCCGGCGCGCACCAGATCTAGACGCGCTGCTGGCCTCCTCGGACGTCGTCAGTTTGCACTGCCCGCTGACGGAGCAGACACGCGACCTGATCAATGCGCGCACGCTCGGGCTGATGAAGCCGAGCGCGCTGCTGATCAACACCGCGCGCGGCGAGGTGATCAACGAGACCGACCTCGTCGTGGCGCTGCGCGAGGGCCGCATCGCAGGCGCCGGGCTCGACACCTTCGCGCCGGAACCGCCGGCGGCCGACAACCCGCTCTGGGCGCTCGACAACGTGGTGGTCTCTCCGCATGTCGGCGGGGTCACGGAGGAAGCACGCCGAGAGGTTTCGCTGATCACCTGTGGGAATGTCGTCTCGTTCCTGAAAGGTGAGGACGTGCCGCAGCGCTTCTTCGTGGCCAGATAACACCGGATCGAGACGGGCTCGATCCGGAATGACACGGCATCAGCGCACCCGCTCCGGACGAAGCCTTCGGGGCGAGCGGTCAAATCCGGTTATCCGGTATCCACTTCCCTCGTGAACCTTCGCCTGGGTCATTGGGGAATGTCGGATTCTCGGCAGACTCGCCATGTCGGCTATTGAACTATTGATTGAGGACGCGCGGCCCGATGAGGCTGCCGTCCAAACCGACAGGCACGCGCGCTGGTGCGATCAAGCGACGGCGGCTTCGCCGATCGTGACCGTCAGCTGTCCCAGTCCCTCGATCGAACCGAGGAGAACATTGCCCGGCAGCACCGCGCCGACGCCATGGGGCGTTCCGGTCATGATCAGATCGCCAGGCTGAAGCGAATAATATCTCGAAAGCGTCGAGATGATCTCGGGCGTGCGCCAGATCATCAGCGAGAGCACGGAATCCTGGCGCGCCACGCCGTCGACTTCAAGCTTGATACCGCCCGACGCGGGATGCCCCACCTGCTCGACGGGGTAGACCGGCCCGCACGGTGAAGAATGGTCGAAGGACTTCTTCAACTCCCACGGAATGCGCGGGCCGTCGGGCGTATCCAGCAGTCGCCGCCGGGTCATGTCGAGGCAGATGCCGTAGCCGAACACGTGCGACAGCGCCTCTTCCTCCGGAATGTTGTAGCCGCCGCCTTTCATCGCCACCATGAGCTCGAGCTCGAAATGGAAATCATCGGTCTTCGGCGGATAGGGAACCGTTCCCCCATCCTGCACGATCGAATCCGCGGGCTTCTGAAAGATCAGCGGAAAGTCGCGGGTCTCGTCGCCGCCCATCTCGCGGACATGGGCGACGTAGTTGCGCCCCACGCAATAGATTCTCCGCACCGGAAAGCGCGCCGATGAGCCGATGACCGGCAGGCTGGACTGAACGGGTGCGGGAACGGCGAATTCTGCGAGTGTGGACATCGAGCACCATGGCTGATTGACGATGATCGCGGAGCATAAGGTGAGCACGCGGCGTGTCCAGAGAATTATGCAGATTTTTCTCCATACACGACGAATATGAATTTAATTGACATGCCCTTGTGATGATGCATCGTTTCGTCATGTCAAAAACAAGGGGAATGGCATGAAGCGTAGGCAGTTCATGACGGGGGCTGCGGCGCTGCCCCTCGCGCTGGCGGCACCCAAGGCGCTCTCGCAAGCAACGGACGAGCTGACCATCGTCTATCCGAGCCCGGGCGGGCTGGGATATTTCGCGGTCTATTCGGCGATCGGCGAAGGCTATTTCGCCGAGGAGAAGCTCAAGATCACGCCACGCAGCGTCAACGGTTCGGCGGCGGCGATCCAGGCGCTGCTCGCGGGCCAGGCTCAGCTGGCCCATCCGGGCCCCGGACCGCTTATGGCAGCTCGCGCGCGCGGACAGGACCTCGTCTACATCTACAATTACTTCACGCGCAGCCAGTTCAACCTGGTCGTGCCCGAGACCTCGTCCATCCAGAAACCGACGGATCTCAAGGGCAAGACCATTGGCGTCGGAACCGCTGACGGGGCCGAGGTCGCCTTCGTTCGCTCGATCTTCGATGCCGAAGGCATGAAGGAGGGGCAGGACTACAAGTTCATCACGGTGGGTGAGGGCGGCATGGCGGTGGCGGGCTTCATGCAGAAGTCGATCGACGCCTATGCCTCGGATACCGCAGGGGCGGCGACGCTGAGCCTGCGCGGGATCAAGCTGCGCTCGCTGACGCCGCCGCGTTTCCAGTCCTTCTTCGGCAACGGCTATGTCGTCACGCGCAAATACCTGGACGAGAACCGCAGCATCCTCGAGCGCTTCGGCCGCGCGCTGGTGCGCGGCAGCAAGTTCGGCCTCGACCCGGCCAACAAGGCTGCGGTGTTGAAGCATGCGCGCATGGGCAACCCGCAGCAGCTCGAGAATATGCCCTTCGCCGAAGCGCTGATGGAGGTCTATTACCGCCTTACGGCGCCGCTCGATCCCGCCAAGGGCTTCGGATACAACAGTCCCGAAGCCTGGGAAATGTGGCAGAAGACCCTCCTGGCCTCGGGCGATCTCAAGACGCCGCTCGACGACCTCAGCAAAGCCTATTCCAATGATCTCGTGGCGGCCTGGAACGCGCCGAAATGACATTGGCCGCCGTCGAAGCGGCCGGGCAACTCGCCCGGCCGGTCTATGAGCTCAGCAGGGTATCGAAGGTCTATGGCGAGCGCGTCGTCGCGCTGGAGAGCGTCGACCTGACATTGCGCGAGGGCGAATTTCACGCGGTGATCGGTTCGAGCGGCTGCGGCAAGTCCACCCTGCTCAAGATCATGGCCGGGCTGACGCCCCCATCCAAGGGCAGGGTCATGCTGGCGGGCACGCCGGTGCTGGGCGCCCGCCCTGATATCGGCATGATGTTCCAGCAGGCGACATTGTTCCCGTGGCGCACGACGCTGCAGAATATCCTCCTGCCGATCGAAGTGCGCGAAGGGCGTGCCGCGGCCGAGGCTGCGGCCCCGCGCGCAAAGAGCCTGCTCGAACTCGTCGGCCTCAAGGGCTTCGAGGCGACCTACCCCTCGCAGCTATCCGGCGGCATGGCGCAGCGCGCGGCGATCTGCCGGATGCTGATCTCGGAACCGAACGTGCTGCTGCTCGACGAGCCGTTCAGCGCGCTCGACGAGATCACGCGCGATTTCATGAACATGGAGCTGCAGCGCATCTGTCGCGAGCGCAACGCCTCGGCCTTCCTGGTCACCCATTCGATTGCGGAGGCGGTGATCCTGTCCGACATCGTGCATGTGATGTCGGCGCGGCCGGGCCGGATCGTCCGCAGCATCGCGATCGATCTGCCGCGGCCGCGCACGCTCGACATGGGGACGCTTCCGCGATTCGGAACCTATGTCAGCGAGATCCGCGAGTTGCTCGACAAGGGGGCCTTCCTGTGAGCCAAGCCGCCGAAACATCCTCTGCCGGACTGCCTGCCGACACCGTCTGGGCGGAAAAGGTCTCCGTCACGTCGAACGTCCCGCGCTGGGCCCTGATGCTCGGGCTGCTCGCCTTGTTCCTCGGCCTCTGGCAGGGCGTCACGTCGTCGGGAATCGTCTCGCCGCTGATCCTGCCGTCGCCCGCGGACACGATCCGCGACATCGGCTTCGTCGGCCGCAATCTCAGCTCCGGCGACTACATGCTGCCGGCCTTGTGGATCACGGCCAGCGAGGTCGTCTGGGGCTTTGTTCTGGCGCTTGCGATCGGCGTCTCGCTCGGCGTCATCGTCGGCGAGACCAGCTTCGGCGAACGTGCCGTCATGCCCTATATCGTCGCGATCGACACCATGCCGAAGCTCGCCTTCGCGCCGCTCTTCGTCGCCTGGCTCGGTTTCGGCATCATGTCGAAAGTGGCTCTCGCTGCCTTCATTTCGGTGTTTCCGATCATCGTCGGCACCGCAGCGGGCCTGCATGCCGCGGACGAGAATGCCCGCATGCTGTTCAAAAGCATCGGCGCCTCGCGGCTGCAGACGCTGGTCAAGCTCAAGATTCCCACCGGCCTGCCGCAATTCTTCACCGGCCTGAAGATCGCGGCGATCAGCGTTGTGTCGGGCGCGATCGCCGGCGAGTTCCTCGGCGGCGGCGCGGGCTTCGGCGAGCTGATCCGGGTCGCGGCCTCGCAGCTCGATACGCCGAGGGTATTCTCGCTTATCATCTATCTCAGCCTGCTCGGGCTCGCGATGTTCGGCCTGGTCTCCTGGCTGCAATACCGGTTCGTGTTCTGGCAGCGTTCGACTAACAGCATCTCCGCGAACACGTCGCGCACAGCAGTTTGAACCCGAGAATGCGTATGGCGAAGGTTAGCGAGAAAACCACGCTGTCGACGACAGTTTACCAAAAGCTGCGCGGTGACATCATCAAGGGCGAATTCCGGCCGGGCGAAAAGCTGCGGATCGAGTCGATTGCCGGGATCTATGGTGTCGGCAGCAATGCGGTGCGCGAGGCGTTGTCGCGGTTGTCGGCGGAACGGCTCGTCGAGCGTTACGAACAGCGGGGCTTCGCCGTACCGGCGATCGCGCTCGACGACTGGCGCATCCTGGTGCGCACGCGCTGCTGGCTCGAGACGAAGGCGCTAGAGGAAGCGATGGCCAATCGCACCGAGAGCTGGGAAGAGGCCATTGTCCTCGCGCTCCATCGCCTGTCACGATTTCGATCCGACGACGCGGACGAGCGGGGGAACTGGGAGGATGCGCACCGCAATTTCCATCGCGCCCTGCTGGCGAATTGCGGCTCACCCTGGCTCCTCGAATTCTGCGATGTCCTTGCCGACCACGCAACGCGCTACGTTTTGGTTTCACACGCCTACGGCAACAAGAAGCGCCAGGGCTTCAGTGAGCACGAAGCATTGATGAAGGCAGTCCTGCACGGGACTGCGGAACATGCCTGCGACTTGCTCAAATCTCACTACATGAAGACATTTGAAAATATAGAGGTCTTATTTAAAGATGGCCTTCTAGAACATTCGTGATCTAGGTTGGCATAGACCCATCGAATTTGAAGCCATTTGAGAATTCTTGGGGCGCGAAGGCCTTGAGCGTTTCACCGCTGTGGTTTCACAGGGCGGGGATGGTTCGCGCTGCGGCTTTTCGGAGCAAGCCTTGAACTGGGAGAAGGCCAGTTCAATTGGATTGATGTCGGGCGAGCAGCGCGGCAGGAACATCAGCATTGCGTTCCGGGCCTCGATCAAGGACCCTGACTTGGTCACCCTTATGCCCGGGAAGGTTGTTCATGCGCCGGGCTTGAGGGTCGATCCCAGCACCCTTGTCGACGTAGACAAGGAAAGCCTCTCGGTTATCCCTCCGAATCAGAGATGACAGGGATTAACGAACGCACAGGCAGCGGAAGCCCAAAAAGCGATCGCATTCGATTCACCCATCCGGCGAGCGGGCTAATTCTTCAACGTCTACGAAATCTGGCCGCTCGTGCGTCTGAATTTGGATACACGACTGGGCGGGGGCACAGGCACGCAGAAATCAGAGCGCCTTCTGTAAGCGCCTGATTCTACCATCATATTCTCGCACGAAATGCCTTGGTGGAGCTGAGGGGAAGCGCTCCGAAACAATAAAAACCAACAAATTCAACGCACTGCCAGGGGCCACCTTGTCATGTATCCCGCGCAGGTATCCCACGCAACTCTTTTTAGCCTTCCCTGCGCCGTTGTCCGCTGGCAAGCGCCAGGTTGCACGACTCGCGGCTCAACTCATAATGTTACCAATTGGCGATTCGGTGGTAACTATGGCTCAGCTCACTATCCTACATCTGTCCGACCTGCACTGGTCGCGCGAGAAGGCAAATGACCAAAAAATCATTATAGATGGTTTGGTTGATGATATCCGTCAGAATGAAACGGAACTCGGCCTAAAAGCTGATTTAATCATTTTTAGCGGCGATTTGGTTCAAGCAGGAGAAGATGCTGCTTTGTTCGACGAAGCCAAGATTGAATTTCTTGACAGAGTATTGGATGCGACAAAGTTAGAAACTAACCGCTTGGTCATGGCTCCCGGAAATCATGACATTATGAGACAGATTGTCAGGGATGCTGATTTCATCGACGCCGGGTTACAATCAACGCTAACCACTGTCGACAAAGTCAATCACTTTATCGACGGCTTGAATAAAGTTGGGTCCCGGAAAGATTCGGCTCTTCACAGATTAGAAAATTGGGCCGAATTTATAAAACGCGCCAGTTTACAGACTCACCTTACGGAAATATCGCCGCTTCTATCAATCGGGACGCTGACGATTAATGGCATTACGGTGGGCATTGCCAGTTTTAATTCCGCTTGGCGCTGTTCCGGAGAAGACGGGGATCGCGATCGACGTAGACTTCTCGTTGGCGAACGCAATGTTGATACTGCAATTTCTAGCATTAAGAACTGCAACGTTAGGATTGCTGTAATTCACCATCCTTTTGAATGGCTTACGGAGTTCGATGAATCAGCTGTAAGTAGCCGAATATACTCCCATTTCGATATCGTTGCGTCGGGACATATTCATAAATCACTACCGGAGGCGCGGGTGAATCCGACCGGCTCAGCGATATTAAGTCAGTCAGGATGTCTTTACGAGAGCCGGAAGTATTTTAATGGATATCAGTATCTAAAAATAGATTTTGAGAATAAAGAGTGCGAATTCTCAATAAGGTCATGGTTTGACGCGCCCCGGCGCTCCTTCGATGCGGCCTCAAACCTAGCCAAAGGAGGGGCGCTTACGCTCCCTTTCGTCGGTAGGGCAGACGAAAACGGCAACGCCATATCTGATGCCCTTCTCCGCGAGATCAGGCCGATTATCCGCGAGGCAGCAGGCAACCACATTAACATGGCTGAGCTGGGCTCAGAGCTCCGGCTGGGTGCTAAGGAAGCCTTTGTTTGTCCTCCACTTTCCCTAAAGCGCAGACGGCACGCCAGCGAGGGGGGCACGGATGATATCGACGCCTCCAACGCTACTGCCGCGGGGCAGGTAAAGAACATATCGGTTACACCGGAGGAAATTTTACTTTCAAGGCACAATCATATTTTTCACGGAAGACGGGAGTGCGGAAAATCAAGCCTTGCCCACTACCTTTCTGTCTTGTCGGCAGAGGGCGTATGCGATACTCAAAGAATTCCTATTGTTATTGACTACCGAATTCTCAAAGGCCTTAATTTATACGGGATCAAGAAGGCGATATCATTATACTTGCCTGCGCTCAAAAATGCTGTTGATGTCGAAAAACTTCTGGGCGATGGAACATTTTTGTTCATCATTGACAATTTTCTACTCCCCGACAAACGTTCGAGAGACACTTTTCTGGCGTTTTTGGACGCCAATGATAAGAATAGGTTCGTTATATTTGAGGATTCCGGAGGTCACTCACTCACTTCGAGTGATGGCGGGCCCGACGCTTCCCAGCACTTCCAAATTGTGGAAATCGGCGAATTGTCGCGCCGAGCAATTCGTGAACTGTCCAAGAGGTGGTGCGCTCAGATCGGGAGTGACGACGGGCCAGTTTTCAATGCAATTATGGATCAGCTGAACGCGAGCAACTTGCCAAGGACAGGTTATATAGTCGCTCTGCTATTGTGGGCGGCATATCAGGAGCGGCGCTTCGAACGTATCAACGAAGCGGTTCTCCTAATGAATATGGCCGACCATTTATTAGGAAAAGCAGATTTCTCAAGTGCGCTTCTCAATAATTTCGACCCTACTTCTAAGGAAATTACGCTACAGCAAATTTCTGTGCACTTGAGAGATTGCGGCGGATTCTCGACGCGTGATGACTGTTTAATTTTTCTGATTGGATTCTTTAAGCAAAAGGGCTTAAAAAATAACGCCAGTGATGTTTTGGACCAACTTGTCGGTTGCGGTATTTTGACGAGCGGGGACGGGAATATATCATTCAAATACAGATGCTTCCAGGAATATTTTTTTGCTGGAGCCATGCGAGCGAGCGAAACACTGGTCAACCGTGTTTTCTCCGACAATTCGTTCGTACAATTTAATCGGGAGATAGAAATCCTTGCGGGCCTTCGGCGGGAAAATACAAGCCTTATTTCCTTGGTTGAGCGCGCAATCATCGAGCGCTCACCGCCTGAGCTCAGACGATTTGCCCATTCCGACTTTTTGAAGATCGCTCGCGCTGAGTCAGCCCTTGGCATCTCGCGCAAACAGATTTCCGATATCCGTCGAAAGAAACTAACAACTGATCAAATAGATGACTTAATGGACGAGGCAGACAAGAAACTTAGCCGCAAGAGAGCGGGAAGCGGTCCTCTAAAAGAAACGAGAGTTCATAATATTGAGTCGGGTAAAGAACTCGCTACAAATGACGAGTCTGACGTAAAGGGTCTCCGTCCACTCGAGTATCTGGGCGCCGTCTCTCTAATGGGGCGCATACTGAGGAATTCTGAATTCACGGACGTAGAGGAGAAGCATCGCGCTACGCAATGCTATATAGATAGCATTATGCGGGTGTATCTCATTTACGTTGATGTTCTCGACGACGTAATAAAATACGCGTCCGAGGAGATGCCTCATGGCCCAGTCTTTGATAACGACGATGAAAGACGCATAGTTAGAACAATAATAATACAATCTTGTCTTTCTGGGATTCTGGCCGAAACTTGCTATCAGATAAGCACAGACAAACTTTCGGTTGTTTATGAATCCATCCTGACTGGAGAGGAGTCTAATTCATTCGGGAGGTTGCTTATTGCCAATCTACTGCTCGACAACCTCCATTCGAAATGGCCTGAATATTGGCAACGAATTATCGAAGAACATAAAGGGAGTGTCATAATTCTCAATGTTCTCATAGATCGAGTCTGGACTGTCCTTCACAGTAAGGCCTTGCCGGCTGCCGAGCGCGACAGAATGGCGTCAATTGCAGATTCAATCGAGAGGGCTATGGGCACCTCGAAACACGCAAAGAGCCGGTTATTCAAATCTATCAGAGATACCGCGAGCGAGACCACGCGTCGCTTGGAGGGCTAAAGCAATTCCGTTGGTCGGTTGAATCGATTGTGAAGTGACCCGGAGCGCCGTGAGTGATTCAAGCTGCCTCATGGAAGTTGGCAATGGCGCGGGCTTTGAACGACGATGTCGTTGGGGTGTCGTGAAGGCTTTGACGGACGGTTTTCCACCCCGTCAGGCGGCTGCGAGGTCGGCGTCGGAATTTCGATTGCGTTTTGATGGATTGCGCGAGCTAGAACGTGGAGTTGGCGGCGCGGGCACAAGGCCGGCGTCGCTGTTCTAGCTTCGAAGCGCATGAGTCCTTCATTGTCACTCTGCTGGAGATACGTGGGGCATTGCGCCGCATGAGATGGCTTCACAGATCACCTCTGCGGCATGACCGCACCCCTGGCTCGCCGGTATTTGAGCAATAGCGCAACCCGGAGAAGGGCGAGGACGTCACGTCCGGACGATTATCACCCACGACGCCGGCAAGTGGGTGTCGGCCTATCACACCCGCGTGCCAGCTATGCTGCCTAGGGACTTCGAAGCATGATTTGCATGTACCGGAAAAGTCGATAGGCCGCTTTCGTCGAATTCGCTAATTAGAAGAGAATTTTGACATCTTAATTGATGGGCGAGAACGCAGCAACGAAATGGGATTATGTATCTTTTCTAACGTCAATACGATGACGTATTTGGACTCACAATCGAATTAACGTCACATTGTACGAATAATATAAAGATACTTCGATGGATTTATGGTAATACCGTATAATAGATAGTGCACTGTAATACACTAAATTATGAGTGCAATGCCCTACATGTCGGGGTGTCCCGGAAACTCAAAAAATTCGCCAGAATTTTTTACACCTTTACCGATACCCCGGCCTCTTAGGTACTACCTCCGTTTTCCATCGCTCCCATCCGAGCGAGGACGTTGCTAACTTGACTACTGGACCAGGCCCCGCCCCTCAAAGTCGGGATGCCCCGTCGGGTTAGCTCCAGACCAATCGCACGCAGCGATCGATACCCCTCTGCTTGGATTGCGTGGATGGTGCCAGCTAAGTCGCTGGCGCGCTGGTCGGCAGCTGCCGTTTGCGCAGCCCTAGCGCGCTCACAGTCGGCGCTAGTGCCGGAGCGGCCCCTATACCCGCCCAGCCGCACGCCGCGCGCCTTAGCCGCTGCTAGGGCAGCTTTTGTGCGCTCAGAAATGGCAAGAGCCTCGTGTTCGGCTACCGCAGCCAGAATATGGATCGTAAGGCGGTTTGCGGTCGGAAAATCGACGGCTACGAAATCGACATTGCTCTCCATAATCGTTGATACGAAGGCGACGTTTCGGGCGAGCCGATCGAGTTTAGCTATGACGAGCGTCGCCTTATGCAGGCGGCAAGCAGCGAGTGCAGCAGCTAGCTGAGGTCGATCCGACCGCTTACCGCTTTCAACCTCCACGATTTCCGAGACAAGCGCCCACTGTCCGCCGTTGAGATACTTATGGACCGCATGCCGCTGGGCCTCGATTCCTAGGCCGCTGCGCCCCTGCCGGGCCGTGCTGACGCGGTAGTAGGCGATGTATCGGCCGGCGGGCATTTGGCTGTCCAGTTATTTGCATCGGTGGTTGCATATGTTTGGACGAGTTTGCAGGTACCTGCAAATCTGCTTTTTAAAACAGAGATCATGCCCCGGGATTGTAATATTAATGTCACCTATATTTCATGCAGAGCTGTTCAACAGATTTTAATCCCCCCAATCCGGAAGCTCCATTTCTATAGCCGATTTCTTTGCACCGATCATACGGGGACAATCGAGATATACGCTCTAGTTCACGATCACTGTTACTGGCGGTTACGTTATCGTATACTTTAGTTGGAAAAATTAGTGTCAAACTATACAATCCGGCCATAACGGCTACGGCTGCCACGAGGTGCACCCAATCTCGCT
The DNA here is from genome assembly GCF_001429395.1 of Allobosea sp. Root381. GTDB lineage: Bacteria > Pseudomonadota > Alphaproteobacteria > Rhizobiales > Beijerinckiaceae > Allobosea. The sequence goes on from NZ_LMJT01000017.1 coordinate 75,893, forward strand.
GGAAGAAGGGCTTCTTCGACTCGCGAAGGGGCCGATCGCCGGCATAAGCGCGGGCGAGATCAGCTTCGGACATATTTTTAAGTGGCCCTTTGAGGGGCTTGCGAGCTTGATCGCTCATTTCAACCTCCGAGCCGGCCTTCGTGCACTATAGTGCGTAGCACCATACTGCACATGACGTTCACCTCGGGCAATGGACGTGCGCCGTTTGGTTGGAGAAAACGTTAGAGCCTATCGACTTGCCGCAGGTCTCTCTCAGGAGGAGGTTGCGGTGAGAATGGGTGTGGACCGCGCCTATGTCAGCGGTCTCGAAACCGGCCGCAGAAACCCGACTGTCCTAACTCTATGGCACGCCTCATTGGCGCTGGGTGTCGAGCTGCCCAAGCTCCTGAGCAAGGACGTTGGCTCGTAGCTATAAAAGGACTTTAGAACAGGATATTGCAGGTGACCTGCAACGAATATTACGCGAGTACGATCACATATTGGATTTTTTGTGGCGAACGCGGTTCCTATTCCAGAATTATCGTAAGTTTGCACAGTTTTTTACTATTGCCATCAACGGCGATCGGCTGAATCCTATGTTCGATTCTTAGCGGAGGAAGCCGGTGATGGATTTCGAGGAAGCAACCCGTCGAGCTGATCGCGCACGGCAGAACATTCGATCGGCTCGCGACACCGACAGGCGGAACGCGCTTAAATCCGCTCTGCGGTCCTATCTCCGAAATCACGCAGTCAAATATGAAGCGGCCTATCGCGAGCTTGGCCGACAAGCTGATGCCGCTGCGATCGAAAAGGCAGTTAGCCATCTCGAAATTTTTGAGCCCGATCAGAGCTCAATCTTCTGTTGGCGGATCCCAAAGCGAACCGGCGGCTTCAGAGTGGTCTACCGTCTTACGCCTTACGGCCGTATGCGTCAGATAATACTGAAGGAAGCCATCGAATGTAGCTCTAGTTTTGGCGAGCATCTCTTCCTTCTTAAGAAGCGCGGTCGTGACCGCGAGGCTGCACAGATATGCGAGGCCCTTCGGTCAGGCTATCGATTTGGCGTTTCTGCTGACATTTGCAACGCTTTTCCTAGCGCTAACGCGTTGACAATATTGCGTAATACACCCCTGCCGGGCCCCGTAATACGAAATAACCTCGTTTACGACAGCAGGAGGTTTAGGCACGACTGGAAAAAGGAGGTAGCTGCCGGATACACTTACGAAGATTTGCAATGGATCCTACCATCGGAGGGATCAGCGGGGTTAATTCAAGGCGCTGCTTCTTCATCCGTCATTTTCGCACTCCTGCTAAATGACCTACCGGCAACGTTCTCCATGGACGTTCGGCTATTCGTTTACAGCGACGACATCTTAGTCTTAGCTCGAAACGAGGATGAACGTGACGCAGCTCGTGCTATCCTTGAGCGTTACATCAGAACGCACCCTGCCGGGTCCTTCCGAATGGTGGTCCATGAAGTGGACGCTCGCAGCGGCTTTGACCGCGTAGGATATGGCTATCGGCGCTCGATTATGACTGAGCAGACCGAGATCGTTCCCGATAGCCGCAAACTCGTCGAAGTGTGTTTCGGCGTGCAAGTTTGACCCCTTGAGGCGGGGGATCGGCGTCCAACTTTGACCCCCTTGAGCCGGTTTCGGTGAGACTGCCCGTTCTGGTTTC